>JAHDXL010000001.1:0-84505 GCA_023382935.1 Phycisphaerales bacterium
GGTCCGGGGGTCCGGGGGTCCGGGGGTCCGGGGGTCCGGGGGTCCGGGGGTCCGGGGGTCCGGTTGCATGAGAGTGCCGGGGACTGGAACGTGGAGTGACGATGGGCGCGTGGAACCTTCTGATTCAAGCGGCGGCCGTTCTTGCTTCCGTTCTACCCGGCTCATGGGCTTCGAGCCAGGTGTTCACGGCGCCGGACGTGCCGATCATGGCCGACATGGTTGTGGCGGGTGCAAATCCGATCGACCCCGAGTTGACACCATTCTGGCAACTGGTGCACAATCAACAGGAAATCTTCGCGGACTGCTTCCATCAGCCCTGGTCGAAGTACGACACGTATCTCCCGCTGGGCGGCTGGGCGCATGCTGACTACGCAAGCACCACAGGGGCGAGAAGTTTCGGCGAGCCATTCGGGCTCGACGTCGTTCTGGCGGCGACGGCGGATCTTGAGAACGACCAGAGCATCGACGAACAAGTACGAGATCAACTGGCCGCGATGCAGTTCGAGTGGTCATGGGTGGCCGCGTATCTGAGCGGACCGCAGGCCGTGATCCCGATCGACGGCGTTCACATCTCAATGGTCGCGGACGGCGAGCAGTTCCACTTCCTGCTGATCACCGAGCGCCTCGATGGGAATGCGATGGCCGAACTCGAGGGCCAGCAGGATTCCTTCCATGGCAGAACATTGCCTTCAACGCTGTGCGTGGATGCGAACGGAAACCCCGTCACAACCGATCCTCTGTACGACACCTGCATGCTGACCGTGCAGCAGGGATATGCACGGGAACGGAGTTGCCTCATCACGAACTCGGGCGCCGGGCCAGGGGTGGCTTTCGGCTTGACGGGCGCCTGTTGGACGATCAACACACTGGGCGGAGGCATCGCGTCGCCGGTGTGCTGGGGCGTGACCGGCGCGGCCCTGGCATACGGCGCATGCTTGACGGCGCAGTGGCCGATGCTCTGGGAAGAGAAGAACTCCTCGGAGGCCTGCTGCTGCACAACGCTCCAGTGCCGGAACGGGGGACAACCGGGTTGCCCGGACATCTCGACGTGCGACTTGCCGCACAGTTACTGCGGCAACGTTCCGTGCGCGCCACTCTTGTGATCCACCATGCTGAAAGTCATTCCATATATCGTGGCAGTGTTGGCGACAATCGGCTTGAGTATCTGCCTGTGGGGTTGGTCGCTCTGGAGGGTACGGGGGAAGGAGTCCCTGCCCACCCAGCACAAGTTGGCCGCGGTTGCGTTGGTCATTCTGCTCGTCATGATCGGGCTGCTTTGGTGGATGGCGGCCGCGTCGTGACTTGCCTGATCACAGACCGACGAGGTGGCCGCAAGACCTCCCCAGACGTCACCGAAGGCATCTTGAACGTCGGTGCCCGACACGCCGAAAACGCAATCGCCACATTCCCCTCTGCGCGCTCCGCGTTCCTGTGCCACCCCTGCGTACCGCCGTTGAGGCCTCTCTCACAAAATGCACGAAGGGCCCCGCGGGGCCCTTGGCGCCTTTCATACCCGTGTGCTCACGTGCGCCGCGTGTAGGTGATCTCCATGCACTTGCTCTCGGGCGCGCCGGGAGCACCGACGTACATCTCCATCGTGTGCCTGTCCGGGCCATGCACCTTGATGAGCGACCTCTTGGTCATCGCGCCCATCTCCGGGCAGGTCATCTCGCTGACCATCGTGAAAGTCCTCGTGGCCGGGTCGTAGTCGCCGGTGTCCATCTGCATCATGGTTGACATGGTGTCGATCCACAGGCCCTCGAACCTGCCCGAGGACTTGTTGTAGCCAAACAGCCCGCTGCCCTGGAAGTCGTACCCGTGTCCCTGGTACTTCTGCTCGATGAAGCGCCCGCCGAGGATGGACGTGTTGACCATCACGCCGCGCGTCACCTGCGGCTGACCGGGGCCCATCCACATTGTGACCTCGGCGCTCCACGCACCGATGAACGTCTCAAGGAGTTTGTGCTGCGGGGCCAGCGCCGCCATCTCGGCGAACGCCGCCATCTGATCATCGACCTGTGTGTGTCCACCCCCGGAACCACCGCCGCAACCACAATCATTGCTTCCGCATCCCATCGCTCAGTCCGCCTTTCTGGTGTAGGTGATCCAGCCGACCTTCATCATCTCGCCCTGTCCCGGCATGCCCTGCCAGAACTCGAGCACATGCTTCTCGTTGCTCTCGACCTTGAACACATGCTTCATCTCGGTCTGGCCCACGGGCGAGGCCGCCGTGCCGCTGACGGCGATCTCCTTCGCGTTCTGGCCAGCCTTGCCGGTGGAGGTGAGCATGGTCGTCGAGAGCGAGTCGATCCACATCATGTGGTACTGCCCGGTCATCTTGTCGTAGCCCAGGATGCCCATGCCGGTGAAGGGGAACTCGGCCCCGGCCATGGACATGCTGCCGGCGAAGTTCATCTGGACGAACTTCTCGCCCATGATCCACTTGTTCCTGGACACGCCCTTCGACACCTCGGGCTCGCCGCCCGGCTCGATCAGGAACGCCATCTCCGCGTCAAACGTGCCCACCAGCGGCTGGAGGTTCTTGTGCTCGGGCGCCGGCCTGCCCTGCTCCTCGAGCATCTGCTTGATCTGGTCGGGCGTGCACTCCATGCCCTCGGGCTGACCTTCTTGGCGCACGCTGACCGGAACCACCCGGGCCTGCTGGCCGCGCGGGGCGTGATGCATCCAGAACATCGCCCACGCTCCCAGCGCCACGCCGCACCCTGCCGTCATCCACATCTTCCTGCAACTCATGTTCTTTTCTCCAAGTGTTGTTGGCCCCGGCCCCCCGGAGCCCCGTCCCCCCGGAGCCCCGGCCCCCCGGAGCCCCGGCCCCCCGGAGCCCCGCCATGCGCATCCTGCCGATGCGCCACCGGCCACAGTCTGTCATCATCCGCCCCGCCATGCACGCGGAGCGGAGAAAATTCCGGATTCGGCTCAATCCCTCCCCAGCCCGTCCCACGTTCGCGTCTGCACGGCTACCCGCCCCGGCTCGGTCTGGCCTGGGAGCATCCGCCGCGGCCAAGACGTGCGTTGCCCGCAAGGGTCTTCCCTCACCACCGCCAGCCGGAGCACGCCGTCCGATTCGATCATCCCCACGGGAACGGGGAACCGCGCCACCCAGCGGTCGGACAGGCGGATGATCTCAACCTGATGCTCGGCCACGCTGCGGCCCGAGCGCAGGTCGATCACACGCCCGTCGGCGTACACCCGCACAGCGCTGGTCGGATCGCCGAAGGGACCGAACCAGAACTCCACACGGTCCTCTCCCGCGCCGGCCCATCCCCGCTCGGGCGTGCGCGCCTCGAAGTACAGGTGCCAGGTCTCGCCGGAATCCTGCACCGCAGGGCCCACCGCCCCTCGCGGCGCCCGCGCCGGCAGCCTCGCCCGCGTCAGCATGGCCGCCGACGTGCGATCGGCGCTGGGGCCGGCGTCCTTGCGCTCGTCCATCGCCATCCACGACTCAAGCGTCCACTCGCGCCGCAACGGCCCGAGCGCCAAACCCGGCGGAGCCACGGGGATGATCATGCCGATCGACGACAGGTACGCCGTCCATCGCCCGACGCGCACCTCCACGCCCGGGCCAGCCTGGATCCCACCCTCCAGCGAGCCGGGCATCACCTCGCCGCGCAGCGTGCGAAACTCCCGCGACTTCAGCGGCGAAAGGTCGGAAGGCCCGCCGACCTGCGATGGCCTGGCAAACGCCAGCGCCGGCGCCACGTCCAGGTTCACCACGCCGATGGTCGGTCGAAACTCGCCCGTCAGCGCGTCGACCAGCCCTGCGTCATCTATCACCCACGCCACCGCCGGATCGAAACTCTGCAACCACGATCGGACGTGCCGCACGCGCTCTTCGTCGCTGAGCCGGGGCCGAAGCAGCGCATCGAGCAGGTCTTCGAGTTGGGCCTGACTGGCACGCCAGAGCGGAAGCACGCCACCCGGCGTCTCGACCGCGCCGGCCAGCATCTCCCGCACGGGGAACGACAAACTCGGATCGGCCAGCCACAGCCGCGCCAATGCCACCTGCCACCGCGCCCGCTCCAGCGCCTCGAGTTGAGCGGTCAGCGGCGTGAACGCCCCCTGCCTGGCCACCTCGGCCCGCAGTGCCTCCAGGTCATCGACCGGCCCGCCCGGCTCGCGCGCGTCAAACTCCTCGCCCGGCACGAGTCCGTGCAGACACAAGTCGTAACGCCACCTGTACAACGGCTGCTCGGCATAGGGCTCGAGCAGGGCCGCCAGCAGCGGACTTTCGCGCTGTCCTGCCCGCAAGGGTGAGTTCCAGGCCCGCCCCAGCCCCCCGGCCGACGAGGCCAGACGCCGCGGATCGGGGAGCCAGTTCGGCTCGTATCGGTTCTGCCCAATCCAGAACCCCTGACCGGAACTGGTCAACGGATACTCGATCGAGGCCACCCAGGTTCCAGGCCCGGTCCCCGCTCCGGGTGCCGATGCCGGCATGGCTTCCAGTTCGGTCGCGGCCGGAAACCACTCGGCTACTCCACACGCCGCCCGCGTCCGAGTGCTCATCCGAATCCACTGCACTTCGGCCGACAGAACGTGCCCGTCGTCTAGCCGGACTTCAAACCTGTGCGGTATCTCGCGTCCGGTCGTGCGCACCGGGAAGACCACGGCCCGGCCGAACACCGCGTCCATGCGGCCCGGGAGCGGCTCGACCGCGGCGGCCGGCTGCGCGACCGCCAGCGTGCTGGAAGCCGCAAGAAGCACCCACATGGCTTTCCAACCGAACGACATTCCAGTTTCCATGCGTTTTCGATACCCGCCGGGGTTCTCCCCGCTGGGTCGGCCTAGTCAAGTCCTGTGCAGTATACCAACTAAAACACGAAAATCTGAACAGGCAAGCAAAAATCTCAGATTTTTCTTTGGAGGGCAGTTACCTGAGGGTAGAGTCCGCAGAGGTGAAATCCGGGGGCCGATCGGCGGTCCCAAGTCTACGGGGATGGCTGGAGCGGACCGGTCCAGCCTCGGAGAGAAGAGGAGCAAGACATGAAAGTTGCGTTAGTTTCGGGACTCGCGTTGGTTTTGGCGGCGGGTCTGGCGTCAGCCGACCCGATCAATTACCTCGACACGCTCTCCAGCGGCGAGGTGCGCACCGGGTTCATCACGCTACCCGGCGACGGGAACGGGAACGACAACCCGGAGACGTGGCACTGGTATAACTTCTACGCCATGGCAGGCGACTTCATCACGGTCGACGTCGATCGCCTTGTGGCCGCGCCTGACATGGTGTCCGCGACCCACTACGCCGGGAACAGCCTTCCGGGCGACTCGGCGCCGATGACCACCATCACTGGGAGCGTCGGTCCGGCCGGCACCGTCTGGGTCGCCGGAGGCGATGACAACGAAGACGACGGGTTCGGTGGACCGTTCGGCGACCCGCTCTACTCGTTCAACGCCACCTCAAGCGGCTGGTACACCGTGGTCGTCGGCAACTTCCTCGGCGCGGGCGGCGGCGATTACCGAATCGTCGTCACCGGTCAGACCCCCACCCCCGGCAGTGCGGTCGCTCTGCTCGGCGTCGGTGGCATGGCGATGCTGCGTCGTCGCCGCTGATTCTCTTTCCTGGGTTCACAGGTGCTCAAGAGAGCCGTCCCACGCGGGGGCGGCTCTCTTCTTTTGCTTCACAACGATGCTGTCTTCCCGAACAGCAACCCGATTTGGGCTTCATCTTCCGGGCGACAGAAGATGTAGACGTGGTCGCCCGGCTGAAAGACCGTCTTTCCGCGCGCGGCCATGATCTCGTCCCCTCGCACCACCATGATGGCCGCGGCGCCGTCAGGGAAAGGGATCTGCGACAGAGGCACACCGCACACCGCAACCGTCGGCTCGATGTGGTACACCTGGATCTGCGCGTTCATCTGGCGCAGGCTGTGCAGTTCGAGGGCGGCCGCGGGCGCAGGAACGTACGGATCGGCCAGCCCCAGCCAGCGGGTGAGAGGCACAATGCTGGCGCCGGGCACCAGCGCCGAGACCACAACGATGAAGAAGACGATGTGAAAGATGTGCTCGGCGTTGGGCAGGCGAGCCATCACCGGGAATGTCGCCAGGATGATCGGCACCGCGCCGCGGATTCCGACCCACGACACGTAACCGACTTCCTTGATCTTCCAGCGGAAGGGCAACAGGCATAGCGTCACCACCATGGGCCTGGCGAACAACGCCAAGCCGAGACCCATCGCCAGACCGATCCCTGCCACCGGCAGCAGTCGCGAGGGAAAGACCAGCAGGCCCAGCATCAGAAACATCGTCACTTGGCAGACCCACGCAACCGAGTCATGCACGCGGGTCAGCCCGGACCGGAAGGGCAACGGACCATTGCCTAGCAAGGCAGCGGCCGCGAACACCGCGAGGAATCCGCTCCCCGAAGCCAGGGTGGCCACTCCATAAGCCAGGAACGCGCTGGCCAGTGTGATGACCGGATACAACCCGGTCGTGCCCACCTTGGCGTGCGAAAGCACCCAGCGCGTCAGGTACCCGACTCCCAGGCCGACGATCAGTCCGATCAAGAGTTGAAGGGGGACTTCATAGAGAAGTCGCCAGAAGCCGAACGCCGAAGACGACGAGAGGGGGTCTGGGCTGGTCCCAAGTGCTCCCGATCGAATGACATCGACCATCACCACGGTGAGGATCACGGCCATCGGGTCGTTGATGCACGACTCGACCTCGAGCGTCGACCGCACCCTCTGCTTGACCCGCAAACTCCCGCCGCGGAGCACGGCAAACACCGCGGCCGCATCGGTGGACGAGACGATCGCACCGATGAGCAGTGCCTCACTCCATGACAGCCCGAGCAGGCGACCGATGACTGCAAGCACCGCGGCCGTACCCCCCACTCCGACGGTCGCCAGCGTGCCGGAGGTGAACGCGCAGGACCGGATTGCGGCCAAGGAGGTGTTGAGTCCGCCGTCGAAGAGAATAAGCACGAGCGTCAACGTGCCCATGCGAAAGGCCAGTTCGTAGTTGTCGAAGTCGATGCCACCCAGCCCCTCTGATCCGCCCACCATACCAAGGATGAGGAAGATCAGAACGACGGGAATTCCCGCGCGGTCTGACACGCGCGTAAGCAGCACGCTCGCGGTGACCAGCAGGCCGAAGACGGTCAGAAAGACCGCCGTGGTGTAGGGCTCTGAGACGGCCAGCGTCATGCCGACAGAGGTTAGCAGCGGTGCATCACTCCAATCCAATCCGTCAGATGCGGGTGCATACGATTCTTCACATGCGCGAGCCTCGCGTCCGTCCGCGACCGATCGGCGCTCACCTCATCTCACGGGTGGGGGTGGTCGTGTTCATTCTCCTCGACGAACAGGTGCGCGGAAAAACTCTCGGCATTGAAGACTCGCTCTCCCATGTCCGGGTCGTTGCGCACGCGCAGCACGGTGCTCATCGCCACGTCTCCGGCCGTCAGCACCACGCGGTACGTGTCCGGCTCGGCCAGCCCGCCGCGCCGGAAGCGCTGGTTGCGCTGACCCGTCGGCGGTTCTCGCCTCAGATCCCACACCACCCGATGCAGCCCCGGCCGCCCCGCGCTTTCCGGCAATTCGAGCACGCGCACCACCTTGTCGGACACGTCTCGAATCTCGAGGCGGACATCCGTCGCACGTCGAAGTGAGAAGAAGATGTGCGCCTCGCGCGGCGGATTCTCGCCCGCAAACCACCGGCTCGCACCTCGCCCCCGCTCCGGCTCGATTCTCCACAGAATCACATCGTTGGGACGGTACAACTGCACCGGCGCTGCCGTCGCGTCGGCCGTCATCTGCCGCAGCGGCGTCACATCCAGCGCCCACAAACTCCGCCCATGCGTGGCCACGATGATCTCGCCGCTGCTCGGGTGCTGCGCCACGTCGTGAACCGCCACCGTGGGCAGATCAGAGTTGAACTTCGTCCACGTCTTGCCCCGGTCGATGGACACATACAGGAAGAACTCGGTTCCGAGATAGAGCAGATTCTCGTTGAACAGATCCTCTCGCAGCACGCGCGTCGAGCCGGCAGGCAGGTTGGCCCGCAACGAAGTCCACGACTTGCCCGCATCCTCAGACACGAACACATACGGATCGTCGTCGTTGGCGTAATGCCCGTCGAGCACCACGTACACCCGGTCGCGGGCAAACCGCGACCACTCGATGGATTGCACACGCCTGGGCCCTGGGATCAAATCGCCCAATTTCGGACCGGTTGCCTGCGCGGCGTCCCCCTCCTGTCGGGCAGCACGCCATTCGGCCGTAAACTGCCCTTCTCCGGCCGTGAAGTTGCCGACCAGCGCGTCGCCTTCCCGCTTGGCCGCGAAGTCCACCCGCCCCTGTGCACCTTCGATGCTGAAACGGAAGATGCCGCCCGTTTCAGCAGGGGCGAGCGTGCGAGAAGTGCCCCTGAGCATGCCGGAATCAACCTGCACGCTGATTGTCTTGTCATCCACATCGCTGATGTGAATGGCAAACGGCGGCCCACCCTGACGGCGTCCCTGGATCGCACCCTGCCATGTGCCGACGAGGTCGGGATGGAACACGGGCTGCGCGGGCTCAGGCTTCCCTTCACTCGGCTGGGCCGTCGGCGCAGGGGTCGTCGGCTCTGGCGGCTGAGGAGGTGTCGATGGAGTCGGCGGTTGCACACCTTCCCCGGACGGTTCGGCTCCCTGCTCGCCACCGGGGCGCTCGCCGCGAGATGGGCGCGTCCCGCCCGGCCCGGTCAGTTCACCCGTCGCTCGCAGGTACTCTCTCCACTTTTCAATCTCGGCGGCGTTCAGGGCTCCGTCCTTGTCCTCGTCGAAGACCGGCATCGACTCGCGCGTCCGTTCCGGCGCCTCGGCGAACTGCAACCTCCCGTCGCCGTTGGCGTCAAAGCGAGCAAGCATGTCGAAGCGCCGTCCGCCCGCGGGACCGCCACGAGCGCCGCCCGGTCGTTGCATCTGCGGATTGTCGGCCTCACCCACCGACGCGGATGTGTCCTCGACCTTCTCCGGGTACGCACTCGGATCGAACGGGAAGACGATGTTCTCCCAGTTGACGCCCATGTCGCGCGAGACCCATAGCGATCCGTCGTCGGAGCCGACCATCAGCAGGTCGGGATCCAGCGGCGACTCGTGGAACGCCGTCGCGCTGCCCCGCCGCGTCCGCGTGATCTCCGGACTGATCTGCTCGATGTTCTCGCCCTTGTGCAGGGATCGGAATACATGATTGCCGGCCGCGTAGAAGATGCGCGAGTTGTGGCTGGACAACTGGAACGGCGTTTTCCAGTTGAAGCGATACTCGACGCCGCGCGGCGCGCGCGGGCGGATGCCGCCGCGTTCACCCGTGCGCAGATTGATCGAGCCCATCACGCCTTCCTGGCTCTCGTAGTAGATCTGATCAGGGTCTTCCGGGTCTACCGCGCATATGAACCCGTCGCCGCCGCCGATGCGGAACCAGTCGGTGTTGTACGAGCCCTCGTATGTGCGCATCCGGTTCGGGCCGCCCCACGACCCGTTGTCCTGCAAGCCGCCGTAGACGTTGTAGAGCGGGCGATTGTCCACCGCGACGTGATAAAACTGACCGATGGCGAAGTCGTTGAGATGGTCGAAGGTCTTGCCGCGGTCGTAACTGACGTAGAGCCCGCCGTCATTGCCGAGGATCAGGTGATTGCCGTCGCGGGGGTCAATCCACATCGCATGATGGTCGACGTGCACAATGTCCGGCGTGCCATCGCGCGTCCAGGTCAATCCGTTGTCCTCGCTCCTGCACAGCGGGATTCCGAGCACCCACATGAACTTGTCGTCGCTCGGATCGACATATACCTTGGAGAAGTACATCGGCCGCGGGTTGATCGAGTTGATGCGCCGCCACGTCTTGCCAAGGTCGTCGGAACGGAACAGGCCGCCGGTCTCGTGCCCGTCCGGGCCTTGCTGGTGCTGCACGTTCTCACGCTGTCCGCCGATATCGCGCTCGAACGGTTTGCGGTTCGGATTCGGATTCTCGCCCAGCGTCACGTCGACTTCAAGCACCTTGCCCTCGCGCACGACCACGAGCGGCACGACCGTGCCTGCCTCGCGCACGCGCGTGGCCGCCAGCAAGTCGTCGTAGCGCACCACCCGCTCGCCCGCGATGCCGATGACGATGTCGTTCTCCTTGAGTCCCGCCTTGCCCGCCGGGCCATCTTCGACGATCTGCGTCAGGCGAGCACCCGCGTCCGCGTCGTTGCCATTGACGCCCAGGTAGCCGGCGTTGGGCAGTCCCTCGCCGATGCGCACCGTGTCCACCAGCAGATAAACCGCCCCTGGGTTGGCCCGCGAGAACTCAATCGACATGCGGCCCATGTCCACCGTCGGCAGACCCTCGGTTACTTCCGTCCACGACTGCCCGTTGTCTTCGGAGCGGTACAGCCCGGAACCCGGGCCCCATCGCTTGGCCGGGTCGTTGCCGTCGAACTCGTCGCGCTGCCGCTCCCAAGCAGCGGCCAGCACCACGTTCGGATCGGCCGGATCGAACGCCATGTCGATGATGCCGGTCTTGTCGTCGATGAAAAGCGTTCGCGTCCAGGTCTTGCCTGCGTCAGTGGTGCGATAGAGCCCACGTTCTTCGTTCGGCCCCCAAAGGCGACCCAGTGCGCCGACAAGCACGATGTCAGCGTTCTGAGGGTGAATCAAGATCTTGCCGATCTGGAAGGAGCCCCGCAGACCCATGTTCTCCCACGAGTGCCCGCCGTCGGTCGACTTATACACCCCGTCGCCCCATGAGACGCTGTTGCGCGGGTTGTGCTCGCCGGTGCCGACCCAGACGATGTCGGGGCTGGTCGCCGCCACGGCCACGTCACCGATCGACACCGTCGACTGTCGGTCAAACTGGTGCTCAAAGGTGGTGCCGTTGTTGACAGTCTTGAGGAGCCCGCCCGAGGCCGTGGCGACGTAGAAGATATTGGGATTGGGCTCATACACCGCCAGATCCACGATGCGCCCGCCCATGTTGGCCGGACCGATCAAACGCCAGTCAAAACTGGTCACCCAGTCAGGGTTCAGCGAGGGCTGGACCTCCTGAGCCGAAGCGAGCCCAGCGAGCAGAACGGCCAGGCCAATCGAAGGTGCGGCGATCAGACGATGCATGGTCGAACTCCCAGCGCCCAGTCGCGGTGCGCTGGATGGACCATCGACCGCACACGGGCCAACGCTCCGAAAACGCACCCAGTGAACGTCGGGATGGTACTGGAAACCCGCTCCGCGTTCGAGGGCATGCGTAGGAGAAGTCATCGCCGCACCCCCCCAGGGCCGAGGGAAACCCGGTACCATGCCGCGACGATCAGAGCACGGAAGGACGGTGGCCTTGCCGGAACGACTCTTGCAAGCCGAGGTGATGGATGACCCGGGCCTCGACGCCGTTGAACACGAGACTGCGCTGGCCGGACTGGCCCGCCTCAATGCGCTCAGCCGCGCCGCCGCGATCCTGCGACCCGACTTGGAGGCGCTGGCCCGCTCGTTGTCGCGGCCTGTGCGCCTGCTCGACGTCGCCTGCGGCTCCGGCGATGTACCGATCTCGCTGGCACGGCGCTTTCACGCCCGCGGCATCGAAATAGAACTGACCGCCTGCGATATCAGCGCGCGCGCTCTGGGCATCGCCCAAGCCCGCGCAAGCGCCCACGGCGTCGCGTTGCGCACGATCGTCCTCGACATCATCCACTCCCAGCCACCCGAACGCTTCGACGTGGTCACCTGCTCGCTCTTCCTTCATCACCTCGATCCAGCCGCCGCTGTCTGCACCCTGCGCCACATGGCCGACGCTGCCCAAAGCCTGCTGCTTGTCTCCGACCTGCGCCGCACACGGGTGGGACTGGGTCTGGCGTGGGCCGCCTCACGCGCCACCACCCGCAGCCGCGTGGTCCGCGTCGACGCCATCCGCTCGGTCCGCGCTGCGTGGAGCATGCAGGAACTGCGTGCCCTCGCCGATCAGGCAGCCCTGGCCGGCGCATCCGTGCGCCCCGCGTGGCCTCAACGCATGCTGCTGCGCTGGAGACGATCGTGACCTCCGCCAGCCCCGCCCTTGCCGACGTCGCCCGCGCGCCCTGGGATGCGGTGATTCTCGGCGCCGGGCCCTGCGGATCCGTCGCGGCGCGTGAACTGGCCCGCCGCGGGCTGCGCACGCTGCTTATTGATCGGAGCCATTTCCCCCGCTTCAAGGTCTGCGGCGGGTGCCTGGCCTCCGGTGGCGTTGAAGTCCTGCACCGACTCGGACTCGACCACATCCTCGCGGAAGCCCCGCGATTTGCCCGTCTCGCCGTGTGGGCCTCCGGGCGAAGCGCGACCACACGAATCGGCCTCATGCGGGGCGTCGACCGCACGCACATGGACCACAGCCTCGCTCTGTCCGCCATCGGCGCCGGCTGCACGATGCTCGACGGTGTTCTCGGGCAAGTCGAGCCCGACGAGCGTGTGCGGCTCTCCCGCGAAGACGAAACCGTCCACATCAATCCCCGTGCGATCATCGTCGCCGATGGACTCAAGGGCAACTCCCTGCGCGCGCTGCGCGAGTTCGACTGGCAGGTTCGCCAGCGATCCAAGTTCGGCTTGGGCGGGGCGGCGGGCCACCTGTCCGGTCTCGACGCCGATTCCATCCTCATGTGCATCGGTCGGACCGGCTATATCGGTTTCGCCGGCGTGCAGCGTGGGCACACCGCGATCGCGGCAGCCATCCACCCCAACGCTCTTGACAAGCCCGGCGGCGTGCGGCGCGTGCTCGAAGACCTGCTAGTCGAATCCGGCGCGCCGGTTCGCCTGCCCAACGGCCTCGACCTCCGCGGCACGCCACAACTGACGCGCCGTCGCCGACGAGTTGAAGCCGGGCGCATCCTCGTCGCCGGCGACGCGGCCGCCTACATCGAACCCTTCACCGGCGAAGGAATGACCTGGGCCTTGCGCAGCGGTGAACTCGTCGCCTGTTTCGCACAGCGCCTCGTTGAATGCCGCCTCGAATCCGGTTCGTGGACTCGCACGCTGCGAGCCGAGTTCACCTGGGCCCGTCGCCGCTGCGCACTGGTCAGCACTATCCTCGACTGCCCGCCGCTGCTCCGCGCCGCGATGCGACTCACCGGCCAGCACCCTTCCATGGCTGCGGGGCTCTCCCACTCCTTCGGACGCCTGCATCAGGAGCGACGGGCATGAGCATCCGCCTGCTCTCCATCGGCACGGCCTCGCCCACCTTCGGCATGTCGCAGCAGGAGTGCGCATCCTTTGCCGTCGGCGTCACCGGACGCCAGGGCAGCGCCGCACGCACCACGCGCGCCATGTACCGCCTCAGCGGCATCGAACGCCGCGGCATGATGATCGCCTCGGCTCCGGGCCGACAGGAGTTCTACCTGGCCGAACCAGGGGCCCAGGGCCCGACCACCGCGCAGCGCCTGGCCTCCTATCTCGACCATGCGGGCTCACTGGGCGCCCGAGCCTGCTCGAATGCGCTGCACGCGGCGGAAACGGATCCTTCCGAGATTACGCACTTCGTTCTGGCCTCATGCACCGGCTTCGAGGCTCCCGGCCCCGATCATCGCATCATGCAACTCCTCGGGCTGTCCGATGACGTCGAGCGCACCATCGTGGGCTTCATGGGTTGCCACGCGGCCATCAACTCGCTGCGCGTCGCCCGCAGCCTCGCAGCCGCCGAACCGTCGGCCATCGTGCTGGTCTGCTGCGCCGAGGTGTGCAGCCTGCACTTCAGTTATGCGGGCCTGCCGGACCGCGACCTGGCCAACGCGCTATTTGCCGACGGTGCCGCCGCCGCGGTCGTGACCGCCGCCGACCCGGAGCGCCGCGGTCTCGAACTCACTGCCTTCGCCGCTCGGCTGTGGCGACAGGGCGCCGCCGATATGTCCTGGCGCATCGGCGATCATGGCTTCGAAATGGGCCTCAGCCCCAGCGTGCCCGATCATCTCCAGGCGTGTGTGCGCCCGTGGATCGAGCCTTGGCTCGAACGCCACTCGCTGCGCGTTGAGGATATCGGCGCCTGGGCGATCCATCCCGGGGGCCCGCGCATCGTCCGCGCCGTCCGCGACGGCCTCGCGCTCTCCGACGAACACGTCGCGCCGTCACTCGACGTGCTCCGCCATCACGGCAACATGTCCTCGCCCACCGTTCTCTTCATCCTCGACGCCCTCGCCCGCGCCAACGCGCCCAGGCCCTGGGTGGCGATGGCCTTCGGGCCGGGACTGGCGGGGGAAGTGATGCTGCTCAAGTAGGAACCACTGAGCAGACTTCAGGAGTCAGGGAAGGTCGGATGGAAGGCAAGCCCGGGTTTGAGGCCACACCGTCACCGATTGCCTCCGCCCCGGCGCGCCAGGCGGCCAAGTGAGCACTCCATCGCTCGTCTGCGCTTCAATCCAATACTCGAACGACACCTCGCTCGCGGGCAACTCCAACTCATACACACCACGCCCCATGTGCCGCGCTGGCGCGATCGAATACTCCCCCCCACCAAGCGCCCGTACGTGAGCATTTGCAGAACGTGGCGAATCGCGATCCAGCACGATCGCCTGCACCCGCAGCCGCTCACCCGGCTCCGCGTCGGTGCGCACCGTCGGCACAAACAGGCGAGGCTTGCCGAGATACGCCCGCGTCGGCTCGGCCTCCGGCGGCAGCCCTCCGAGCAGTGGCGCCAACGCCGCATCGTGCGCATCAAGGAAGCGCAGGTGCCGACGCACATGCTGCTCGAGATTGCCGATCGTTCCCATCTCCCCGCGGTTGGACACCAGCGCCAGTTGCAGCGTGATCAGGCGCTCCCACGATCGGGCCAGTTCCAGCCGCACCGGCAGCGCCTCCCGCTGCGCCAGCACGGACCTGCTCACAGGGTCGGGCTGTTCCGCGATTCTTTCCATGCACGCATCCAGTTCGCCGCGCAGACACCCCAGCCGCCCAATTTCGCGCAACGCACGAAACGTGTTGAGCCAGTAATCAAACCGTTCGAGGTTGGCTGCTCCCAGCACGCTCGGCCGCAGCGCCTCCAGTTCGTCGACAAACCCATATCTGGCACGCTCCACGTTCCAGGGCGTGCGGTTGATCTTGATCCCGCCCGGTCCGGCCACCCAGTCCGAAGGCCGCGGCAGGTGGCTCGCCCGATTCTGCCACTCGTGCGGCGAGCCGTCCATCGCCGTGAAAATCCGCGCCGTCTGGCCTGCAACTGCGTCTCCGAACTGCGATCGCGCCCAGTCCAGGTAGAAGTCGGCGACCGGCATATCCCGCGGGCGTGCCGCCAGTTCCGGATAAGTTCCGATGGCCGGCAGATCGGCCTGAAACTCACCCGTCGCCGATCCGCCGCAGTTGATGCGCCTCAGCACCACGTCGTCGCGCCCGCGCACCTCGATCCCCGAGATGAACGGGAACTCGACCTGTCGCACGAACTCGATCGTCAGCACGCCGTCCTCGATCAACACGTTCTCAAACGCCAGATCCAGCGGCACGTTGGCTCCGACACGCGAGAACACGTCCAGATCTCGCACTACCTCGCGCCCCTGCAATCGCACACCGAATACGCGCTTTCCGGCCTCGCGATAGTGCACCTCGCAGAACTTGAGCGTCACGTCGACGCGCCCCGACGGCACGGCCAGGCGATAGCCCTCCAGATTCCACCGACAGGTCTGGTACACGCGGGCTGCCGCTGTATCCACACCCGCAATCTCGCTTCTCGGATAATCAGCCACTGCGCCGCCGATGAACACATCTTCGGTCGCCACGCGCGGGCTTTCCCGCATATCCTCCTGCGGATTCCATTTCTCCTGGTCCCACGCCGCGGCCGCCAGAGCCTGCACCTGCGGCGACAGCGGCCGCGTCCGCCAGTGAATGCCCATGATGCCGTCGCACCCATACGCCAGCGCGTCGGCGGCATCCCGCCGCATCCGCCCGGCCCACAATTGCGCTGCGATGAGGGCCGGATCATCCTCCATCCACGGAATCGCCCACTTGCCGCGTCCCTCGATGTGCGCGAAACCCGGCTCAACCGGCTCAAAGCCCACGTCGCGGTTGATGCAACTGACCGCCACCTCGCGCGGCAGGATGCGATCGAACAGCGTCGGGTCTCCGGGCGGGCCGAGCACCCAGCCGCACGTCGCCAGTCTGAACGGATCGCCCAACCGCCACAGCGCCTCGCGGGCCAGCGCCATGTCGCGCATCGCCGCCTCCGCCTCGACCACGCTGGCACCCTGCCACGTCCAGCCCTCCGGCGTCCACAGCCAGTACCAGTCCACCGGGCCCAGCCGCGCCAGTCGGGTGAACATTCCCTCGTACATCAGCCGCACGCTCTCCGGGGCAGCCGGATCGAGTCCGCGCTCGATCATCCGCTCTTTCACCACCTGCGGGATCGTCAGCGGCGTCTCGGTCCCCACGCACACCTGCACGCCGCGCGCATGCGCAAACTCGACCACCTCCGCGAGCATGTGCCCAGCGCGGTTGAAGACCTCGTTGTTTCCCCCGGTGCTCGTCGGCCAAGGCCGATGCCCTTCCGTCACCAACGGCCCAAACTCATCGGCCTCGAACAAGAGGCCCGCACCGGCGGCGAACTCAGACGTCGCCACGGCGTCGTAGCCCCACGCCCCGCCCTGCGTGCTCGCCCAGCGGCTGCGTGAACTGAACGACACTCGCCCCTCCGCATTCACGTCCTCCGGCAACCCGATCCACACCAGCGGCTCGGGCCCGAACGGCCCTTCTGGATAGCAGTGCAGCCCGAGGAAGTTCATCCGCAGTTTGACTAACTGCGACAGGTGCGCGCGGTAGTCATCGACATCCCACCAGTCCGGGCCCTCGTTGAAGTCGTGGAAGGGCTGGATGCCGCGTAGGGCGAACAGCGGCTCGTGCGCCTCGTCGAGATCGGGCAGCGCGGCAAGATCGAACGGCTCGTCGGGCAGCACCTCGCCCTCGAGCCCGTACCGCACGCCCATCACCTCTCCGAGCCGATACACGCCGTAGAGCACGCCGACCGCCGAGCCGCCCGCGATCTCCAACAGGCGGCCATGGCTCCGCCTCCGGGCATGCACCGTGAACGCCTCGCCGGCCAGTGCATCGGGACGCACCGCCAGCACGATCACGTCGCCCTCGTCAGGCAGGGCCGTCTGCACCTGTGGCAACTGCCCGCTGCGAACGTACACCAGGCGCTGCGCTTCCAGCGCCGCGAACCGCACCAGACGATCGCTGTCCGCTTCGTGCACGATGGTCATGGCGGGCTTCTCCGAGCCTCCGGAAGGTTGGGCAGCGACGTCGGCATACGCCGCCCTTACGCCGCACAGGGCCGGCAGAACCAAGCCACCAACCAGCAGATGTGCGAGCATGCGCACCTCGGTTCTCAAGCCCCCCATCCCTGCCTGATATCCCATGCTAGGCCTCCCTGCTATGCGAGAACTGCCGGCGTCCGGCCCGCGAATTGCAGCCGCAAGCATCAGCCCGCGCTTCGTCGGCGATACACTCGATCCATGTCCATCGCCATCGAACTCGAATACTGCGAGCGGGCGAACCTGGCCCTACAGCAGCACGGCGTCCCCCTCGTCGATGCCGTTGTGCTCACCAACACCGGCGAGAAGCCCTGCGACGATCTGCATATCAGCCTTTCCCTCGAAAACGGCGAGGCCTCGTGGACGGGCCGTCTGCTGCGCATCGAGCCAGGGCAGATGCACCGCCTCGTGCCCGAGCAACTGCAACTGTCCGCCGCATCGCTGTGCGCTCGCACCGAGACCGAACGCACCAGCATCGTCGTCGCCGTCGAGTGGAGCGGGCAGACCGCGATGCGCTCGTTTCCCATCGATGTTCTCGCCTTCGACCAGTGGCCCGGCGCTGGACACTATCCTGATCTGACGGCCGCGTTCGTCACGCCCAACCACCCTCGCATCGCTGAACTGCTTCAGTCGGCGCGATCGGTGCTCGCAGCGCAACACGAGCCCGACTCGCTCGAAGGCTATCAGTCGGCCAGCCGTCAACGTTCCGCGCGCATTGCCGAGGCCTGCTTCGCGGCGCTTGCATCACGCGGCATTGGCTATATCAATCCCCCAGCCAGTTTTGAGACCGCCGGACAGCGCGTCCGCATGGTCGACCGCGTTTGTCGCGAGAACATGGGCACCTGTCTCGACCTGGCCCTGGTCCTGGCAGGAATGTGGGAGCAGTGCGGGATGCATCCACTCGTGGTGCTCACCGAAGGCCACGCCCTGCCGGCCGTCTGGACGCACGAAGCCCACCTGCCCGAAACCGTCATCGATGAACCTGCCCGACTGCGCAATCTCGTCGAACTCGGCGATGTCGTGCCAGTGGAAGCAACGATGGTCACGCATCGCGACCGGTTCTTTGCCGACGCCGTCGAACTGGCCAAGTCTCGTCTTGCCGAACCGGGCAACTCGTTCACCGCCATCGACATTTTCTCCTGCCGCAAGCGTGGCGTGCGCCCGCTGCCGTTGCGCGATTCCGGCGAGAGGACACAGATTGACACCGAGTCGCTCGCACGCGAGCCCACACCTTCGGCCGCAGTGCTCGATCGCGTCGTCCTGGCTGATCGCGCCGCGGCGCGCGGACCTCTCTCTCGCACGCCCGCCCAGCCCGCCGATCTCGGAGATGCGCGGATTCGCCGTTGGCAGACGCGACTGCTCGACCTCTCGCTGCGCAACCGCCTGATCAACTTTCGCGAGTCAGGCCGAACGCTGCGCCTCGAAGTGCCTGCGCTCGCCCCGCTAGAAGACCTGCTCGCGGCGGGCGAGAGTTGCTCCATCCGCCCGAAGACCGACGCCGACGAGTCTTTCCGCCGCTCCGAACTCCAGGCGGGGCGCGTGTATTCCACCGAAACGGCGACCGAAACACAGAAGCGCCTGCTTACCCTCTACCGCACCGCACGCGCCGGCATCGAAGAAACCGGCGCCAACCTCCTTCACCTCGCGCTTGGCATGCTGCGGTGGTATGAGAACGGCGAGAACGGCTTCCACCTCGCGCCGCTCATCCTGCTGCCGGTCCAACTTCAGCGCAGCAGCGGCGGCGGGGGCTTTGCCTACGCTCTCTCCCTTTCGGATGAACCGCTGCGCCCCAACGTCACACTGCTTCACAAACTCCGCAACGATTTCGGGCTCTCCACCGCCGACGTGGACGAACTGCCCGAAGACGATCATGGGCTCGACGTGGACCTCATCCTCCGCTCTTTCCGCGAGGTCATCCGCAACATGCCGCGCTGGGAGGTGCTCGAAACGGCGCACCTGGGGCTATTCTCCTTCAACAAGTTCCTCATGTGGCGTGATCTGCAGGAAAACATCGAGCGCCTCAAGCACAGCCCGCTTGTCACGCACCTAGTCGACCGCCCCGGCCAGGACTTCGATCCCGACTTCCATGCTCCTGAAGTCCGCGACGATCAGGTCCGCCCGCATGATCTGCTCTGCACGCGCGACGCCGACTCCTCGCAACTCGCGGCCGTCCTTGCCGCGCGGGACGGACACTCCTTCGTCCTCGAAGGCCCGCCCGGCACAGGCAAGAGCCAGACCATCGCCAACGTCATCGCCGATTCGCTGTCGCGCGGAAAGCGTGTCCTCTTCGTCGCTGAGAAGATGGCCGCCCTCTCCGTGGTCCGCTCGCGCCTCGAAGCGGACGGGCTGGGGCCGTTCTGCCTTGAACTGCACTCGGCAAAGGCATCCAAGTCCGAAGTGCTGGCGCAACTTGATCGCGCGCTCAACTGCCAGCGTCTGCCCGAGCCGCCCGAGTACGACGCATTGTGCTCACAACTTGCCGCCGCGCGAGATCACCTCAACCACTACGTCGATGATCTGCACGCCGTGCGTCCTTCTGGCGAAACGCTCTTCCAGGTGCTCGGGCGTCTCGGCTCGCTTGGCGACGGGCCCACCTGCAGCCCACCCACCGACGCGGGCCCGCAGACTCGGCGCGAGCAATTGGCCGCCTGGCGCGCCGCCATTGACGAACTGCATGAGAAAGCCGAACCAATCGACCCGCCCGCTCGGCACTCTCTCCGCGGCGTGCGCCAGACCACATGGAGTTTCACCCTTTTTTCGTCCGCGCAGTCCACCCTCCAACGGGCCGCCGGAGCGCTGGACGCGCTGCGCGACAGCGTCGAGGCATTCAATCGCGCCTGTGAGATCAACACGCCGTCCGACACGCTCTCTCACGCCGCCGTCTCGATGCTGACGCGCCTCGCCGAACTGCTGTCCACCTGCCCGGCGCCGGCGATGGATCTGCTCGTCGGCCCCGCCAGCGCGTCGATGCGCTCCACGCTTGGCCAGTGCATCGCTCTCGGCCGGCAGCGGGACAGTTTGCGCGAGCAACTGCTCTCACGCTATCGCGAGGAGTTCCTGGGCATCGAGCACCTCCCCCACCTCGACGCAGTGTCGCGCGCCGCTCAGCGCCCCTGGCCCATCCGCTTCTTCGCATCTCGATCAGCGCGCAGCCGCCTCCGCGCCCATTTCCTCGCCTCGCCGCCATCGCTCGAGCAACTGAAGGCTGACCTCGAAGCCGCCCGCACGGTCAAGCACCTTAACGCGGAACTGGCGTTGAAGACTGCATTCGACTCTGCCCTCCCCGCCCGCTGGAACGCCGGGCGTGCGGACTGGAACGACCTCGAGCGAGTCCTCAACTGGTGCGATCAGTTTGCACAGGCCGTCGCACCGGCGACCGATGCGGCCTCGCTCGCCTGCGTCCAGTCTCTCGCCGCCGTGCTCAGCGATTCCACACGCACCGCCCGCGCCGTCGAGCCTGCCCGCTCCCTTGTCGAGCGATGGCGAACGTGGCAGCAGGCCTGGCAACAACTTGAGCAGGCGCTCGTTGCAGAGCCCGTCCAGTCCGAGTCTGACCAGGCATGGCTCCCAGCCGTCCACGCCGCCATCGCACGATGGATCTCAGGGCTTCCTGGGCTCAACGACTGGTGCGCCTGGCGCGATGCCCGCGATCGCGCCACAGGCCTCGGACTCTCAGACTTGATCCATCGCTACGAGTCCGGCGAACTTTCCCGACTCGAACTTTCCGATGCTTTCGAGCGCTCCTTCGCCCGCATCTGGTTCGCCGGCACGGCAGACATGGTACAGGCCATCCGCACCTTCAACGCACACCACCACGCGACCGTCGTCCATCGCTTTCGATCGCTCGACGCCGGCCTGATCGACCTGACGCGCCGCGTCGTTGCCGCACGTCTCGCCGCCACCGCTCCTGCCGGCGCCGGGCCCGTCTCCGCACAGTCCGAAATCGGCATTCTCCGACGCGAACTGGCCAAGAAGCGTCGGCACATGCCCACGCGCCGGCTCATCGAGGCAATCCCCAACCTCCTCGCGCGTCTCAAGCCCTGCTTCCTGATGAGCCCGCTGTCGGTGGCACAGTTTCTCGACGCGCGACTGCCCGCCTTCGACCTCGTCATCTTCGATGAAGCCTCGCAGATTCCCGTCTGGGATGCCATCGGTGCCATCGCCCGCGGCGCGCAGGTGATCGTGGTCGGCGACTCGAAACAACTCCCCCCCACCAACTTCTTCAACACCCTCGACGCCGACGAAGGCAAGCCCACCGACGATGAGGCCGTCGAAGACCTCGAATCGATCCTCAAGGAATGCAATGCCTCGGGCGTCCCATCCATGCGCCTGCGCTGGCACTATCGCAGCCGGCACGAGAGTTTGATCGCCTTTTCCAACCATCACTACTACCAGAACGAACTGCATACTTTCCCTTCGCCCGAAGAGCGCTCCGCCACGCTCGGCGTCACCCTGCGTTTCGTGGATGGCGCCATCTACGACCGCGGCAATACCGGCACCAACCGCCTCGAGGCCGAGCAGGTCGTCGATGAAGTTGTCCGTCGTCTGCGGCAGCCCAGTGGCAACGGTTCCATTGGCATCGTCACCTTCAACCAGCCGCAGCAGGTTCTCATTGAGGACATGCTCGACGCTCAACGCCGCGCCGATCCATCTCTTGAATCCTACTTCACGGGCCCGGGCGAATGCGTCTTCGTCAAGAACCTCGAAAACGTCCAGGGCGACGAGCGAGACACGATCATCTTTTCCGTCGGGTACGGGCCCGATCGCGACGGGCGCGTATCCATGAACTTCGGCCCGCTCAATCAGGACGGGGGCGAACGCCGGCTCAACGTCGCTGTCACGCGCGCCCGCTGCCGCCTCATCGTCTTCTCCTCCATCCGCGCCGATCAGATCGACCTCAAGCGCACCGGCGCCCTCGGCGTCCGCCACTTCAAGGCGTTCCTCGACTATGCCCAGCGCGGCCCGCAGGCCCTGGCCGACGCCCGTCACGCCGATCAACAGGCTGCCGAGCAGTTCATCGAAGTCGTCGCAGCCGCCCTTGAATCCCGCGGCTGGAGCATCGATCGCCGCGTCGGCTGCGCCGGCTACCGCATCGACCTCGGCGTGCGCGACGATGACCACCCCGGACGCTACCTGCTCGGCATCGAGTGCGACGGGCCGACCTACCACTCGGCCCGCACCGCCCGCGACCGTGACCGCCTCCGACAATCCGTCCTTGAGAACCTGGGCTGGAAATTGGTCCGAGTGTGGTCGATCGACTGGCAGATGAATCACGCCCGATGCTTGGACACGCTCGACAAGGCTCTGCACGACGCCCGGCGGGCTCGCCATGAAGTGACATCGCAAGACTCTGCGCCGAAGGCTGCTCCGATCTCGCCCGAGCCGACAGCCGCCGAGGCAACCTTTCCTCCGCCGCTGGCTTCCAGCGCCATCGCCTCCGCCGCACCGCCGCCCGGGACGAACGACACGGTGGAAATCTATCGCGCCGCCGCCAAGCCACGTTCACTCCGCGTCAACGACATCCACGATCCGAGCGCCAACCCGGCGCTCACCGCCGCCATCGCGCACATCCTGCAGGTTGAAAGCCCGGTTTGTGAGGAACTCGTCATCCGCCGTCTTTCCGAGTTTCTCGGGGGAGCGCGCGTCACCGCACGTTTCCGCGAGCGATGCATGGAACTGTTCGCGCGCGGCGCCGACGCGGGCCTCTGGACCATCGCCGATGAAACGCTCTGGAAGCCTGGCCACTCGCCTGCCGACTACAAGGGATGGCGTACCTGGGGAACCGACGAAGGTTCACAGCGCGACCTCGATCTCATCCCTCCGCAGGAAATCCTCAACGCCCTTCTCCATGTCCTGCACGCTCAGGTTGCATTGCCTCGCGAGGATCTGGCTCGCGAGACCGCCCGGGCCCTGGGCCTGTCTCGCACGGGATCACGCGCCATCGCGCTGGTCGACGAAGCCATTGCGCACGCACTCGCCACCGGGCAAGCCCAGCAGTCGCACGATCGCGTCACCGCCGCGCCCCCTGGGGCCCGCCCATGACGAAAACGCCTCGCGCCGCGGCGCGAGGCGTGTACTCTCCCAGCCCATCACCACGACCACATCAGTCGTCGTAGTCCAGGCCCAAGCCCCACATGTCGAAGCCCTCGTTGGCGTCGGGGATCCCCGCCGTGTTCTGGTGCCACACCTGCGCCGGCACCGGCCCGGCCCCGATCAGCCCGATCCCGGGTGCGCCGTAAATCGCCATCACGCATCCGCGATCGGTCGCCACACCCCCGCCCAGATCCTCGAACGGCACGCCGATGCACAGGTCGGCCACGAAGTTCAAGTCATAGTCCCCCGCCGTCAGCGTCCAACCCAGCATGTCAAGGGCTTCACTCACCTCGGGCACGCCGGCCGTGTTCTGCGTGAACACCCTGTCGGGCACGAAGTAGGCGTCCAGCCCCAGTCCCGGAGGCGCGCCATAGATCACGTTCACGCATCCCGCGTCCATGATCGGCGCGGCGCCCACGTCTTCGCCCGGCACACCAATCGCCAGATCGCAGAACTGGTCGCCGTTGAAGTCCGCCGCCGCCAGCGACCAGCCGAACTGGTCCATCGGCGCGACGATCTCGTCGATGCCGGCAACGTTCTGATGCCACCATTCCGAGGCCTGTGGCGCCCCCGCCGCGATCGTCGCTTCAAGCCCGCGTGCCACGCCCGCGCTGTAGATCACGATCACTGAACCCGCGTCGACGTTGCCCGCAAAGTCACGCAGCGGCATGCCGACCGCCAGGTCTTCACCGAGCACACCGTCGAAGTTGCCGATCGCCAGTGCAAACCCGAACTGGTC
Organism: Phycisphaerales bacterium; assembly: GCA_023382935.1. Classification (GTDB taxonomy): domain Bacteria; phylum Planctomycetota; class Phycisphaerae; order Phycisphaerales; family UBA1924; genus J022. The sequence continues at coordinate 24,050 of JAHDXL010000001.1, forward strand.
GTTCGCCATCGCCGCCGTCGGCACACCCGGCGAGTTCTGCGTCCAAGTTTCGGCGACCGGCCCGGGCGGAATCAGCCCCGGTCCGATCACGCCGTACGCAATGTTCACCATGCCCGCGTCCACCAGCCCGGAGTGATCCTCAAACGGCACGCCGATGGCAAGGTCCGCCGCGCCGTCGCCGTTCAGTTCACCGGCAGCCAGCGACTGGCCAAAGCGATCACCGGCTTCCATCACCTCGCCCCAGGGCCAGGCTGACTGGAAGATCAACGGCACACCCGGCCCGATCCTCAGTCCGCCCGGCGACCCATACAGCACATGCACGATGCCCACGTCCACGACGCCGGTCGGATCGTCCTCTCCCGGCACCCCGATCGCCAAGTCGTCGAAGCCGTCGCCGTTGAAGTCTGCGGCCGCCAGCGAACGCCCGAGTTCGTCACCCGCTTCACCCGGATCGCCGAACGAAAACGGACCGGCCGGCGGATCCTGCACGAAGATCGGCGGATGCAGCGGGATCGGACCGCCGGGCATGCCGTAGAGCACGATCACCATGCCCGCAGCCTGCACGCCGCTCACAGGATGGCTCTCTCCCGGCGCGCCGATCGCCAGGTCATCAAACATGTCCCCGTTGAAGTCACCCCATGCAATCGTCGCGCCGAACCAGTCGCCCACCTCCGGCGGGTCGAGCCCGAACGTCGCCTGCGTGATCTGCATCGAAGGAACCGGCACGAAGGCCGACAGCCCCATGCCCAGTCCCGCGCCGTAGATGATCGTCACCGCACCCGCGTCCGAAATCGCACCAACGTCTTCCATCGGCGCGCCCACGACCAGATCATCCACGAAGTCACCGTTGAAGTCTTGCGCCATGCCGCGCGTCGCGGCGACGGCCAACGCCACCAGAGCCGTCCGTGCCGCGACCTTTCGCGCCCATCCTGGCTCTTCAAAGTTCATATCTGCCTCCTTGTGTTGAGAGCGGGCGGCCCGATCGCGTTGCGTGCCGCCCCAAGCGGCCACGACCGCGCTGCTCGTTCATACCTTTCCACCTTCCCCCAGAGACGAGCGGCCGTCCCCCGCGGCCATCCCGCAGCATACCGCGCCAGGCTCTGATGCAAAAGTCAATCCAACTGCATCGCCAGCAGTCCGACCAGCCCGCCCCCGGTCGCAGCCCGTTCGCATCGATCCGAAGATCCCGGGTGAAGTTCGGTCCTCAGGGTGCTCTCCGTGGCCACGGACGTTCCGCCCGTGTTCAGTCGCGGAGCGTCCAGACCCCCGCTCGCCACTCTCGCACCCGCGCGCAAAGCCACCTACTGGACTCGAACCAGCGACCTGAGCTTTACGAAAGCTCCGCTCTACCGACTGAGCTAAGGTGGCAAGGCCGCCCCGACAGGAACGGCGTGGAGAGAAGTATCGGCGCGGTGGTCCCCCAAGTCCAGAGAAGGGCCACCTACGCATCCCATCCGGGCTCGGTCTGTCCCGAAACTCCACCCGCAACCTGCATGGCCCGGCAACCCGCCCGAACCTGCTCCAGAACGCGCGAACCGATCCGCACCCGCATCCTCACCAGGTCCGTCTCGTACACACGCCCCAGTACCTGCCCCCGGTTCTCCAGCGCGTGAATCGTCCGCGATTCCCGCAGGGGCACACTCACCTCCACCTCCACCGCCGGCCCCTGGAAAGCCCCCAGCACACGCGCCCGCAACTCCTCGTGCCCCACGCACGCCGGCTCTGCCTCCGCCGGAAGCGCACAAATCGCAATCGCATCCGGAACCATGCTCTTCCACACCAGCAGTTCCCGATTGTCCGCCAGGCGGTCCACCTTGTTGAGCAGCAGCACCCGCTCGGGCGCCTTCCAGTGCACCGGAGATGCTCCGTCCCGCTCGGCCGAACGATGCAGCCGCTCCTCGCTCGCACGCACCTCCTCGAAGAGCCCGTCCAGCGTCGACTGCACCGTCTGGTAATGCAGTTCGGCCGCCGGGTCCGAGACATCGAGCACGATCAACAGCACGTCCGCGTGTGTCGCTTCTTCGAGCGTGGCGCGGAAAGAGGCCACCAGATTGTGCGGCAGGTCGCGCACAAACCCCACCGTGTCGCTCAGCATCACTTCGTTGCCGCCGCCCAGATCCCACTGCCGCGTGCGCGTCATCAGCGTGGCAAAGAGCCGGTCGTCGGCATACGCCCCCCCGGCCGTCAGTGTGTTGAACAGCGTGCTCTTGCCCGCGTTGGTATACCCCACCAGTCCGACGGTGAAGTGCTCGGTGTTCCGCTGCTGCACCGCCCGGCGTTTGCGCTGCTGGATCTCCTTCAACTCGCGCTGCAGCGCCAGTTTCCGCCTTTGCACCAGGCGCCGATCGATTTCCAACTGCTGCTCGCCCGGGCCGCGCGTCCCCACCCCGCCGATACCACCGCCTCCCACAATGCGCTCCAGGTGGTCCCACATGGCGCGCAAACGCGGATACGTGTACTCGAGTTGCGCCAGTTCCACCTGCAACTTGGCCTCGTGCGTCGTCGCACGCGAGGCGAATATGTCCAGGATCAACTCTGACCGGTCCAGCACCTTGCGCTCGGTCAACTGCTCGATCTTGGAGATCTGCTTGGGCGAGAGATCGTGATCAAAAATGATCGTCGTCGCACCGACCTCGTCGCACAGCAGCCGCAACTCTTCAACCTTGCCCAGCCCCATGTACGTCCCCGCCTCGGGACGCTCACGCCGCTGCTCCACCTCGCCCACCACGATTCCACCCGCCTGTCGCGTCAACTCGGCCAGTTCGCCGAACGGGTTGGAAAGGTCGTACCGATCGCCCGGCAGCCGCACGGCGGCAAGCACCGTCCGTTCCGCCTGAACCCTGATATCCGTTCTCTCGCGTGGGGCTGGCATGGGTCGATAAGTGTAGTCCGACGCCTTTTTTCCGGAGATCCCCCGACTTTCGGCGCCCGTACCATTTGCGGTCTCGAGCCCCACGGGAGTCTGTGCATGTCCACTCGCAAGAGAGAATCGCTCCTCATCGGCCTGCTGGCCATCGCGGTCATCGGCTCAACCCTCGCCCTTGTTCGCCGGGGTGACGACTATGCCTTCTTTGACCCGCTGATCGACGTCAAGGCCATCATCGACCGCGCCTACGTCACCCCCGTGGATCAGGGCGAACTTCAGCAGGCCGCGATTGCCGGCATGCTCGAATTCCTCGATGACCCCTACACCGTGTACGTCCCGCCCGTCCACGCCGATGAGTTCAACAAGGAACTCTCCGGGGAGTACGTCGGCATCGGTGCCGAAGTCAGCATGATCGACGGCGTCCTGACCATCATGAACCCAATGGACGACTCCCCGGCCCTGGACGCAGGCATCCGCCCCGACGACCGCGTCATCGCCATCGACGGCGAACCCACCCTCGGCAAGACCGCCGACCATTGCGTCTCCATCCTTCAGGGCCAGCCGAACACCCCCGTCCTACTCACCATCGACCGCGCCGGGCAGACCCTCGAGGTCAAGGTCATCCGCCGCCAAATCAAGACGCGCGACGTCAAGGGCTTCCACCGAGACTCCGGTGATGACGGCGCCTGGCGCTTCCTCATCGACCCGCAGAGCAAACTCGCCTACGTCCGCGTCGCCCGCTTCACCGGCGAAATCACGCAGCAGGTCAAGGCAGGGCTGGACAGCGCCAAGGCCCAGGCCGGCGGCTCGCTCAACGGACTCATCCTCGACTTGCGCGATAACCCCGGTGGACGACTCGACGAAGCCATCGCCCTGGCCGACCTGTTCCTGCCGGAAGGACGCATCGTCTCCACCAAGGGGCTTCACACCAGCGAAAACGTCGCCGACGCCCGGCGAGGCCAGGCGTATGAATCAGAACCCATGATCGTGCTGGTCAACGGGCTTTCAGCCTCGGCCAGCGAAGTCGTCGCCGGCGCCCTGGCCGACAACAACCGCGCCCTCGTCGTCGGCACCCGCACCTTCGGCAAGGGCAGCGTGCAGGGAGTCCGCTCCATTCCCTCTCAGCCCGGCGCGGTCATCAAGATCACCGAGCAGTACTACTACCTCCCCTCGGGCCGATGTCTCCACCGCACTCCCGATTCATCCGTGTGGGGCGTCGATCCGAGTCCGGGCTTCTACATCCCTCTCGACGAAAACCAGCACTTCGAAATGCGCCGCGCACGCCGCGCGCAGGAAATCCTCCGCCTTGATACGCCCGAGAGCGCTGACGATCACTGGTCCGATCCGCAGTGGATCGTCCAGACACTCCGCGACCCCCAACTCGCGCGCGCCCTCGAAGCGCTCCAGGTTCGCCTTGCCACCGCCCAGTGGCCCGCGGCCCCCGAGGGAGCCGACATGCAGAACCAGATTCAGGCCGACGAACTCGCTCGCGCCAGCCTTCAGCGCGAACGCATCATGCGCGAACTGCAACGCATCAGCCGCATCATCAACACCCTTGAAAACGGCCAAGAAGTCACCCAATCCCGCGATCTCTGGCCCGACGACGTCCAACTCACCGGTGGCATGCTCACCATCCGCGACAAGGACGGCAACCCAGTCGCCGAACTCCGAATCACCGGTGAAAACCTCGAACGCTGGCTCATCGACGCCGACGTCGAACCAGTCTCGCGGTAGGAAGTTGCTCGTCACTGGGGCAGCCTCCTGCCGTCCGGGAGGTGGGAGGCACCCCGCTCACCAGTAGAGAAGCCCAACGACCAATCACCGAGAAGCCCCAGCCTTGCACATCCTCGGCATCGAAACCTCATGCGACGAAACCGCTGCCTCCGTCGTCGTCGACGGCCGGCGCATCCTCTCCAATGTTGTCGCCAGTCAGTTCGATCTCCACGCCGAGTACGGCGGGGTGGTTCCGGAAATCGCCAGCCGCGCTCACGCAGAACGCATTCGCCCCATCATCGACGCCGCTCTCGCGCAGGCCTGTGTCTCCTACGCCGACCTCCACGCCGTCGCTGTCGGGCATCGCCCCGGACTGATCGGCTCGCTGCTCGTCGGCGTCGCGGCCGCGAAGGCTCTCGCATGGGCGCTGTCCATCCCCCTCGTCGGCGTCGATCACCTTCAAGCCCACCTCTACGCGGCCGCCATCGGCCACGACTCCGAAGACCAGAACCCCATCGCCGCTTGTTACCCCGCGCTCGGCCTGGTCGTCAGCGGTGGGCACACCGCGATGTACCACTGCCAGACGCCGACGCAGACCCATCGCCTTGGCGGCACCATCGACGACGCGGTCGGCGAGGCCTTTGACAAAGTCGCCACAATTCTCGGTCTGCCCCACCCGGGCGGGCCTGCCATTGACGCGCTTGCCGGCGAACCCGACGCCGACGACCGCGCCTTCGACTTCCCCGTCTCCCGGCTCGACCGCGATTCGCTCGATTTCTCCTTCTCCGGCCTCAAGACCGCAGTTCTCTACGCCGTCCGCGGCAACCCGCGCCCGCGCGAACTCGGCGGTGGCTTCGAGCGCGACCACACTGGCCTCTCCCACGCTCAGAAACGCGATGTGGCCGCCTCTTTCCAACGCGCAGCCTGCCGCGCCATCATCATCAAACTCGAACGCGCTCTCGATGACCTCGCACGCGGAGAGAACACCCGCGCCGTCCGCTCCATCCTCGTCGGCGGCGGCGTCTCGGCCAACTCGCGCCTTCGCCGCGAAATCACCGTCCTCGGCCACGCACGCAATCTCGACGTTCGCATGCCACCCATGGCCCTGTGCGTCGACAACGCCGCCATGATCGCCTCGCTGGCTCACCACCAACTGGCCGCTCACGGCCCCGACGACTTGACTCTGACGGCCGTGCCCACCACCGGGGCCTGAACACGCAGCGTCGGCTCAAGCCGGAGGCAGAGGCCCACTCACCACGTCCACCTGCATGTGCGGATAGCCCGGATCAGTGTCCTCGATCATGATGTGCAGGAAAGGCAGCACCGTGTCGTCCGGCCACACCGCGCCGGCGACCAGCCCGCTGTCAAACCTCACACGCCGGGCCGCCGCGAAACCCAGCGACGTCCGCACCCCCAGTTCGGCCTGCATGCGCCCCAGCGAAACGCCCGCCCCCGTCGCTGCGACGTGCTGATAGCAGCCCCCGCCGTTCAAAACAACGAACGGCTCGGCGTTCGATGGCGTTCCGCCAGCCCACTGAATGGCGACCTTGGCCCATTCGCTCAGCCCTCGCACAGACTGCGTCCCGGGTTCAATGGGCAGGTTGATCATCCGGCTTGGTCCGCCCAGCGGCACCAAAATCACCGGCCCCAGCGGCGAAGCCTGGAAATAGAACGCAGCCGCGTTGCCCAGCACATAGACATGCTGCTCGGGCAAAGGCACCGGCGAGGCGACCACCCGGAAGTGACGACGCTCGCAAGGTTCCACGTTGGTCACCTCATGCACCTCGATGTCGATCGCAGGCCAAACCGAACCACGCGGAACTAGGCCACTATCGAATCGCACCGCCTCATCCCCGACCCGCAGATCCAGCACCAACTGGTGACCCAGCACCGGGAGCATGCCCACCGAACGGGTCAGGACATAGAACCCGCCCCCGGTGATCAGCACGTCGTCGCTCACGCGCTGACGCTCCGGAGGCGTGAGCAACCAGTTCACATCACTCACCCGCAGCGCATGCGCCGCGTTCGAATTCGTGTTCGGCCAGACTGACATCTGCAGCGTGCCCCGCACCAGTTCGCTCTGGCTGGGAAGGTGATCGCAAGCCACCGGCTCGGTTCGATAACTCGAGGCAAAATCAAGCCGCATGAGCGTCGCGGCACGCATATTGCCCGCGCTTCCCAACTCGGTTGGCTGCGCCAAGCCCGCGCCGGTCATCATCAGCGTGCCCGCCAGCCCGATCCATTGTGCCGCGTGCCTGAACATGGCTCCCTCCGTTCTTCCGGCTCTCGTTCTGACGCCGCCCGACGGACCGCCAGAAGCCCGCGGGCGCTCCCGTAGCGCCCAACCTACAAATCAGGCCTGCTTCGATCAATCCCCCCGAAGCGGGACTCGACCATCAGGTCTCTGGATTCTCCCGCTTGAAACTCCGTTCTGGGCCCGGCTCACTACACTCGATCCATGCACGGCCCAACCATTGCCGCTTTCCTCGCCGTCTCGATGGCACTGCACTCAGCCCCACGGCTCCCCGTACCCCACCCGGACCCCGCGCCATCCAGTCCACCCGCCCACCGCCTCCCCGAGCAGATTGCCGATTACGAGTCCCGCACACTCGCCGGCTTTCCCCTCCAGATCAACAGGGCCCTCATGGAGCACGACCCCGCGCTGCTCGAAACCGTCCTCGTCATGCTCGAATCCGACCTGCGCATGATGCAGCACTCGCTCCCACGACCTGCGTTCCTGCGCCTCCAGTCCACCACCATCTGGATCGAACTCCAGGGCGCCGTGGTCAACCCCGGCATGTCCGGCCGCGGCATGTGCTATCACGCCTCACGCGCGTGGGTCACCTCCGCCGGCCTGCTGCCGGAAAAGGCTGGAGGCGTCGAGATCTGCCGAGCCCAGGACTTCATGGACTGGCGCCGCAACCAGCCCTTCATGACCCTCCACGAGTTCGCCCACGCCTGGCACCACATCATCGGCGTCGACAACCCGGAGATCCGCGCCGCCTACGAACACGCCCGTGATGCCGGCCTCTACGACCAGGTCATGCACAACATGCAGACTGACCCCGTCAGGGCTTATGCCATGAACAACCCCACCGAATACTTCGCCGAACTCACGGAGGCCTACTTCGGCCTGAACGACTTTGAGCCATTCACCCGCAACCAACTCGCCGGCATGGACCCGCAAGGCCTGGCCGTCGTCGCCAAGTGGTGGAACAAAGAAGTCCCATGAAGCAGGACCAGCCCGCACCGCCCCTTCATGGGTTTTCCCAATCCTCGCGCCCAAAGCCCGACGCCTCGTCGCCACCAGCGGTTCCTCTCACTCCGGCAGTCTGAACCCCCATCTCCGCACTCGCCCCCGACCCCGAACTCGTGACCGGGGCGGTGCGGCCACTGCGGATGCCTTCGCATCGCATGGCGGCTTGGCCGTAATTGTCGAGCACCGCGCGCACGTCGGTGGGCATGGGCGGAAGGCCGAGCGGCGGCGATGTCAGATCACTACTCTTCTCTTCGGCTCTTGCGATGCTCGTGATTGCCTCGGCTACCCCGCCCTCATCTGCCCATCCAATCCCTTCACCAACCGTCGCAACTGGGACAGGTCAAAACGGCGCGGCAACTCCGGCCCCAGCGAGATCGCCCCCACCCGCACCGCTCGTTCGACCACGCGCGACGGCGGCTCCACGCCTCCGCACCAATGCTCATAGTCATGATGGCTCAGCGTCACCTCGTGCTCGCTGACGCGCCCATCGCCCCACCACACGCTCAGTGCATAGGACCAACCGCGAGCCTCTTCACGCTCAGGCCCCACGCGCACCCCCTCTACCCGATGCGACTCGACCTCCGACATTCTGTCAGTCTACCCTACCTGCGTGACCTTCCTCCTCGAGACCGTCAAACTCGGCCTGGCGAACCTCCGCCTCCAGATGCTGCGCAGCATCCTGACCGCGCTGGGCATCATCTTCGGCGTCGCCGCCGTCATCACCATGGTCGCCATCGGCGAAGGCTCTACCCAGGAGGCCCTACGGCAGATCGAGGCCTTGGGCGCCCGCAACATCATCGTCCGCAGCCAGCCCCCGCCCGAGAGCCAGAACCAGCAGGGCGGCACGCAGCGCAGTTTCGTCAACACCTACGGCATCACCTTCGCCGATTACGACGTCATCAAGGCCAACTTCCCGGATGCGGACCACATCGTTCCCCTCAAGGAAGTCGGCGGCGAAATCCTCCGCCAAGGCCTGCGCAAGACCAGCCAGACCTTTGGCACCACGCCCGACCTCCTCGAAGTGGCGCGCCTGCGCATCGACCGGGGCCGGTATCTGACCGAAGGCGATCTCGAACAGAGCGCCGTCGTCTGCGTCATCGGACACGAGGTCGCCAAGGAGTTCTTCCCACTCGAAGATCCGCTCGGCAAGACCCTGCGCGTCGACGATACGGCCCTGACCGTCGTCGGCGTCCTCGCGCCCGTCGGACTCTCCGGCGGCGCGGGGGCCGCGCTGGTCGGACGGGACCTCAATCTCGACATCCACATCCCTCTCACCACCGCCCGCGCGGTCTTCGGCGACATCGTCATCCGGCGCTCGTCCGGCTCCTTTCAGGGCAACGAGGTCCAGTTGAGCGAAGTCTACATCGAGTGCCCCGAGCGTGACCGGGTCGTCACCGACTCCGAACGCCTCAGACGCGTCATGGATGTGCGCCATCCCGCTTTGACCGACATTGGCATGATCGTGCCCTACGAACTGCTCGAAAATGCACGCCGTCGCGCCATGATGGGCCAGATCGTCTCCGGCGCCGTCGCCGCCATTGCCCTGCTCGTCGGCGGCATTGGCATCATGAACATCATGCTGGCCAACGTCACCGAGCGCACCCGCGAAATCGGCATCCGCCGCGCCCTGGGCGCCACACGCAAACACATCATCGCCCAGTTTCTCGTCGAGACCAGCGTCCTCAGTTGCATCGGCGGGCTGCTCGGCGTCGGACTGGGAGTCGGGCTTTCACTGGCGCTCGACTCGCTCGTGCCCCTGCTGCCCGCGGCCCCGCTGGTCGGAAAGTTCATTCCCCCCGATGCCGCGCTGCCCACGCTGGTCACCGGCTGGTCGATCATCGTTGCCTTCGTCGTCGCCGCACTCACCGGGCTGATCTTCGGCATCTATCCTGCCCGCAAGGCCGCCCTGCAAGATCCCATCGTCGCCCTGCGCCACGACTGAGCCTCCGGGCAAGCGCCCCGACCGCCCGGCCTGCTCACGTCGCGTCCAGCCCCAGCCGTTTCATCGGCACCGTGCCATCCACGTGCACGGGCACGCATCCACGCGAGCGCAGAAAATCGATCGATGCCCGCAAGTCCGCCGGCAACGGCGCGACGAACGTCATCGCCTTTCCGCTGATCGGATGCTCGAAACTCAGCAACGCCGCATGCAGCGCCTGACGCGCGATCAGTGTTGCCCCGCGATCATCAGCCAGTGCTCGCCCGCCGTACATGTCGTCGCCCACGATCGCCCAGCCGTGGTGCGACAGGTGCACCCGGATCTGATGCGTCCGCCCCGTCTTCAACTCCAGTTCGACAAGCGTGTAGCGGCCGGGCGACGGGGCGCCCGAGCGACGAAGCCACGCAGCAGACTCTGCTTGGCCCCAGCCCCCCGGCAGCCTCCCTTTCATGCTTGCTCTCTCCGCTCTCTCGTTCACCTCCGCGTTCTCCACTTGGCCGCTTGGCCCCTCTGTCGCCTCCACCTGCTCCCCGTATCGCTCGCGCACCCGCGCGATGGTCACGCTCGGCTTGCCCAAATCGTCGTGCCGCACCACGTACTTTTCGCGATACCCCTTCTCACGCGAAGGGTGCGGACCGATCGGCAAGTCGATCACCTGCCCCTCCGGCTCCACGCGCCCGTGCACCAGCGCCAGGTACCGCTTGTCCACCGACCTCATCTCGAACTGACGCCCGAGTTTCCAGTGCGCCTCGTCCGTCTTGGCGAACACGATGCACCCCGTCGTGTTGCGGTCCAGCCGATGCACCACCCCGGGGCGCGCAAACTCCCGCCCCACGCCCGACAGCGCCCCGCCCGACACGTTCTGAAAGTGCCAGGCCAGCCCATTGATCAGCGTGCCTGACAACTCCGACCGCGCCGGGTGCACGATCACGTCCGCCCGCTTGTTCAGCACGATCAGGTGCTCGTCCTCGAACATGACCTCCAGCGGCATCTCCTCCGGCTGAATCTCCGTCGACGGCGGCGGGGGAATCACCACCTCCACCACGTCGTTCAGCCGCAACTTCGTCGATGCCTTGCCCACCCGTCCGTTGACTGTGACCCCGCCCTCGTCGATCAGCCGCTGCAACTGCGTGCGGCTCATGAATGTCACCCGGCTGGTCAGATAGCGATCCAGACGCGACCCCACGTCACGCTGCAACTCGAATCGCACCGTGCCCAGTTGTTCTTCGTCGCTGCCCTCGGCCGAGGCACGCTCATACCACTCGCGCAGAGCCTCCGGATCGACCTTGCCTCCGGGCAGGATCAGGCGGTTCGATGGATGTGGCCGATCCTGTTCGTCGGCACTCATGCCGGGCTCAGCGGCCTCCGCCGCCGCCCCCGCCCTCAGAAGGTTCACTCGATTCACCCCCGGACGCTCCGCCGTCGTCGGCCGGAGGGTTTTGGCTGGCGGGCGCCGGCTCATCACCGTCTTGAGGGCCGACCTCGCCAGTGTCGGGTAGCGCCTCCACGCCCGTCGGTGTCTGTGTCTCGGGCGGAAGGATGGGCTCGGGCTCCGGCAGCGGCGGCAGCGCGTCGGCCGCAAACAACGTTGCCGCCGCACCCGTCCCCACCGCGTTCATCCGCTTCTCCGCCACGATGGCCGCCGCTTCGTAGTTCACCTTCTCGCACAGTTCCTTGGCCTTGCGCAGATGCGTCCTGGCACCCTCGAAGTCCCCGCTGGTCTCCGCCACCGCCGCCATCCCGAACAACGCCTCGATCGCCAGCGGCTCCTTGCCCGAGGCCGATCCGGTCGCGTCGAATACCTCGCGGTACAGTTTGCCCGCCCGCTCCAGGTACATCGCCCTGCCCGATTCGTCGAGCACGTCGCCCGGCGCCAGTTCGGCCCCCGGCGTGTACTCCACCCCGGGCGCCAGCCCACGCTGCACCGCCAGCAGGTACACGTCGGCAAGGTCGAGTTTGGCCAGCAGCCCGAACGAGCGCACGTTCGCGTACTCGCGGGCAATGTTGCCCAGCGTGTCCGGGTTAGCCGGCCCGCCGACTGTGGCCGATGTGTACGCGCTGGTCGCCTGGTTGACCTTGGCCACCTGCATTTGCTTGTACTTGTTCCAGCCCCAGTAGGCCACCGCGATGCCCGCAAGCACCATCAGCGCCGGAGTGCTCCACTTTTGCAGAAACTCAAGAAGGTCCTCGTTGATCCGCGATTCTTCGCGGCCGGCACCCTCTTTGATCCCTTTGATCCGTTCGTCCATAGCGCACACCGCCTCTGCTGCCCCGAAACCCGGGTCAGAAGTCTAGGGGCGAGTTCACGCGCCCGGCGGACGGCCCCATCACCCGCCCGGCCAACCGCTTATCCTCCGTCACATCGGAGGGTTACCCTTGCCCGGCCTCAAGACAAACATCAACAAGTGGTCCCGCAAACTCCATCGCTGGGGGGCCATCGCCTCGGCCCTGCCTCTGCTCGTCGTCCTCTGCTCCGGCGTGCTCCTGCTCCTCAAGAAGCAGGTCGAGTGGATTCAGCCCCACACCGCCGCTGCACCAGCCGATCCGCCCGTCGTTTCCTTTGAACAGATACTCGCAGCCGCCGCCTCGGTCCCGGCGGTCGGAGTGGCCGAATGGGGCGACATCTCCCGCCTCGACCTGCGACTCCGCGACGGCGTGGTCAAAGTCCAGTGCGAAAGCGGCTGGGAGGTACAGGTGTGCGCCACCACGGGCCGGGTGCTCAAGCACGCTGTCCGCCGAAGCGACCTGATCGAGTCCATCCACGACGGATCATACTTTCATCCCGCCGCCAAACTCGGAATCTTCCTCCCCAGCGCCCTGATCGTGCTCTCCCTCTGGCTCACCGGCCTGTGGCTGTGGCTCATGCCCCACCTGCGAAAGTGGTGATCCAGCACACGCTTTTTCACCACTCCGGACCGCCGCTGTAGCGTCCGTAGATATCCGCCATCGCCTGCGTCATCTCGCCTAGCGTGCACCCCGCCAGCGCCGCGTTCACCAGCGACGGCATCACGTTGTGCGTGTCCAGCCCCAGGGACGAAGCGGACGCGGGGTAGCCCGACGCCGGCGAAGCCTCCGATCCGCCGCCCGGATCTCCGTCCCGGCATGTGGCACGGATGCGATACAGCGCCGCCGCCACCGCCTTGGCGTCGCGCGCCGCTTTGAAGCGCTGCAACCGCGCGACCTGCTCGATTTCCACCGTGTCGGGAATGGTCAGAATTTCGATCGGGCGTTTCTCTTCGGGGTCGGCATACTCATTCACGCCCACGATGATCCGGTCGCCCGCTTCGCACTCTTCGCTGAAGCGATAACTCGCCTCGGCGATCTGCCGACGGAAGTACCCCCGGTTGATCCCAGCCACCGCCCCACCGCCCTGTTCGGCTCGCCAGTGCTTCTGACACGCTGGCCACGTGCCCCCGGCCATGTTGTCGATCTCCTCGATCAACTCCAGAGCCTCGGCCTCGACGCGATCGGTCAACGCCTCGACGAACCACGAACCGCCCAGCGGATCGGCCGTCCGCGTCACGCCCGTCTCGTGCGCCAGAATCTGCTGCGTCCGCAGCGCCACTGTCACAGCCTGCTCGGTCGGCAGGCCCAGCGTCTCGTCCATCGAGTCGGTGTGCAGACTCTGACACCCGCCCAGCACCGCCGCCATCGCCTGGTAGGCCACCCGCACGATGTTGTTCAGCGGCTGCTGCTCGGTGAGCGAGCAACCGGCCGTCTGCACGTGCGTCTTCATGTACCACGACTTGGGGCTTTTGGCGCCATACACGTCGCGCATCCGCCTCGCCCAGATCCGTCTGGCCGCACGCAACTTGGCGATCTCCTCGAAAAACTCGTTGTGCGAGTTGAAGAAGAACGACAGTCGCGGGGCAAACTCATCGATGTCAAGCCCGCGCATCAGGCACGCCTCGACGTACTCCATCCCGTCGCGCAGCGTGAACGCCAGTTCCTGCGGCGCCGTCGAACCCGCCTCACGGATGTGATACCCCGAGATCGACACGCTGTGCCACTTCGGCACCAGTTTGCTCTGGAACTCGATCGTGTCCACCACCAGTTTCACCGACGGCTCGGGCGGATAAATGAACTCGTTCTGCGCGTGAAACTCCTTCAGTATGTCGTTCTGAATCGTCCCCCCCAGCGTGTCCCACGAGATCCCACGCTGCAGCGCGTGTGCCAGGTACATCGCCCAGATCACCGCCGCCGGGCCGTTGATCGTCTGCGAAACCGTCACGCGGTCGATCGGTATGTCGGCGTACAGCCGGTGCATGTCCTCGATCGTGCAGATCGCCACCCCGCACTTGCCCACTTCCCCCACGCACAGCGCGTCGTCCGAGTCACGCCCCATCAGCGTCGGCAGGTCAAAGGCCGTCGACAGCCCCGTATTCGCCTTCGTCGATGTCGATGCCGCCTTGAGCAGGTACTTGAAACGCTTGTTCGTGTCGTCGGCCGAGCCGAAGCCCGCAAACTGCCGCATTGTCCACAGCCGCGTCCGGTACCCATGGGGGAATAGCCCTCGCGTGTATGGAAACTCGCCCGGACCGGCGATGTCGCGCCCAAGGTGCCGCAGCGACTCGCACGGATCGTCCGGCCCATACACCGGATCAAGCACGATTCCTGAAATCGTCACCGCGTGCGGATCAAGCCCCGGCCCCGTGATCGTGCTGCCCAGCGCCATGCACACCTCCCAGATCGCTTCCCTCTGTCTTCGCCAAGTTTAGGGGTTGAGCCTGCCGCCCGCGAGCCCGAACATCGACCCGCCCAGGCCTGTCAAGCCACGCTCACCCCGCCCGCTTCTCCCTACAATGTCTCCCTGCAACTCCTAACCCGGAGGGTTCGCCATGCACGAGGTCAAAAAAGTCGCGGTCATCGGCTCCGGTCAGATGGGCGGCGGCATCGCCCAGGTCAGCGCCACCGCCGGCTTTGAAACCGTCGTCTACGACATCTCCGTCGACCAACTCAAGAAGTGCCAGGATCTCCACGGCAAACTGCTCGCCAAGGCCATCGAAAAAGGGAAAATGTCCGACGCCGACGCCCACGCAACCCGCGAACGCCTCACCTACGTCACCGACATGACCTACCTCATCGACGCCGACATCGTCATCGAGGCCGCGTCCGAAAATGTCGACCTTAAGTGCAAGATCTTTGCCGACCTCGACCAACGCTGCACCAGCGGACAGATCCTCGCGACCAACACCAGTTCCATCTCGATCACGAAAATCGCCGGCGCCACGCGCACCCCGCAGCGCGTCATCGGCATGCACTTCTTCTACCCCGTCCCCGTGATGAAACTGGTCGAGGTTATCAACGGGCTGGCCACCGACCCCGTCGTCACACGCCGCGTCATCGCACTGGCCGAGGCGATGGGCAAGACCGCCCTTCCCGCCAACGACCGCGCCGGCTTCGTCTCCAATCGTGTTCTCATGCCCATGATCAACGAGGCCTTCTACGCCTGGATGGAGGGAGTCGCCAGGCCCGAGGACATCGACGGCATCATGAAACTCGGCTGCAACTTCCCCATGGGCCCGCTCCGCCTGGCCGACTTCATCGGCCTCGACACCTGCGCCCACATCATGGACGTACTGGCCGAAGGACTGAACAGCGAGCGCTACCGCCCCTGCCCGCTGCTGCGTCAACTCGTCACCGCCGGGCGCCTCGGCGACAAGACCGGCCGCGGCGTGTTCGAATACCCGACGAAGTAACGACCTGATACTCCCCCGCCGGGGGAGGTGGCTGGAGCAGCCAAGCGGAGGTGGCCTACGGGTCCGGCCCGGTTTCCAACCGGCCTGAAGGTGCCGCCGATTCCTGGTTCGGCACGCACTCGACCACTCGTTCCCGGCCCTCGTTCCCACACGGGCCCTTTGCGCCGCCGATGCCGACGGTCCAGACATGCTGGTTCCCGACCCACCCCGCCGGCCTCTACCATCCTCCCCAAGGAGCCCCGCATGCCCAACGCCATCGTTCTCGGAGCCGGCATGGTCGGCTCGGTCATGTGCGCCGACCTCTCGTCCGACCCTTCATTCCGAGTCACCGTCGCCGACGCCCGCCCGCAGGCCCTCGAACTGGCTCATCAACGCTCCGGAGGGCGCGTCAGGACATTGCACCTCGACCTCTCCGACACCCGCGCCCTGGCCAGGGCCCTCGAGCCCTTCGACATCGTCCTCGGCGCCCTGGCCAGTCATCTGGGCTTCCAGACCCTCCGCACCGTCATCGATGCACGAAAGAACTACGCCGACATCTCCTTCATGCCCGAGAGCGCCCTCGAACTCGACGAATTGGCCAGAAAAAGCGGCGTCACCGCGGTCGTTGACTGCGGCGTCGCCCCGGGCATGTCCAACCTCCTCACCGGGTACGCCGTCTCTCTCCTCGACTCGTGCGACAACATAGAAATCTACGTCGGCGGACTCCCTCGCGAGCGCCGCTGGCCGTTCCAATACAAGGCCGGCTTTGCCCCATCCGACGTCATCGAGGAGTACACGCGCCCCGTCCGCATCGTCGAAAACGGCCGCACCGTCATCCGCGAGGCACTCACCGAGCCGGAACTGCTTGACTTCCCCGGCATTGGCTCC
Source organism: Phycisphaerales bacterium (assembly GCA_023382935.1). Classification (GTDB taxonomy): domain Bacteria; phylum Planctomycetota; class Phycisphaerae; order Phycisphaerales; family UBA1924; genus J022. The sequence continues at coordinate 40,393 of JAHDXL010000001.1, forward strand.
CTCGAAGCCGTCAACACCGATGGTCTGCGCTCGCTGACCGAAACGCTCTCCGTCCCGAACATGAAGGAAAAGACGCTCCGCTATCCCGGGCACTACGAACTCATGCGCGTCCTTCGTGCCATCGGCCTGTTCTCAAGAGAACCGGTCCAGGTCAACGGCCTCTCCGTCCGCCCCCTCGACCTGCTCAGCACTCTCATGTTCCCCATGTGGACCTACCAGCCGGGCGAGCCCGACCTGACCATCATGCGCGTCCTCGCCGACGGCACGAAGCACGGTCGCCGCGTCCGCCTCACCTGGGATCTGCTCGACCAACTCGATCCGGCCACCGGATTCACGAGCATGTCACGCACGACTGCTTTCCCCTGCGCCATCGTGGCCCGTCGCATCGCCTCCGGCCGCCTCAACACACCCGGCGTCCTTCCCCCCGAGCGCTTCGCTTCCGATCACGCTCTCGTCGCAGACCTGCTCCAACAACTCGCCCAACGCGGCATCCACTTCCAGCCCTCGCACTCCGAGCGGCCGTGACTTCCCTTCATCCCGGGAGCAACCCGCTTTCCGATCGACCTCGAGTTGCAAAGACCACGTCACGATCCGCTTTCCCCGTCAGGCACTCCACGCCAGACCGCCCTGGCAACCGACCTCTTGGCGGATCGAGGGTAACGCCCGTCTTCCCATCTGGCCGCCGTCTGCTCAAGAGCGATCCCAATGGGTTCGATGCCCTATGCCGGAGGTCGATCCAAGTGCAGGTGGGGGATCAACCGCTTCCCTCCAACTCCCGGCCGAACTGGAACTCCCAAACGTCCTCCCTTCATGCGCATGTCATCGTCGCCATACTCGCCACGCGATCGCGGCCTGACCCCGACAAGTGGCGCTGGCACGCCCGATATGCACGTCGTTGAGCGACTCTGCTTCGCAAAAACCGCTTCTCGCCTTGGAGGCCGCCGCTTTAGGGGGTATCATTGTCGTCGAGCAAATGACGAGTCAAACGGCAACGCGAGGCCGGGTGGGTTGGTCTCGCGTTGCTCGTTTCAGCCTGAGACCTGCAAACCCACCCTCCGACCCGGTCCGGCCCGGTCAAGTCGAGCGTGAGTCTTGGAGAAATCAGACGCTTCACATCCGGCCAGGCCTGCGTGACTGGCCGAGGTCAGTCGCAGAGTCCTTGGGAGCCAGGCCTCCGCGCAGTGGTCAGTTCCGTGCGGTCGGATGAAACGGGGGGTGCATCCGAGCCACCGCACTCTTCCATACCGAGGGAACGCGGGAGATTCCAAGCCTGTTCAACCGTCGCCCGCGCCCATCACCCTCCCCTAAACACCTTGAGAGGATGTTGAGATGAAGAACTGGATTGTCACTGGTCTTGTTGCCGCGCTGGCGGGGGCCGCTTCGGCCGCACCCATCGAGTTCACCCACGAGGGCACTGGCGGCGGCTTCCTGGACGGCGAAAACTTCGGGCTCACCGCCCCCGTCCACTTCGTCATCACGGCCGTCGGCAACACCGCCGACCGCGTGAACATGGGCTTTGGCTACTACATCGACCACACTTCCGCCTCCATCTGGATCGAGGGCGTGGGAACCTACGACTTCCTCACCCCCACCCGCACCTTCGTCAACAACGACGGGCAACTCGTCGGCTTCTCCCGCGCCGGACTGGACGGCGCCGACCTGTTCAACGGCCCGGTCAGCGGCGTCTTCGCGGCATGGGATATGACCACCTCCATCGGACCCATCTCCGGCGACGGCAGTGTGCTCCAGTGGACCTTCGGTGACATCCTCGTGGGCAATGGCCTCGTCCTCAACATGATCAGTGGTGACACCCCGGTCACCTTCACCGCCAAGGTCGTGCCCGCGCCGGCCTCGCTGGCTCTCCTCGGGCTGGGCGTTGTGGCCGCCCGTCGTCGCCGCTGATCCTGAATCAGCGTTGAGCGAGCAATACCAAGACACCACGCGGACGGGATGCACCATCCCGTCCGCTTTCGTTTTCTTGCGCCAAAGACTGTCTCACCCCGGAAGGATCGTCAGGAACACCACGTCGCGCTGCGACACCACCGAGCCTCCCGGCGGCTCCACCGTCACCGCGAAAATCACCGCCTTGCCCACCGGCAACTTCGCGTGAATCGGGATCACCACCTCCCCACTCGTGGCGACATCGAACACCCCGCCGTCCACCGGCCTCTGCGTGAGCAACTCCGGCAGCCCCTCCACCCGGAACTGCGGAAGATCGCCCACCGGGCGCGCGGCGTCGAATATCCACAACTGGTACTCGTACTGCGTCGGGTCATTGGGCGCCAGACCCGAGATCCGCATGTATCCCTCGTCGCGCGCGTCGCTCCACACCACATCGCCCGAGATGCCGCGGTCATACTTGTGAGCCGCCGGCGCCGCCAGCGGGCTGTCGGGCAGCGACACCCAGCCCGCCTGGCGCACGTCAGCCACGCTCAACAGCGCGGCACGACGTTCCTCGGGCGTCGCCGGTCGCGTCGGAAGGTTGGCCAGCACCGCGAACGCGATCGCAGCCGCGGCCGCAAGCCAGCCCAGCCAGCCCCCCACGCCCATCGACACCGTCGCCTGCTTTTGTGAGAACTTCAGAGGCCCCCGATCCTGCACCCGCTGCTGCTCGCTGATCCAAGCGATGCCCGCGGATTGCACCTTGCTCTGCAAGCCGGGCGGCATCGCCTCTTCGGCACCGAACAATGCCACGTCGAGAGCCGCGCTCGCCTCATCGAGCATGTCAATCTCGGAGACGCCCGCCCGCGAGAGTTCGGCTTCCAGATCGCGCTGGGCCTGGTCCGACAGCCCTTCCGTCGCCCGGGCGGCGAGCAGGTCGAACAACCTGTCATGGTCGGCACGCTGCAAACTCATGACGCACGCTCCACCACGCGCTCCGTCGTCCGCGCGCGACGTTCTTCCAGCACTTCCCGCACCCTGATCAGCCCGCGACGGATATGCGTCTTCACCGTCCCCAGAGGCATCCCCGTCGACTCGGCGATCCGCTCATGCGACAACCCGTGGTGAATCGCCATCCGCAGCACACGCTGCTGATCGTCGCCCAGTTCAGAGAATGCCTCCAGCGCCCATCGCGCCTCGTCATGCATCTCCATCTTTTCGGATCGGCCCATCGGGACTTCGGTCGTCTCCATCGCCGTCTCCGGGTGTCGTGTCCGCTTGCGCAGCCGATCGATCAGTCGGCGACGCGCGACCATTGCAACGAACGTCGCTTCCGACGCCACCTTCGGATCAAACCGGTGCGCCGTCTTCCACAGCGACAGGAAGACCTCCTGCACAGCGTCCTCGGCTTCGGCGGTGTCCCGGAAAAACCGCCGCGCGAGCGACCAGACCAGCCCGCCATAGGCGTCGATGCACTCCTGCACCGCCCGCTGGTCTCCCGCCGCCACTCGTTCGAGCACGCTTTCCGACAACACGTCGCAGAGTCCTTTCGAACGCTGCGACGATCTTAGCACATCTCGTACCATCATGCCGCGTTGACAGCAGATCGCAGTCACGCTCACTCCGGCAGCAGCACGGTATCGATCACATGGATCACGCCGTTTGATGCATCGACATCCGTCCCGATCACTTCGACACCATTGACCACGAGGCGCCCGTCGCGAATGCCGAACACCACCTCGCCGCCCTGGGCGGTCGTCGCGGCGCCGGCGCTCACGGCCGTCCCCGCGTCCACACGCCCCGGGATGACGTGGTACTTCAGCACCGTAGCCAGTTTGTCCTTGTTCTCAACCTTGAGCAGGTCCGCGATGGTGCTCTTCCCCAACTTCTCGAACGCTGCATCCGTCGGCGCCAGCACCGTGAACGGGCCGGCGCTGCCCAGCAACTCGGCCAGCCCCGCTGCCTTGGCCGCAGCCAGCAGCGTCGAGAACGAACCCACCGCCGCCGCCGTTTCCACGATGTTCTTGTCCGCCGGCAGGATCACCCGGTCGATGATGTGGATCACGCCGTTTGAGGCCAGCACGTCTGCCTTCACCACGTTGGCCCCGTCCACAGTCACACGCCCGTTGCCGGCGTTGATCTCCACCCGCTGCCCGCCCAGCGTCATCGCACCAGTCAGTTTCACGGCCCTGGACGCCCTCACCTCGCCGGAGACCACGTGATGAAGCAGGATCGCCTGCAACTTGGCCTTGTTCTCCGGCTTGAGCAGCGTCTCCACCGTCCCAGCGGGCAACTTGGCGAACGCCTCGTCCGTCGGTGCAAACACCGTGAACGGGCCGGCGCCCTTGAGGGCCGAAACCAGATCGGCCGCCTTCAACGCCGCGGCCAGAGTGTTGAAACTCCCCGCGCTCACCGCCGTGTCGACGATGTCCTTCTCGGCAAACGCCACCTCCTGCACCTTGTCCTGCTCGGTCATCTTGCTGCAGCCCGTCGCACTGCACGCCTGCCCCGAGGCCGACCCGCACACCGCCATCAACAAAGCCACCGCGCCGACACGAAAGGACGTGTTCATCCATAATCTCCTGTTTGCATCTACTCTGGCCGCCGAACCCCACGACGGGGACGACGTCTACCACTTCGCCGCCCCCTCCAAACCGGATTCACGCGATGCATCAAAGCGCCAGTGGCACGAAAGCACACAACGGCACCACCAGTCTGGGGGTGCCTGGAGCGCGCTGAGGCCCTGCTCGTCCAGTCACACCCAATTGGCGACAGGCGACTTGGCCACTGCCCGTCGAAACGCCTTCTCAATCTCCACCACCACCAGCACCACCACGCCGACCAGCAGGACACGAATCCAGGCAAGCCCGTCGAGCGGAGCAGTGTGGAACACGCGATTGACAATCGGGATGCTTGCGAACATGAACTGCACGGCCAGCATCACCATGATTCCCGCCCACAGCCACATGTTAGAGAACAGCGGCACCGTCCACGCCGGTCGCAGCAGCGCCCGACTGGAGAACAGATAGAAGATTTCGCCGACGACGATCACGGAAACGGCCGCGGTTCGCGCCGTGGCTTCGCTCATGCCCCGGTCCAGTTCCAAGTGGAACACTCCCATCGCACCCGCGCACAGAAGAGTCGAGACCAGGCCGATGCGCATGAGAAGTTCAAAGGTCAACAGCGGACGGTTCGGATCGCGCGGCGGGCGAGCCATCACGCCCGGCTCCTTGGCCTCGAAAATCAGCGGCATGCCCAGCAGGATGGCCGTGAACATGTTGATGTACAGCACTTGGATGGGCAGGATCGGCAACGGCCAGCCGAGCACGATCGAAGCGAGAATGATGAACGCCTCGCCCCCGTTGGTCGGCAGCGTCCAAAGGATGAACTTCGTAAGATTGCTGAAAACGTTGCGGCCTTCCTCCACCGCCGCCTCGATCGTCGAAAAGTTGTCGTCCGCCAGCACCATGTCGGCCGCGTCCTTGGCCACCTCGGTACCCGCAATACCCATCGCCACGCCGATGTCCGCCTGCCGCAGGGCCGGAGCGTCATTCACCCCGTCGCCGGTCATGGCGACAATGTGACCGCGCGATTGCAGTCCCTTCACCAGACGCAACTTCTGCTCCGGCGTCATGCGCGCAAACACCGCCGTTTCCTCGGCGCGGGCCGGAAGTTCTTCGTCCGCGATCGCGGCCATTTCGGCTCCCGTCAGGATGCGCGGCCGGCCGTCGGCTTGTCCCGCCGTGTGCGACCCGGCACCGTCAATCCCGATCATCCCCGCGATCGTCGCCGCCGTCAGCGCGTGGTCGCCCGTGATCATCTTCACACGCACCCCGGCCTGCTGGCAGGCGGCGACAGCATCGATCGCCTCGGGACGCGGAGGGTCGAGCATCCCCTGCAGACCCAGGAACGTCAGCCCGCGCTCGACCATCGAAGCCGTCAGGTGGCTCGTACCCGGCGCCGCCTCTGCCCGGGCAAAGGCCAGAACTCGCAGCCCCCGGGCTGCCAGCGCCGCGGCCGCTGCGTGCACGACGTCCACATCCAGCCCGATGGCCCGCCCATGTGCATCCACCGCTGAATCGCACATTGCGAGCACCCGCTCCACCGAGCCCTTCACGTATATCACTCGATCTCTCGCTTCGCCGCCGCTCTCGGGTGCTTTCGCGTGAAGCGTGGCCATGTACTGGCGATCCGACTCGAAGGGGATCACGTCCACTCGCGGGAAGCCTGCTGCCAGAGCCTCCCGCGACAGATCGACACCCTTGAGTTTGCGAGCCGCCACCACCAGCGCCGCTTCGGTCGGGTCGCCGTGGATCTCCCACCGCCCTTCGCTGGCGACCAACACCGCGTCGTTGCACAGCGCCCCGCACTTGAGCAATTCCAGCAGCGCCCGGTGGTCTTCCGCACGCGCAGGGTCCGCCGCGCCTGCAACGCTCACTTCGCCCGCCGGGTCATACCCCCCGCCGCCAAACTCGTACTCGACACCCACGTTCCACGCCGCACGCACCGTCATCTGATTCTGCGTGAGCGTTCCGGTCTTGTCCGAGCAGATCACCGTGGTCGACCCAAGCGCCTCCACCGCGGGAAGTTTTCTGATGATCGCCTTCTTCCCCGCCATGCGGGCCACTCCCACGGCCAGCATGATCGTCACCGCCGCCGGCAGGCCCTCCGGGATCGCCCCCACCGCCAGCGCCACGGCCGCCTTGAACATCTCCTGAGCCGAGTTCCCCCGCGCCAACCCGACGACAAACGTCAACGCTGCCACTGCGATGATCGCCCACAGCAGCATGTGGCTGAACGAAGCGATCTTCCTTGTCAGCGGTGTGGCGATTTCCTCCGCTGACGAGATCATCTCGTTGATGCGCCCCACCTCGGTGGCGTCGGCGGTCGCCACCACCAACCCCTCGCCCGTGCCTCGCGTCACCAGCGAACCGGCATACGTCATGCAGCGGCGATCGGCCAGCAGCGTCTCTTCGGGCATCGCGGCCGGATCCTTTGACACGGCCTTGCTTTCCCCGGTGAGCATCGACTCGTCCGTGCGCAGATCCTTCACCGTTCCATCAATCAGCCGCACGTCCGCCGGAACCTTGTCCCCCGGCTCGAGCAGCACCACGTCGCCGACCACCAGCGCCGCCGCCTCGATCCTGCGGCGTTCCCCATCCCGCTTCACCGTCGCTTCGATCCGCATCGAGCGGGCCAACGCGTCGATTGCGGCAATCGCCTTCTGCTCCTGCACATATCCCACAATCGCGTTGACCACCACCACTCCGAAGATCACCGCGCTGTCGGCAAACTCTCCCAGCCACAGCGTGATGCTCCCCGCCACCAGCAGGATGTACACCAGCGGCGCGTGAAACTGCAGCAGCAGCCGAAGCCACCACGGCTTGCCACGCTTGGCCGATATCGTGTTCGGCCCGTCTCGCTCCAGCCGCGCAGCGGCCTCGGCAGCAGACAACCCAACGTGCGGATCACTCCCAAGTTCGCGTGCGACCTGCACCGAAGAGACGGCGTGCCAGGCTTGAGAAGTGGGCGCGTTCATCAACGCGAGTATAGGTTCCACCCGCTGAAAGGCAGGCGTTTCATCGGAATTCTGCACGCCCGCCTGAGCAGCGAAACCAGCCCCGCAACATCCAAAAAAGCAGACACCCGCAGCCCCGCTTCCGCTGCTCTGCGCACTGGCCGATTGGCCTGAACGCTACGTCGCAAACACCCACACGGCCACCGTCACTCCCCCGATCACCGCGAACCACACCGCCAATTCCAGCGCCAGCCGTCGTCCCCCCAGTCCCCACGCCAGCCCCGTCTTGAACACCAGATTCGAGAGCGACGCCAGCAACAATGCGCGTCCGGCTACCGCGCCGTCCAGCATCCCGCGCTCGGCGAGCCGCGCGCTTGAAAGCGTGATCGCGTCCATGTCCGTCAGCCCGCTGATGCCCGCGGCCGCGAACAGGCCCGCGTCCCCGAACCAGTGCTTCGACGCCGCCACCACCAACAGAATCACCGCGTACAAAGCCCCGAACACGAACGCGCCTTTCAACTCCGCCGGGTTCTGGTGCTCGGCCGCGTGCTCGCTCCCGTTCCTCACCCGCGTGAGCGACATCAGCGCCAACACGATGACGACGGCCCCAACGGCGCCAAGCGGCAGCGCCATGACACGCACCTGATTCGGCGCGACGATCGCGATCAGCACCCCCACGCGCACGTACATGACCGCAGTGGCCAGCATCAGCACCGCCACCGTCGAGCGCATCAGACCCATTCCTTCCGGCGCCTGCTTGATCCGACGGGCCGCGCTCACCGTCGTCGCCGTGCTCGAAATCAAACCTCCCAAAACGCCCGCAACCGCCGCCCCTTGCCGCCCCCCGAACAGTCGCAAGGCCACGTAGCCGAACAGGCTGAGCCCGACCACCAGCACCACCATCAACCAGATGCGATACGGGTTCCACACCTCGAAAGGCCCATAGGTCTGGTTCGGCAGCACCGGCAGAACGATGAACGTGATGAGCGCAAACTGGAGCACCGCCCGAATGTCCTGGTCCCCGATCTTCCTCACCAGCCCGTGCAGCGTCTCCTTCAACTGCAAAAGGATGGCCGTGCCCACCCCCACCGCCACCGCCACCTCTCGCATATCCATCGCCAGAACCACGCCGACCACGAACATCAGCAGCATCGCCACTTCCGTCGTCATCCCAGGCTCGGGGTCGCCGCGCGTGATGCTCACCACGTTTCCCAGCACAGCCGTCGCCACCACGCCAAGAAACCCCACCGCCACCAGCCAGGGGCCGACATCCCCACTCACCATCGCGCACAGCGCCCCCAGCGCCGTCACCAGCGGAAAAGTCCGAATCCCCCCGATGTGCGACCCCGCGCTCGATCGCTCACGCTGCAATCCCACCAGCATCCCCACGCCAATGGCGATCGCCAGCGTCACAAACGGCTCAGTGGACATGACCGAATTGTACCAAGTTCCTCCCTTCTGCCCTTGGAGGGAAAGGGCTGTTCACGCCGTTTCCGTCTCGCCCGCTCCTTGCGCTACTCCTCCACCAGCCGCGCGCCAACGCCCATCATCGGGTGCGCCCCGCGACCCGACTCGTCGTACACCCACGGGCCCACCTGCCCGTCGAAGTTCAGCAGCAGCACCGTGTCTCCATCGCTCTCCAGCCGCCGCACCGGGCGGAAACTCACTCCCGCGTACCGCGCCGTCTCCGAAATCCGCACCCCATCCATTCGCCCCTCAAACGGACTGATCATCCCTCCCTCGCCCGTCACGTCCGCCCCGATCATCAGCGGCAGCGCGTTCATCGTCCGCTTTCCGCTCCCCGCCTTCGCCTCCACCAAGGCGCCGTCGACATAAAGCCGCACCTCACGCCCGTCAAATACCCCGGCCATGTGATACCACTGCCCCGACTTCAAGTCGCCGTCCCTTCCCCCCACCTCCACGTACCGTCCGTTGAGATGCACTGAAAACGTCGGCCGTCCCTTGCTCACGAAAATTCCATACTCCGAGTTCTCCGTCTTCGTGAGCAGCCCGACGCGGTCGCCGAACTTCTCCGCCCGCATCCAGCATTCCACCGTCAATGGCCCTTCCTTCACCGACACCTGGTCCGCACGCAACTCCAGGTGCCCGGTCTTCCCATCCAGTGCCAAAACGCTCTCTCTCTCCGGTCTGCCCGGCGCCGACAGACTGATCTCCATCGGAACCATCACCCGCTGTTCCGGGATCGCGTACCGATGCCCGGCCGCCAGATAATCCATCGACACCACGAGGTCCGCCGGACGGAACCGGTCGTTGATCACGCCCCCCAGCCGGTCGATGCGGAACACAAACGCCCGCTCCACGCCCGGCTCAATCACCGCGTGCGCGTGATCGGGCAGATAGGTCCACCAGTTGTCGGGCGACTCGGGCGCGAACACCACTTCGATCGCCCGTGATGTCGGGTTCTTCAAGGTTGCCCGAACCTCCCCACCGCCGCTCCCATCCGCCGAGATTGTCACCCCGCCGGCGATGGCCGGCTTCATCTGCGCCAATTTCACGGTTTCGCGGCTCAACTCGCCGGTGATCTCACGCACGTCCATCACCTCGCCCACCGGCACAGCCGCCATCGCAATCTGCCCCTTCCGCACCGTCACGATGTGGAACTGGTGCAGATATCCCGCCTCCGGTACCGTCCCCGGCTGCGCCCCGCCCACCGTCGCCAGCGACACATACTCGATCCCGTCACGCGGATCCGATCGCATGTTGTGGATGTGCCCCCCGAACACCGCCGTCACGTTCCCCGCCTCGACCAGCACCTGGTGCACCGGTTCCCATGTGTTCCCGTAGTTCCCCCCGATCCACCGCGGATGATGCAGAAACAAAAACACATGATCGAGTTCCTTGAACTCGGCCAGCGTCTGCTTCAGCCACCCCAACTGCTCCGCGCTCATCAAGTTGCATTCAGCCTTGTTGAAGTTCTTCTCACCCGTCGCCGGGTTCCCCTCGTCCGAATACAGCGCAATGAACCCGCAGTTCTTATGCTTGAACCCGTACCACAGCGGCCCGAAGTGCATCTCGTAACTGCTCTCATGCTCGCCCGCCGGCTTCGGCCCTTCGCCGCGCCAGTAGATGTCGTGATTGCCCGCCACCGGGAACCACGGGCACAGCAACTGCCCCATGATCCCCTTGTACTCTCTCATCTGCTCCATCCACGCCTCGGTCTGGTTGTACCCCTGCACCAGATCGCCCACCGTCATCACGAAATCGGGTTCGAGCAGATTTGTGTCCCGCACCGCGTCGGCCAGCACGCTCACTCCCTCCGCCGGCCCACCCGTGCGATCGCCGAACACCACGAAGAAGAACGCGTCGTCCTCCTTCGGCAGGCTCAGATCCGCCCCGCTCCCGCGATTCGTCATGAACCGTGTTGCATCCGCCGGCACCGTCTCGTGCGGCTGCCCGTGCCGGTGAAAATGCCGCTGGTGCCCGATGTTGTCCTGTCCCGCGCTCACGCACGCCAGCGCCGCACACACACCCATCGCAATCGTCTTCTTCATGGTGCCGCCAGCATACCGACAACGCCCGCCACCGTCAGGTTTCACACTGTGAAGACTGTGTGAGCGGCCGACCGCACCGAGTTCTGTGGACGGTGGCACCGTCTTCCATGCCACCGAGTTCGGCCTCGCGAACCCGGTGCCCCAAGCCTCTCGCCCCGTGCACCGACTTCCAAGACCCAACGTCGGCGGCACGCCCACATGACGGGTTCACGTCTGGGGGCGATCGCCTGTGACCTGATTCCTCGCGGACGCTGCGGGCTCTTGCATCCCGCCCGCTCTACCCTTCCCCATGCTCTTCGACCCGCGCATCGAGTCGATCCGCCCTCTGCCCAGACGCCCGCATTGGGTGCGCCTCGTGCTCTCCGACGGATGCACGCTCGACCTGCATGAGTCGCGCTGCGTCAAACTGCATCTGCGCCACGGGCGCACGCTCGACGACGACGCACTTGCGGCCGCACGCGATGCCGCCGAAATCGACGCTCTCAAGCACCGCGCCCTGCGGCTGCTGACACGCCGCGCCCACGCCCGTCTCGAACTGCGCAACAAACTCGTTCCGCACGCAGCAGATCCGCGTCACCTCGACGCCGCCCTCGATGAACTCGAACGCGACGGGCTTGTGAACGATCAGGCCTTCGCCACGCGACTATTCGAGTCCGAAACCTCCCGCGGGCCTGCCCGCGCCGGCATTGCCCGCGCCAAACTCGAACGCGCCGGGATCGATCCTGGTTCCGTCGCCGCCGCCGCCGACGCCCATGCCATCGACCCCCTGGCCGAAGCCGTGGCCCTCGTCCGGCAGCGTCTGCGCCCCGCCGACCGGGCCGACCCTCACAAGGCCGCCGCCCGCCTGTTCCGCCTTCTCGCCTCACGCGGCTTCGACGAGGACACCGCCCGCTCGGCCCTCGAGTCCGTGCTGGGTACGATCGAACATGACCAGACCGACTGAATCCCCACTCCTCCTCGCGCTGGCTCTGCTCGCGCTGCTGCCCAGCGCCGGGTGCTACAACCGCACACTGGCCGACCGCAACACCATCGGCTCTTCATGCCAAATCACCACCCTCACCGGCAAAGCCGCGCCAGACGTGCCCACCAACATCACGCCGAGTGCCCGTTCCCTCTCCCGTCTCGATTGGCAGCCCATCGACGTGCTGGTCCCCGTCGACGGAACCGTGCACGGCCCGCAGCGCCGCATCGACCTGCGCTACGTGAGCAAGTCGCCGCGCGACCGCTTCCTCTATCCCACGGTCGAGTCGGCTCTGGACGTGTCCACCGACCGGCGAGGACGCCGCATCGAAGGCGCCGCCGCACCGTTCGTCGGAGTGTTCAACATCTTCGCCATGCCCGTCAATGTCTTCCGCGATCCGCCCGGCTCCTATATGAGCCCGACCAAGGCCATGCTTTACAAGCGCTCACGCCCCGGCGCCACCATCGCCGGCTCAATCCCGCCACTCGACGCTGACAACCGGGTTTCCGCCGAAGGACAAAAGGTGAGCGACGCGGAGGCACCTGCGCATGACTGAACGTTCCCGCGGCTTGCTCGGTATCTTCCACCGCGGCCCCAATCCCTACGAGATTTCCGCCGCCGACCTGCAAGCCCGCCTCAAGGACGGCCCGCCCGTCCACGTCATCGACTGCCGCGAGGCCGCCGAACTTTCTCGCCCCGGAGTCACCCCCAGCGAGCACCTGCCGCTCGGACAGATTCCCGCCAGCGTCGAAGCCCTGCGCGCCCGGGCCGCCCAGGCCGACCTAATCATCGTCTGTGCGCATGGGCAGCGTTCCCTCCACGCCGCACGTTTCCTTCGCAATGAAGGCATCGCCAACGTGTGGTCACTGGCCGGCGGACTCAAGCACTGGCGCTGACCTTCCCCGGCCCTCGCTTCAGCGACCGTTCAACTTTTCGAAGTGCTTCTTCACCGCGCGACCCAGTTTCTCGGCCGCCCCGGTCACCACGGCGTGATAATCATCGCCTTCCTGCTCAACGGCGATGGGATCGGCATGCGCGGGCCTCGCCTCGATCAGGCAACGTTTGTCGTTCGGACCGGCTTTCTTCCCGCTGTTCAGATCCCGGACGTGCACCTCGACGCGCGTGATGCGCTCCGAAAAGCGACCAATGGCATGCCCGACGGAGGACTCGATGTGCGTGCTGAGGGCATCGCTCGGGGCAACACCCGCGTAGTTGATCTGAATCTGCATGTTCGCCTCCTTGCAAAATGGTACGGGCCCCGCCGCCCGCAGTTCGATCAGACGTTGGCGGGTACTCCGTCCCTCCGGAGCGCCCCCGGGGCGCCCCTGGGTAGATCGGCTCTCCGAGCCGATTCACGCCGCCTGTCGGCACGCGGCTCTCAGGTGTCCGAGCATCCCGCGCTGAACATCGAAAGGAACCTCTGCACGTCGAAGAAATTGAACTGCCCGTCCGGCGCCAGGTCAGCCCGCGAATTCTGGGCCGAGAAATCCGCCAGATACGCCTGAACGTCAAAGAAGTTCAACTGTCCGTCTCCGTTCCAGTCGGCCTCGCACGACACATTCACCCCAGTCGCCGTGATGCTCGCCCCCAGTATCGTCGAGATCGTGATTGAGTCGGCCGACAGCGTGAGGATCACCCCCGCCGTCGCGCTGCCCAGCGTGGGCAACTCCAGCGGCAGCGCGGGCATTTCCAGCGGCGGATCAATGGGAATCACCTGCTCCCCCTGCTGCTCTTCGATCACCAGCGACACCTGCGCCGTCGAGTCGTTCACCACGATGAACTGCCCGGCAAGCGGAAGAAACGCCGGGAAAGGACCAATCTCCTGCACCACCGGATCGCCACCAATCGGCGTCAACTCCACGCCGAACGTGATCGATACTGGCACGGCCACAGTCAAGTCGAAAACGTTGGGATCGCCCGTCGGCGTCAGAACCCCCACGCCCGGATCGGTCTGCTCGACCGTCGCCCCTGTGATCGCCCCCAATTGCCCCAGCGGAATCGTGATCGGAATCCCGCCTGGATAGAGGAAGGTCGGGTTGAACGTGCGGAAGGTGCTGTAAAGCAGCGTCACCGCCAGTTCGGCCGGAAGATCATCCCCGCCCAGCAGGTCCAGCAACAGCCCGGACACCGACACCGCACCCGCTCCCAAATCGGCCGAAAGCGCAAATGACCCCGTCGGACTTGTCTGTCCGCCCGTTTCCAGCAGGAAGTCTGCCGATGCCGGGATCGGGTTGTTCCCAGAACCTCCGAACAGCCCCGGACGAGTCTGTGTACCCTCCGGGTTGGTGTCGGGGTCGTAGTCGCCGATCAGGCTGCCGGCCGTCGTGATCGTGGTCGTGCCCTCGACGGTGGCGCTGCCCGAAGTGACTGTGAACTCGTACTGCTGAGCGAAGGCAACCGGCGCGCAGGCCGCCAGGACGAGGACAGACGGACGAATCATGGAGTATCTCCTCTCTTGGGGGCATTATAGAAGAACGGGGCGGCCCGATGAAGTGCGAATATCGGAGTCGCCGGTTTCCGGGCCCTGTCGGAGGGCGTTCGGGTCGATCGGCTCTCCGGGCCGAAGCCTTCCGGGGTGATCCGCCCCTCCCGGGACGGCCAGAATCCAACGATCGAAGCGGTTGAGCCCTCAGCGCCCCTGAGGGCTCTTGCATGTCTGCCCTGCCAGCCCCGAGAACCGTGTACGCACGGCACCCGCCGGTTGAAACTCCAGCCTCGACGGCGACTGTCGCCGAAGAGAAACCCGACCTACTTCTTTCCCGACAGCACCGCGCACTCGATCTTCTCCGGGCCCTCGTACGCCAACCCGAAGATGGTCTTGTTGAACTCGCCCAGTGAGCAGGCCTCCTGCTTGATGAAGCCCGTCTGCGGAATGTGCCCCAGGCGGTGCAGTTCCACCATCGCACAAACCCCCGCAGCCGTGGTGTACTCGATCGCCGGCCACACCCGACCGAACATGTTCACCGCGTGCAGCGACCGACGGAAGTTGACCTGCTGCCGGAAGCCATCCTTCACGCCGATGCAGTTGATGAAAACAATCACCACGTCCTGCAGCGTGCGCGCGATCGCGTGGTCGAGCAGGTCCATCGCCAGGCGCCGGTCAAACACGCGCCCGTTGGCTGCCGGCCTGGCGTGCTCGACGCCCAGACGCAGATCCTGCAGCAGGAACTTCATCAGGTCGCGGTGCCCTGGGTAGCGGATGGTCTTGTACGCGATGCGCGTCTCGTCCACGGTACGCTTCTCACTAATGAGCGTGTCGATGAGCGAGCCGACCCCGCCCGACGTGTAAAACGCCTCGTACCCCACACCCTCGAAACTGAAGGTCTCCAGACCCTCGAGCGCGGGAAGTTTGGCGTACTTGCCGTCTAGCATCACGTTGCACGGTTCGCAGTACTCGTTCACCACCCCCGCCACCGACCACGTCACGTTGTAGAACAGCGCGTTGGTCGGATATTGCGGCAACGCGCCCACACGCAGCGTCAGTTCATGGATCTCGCTGAACTGTCGCGCGATCTCGTACGCCGCGATCGCGATGTACCCGGGCGCCAGCCCGCACTGGGGAACCAGCGCCACCTTCGCTCGCCCCTGGTCGGCGATGGCCCTGACCTTCTCGCTCGTCTCCACGTCTTCTGTCACGTCGAAGTAGTGCACCCCCAGTTCGTTGGCCATCTCCGCGATGCCAGCCACCAGGTCAAACGGCAGCATGCAGATCAGATAGTCGTGCCCCTTGAGCAGGTCGCGCACCGCGCTGCGATCGGTCGCGTCAATCTGCCGCGTGGCGAACTCCACCTTGTGCGGCACCAGCGTCCTGAGACGCCTGAAGTTCCCTTCTGCCTCGGCAAGATTCGACTTCTCGCGGTCGGCCAACGTCACCTGGAAATCGCCGCGCCCGAGCGCCAGAAGCATTTCACCGACGGACTTACCGACCTTGCCGCCGCCGAGAACAAGCACTTTTTTCATGGAAGCCTCCGAAGCGAGCCGGCCAAATGGGCCGGGAGGGAATGGTAGCCGTGCACCTCATACGCTGGAGCGAAGGTTCTCTCGGGAACGAACGCTTCCTTGTCGACACGGTGTCCGAACTACCGCTTCTTCCCGAGGTACTTGGCGATGTCAAAGTCCACGAAGTCGGCGTGATGGAAGATGATGCTCTCGATCGAGCGCTCCACCTTGTCGCCCTCGTGGCTGTGCGTCGCGACAATGTGCATCACCTCCGGCGGAATGCCATGCTTGTAGCACAAAGCCACCCCGCTGAACGGGTGACGCAGCATCTGGCCAAAATGCCCCTTGATCACCCGTCCGCTGGCGTCCTTGTCAAACTCCAGCGGCTTGCCCACGTCGGCCAGCAGCGAGCCGGCAATGAGGTAGTCCAGGTTGATCGGGATGCGATCGCCGAACACCTCCTTCAGCACGCCCGCGATCGCGATGCACTGCTTGGCGCACGAGTTCAGGTGCTCGATATAGCGCAGATCGATGTCCCCCGCCAGCAGCGTGAATGGCACCGCCCGCAGTTCCTCCGTCGTCCATCCCTTGCCCCCGCAGCCAGTCTCGATGGCCTCGGACCACACCGCCGCGACCCTGGCGCGAAGGTCCGCCGACTTGATGTCCATGAGGTTGGGGAACAATTGTGCGACCTGGGAAACTGTCATGCTCATGGCAAAGCCCTCTTGCTCAAAATCGGGAGAGGTTACTCGCTCTGGATCGTCCACTCCACTCCCGGCTCAAACTCCCCGCGCAGGATCGCGTAGATCACGTCATCGTGATACGTGCCGTCCTTCTTGAACGCTTGCCGCAGCACGCCCTCACGCTTCATGCCCAGTTTCTGCTGCACGCGCGCCGACGCTTCATTACCCGCAAAATGCCCGGCGAAAATGCGATTCAGCCCCAGGTTTCCGAAGCCGTAGCCCAGCATCGCCCCCGCGGCCTCCGTCGCGTAGCCCCGGTTCCAGTGCTCCACCCCCACCCAGAACCCCAGTTCGGCCCGGTCCATCGCCCGGTTGATCTCCAGCCCAACCGTCCCCATCACCTCGTCCCCGTCGCGCCGCGCAATCGCCAGGATCAGCCCTTCACCCTTCGCCCACGCTTCACGCTGCACGTGCATGAACTGCCTCGCATGCTCGATCGTGTAGGGTCTCGGAATGCGCAGCGTAAAGCGATACACCTCCGGTGCACCGGCCAGTTCAGCCAGGCGCGGCAGATCGCCCTCGCGCCACGCGCGCAGCCGCAGACGCGGCGTCAGGATGGTCGGCAAATTGGCCACTCAGAAAAGTTTCCGGGGTGCGGGTCCGTCATACACCTGCGCATCGGGAACCACCTTGCGCATCGGCTTCATGCGGGCCTGCTCTTCGGTCACGTGCGCCACCAGCCCCGGCACCCGCGCGATCATGAACAACCCGTTCATCACCTCGTACGGAAAGCCCAGGTCCGCCAGAATCGCGCCGATCGCTCCGTCAACATTGATCGGCAGCGGCTTGCCCTGCTTCTCGAACGCAGCCTCGACCACCTTGGCCGCTTTGACGTGCATGCCCGCCGCCTCAGCCTGCCGAACCAACTCAAACAATCGCGCCGTACGCGGGTCGGCCGTGTGGAAGCGGTGCCCGAATCCGCTCATCCTCTGCCCCCGTGCCTTCATCTCGGCCAGTTCGGCCGCCGCCGCCTCCGCCAGTTTCCCTTCACTGCCCTCGGCACGCTTGATGATCGCACCCAGTTGCCGTGCACAGTCCTCAATCGCGCCGCCGTGGTGTCGGTTGATGCTGCTGATCCCCGCCGCCACACTCTGGCTCAGGCTCGCCCCCGTGCTCGCCACCGTGCGAGCCGCCAGCGCACTCGGCGGCGTGGCGCCGTGGTCGATGCTCGCCACCAAGATCGCGTCCATCAGTCCGGCAACCTTCGGTGTGGGCAACTCCCCTCGCAAAATCAGATACACGGCCGCGCCGAACGAAACGCGACCCATCAGGTCCGCGATGTCATACCCGCGCACGCGGACTTCGTTGGGATGAATGTCAGTGATCGCCGTTGCCCAGTTTTCTGCCATGGCGCAGTTCCTCTCCACTCGGCGGCTGTGAACACCAGACCCCCCGCCTCGCGTGCAAAAAGGATAGGAAGGGACGCTGCCACTCACCGACCACTCGGAAGCGCCAGCGACACACTCGTCTCCTGTCCGAACACATCAAACACCCGCACGAGGAACGAACGAGAAAATGCCGAAAGCGAGATGCGCTCGCTCTCCAACGCAAGAGCGCGCCCCCTCAGCGCGCGCTGCGCATGCCACACCGGGCGAAACGGCTGCCCGCGCTCCCACTCAGTATCAATCGCCCAGGCATCGATCAGGTCCAACCCCGACTGCCCCTCAGCCCCAAGCCGCGACGCCGCGCCGTGCCCTTCCGCGAACATCACCTCGTACCGCCGCAACCGCACCGTCACGCCGACGGGCTCATCCCCCACGACTTCAGCACCTACGCACGCAACTTCCACCCACGCGGGCAGTTCACGTCGGTTGGACTCCATGATCTCCGGCGGAATCAGCACCGGATGCACGCGCACACCACGCGCGGCCGCGACACCTTCAAGGTCACGCCGGATGTCAACCTCATACTCGAACGCAAAGCAGAAAACACGCTCGACACCGGCGAACCGCGCCGCGTCGGCGAGCGCACCGGCAAACTCCGCATCCACCACGCGGTCCGCATCCGCCACATGCAGCGCCACATCGCCCCGCCGCGCGTGGATGAGCGAGTCGCGCCGCCGGCACACTTCTGCACGCGACTCACCGCTAAAGCCGAATCGCCCCAGAACCGTCCGGCGATACGCATGAATGTCTCCCTGGTACACCCGCGCAAACCAGTGCCTCCGGTCGTGCGGCGACAAGTCGAGCAGATCGAGCGAACACCGCCCCGCGTGACGCTGCCCGACAGGCTCGCTCGCCCCGCCACGAACGCGCATCAGCAACCTCTTGCGTGTTGTGTGAATCGCCTGCCGCCCCAGGTCGGCCATGATCCAGCGACGCCCGAGTTGCCCGGCCACCACCCCCGTCGTCCCCGAACCGCAGAAAAAATCGCCCACCAGTCCCCCGGGCGGACACCCCCACGAAATGATCCGCCGCAGCAACCCCTCGGGCTTCTGGGTCGCATACCCAATTTCCAGTTCTTTTTTCGAACAATGTCGCAGCGGCCGAACCTCCGCGTCGTCCCACAGCGTGTCCACCGGCTGGTCCTTGTACCACCGCCCATCGTCGCCCTTGCGCAGGAAGTACTTGACGTACAACTTGCCCGTAGCGCTCTCCCACACCCGGCCCTCGGCGCGCAGCCGCGCCACGCTCTCGTCCGTGTAGTCGCCCCGCGGGGCGGTCGTGAAGTACAACTGACGTTTCTCATCCCACTTGGCGCCGCGCGGCTTGCCTGATCGGTCCACTTCCACGGCTTGGCTTCGCGTCGGCGTCTGCCCGCGAAATGGCGTGCCCTCACGCGCCGAATACACAAGAATGGAATCCACCACGCGCCCCAGTTGGCTCGACGCCGCCTGGCGCCCCAGGTTCGGCGCACGTCGCCACACGATCTCGTTGCGGAAGCACGCACGGCCGAAGATGTCATCCATGATCAGCCTGATGACAGCATTGGCACGCCAGTCGCAGTGCACGAAGATACACCCGTCCGGATGCAGCAGTTCACGCATCAGTGCAAGCCGCTCGGCCATCATGTGCGCATACGACTCACGCCCGTCGCCCCATGCATCGCGATACGCATGCACGCTGGTGCGGGTCTGACCCACCGGCACCTCCACCCGATAATCCACGCCGCTGTCGTAGGGTGGGTCTATGTAGATCAGGTCAATCGACCCGCGAAACCGGGGGAGCAGCGACGCAAGGATGATCTTGTTCTCGCCTCGCAACAGGAGATTCGGCGATGGCCCCGCTCCCTCGTCCGTTGCCCGCACGCCGCCGGCCGCTTCTCCAGGCCCGCCACGCCACTCTTCCACCACCCGCAGCGGCAGCGCGGGCGCGTCGGGCATGCGCCGACGCCCGTGCTCGTCGTACTTCCCCTCCCACACGAACTCGTGGCACACCTCGCTCAGCGGATGCGGCGAGGGCGACGACCCCCGCATCGGACCAGCCGATACGTCGAGTTGCCCCGGTGTGTCCCGAGGTGTGGGCATGGTGGAGCATACCCAGGCTCGGTCTTCACCCCGCGGCCCTGCGCCCCCGAGAACAGACACCAGCGTAAAACCCCGGACGTGTGCCCGGGGCTTGTGCATTCTCTGTGATCGTGTTGCTCATCGACCGGCTGGATATTCGGCCCGCGTCGGCTCGATCGGCCAACCTCCTCACTCTACTACTTCGCGAAGTGAGCAAAGGCCTTGTTCGCTTCGGCCATACGGTGCGTCTGCTCGCGGGTCATCATGGCCTTGCCTTCGCCGCGGGCCGCCGCCCACAGTTCATCCGCCAGTTTGGCCGCCATCGGACGACCCTTCTCCCCGCGGGCCGCCGTGATGATCCACCGGAACGACAGCGACTGCTGACGCCGACGGTTCACCTGGATCGGCACCTGGTAGTTGGCGCCGCCGATCCGCTTGCTCCGAACCTCGACGTAAGGCTTGGTGTTTTCCACTGCCTTGTGAAACACGGCCAGCGCGTTCGCCGGCTTGCCCTCTTCCGTGTTCTTGGCCAGTTTTTCCTCGATCAGGTCCAGTGCGTCATACACCACCCGTTCCGCACGCGTCTTCTTGCCGTCATGCATGACACAGTTCACAAACTTCGCAAGAACCATGTCGTTGAACTTAGGGTCCGGACGCAGTTGGTCTTCTGATGCGGTGATGCGCCCTGCCATGGATACCTCCGGCTCATCTGCCGGGCGCCGCCCGGCTGTCTGTTCACCCCGCCATCTGGCAGAAAGACGGGATTACTTGCCTTGTCGTGCCTCACCCGACCATCGGGTCGGCGTCGTGATTTCAAAAGCCCCCGCTTGCGCTGGGGACTGTCCTTGTTCGAGTGCCTCTTGCCTTACTTGCTCTTCCGCTTGGCGCCGTACTTCGACCGCCCCTGCTTGCGCCCGTCCACGCCCAGGCAGTCCAGCGAGCCGCGGACGATGTGATAGCGCACGCCCGGCAGGTCGCGCACGCGACCCCCGCGGACCAGAACGATCGAGTGTTCCTGCAGGTTGTGTCCTTCCCCACCGATGTACGCCGTCACTTCCTTCCCATTCGACAGCCGCACGCGGGCGATCTTGCGCAACGCCGAGTTGGGCTTCTTGGGCGTGGTGGTCTTCACGGACAAGCACACCCCGCGGCGCTGCGGGCTGGCGTCGAGGTCGCGGACCTTCGACTTGGTGGTCGGCGAGCGGCGGGGATTCCGGACTAACTGGTTGATCGTCGGCATGTGGTACTATTCCTGGCTTTCGCGAGCAGTCATCGTAGCGCTGCAACCGCCCCGGGCAACCCCTCCGCCGCCCCTTTCGTGCGAACAGCGGGCAAACACAGACCATCGGACCAAGTCACGGCCCCCACCCCCTTGCGAGAACCACCCATGACCCTGGCCGAACTCCAGCAATTGATCCGTGACCGCTACTTCGCCACCGACTCGGCCCGCGGCTCGGCCGGAACCTTCATGCACTTCGCCGAAGAGTTCGGCGAACTCGCGACCGCGCTCTACAAGAACAATCGACCAAACAAACCCCCAACCACCGATGAGCGGGCCAACCTCGAAGAGGAGTTCGCTGACGTCCTAGCCTGGCTGGCGACGCTCGCAAACATCAACAACATCGACCTCGAAACCTGCATGAGCAAGTACACCCAGCCCCACCGCGTCACGGGCGTGAAAGACTGACCACGGCGTGGCGCTCATCAGGCGTCGTCGCGAACGCGGGCTTGCACGCCGGCTGACCCCCCTACTCGATGCGCCCGCCCGCCGCCCGATAGGCCTCCCATCCCCCGGCCACGTTCACCGCCTTGTACCCGTGCTTCTCCAGCAATGACACCGCCCGGGCCGATCGCTTGCCGGTCCGGCAGGTCACGTAGATCGTCTCGCCCTTCGGCACTTCCTCCAGCCGATCGGCCAACTGCACGTGCGGAATGTGGATCGCACCTGGAATCGCGCCCCGCGAAACCTCGTTGGCACGACGCACGTCCAGAACCCTCCCCCGCTGCTCCACCACCCGGATCAAGTGCTCGGCCGGCACCTCGCCCGTGACCGACAGTCCCTCTGACGGCAGATCAGACGCAAGGCTGAACGACCGGATGTTGTCCAGCCCGACGCGGATGAGCCGCCGGATCGCCTCCTGCCTGTCGCGCTCATTCTCCACCACCAGGTGCAGCGGCGTTGCCGGGTCAAGATACGATGCCGCCGCGATCGTGAAAGTCCGGTGCAACGGCAGACTCAGCGATCTCGGCAGGTGCCCGGCGATGTACGACTCCCACGGACGAATGTCGAGTATCTGTCCTGCCGCCCGCATGATCTCCGTCCCGCTCACCCTCATCGGCGAAGGCAGCCCGCCCAGCACAGCCGGGCCGTCGCGATTCACCTCCTTCATCCGCGCAAAATACGGCGGAGGCTCCGGCTGGTCATCGAGGATGTTGTGTTCAAACGCCGATGCGTCATCCGCGCTCTTCAGCGTCGCGTTGTAGCGCATCTCGTACCCGACCGTGCTCTGCGGAATGGCGCCCAGTTCCTTGCCGCACGGGCTCCCGGCCCCGTGCGCCGGCCAGACCTGCGCAAACTGGGGCAACAGCCGAAACCACTGAACACTCCGCCGCAGGTCCGCCAGTCCGGCCCTGGCTGTGCCGGCCACCCCGACGCACTTCTCCAGCAGATCCGGTCGCCCAAGTTCGCCCACGAACACAAAATCGCCCGTCAGCACCCCGATCGGTTCGTCCTCTCGCGCCCCGCCCCCGGCGTCGATGACCACGAAACTCATGTGCTCCGGCGTGTGCCCCGGCGTGTGCACCGCGTGAAAACGAATCCGCCCCACCGAAAAATGCTCCCCGTCCTGCAGAATCTCGTGCTGGTATGACCCGCCCGAGGCCCGACGACCGATCCATCTCGACTGCCACTCCGCACCGCCCTCCCCCGACACATACACCTTCGCGCCCACGCGCTCGGCCAGTTCCCGCGCCCCAGACACGAAATCCGCGTGGATGTGCGTCTCTGCCACCGCCACCACGCTCAACTGGTCCTTGCCCGCAAGGTCGATGTACCGGTCCACGTCACGCAGGGGATCGATCACCACCGCCTCGCCCGTCGCCTGGCACCCGATCAAATATGACATCTGGGCCAGGTCATCGTCGTACAGGGCACGGAAAAACATGGAGCCTCCTCGCGTCCGTCACAGCCCGCGCGACGCAACCGCGTCCACGGCCTCCAGGAACGTCTCAATCTCGCCTTCGGTGTTCGACGGACCGGGGCTCACGCGGATCGCGCCTCGCTCGCCCGTGCCGATGACCTGGTGCAGCATCGGTGCACAGTGAACTCCCCCGCGCACCGCGATGCCGAAGCGCTCGTCGAGCGCCGCCGCCACCGCCCTCGCGTGCAGATCACCAATGTTGAAGGCGATCGACGGCGTGCGCCGCTGGCCGGTGCGCAGCCCGTACAGGCGCACGCCGCGCATCACCTGCAACGCATTCACAATCCTCCCCGTGTGCCGACGCTCCCGCTCGTGGTCCATCCTCGGCAGCGCTTCCATCGCCGCGATCAGCCCCGCGAATCCCACCGCGTTCATCGTCCCGGCCTCCAACGCGTCCGGAAGCGTGGCAGGCATCTCCAGCCCGGGCGCAATCGCCCCCGTGCCCCCGCGACGCTCGCAATACAGTTGCGGCAGCGACAAGTCATCCGGAAACGCACGCCGCCCCACGTACAACGCCCCAGTACCCGTCGGCCCCAGCAGGCCCTTGTGTCCCGCCAGCGCCAGCAGGTCGATCGAACAGGCCTGCACATCCACCCTGACGTGCCCGGCCGTCTGCGCCGCATCTACCAGGAACAGAGCACGCGGACTGCGCTCCCGCAATCTCGGCCCGATCTCCTCCACCGGCTCGATCGTCCCCAGCACGTTCGACGCATGCGACAGGCACGCCAGCAGTGTCTTCTCATGACAGGCAGCCAGAAAATCCTCCGCGTCGATCAGCCCGTCCTCCCCGCACGGAACGATGCTCAAGTCGAGAACGCCTTGTTCCTGGTAACTGTGCAGCGTGCGCAAAACCGCATTGTGCTCCACCGCCGATGCGACCGCGTGCGGACGGCCACCGCACATGTGGCACATCGGCCCGCGGAATATGCCGTGGATTGCCGTATTTACCGAGTCCGTGCACCCATGCGTCAGCACGATGCGCTGCTCATTCTCGGCGTTGACCAGCCGGGCCAGCAGCCCGCGCACCTGCTCGATGGTCTCCGACGCCGCCCGCGCCAACGCGTGCCCCCCCCGACCCGGATTGCCGGCCTTGTGCAGCAGAAACTCGCACATCGCCTCGGCCACCTGAGGCGGCTTCGGCCAACTCGTCGCAGCGTTGTCGAGGTAGATCAGTCCCCCGGGCATGGCGGAGCCAGTATAGCGGAAGACCCGTTCACGGATCCGCCTTCAGAGATTGCGGCGGAGACCTCCGCAGGGCCCTCGGCCTAACCCAATATCCCTGCGCTTGCCGCCCCTCATCGTGATAGCCGCTGCTCATCAGGGCTCGACCAACAGCGGAAGTTCGCGCTCGATATCGATCGCACGATCGGAGGTGAAGCGGGCCTTCCCCTTTAGTCCTTCCTCGCCCTCGATGATGAACCGACACAGCACGCGCCCCTGCCCCGGAATCCCCGAATCCAGCAGCACGCGGTGCGGTTCGAACCGCTGTTCTTCCAGGGGAGTGTGGTCAAACCGATCCGCCACACGCCCACCGACCAGCACCCGCGCCCCCTCCGGAAACTCCAACTCCAGCAGGTCCGGTTGCCCGATACCCTTGCGCTGCATGATCTCCGAGCGCGTCGAAATAGCCTTGTCGTTCTCGATCTCGATCGTCAGTTCCCACAGACGCGGCCCCACCTGGTTGAGTGTGCAGGCCCCGAACCGGACCCTGGGCATGTGCTCGGCATGGAACATCGTGAACGCAAAATTGCGGTGGCACTCTTCCTCGAGCATGAACGTCGGCGTCACGCGGCTGGACCACTTGTTCAGCCCCCCAACCAGCACGCGCCCGTACCTCGGGTGCTGAACCCATGAATACGGCGTGAACGTCTGCCCGAAATCGAGTTTGTCCCGCCAGGTGCGCATCCTCTCCTCGTCGGCGGGAGTTTCTCGCTGAAAGTACTTGCCCTCGTTCCACAGTTCGTTGGTAAACGAGATGATGCCCAGGCTCTCGGCCGCCCAGTTCACCTCGCCTCCATGCACCGTGTACAGGTCGCGGTAGATGACCATGCTCCTGTAGTACGGAAGCAACTGCTCACCCATCTTGGCAATCGTGTCGTAGACGCGCACATCCGAACGCGGGTAAAACTCGTTGCGATAGTTCGAGCCCGGACCGCGCAATATCATCCCACCTGAATTGTGATAACTCTGGTATGCCGCGATGTTCGGATGCGCGGCCACAAAGTCGGCGATGCTCCGCGTCTCCGGTGAACTCAACGGATACGGCCCCGCCCCGTACTGAACATAACTCGGCTTCCAGTCCGCCGGAAAGTTCCGGTTCATATCCTCCGCGGTGGTGTCATCTTCATTGATCCGCCCATCCCCGTCGTTGTCGATGCCCTCCTGCTCCAGGTAGGTCCAGTCCCCTGTCTGCCCGGCCTCCACGCGGCGGAAGATGCGGTCATCAAATCGATCCCGGATCCACTGCCCCTCGGGATCTTCTCGCCACATCTGCGTGATCGAGCCATCGCCATCCAGGTCGTCCGGACCGTCTTCATCGATCAATCCGTCGCCGTCGTCATCGTGCGGGCGCTGGTTCCCACGCGGGCCGTGCGGCGAGGAAACCTCGGCAAACCAAGCGGCACGCGAATCCGGATTCTCCATCGGCAGCAGGTAGAACGCCGACTCGTCCATCAGTTCGGTCAGATGCCCATTGCGCCCGTACGCCTTGGTCAGATACCACAGCGTGTACAGCACCACTTCGCCGCCCTGAATCTCGTTCCCGTGAATGTTCCCGTCAATGAACATCGCCGGCTTCTCGGCGTGCGGTCGTCCGTGGCGCGGGTTCACAATCGCCAGCCACATCTCCCGCCCTTGCTCGCTCTTCCCGATGCTCCGCAACTCCACCAGTTCGGGATACGCCTCGGCGATCTGCCGCATCAACTCGGACATCTCCCCATAGTCGTGGTAGCGATTGAACGACACCTGCACGCGCGAAGGCATGTGCTCCTGCGCCGGCGCCGGCGAGCCCCCGAGAAACGCCGCCAGAAAGTACGTGATGAGTGCCTTCATGAGCCACCCCCCGTTTCCTTGAGTTGCGCCTTCACCGTCTGCTCGCCGAATCGCTGCGATCGAACAACGACGCGCACCACGGCATCCGCCTCCGCACGCACCAGCCACTCCACTCGCCGCGCCTCGACGCCGAGTCGGTCGATGGTCACGACCCGGCGACCGCTCACCACCGCCTCCGGCCCAAGGTCTATCTCCACCGCGATCAACTGCCCAATCTTCAAACCCACGGCCGAACTCGTCGGCAGATACGCGGGGTTCGAGAGTTCCACCCCCACACGCCACAGGTCGCCGCCCACCGACTCGATGCTCAACGGCGATACCTCGACGCTCGGCAGCATCTCGATCAGTGCCTTGACGAATTGGCCCGTCGCCTCAGAAGCAGCCTGCACCTGTTCCACGGGCGGGTTGAGCCGCGCGCCCGGCACAAACCCGCCGATTTCCACCCGGCCGAGTTGGGGATGCTCAAACGCCGTCCACTCGACAAACCCCTCGCCCGGACGCTGCGCGTCGAAGTACGCCAGCCACTTGCCATCCTCCGAGTTGCTCTGCCCAATCGCCGACCCCTGCGCCGCGACGGCCGCCCCCCCCATTTCAACCTCGCTGGGAGGCTTGCCCGCCGCCGTCTCCTGCACCGCCCCCATCACCTGCCTCTGAATCTCTGGAGGCAACGCCTGCACCTGCGCCATCATCGCCGCACGCTCGGCCTGCGTCGCTCGCTCAAACTCGTCGGCCATCGCCCGGCGCTCTTCCAGCGAGCCCGTCAGAAACGTCGCAATGAACTCAGGCACCCCCTGATCAAGCAACGCCTGCCTGCGATCCCCCGGTGTCTCGGGTCGTGGAGCATTGCCAGGCTCGGCGGGCACCGTTTCTTCAGCCGCCGCCTCAGCGTGCCTCTCCTCCTTCGGACGCGACCACACCGCCGACTGAAACGCCCACGCACCGAAGTCCGCATACGCCCACGCCAGCAGCGATCCTTCATAGCCCGGCGACGGCGCCGACTCGATCGACACCAGTTCGCGGTACTTCCCCGCCACGTAGTCGTGATACGCCACGTCCTCGCGTTCGAGGCCCCTGGGGATCTGCCCCGTCGGGTCATACTGCCCCACCGGCGGCTTGTTGATCAAACTGTCTCCTGGCCCCAGCACCAGCACCGCGACAATGTTGCGGTGCGACTGCATCCAGCGCACCAGCGCCAGGCTCTCGGCTTCCGACAACGCACGCGCGCCGGCGCCCTCCTCAAACTCCGGCCAGTGCGTCGGAAAGTTGCGATCCAGGTCGATCCCGGACCCCGGTCCGCCCGGCCCATCTTCGTTGAACCGCCCGTCTCCGTCATCGTCGATGCCTTCGGTCAGAACGACCCACCGCCCTCGCTCACCCTCGGCGGCCTCGGCCGGTCTCATCAGGCGCGCGTCGCCGGCATCCGCCACAAGCGTGGGGGTCAATCCATACCGGCCGGGCGGATTCTCAACTCGCATCTGCGTGATGAACCCATCCCCATTCAAATCGTTCGGCGGGTCTTCGCCGAGGCGCCGGTCGCGGTCGGCATCAAACGGTGCAATCGTGCGCCCCCACTCCACGCGGGGAGGCCCGCTGAGCCAGCCCGCTCCGTCGGGGTTCAATTCTGGGACGACATACAGGGTGTGCCCGGAGAGAACACCCGCCCAGTCGCGCCCGATCAGGTCGCGGGCTGTGGATATCCCCACACGGTGCTCCGGGCTCACTCCTGCCACCACCAGCAGGGCCGGACGGGCGTCGGGGGTGCGGGGTCCGGGTTCGGACACCGTGTAGACGTAGATGGGTCGCCCGCCCCGCGATGGTCCCAGATCGGCGCGGCTCACCTCTGACCGCACGCCCGCGACGGCCCACGCAAGTGCCGTCATCCCCACAACATATTGGACCATGTGCACTCCTTGAGCAGGCCTAGAAGCCACTAAGGTAGCCATCGCGACCTCTTCGTGCCGAACCCGGCAGGCCCATCGGCAGTAGTTCTGTTGGAGCCGACTTTTTCGAGCGTCTCCCCGCGATCGCGGGTCGGGCGTTTGAGCGAAAACCCCCGACGACGGGCGACCGACCGAACTTTCGACGCCCTCGCCGAATTTGTAAGAGGAATCGCACGCGGAATCTGCTAATCTGTGCGGTCGGACCGGACCATGCCTGTGTGCTTCCAAAGGAGGGGAAAGCAGGCCCATGTCCGGCCGGGCGGGACAGCACCGCTTTTCAGATGTCGGGTTTGCGTGTGCAAGGACGATGCGACCGGCCAAAGCGCCGAACGCGAGCATGAGAGGATGGCCATGCCCGAGAACACCGCCGCCAGAACGCGACCCACGGTCGAATCCAAACTCGTCTACCGCGCCGACATCGACCAGTCGGGCGACTGGTACGTCTGGCAGAAACTGGGTGCCAGCGGGTGGGCAGCGCTGCAACGCTGCCGGGACCGCTCCGAGGCCATCCAGATCGCCTCCACCCTCAACCGCTCCATGGAACGAGTCGGCTAAACCCACCAGCGCCAGCCCGCAAGCATCGCCCACCGCGGCTGCAACGCCTTGCCCATCTTCGTCAAGGCAAGCGGACGCGGCGAACCACGCTGAGTCGGCAAGGCCCCATCGACCCAGACCCACCGGGGCCCTCTCCCCATCCACCACGGCAGGCTCATACCCGGAACTTCTGAACCCCAAGCCGCTTGCTCCGGCCGGTCACTCCACGTCGGAGCCCTCGACCACGCTCCTCAGCGGCGGAGCCCGATGTGCGCTCATCTGCCCGCTCTTGAGCCGCTTCATGTAGTCGTGATAGGCCTTCATCGCCATCGGCCCGAAGATCAACATGATCGGAATGTTCGCCCACAGCATCACGCCGGTGCCGAATGTTGACAGGATGTCCAGTTGTGCCTCCGTGTTCACGATCTGCGTGGTCACCAGAATCAGCAGACAATACACCACCCGGTACCCCATGATCGCGATCGAACGCCGCCCCAGCAGATACACCACCGCCTGCTCCCCGTAGTACGACCACGAAATCATGGTCGAAAACGCGAACAGAAACGCCGTCGCCGGAACAATCCACATCCCCAGCCCCGGCAGAACCCGGTCAAACGCCTTGGCTGTCAGCGTGGCGCCGTTGAAACTGAAAAACACCCCGTCTATTTCCGGTGGGAACGCGGGCGCCGCCGCCGTGCTCGTGGTGAATGCGTACCTCGGAAAGTCTGCCGCCCGTTGCTCGGCCGTGCGCGCGTCCGCAACAATTGTCGCACTCCCGTCGCTCACGCCCGTCATCACCCCTGGAACACGGTGCCGCCGCGTGCCGGCCTCCGACAGATCCTCCGCCTCGATGACGAAAAACACGTTGGTTCCAGCCTTCATCTGTGCCGCGGCCTCACCCGCATCTCGCACCCTCACACGCACTTCCGGGATCGACCAGAAGTGCTTGCCGTTCGCCACCACCGTTTGCCCAGAACCATCCGTCACCTCGGTGATCGCTGGAACCTGTCCATCGGCGTACACCAGCGCCGGGGCGCGGTTCCACGCACCCGACAGCAGGATCACCATCGCCGTGATCGTGCAGACAACCAGCGTGTCGATGAACGGCTCCAGACCGGCCACCACCCCCTCACGCACCGGTTCGTCGGTCTTCGCCGCCGAGTGGGCGATCGGGGCCGAGCCCTGCCCCGCCTCGTTGCTGAACAGCGCTCGCTGCATCCCCTTCAGGAACCCATACCCAGCCGTCCCGCCCACGAATGCCCCCACCGCCTCGGAAGGCGCGAAGGCCTCGCGGAAGATCAGGGCGAACAACCCCGGAATCTGACCGAAGTTCACCACGATCACGTACAACCCCGCCAGCAGGTACAGCCCGCACATGAACGGCACCACCCGACCGGCCACGTCACCGATCCGCTTGATCCCCCCGATGATCACCGCCCCCACCCCGATCGTCAGCACCAGCCCCGTCACCCACTTGGGAATGCTGAAGTACGTGAAACCGATGTCTGCCACGTTGTGGGCCTGGAACATGTTCCCGCCCGTGATCGTCGAGACGAAAAGCGTGATGACGAAGATGCCGCCGATGATGGCCCCGACCCAGCCCAGCCCCCACTGCTGAAAACCCTTCTTCACCACGAACATCGGACCGCCGTGCGGATTCTCCGGGTCCGACGTGTCGCGATAGATCATCGATTGGGTCACTTCCGTCATTTTCAGGGCCATCCCGAACAACCCCGTCACCCACATCCAGAACACCGCCCCCGGACCCCC
The DNA here is from genome assembly GCA_023382935.1 of Phycisphaerales bacterium. Classification (GTDB taxonomy): domain Bacteria; phylum Planctomycetota; class Phycisphaerae; order Phycisphaerales; family UBA1924; genus J022. The sequence continues at coordinate 70,887 of JAHDXL010000001.1, forward strand.
CAGTGAAATCGCGATCGCAACCCCCGCGATGTTCCCCAGCCCCACCGTCGCCGACAGCGCCGTCGACAACGCCTGGAAGTGGTTGATGGCCCCGGGGTCATGCTTGTCGTCGTACTTCCCCCGGATCACCTGCACCCCGTGCGTGAGCGCCCGATACTGCCCGAAGAGCGACCACAGCGTGAAAAGCACGCCGACTCCCAGCACCACGAACAGCACGTATTGGTGCCAGATCACTGCATTGACGACGTCCAGCATGCTCCAGAAACGATCCATTGGCCCTGTCTCCAGTCGGTCCGGTTGTGATGTGGGGGTCAGCATAGCAGAACCGGCCCGCAAGCGTTCAAAGCCCCGAACAGGTCTGTTCGGTGTCTACCCTCGGAGAATGTGGCACCCCGCGGAATTGACCGACGCAGCCGCCCGGCGCATCGCTGAGGCTGACCAGACTCTCCGCCGCGAGCAGGCCGTCCAAGGCCTGGACGCGCTCGACGAGGTGGCGCTCCACCCACTTCTGGCCGAAGCGTTCAAGCAGGCCGGACTGGGCGTGCGGGAAGAGCAGCCCTACCCCGGCACCTACGCGCGCCGCCCCCTCCCACGCGATCGCGAACGCTGCGACCTCGTGCTGTTGCCGCCGGGCTCAACGTCACTGCTTGATCCGCTGGCCCTGCTCCAGATGCACGCGGCCAGGCAAGCCACGCTATTCGCTTCCGTGCGGCAGCCCGTCCCTGCCGGAGCGTCGCCGGAGGACGCCTTCTGGCTCGAAGTCAAGTCGGTGGCCCAGGTGTGCTACGTCGAAGGCGTGCCCGTGCCCAACACCAGTTACGCCCGCCAACTCGTGCGCGGACCCGCCCTTGACCTTGCCAAACTGGCGCGCGAGCCGATGATCAACGCCGGCGGCTCGCTGGTCCTCCTCTTCGGAGCCAGCGAAGACGTGGTACGGCACGACCTAGGCATGATGACCCGAGCCATGATCGACCGCGATCTGCCGATCTCGTCACCCTCCGTCGAGGTCACTCCCATTGCCGATCGAGCCGGAAACGCCTGCGTTGGTCTGTGCCTCGTGCCCCTGCGCGCCGTCCGCGAAAGGTGAACTTCGCCCCTCGCCCCCATCAGGGCCCGGCAGGAACGGGACTAGCGCTCTCGGCCCCGACCAGTCCCGCGACGCGCTCGATCACGTCTGCCGTGTTGATTGCCGCGTGGAAGCCCTCGAATCGAGCGGCAATGTCCGCCAGCGCGCCTTTCTGCCGCTCCACCAGTTCTGGACGTTCCAGCAGTCCGACCGCCTCGTTGATAATCGCGTCGGCCCCGCCAAAGTGCGGGATCAACTCCGGCACCACCTCGCGCCCCGCGATCAGGTTCGGCAGGCTGAAATGCGCCGGCCTAACCAGCCAGCGACCAACCAGGTTGTACGCGATGCGGCTGGACTTGTACACAATCACCATCGGCCGGCACTGTCGAGCAACCTGCAGCGTCACCGTTCCCGACACCACCAGGCACATCTCCGACCAGCGAATCGCCGCGTCCGTCGCCGCGCTCACAAACCGCAGCGAGCCGGGCCACTCGCCGCTCGCCGCCGCCAACTCACGCAACACCACCTCCACATCCGGCCGCGTCGCCGCCACCACCCCGGAAATCTGCGGATGCTCCCGCGCAATCCGCCGATACGCCTCGAGCAGCAGTGGAAAATTCTTGTGGATCTCCGCAGGCCTCGACCCCGGCAGCAGCGTGATCTGCGGCCGGCCCGACGACCACCCCGCGATCTGCTCGTCGAGCTGCGCCGTGTCAAGGGGACGATCAAAGATCGGATGTCCGACAAATCTCGCCCGAACGCCACGTTGGCGGAACCACTCCTCCTCAAACGGCAGCACGCAGCACACGAAGTTGGTCAGTCGCTTGAGTTTGTGCACTCGCCAACTCGCCCACGCCCACACCTGCGGCGCCACCAGGTGCACGATGCGAGCGCCCGAAGCCTTGGCAATCTTGCAGATCGGGAAATTCGCCGCCGGCGAGTCCACCGGCACATGAAGCACCACGGGATTGTCCTTCAACCACGCTTTGATGCGCTGGTTGATGCGCTTGTGCTCGAGAATCTTCCCGATTCCCGGAACCCCCATCACGGCATCCCGCCCGGTCTGCTCCACGATCACCGCGCCGGCGGCCTCCATCTTCGGCCCGCCCCACGCGAACACGCGCAGACCCGAATGTCGCCGCTTCAGTTCGGCGATCACCGCCGAAGCGTGGTCATCGCCCGATGGCTCGAAACTCGTGAACAGGATGGCCGGCCCCTGGGTCACGCCGCATCGAAGACGAGCGGGCCGGTCAAGTCAACGCCTGGTTTGCACGCCCAAAGCGCCAAACCCGCCCGGCCCGCTTTCACCACTCACGGACAACCCGCCGAAAACAGGTTCAGGAAACCCTGCACATCGAAAAAGTTCAACTGCCCATCTCCATTGAAGTCCACCGCCAAGTCCCCGGCCGAGAACAGGTTCAGGAATCTCTGCACGTCAAAAAAGTTCAACTGCCCGTCGCCGTTCAGATCGGGCAGGCACTCCCGCGGCTCAGGCAGCCTCGCGACCCACGCTTCCGTTGCCCCCTGCGGATTGATCCCCGATCCCACAACCACCAATCCGTCCGCCGACACCCCTCGGGCCTCGGTCAGCATCCAACCTTCCAGCCCGCTCACCCCCGCGTCCACCAGCACCTGGCGCAAACTGCGCATCCCGCTGTCCGGTGTCCAGATGAAGGCCTCGCTCGGCGGCGAAGTCCCACGCCCGCTTTCACTCGTCCCCACCACCGTCAGCAGATCTCCCCCCACCGCCCATGCACTACTGACGCCCGGACCCAGGCTGCCCAGGCCGATCATCCCGTCGACGACCGACCATAAAAACGCTTCTGCCTGCCCCTGCTCGTTGTTGGCGACGCCGACGATGTATGCCCCGTCCGCACTGACACCGCGGGCATATCCGCCGCCCGAGCCGCCCGGCAGATGTCCCAGCCCAGACATGCCAACGCCCTGGGTCCAGCGGAACGCCTGCCAGCCACCACTGGTCTCCACCCCACCCACCAGCACGCCGCCGCCAGGGGTCACCGCGAACCCGACGCTTGCATCGAATCCGGGCTCAATGTTGCCAAGATCAAAAACCCCGAGATCAGGCGTCCAGCCAAACGCACGCTGCCCGAGCACCGTTGCATAGGAGCCGACAATGACACCCGCGTCCACGCTGGCGCCCGATGCCGAACTCTCGATCACCTCGGCCTGCGCGAACGGGCCCAGCGGCACCATTCCCTCGACTTCGGTCCACCGGAACGCCGCCACGCCCTGCGCGCCATACCCCGAACCCACAACGGTCAGCCCGTCACCAGATACCCCCAGCGCCTGGCTGCGGAACACGCCTCCGGAAAAATCGCCAAGCCCGACCATCCCCTCATCGGCCGTCCACCGGAAAGCCTCATTCCCCGACGCCGACCGGCTCATCCCCACCACCACAGTCCCATCGGCGCTCACGCCGGTGGCCATGCTCAGTCTGGCTCCTCCCGGCAGATCTCCGAGCGGAATGAACGACTGTGATTGCGCAATACCCGCGCACAGCGCGACGATCACAACGGCGCGAAGCATGGTCTCTCTCCTCTTCACACGCCGCTCTCCCGGCGGCCACTCCGCATTGTACAGCATCTCTTCTGCACCCCACCAGAAATCGGCACCGGGAGACGCCTGATAGGTACGAACCGAGCCCGATCGACCGCGCGGCCCGCTACGCTCACGTCGTGCCCAGCCACAGCGACATCGTGGTCGTCGGATCCGGAGCCGCCGGACTGATGACCGCCATCACCGCCGCGCGCGCCCTGAAACACACCTCCACCGGCGCCGCATCGCCTCACACCGTCGTTGTCCTCGATGGCGCACGAACCATCGGCGCCAAAATCCTCGTCTCGGGCGGCGGCCGATGCAACGTCACTCACCACCACGTCGATGATCACCAATACGCCGGCGGGTCACCTCACGCGATCCGCAAGGTGCTGCGGCAGTTCGACGTGTCCGCCACCGTCCGCTTCTTCCGCGAACTGGGCGTTGAACTCAAACGCGAAGACACCGGCAAGTTGTTCCCCATAACCGACAACGCGCGAACCGTCCTCAACGCCCTGCTGGCCGAAGCACGACGCCTCGGCGTCGACATCGTCCATCCCTGGCGCGTGACCACCATCGAGCGAATCGGCCAGAACTTCGTCTTGCACCGCGCCGATGCCGACGAACGCTGGCACGCTCGTCGCCTCGTGCTCGCCACCGGCGGCATGGCCCTGCCGAAAACCGGCTCCGATGGCGCAGGTTATGCCCTCGCCCGCTCGCTCGGACACTCCCTGACCCAACACATCTTCCCCGCGCTCGTTCCGCTCGTGGTCGGCGAAAAGTCGCGATGGATCACCGACCTCGCAGGCATCAGCGCCCGCGTCGGCGTCGAGGTGCGATCCAGCACCGCCAGGCGAATCGTCCGCTTCCACGACGACATCCTTTTCACGCACTTCGGCCTGTCGGGCCCCGCCATCATGGACGCCTCACGCCATCTCACCGACGCGCGCCACACCGATCGCAACGCCGTGCTCTCCATCGCGTGGCTGCCCAACCTCACCTTCGAGCAGGTGGATCAGGCCTTGCTGGCTCTGGGGCCTCGCTCGCCCGCGGCTTGGCTGCGAGAGCAGTTCCCGGACCGCCTGGCCCGGGCGCTGTGCCTCGGCGCGGGCATCAACCCGGCCGCACCGGCCCACCGCCTCACCAAGGAAGCCCGCCGCTCCCTTGCGCACAATCTCACCGCCATGCCCATCGACATCGCCCGGGACCGCGGCTTCGCCCACGCCGAGGTCACCGCCGGAGGCGTCACCCTCTCCGAAATCGACCCGAACTCCATGCACAGCCGCGTCTGCGACAACCTCTACCTTGTCGGGGAGTTACTGGACGTCGACGGACGCATCGGCGGGTTCAACTTCCAGTGGGCCTGGTCCAGCGGATTCGTCGCCGGCTCCGCGCTGGCTCGAGACCTCCGGGCCTGAATCCCACTCACGGCGCCGCCGGTGACCCTGGTTATCGGCGCAGACACACAGGCGGACTCTCGCCGCACTTCCGCGTTTCGGTCCGGGAAGTCGCGACGACTGCCGCCAGAAACGTGCGCTACCCAGCATTTTGCGTGACGAACTCAAATTGTGATTCACACTGTACTTGCGGTGTGGTACATCTCTCTCGTCCGTACACGCACACCGCACATTCATTCTCGGGGAGAGACTCATGAAGACCAGTGTTGTTGGAATCCTTGGCTTGGCGGCGATGGGGCTCGCTCCCTCAATCGCCAACGCCGACATCGTGATCGAGTTCAGCGGCATGAACCTCGTCTACAACGGCTCCGCCCTCTACGACGCCGGTTCGGCCGCCGGTGGCAACACCAACCCGGCCGACGCCGACGGCCTGGCCAGCGTCGACTTCTTCCTCAACGGCTCGCAGGTTGGCGCCATGAGTTCCGACATCTCGCTTGACGTGTACATCCCCAACCTCGTCGGGATCCCCTCCACCCCCGGCACCGCCACCATCATCAACACCGGCGGCGCAGGATTCTTCGACCTCCTCATGGGCACCAGCCCCCTCGCTTCCCAGTACCTCCTCGTCGACGTCAGTTCCGTCACCGTCACCTACATCGACGTGGCCGGCATCATCCAGTTCACCTTCGGCGCCGCCGTCGCTGATTCGTTCGCCCAGAACCTGCCCTACGGCCTGATCGTCGGGCAACCGCTCACCGTCTCCTTCAGCGCTCAGATCGACCCCGGCACGCTGACCAGCGCCGGCGGATTCATCACCGGCTTCCACGCATCGGGAACCGGCGAGTTCCGCGGCCTTGAGATCCCCACGCCCGGCTCGATCGCCCTCGTCGCCCTGGGCGTGCCGGCCGTGATCCGGCGTCGTCGCTGATCCCCCTCCAAGCACATCGCACAGCGCCCGGCGCCAGCACCGCGCCGGGCGCTTTCGTTTTGTCTGACAGCCCCCCGCCACGCACGAAGCCACCCGTACCTCCGGAGCACATAGCGCCGCGCCGACCTGCGGGTGAGCAGACTCCGTCGTCCGACACGCAGTGACGCCTGATCAACAGGTCCATCCGCACGCACGCTTGACCCACCCGCCGAACCGGCTAATACTTGCATCATGGCGTCAATATACAAACATGCTCCCTCCACCCCAAGGCAGGCCGCCCGACGCAAGGCCAGGCTCGACCAGGTCCTCTGCCCCGACCTGCTCAAGGCCTTGGCCGAACCTACCCGGGCCCGCCTCCTCTCCTGCCTCCTCAAGTGCGGAAGACCCTGCTCCGTCACCGAAGTGGCTGAGTGCTGCTCCATCGACTTCTCCGTCGTCGCACGCCATCTCTCCACCATGGCCCGCGCAGGCCTGCTCAACTTCGAGAAACGCGGCCGCGTCGCTTGGTACACCGCCCGACGCGAAGAACTGGCCGCCCACTTCCGCGCCCTGGCCGACGCGATTGACGAACTCGAGCCCGCGGACACCTGCTGCTCGACCGACACTTGCGCTTGCCCGCCGCAGGCAGGGAGTTCCAGGTGACCACCGCTCCACTCCCCCGCGTCATGTTCCTTTGCACCGGCAACTCCTGTCGCAGCCAGATGGCCGAGGGCTGGGCACGTCACCTGTTCGCCGGCCTGCTCGACCCGTGCAGCGCCGGCACACGCCCCCAGGGTCTCAATCCCCTCGCCGTCGCCGCCATGCGCGAAGTCGGTATCGACATCTCCACCCATACCAGCAAGCCTATCGACGACTGCCAGCCAGCATCACTCGACCTCGTGATCACCGTCTGTGGCCACGCCGACGAAAACTGCCCCGCCTTCCTCAGGCAGAACCCCCGCACCCGCGTGCTGCACCAAGGGTTCGACGATCCGCCCAGGCTCGCGGCCGACGCAAGAACCCGGGCCGAGGCCATGCTCCACTACCGCCGCGTGCGCGACGAGATCGGTGCCTTCGTCCGAACCATTCCCACCCTCCTCGCGTCACCACGAGACACCAGAGGCATTACCGAATGAGCCACGTCGCCACGATCCAACAGCCCGCCTGCGCCTCCGTGCGCTCACGCCGCCTTGGATTTCTCGATCGTTTCCTTACGCTCTGGATCTTCCTGGCCATGGCCCTGGGCGTGCTCATCGGTCGTTTTGTCCCCGGCGTGGCCGAATCACTCGACCGCGTGTCCGTGGGCACCACCAACATCCCCATCGCCATCGGCCTCATCCTCATGATGTACCCCCCGCTGGCCAAGGTCCGCTACGAGAAACTCCCTGAAGTTTTCCGCGACTGGAAAATCCTCACCCTCTCTCTTTTGCAGAACTGGGTCATCGGCCCGGTGCTCATGTTCGCCCTGGCCGTCCTCTTCCTGCAAGATCACCCCGACTACATGATCGGCCTCATCATGGTCGGCCTGGCTCGCTGCATCGCGATGGTCCTCGTCTGGAACGATCTGGCTCGCGGAAGCAGCGACTACGCCGCCGGACTGGTCGCTTTCAACAGCATCTTCCAGGTTCTCTTCTTCGGCCTGTACGCCTGGGTCTTCATCACCTACCTGCCCCCCATGCTCGGCCTCGAAGGCGCCGTCGTGGACATCTCCATCGGGCAGGTCTTCCAAAGCGTGATGATCTACCTGGGCATCCCCTTCTTCGCCGGCATGATCACCCGCTTCCTCCTTCGTCCCATCAAGGGCGACGAGTGGTACACCCGCTCCTTCATCCCCAGAATCGCGCCCATCACACTTGTCGCTCTCCTCTTCACCATCCTCGTCATGTTCAGCCTCAAGGGCGACAAGATCGTCGCCCTGCCCTTCGACATCCTCCGCATCGCCCTCCCACTCACCCTCTACTTCATCGTCATGTTCTTCGTCAGTTTCCTCCTCGCAAACCGCGTGGGCGCCGACTACCAGCGCGCCGCAACCCTCGCCTTCACCGCCTCGGGCAACAACTTCGAACTGGCCATCGCCGTCGCCATCGCCGTCTTCGGCATCACCTCCGGCGTCGCCTTCGCAACCGTCGTCGGGCCGTTGGTCGAGGTCCCCGTCCTCATCGCCCTCGTCAGCGTCTCGCTGTACCTGGGACGCCGCCTCTACGGCCTGAATCTCCGCGATCCGTCACCCCACTCCTGAAAGGACCGAAACATGAGTTCCTCCGGGCACACCCCCTGCTGCGACCCTGGCTGCTGCACCTCTCCCAACAGTCAGTCCGCCTCATCCTCCCTTGCTTCGCCCGATCAGGTGCGTGATCGCGTCCGCGAGGGCTACGCAGCGATCGCAAAGTCCGGCCAGTGGTCCGGCTTCCAATCCGCCTCACCCGCCACGCCGATGGGCAACGTGTGCTGCGGCACATCCTCCGGCGGAGGCGGATGCTGCGGCCCCACCACGCTCACCCCAGAGCAGGTCGCCCTGGCCGTCGGATATGCCGCCACCGACCTCACCATCGTGCCCGACGGCGCCAACATGGGGCTCTCCTGCGGAAACCCCACCGCCCTCGCCTGGCTCAACCCCGGTGAGATCGTCCTCGATCTCGGCTCCGGCGGCGGGTTCGACTGCTTCATCGCCGGCCCGAAGGTCGGGCCCGCCGGCCGCGCCATCGGCGTTGACATGACCCCCGAAATGATCGCCAAGGCACGCGCCAACATTGCCAGTTATCGCAGGCAGAGCGGGCTGGACAACGTCGAGTTCCGGCTTGGCGAAATCGAGCACCTCCCCGTCCCCGACGCTTCCATTGACGTCGTCATCTCCAACTGCGTCATCAACCTCTCGCCCGACAAACCCCAGGTGTGGCGAGAAATCGCCCGCGTCCTCAAGCCCGGCGGCCGCGTCGCCGTGTCCGACCTCGCCCTCCTCCAGCCGCTGCCTCAGGGCGTCCGCGAAGACCTCGAAGCCCTCGTCGGCTGCATCGCCGGCGCCGATCTGGTTGACAACGTGCGCTCCGCCGTTCTCGCCGCCGGACTGACCGATCTCCAGATGTCCGCCAAGCCCCAGTACATCGAGGCCATGACCGACTGGCAGGACCCGCTCTACCGGAAAATCGCCGCCGCCCTGCCAGCCGGCGCCAAGATGAGCCAGTACGTCGTCAGCCTCGACATTCAGGCACGACGCAGTGTCGCCGCAGACCATCACGCCTGAAACCGTCGCCCTCGACGGCCGCATCGCACCCGCCCGCCAACCCCCGCCTCACTTCTTCGCCTTCACCATCGCCGCGATCCACACCGGCACGTACGGCGGTGTGCATCCTTTCGATACCGGCCAATCGCGGTACAACCCGATCTTCTCGCCGATGGCCACCGCACGTTGGCGATGCTCCGGATGCTGAATCCCGATGGCCGCCAGCGTGTTGTTCATCGCCCACTGCACCTCCGGCTTGGCCTTGGGCATCTCCTTCTCGATGCGATCCAGCAGCGACTCCAGATCCTCGCCCGCTTCGCCCGCACCCTTGTTCACCCGGCTGGCGGTCAGACTCCACCCCGCGCGCGCCGCCCACCGGTCCTTGTCCTTCATCCACTTCACACGCAGCGCTTCCTTGTCCGGATGCTGCGCCACTACATACCCGTTCAGCCAGTCCGCCACCTGCCCGCACGTCGTCGATCGCGTCATCGCATCCACTTCGGCGCCCGAGAGCGACTTCGGCTTGATGATGAGCGTCGCGAGCAACTGCGCCTCCACGTTGCCCGTCTCCCAGAGCGCGAGCGCCAACTCGTGATCGCTCTTGATCCTCTTGGCGATCGCACGAATGTCGCCCAGTTTCACCCCAAACTGGTTGTCCGGCGCGCCCGCCTTCGTGTTGTGCCGGCGACGCGCCTCGTCGCTCAGAGACTCCAGTTCCGCAAGAACTTCTTTCACGGTCATGCCGAGAATCCTACGAGGTTCATCCATCATTTCGGCGCCGCCGCGACGCCCATTCACCCGGGTGAAACTCCCGCGCTTCCCTCACCATTCCCGTCGCGCTGCCGGTCATCAGACGCCCGGCTCACCACTGTTTGCTAGGGGGCATTCCCCGTAGCAGTAAACCCCCGGGTGACGTAGTCTGCATCCCGTTGGGGGAATAGCAACGGGGAGAGAGACCATGAGCAGAAAATCACCAGCGGCGAGATCGATTCAATCCTCCAGCGTCCGGCGTCGACGTCATCATGCCCGCGTCGCACACCTTGTCATGCCTGCCGCAACCTTCGCCGGCGCCTGCCTCCTCTTCGGCCAGGCACAGGCATCCGTGGCCACCTTCGACACGCTGAGCGAGGGAGTCCTCGGCACCACCTTCACCGACGGCGGCATCACCTTCTCTGACCTCGACGACCGCGCGGGCGGGTTCCCCGTCCCCTTCACCTGCGAACGCGCCGACGGCACCATGCCCGGCCCGGGCTTCTCCCCGCCCAACGCCCTGGGCTTCGGCTCCTGGGTGCCCGGACCGGACGCCGCCTTCAGCCAGATCGGCTCTTTCCGTTTCACCACCGGCACCATCCAGACCTCCGCTTCCATTGACGTCTTCGAGTGGGGCACGCCCGCCGGAAACTTCATCTCACTCGAAGCCTACCGCAACGGCCTGCTCGTTCGCTCCACCACCGTTCAAACCCCCGGAAACTGGCAGATCAACCACTGGCACCTCCACGTCTCCGGCGCCGCCTTCGACACCCTCCGCATCAACGGCACAGGCCCGCACTCCTTTGGCACCTTCATCGGCCTGGTCGACAACGTCGTGGTCATCCCCGCGCCACCCACAGCCTTGGCCTTGACACTTCTCGCCCTCCACGGCCGACGGCGCTGAGCCTCCCAGCCAGCGTTTGTCCAACCGGCGTCGAGCATCCGGCCGGCGTGCGCCGCGCTCATCCCACGCGATGAAAAAACCCTTCGACGTGCTCGCCGAAGGGCTTGATCTCTCGAAAAGTCGGGGTGGGGAGATTCGAACTCCCGACCTTTTGACCCCCAGTCAAACGCGCTAACCAAGCTGCGCTACACCCCGTCCTGGGCCTCATCCGCCCGCTGCATGGGCCCTGCCGGGCGCCACTCCAGCATAGGCCCCCGCCCCTTCTCCCTCCATACCCCAAGCCCCGCGCCCGGCGTCCAGCCCCGGCGCCACTCCGATCGCCCAGCCTTCGCCCCCTATTCTTCCCTCGTGAGAACCCTCATTTGCAGCGCCCGCGTCATCGACCCCGCCTCCGGTCTCGATCGCACCGCCGACATCGCCATCGCCGACGGCCGCATCGCCGCCATCGACCGGGGCCTCTCGGCCTCTCCGGCCGACCGGGTCATCGACGCCAGAGGCCTCATCGCCGCGCCCGGCCTGATCGACCCGCACGTCCATCTCCGCGAGCCGGGGCAAACCCACAAGGAAGACCTTGCCTCCGGCTCGGCGGCGGCCGTCGCCGGCGGCTTTGCCACCGTCTGCTGCATGCCCAACACCACTCCGGCCCTGGACGCGCCCGAACTCGTCGAGTGGGTGCTCTCCAAGTCGCGCACCACCGCCGCCTGTCGCGTGTTCCCCGTCGCCGCCGCCACCACCGGCCGCAAGGGCGAGCACATGTCCGAGATCGCCTCCTGCGCCCGCGCCGGCGCCGTCGGCATCAGCGACGACGGCGAGGTGGTCGCCTCGGCCGGCATGATGCGCCAGGTCCTCCAGAACACCGCCCACGCCGGCCTGGCGTTCATGCAGCACTGCCAGGAGCCCACGCTGACCGCCGGCGCCTCCATGCACGCCGGCCAGGTCGCCCTGCGCCTCGGTCTGCTCGGCTGGCCGCGCGAGGCCGAGGAAATCATCATCGAGCGCGACATCCGCCTCAACCGTCCGATCCACTGCCGCTACCACGTCCAGCACATCAGTTCGGGCCACTCCGTCGAGATCGTCCGCCGCGCCCGCGCCGAGGGCCAGCCCGTCACCGCCGAAGCGTCCCCGCATCACCTCACGCTCACCCACGAGGCCTGCGCCTGGCCCGACGGCCACTCCTACAACGCCGACGCCAAGATGAACCCGCCCCTGCGCGAGCAGGCCGACGTCGACGCGCTGATCGCCGGCGTGGCCGACGGCACCATCACCATCCTGGCCACCGACCACGCGCCGCACACCCCCGACGAGAAGGCCCGCCCGTTCGAGGAGGCTCCCTTCGGCATCATCGGCCTGGAGTCGGCGCTGGGGCTCTATTACGACGCGCTGGTGGCCCCGGGCCACATCGACTGGCCCGCGCTGCTCGCCCTCATGACCATCCACCCCGCGCGCCTGTGCAACCTCGACCGCGCCCACCGCGGCGACGAGGGCCTGGGCGAACTCTTCGTCGGCGGCCCGGCCGACCTCACGCTGATCGACCCGGCCTGCCGCTGGACCTTCTCCGAGTCCGACATCCACAGCAAGAGCCGCAACACGCCCTTCCTCGGGCGCGCCTTCCAGGTGCGCGCCGTCGCGACGCTCGTGGCCGGGACGGTGCGCAGCGCGTGCGGATGCATGGCCGAGCGGTCCGGCGCGGCGGCCTGCTGAGCCTCTCCGGGGAGGGGGCCGGGGCCGGGGCGGGAGGCGGGGCCGTGCTGTGGCTCAGGCGGCCAGGGCCAGTCCGTCGCCGGAGGATTGCCCGCCGCTGCCGAAGTAGACGGTGGTTACGTCGGAGGGCGTGCTCGAGCCGCCGGAGCGGTGGGCGGTGACGCGATAGGTGGCGCTGGCCAGGCCGGTGGGCACGTCGGCGTCGAGGAACGAGCGTTCCTCGCTGGAGCCGATCAGGCTCCACGGGCCGGGGGTGGCGCCGGGTGTGGCGGTGCGTCGTTCGATGGTGAACGAGGTGCCGCCGCGGCGCGAGGCCTTCCATGTCAGTCGCACGGCCCCGGTGGTGTCCAGTTGCGAGAGCAGGTCGGCGGGGGGTTGGGGCGGTCCCAGGGGCGAGGGCTTGGCCGGGGGCGGCAGGTTGGACAGGGCGTAGACGTTGGGGTTGCCGGTGGTTTCCGCGTAGGTGCGGATGGTCTTGACCAGGTCGCCGCCGAGGCTGCGCAGGGCGGTCATGTTGTTGTCCAGCGTGACGGTGGCGCTGCGGGCGGTGTTGTGGGCCGCTTCGGAGGCGGCCAGCGCGGTCTGGGCCGCGTTGACGGCGTTGGCGATCGCCGAGACGTTGGACGCCGAGAGGCCGATGTTGGCCGCGTTGGCCGCCCACAGCGTCAGGCGGCTGGAGAAGAAGTTGATGGCGTCCTGCTGCCTGCGCGGAACGATGCCGTTGGCCATGATCTGATCTCCTTGCCGGGCCGAGCGGCCCGCCTTGCCGAGAGGGGGGGAACGACCCCGCCGCACGCGGCCACAGCGCCAGAGTCGGCCCGATCGGCCCGCCGCTGGAGCCGGGCCCGTGATTTTTTGAGATATTCCCGCTTTCTTGCGGGCGCCCCGGCCCTGCGCGCCCCTGCCGGCCCGGGGAGGGCCAGCCGACGTGCCCGCGGCCGGGGGTGCGGCGCCGGGCGGTCGTCTGGTCGCATGGCCGCGTGTCCACCGAGCCCGGCCCATCCACTTCACCGCCCGACGGGCCGCACGACCCCGCGCCGGCCCCCGGACCCCGGCCCCCGGCCCCCGGCCCCCGGACCCCGGCCCCCGGACCCCGGCCCCCGGACCCCGGCCCCCGG
>JAHDXL010000001.1:84605-152691 GCA_023382935.1 Phycisphaerales bacterium
CCCCGGCCCCCGGACCCCGGCCCCCGGACCCCGGCCCCCGGACCCCGGCCCCCGGCCCCCGGACCCCGGACCCCGGACCCCGGCCCCGACCCCCGGCCCCGGACCCCGGCCCCGGCCCCCGGACCCGGCCCCCGGACCCGACCTGCCGCCCCGCGGCCCACCGCCGCGCATCTGGTCCCACAAAAATCGCCCGCGCGGGCCGGAACGGGCGTTGAGGTGAGTTTCTTGGCCGCTTCGGGCGCCGGCCCGGAGACGGCCGCGTCGCCGGCGCACGGCGCGGGGAGCGGCCCGCGTGCGGCGGGGAGCGGCCCGCACATGGCGGGGAGCGGCCCGCGTGCGGCGGGGAGCGGCCCGCGTGCGGCGGGGAGCGGCCCGCACATGACGGAGAGCGGCCCGCGTGCGGCGGGGAGCGGCCCGCGTGCGGCGGGGAGCGGCCCGCACATGACGGAGAGCGGCCCGCGTGCGGCGGGGAGCGGCCCGCACATGGCGGGGAGCGGCCCGCGTGCGGCCGGGAGCGGCCCGCGTGCGGCAGGTCGCGTCCGGCCAGGGGCGGCGGCCGGCGCCCGTGGGCGGCGCACGGATCTGTGAACGTCCACGGGCCGCGACCGTCTGGGAGGGGTGCAGCCGCGCGCAGGCGCGCGCCCCTCGTGGAAGTCTCCGCCGGAGCCACGCCTGTGTTTCACGCCGACCGCATGGGGTGGTCGGCGTGGTTCATCACCGTACCTTCATGGAAACATCGCCCCGCGTCATCTATCGTTTCCGAGCATCTTTGTGCAGTAGAAAGGACTTTTCTCATGCCCATCCGCATCGGCATCAACGGCTTCGGCCGCATCGGCCGCCTGGTCTACCGCGCCGCCGTCCAGACCGGCGAGTTTGAGGTGCTGGCCGTCAACGACCTCGTCCCGGCCGACAACCTGGCCTACCTGCTCAAGTACGACACCATGCACGGGCGCTTCCGCGTCCACGGCCAGCCGGTCGAGATCACCGCCACCGAGAACTCCTTCACCGTCAACGGCAAGACCACCCGGACCCTGGCTGAAAAAGACCCGGCCAAACTCGCCTGGGGCGACTGGGGCGTGGATTACGTCCTCGAATCCACCGGCCTGTTCACCACCTTTGAAGACGCCCACAAGCACATCGACCACAACGGCTGCAAGCGCGTGCTCATCTCCGCTCCGACCAAGAGCACCGACAAGGTCAAGACCCTCTGCTACAAGGTCAACTCCGACCTGTACGACCCCGCGACCGACTTGATCGTGTCCAACGCCAGTTGCACCACCAACTGCCTGGCACCTGTCGCCAAGGTCATCAACGACACCTTCGGCCTGGAAGAGGGACTGATGACCACCGTCCACGCCGCCACCGCCACGCAGCCGACGCAGGACGGACCGAGCAAGAAGGACTGGCGCGGCGGACGCAACGCCTACCAGAACATCATCCCCGCCAGCACCGGCGCGGCCAAGGCCGTCACCTTGTGCATCCCCGCCCTCAAGGGCAAACTGACCGGCATGGCCTTCCGCGTGCCCACGGCCGACGTCTCGGCCGTCGATCTGACCTTCCGCACCGCCAAGCCCACCACGCTCGACGCCATCCACGCGGCCATGAAGGCCGCCGCCGAGGGCCCCATGAAGGGCGTGCTGGCCTACACCGACGAGGAAGTGGTCAGTTCGGACTTCATCGGCGACCCGCACTCGTCGATCTACGACGCCAGGGCCGGCATCGGCCTCAACGACCGCTTCTTCAAGATCGTCTCCTGGTACGACAACGAGGCCGGGTACGCCTGGCGCTGCATTGATATGCTCCGGTTGATGGCCCGCAGGGACGCCTGACCCCGACGGACCGCACAGGTCTGGCAGGGAGCACGATCACGGGCGAGCGGCCATCACGCCGTTCGCCCTTCTTCTTTCACGAGGTCCACCATGTCCTTCGACGATCTCAAGTACAAACTCGGCGACGTCGGCACCAACCTCAGGTACAAACTCGACGACTTGAAGTCCAACCCCAACGCCCGGACCTTGCTCATCGGCGGCGGCGCGGCTCTGGTCCTCATCCTCGTCTTCGCGTTCTACACCCTGCCGCGCCTCCTGCCCGGCAGTTCTGGCCCCGGCGCCCCGGTCGCGCAGTCGAAGGCCTTCAAGGGCTCCGATGACGACTGGATCGCCCAGGCCCGCGCCGCCCTGGCCTCGGACCCCAGGTTCGCCTCGGTCCGCATCGGAAAGGACGTCAACGACGCCGGCTCGCCCATCATCGTCATCCGCGGGCCCATGATGGATATGCCCGACCGCATCGCGCTGGGCGCCAAGTTCCAGGGCATCGGGCAGCCGCCCAACCTGGTCTATCAACTCGGGACGCCCGAAGACCCATGAGCGCCGCCGGTTCGACGGACTTCCCGCACGCGGTCGCCAGCATCATCGCCTCGGGCGATGAACTGGTGCTCGGGCAGAAACTGGACACCAACTCGCAGTGCATCGCCGATCGACTGGTCAGCCACGGGCTGCAGGTGCGCGAGCACGTCACCGTGCCCGACGATCAGGCCGCGCTGGTCGAGGCACTGCGGCGAGCGGCGGCGACCAGCCAACTGGTCATTGTGACCGGCGGACTGGGCCCCACGGCCGACGACCTGACGCGCCAGGCGCTGGCCGAACTGCTCGGCGAAAATCTGGTCATGGACGAGGACGCGCTGCGCACGCTGGAGGGCTGGTTCACCTCACGGGGGCGGACGATGCCGCCCGGCAACCGCGTGCAGGCCATGCGTCCGGCTTCAGCCCGCATGTTGACCAACGAGCACGGGACGGCGCCGGGCCTGCACGCGGTCTGCGAGGGGCGCTGCGACCTTTACTGCCTGCCCGGCCCGCCGCGCGAGATGATCCCGCTGCTCGAACGCGAGGTCATGGGGCACCTGCGCGTCGCGCCGGCGCTGGCCTGCCGCACGCAGGCGATCCATACCTTCGGCCGCGGCGAGAGCGACGTGGCGGCCCTGCTCGCGGACCTGATGGACCGCGCACGCCACCCGCTGGTCGGCACGACGGCCAGTCTGGGCGTGGTGAGCGTGCGCATCCGCGCTTCGGGCCCGTCGGCCGAGGCGCTGATCGCGCAGACCGCCGCCGAAGTGCGCCGGCGCCTGGGGCCGGTGGTGCTGGACGGGGAGCATCTGGCGGCGGAGGTCATCACCCGCCTGCGGGCCGCGGGCCGGACCGTCGGCACGGTGGAGAGTTGCACCGGCGGAATGCTCGGGCAGTTCATCACGGAAGTCCCCGGCGCCTCGGACGTTTTTGCCGGCGGGCTGGTCACGTACGCGAACGAACAGAAGGTCGCGCTGGCCGGCGTGCCCAAGCACATTCTCGACCGTGAGG
This sequence comes from Phycisphaerales bacterium, assembly GCA_023382935.1. Lineage (GTDB taxonomy): Bacteria > Planctomycetota > Phycisphaerae > Phycisphaerales > UBA1924 > J022. Next base: position 87,959 of record JAHDXL010000001.1, read on the forward strand.
GAGCCGTCTCGCGTGCCTGCGCCGTGGCGATGGCCGAGGGGGGACGGGAACGCCTGGGAACAGACCACGCACTCTCCATCACCGGGATCGCCGGCCCCGATGGCGGCACACCGGGCAAACCCGTCGGCACCGTGTGGATCGCGCTGGCCTCCGGCGGCGCCCCCACCGACGCACGCCGGTTCCTGTTCCGCGGCTCGCGGAGCGCCATCCGCACATGGTCGGGCATGAGTGCGCTGGCCATGCTTCGCCTGCGCCTGATCGGCGCCGACATGCGGCTGCTCAATCAGCAGGAGTGAGCGACCGGGATCATGCGTCGAGGGATGAGCAGGGGCGGGCGAAGGCGGAGGAGTTGGGCGGCGTGCGGCACGCCCTGCCTCGAAGACGCGGTCAAGGCGTGGCACTCGATGAAATGAGTGTGGCACCCCGGGGCGTGGGGAAGACACCGGTCGCGGGGGTCAGCGCACGATGATGACGTTGGGCATGGTCAGGAGGACCGGCTCGCGGCGGAGTTGCATGCCGGCGTTGATGGCGTCGCGAACCATGTCGAAGCGTCGGGGGCCGAGCACCTCGCTGAGCGTGGCGGCCAGGCCACTCAACTGGGCCTGTCCCATCATCACGCCGGGGGCCTGCACGAAGGAGCCGAACATCTCTTCAATCATCTCGGAGAAACTCTTGGGCCCGGGGAAGTCCATGACTTCAAAGTCTTCGAGGCCCACTTCGTCCGCCAGTTCGTAGATGGCATCATCGAGCCCGCCGATGGCATCGACCATCTTGAGATGGATCGCGTCGGTGCCGACGAAGAGGCGTCCCTCGGCGGTCCTGGAGATGTCGATGCCGGGGCGTCCGGCCTTCACATGCCCGACAAACTGGTCGTAGGTCTCGGTCATGCGTCGACGGATGAGTGCCCGCTGAGATTCACTCCAGGGGGTGGTGGAACTCTCGAGGGAGGCCATCGGACCGCGTGCGCGTTCGACAACCCTGATGCGGAGTTTGTCGTAGAGCCCGCCCATGGCGATCTTGCCCCCGACGACACCGATGGAGCCGACGATGCTGGACTCGTTGGCGTAGATCCTGGATCCACCGACGGCGATGTAGTACCCGCCGGAGGCGGCCATGGAGCCGACGCTGACCCAGACGGGCTTTTCCTTCTGGAGGCGTTGGAGGCCCTGCCAGATGATTTCGCTGGCGATGGCCGAGCCGCCGGGCGAGTCGATGCGAACGACGACACCCTTGATCATGTCCTGTTCGAGGATGTCTTCGATGGCGTTGCGGATGGTGCGGCTGCCGACTTGGGCGCCCCCGAGGAAGCCGCCCGGAGTGGAGTCGCCGTCGATGATGGCACCGTCGATGTGGAGTACGGCGATGGTCGGGCTGGTGGCTTTGTGGGTTGGCTGCTTGGAGAGGATCGAGAAGATGGCAAAGGGGTTGGAGGTGTCAAAGGGAGACTCGGACGTGGTCTCGTTGAGATCGACGGCAACCTCGACGTCGGCGTTGTACTGCTCACCGAGATGGTCGTAAAGCAGCGGCAGATCAACGGCGGCGTCGATCAGACCGAGTTTGACAGCCTGTTCGTCCGTTGCCCACCACGCCTGTTCCATGACGCGATCGAGGTCGGAGGCGTCGAAGCCGTAGCCCTGCATGAGCATGGAGCGCATGTTGGCATACATGCCGTCGAGGAGGGCGGTGATGTTCTTCTCCCAGGCGGGGCTGGGAGCGGAGTTCATATACATTTCTTCGGCGCCCTTGTAGGCGCCGACCTGCACGAAGTCGGGCCGAAGGCCGACCCACTCCATGGCGTCGCGGAGGAACATTTCTTCCATGTACAGTCCGGGGAGGGAGACGGCGCCTCCGGACTGGATGAGCACTTCGTCGGCGTAGGAGCCGAGGAGGAGTTCACTGGTGCCGTAGTTTTCGGCAAAGACATGGACCTTTTTGCCGGCTTCGCGGAGGCGTGCCATCGCCTGGCCGAGTTCCTGGATCTGCGTCACTCCGAGTTCGGCGTCCTTGACGCGGATGACCAGGCCTGGCACGTCGTCGTGGTAGGCGACCTCGTCGATCCGTTCGACGAGGCTGCGGAGGGTGTCGGACTCGTCAAAGCCGAGCCAGGCGAAGGGGCTGGGACTCTCGATGGGGGCGCCGGACAGTTCGAGCCAGGCCAGACCGACGGGCTCTGCTGCCAGAGCCAGAGGCGACAAGAGGCCTGCGACCAGCGGAAACAACGACCTGTTCAGACGCATCATGACCCCCTTGACTGGCCCGGCCAGGCGCCGGTGCTGCACGTTGCGGTATTGCGACTCACCCGAGATGCTCTTTCGGCCCGAGGGCGGGCGACGCGAGAAATCTAGTCGTATCCCAGTTCCCACAACTGGTCTTCGTCGAGTCCGAATTCGTGACCAATTTCGTGCAGGAGAGTAATTCGGATCTGCTCCTTGACGCTTTCCTCGCCGCCGCCTGTGTCAAACCCACCTGCGAGGTCAACAATACCCACCCTGAACAGGTGAATCTGTGAGGGAAGACGCCAGGGTTCGTCGATGCTGCGCTCGGTTGCCATGGTTCCGGTGTGCAGCCCGCAGAGTTCGTCGGCCTCGGAGGGAGGCATGTCCAGATCGGCGAGCATGGCGGCATCGGGACGATCGAGGACGATGACGGGCACCTCGTCGAGGAGATCGGCAATCGGCGCGGGGAGTTCCTTGATGACTTGCTCGAGGAGGGCGTCGAACCTCTGGCGATCCTGCGGGGTCATGGTCTGTGCTCGTCAAAGATGTCGGTCAAGCCGATGCCGGGGGCGGCGATGAGCCGCCGGATGCGCCATGCGTCCATGGTGAGGGAGAAGATACCGACGGTCAAGAGGAAGGAACCGACGGCGATCAGTGCGGCGGCGAGGATGTAGATCAGATCCGAGAGGCCGGTCGAGGCGTAGGGCATGAAGAAGTGGATGAGATCTCCTGCCATCGCCACGCCAGCGGCCGCCGCGAGGGCGCTCATGGGCTGTCGGTCCACCCTTCCGGTGCGCATGAGGACGCTGCGCTGGGCGAGGCGAACGGCGTTGGGGCGGAGGAGAAGTGAGGCACCGATGATGGAAAGGCCGGTGAGCAGGCGAAGCGCGGTGCGTTCGGGCGGGACGGAGGTCGGATTGCCGTAGACGCTGGGGTGAGCGGGATCGACGTGATAGAGGATGAGCCAACTGGCGACAATGAGGGGCAGGTAGCAGAGGACGCCGAGGAGGGGTGGAACGCTGTGGCGAGGGCGCAGGTCGCGGTGCGGTCGGATGAGGACAATGGCGCCCAGGCCGGAGAGAGCCATAAAGACCAGAGACAGCGCGGGCGCGGGTGCTGGGTCGAGAGGGACGGCCAGGACGTCGGAGGCGATCTGGGCGCCGCGCACCACCCAGATCGCGGCGCAGGCGGCAAAGGCAGAGGCGGTCCACAGGAGCAGACCAGCCTGCACGAGGCGGGGGTGAGTGATCTGCTTGAGTTCATCGGCGTGGGGATCAACGAGGGCGAGAATGGTGGCCTTGACGGGCAGGCCGCACTCGGGGCAGGCGCCGAGGATGGAGAGTCCGCGCTGGTTGTAGCCGCAGCGTGCGCAGGGGAGGTCGCCGGTGAGTTCGCGGGCGACGGCGGCGCTGTCGGTTTCGGCGGAGGGCTCGACCTGACTTGCGGGGATCTGCTCACTCACCCGCCCGGCTCCTTGACTCGAGGTGGTGTGAAGGAATGGTTCAGCATACCCGCATGGCCGGAAGGCGGGGGCAGGCCGGGCGGAGCAGCCCGCGATGGAGCACCAGAATGAGAGCACGGCTGAACGCGCTTCGGGAGAACATCGCCAAGGCTTACCTGGGCCGCGTGCAGCCGATCGACCGGCTGATCTGCTGCCTGCTGGCGCGGGGTCACGCGCTGATCGAGGACGTGCCAGGCGTGGGCAAGACGGTGCTGGCGTCAGCGCTGGCGCGAAGCGTGGACTGCGACTTTGCCCGCGTGCAGTTGACGCCGGACCTGCTGCCGGCGGACATTGTCGGGGTGAGCATTTATGACCGCGACTCGGGGCAGTTCCGGTTCAAGCGCGGTCCCCTGTTTACGAACATACTGCTGGCGGACGAGATCAACCGCACGACGCCGCGGACGCAAACGGCGTTGCTGGAGGCGATGAACGAGGCGAGTGTGTCCATCGACGGGGTAACGCATGGGTTGCCCAGGCCGTTCATGGTGCTGGCCACGCAGAACCCGTATGACTTTGAGGGGACGTATCCGCTGCCGGAGAACCAGTTGGACCGGTTCCTGATGCGGATCAGCCTGGGGTATCCGTCGGCGGAGGTGGAGGCGAGGCTGCTGGACCTTCGTCCGGCGCAGAGCGTGCTGGCCGAACTGGGGCCGGTGATTTCACGTGAGGAGATCATCGCGTTGCAGGGGGCGGTGGACGCGGTGCGGGTGGAGGAATCGCTGCGGGGGTACATCGTGGAGATCGCGGCGGCGACGCGGCGGCACGAGGAAGTGCTGGTGGGTGTTTCGCCTCGAGGGACGCTGGCCCTGGCGCAGGCGGCGCGAGCGACGGCGGTGCTGCGGGACCGGGACTACTGCATACCCGAAGACATCCTCGACAATCTGGCGGAGGTGTGCGCGCACCGGATGATCACGCGATCGTTCGGAGCGGGACGGAACTGGCAGGTGGCGGCGGAGATCATGCGGCAGATCACGGACGCGGTGGCCAGCCCGATGTGATGGAGGACGACTTCGTGTACGCCTTGAAAGGGGCGAAGAGGCAAAGCGAGCACACGGCGCAGACGAGTCGATCGGGGGCCGCGGCGGCAGCAAAGTCCGAGGACGGACTTTGCTGGCACGGGCTCGGAGGAGACGGCGGCCGGGCGGAGACTACCGTGCCTTCCAGGATTCGCCGGGCTTCATGACCTTGACCTCGACTCCCTGGGGCTTGAATGCCGAGATGTCGCTGGTGAGGGCGTCGAAGGTTCCCCAGTGGACGGGGATGGCGATTTTGGGGCGGATCATTTCGGCGGCCATGCGTCCCTGTTCGGGGCCCATGGTGAAGCGATCGCCGACTGGGATGGCCGAGACGTCGGGGTTGTACAACTCGCCGATGAGTTTGAGATCGCTGAAGAGGGCGGTGTCGCCGCAGTGGTGAAAAGTGAAGTTATCCTTTGCGAAGTGGAGGACGAGGCCACAGGGCTGGCCCATGTATCGGCCTTCGAAACTGGAGGAGTGGAACGCCTGTGTGAAGGCAATCCATCCAAAGCGGGTCTTGATGCGTCCGCCGGGGTTGCCGGGTTCGCACTTGACGCCCTTTTCGCCGAGGAACTGGCAGATTTCCCACGCGGCGACGACGGTGGCGCTGTTGGCCCTGGCGATGGCCTGGGCGTCGCCCAGGTGGTCGGAGTGTCCGTGCGTGAGGGCGATGTAGTCGCACCTGACGTCAGCGCGTTTCTTTTTTGCGACCGGGTTGCCTTCGAGGAAGGGGTCGATGGCGACTTTGGCGTCGCTGCCGGTGAGGATGAAGCCCGAATGTCCGAGAAACTCGATTTCCATGCTCATGGCATCCTCCGCGCGCCGTGCGCGATGTTGCACGCCACAGTCTACCGCGCGGAGCGGTGCGGGGCACCCCGACAGGAACGCAAACGCCCCGGACCACCTGATCCGGGGCGCGAGGAAGTGGAGAGTACAGATCGGAGGGGGATCAGCGCACGTTGAGATTGCGCAGGTACTCATCGAGTTCGGCCTGACGCTGCTGGCGCTGGTTGCGCAGGTTTTCGAGTTGTCCGACCATCTCTTCGAGACGTGTCTCCTGTTCGCCGAGTTTCTGGAGGTAGCGGGAATAGAGGTCAGTGTTGCGGTCGATGCGGGTCATGTTTTCGCGCACCCGGCCCTGGTCGGCCATGATCTCGCTGCGCTCCTTCTCGATGCGTGCGATTTGCTGGTCGATATCGAAGACGCGCTGCTGGAGACGGGCGGCCTCGCGGACAGCGGCCACGACCTGGTCACTGGCCTTGCCGTCGCGTGCGTAGACGAGCAGGTTCTGGAGGTCGTAGGAGGTCAGGGCGATCTTCTGGGCATCGGTGCGTTCTATGACGACTTCGAGTAGAGAGGAGGCGTCCTTGTCGACCTTGACCTCGAAGCGATAGGCTGAGTTGGTTTCGGTCTTGGGCCTTTCGGGCTTGACCAGATCCCAGCCTTCGGACTTGGGGTGCTCGACGACGATGGTGCGGGCGTCGTCCTTGTCGTTGTTCCTGAAGACGTACTTGGTGGTGAACTGGCTGCGGCGGGTTTCCTCGATCAGCCCGTTGACGATGCGGAGGGCGACGAGGTTCGAATCGCTTCGTTCCTCGGTGTTCACAAGCACTTCGAGGTCGACGGCGTAGGCGAGCAGACGCTCTTCGCCGGCGGAGATGTGCCCGACCTGTGCGTCGCCGGCGTAGGCGGCGCCGTCGAAGACGGAGATGGGTCCGGGCATAAGTTGCATGCCGGAGGTGTTGGTCATGTCGATACCGCGCATGGGGTGATCGAGTCCGTCGTTGCGGTTGAAGATGCTCACGCGGTCGCCCTGGATGGCGGCCGAGAGGATGGGCAGCATGGCCGAGCGACGCCGCTCGATGGTGACCGGCTGGTCGAGTTTGAACTGGAAGACTTCGCCCACCTCACCGGCCGAGGCCTGGGCCTGGGCAGCGTACTGGGCATAGTCAGCCGCGTTCAGCGCCTGGTCGCGGTTCACTTCCATGGAACTCATTCCGCCGCCCGCCCCACCGCCTCGGAGCCGTCGCGCGGACATTGCGTCCGCTTCCATCGCCGGAGCCGGGCGACCCGGCGCCATCAGTGACTTGGCTCGCGCCTCTTCCTTGTCCCAATCCCCAAACTCGCCCTCGTAGGCTCGGGGGGCCACGCCGGCGGTGACGGGGACGGGGACGATGGGGCGTGTGAGGAAGAGGGGTTGGTAGAGGTCCATCTGGAAGCCGACGGGCTGGCCGGCGACGAGGGAGAGGCTCACGTCGTTCCAGTCTTCGTCGGTGGTGTTCTCGACGATGGCCCAGCCCTGGAGCGTGGGCTCGCCGCCCGAGGTGTCGGGGAGGACGAGTCGGTAACTGGTCTTCCAGACGGGCATTTCGTGGACGTAGGCGACGACGATGCGGCGTCCCCCCTGTCCGCGGAAGGAGAGGTCCACGGTCTTGGTGTTGTCGGCGCGGTGCTCGGCGAGGGCGGCCAAGGCCTTGGAAAGTTCGGCGGCCAATTCCTTGTCAAGGATTTCGAGGCCGGTGACGGTCGAGAGATCGACACTTCGGATGCCGGTGTCGGTAACGAGGTTGACGAAGGGTCGTTCAACGACGCCCTTTTCGAGCACGGGCACCTGGCGTTTCTCGACGCCCATGACGACGCCAGCGACCTTGCCTTCCACGGTGCCGACACTGACGCGGGCGCCGCGCAGGCGGTTGAGCAGTTCGCCCATCGGCGGGTTGTCGGAGATATCGACGGCGAAACTGGCCAGGCGACGTGCCAGCGGTTCCTTGCTGCCGTAACTGGCGGCCTCGATCATGCCGCCGTCGAGATCAATGAGGACCATCGATTTGAGGATGTCGTTGATCTGGTCGGTGTTGAAGCGAATCTGCACCTGAGTGTTGTCCTGAACCTGTCCGCGGCGTTCGAAGTAGCCGACACCGGAGCGATAGAGCGTGATATTGGTCACCGGCAGGGCCGCCTCGTGCTGTGCCAAGGCGGTGGTCGGCAACCCACACACGAGCACCATCGCCAGCATCTTGACCCTTGCGCCCACCAGGTTCGCGATTGACTGCATGTCCGGACTCCTTGTATGGACCATGTCCACCCTCCCCACAATCTATCGGCCCGAGGGTGGCGACGCCTGCTGCGGCCAGCAACAAGTGACATCGCCGTGACGCTCGTATCATCCGCCCGATGCCGGAAACGAGCCTGCCAGAGCATGTTCGCGACCTGACGGCCGCCGTGGAAGGGGAGGTGAGGCTGTCGCGGCATGATCGCATGCTGTACGCGACAGATGCGTCGGTGTACCAAGTGGAGCCGCTGGCGGTGGTCATACCTTCGTCGGTGGAGGACGCGGTTCGGGCGGTTCGGTTCTGTTCGCAGCGTGGGCTGCCGGTCCTGCCGCGTGGTGGGGGGACGAGCCTGGCCGGGCAGTGCACGAACCGGGCGGTGGTGCTGGACTTTTCGGTGCACTGCCGGGGGGTGGTGGAGGTGGAGGCGAGGGCGCGGTGGTGTCGGGTGGAGCCAGGCATCACGATCGACGACCTCAACGACGTGCTCAGGCCAACGGGGCTGTTTTTTGCTCCAGATCCGGCGACGAGCAGGCAGGCCAACGTGGGCGGGTGCATCGGGAACAACGCGGCCGGGGCGAGGTCGATCGTGTACGGGCGCACCAGCGAAAACCTGCTTGGCGTGGAGATCTGCACAGCCGGGGGGGAACGGCTGACGCTGGAAGAGGGTGCGGCGGTGCGCGACGCGCGCGTCGGCGACCTGACGCGGCGCGTGGTGGACGTCGTGCGGCGGCACAAGCAGTTGATACGCGATCGATTTCCAAGGACCATCCGCCGCAACGCGGGCTATGCGCTGGACATGATCTTGGCGCAACTGGACGCTGGAGGGGGCGACCTGTCGCGCGTGAATCTGGCGTCGCTGCTGTGCGGGAGCGAGGGCACGCTGGGCGTGACGCTGGGCGCGCGCCTGCGGCTGCACCCGATCCCGGCGGCGCGCGGACTGGCGGTGATCAGTTTCGAGACGCTGGACGAGGCCATTGACGCGGTGGTTCCGATCCTGTCGCTGTCGCCGTCGGCTGTGGAACTGCTGGATGACCTGGTGGTGTCGCTGGCGTCGGCGAACCACGAGTATCGGCGCTATGTGGACCTGCTGCCGCGCTGCGATGGGCGCGAGGTGGCGGCGGTGCTGTACGTCGAGTTCACCGCTCGAGAGGATCGGGCCGAACTGGAAGAGAAGTTTGCATCATTGCGGGCGACCGTCGGCGCGGGACGCACAGCGTGCTACACCGACGCGGGGGCGATGCTGGCGGCGTGGAAACTCCGCAAGGCGGGCGAACCGCTGCTGCACGGTATTCCCGGACGCCGCAAGCCGATCACGTTTGTAGAGGACAACGCGGTGCCGCCGGAGAACCTCGCGGAGTTTGTGCGTCGTTTCCGGGCGATCGTGGAGCGGCACGGGACGCGCGCGGCGTTTTGGGCGCATGCGTCGGTGGGCGTGCTGCATGTGCGGCCGCTGCTGGACATTTCCGATGCGGATGATCGAAGGCGCATGACGGAAATGGCCGTCGAAGTGGCGGACCTGGCGCGGGAGATGGGCGGGGTGATGTCGGGCGAGCACGGGGACGGGCGGGTTCGCGGGCCGCTGCTGGAGCGCTACTTTGGGCCTGAACTGATGCTGGCGTTCCGCGAGATCAAGGGGATTTTCGATCCAAGGAACCTGCTCAACCCGGGCAACATCGTTGAGCCGGGCCCAATCGAGTCGATCACGGCGCACCTGCGTGTGAGGCCGGAAGAGCATGAGGTGCGCGTGCCCGCGGTCGAGACGTTTTATCGCTACGAGGATCAGCACGGCTTCGATGCGGCACTGGAGACCTGCAACGGGGCCGGCGTGTGCCGCAAGAAGAGCGGCGGGACGATGTGTCCGAGTTATCAGGGGACGCTGGATGAACGCCACTCGACGCGCGGGCGAGGCAACGCGCTGCGGCTGGCGATCACGGGGCAGTTTTCGGGCAGGCATCCGGGGTGGAATGACCCGGAGACGCTGAAGACGCTGGACCTGTGCCTGAGTTGCAAGGCGTGCAAGAGCGAGTGTCCGAGCAACGTGGACGTGGCCAGGCTGAAGGCCGAGTATCTGGCGCAGAGCGACCGGGCCTCGGGCGGGCCGACGCTGCGCCGGCGCGTGTTCGGTCACATTCACCTGGTCAATCGGCTCGCAGCGATGGCGCCGGGGCTGGCCAACGCGATCAACGGGTCGAGGCTCGGCAAGCGGGTGCTGGCGGGGTTGCTGGATGTGGACCCGCGGCGCTCGATGCCGGCGTTTCATGGCTCGCTGAGGCGACGCTGGAAGGCGATGGACGCAGCCAGCCAGAGGCAGCAGGGCGGGAGCGCCGGTTCTCCCGGCAACGAGTCCCCGACGGTGGTGCTGCTGGTGGACACGTTCACAGCACACAACGAGCCGGAGATTGCGCTGGATGCGCGGCGTGTGCTGGAGGGCTTCGGGTATCAAGTGGAACTGTATCTGGGCAGTGATTTCGGGCGGGCGCTGATCTCGCAGGGGTTGCTGCGGCAGGCGATCGCCGACGCGGAGGGGCACATCGACCGGCTGTGGCCGATGGTGCAGAACGAGGCGGGGCCGATCCTGCTGACGCTGGAGCCGTCGTGCCAGAGCGCGATCGTGGACGACTGGGCGGATTTGCGGATCAGCCGCCCGCGTGAGCGCATTGAACGGATCAGGGCGCGCACGCGGGACCTGTGCGACTTTCTGGAGCAGCACTGGAACGAGCACCCGCGCACGCCGGCGTGGCGTGCGCTCGACGCGCCGGTTGCGATTCACGGGCACTGCCATCAGAAGGCGTTGTTCGGGACGGGCGCGGCGCGGGCGCTGCTGCAGCGATTCACCACCGGCACGGTGATGGAACTGGAGACGGGCTGCTGCGGGATGGCCGGGGCATTTGGCTTTTCGCGCGGGCATTTCGACCTTTCACGGCAGATTGCGGATCTGTCGATCGTGCCGCGTATTGCAGCGCTTTCCGAAGACACGCTCGTCGCGGCGAGCGGAACCTCGTGCCGGCACCAGGTTCGCGACTTCTGCCGGCGTTCTGCGGTGCACCCGATTCAGTTCATCGCGGGCGTCGTCGCAGACTGTTCGTAGCGGGCTCCTTCCTGTCTCCAAGTCGTGACCGAGCCGAGCGTGAGGCGTGCGAGGCCGGCGTTCCCCCGATGACATGCGATCCCGCGCATTTCTCAGACCAGGACCGAAAACTCCGGGCGGGGGTGACCTGTATCATCGGTGTCATGCCAAGTTTGTTGTTCTCCGTCGCGTTGGTCGGTGTGGCCCTGATCTTGGTTTCGGGGTGCGGTTCGCAGCCCGTGCAACAGGCCGAGGGCGCCGTCGGAGACTCATCGGAATCGGCGCCAACGCCGGCGCCATTTGAGAGGCCGGGGCTGCACAACGTGGTGTGGATGAGCCCGAAGGTGTACAGCGGGTCAGTGCCTGATGGGGAGGCCGGGTTTGATTCGTTGGCGGCCATGGGGATCAGGACGGTCATCTCAGTGGACGGGGCACGGCCGGACCTGGATCGAGCCGGGGCGCGAGGCATGAGGTACGTCCACATTCCGATTCAGTATTCGGGCGTCAGGGAAGAGGCGGCGGTGCAACTGGCCGCGGCGGTTCGCGACCTGCCCGGCCCGATCTACGTGCACTGTCATCACGGCAAGCATCGGGGCCCGGCGGCGGCGTGTCTGGCGCTGGTGGAATCCGGGGCGTTTTCGGCCGAGCGCGGGGTGGAGTTGCTGAAGACAGCGGGCACATCGCAGAACTACCAAGGTCTGTATGAGGCGGTGGGCTGCGCGCGAGCGATCGATCCTTCGTCGCTCGACGGGGTGGCGGCGACGCTGGCGGCGACGGCGCCGGTGCCTGGGTTTGTATCGGCGATGTCGGGGCTGGAGCATGTGATGGAGCACCTGCGGGCAATCGAGGGGGCGGGGTGGAAGGCGCCGGAGGACCATCCCGACCTCGCGCCTGCCAGTGAGGCCGGATTGCTGCACGACTTGTTTCGCGCGGCGCGCGATGACTCGGTGAACGAGGCCGACGCGGACGATTTCGCGGCGTGGATGCGGGTTTCGCTCGATCAGTCGCGGGAACTCGAAGAGGCGTTGTCGCAGGGAGACGGCGTGCGGGCCAGCGCGGCGCTGGGCGCGGTGGCACAGACCTGCACCGACTGTCACAACCGGTATCGCAACCCAGGCAAGTGACGAGCACGGCGAGGTCCGCGTCCGGGTCTGGCTCAAGGTCTTGCCTCGTCCGCCCCTCCGCGACGCACAGCCTCATCCTGCCAGCGCGTTGCCTGTGCCTGATCGCCAGCATGTCGGTACAACTCAGCGGCGCGGAAAGCCAACACCGCGTTGTTGCTGCCCAACTCGGCGGCCCGCGCCATGACCGCGGCCGCGTCGTCGAATCGCTGGAGATTCGCCATCGCTGCGGCGCGCTGGGCCAGAAGCCAAGGCGAATCCGGATTCAGGCTGGAAGCCTGTTCGATCAACTGGAGCCCGCGCTGGGTGGAACGGTCATCGCGGAGACCCATGCCTCGAACGGCCCAGGCCGCACCGACCTGGAGCAGTTCCCAGGGATTGGTTCGGGCCTTGCTCTCAGCCCGGCGGAGGAGGTTCTCAGCCTCGCCGGGGTGTGCGAGCCGATCCCTGATCTGCGAGGCGGACAGCAGCACGCCGACGCCGGCACGCGGAGAGGCCTGCGCAGCGGCGAGGGTGCGCAGCCCGTCGTCGTTTCGTCCCATCTGGAGCAGCAAGGCGGCAAGCCGCAGTTGGAGGCCCGGATCACGCGGGTCGGCCGCGATTGCCAAATCGGTCAGTCGCCCCGCGCGAGCGATGTCGCCGAGGGCGCCGGCGATTTCGGCGGATTCGATTGCGGCGGCGGCCTGCGAGCGGCGGCCTGGTGTGATCCTGGTCATGGCTGCGTCGAGCGCATCAGCGGCGCGGGAATTGCCCCCAATGGCGCCCCAGTAGCGTGCGCGCTCAATCCAGAACCAGGGGTCATCGCGCGCGGTTTCGGGGGCCTGGTCCCAGAGACGCTCGCCGGCTGGTACGCCTTCGCCAGCGGCGGCTTGCACGGCCAGTTCGCGCCGCACGGCGTGCAGGTGTTCGTGGCGTGCCAGGGCTGCCTGCATGGCCTGGTCGACCTGAACCTGGCCGCCGCCGCGGGCGCGGATGATCTCGGCCAGTTCGAACACGAGCGAGTCGGTCGGCTTGCCGGCGTGGATGACTTGGCGCAGCGCCCCATCGGCCCGCTCGAGATCGCCGAGCACCAGGCTGAGAAACGCGACGCGCACCAGTTCGTCGGCGTTGAGGTTCCATCCGAATCCACCGCGCGAGGGTGCATCTGTGATTTCGTAGCGGGATAGCGAGCGCCGCGCTCGCTTGCGCTCAGTGGCCGATGGCGCGAACTCCGGGCGCAGGGCCAGCGACGCGGGCACCTGAACCTGCGCGTGGAGCAGGTCGGCCTGCCAGCGTTGCCAGCGCACGGCGCCGCTCCATGCGGCGCCTGCGGCGCCGATCAGGCAGAGAAGCATGAACAACAGGCCTGCGGGGCGGAGTCTGCCCCTGAGTTTGAGTTGCCAAGGCTGGATGCGCACGTTGGCGTCGCGCGCCATTCGGATGAGCACCCAGGCACAGAAGGCGCCGATGCCCGCCATGCCCACGGCCATGAGCATGGGCACGCTGCCGGCCATCTGTCGATAACAGACGAAAAGCAGCAGGAAGACGCCGGCGATGAGCAGTTCCTCAGCCAGACTTACGTCAAAGAGACGTGCGCGTGCCGTGCCGCGCGACCGGTTCCTGGCACCGTCGCGTCTGCGGGAGAAGACGGCCGGGGCACCGAGGCCGATGTAGAGCGCCTGATTGGGACAAACCGCCACGCAGTCCATTGTCTTCATGCAGCCGGGGTCAATCACCTTGCCATAGTCTCGAACTTCCTCGTGCACGCGCACGTTGGAGGTGCACGCGGCGGTGCACTGCCCGCACCCCTCGCAGGCGTCGGTGACGCGGACGCGCGTGGGGCTGACCCTGTCGGCCAGCACGAACAGCCCGCCGTAGGGGCAGCCATAGGTGCAGAACCCCTTGGCGCCGAGGAAGTAGACGCTGGCGAAGCCGATGACGAAGAGGAAGGGGGCGACCATGTACCATGCGGGGAAGGTGGCCCAGAAGTCGTCGATGACGAAGTCGCTTTCGAAGCCGTCGAACGGTGCGACGGGCTTCATCCACATCGGCCTTTCGATGCCGGCGGTCTCCATCGTGGGATAGAGCACTTCGCGCTTGAAACTCGGCCAGACGAACATGTAGAGCGCCAGGCCGAGCGGCACGAGCATGAGCAGGCGCGAGCGGAAGGGCTTTGGGCGAATTCCCACTTTCTTCAGGAGGTAGAGACACAGATCCTGCAAGGCGATGACGTGGCACGCCCAGCCGCAAACGTAGCGTCCGAGCAGCAGGGTGGCGAGCAAGGCCAGTGCGAAGAATACGAAGCCGGCGTTGATGACGCCCTGCTCGAGGGTCTGCATGCTCTCGCTGGGCTCGACGGGCGAGATGGTCTTGCCGACCGCAAGCCACCATATGATGTGCGCGATGATACCGACGTGTACGGCGATGAGCACGCCGGCTCGCCAATATCCCATGCGCGAACGGCGCGGAGTCTTGGGTTTGCCGGTCGGCTCGCGGCAGATTCTGAGGGAAACCGTGCCGTCCGACCGGACCCTGGCCACCTGCTTGCTCTTTCGGGGCATGCTGGAAGGATAAGGGGCAAAGGTGGAGCGGAGGCCGAGGGGGCCGACCTTACGGGCGGGGCGTCCGAGTCCCCGCCCCTGCGACTTCCAGCACGCGCTGGCCGGTGGTGGCGAAGAGGCGATCGGCGGCGTGCGCACGCACGCACGACCCGCCCGTGAACAGACTGAAGGCCGGCAGAATCAGCCCTAGCCCGCCCACGAGATGAAAGCACGGGAGTTTGATCGAGTTGGCGGCCCCGCCAATGCGCACCGCGGGATGCACATGCCCGGCGACCCACGGCCGCGTCCGGCTCGCCTCGAACGGGTCGTGCACCAATTCCAGGCCGTCCTCGACCGTCCCCGGCTGCAGCACCCGAAGCGACCATGCCTCGGCCACACCGTCGAGCACGCAGTCGTGGTTTCCGCGCACCACTCGCATATCCCAGCGGTGCGAGCGTCGCCAGTTCGCGACCGACTCGATCAGGCGTTCGGTCAGGCCGGCGGCTGCGTGCAGCAAGTCACCGAGCACGACGACGCATTCGACACCGGTGAGGGCAACGAGCCGATCGATGCGGTCAAGTTGCTCGGCCGCGTCGCCGTCACACATCGGCGCACCGGCCGCACGCATGGATTCAGACTTGCCCAGGTGCAGATCGGCGACGAGGAGCGTGCCATCGCGCCGGGCGGCCCGCGCGCCGAGCAGTTCGATCTGGATGCCCCCGACGTCGACTCTCACGTAAGCCCCTTCCACCTGGCTTCGATGTTTTCGATGCGTTTGTCGACGCTTTCCAGACTCACGCGGCCCCGGATGCGTTCGACCACCAGCGGCAGCGCCAGTGGCGTGGGACGGGCGGTGTCGACGAGGCGGAGACGGCTCGTGCTCAGCCGGTTGAGCAATCGCCCCATGCGGGACTGCTCGAACTGCCTTTCCAGCACTTCGCGCCGGGCCTGGTACATGAGCAGGTTGTCGGGGTCGAACTGCTCGAAGACATCGTAGAGCAGTCCGGCCCGCCCCTGGAGATGCCGCATGCCGCGCTGCGCCCCCGGGTAGTTCTGAAAGACCAGCCCGGATACGCGCGCGATTTCGCGGAACTGGCTGCGAGCCAGGGCCGAGAGATTCACGCTCTCCAGCGCGTCGTCTGCCAGGTTGGCGATGGAGAACAGGTCGTGGTCGATGAGGGCGCCGAATGGATATGGGTCGTCGCTGAGCAGTTCAAATCCATAGTCATTGGCCGAGATGGCGAACGTGCCCGGTTGGCGCCGACCGAGGCGGAGAGCGACGAGGGCGCCAAGACCCCCATGCACGAGTCGGCCTTCGAAGGGAAAGACGAAGAGGTGATGCCCGTCGCGGGTCTGGCAGGTTTCACAGAGCAGTTCATCGGGCTGTGGGATGATCGATTCGGTCTGCTGCACGCGCACGAGGCGGGCGGCGGCGCGCAACTCGGGCTCGCGGGCTTCGCAAGCCGAGGCGAGCGTCTGGCGGACGGCCTGGGAGAGTGACTCGGAGATGGGCAGGCGTGTGCCCGACCAGATGGGGGTGAGACTGGTGCGGCCGCGGGCCGCGCGAGCGTAGGCGGTCAGGTCGCGCACGGTGACCAGTTCGAGGGTGCGGCCGGCGAAGTAGAATTTCTGCCCTATCTTGAGGTTGGCGATGAAGTTTTCCTCGATGCTGCCGATGCGTCTGCCGCTCGGGAAGCGCAGTTCCATGGTGGCATCGCCGGTGATGGTGCCGACGTTGAAGCGGTGGAGCGTGGCGAGGTTACGATTTTCGACGCGGTAGAGGCCCTGGGAATCGGCAACCACGCGCTTGTATTCGGGATAGGCGCCAAGCACGTCGCCGCCGTCTCGCACCAGGCGCAAGGCCCAATCAAACTCGTCGCGTGTCAGGCCGGCGAAGGCATGGGCGGTGCGGACTTCCTCGTAGAGTTCATCAGGGCGAAAGCCGCCGCCGAGCGCGCAGGTGACCAGGTGCTGGGTGAGCACGTCGAGCGGCTTGCATTCGCTGACCCGCGGCTCGATGTGTCCAGCGGCGATCGCGCGCCGCACAGCGGCCACCTCGATCATCTCCATCCCGTGCGTAGGCACGCAAGTGATGCGGCAGGTCTGCCCCGGCCGATGGCTGGCGCGACCCGCACGCTGCATGAGGCGTGCGATCCCCTTGGGCGAGCCGATCTGCACGACATGCTCGACGGGCGCAAAGTCGACTCCCAGATCGAGCGAACTGGTCGCAACGACGATGCGGATGGAGCCGTCTTTGAGGCCGCGTTCGACCTGCTCGCGCTCGGCCCGGTCGATGGAGCCGTGGTGCAGGGCCATGATCGAGCGCCACTCGGGGCGGGCCAGTTCGATGGCGCAGAACCAGCGTTCGGCCTGCGAGCGTGTGTTCACGAACACGAGGGTGGACTCGCCCGGATCGAGAGCATGCAGGACGCGATCGAGTTGGTGAATGCCCAGATGCCCGGCCCAGGGGAAGCGGTCGTCGACGCCGGGCAGCACGGATTCGATGATGATGGGCCGGTCGATCCGTGCGGTGATGAGAGTTCCGGGGTTGCCCGCGCCGACAGCCGCCTGCAGGGCCTCGTCAAGGTTGCTGATCGTCGCCGACATGGCCCAGGTGCGCAGATCGGGGTTGAAACGGCGCAGGCGGGCCAGGGCCAGTTCGGTCTGCGTGCCGCGCTTGGAACTGAGCAACTCGTGCCACTCGTCGAGGACGACGCATCGCAAGCCGCGGAACTTTTCGCGTGCATCCGGCTGCGTGAGCAGGAGCGTGAGGGACTCGGGCGTGGTGATGAGGATGGAGGGGAGGTGCTGCTTCTGGCGTGCGCGGACGCTGGACGATGTGTCGCCGGTGCGCGTTTCGACGCACAAACTGGTGATGCCGAGGGCGTCGAGCGGGCGTCGGATGGCCAGTTCCACGTCGCGGCTGACGGCGCGGAGGGGGGTGACGTAAAGCATCCCCAGCCCTGCGGGCGGGCGGGCGATGAGATCACCCATCGGTCCGAAACACGCGGCGTAGGTCTTGCCCGCACCGGTCGGCACATGGATCAGCCCGCTGTGGCCCCGGGCGTAGGCGGACCAGCCCTGCTTCTGGAAAGGAAAGGGTTTCCACCCCAGCGAACTCATCCACTCGGCCAGCGGGCGCACCGATGCGGGCGTGCGAGCGGCGGGCGTGCGGACTGTGGCAGGGGCGGGCATGGAATCCCAGCGTACGCTGGAATGCGGCGTCGGGAGTGCATCGATGAGGCGACGCCTGGCGAAGGAGGCCGAGAGCACGGGAGGAGCGATGCGTCCACTGGTCTGGTTCCGAAGCGACTTGCGCGTGCACGACAACCGGGCGTTGGCCCAGGCGTGCCGCGACGCCGCCGGGCCGGTGCTGGGGGTGTTCACGATCTGCCCGAAACAGTGGGAGGCGCACGACTGGTCAAGCGCGAAGGTCAGCCTGGTGATGCGCACGCTGGCGGAGTTGTCAGGTGCGCTGACCGCGCTGAACATCCCGCTGCTAATCGTGGAGGAGCCAACTTTCGCCGGGGTGCCTGGGCGACTGCTGGCATTGGCTGAGCGCCATCAGTGCGACGGGTTGTATTTCAGCCGCGAGTACGAGTGGAACGAGCGTACCCGCGACGAGCAGGTGAGCCAGGCTTTTGAGCGCACGGGGCGCGTGGTCCGGACCTTCAGCGATCGCGTGCTGTTTGAACCGGGGATACTGCGCACCCAGAGCGGGGGAATGTACACGGTGTATTCGCCGTTCCGCCGGGCGTGCATCGCGCGATTGCTCGAGGGCGGGCTGCCCGAGGTGGAACCTGCGCCGCGGGCTCGTGCGGGGTCCGTATGCAAGCCGGACCGCGTGCCGGAGGCGGTTGCCGGGTTTGGTGGGCCGACGCACGCGGACCTGTGGGCGGCGGGAGAGAGCGAGGCAAAAAAACGACTGGATCGTTTTGCGCGCGCGCGAATGGCGGATTACAGGGAGGCCCGCGATTTGCTGGCCGAGCCCGGAACGAGTGAACTGTCTCCGTATCTTGCGATCGGGGCCATTTCAATCAGGGCGTGTCTGGCAAGGGCAGCCAGGGCGGCGGAGGGGACGATTGACGGCGGGCCAGCGGGGCCCTGCACGTGGATCAACGAGTTACTGTGGCGCGAGTTCTACACCCATGTGATGTGGGGGTTCCCGCGTGTGAGCAAGGGACGGGCTTTTCGGCCGGAAACCGAGTCGATCCGGTGGGAGGAAGATGAGCGGCTGTTTCGGGCATGGTGCGAGGGGAAGACGGGGTATCCGATCGTGGACGCGGGGATGCATCAAATGGCGCAGACAGGCTGGATGCACAACCGGGCGCGCATGATCGTGGCGTCGTTCCTGACCAAGGATCTGGGCATCGACTGGCGAAGCGGCGAGCGGTTTTTCATGCGGCACCTGGTCGATGGCGACCTGGCGAACAACAACGGGGGATGGCAGTGGTCGGCCTCGACGGGGACGGACGCGCAGCCGTACTTCCGGATATTCAACCCGGTGTCGCAGAGCAGGCGGTATGACCCGAAGGGGGCATACATCCGCCGGTATGTGCCGGAACTGGAGAGACTGGACGAGAAGCAGATCCACGAGGGGGGCGGGCTGTTCAGGCCGGGCAGGTATCCGGCGCCCATCGTCGATCATGCGACGGCGCGAGAGGCGGCGTTGCGACGGTTTGGGGGGAACAGTGAGGCGTCGCGTTGAGTTGAGGCGTCGCCTGCGCGGACGCGAAGTGAACAATGCGGAATTCTCCCCGGAGTGGTGTCAGTATTGAGGACGGATGGGCGGTACAAGGATGGTCGCTCGGTTTCTCTGATGCGAGGAGAACCCTTATGCAGAACCGCACCGTGTGGCGTATCGGGTTGGTGGGCTTGCTGGCGTGCGCGTCAGTTGTAGGGGGATGCAGCGATACGGAGGGCATCGCGGTGGGCGCGGCGATCGGTGCGCTGGCCGGATATGCGGTCAGTTCGCTGGACGACGGCGAGGTGGGAGTGCGGAGTTATTCGTACACGTCGTATTGGTACGGGCCAAGGTGGTATGGACATTCGCACTCGTATGGGCGGGGTGGATACACGCGGCACTTGGGATATGGGCATTGGGATCGCGGGTGGGGATGGCGAGGGCCCCGGCCGGCGTATCGATGCGACTATTAGCGATGGCGGTTGGGAGGCCGGTGAAACCAGGGGATCTGCGGACGGATTGATCGCTCGTCGGTGGGAGTTGGGGCGGTATACTGCGCTCATGCTGCTGGCCACGGAATCGCGCGCGTTTGGACCTCCGTTCGAGATCATCACGATTGAGATCGTGGAGAGCGAGCGAGGGCCGGCGGTGGGCCGACTGTCGTTCAGCGGTGAGGGCGAGGCGCGTACCGAGCGCCGGTGCGTGTGTCGCTGCGGAGAGCAGTTGCTCGACCTGTGCTGGGCGGTGCTGGAGACTTTTTTTGCGACGGGCGAGATCTGCCAGGACTTGCCGGTGCATGCGGAGGGCACGCCGTTCCAGCGGCTGGTGTGGAACGAGTTGCGGACGCTGCGCCCCGGAACGACGGCGACCTATGGGCAGATCGCGCATCGCGTAGGGTCGCCAGGGGCGGCGAGGGCGGTGGGCGCGGCGTGCGGGAGCAACCCCGTGGCGATATTCATTCCGTGTCACCGGGTGCTGGATTCGCGGGGCGACCTGCACGGGTACGCCGGGGGCATCGAGCGCAAGGCAGCGTTGCTCACGCTGGAGGGGATGCGGAGCAGGTCGCCGATGTTGTTCGCGGGCAGGCTGTAAGCGAGCAACAATGAGTCCATGACTGAAGCACAGAACCAGCCGTTGCGTCGCCAGTTGAATCTGCAGGCCGAGCGGATGCGGGCAGAGTACCTGCGTGGCGGGTTCACGCGCGATGACTACAAGCGGCTGGCCGAGCGCGCCGACGAAGCAATGGATTCGGCGCGGGGGCTGGGGGTGGCGGTCGAGTCGCTCGACGTGCTGCGGTGCGATCGCGCGGTGCTGGGGTCGGTGCTGGCGCTCCTGAACGACCCCGCGGCCGAGGAGGTGGCGCCGACGAACGACCAGGTGTATCAGTCGGCGCTGCGGGTGGCGCGTCTGTCGCGGCTGACGGGGCAGTTCAGGTCAGCGCCGGAGGCGTGGAAGAAGCAGGTGGCTGCGCTGTTCGGCGAACTGGAGAACGAGAAGGCGGATGCGGCGCGGCGGCTGGTGCTTCTGGAGTTTGCCGGATTGTGTCGGGACGCGGGCCTGCGCATCGAGCCTTCGGGGGCGCTGGGAGCGGAGATCGAACTGGACGACTGGACGATGGCGGCGGCGCCGGCGCTGGCGGACGGTCCGGGTTCAATCGCAGGAGCGGCGCGGGTGGGGTGCGAGGCGCTGGTGGCGATGAAGCGACCGGGGATCGTGGTGATCGACGCGGGTTCGGCCCTGCCCGATGCGCCCTCGCTGCGGCGGGTGGGAAATGACCAGACGGGTGAGATCGAGATGCAGCGGCACGTGGACCAGTTCATCATCGACCACCATGATGCGATGGCCGGCGCGGTGGACACCCGTTTTGCGTTTGCGGCGGTGATCGGCGCGGTGCTCCAGACGGTAAACGTGAGCGCGGGACGGCTGAACTTTGCGGGTTGCTATCGCGTGGTGAACCTGTGCGAACCGACGGATGCGCGCATGCCGCGTCTGCGCCGGTTCATGGACCGCATTTCCAGGGCGGTCGGGCAGGTCCGATGATTGAACTTGTCCAGGGCGACATCACGGCGCAGACGACCGATGCGATCGTCAACGCGGCCAACGTCGGGCTGCTGGGCGGGGGCGGGGTGGATGGAGCGATTCACCGCGCGGCGGGGCCGCGGCTGCTGGAGGCGTGCGCGGCGTTGCCGGAGGTCGAGTCGGGGGTTCGATGCCGCCCGGGCGAGACCCGACTGCTGCCGGGGTTTGGCCTGGCGGCACGACACGTGATCGCGACGGTCGGGCCGGTGTGGCGCGGGGGCGGACATGGCGAGGATGAGACGCTGGCGTCGTGCTATCGCTCATGCCTGGCGCTGGCCAGCGAGCACGCGCTTGAATCGATCGCGTTTCCCTCGATCAGCACGGGGGCGTATGGATTTCCGATCGAGCGGGCGGCGCGGATTGCGCTGCGGGAGATCCGCGGGCATCTGCACCGGGCCGAGCGGCCTGCGGTGGTGATCTGCGTACTGTTCAGCAAGGCGGATCACGACGTGTACCGGGCGGTGCTGGAGGAAGCGGCCTGGTGACCCGAGCGGCGTCCGCGGCCCTGCCTCCAAACTTACTCGCTTTCGCGCACATGGCTGGCCGACTCCAGCAACGTCCGAGGACGGGCGTTGTTGGCACGTCAATCGGCGAGGAGTCGGGGCTGGCCGCCGTCGGAGCCGAAGCGGACGCGCCATGCCTTGAAGAACGGGGAGGCGGGCGCTGCGGGCAAGCGATGCAGGCCGAGGCTGAGTTCGACGAGCAGGACGGAGCGCTCGGTGACGGCGTCGGCGGGCAAGTCAATGGAAAGGGGCAGAGCGTGGGCGTCGGGCAAGCGCGTGGACTGGAAGAGCGTCTGGCCCGGGTCGGGGCCTTCGAGGATGCAGACGCGGGCACACACGGGCATGTCGGGGCTGATGGCCGAGGCCAGGGCGGGGGCCAGTGCGACTTCCATGCGGAGCGGGGTGCGCAGGGGAACGTTGAAAGCGGCGCGTTCGGGTGAAGGGGCTGCGCCGGCCGCGGGAGCATGCGGCGCGTGGAGGCCTCCGATGCGGAGTTCCTGCCAGGCGCGGGCGTCGGCGTCCATCTGGACGATGCGGTGATGCCCGGTGTCGGCGATGAAGAGTCGCGGGGAGTCCGTGCGGCTGGGTAGAGCGGCACTCCAGTGCAGCGCGGCGGGCTCGAAGAGCGGCAGCGAGGGGGCCAGTCGTGCCGCCGACTGGGCGCGCAGGTTGACCTGACGCAGGGCGGCGTTGTAGGTGTCGGCGATGAGCAGGTGCTGATCGGTGTCGGCGTCGATCAAGGTCATGCCGGTGGGGTGGCAGAGTTGGGCCTGGGCCAGCGGGCCGTCGCGCCAGCCGGTGGAGCCTTCGGGCGAGCCGATGAGGGTGTGGACGGTGCGGGTGGGCAGGTGCATTCGGCGCAGGGCCGAGGCGTCGGCGTCGAGGACATAGAGCGTGGCGGCGTCGCGGTCGAGGGCCAGGGCACGCGGCTGCCAGAAAGCGGCTGTGTCGAACGGCCCATCGACGAGTTTCATCGAGCCTGTGCCGGAAAGAGCGCGTGTGACGAGCGTATCGAGGTCGGCCAGCCACACCTGGTCGAGCCCGGTCATCGCGATGAAGAGGCGATTGCGCGGTGCGTCGAGGACAAGGTGCGTGGGCGAGTTGAGGGGCTGGTTGGTTCCCGTCGCGCCGCCGCGCCGATCGAAGCCGCGCGTGCCCGAGCCGATGATGGTGGAGACGCAATCATCGGCGATGCGAATGCGGCGGATGGCGTGGTTGCCGGTGTCGGCGACGTAGAGCAGGGCGTTTTCGGCGTCGAAGGCCAGGCCGGTCGGATCGCGGAAGCGGGCGCGGGAGGCGGGCCCGTCGGCGTGGCCGGCGCCGCCGCCGAAGACGGTGCGGACGCGGCACAGCCCGTCGGCGGTGGGCCAGGTGGTTTCGACGATGCGATGGTGGGCGGTGTCGGCGATGAAGACGCGCCCCGGGCGGCCGACGCTGGGCACTTGTGCGTAGACGGCCGAGGGGAATCGCAGTCCGGTGGCCGGGCGGTAGCGCGTGACCGAAACTTCGGGCAGCGGCGGGCGCTTGGGGTGCGATTCGATGAGGTGGGCGACGGTGCGGGTGAGCAGTTCGCGGTTGCCGGCGCCGGCGATGCGGGCGGCGACCGAGCCGTCGGGCGCGATGATGACAAACGTCGGCCACGAGCGGGCCTCGAAGGCGCGAAACACCGACTGGCGCGTGTCGATCGCGACGGGGAAGGGCACGTCGAGGCGGTCAACGGCGGCGACGATGTGGCGGCCGCTGGCCTCGGCGCGGTACTGCGGCGTGTAGACCCCCACCACCGCCAGGCCGGAGGGGGCAAAGGCATGCCAGAGGGCTCGGAGGTCGTCGAGCGATTCGACGGCGGGCGAACTGCTGGCGCAGAAGAACCAGACCACGACCGTGCGCCGCGCCAGTTCGACGGAGAGGCGCGGCGGGCGGTCGGTGTGGAGCCATCCGACGTCGGGCGCGAACTCAAGGGACATGGCAGACTCCGGCGCGGTGCATGTGGGCAGTGTACCCGGGGTGCGCGCGGGGCCTGGAATCACTAGACTGAACGGACGAAGGGAGGCAGTCATGTCGCACAGCCGTCGCTCGTTCATCAAGTCCACGGCCGCGGGGTTTGCGGGGGCCGCCGGGTTGTCTGCGCTGGCCGGGGGCAGGCCGATGGCGCCGGTGAAGGGATCCGACGAGTTGCGTGTGGGCGTGGTGGGCGCGGGAGGGCGCGGGATGGGGGCGTGCGTGGACTGTCTGTCCAGTTCGGAGGGCGTGCGCCTGGTGGCGATCGGCGATCTTTCGTTCGACATCTGCCGCAACGCGCGCGACACGCTCAAGGGCACGAACGTCGGCTCGCAGGCGGACGTGTCGGACACGAGTTTGTTCAGCGGGCTGGACGCCTACCGGGGCGTGATCGGGCACGAGGAGGTGGACGTGGTGCTTTTGACGACCTCGCCGGGCTTCCGGCCGGCGCACCTGGCCGAGGCGGTGGCCGCGGGCAAGCACGTGTTCTGCGAGAAGCCGGTGTGCGTCGATGCGCCGGGCTATCGCTCGTGCATCGAGTCGCACGAGAAGGCGCAGAAGCAGGGCACGGCCATCGTGACGGGCACGATGTACCGGCGGCAGCCTTCGTACATCGAGGCGGTCAAGCGCATCCACGCGGGCGAGATCGGCAGGCCGACCGGCGGGCTGGCGTATTACTGCTCGACGGGCATCTGGTATCGCCAGCGTCAGCCGGACATGACCGACATGCAGTACCAGTTGTACAACTGGTACCATTTCGTCTGGCTGAGCGGCGACCAGATCGTCGAGCAGGCGGTGCACAACATCGACGCGATCAACTGGATCATGGGCGGGCCGCCGGTCAAGGCGTTTGGCTCGGGCGGGGGCATGACGCGGCCGGCCGACTCGGAGATTTACGACCACATCGACATCGATTATCACTACGCCAACGGGGCGATGGTCAGTTTCAAGTGCCGGCAGATCCCCGGTTCGGAGCCGCGCGTCATCAACACAATTGTCGGCGCCAGGGGCATCGCGTATGTGAACCCGGGCGGCTCGAAGATCACCGACCTGGACGGGAAAGAGTCGTTCTCGATGCGGCACGAGAAGGTCAATCCCTATGTGCAGGAGCACAGGGAGATGATCGAGTCGATCCGGGCGGGCAAGCCGATCGTGGAGTTGAAGGCGACGGCCGACAGTTCGCTCACGGCGGTGATGGGTCGCCTGGCGGCGTACAGCGGGCAGGAGGTGACGTGGGATTTTGTCACCAAGAGCCAGCAGGACCTGATGCCGAACGAGGAGACCCTGACCTTCCAGACGCCGGTGCGCAGCCCGGGGATGCAGGTGCCGGGGGCGATGAAACTGGTGTGAGGGTCGGCGATGCGTGCCGTGCGCGTGTGAGGCGGCGCGGCCGTGGCGCTGGGCGGCGCGGTTTGGGGCGGGGGCGGGGCGGGCGGATGAGCGCAGAGAAAAGAGGCGGCGTGGGCCGCCTCTTTTGCGTTGCGGGGGTTTGGGCGCGGAGCGCCGCGGGGGTTGGCCTAGGCGGCCATCGACAGTGTGGTGACGGTCGTGCCGGCGCCCGAGCCGAAGTTGACCTGGAAGTAGGGCGAGTCGACGCGGAAGTCATCGCGTCGGGCCTGGATGTAATAGGTGACGCTGTTGGCGCCGGTGGGGATCGTGAAGTCGTCGTAACTCTTGGCCGCCGGCGAATCGACGAGCGTGAAACTCGTCTGGCCCTCCGCCCGGCGATAGACGGAGAAGTACGCCTTCTGCGCGATGGTGCCCTTCCAGGTGAGGCGCAGGCCTCCGCCGGGGAGGAGTTGGGCCGCCAGGTCGGTGGGCTGCACGGGCGGGCCGGCGGGAGTGGGCGGGGCGGGCGGGGGGATGGAGGCGGTGGAGTAGACGGTGGGGTTGTTGGTCAGGTCGGCATAGGCCTTGATGACCTTGACGAGGTCTCCGCCGAACTCGCGCAGGGCGTCGGCGGTGATGTGGTAGTTCAGCGTGGCGTCTTTGGACGCGATGCGTGCGGCGGTGGCGGCGGCCAGCGCGTTCTGGGCCGCGGTGACCAGTGCGGACAACTGCGTGACCTGTGCGGCGGTGAGGCCGATGGCGGCGGGCGCGGCGGCCCAGTCGTTGTCGCGATCGGCGAACCAGGCGATCATTGCTTCACGAGATGACGGAATCACGTTGGCCATGAGGGGGCCTCCTGTCGGGTGTCTTCGCCTTCGGGCGATTGGAATGAGGGTGGTTCGGCGGGCGGAGAGGGGCACTTGAGCGGAATCGCCGATTTGTGCGAAGAAAGACAGGGAGGCGGAGAGGAGCGCGACGCAGCGACGGGGCGACGATGGCTGGAGGGGAGTTGGGCGCCTCGCCGGGGCGGGGAGAGATAAAGAGACGAAGAGACGGAGAGACGAACTGGAAAGGGGCGAGATGGCGAGATGGAAAGATGGCGAGGTGGCAGTCGGGTTCCGGGTCGCTCTCCGAGCGACGGTGCGGCTTCCGCCCGCTCGGCACCCCGCCGCCCGACGCCCCGGTCAGTCTCCCGGCAGGCCATCGACGCCATAGAGGGCATATACGGCCTCGTCGATGCGGGAGGTGCGGGCGGGCGAGGCCCAAGCCGCCCCAAAGCCGCCCGACGCCGAAGTCCGTAGTCATGCAGGGGCAGGTCGAAAGCTCGCGTCGACGATGACTACCCGTATGTCGAAACCGTGCGTCTCGCGCATCTGCTTCGCTTGCGCATCGAGGTCCGTTCTCGCGTCGTCGATCGTCGCCCACTGCGGACGGTGGGAGTGGCTGAAGCCCGCAGCGTTCGGGGCGTCCAACCAGACAACGACGTACACCCCGACCGTTGCCCCAATCTGCGGCATGTATCGACTCGCCAACTGATCGACGAGGCCGGTCTTCGCTTCATTGTTGCAGGACCGCTTGACTTCGATGCATACCTTCAATGGGCCGAGGCGGCCCGCGTGTGTGGCGGGTTGCTGCACGAGAATGTCAACATTCGAACTGCTTTGCCCACCCTGCGCTACCGTCCCCGTTCGCCGATAGACCTCAACTTCTCGATTTGCTGTGATAGAGCTCCGCTCGAAATAGCCGCGAATCGCATCCGCGAGTTTCTGGGAGATCTCTTTCTCGCTCTTGGGGCTCGGCGACTGGTCTCTCGGCGTGTTCCACAGATCGCTCAATCGAAACGGGAACGTGGTGCCGCTGTCGCCACGGAGAGCGGCCTCGAATCGGCGCAGGGCGTGCTCGATCCCATCGACCATATCGGCCTCCGTGCGATACAGGCGGTCGTCGCTTTGGCGGAGGCTGCGGGCGATGGTCTCCAGCGGGAACGGCTCCCATCGCGCGAGACGGTACGCGCGCTCGGCGCGGGCCCGAACGCGTCGGAACCAGGGGTACTCCGCCGCATACCGATTCTCCAATCTGCGGGTCTCTTCCACAGCCTCCTTTTCCCCTCTATTTGAAAGATGGGTAATGACTTCGGTTCTCAATTCTTGGGCATAGTCGTCCGGGCCGCAGAAGTAGGCGCCACCACTTGATCGATCTGGGTCCTTCGACGGGGGGAACGCTTCCATGAGGATGACAGCCAGTCGACCCAATTGTCGACCCGACAGCGACGCCGCGTCCGCCCCGAAGCCTCCGTCCTCCCGTCCGGCGAGGTAGCGGGGGTTGGTGAACCGCTTGAGCACACACGCCGCCAAGTCGGGGTGTTCCTCCAGAAATCCAACGGCCGCCTCGGCCCCTTCGGGTAGCAGGCGGCAAAGTGTCACGACACATGCGGCTTTGGCAAGCGCCGGCGTCTGCTCCGAGACCGCCGCCCGCATGGCGGTTTCGCACACCTTGAGAGAGCGATCGGAATCGAAGGTCGCCGCCCACCCCAACACCAACTGCCACGCCCACTCAGCAACCTCACCTCGCTCGACGGCGTCAAGCAGTAGGCGCGATAGTGCCACCCCATCCGATTCTGCAGCGTATGACAGGAGGTCGGAAAGGAGGAGGGCTTTCTGGTCGTCTGAGCCCTTGGCCGCCTTGGCTCCCGTCGCGAGTTGGAGGATGTGTGCATGGACACGTCCGGGTACAGTCGCGTGCAAGCAGCGGAACAGATCTTGCTTTGCAGCATCCGGCTCGTTGGCCATGCTTCGATGGAACTGGCTGAGGATGTGCCAGGTCCACCTGCCCCACCAATCTGGACCCTGCACGTTGAGCCATGAGGGTTGGATCTCCTGCAAAAGGAAGAACGCCGCCATAGGCCCGACCTTGATGGTCGAAAGGTCCGAGTCTCCGTCGTTGCCTTCAATCGGAACATCGATTACAAGGAGGCGCTGTGCTGCGCGCACGATGCGCGCTTTCGTAGAATCGTCCGCCTCCGCCCAGCCCGGGCTTGACGTGATGAAACGGGTCCACCCATAGTGCGTGCTCGTGGCCTCAAGTGTGACTTCGCAACAGAGGTGATAAAAGTACCGAGCGTCATTCGATTCGCACGCGTCGAGGCACTGCAAGACCCGTTCCTTCGGGGGCGAGTCGAGGGGCTTGGGCTGTGCCTGCTGGCTTAGGCGTTGGAAACGCCTCCACTCCCTCCGCTCTTGTGCCGCCTCGGAGCTTGCCAGGTTCACACAGAGCGATCCCGGAAAGAACTCCGCAATCGTGTCGACCTGATGGCGAGCCAGCCACAAGTCAACGCACTTCGCGTTTTCCTGCCACGGCATCCACCTGGCCAACGCCGCGTATCGTCGACGAACGTCCTCAGGCAGGCAAGTGTCCGCCGCCTTCCCCAATAGCCAACCAAAGTCGTCGAGGCTGCTCAAGCCGGGCGTGCGCGACATCAATAAAAAGGACAACCCATCTGGCTTGAATGGGACTCGGGCGATCGCATCCAGCAACGGCCTCCGCAGGTGCGGTTGGACCAGCAGCGGCGCAGGTGCATCTTCCACCTGTTCCTCCGAGTGCCAGCTGCGGCTTCGAATGGCGCGCAGGGGGGAGTCGGAATGGAGAGCTTTTGCCACCAGAAGTGTCGCCAACTCGGCGAGGATTGTGGTGTCGTCCGTCCTCTGGACGGCCGCGTGAGCGATCCGCATGGCGATCCGACCCAGTGGGTCGCCGTCGTCAAAGTGACGTATGCAACGCCGCGCCCACTTCAGGCCTTCGAGCAGATCGTCCTCCGCCGAGAATCCTGTCTTGTCGAGTTCAGACTGAAAGCCCTGGTATGCGCCGAAGAACATCGGCGCGAGAGTCGGGTGCAGGACCGCAAGGAGATGCGGCGTAGACATCTGGTCGGGCCAGTTACACCGCAGGGCGACACCCTTGAGTTCCTCCTCGGCCTTGGAGGTGCACGCATCCTTGATGAGCGGCTTAAGACGCGCCCTTGTCTCACTGGTGCCGATCTTGAACAGCGCGTAGCCTGCCGCCACGCGCGGGTGTGACGGGGCAGCGTCATCAAGCGTCAGGTCGGCGAGCAGATCGCTCAAGCCCGACAGCTCCCACTGCTTGGCCATGTCTATCGCGAGTTCGAGAACGTCCTCTGTGCCAAGTGAGCGATCCTTGAGGATCGGCCGCAGGTCATCTTCCGCATCTCGGTACTTCAGGCGCTTGAGCGACCCCAAGTCCCGACCGACCTGTGAGTCGGTGATCTTGTGAAGCCGTGCCTGTTCGAGGAGCGAAAGTGCCGCCTTTCGACGCAGGTCGTCGTTTGCGACGTCGGACAGGGCGACCACTTCGGGGTCCGCCTCACACAGCCACCGGGCGATTTCCTCGTTTTCCATCGCCGCGAAAGCCGCCGTCTCGCGCAAGGGCGCGGCGACACCCTCCTTGTCTCCGAGCGGGCTGGCGAGGAGAGCCTTGGCGCGGTGTGCAGGCATGTCCGCGATGCGGCGGCCCGCAAGATACTCGGCGATCTGCTTGTGCATGAAGCGAAACGTGTCGTCTGGCTGACCGTCGCACAGGCCGGTGAGCGCGAGCGTTCCCAGTGCCTTCCGGTCCAGACTCGGGCCTGCAAACGCGAACGCTTCCAGTTCCGACCGCTGGAGCATGCCTTCCAAGCCGACGTCCTCGACGGCGCAGGTGTCCTTGCCAGTCAGCATCATGAAACATGCCAGACGCTCGGCGACATCCAGCAGATCGCCCTTGGCCAACTGCCGGTCGAGATTCGAGCCGAGCTTGTCGCGCTCGGACTGGTCCTCTGCGAGAAGACCCACCCCGGTACGAAACACTTCGCCCCGAGTGGAAGGAAGGGCGCCCTTGTGCTTCTTCCATATCTGGAACAGCAGCCCAAGTGTGAGCGGGTGCTCCGCGAGTGTCTCTAGGCCCTGGTCCACGACCTTCCGCCAGAAATCGGATGGTGGAATGCCTTCAGATTGCGCAGCATGCGCAACGTCGTCATCCGTCAGGGGGACAATGGTGACGATAACTGCGTCCGGCCCGTACATATCGAGCACGGCTTTTTGCACTTCCGGCTGGAAGGCGGGCCCGCGGGAAGCGACCCGAAGCACCGGGAGGTCGGCCTCGGGCACTTCGCGAATCCATTGGGAAAAGACGCCCGGCGCCGCCCGATCTCTGGCCATCGCCTCGTCCAACGAGTCGAGGTGGAGAATCGGCTTGGATTTCGAGGTGCGGACACGCTCAAGTTCCGTGCGCAGGTTCGACGCGGGTGGAGCGAGCATTGCAAGCCGAACCTTGCATACGGCTGGCGCGACCCCACCGGAAGGCGCGGCGAGCACGTTGTCGATCTCGTGGGACTTGCCAGTCCCCGCCGGGCCGAGCATGATGGTGGCCCGGAACGCCGCGAGTTGGGTGGTGGTGAGCACTTGCCCAACTTGGACCTTCGGACGTCCCTCCCCCGATGTCGCAACTTCACGCACGGTTGCCTGCTGCGGCACATCGGACGCAAGCGTATCGCGATCCGAGGACTCGCCGTCCGTCGCCGGCCTTTCCGGATTTGTCCTCCTCTGCTGTTCCACGGTCGGGTTGCCGCGAGCAATGACGCGCCACCGCCGCGTGATCGGCCACATGACCTTTGGACGCTCTGCCATGACTCCATTATCCCCCTACCGGGCCGGCGGGGCGGACGGGCGGCCCTCGATGGCCCGCCACGGCGCCTCCACGCTCATGGTCCACGATAAGAATCGCGTTCCGGGGGTCGCAGGGGCGATCCGCGCGATCTCGGCCCGAGAAAAGGAGCGCGGCCAGGTCCGCTTTCGTCGCTTTTCTATTTGAAAACCGGCCTTCAACACAAACTTTTCGATCGTCGAGATGATGTTTTCGATCGTCGAGACAAACTTTCCGGCCTTCAACATCATGTTGCAGGCCTCTTTTGTTCTCTCACCGGCCTGTTTTGTTCTCTCACCGGCCTGTTTTGTTCTCTCACCGGCCTGTTTTGCTCGCTCGCAGGCCTCCAACCTTCTGTTGAAGGCCTCAAATATCCTCTCGAAGGCCGCAAACATCTTCTTGAAGGCCTCAAACATCGTGTCAAAGGCCTCCATGACTCTGTTGAAGGCCTCCATGACTCTGTTGAAGGCCTCCATGACTCTGTTGAAGGCCTCCATTGTCTTCTCGAAGGCCTCATTTGTTCTGTGGACGGCCTCGTGGGTCGTCTCGCAGGTCGGCGACATCGCGCCGAAGACCCCATCCTCCTCCCCACCGCCCGCCCCGGCCCGCGCGGCACCCACCCATGCCCGCGCCGAGGACGGCGTGGGCAGGCCACCCGTCGCACACACCGACTCCCTCGCCGGCGCTGCGGGCCCGTTGCGCGATGGCGCCATCTCCCTCGCCGGCGCTGCGGGCCCGTTGCGCAATGGCGCCATCTCCCTCGCCGGCGCTGCGGGCCCGTATGGCGATCGCGCGATCTCACAACGCGCCACTTGGCGATGCGCCACTCGCCACGGCGCCCCGCCTCACACCTGCTCGAGGAAACGCAGGTCGTTCTCGAACAACATGCGGATGTCGGGGATGCCGTACTTGCCCATCGCGATCCGCTCGATGCCGAAGCCGAACGCAAAGCCCGTCCATATCTCCGGGTCGATGCCGCAGGCCTCCAGCACGTTGGGATCCACCATCCCGCACCCGCCCAGTTCGATCCACCGCGCCACCTCGCCGGGCTTCAAGGCGATCATCATGTCAAACTCGGCCGAAGGCTCGGTGAAGGGGAAGAAACTCGGCCGCAGACGCACCTGCGCGTCTTCGGCAAAGTAGGCCCGCGCAAAGTGCATCAGCGTGCTCTTGAGATCCACCATCGACACGCCGCGGTCAATGTACAGGCCCTCGATCTGGTGGAACATGAAACTGTGCGTCGCGTCCACCGTGTCCGGGCGATAGACCCGCCCCGGGCTGACAACCTTGATCGGCGGGCCCCAGCCACGCGCCACCGCGTCCTCCATCGTGCGAATCTGCACCGTCGAGGTCTGGCTGCGGAGCATGCGCGGCCGCGGCGTGGTCAGCGGGTCATCCACATAAAAGTTGTCGATCGGCTCGCGCGCCGGATGCCCCTCGGGAATGTTGAGTTTGACAAAGTTGTGCTCGTCATCCTCGAGTTCGGGGCCGGTGGCCACGTCAAAGCCCATGCGCCCAAACACATCCACCAGTTCGTCGCGCACCCGCGAGATGATGTGGCGCCGCCCCAGCGCCTGCGTGGCGATCATGCCCGGCTCGGTCATGTCCACCTTCGGCTCGCCGCCGCCCCCCGCAAGGCCCCCCCCGCCAGCGGCGATGGCCGCCTTGCGCGCCTCGAAGGCCTGCTCCAGTTCGCTCTTGACCGCGTTGGCCAGCGCCCCCACCTTCGGCTTGTCGGCCGGGGCCACGTCCTTCATGCCGCCCATCGCCGCCTTGAGCCGGCCCTTGGTGCCCAGAAAAGCCACCCGCCAGCGCTCGAGCGAGTCGGCGTCGGAAACGGAGGCGAGTTGGGCCAGACCCTCGGTGCGGATGGAGGCGAGCGCGTCGAGCATGGGAAGCGATCATAGGTCCGGCCCGATTCAATCATCGTGCTCGACGGCCGCGCCGCCGGGCTGGGCGGGGGCCCGGGCCGGGCCCGCGACCGCCGCTTGCGGCGCGGGCGCAGTCGCCGTCGGGACGATCTGCGGAACAATCAGCACAATGATCGCCGCACCCAGGTCACTCGAGGCCGGCAGTTCGCGCAGCCCCAGCAGCGTGTGGCCCGAGGCCGCCGCGGCGATCAGGCCGATGATCGCGCGGTCGCCCACGGGCAGCCCGAGTTCGGCCAGTTTCACTTCGACCGCCCCGGTCTGCTGCCAGGCGCGCAGCGTGTAGGTTCCGTGCACGGCGCCGCCCGCCAGGGCAACGGCGAGCAGGTCGAGTTCGAGGTGCAGGGCCCAGGCGGGCGCCGTGCCCACCTGCCCCACCTCGATCGAGGCCTGCTGACCCGAAGGTATCATCGCCGCCGGACTGGAGACGAGGCTCGCCTGCCCCGCGGCGGCCAGCGTGGCCAGGTCGGCGTCAAAGGCCGCGCGCTGATCGGGCGCAATCACGCCGCCGGCGGCGCGTCGCGCGATGGCGAGCAGGCTCGCCCCCTCCGGCGTGACCGCGCCGGCGCGGGTGAGCAGCAGCACGCGGGCGCGGACGAGAATCGCATCGGTCGAACGTTCGGCCGTGTCCGCGTGCGAGGGCGGCGGCTGAATCGGCAGGCGCGCCGGCCCGTGCGCCCTGGCGCATCGTGACAGCGCGATGGCGCCGGCGACCAGCGCGGCGGCCAGCAGCAGCAACACGACGCTCCGCGCGGGCATGAGTTGGCTCCGAAAAACACAACGCCCGCACAGTGGGCACGCGTCGCACGAGAGTGTACACGCCGGTCGCGCCTGCACAAGGTCCGCTCTGACCTGTGAACAGGAAAGGGATCGGGCCAAAGCCCGATCCCTGCTCGTGCATTGGAAACAATCGCCGGGGTCGGCCTACTCGGACTTCTCGGCGGCCGCGGCCTTGCGCACCTTGGCGGCATAGGCGGTGCGGCGATCGGCCTGGCGGCGACGGGTGCTCGGCTTGCCGCCGATCTCCGGGCCCTCCTCGTTGCCGACGAACTGGATGACGCACAGTTCGGCCGCGTCGCCGATGCGGTGACGCCCGAGTTTGACGATGCGGGTGTAGCCGCCGTTGCGGTCCTCAAAGCGCGGCGCCACGTTCTCGAAGATGTGGCGGACCAGTTTGGGGGCCTTGCGCAGTTCGCCGTAGCGGTTGCGCTCCACCGTGTCGGAGGCGGGAATGTCGAAGAAGCCCTCGACAAAGTCGCGCTTCTCGGTGATGGCCTCCTTCTCGGCGTCGGTGGCGTCCCTGGGGATGTAGGCCCACGCGAAGGCGTTGCGGTCGCCGCCGAGCATGGAAGCGACGAGTCGGCGCGAGTGCAGGCTGTTGCTCTTGGCGCGGGTGACGATCTTCTCGACAAACGGCTGCAAGGCCTTGGCCTTGGGCAGCGTCGTGGTGATCTGCCCGTGCTCGAACAAACTGGCGGCCATGTTGCGGAGCATGGCCGCACGGTGGGCCGTGGTCCGGCCGAGTTTGTATCCGCTCTTGCGGTGACGCATGACGCACTCCCTGACTGCCCGGGCCACCCGGGCGGCGAATCACTACTTTCACCCGATGGACGGGGCCTGGTACCCCTCGGGGAGTTCCATACCAAGATCCAGTCCGATGTCCTGCAACTTGCGCTTGACCTCGCGCAGCGAGGTGCGCCCGAACGAACGCAGTTTGAGAAGGTCCTGGTCGGCCTGCTGGACCAACTGAGCGACCGTCTCGATCCGGGCCGACTCGAGGCAGTTGCTCGCGCGGACGGAAAGATCGAGGTCGGCCACGGGCATATTCAACTTGCGGATCAGTTCCTCATCGACGCCCGCGGCGGCGGCGGCCTCTTCGCTGACACGGTCCTCGCCAAGTTCGAAGTACTGCACGAAGGGGTTGAGGTGCTTGCGGAGAATCTTCGCAGCCTCGACCAGCGCCAGTTCGGGCGTGGTGGTGCCGTCGGTCCAGACTTCGAGGGTCAACTTGTCATAGTTGGTGCGCTGACCGACACGGGTGTCCTCGACCTTGTAGCGGACGCGCTGCACGGGCGAGTAGATGGCGTCGACCGGGATGACGCCGATTTCCTGCTCGTCACTGCCCTCATACTGCTCCGAGGCGGGCACGTAGCCACGGCCCTTGCCGACGGTGAACTCCATCTCGAGCGTGACTTCGCTGGTCAGCGTCGCCAGGACCAGTTCGGGGTTGCGGATGGTGATGGCGGTGTCAGCCTCGATGAGGTCGGCCGTGACTTCGCCGGGGCCCTGGGCGGCCAGGCGCATGGTCTTGGGCTCGTCGCCCTCCATTTGGACCACCAGGCTCTTGACGTTGAGGACAATGTCGGTGACGTCCTCCAGAACGCCGGGCAGAGTGGTGAACTCGTGTTCGGCGCCCTTGATCTTGACAGAGGTGACGGCCGCACCTTCGAGCGAGCCCAGCAGCACGCGGCGCAGGGCGTTGCCGATGGTGGTGCCGAAGCCGCGCTCGAACGGCTCAATGACAAATCGCCCGTACGTATCGGTACGGAACTTGGGGTCGGCCGCGACACGGGCCGGAAGTTCGAAACCTCTCCAGCGAACGCGCATGATTCATCTACCTCGCCGCAGCGGTCTTGGATGGACCTTCCCGACTCCGCGTTTCTCGGCTCGCGCCGGGCTGCGACACCCCGGAGAGGCCTTCTGCACGCGTGCGGGTCAACCAGCAGGACGGCCGCGGATCAGACGCGGCGCTTCTTCGGAGGCCGGCACCCGTTGTGCGGGACCGGGGTGTGATCTTCAATGGCGGTGACACGGATACCGGTGGAGACCAGGCCCTGCACGGCCGACTCGCGACCGGCGCCGGTGCCCTTGATGCGGACTTCGACCTCGGAGACGCCCATCTTGCGGACCTTGTGCCCGACCTGCTCGCCAGCGCGGGTGGCGGCGAACGGGGTGGACTTGCGGGCACCCTTGAAGCCGATGGTGCCGGCCGAGTCCCACGCGAGAGTTTCGCCGTTGGCGTCGGTGACGGTGACGATGGTGTTGTTCTGGGTCGCCTTGACGTGCGCGATGCCGCGCACGATGTTCTTCCGGACTTTCTTGATCTTCTTGGCCATGGTCTGCTCGCTCCATGCGTTTCCACGAATCCCAGGGGGCTGGAAACTTGCGAGGTGTTGTGAAATCCGCCGGGAGGCGTGCATGCCGCCCGGCGTGGTGTATCAGCCCTTGACGCCCTTCTTGCCGGCCACGGTCTTCTTGCGGCCCTTGCGGGTGCGTGCGTTGCAGCGGGTGCGCTGTCCGTGGACAGGCAGGCCCCGCTTGTGACGGTCGCCGCGGTAGCAGCGGATGTCGCGGAGGCGCTGGATGTTCTGGCTGGTCTGGCGACGCAGGGCGCCTTCGACGATGTAGTTCGAGTCGATGATCTGGTTGATCATCGCGATCTGCTGCTCCGTCAGATCGTGGGCGCGCACGTTCGGGTCGATCTGGGCCTCGGCCAGCAGATCGGCGGCGAACTTGGGCCCGATCCCGTGGATGTACTGAAGAGCGAAGAGGATCTTCTTGCGATCGGGAACGTCAATACCGGCAATACGTGGCACGTGATGCTCCTCAGCCCTGGCGCTGCTTGCAACGGGGGTTCTTCTTGTTGATCACGAACACCTTGCCCCGCCGACGAACGATCTGGCAGTCCTTCGTCCTTCTCTTGACACTCGACTTGACCTTCATCACCAACCTCCGGGCAGGGGCCCGTTCGGATTTCACTTCTCTGGCTCGCGGGCCCGTCCAGAAGGTGTCGGTGACGCCCTCGTGGCCGGTCTGAACTCTATGCACCCGACGCCGCGTCGTCTCGATCAGATTGCCGGGCCGCGCAGCCGCGGTCCCCTTGACTCGTCGGCCCCACCCAGGAACCCCTGGTAGTTCCGCATGAGGAGGCTCGCTTCGACGCGCTGGAGGAAGTCCAGCGCCACGGACACCACGATGAGCAGACCCGTGCCCCCCAGGAACTGGGTCACGGCAAAGTCGATGTTCAGACTGCGGTTGACCACCATGGGCAGGACCGCGATCACCGCCAGAAAGGCCGCACCGACGAAGGTGATGCGCTCCATGACGGTCTCGATGTATTCTGCGGTGCGCGGACCCGGACGCAGGCCGGGGATGAACGACCCGTGGTCCCGCAACTGCTTGGACATCTCCTCCGGGTTGAACTGGACGGTGATCCAGAAGTAACTGAAGAAGTACACCATGAGGATGTAGCAAAGGACATAGGGAAACTCGCCCATGGCAAACTCGTCGCTGAGCCACTGCGAGGCGTCGAGCCAGAAGCCGGTGATGCCGGCCCCCTTGAGGCTGGTGTTGAGCGTGCTGAAGAGCACGGAAGGAAGCATCATGAGGGAACTGGCGAAAATGATGGGCATGACGCCGCCGTGGTTGATCCGCAGCGGCAGGTAAGAGCGCTGCCCGCCGAAGACGCGGCGTCCGCGGGTGTGCTTGGCCTGCTGGATGGGGATGCGGCGCTGGGCGACGGTGATGATGACCGAGCCGGCAACGACCAGGACGAAGCCGCCTGCCAGGAGAATCAGTCCGAGCCAGCCCATCTTGTCGGAGTCGGACGGGTCGAAATTGTTGTAGACCGAGACGAGGGCCTGGGGCATGCCGGTGAGAATGCCGGCCATGATGATGAGCGAGACGCCGTTGCCGATGCCGAAGCGGTCGATCTGCTCACCGAGCCACATGAGGAACATGGTGCCGCTGGTCAGGGCGGCGGTGGCCATGAGCCACCAGAGGGGGTTGTTGGCCCAAGTGCTGTAGACCATGCCGGACTGGCGCATGAAGGTGAGCCAGCCGACGGCCTGGAAGATGCACAGGAGGACGGTGACGTAGCGGGTCCACTCCTGGATCTTCTGCTGCCCGGTCGGGCCTTCGTCCTTGAGGGCTTTCAACGCCGGTACGACGCCACCGAGCAACTGGAAGATGATGGCGGCGGAGATGTAGGGCATGATGCCCAGGCCGAAGATGGTGCTTTGTCCGAACGAGCCGCCGGAGAAGATGGCGACATACTCGGCGATGCGCGTGGCGGCACCGCCTTCGGCGGCGGCGCGCTGGAACCAGTCGCGCAGTTGCTCCTGATTGACGCCGGGGAGGGGAATCCAGAATCCGATGCGGTAGACGACGAGCATCCCCAGCGTGAACAGGATCTTGTTCCGCAGTTCCTGGATCTTGAACACGTTGGTGATGGTCTGCAACAGCATCGGCTCACGGCACCTGCATTACTTCTTCTTGAGAACCTCGCCCCGCGAGGCGGCCTCGGCCTTGGCCTGCTGGAAGCGACGGCGCTTGGCCTTCTTGGTCTGGTTCCTGGGCGACTTGTCCTCGGCGTTGCGATCGACCCCGCGGACGCGGTCGCGGCGGGTGCCGCTTTCGGTCACGCGGCCGCCGGCGTCCTCGATCGCCTTTCGGGCGGCCGAGGTGACGCGACTTGCCTGCACGTCCAGTTTGACGGAGAGAGATTGCCCCTCGTAGAACCCGCCGAGGATCTTGAGGTCGCGGCTGGTGTCTCGCACCAGGCCGGCGGCGATGAGCGACTCGGCGTTGACGGTGCCGCCCCTGGCGAAGGACTCGTGCTTGAGGATGTCGCCGAGGTTCACGATCCAGAACTGGGAGCGGAACTTGGCGTTGGAGAAGCCCATCTTGGGCAGGCGGCGGAAGTACGGCATCTGCCCGCCTTCGAACGAGTAGCGCTGCGAGTTGCCAGAGCGGGCGCCCGCGCCCTTCTGTCCGCGGCCTGACCGCTTGCCCGTGCCGCTGCCCTTGCCGCGACCGATGCGCTTGCGCGCCTTGTAGCGACCGGCTTGTTCCGTGATCTCATGAATCATCATGGGTGCTGACCTCCGACACGGGGTCTGTCGAGTTAGTTCTCACTGGTTTCCAGGGCGCCATCGCCCGGGGTCACGGGGGCATCGCCCGCCGCCGCGTCGCCACGACGGCGCCCTCCGCCGGGACGCCCGCGTCCGCCGCCGCGGCGCTCCTGCCCGACGGTGTTGACAGGTGCGGCCATCTTCTGCCCGGTGGTCTTGGGCATGAAGCGGGCACCGCGTTCAATGCGAAGTTCGGTATCGGTGGCGCCGAGGGTCAGGCCGCGGAGTTCTTCAACCTGCTCGCGCTGCTGGAGTTTGGAGATGCCGTCGAAAACCGCCTTGATGACGTTGACCTTGTTGGTCGAGCCGTAGCACTTGGTCAGGCAGTCGGTGATGCCGGCCATCTCGAGGATGGTGCGGACCGTTCCACCGGCCACAACTCCCGTGCCGGGCGAGGCGGGGAGCAGGCGGACCTTGGCCGAACCGAAGCGGCCTTCGACCTCGTGGGGGATGGTGCGTCCGGACATGGGGATGGACGACAGAACCCGCTTGGCCTGCTTCTGGGCCTTTTCGATGGCCGAGGGCACTTCGTTGGACTTGCCATACCCATAGCCGACTTTGCCCCGTCGATCACCGACGACGACAAGGGCGCCGAAACTGAATCGGCGTCCGCCCTTGACGGTGGCGGCGGTGCGGGAAATGGCGACCGTGGATGACTCTAGATGACTGGCTTCGTCGAGAACTTCTGCCATGACATTTCTCTTCTTGGTATCTGTGTGTTTGGGCGGCTCAGAACTGGAGCCCGCCCTCCCGAGCCGCGTCGGCCAGCGCCTTCACGCGGCCGTGAAACCGGAACCCACCGCGATCGAACGCCACCGCCGTCACACCGGCTTCCCTGGCGCGCCGGGCGATCTCTGCCCCGACGAACCTGGCGGCGTCGGTGTTGCCGCCGGTCTTGACCTTGGCGTCCTTGTCGCGCGACGAGGCCGAGCAGAGCGTGCGTCCGCTCAGGTCGTCGATGACCTGGACGTAGATGTGCTGGAGCGAGCGATACACCGACAGGCGCGGGCGCTCGGGAGTTCCCATCACCCGCTTGCGGATGCCGGTGCGGCGCCGCGAACGCCGAAGGGTTTTCTGCTTGTGCTTGTCCATGTGCGTACCTCTCCGGCTCGCTTAACTGCCGAACTGCTTGCCCTGCTTGCGTTGGATGACCTCGTCGACGTACTTGACACCCTTGCCGTTGTAGGGCTCGGGCGGGCGCTTGGAGCGCACCTGGGCGGCGAACTGCCCGACCGCCTGCCGATCGGCGCCGGTCACGGTGATGATCTGCTTGTCCACGGTGACGGACAGGCCGGCGGGAATGGGCACGAGCACCGGATTGGCAAAGCCGACGTTGAGTTTGAGATCCTTGCCGGCCGGGGCGGCGGTCCAACCGACGCCGACGACTTCCAGTTTCTTCTCGTAGCCTTTGGTCACGCCTTCGACCATGTTGCGGAGGATGGCGCGGGTGGTGCCCCACAAGGCGCGGATGAGGCGCTCGTCGAGCCGGGATTGGTCGACGGACACGACGAGCGACTTCTCGCTTTCGTTCCACTTGACCGACACTTCCGGACGGTGCTCCCACTCGAGTTTGCCCTTGGGGCCTTCGATGTGGACCTTGCGCCCGTTCAGGCTGACCTTCACGTTGGAAGGCACGGCCACTGGTTTCTTACCGATCCTCGACATAGGCCTGTCCTCATCTTCCGTCGCCGGTCGCTGCGGCGCCGGGGATTCCAGTCTGCCTCATTTCACGCCGGTCAGATGACCGTGCACAACAGTTCGCCTCCGACCTTGAGTTCGCGGCAGCGCCGGTCGCTCATCACTCCACTGCTGGTGGAGAGAATGGAGATGCCTAGTCCCTGCTGGACGCGATCGAGATCATCGACCTTGCGATAGACGCGGCAGCCGGGCTTGCTCTCACGCTGGAGGGAGTGGAGCAGGGCCTCGCCGCGCGGACCGTACTTGAGGGTGACGTGGATGCGTCCCTCGCGGCCGTTGTCGACGACCTCGTAACCCGCGATGAAGCCCTCGTCGACCAGGGTCTGGGCGATGCCGCGGCAGACCTTGGAGTTGAGGCATTCCACCTTCTTGGCGCGGTTGCGGACCGCGTTGCGGATTCTGGTCAGCATGTCAGCGATGGGGTCGTTGAATGACATTCTCGTTCCTCAGCACTTGAGGGTGGACCACCCGTTCACCACGAGGCCTTGCGCATACCCGGGATCTTGCCTTCCAAGGCCAGTTTCCGCAGCATGATGCGGCTGATCCGGAACTTGCGATACACGCCCCGCGCCCGGCCCGTCAACTCGCAGCGGCGAACCGTCCGCGTCGAGAACTTCGGAGTCCTCTTGCTCTTGGCGACCTGTGCTTTCGTGGTCATGGTGTCCTGATTCCCTCGGCTGTCTGCTCATGGCTCCGCAGAGCCGCCTTGTTCAGTTTGAAGTCTCCGGCTTGCGGAAGGGCATGCCCAACTCGGCAAGCACAAACCTGCTCAACTCCGCGCTCGAGTTCGAGAAGCAGAAGTTGATGTTCATCCCGTGGGTGAACGTAACCTCGGCCATGTTGATCTCGGGGAATACGCCCTGCTCGGTCAGCCCGATCGAGTAACTCCCCTGGCGGTCGAAGGCCTTGTCGCTCAGCCCGCGAAAGTCCTTGATGCGCGGCGTGGCCAGGTTGATGAGTCGGTCGAGGAAGTGCCACATGCGATCGCGGCGCATGGTCACCATGGCCGACGTCTCGTACCCCTCGCGGACCTTGAAGTTCGAAACCGACTTCTTGGCCTTGACCACCACCGGCTTCTGCCCGGTGATGGCCGTCAGGGTGTCAATCACGGTGCTGCGGACGTTGGGAGGGAGTTTGGTCCCTTCCAGGTGCCGGCCCATGTTGACGTTGATGACGATCTTGTCCAAGCGGGGCATCTGCATGGGATTGGTGATGCCAAACTGGGCGGCCACCTTCTTGCAGACCT
Source organism: Phycisphaerales bacterium (assembly GCA_023382935.1). GTDB lineage: Bacteria > Planctomycetota > Phycisphaerae > Phycisphaerales > UBA1924 > J022. The sequence continues at coordinate 129,523 of JAHDXL010000001.1, forward strand.
CGTCCTGGTACAACTTCTTGAGGCGCGGGGGACCAGACGGGCGCAGAGCCTCTTCAGCCGCTGCGTTGCCTTCGCCACCCTTGTGTTTGCCCTTGTCCTTCGCCATGGCTGACCTCGATCAGAGCGTGTCCGTGCGGACCTTTTCACCCTTGCGCTTGCGGGCCGATGACGCGATCGGCTGACCCGTGCGGACCGCGATCCGCTTCTTCCTACCGTCCGAACCGGTCTCGAAACGGACACGGGTCGGCTTGCCGTCGACCACCGGGCTGACCTTGGAGACGTGAATGGGGCTCTCACGCTGCACCACGCCTCCCTGCGGGCTCAGGCGTGTCGGCTTGACGTGCTTGGTCCGCAGGTTGATGCCCTTGACGAGCACCTGTTCGCCGAGCACCCGCAGCACCTCGCCGGTCTGTCCCTTGTGGTCGCCGCTGGTGACGATCACCGTGTCACCTGCTCTCACGTGTCTTGGCATTTCAGATCACCTCCGTGGCGAGCGACACGATCTTCATGTAGTTGCGATCGCGCAGTTCGCGGGCGACGGCCCCGAAGATGCGCGTGCCCTTGGGGTTGCCGTCATCGTTGATGAGCACGACCGCGTTGGTGTCGAAACTCACGTACGAGCCGTCCGGGCGGCGCGTCGGGTGCTTGGTGCGCACGATGACGGCCTTGGACTTGTCGCCCGGCTTGACGTCCGAGCCGGGCAGGGCCTTCTTCACGCTGACCAGCACGCGGTCGCCGACGCCGGCCTGACGACGGGTGAACCCGCCCTTGCGCGTCGATCCCCCGTACACGCGGATGACATAGGCGATTTTGGCGCCCGAGTTGTCCGCGACTTCACACCTTGATTCCTGTTGGAGCATGGCTCGCACCGTCCCGCTTCAAGCCGGGGATCCCCCGGGTCAGTCCTGCGTTGAACGCTTCTCCACCACGCGCACCAAGCGCCACGACTTGGTCTTGCTGATCGGGCGGCAGGGCGCGATCTCGACCACGTCGCCCACGTGCGACTCGTTGGCCGCGTCGTGCACGTGCAGCACCGTGCGCTTCGACACGAACTTTCCGTACTTGGGGTGCTGCGCCCGGTAGCGGATCACGACCTTGCGGGTCTTGTCGCGCCCGTCGGTCTCCACGACCCCGATCCGGCTGCCCTTCACACTTTCGGCTGCATCGCTCATCGTCTCGTGTCCTTACCTGGAAAGCCCGTCAGCCCTTCTGCGAGGCCAGATCGCGGGAACGACGCTCGGTCATCAGACGCGCGATGTCGCGTTTGACCTTCTGATGCTGCGAGACGTCTTCCACCTTCTGCGTCACACCCTGCGAGCGCAACCTGAACAACTTCTCACGAAGTTTGACAAGTTCCAGCCCGATTTCCTCGTCGTTCAATGCGCGAACTTCCTTGCCAGTCATCGCTCACCTCACACGCTCAGCCGACGCTTCACGAACCGGCAGCGAACCGGCATCTTCATCGCCACACGCACCAGCGCTTCCTTCGCACGCGCCTCCGAGACGCCCGCCAGTTCGAAGAGGATCGTCCCCGCCTTGACCCTGGCCGCCCAGTAGTCCACGTCGGCCTTGCCCTTGCCCATGCGCGTTTCCAGCGGCTTCTTGCTGATCGGCTTGTCCGGGAACACGCGGATGAACAACTTGCCCTCGCGCTTGAGGAAGTGGCTGGCGGCGATACGACCGGCCTCGATGCAATTGCTCTTCAGCCAGCACTGCTCGAGCGCCTGAAGCCCGTAGTCGCCGAACGCGACGTAGTTGCCCTTCGTCGCGTTGCGCTCACGCACGCGGCGGAACTCCTTGCGGTGCTTGACTCGCTTGGGAATCTTGTACGGAGGCATCTGCTTCGTCCCTCGTCAGTCCCGGCCAGGGCCGGGATCGTGCTCACAACTGCTCAGCGACGTCCACGCGCGCGGGCCTGCGCGCCGGCCGCCCGAGACTGCTCTTCCTCAGCCTGCTCGGTATATTCACCCTTGTAGATCCACGACTTGACGCCGATCTGTCCGTAGGCCGTCCGTGCCTCGGCAAACCCGTAGTCCACGTTGGCCTGCAGCGTGCTCAGCGGCAGCGAGCCGAGTCGCACGTCGAGCGTGCGGCTCATTTCTGCGCCACCCAGTCGCCCGCTGATCTGGATTTTCACGCCCTGTCCGCCGGCGGCCATGACGGCCTCGGCCCGGCTCTTGACAACGCGGCGGAAACTCATGCGCTTGCTCAACTGCTCGGCGACGCTCTCGGCCAGCAGTTGCGCGTTCAGATCCGGGTTCTTGATCTCGATGATCGACAGCGACACCTTGCGCCCGGTCATGTACTGGAGTTCCTCGGTCATCCGGTCCACCTCAGCGCCCTTGGGTCCGATGACCAGGCCCGGGCGGGCCGTCTTGAGGATGACCTTCAGTTCCTCGCGGGTGCGCTCGATGATGATGTCGCTCACCGCCGCGTTCGGGGGCGTGCGATTGAGCCGGCGGTCCAGGAAGCGGCGGATCTTCTCATCTTCAATGAGCAGTTCGCCATACAGAGCCTTGGGGGCGTACCAGCGGCTGCGGTGTGCCTCGGTCACGCCGAGCCGGAAACCGAATGGATGCGTCTTCTGTCCCATCAGCCCCGCTCCTCCACGCCGATCGTGATGTGGCTGGTTCTCTTGAGAATCGCATGCGCGCGTCCGCGGTCCTTGGGGCGGAAGCGCTTGATGTGGGGCCCGCCGTCCACGCGGCTCTCGGCCACCACGAGGTTGGACTCGTCAACGCCGAAGGCCTCCGCGTCGGCCATGGCGGCCTGGAGAGCCTTGCGGACGTTGACGGCGGCCCGCTTGGTGCTGAACGCGAGCATTTCATTGGCGTCCTTGTAGGACTTGCCGCGGATCATCTCGGCGACCAGTCGCGCCTTGCGCGGGCTGCCCCGGTGATGATGCACATAACTGGCGAAACGGGCGATGGCGCCCACTCCGCATCCCAGCGCGCGAGCGATCGCTTCAACATCCGCCCGGGTGCACCGGGGATGGTCGCTGCCGCGCAGCCAGTTGCGGAGGGCCGAGAGCGCCCGCGGGCCCTTGAGCCCTTCGCGCTCGACCGCGTCGGCGAGTTGCTCGAGGCTGACGCCCTGCTCGCTCATGCGCTTCTTGACTTCATCGTGTCGGAGTTTCACCGCTTGACTCCCGCTTGACAGGCCCGGCGTTACTCGCCGGACTTGATGCCTTCCTTCTTGTTCGTGTGCCCGCGGAACGTGCGCGTCAGCGCGAACTCGCCCAACTTGTGCCCAACCATGTCCTCGGTCACGAACACGTCCTGGAAGTACCGGCCGTTGTGCACCTGGAACGTGTATCCCACGAACTCGGGCACGATGGTGCAGGCGCGCGCCCAAGTCTTGATTGGCGACCGCCGACCCTGCTGAGCCTGCATCTCCACCTTGCGGTAGACCTTCTCGTCGACGTATGGACCCTTCTTGAGGCTGCGTCCCATCGTTCACCCTCGATCAACGGAGTTGGCCGTAGCGCCTGCTGCGGCGACGACGAATGATCAGATCTGACGAATGCTGCTTGCGATTGCGCGTTCCGCCGCCCTTGGCCTGCACGCCGGTGGCGCTGACCGGGGCGCGCCCGCTCTTGCTTCGGCCTTCGCCGCCGCCCAGCGGGTGCTCGTGGTGGCTCATCGCCACGCCGCGCGTCTTGGGACGACGACCGAGTTTGCGGTTCAGCCCGGCCTTGCCGATGCGACGGTTCTGGTGGTCGGGGTTGCCGACCTGCCCCACCACCGCGCGGCAGTCAATGGGTACGCGACGGATTTCGCCGCTGGGCAGCACCAACGTGGCGTAATCACCTTCGCGGTTAGTCAGTCGTGCGTATGAGCCGGCCGAACGGCACATCTGCCCGCCGCGACCGGGGAGCAGTTCAATACAGTGGACGCTCATGCCGGTGGGGATGTAGCGCAGCGGCATCATGTTGCCTACCTGCGGCTCGATGGCCTCCCGCGAGGCGAGCACCGTGTCCCCATCGGTCATGCCCATCGGACAGACGATGTAGCGCAGCACGCCGTCGGCATACTCGACCAGCGCGATGTGGCATGTGCGGTTGGGGTCGTACTCGACGCCGATGACCTTGCCCTCGATGCCGTCACGATCGCGGCGTTTGAAGTCGATCTGGCGGTACATGCGCTTAACGCCGCCGCCGCGACCGCGCACGCAGATGGTGCCGTGATGGTTGCGTCCACCCTTGCTTGGGCGCGGGCGGAGCAGGCTCTTCTCCGGCGACTTCTTGGTGACTTCTTCGTGCGTGTTCACCGATGCGTTTCGGCGTCCCGCACTGGTCGGCTTGTAAATCCGGATGCCCATTGCTGGTCGTCCTTCCTCAGAACAACTCGATCACGTCACCCTCGCGGAGACGCACGATGGCCTTCTTCGTCGGCGACGGCTTGACGTACCCGAAGCGCGTCCGACGTTCGCGCTCCTTACGGACATGGGTCTGCACGCCTTCCACCTTCACGCCGTACAGCGCCTCGACCGCTTCCTTGATCTCCGTCTTGGAAGCGCGGCGATCGACCTCGAAGGTGTACCGCCCCGATTCCATCTCCACGGTGCTCTTCTCGGTCAGCAGCGGCTTCTTGATGAGGTATGTGTGGTCCATTACGCCGCCTCCCCGCCGGCATTTGCACGGCCCATCGGCTCAACCTTGGCCTGCTTATTGGTCTGCGATGAAGGACCGTTCAGCCAGGCCTCCAGGTCCGCCCGATCGATCACCAGGTACCGGTGATTGAGCATCTCGAAGCACGTCAACTGGTCGGCCCGGCACAGCGTGACGTTCTCGACGTTGCGCCCGCTCAGGCGGGCATTGCGACTCTTCTCCGCGTCGGGCGAGAGGGCCACCAGGGCCTTCCTGTCCACGCCGAGCCCCGCGATGAGGTTGACGAAGTCGCGCGTGCGCGGCTCGGCGAAATGCAGCCCGTCCACCACCCGCACCTCGTTGTCGATCAACTTGGCGAGCAGCGCATTGCGGTTGGCCTTGCGCCGCATCTTCTTGGGCATGTCAAGCCGGTAGTCCTCGCGGGTGCGGCGCTTGGCGAAGGCGTGACCGCCGCCGCGGAAAATCGGCACCTGCCGGTCGCCGTGCCGGGCGCGCCCGGTGCCCTTCTGCTTGTAGAGTTTCTTGCCGGAGCCGGAGACCTCGTGGCGATTGCGGGTGCGCGACGAGCCCTGGCGCAGGTTGGCGTGATACATCACGTAGGCCTGCTTGATCAGGGCTGGATTGACCGTGCCGCCCAGAGATTGCTCGTCGATCGTCATCGCGCCGACCGACTGTCCATTCATGTTGTAGACGGGGACATCCATCGTGTCTTTCCTCGCCTGACGCCTCTGCCCTCCCCGGAAAGTCCGGGGAACTGTGCTTCGCCTATTCGGCACGCCCGCTCTTGCCGGTGTCCCGGCCCGGTTTCCCGGTGCGGCGGCCCGAAATCGACTCGGCCGTCCTCGCCCCTCTGGGGGCACGCTTGTCTTCGTCCGGCGGTTTCCTTCGGACCTGCCGAACACCCCGGCGGCTCTTCGCCCCGCCGAGGCTGCTTCTCGCTTACTGCGAATCCTTCACAATCCGGGTCTTGTGCCGGTTGAGACGCACCGGCGTGCGGACCATGACCATCGACTTGTTGGCCCCGGGCACCGGGCCCTTGACCAGCATGAGATTTCGCTCGGGGTCGATGCGCACCACGTCAAGATTGCGGGCCGTCACCCGGTCGCTGCCCAAGTGCCCGCCCATGCGCTTGCCCTTCTTCAACTTTCCGCAGTGTCCGCGGTTGGTCGCGTGGGCGCCGATCGAGCCGGGCGAGCGGTGTTTGCGCTCGACGCCGTGGCTGGCGGTCATGCCCTTGAACCCGTGGCGCTTCATCACGCCGGCGAAGCCCTTGCCCTTGCTGGTGCCGACCACGTCGACGTACTTGGTGCCCTCGAATGCGTCAACCTTGAGCACCTGCCCCAACTGGAAGTTGACCAGTTCACCGGCCTGGCAGCGAAACTCGCGGTGGTGCCGCAGGACTTCGCTGCCGGCCTTGGCGTCGTGCCCGATCATGGGGATGGTCGAGTTACGAGGCTTCATTTCGCCGAAGCCGACCTGGACAGCCGTGTACCCGTCCTTCTCCTCGGTGCGCAACTGCGTCACGACGCACGGACCAAGTTCGATCACCGTGACCGGGACGATCTTGCCGTCGGCGAAGACGCGCGTCATGCCGAGTTTGGTTCCAATCAACATCAGGGACATCGCAAACCTCGTCGCCCGTTCGGGCCGCTTCTTGAGCAGGCAAGCCTGTCAGAGGAAGTCTTGTTGCAGCCGCCGAAGGGCGGCACGAAAAAGGCCGTCTGCATGAGACGGCCGAATACTCCTACGCCTTGATCCTCACGAAGACGCCGGCCGGGACGACCAGGCGATTGAGAGCCTCGACGGTGCGGGCATTGGGTTCGAGAATGTCGATGACGCGCTTGTGCGTGCGAATCTCGAACTGCTCGCGGCTCTTCTTGTCGATGAAGGGTCCACGCAGCACGGTGTAGCGCTCGATCCGCGTGGGAAGCGGGATCGGGCCTTTGACCTTTGCGTTGGTGCGCTTGGCATGATCCACGATCTCCCGTGCCGAAGCATCGAGAGCGATGTGGTCATACGCCTCCATTCGAATGCGGATCTTGCCACCAGTCATGTGCGACTACGCCTCTGCCTTCTTTTGCCCGACCCACCGTCGGGCCGACACCATAGGCCCCCCGCGAGGGCGGGACCACCACAACACCCGGAATGCCGGTTCCCCGACATCCCGAACTCGTCCTTCTCGTTTCCCGGGGGGTCTCGACGAAGGAATCTGACCCCGGGACAATCCCGGGACCGAACTTGGGCGCAAAGTCCGAACCTCGCCGTCCCAAGCCTCGAAGGGTATGACACGGGCCTCATATGTCAACGCAGACCGCCTTCCGCTCCGAACATTTTTCACGACGCGGCAACAGCCCCACGCCGAAATCGCGCGCTGACCGGCCAACCACGCCCGCACGGAGATCCCTTTCATGCGAACCATCGCGTGCCTGATCCTCGGCCTGCTCCTCGGTGGGAGCGCCCAAGCCCAGAGCCAACCCAAGCCGGCTGCCCAGCCGACACCCGCTCCGGCCGGGACGAGTCCAAGAGACTGGGGTGTTCGCCTCTCCGCCGAACCGCTCGTGGTCGAAGGCGTTGGAGTGACCATTTCGATCCCCCTTGATTCGGTGATACAGCATGACGTCTACGACACCATCGCCGCCACCAAGGTGCTGCTCCCGGATGACCTAGGCATCGTCGTGGTGCAGGAGCGGCGGTCGAAGAGACTGGACCTGACGGTCGAGGGTGTGGCCGACGAAATCATCACGCAGTTGCTGGAACTGTCTCCCAAGTTCGACATGAAGAAGGACGCGGGCAAGGCCGTCCGCGACCCTGCGGGTCGCTTGCAGGCAGACGTGGTGGGCACGCGGGCCAAGGTGCTCTCGCGTGAGAAGCAGTACCAACTGGCCGGGCGAGTGGCCGACCACGCCTACGTGGCCATTCCGCGCGAGGGGACACTCGAGTACACCATCCGCGGATCGACGCTGCTCCAGACCGACCCGGGGCGGTTCATCCTGTTCGAGTTGTACACGTCGGCGTCGGCCTTCACCAAGTCGCGGGAGATGTATGAGGTCATGCTGGCAACGGTAGTGATTGAAGATCAGGCCAACATCGCGACGCGCCGGGCGGCGATGATCGACGCCGGCGTCAAGGCACTGGCTCAACTGACCGAGTCTGACTATCGGGAGGTGTTCAGCGCCCATCCGCAGCGCTGGGAGCGCCTTAGCCGACCGGCCTCCACAGGAGCGGCGTCGGATGAGGAGGAACTGGGCTACCGGCGCATCCAGGCCCGCGTCGGACAGCGCGGCGACCTGAGCCCCAACAAGCCGAAGGAAAAATGGTCCAAGGACGACAAGCAGGAGGGGTACATCGTGCAAATCGACGCCCGCCTGATCGAGATCGACAGCGTCATTGACACCCGGGCGGCCTATTTCTTGTCTCTGGACCGCAACGAGGAGGCGTGGGTGGTCAACATGGCGGTTCGGAAAAACGGAGACGTCAGCCGGTGGCAGGAGATCGGCGCCCGCATCGGAACGGACATGAGCATCAGCGTGGTTCCCGAGCAATCGCAGGCGACGAAGATCCGCCCGCAAATCCAGGGAGAAGGCTACATCTCGATGGTCGAGAGTTACATGCTCCCGCAGTTGCTCGTCCACGTCGGCATTCCAGCCGACTTCGCGTTCTACTCATATCAGACCTCGTCGAGCACGATCCGCCTGCGCACGGACTCGCTGGAAATTCCCAAGAGTGAAGGCAGCCCCTGGACGCTGATCACGCGGCTGAATGCGGATGCCCCCCCGCAAACCACGGTCATCGCCCCGGACGGCAATATTGTGCGGACGGACTTGGCCGATGGTCGTCGGTGGCGCCCCATCGAGTTTGAAGCCCTGTACAACCTCTGGAAGAGAAAGGGACTGCCCCTGGACTGACCAGAATCGGCTGCATCGGCCGGGTCGGGCCCGATACACTCCGCATCGCATGGCCACGGATCGGATCATCTCGGCCCAGCCAGCCTCGAACCCCGAGGACGAGCGGATCAACTGGTCGCTGCGTCCCGAGCGGATCAACGACTACGTGGGGCAGACTGACCTGATCGAGCGTCTGCGGATCGCCATCGAGGCCGTGCGCCGGCGCGCCGAGCCGCTCGACCACGTGCTGCTGCACGGTCCGCCCGGGCTGGGCAAGACAACGCTCGCTCATGTGATCGCCCACGAACTGGGGTCGCGCGTGCATGCCACTTCGGGCCCGGCGCTGGCCCGTGGCACCGACCTGGTGGCCGCGCTGACGCGGCTGGAACGGGGCGACGTGCTGTTCATTGACGAGATTCATCGCCTGCCCGTGGCCGTCGAGGAGTTCATCTACCCTGCGATGGAGGACTTCCGCATCGACATCTGCCTGGATTCGGGCCTGAACGCGCGCACGGTGCAGATCAACTGCCAGCCGTTCACGCTGATCGGGGCGACGACGCGGGCGGGGCTGATCAGTTCGCCCATGCGATCTCGCTTCGGCATCGCGCACCACATCCGGTACTACGACGTGGGGGAACTGCTGGTGATCCTCAAGCGCAGCGCCTCGCTGCTGGGGGTGGCCGCGTCGGAGGACGCGCTGCGCCGCATGGCCGAGCGAGCCCGCGGTACTCCTCGCATCGCCAATCGCCTGTTGCGGCGCGTGCGCGACTATGCGCAGGTGCGGGCCGATGGCACGATCTCGCCGGAGGTGGTCGATGCGGCCCTGGACCTCGAGGGCGTCGATACGCTCGGGCTCGATGAACTCGACCGGGCGTACATGCGCATCATCGCCACGACCTACGAGGGCGGGCCGGTCGGGCTGGAAACGGTGGCGGCCACGATGAACGAGGACGCGGGCACACTCGAGGACGTGGTCGAGCCGTACCTGCTGCAGATCGGGTTTCTGTCGCGGACGCGGCGCGGGCGGGCACTGACCGCGGCCGGCGCTGGGCACATCGGGGCCAGGCTCACGGCTCGACCGGATAACCCGACCAGTTTGTTCAACACCTGATCGCCCAGTGGGATCCGGCGCAGCCAGAAAGCCTTCGTCTGCGCCCGGGCCGCATTGCGTTTGGTGAACGGGGCGTTCCCCGAGCCTCGTTCCGACCGACGCTTGAGGCGCGTTTGGCGAGATTGCGAGGTGCCAGGAGGCGCTGTTACTTCTTCCCAACGCTGCTGGCCAGCGCTTCGGCGGTTTCCTCGGTCAGGTAGAGGATGCACCCATCGTTCGGGCTGAGAGTCAGTTTGCCCGAGAGCAGCGACATGGCCGTCTCCATCGGCACCGACATCATCGAGGAGCCGCAGATGTACTCGTGCCGCTTGCGATCGACCACTTCCAGGGGCGCCATCGCATCGTCGCCCCGCTCAGCCAGCAGACGCTCGTAGATCTGCAGCGCGTCGGGGGGCACTTCGGCGACCAGTTCGGCCCGCTGGCGCTTGAGATCCTCCAGCCGATCCCTGATCTCATCCTCGCGCTTCTGCCGATCCTGCTGGGCTACCTCCCGGAGTTTCAACCGCTCGGCGTGGGCGGCTTCGAGTTCGGCCAGTTGGGCTTCGAGTTTCTCCACCTTTTCGAGATGGCCGAGTTCGGAGTCATCCAGTGAGCCGCGGCGTTCCTTGAAAGTGTTGACCTCAGTGAGCAGGGCCTTGTATTCCTTGTTGGTCTTCGCCTGATTCATCCGCTCACGCAGTTCGGCTATGTGAGCGTCGATCTGCTGCGCTTCGCCTTCGAGGTTGGCCACGCTGGCCCGAAGTTGCCTCAGTTGTCCCTGGACACTGGTCCGCGTCGATTCGATCTCGGCCAGTTGCCGCACCTGTTCCTTGAGGAAGCGTTCCGCACCCCGCAGTCGCCCCTGGAGCCCCCGGATCTGCTGATCCACCCGGAACACCCTGAGCAGTTTTCGCGTGACGTCCATCCAGTTCTCCAACACCCATCCGGTCCGATCCGCCGATTCATCCTAGCAAAATGGCGCGGCCGATGCGACTTTGAGGCCCGGGCAACCTGTTTCCACGCGCCGGAACGGACGAGATTTTTCACAGATCCCTCATCACTCGGAGGAGCCAGAAGCCCACCGGCGCCGCCAGGAGCACCGAATCCAGCACGTCGAGGATGCCCCCGAACCCGGGCAGCGACGAGCCGGCGTCCTTGGCACCGGCGTCGCGCTTGAGCAGACTCATGACCAGGTCGCCGATCTGCCCCACCACCGAAAGGGCGACGCCGAACGCCAACCCGCCGAGGGCGCCCATCGGCCACTGGCTGCCCAGTACGACGATGCCCAGAGCCCCCATGCCCGCGCTGAACGCCACGCCGCCGAACGCCCCTTCCCAGGTCTTGCCGGGGCTGAGCCAGGGGATGAGTTTGTGCCGTCCGATTGACCGCCCGACGAAGTAGGCCCCGATGTCCGAGGCCTTGGTCGTCGTGATCAGCCAGAGCAGCACCCAGGCCGACCACTCGCGCCGGATCAGAACCATGAACCCGAACATCATGCCTAGGTAGGCCACGCCGAGCAGCGCCCCGCCCGCCGCGGCTGCGGAGCCCTGCACCTCGCGGTGTCGGGCGTTGAAGGCCAGTGACCCGACCAGAGCGACGGCCACCACAGTGTTGACCAAGGCCACACCCGTCACCGCGTCGAGGGTCTTGGGTATGAAGGCGACCATCGCCAAGCCCAGGATGGTGAAGGTGATGACCACCCGGCGCGAGACCCGAATGCTCTTTTGCCGGTAAAGGGCGGCCAGTTCGAGCGCGCCCAGCCAGGCCAGCGCCGCCACGGCCAGGAGCACGACGATGCCCGGCGGAAGGGTGCGACGGCCCGTCAGTTCCTCATACCAACCCGAGACTGGCACGCGGTCAAGCGACTGGTCCAGCCACGACCCCAGGATGATGGCGGCGATCAGCACCGGACCGAGCAAGAGTCTTTGTCGCAACACGCGATGAAGATAGCATGAACAACGTCTGGAAGAGGTGAGTTCACGACGAGAAATCGAAGTGTGTTCAGCCGTTCAGTCCGCCGAAACGGCGATCTCGCCCGGCGAACTCTCGGACGGCGTCGTTGAGCGCCTCGGCCCCGAAGTCGGGCCAGTACAGGTCGCTGACGTGAATCTCTGCGTAACTGATCTGCCAGAGCAGGTAGTTGCTCACGCGCATCTGCCCGGCGGTGCGAATCAGCAGGTCCGGATCGGGAATGTCGTGCGTATACAGGCGGCGAGCGAAGGCATGTTCATCGATCGAGTCGGGATCGAGGCGCCCGGTCGCTGCTTCGCGTGCCAGCGCCCGGGCCGCGTCGACGATCTCCGTCCGGGCGCCGTAGTTGATCGCCAGGCACAGGGTGGGACCGGTGCAGGGGGCAGTGGCGCGCTCGAGATCGTCCAGGGCCTCGACGACCTCGGGAGGAAGGCCGCGCCGGGTACCGATGACCCGGACGCGGATGTTCCGGCGGCGGAGCGCCTCCTGCTCGCCCTGGCAGTACGCGATGCAAAGTTGCATGAGGGCGTCGATCTCTTCGCGCGGACGTCGCCAGTTCTCGGAACTGAAAGAGAAGAGCGTCAGGTACTCGATGCCCAGCCGCCCGGCCTGCTTGACCACTTCGCGCACAGCGATGGCGCCGTTGCGATGCCCGAACACGCGCGGGAAGCCGCGTTCCTCGGCCCAGCGTCCGTTGCCGTCCATGATGATCGCCACGTGGCGCGGGATGCGGCGTGGATCGACGTCGGGCAGGTGCGTGAGCGGGTCAGCGTCGGGATTGACGCGCTGCATGCGCTCGATGCACGCCTCCACTTCGGGCGCAAGAGACCGGTCCAAACCGCGATCTGCAATGCTCATCCTGCCTCCATGCCTTGGCCGCTCGCAAGCGACGCATGCGTGCTCATTCGGCTCAGGCGGTGGCCGATTCCAGTTCGCGTGCCACGCCCGTGCTTATGGTCTGACTGCGTTCGGGTCCGACGCTGACCAGCCCGATGGGAATCCCGGCGAAGGAGCGGATCCGATCCAGATACGCCCGCGCAGGGCCCGGAAGTTCATCCATCGACCGGGCGGAGGTGATGTCGTGGGAAAAACCGGGCAGGGTCTCGTAGACCGGCTCGACCTTGCCGAGTTCCTCGCCGTCGGGGATGAAGCAGTCGGTGACGCGCTCGCCCATGCGATATGCCACGCAGAGTTTGAGTTCGTCCAGCCCGCTCAGGACGTCGAGCAGCGTGACGCACAGGGCCGAGACACGATTGACCATGACCGAATAACGCAGCGCGACCAGATCGATCCAGCCGACGCGGCGCGGACGCCCGGTGGTGGTCCCATACTCGCGCCCGCGCTCGCGAATGCGGTTGCCGATGTCATTATTCTGTTCGGTTGGCAGAGGCCCGGAACCGACGCGGGTCGAATAGGCCTTGGCCACCCCGAGCACGCGACCGATGCACGTCGGCGACACGCCGGCTCCGGGGCCAATACCCAGCACCGTTGCGTTCGAGGCAGTGACGAAGGGATACGTCCCGTGGTCGACATCGAGCAGCGTGGCGTTGGCGCCTTCAAAGAGCAGGCGCCCGCCCGAATCGATAATCTCGTTGAGGAGGTAGGTCGTGTCAGAGACGCGATGGCGCAGGCGCTCTCCTTGGGCGGCGGCCTTGTCGACCAGCGCGTCAACGTTCAGTTCCTCGGCGCCGGCGGGCAGGAACCCCGCCTTGAGCCGTGCGGCTTCGCTCACGCGCCGGCGCAGGCGATCGCGGTCGAGAAGATCGCACACGCGGACGGCGCCGAAGCGCTGGGCCTTGTCGGCGTAAGCGGGACCAATGCCTCGCCCTGTGGTGCCGATTTTCCGGCCGTCGGAATCGGCGGCCGCTTCGCGCGTGCGGTCTTCGAGTTTGTGATAGGGCATGACGACGTGGGCCCGGCTGGAGATCACCAGCCCAGAGGTGTCAACGCCGCGAACTTCAAGATTGTCGATCTCGGCGAGCAGGACTTCCGGATCGACGACGACGCCGTTGCCGATGACGGCCTTGACGCCAGGGAAGAGGATGCCCGAGGGCACGAGGTGAAGAGCGTAGCGTTCACCGTTGACGACGACGGAGTGACCGGCGTTCGCGCCGCCGTTGTAGCGGACGACGGCCGCATGCTCGCGAGCGAGCACGTCGACGATCTTGCCCTTGCCCTCGTCGCCCCATTGAAGCCCAACGACCGCCGTACTCTTTCCCGTCACGCCCACGGCTCCTTTCCGCGAGGCGCCCACCCGCGGCTTATCGGTCTGAGAGACGCCTTTGCGAACCCGACGGGGACGATAGCGCCCGCGCGAGCCCGGCTCGGCGCTGATCTGTGAAGGCAGGCTCAAGCCGGGCAGGTATTGCGTCGATGCACAGCGCAGGAGTAACCGGCGATGGCATCAGAGACCGTGCGGATCATGTGTCCGAATCTGACGTGTCGTCGAGTCCTGGCCGTGCCCGAGTCGGCCCGCGGGAAGACGGTGCGCTGCAAGAACTGCGGAACGGCGGTGGCCATTCCTGCCGCGAAAGCCAGCCCCGCGAACCAAGGCAAAAAAGACCAGGCTGCCTGATTACAGCGGCGGCTGGTCGTCCTCCTCGTCGTCGAGGTTGAAATCAAACTCAACGATCGAACTGGATTCGGGATCATCCGACAAGGTCAACTTCTGCGGCGGCACCACCGCGGTGGGATGCTCGGCCGATTCGTCGCGGTCCTGGCGGGGAGACGACGATTCTCCCTGCGGACGTCCCTGCTCGTAGAGCAGCACCGGATCGATGGCGCCGGGATCGCCGTCGATGCGCACAACCACAACAACGGGCCCGACGGCAATCAAGTCGCCCGCTCCCAGCGACGACTCTTCGACGCGTTCGGAGTTGACCCAGGTGCCGTTGCTTGACTTGAGATCGCGGACGCGAACCGCGTCGCGATCGACGGAGATTTCGCAGTGCTGGCGCGAGACCTCGGGACTGGGCACACGGAGGTCGCAGCGGGTGTCGCGCCCGATGACGTACCGCCCGCTCTCGAGTTGGCGCGATTTGACCTGACCGCCCGCTGTGACGAATACCAGTTCCACGTGCACGCTCCGCGTATCCTTCCCGGCTTCGGACCGGGGAGATCCCCGTCGCTTCCGCCGACCAGCGCCGATATGCCGGACAATACAGTCCAACTCCCTTTTCGGCAACGCCCGGCCGTATATGCCGACGCGATCGTCCGTCGATGCCGGTCCGACTTGGTACGCTCGCTCTACATCCATGTCCCCTTCTGCAACCACAAGTGTCACTATTGCGATTTTTACAGTCTGGTGGACACGCAGGGTCGATTCGAGGCCTTCACCGCCCGCCTGATCAGGGAACTGGGTGCTTTGGCCCCCGCCGCCGGGCCCCTGCGGACGTTGTTCGTGGGCGGGGGCACGCCGACGCTGCTGCCGATCGACTGCTGGAAGCACCTGCTTGGGTGTCTGCATGGTTGCTTCCAACTATCTCATGATACAGAGTTTACGGTTGAGTGCAACCCGGAAACCGCTGAGGCTGCCCTGTTTGAGGTGCTCGTCGCTGGGGGCGTGAACCGGATCAGTCTCGGGGCCCAGTCATTTCATCTACAGCACCTGGCGACGCTGGACCGGGTCCACAGGCCGGAGAGTCTACCGCGTGCCCTCGAGATGGCGCGAGCGGCCGGCATCAAGCGCCGATCGGTCGACCTGATCTACGCCATTCCCGGACAGACGCTGGAGGAGTGGCGGGCTGACCTACAACAGGCGATCGACTTGGGGACGGATCACCTTTCCTGTTACAACCTGACCTACGAACCCCGGACGGCGTTGACGGCGCGGCTGGAGCGGGGGCTGGTGCGGCCGATCGAGGAAGAACTCGAGGTGGCGATGTTCGAACTGGCGGGCACGCTGCTCGAGGATGCGGGGTTTGTGCGCTACGAGGTGAGCAACTACGCCAGGCCCGGGCAGGAGTGTCGGCACAACTTGGCGTACTGGAGGCAGGAGGAGTGGCTGGCGGCGGGGCCGTCGGCGTCGGGACACGCGGGCGGGTTCCGTTGGAAGAACACCCCGCACCTGGACACCTATCTCTCGCATGAGATCGAGGGGTTCGCCCCCGTGGTGGACGTGGAGGAGCCAGACGCGGGACGGGCCCTCCGTGAACGGATCATGACGGGGCTGAGGCTGCGCGAAGGGCTGGACCGCGCGGACCTGCAGGCGCGGATCGAGTGCGTTTGCCCACAGAAGTGTGGAGATTTTGAGGCCCGCGTGACCGACCTGATCGCCCGGGGTTGGCTGGTGGAGGAGGCTTCAGTCATCCGACTCGGCGCCAGAGGGATCCTCTTCGCCGACGGGGCCGCCTCCGAACTCATGCTCAGTCTCGTCTGACGCGGGCTTGAGATCCGGACGGTGGAGGTGCAGGCGTGTGAGCAGGCGGCGCAGATCGCCGGGCCACCTGGTCCGCACGTCGACCGGCTGGCCTGAGATCGGATGCGTGAACCTGAGGCGGTGGGCGTGGAGAGCCAGGCGGGCGGCGGCTTCGGAGGTGGCGCGCGGGCCGTACCAGTCGTCGCCAAGTATGCCGCTGCCGATGGCGGCCAAGTGCACGCGGACCTGATGTAGGCGTCCGGTGACGGGGCGTGCTTCGATCAACGCAGCCAGGTCGTTGGACTCGAGGACGCGATAGGCCGTCAGGGCGGGGCGTCCGGCGTTGGAGACGCGAGACTTCTTCATGCTGACCCAGCGGCTGGCGCGTTCCTGGATTTCTTCGATGGGGAACCGGATGACGCCGCTGGGCTCGCGCGGAGCCTTTTGACAGACGGCCCAGTAGAACTTGCCGATGGCGCGGCGTTTGAACTGCTCGAAGAGTCCGTCGTAGGCCTGGACAGAGAGGGCGACGATGACCAGGCCACTGGTTTCGCGATCGAGTCGATGGAGCAGCCCGAAGGAACGCTCACGCCCGAGTTGGGCCAGCCGGTTGCCGTGGGCGGCGAAGAGCCCGTTGAGGAGAGTATCGTGCTCGTGCCCCAGTCCGGGAAGGGTAACAACGCGCGGAGGCTTTTCGACGACCAGGATCGAATCGTCTTGGTGAGCGACGCGGAAAGTGACACGGGGATTGGGCTGAATTCCCTGCATGGGTCACAGTCCGGCGGCGGCTCGATCGAGATACCAGCGGCGCACGCCGTTGAGTGGAATGAGATCGTTGAAGGCACGTCGATCGGCAGCGCTGGAGGCGAGGCGCGCAATGTGCGGGCGAGCCGCCCGGCCGCTGGCGAGCAGCGCCAGGAAGCGGGTGCCGCTGACGAACCACGGGGTCATGGCAACCCGGTGGCCTCGGGCGCCGCCGTGGTAGGTCGTGACGATGCGTCCGCCGGCCAAGTCTTCGCCGGTGCCGATGCCGGCGACGGAGCCATCGGAGTCGAGGGATGCGAGGACGAAATCCAGCCGATCATGCCCGCGTTCGCGCCACCCGAGAGATTCGAGGATCTGGCGTTCGTAGTCCTCGTGGGCGGCTTGCCCGGTGGGGACGAGGTGAATCTGCGAGCGCGGAATTCCGGCAAAGTCGCGGAGCACTTCGTCGATGATCTCGGTGCCGGCGGGTTCATCGGGCAAGGCGCCCTGGGTGGCGACCCAGAGTTGCGTGCGCGTCCAGGGCAGACTGCGGAACTTCGGGTCGACCATCAGGCGCATGCACAGGTGCTCCTGCACCCTCCCGCCGGTGATGGCCAGGTGAAAGTCGCCGAAGGTGCGGACGCAGGTGGCGGCCTGGAGGAACAGGTCGGAGGCGGCGGCGTCGATCAACTCTTCCTCTGACTCCGAGAGCACCACCTCGCCGGGCAGGTCGGGGGTGATGGGCTCGGGGGCCAGTTCGTAGGGATCGGGCATGGCCTATTCTGGACAAGTCGCCCGGATATCTCCAGTCCCATGATCGATTCTGCCCGCATCATCGACGCCAACGCCAATCGTGCCCGCGAGGGGCTTCGCGTGCTGGAGGAGATCGCCCGCTTCCACCTCGACGATGCGTTGTTGTCAGGCGCACTCAAGCAGACGCGACACGACCTGATGGACGAGGTGGAGAAACTCCCGATCAGCGTCCGCGATCGAATGATCGCCCGCGACACGCCAGAGGATGTTGGAACGGGCATTTCGACGGCCCGCGAACAGGAGCGGAACTCGGTCGACGCACTGGCAGGCTCGAATAGCGCCCGGGTTTCGGAGGCCTTGCGGGTGCTGGAGGAGACGGCCAAATTGGCCGGGGCGAGCGGCGCGGGTTTTGAGAGGCTGCGGTACCGGCTTTACGAGATTGAGCGGGCGCTGAGGCTGCGCTTGCAGACGCGGGCGCCGCAGTGGCGGCTGTGCGTGCTGGTCAGCGAGGGCTTGTGCCGTCGGGCGTGGCAGGAGGTGGTCGAGGGGTCGCTGGCTGGCGGTGCCGACTGCGTTCAACTGCGTGAGAAGCAGATGGCGGGCGGGGCCCTGCTGGCGCGGGCGCGCGAACTGGTGGCGCTGGTGCAGCGGCGGGCCGTGGTCATCATCAATGATCGTCCGGACGTGGCGCTTCTTGCCGGGGCGGATGGCGTGCACCTCGGACGACACGACCTCCCGGTGAGCGAAGTACGCAAATTGGCCCGCGGGAGGCTCATCATCGGCTGCTCGGCTTCGTCGGTGGAGATGGCGCGTGCGGCGGCGGCCGGTGGGGCCGACTATCTCGGACTTGGCGCGATGTTCGCCACCCACACCAAGAATTCCCCCGACGTGGTTGGTCTGGGGCTGATCAGAGAAGTGTTGAGAGATCCGGAGATTTCGAGTTGGCCCCATGTGGCGATCGGGGGGATTACTCCGCACAATGCGGCGGAGGTGTATTCGGCGGGCGCGCGGGGGGTGGCCGTCAGTTCGTGCGTGTGCTCTGACCCGGACCCCGAACGCATCTGCCGGGCGATTCTGGCGTATCGAAGCGATGAGGCCGGGGAGTTGGGCCACTCGCCCAAATCGGGCCGGGGCGGAGCAGCGGCAAGGGCGGACGCGAGGCCGGGCCTCTCTGACGGAGAAACAGGAACATGAAGTGGAGCGTCGCGTGTGCGTTGGTGTGTGTGTCGGCTTGCCTGGCGGCCGAGCCGCCGGCCCAGTCGGATCTGCCGCGCCAGGATCTGTCTCGGATGCGCCCGGATGATCGGACGGCGCTGGAGCGGCTGATCGGCACGGGCTTCGCGGGCATGGGCGAAGACGCGGTGATTGTGTCGGGGCCGGACGCGGGCATCGAGGTTTTCAACACGCGCGTAGCGGTGATCCAGCCTTGGAGCCTGACCGACGCGGCCTCGCAGAAGGCCGTGGAACAGGTGGGAGAGGGACTGGCCGGGCTTGAGGACGTGGTGCTGGTGGCGCTGCACGGGCCGGAAGACGTGAACAAGATCAAGCGCCTCCTTGAAAGGCGTGGGCTGCCGGGGACAGTGGTGCTGGACTCGGAGGATCGGTTTATCACGCCTCTGGGGCTGGGAGCGCGCGGAGCCAACCTGATCGTGGACCGAAACGGCGCGGTGCGCTACGCCGGAGTGAGCGCCGGAGCGGTGAGCGGCCTGGTCAGACAGTTGCTGGGCGAGGAGCCTGATGCAGGAAAGGCGCCCTCGGGGAACGTTCGGAAGTTGGCGGCCAGTGCGGCCAGCGCGGCCGAACTGGAGCAAAAGATCACCGACGCGTGGGTGACCGGTGACATGAAGGCCGGGGAAGCGTTGCTGGAGGCGGCGTGGACGAGCGACGCGACGGCCGCTTCGACGGTGGCACGGCAACTGCTCAACGGGCAGATGACGGCGCAGCGGGTGCTGGGGCTGGAGCAACTGGCCCGGCACGCCGATGTCAGCACGCTGCTCGACGTGATTCGGAAAATGAACTCGAGAAGCGAGCGCCTGGAAATGGCGATCCTCGTGCGGTCGCTGGGACAGCGCCAACTGGACAACGCCGAGAGCGTGCTGACCCCGTTCGTCACGTCGCGCGACGTGTACGTGCGGCAGGCCGCGCTGTATGCGCTGGGCGACGCGGGCACGCCGCGATTGCTGCGAATGTTCGTGGGTGAGATGCGCACCGCTCCGGCCGCGCGGGACACATGGAGCGATGACGACGACGACCGGCTGATGAGCACGATGTTCGGCGTGGCGTACAAGTTGACGGGCTTGCGTGCCTCGACCGGGCGTGAGTATCAGGAATGGCTCAACCTGTACGAGTCCAGCCCGGAGCGGGCGGAGGAGGCGGCCAGGAGATCGATCACCGCGGCGAACGGGCAGCCGAACATGCTGCGGTTTGGTTCCAACGAGATGAGGACGTATCCGGGCTTTGACCTGGGGTATCAGTTTCAACGCCCGGACCCGTCGCTGATCGACGACCGGGCGCCGCGGCAGTTTGTCGAGGAGTTGGACGCGGTGTGCAAGCGTGCCGAGCCGGTGCTCGGGCGGGTGCACGCGGCGCCGATCCGGATTTATGTGGGAGACGACGGGGGGTTCTCGGCGCTGGTGGGCAATCGCGCGGTGGCAGGGCAGGCCGAGGTCAACGTGATCTACATCAGGCACGGCCCGCTCCCGACGATGCGCGCCGTGCTGGCCCGGACGTATGGGCACATCCTGCAGGATGCGATGTATGCCGACCAGCCGCGCTGGCTGTCGGACGGATTCGCGCTTTCCATGTCGTCCCCAGAGTCGCGATGGACGATGTCGACCGTTCGCAGCGCGAACATCGACGCGGCGGTGCAGCAGGGGGTGTTCCGTCGCCTGATCGGCTGGGGGGGACAGGCCACGGCGGACGTGCGCGACCAGGAGAACTACCAGTTGTCGCGCCTGGCGGTCGACTTCCTGCGCAGCGGGCCATATCCGGCGGGCAATACGCGCCTGCGCCTGGTGATGGGGCGCATCTCGACGGGCATGAGCGACCGCGAGGCGCTGGCCGAGTTCTACGCGCACCCGGACGACCTTGACCGGCAGATCCTCGAGTGGCTGGGCGCGCCGTGAGTTGGAACGACTACACTTGATGCCATGCCAGTGACCTTTCGCGAACACCTGCTTCCCAACGGGCTGCGCGTCATCGCCGAGACCGACCCGGACGCGCATTCGGCGGCCGTGGGCTTCTTCGTCAACACCGGCGCGCGGGACGAGGACACGACGATCATGGGCGTGTCCCACTTTCTTGAACACATGATGTTCAAGGGGACGGACGACCTGTCGGCAGACGAGATCAATCGTCGCTTCGACGCTCTGGGAGCGCGGAACAACGCGTACACCACGTCGGAGTCAACGTGTTTCCACGCGCAGGTGATCCCCGAGCACCTGCCAGAAGTGACAATGCTGCTGTCGAAGATGATGCGCCCGGCGCTGCGGCAGGACGACTTTGACCTCGAGAAGAACGTGATTCTCGAGGAAATCGCGATGTACAAGGACAATCCGTTCTGGGTGCTCTACGAGGCGGCTGTGGAGCGCCACTACGGGCGCCACCCGCTGGCCCACCGGGTGCTGGGGACGAGCCAGACGGTCGGGCAGATGTCGCGTGAGCAGATGCTGGGCTATTTCACGCACCGGTACTCGGCGGACAACACGGTTGTGTCGCTGGCCGGAAGGGTTGACTTCGACGCGACCGTGAAACTGATCGAGCGCGTGTGCGGGAGTTGGAAGCCTTCGGGCGCCGGGCGGGCGCAGCACTCGCACCGGCACGAGCCGGAGAGTTTCGTGCTTCGTGACCAGCGCGTGTCGCGCGGGTATCTGATTTCGATTGCCTGCGCGCCCCCGATCGAGGACGAGCGGCGCTACGCGGCCTCGCTGCTCATGCAGGTGCTCGGCGGGTCGGAGAACAGCCGCCTGCACTGGGCCCTGATCGAAACCGGCATCGCCGAAGAGGCGCACAGCGCGTACGACGCGCACCACGCGGCCGGCGATTTCTTCATCTACGCCTCGGGCGACCCGTCCAGACTGGACGAGATCCAGAGCATCATCGACCGCGAGTCGGCCAATCTCGTCGCGTCCCTCACACAGCCGGACCTGGAGCGCATCGGCGCCCGGCTGGCGACGGCGGCCACGCTGGGCGGCGAGCGACCCAACGACCGCATGCAGCGCATCGGGCGATACTGGCTGGCGCACGGGCGGTATCGTTCGCTGGAGCAGGAACTCGAGCGGATCCGTCATGTGACGCTGGACGATCTGCGCGAGGTGGCGGCGGCCTATCCGCTGTCGATCCGCACCATGGCGCGATTGATTCCGGCCGAGCGACCGGACGGAGACTGATCGCGCCCGGTCCGGCCGACGGACCGGGCGGCAGCGGCCGGCTCGCAAGGGTCGGCCGCCCGTGTTTTCCTGTTCACTTGCCGCCCGTGGCAAAGCCGTCGGAGAGACTTTCGAACTCGTTGAGGATGCGTTGTTCGAGTTTGACGTCGCGCAGGGCCTGGGCCAGTTCGGCCATGACCAGCACGACTCCGGCCGCCATGGCCAGCAGGCCGGCGCCGAAGGTCAGCAGGGCATAGATCCACAGTTCACCGCTCAGGATGGACAGCCCGATGGCCGCCGAACTGGCGAGCATGGCCAGGATGGCCGCGAGCATGCACTGCAGCGACGCTCGCAGCAGGGTGGCGCGCTTCAGGACCCGCGCCGTGTGGGCCTCGAGCGCTTCGAGGCGCAGGCGATCGAGGGCGGCGCCGGCCATTCCCTCGACGGGGCTGGCGATGGCGCGAATGAGTTCGACACGCTCCTTGGCGAAGGCACGCGAGCGGGCGACCAGCGTGGCCATGCGATTGAAAAGCCCCAGGCACAGCAGCCCGGCCGCGGAGATCATGACCACCGGCGTGGCAAGTTGGGAGATGACGACGGCCGTGCTGTCCATGATCGTTCCTCCGGCCTCCTGCCGAAGGCTCCCCGCGGCCGGAACGGGGACCGGCCGGCGGGCAACCGGCGCAAGGCGGGCGTGAAAAACCCCTCGCCGGGGCGAGGGGTGCGCAACATGCTGCCAAATGATAGGAAGCGATCAGCCGACGGTGGGCTGACCGGCCACGTGCTTGAGGCCGCGGCGACGGTCGCGCAGACGCCGGCTCTTGCCCACGCGGTCGCGGAGGAAGTACAACTTGGCCCGGCGAGAGTCGCCGCGACGAACGACCTCGATCCTGGCGATCAGGGGGCTGTTGATCGGCCAGGTGCGCTCGACGCCCTGGTTATCGACGATGCGCCGGACGGTGATCATCTCGTCGATGCCGCGGCCCTTGCGGGAGATGAGCACACCCTGGTAGACCTGGATGCGTTCCTTGTCCCCTTCCACGATGCGGGCGTGGACGTTGATGGTGTCGCCGATGTCCATGACCGGAAGGTCGGTCTTGATGACGTCGGCGTTGATGCTCTCGATGATCTGCTGCGTGCCCATGGCGCACCCTTCCCTCGGCCCGGCGGCGCATCCGCAGGGGGACTGCAAGCGTAGGCCGGGGACCGGGAGGGGTCCAGAGGAGGCATCTGGCCGGCCGGCCCCAGCACAACGGGCGCGGAACGGCCGGGCGGGCGTGCCGAACTCTCCGGCAGGCGTGCCGAACTCTCCGGCAGGCGTGCCGAACTCTTCGGCAGGCGTGCCGAACTCTTCGGCAGGCGTGCCGAACTCTTCGGCAGGCGTGCCGAACTCT
>JAHDXL010000001.1:152791-220902 GCA_023382935.1 Phycisphaerales bacterium
CGGCAGGCGTGCCGAACTCTCCGGCAGGCGTGCCGAACTCTTCGGCAGGCGTGCCGAACTCTTCGGCAGGGCTGCCGAACTCTCCGGCAGGGCTGCCGAACTCTTCGGCAGCAGCAAAAAACCCTCCGGCATCGCGCACAAATCGCGCGGCACCCGGCCTGGAACGCCCGAATCGCAGGGCCGAGGCCCCGGAGGCCGCGTGGGCGGGATGGGCCGCGGGCCTTGATTCTGGCCTCCATCGCCGCGCCCGCACGATCCCCACTTCCGAAGGGGTATCCGGTTATCGGATGAACTGGTCCGCTCTGCAATCGCATGGTGGGGACGACCGGGCTGCTGGGGAATGGACCGGCCGGACGTGTCGGGACGGGAAACACGGACCTGGACGGCGGCCGTTTGTTCGGCCCTCTCCCCGTCCGCCGGCAGGTGGCACCGGGTTCCGTGCCACCGCGCCGGGCATGGCCAACTCGCCGCGCCCCACCACGGAGCGCCCGACGGCTCAAAACCGCTTCATGGGGGCCGCGTTCGATGGCACGATCGGCAAAGAACGCACCGCGATCACCGGTCGCGGGGTTCCAGCAAGTCGCCTCGGCGCTCGCGCGTGCGGCGAACCATCTGCTCCAGGCGCCAGCGGGCGACGGCGTTGTGATCGCCGCTGAGCAGTTCCTCGGGCACGGGGATCCCCTCCCACTCGCGCGGACGGGTGTAATGCGGGCAGTCGAGCAGGCGGGCGTCGGGCCGGACGCCCAGTTCTTCACACCACCGGGCCAGCAGTGTGGGGTCGATCGGCTCGGCGTTGGGATTGGTGGCCGGCAGGGGCGAGAAGGAGTCCTGGGCGGCCGAGGCGTCATGCCCGAGCACGCCCGGCAAGAGGCGGACAACGGCGTCGATGAGCACCAGGGCCGCCAGTTCGCCGCCCGAGAGCACGTAGTCGCCGATCGAGACTTCCAGCGGCGCGAGTTGGTCGATGACGCGCTGGTCGATGCCCTCGTAGTGCCCGGCGATGAGCAGCAGACGCGGGCGGGTGGCCAGATCCTCGACCAGGGCCTGCGTGAGAGGTGTGCCCTGGGGCGTGAGCAGAATCCGCGTCGCGGGCGTCGCGTCGGCGGCCTCGACGGCCCGCACCGCGTCCCAGAGCGGCTGGCACATCATCACCATGCCGGGCCCGCCGCCGAACGGGCGGTCGTCGGTCCTCTCGTGCTTGTTGCCGGCAAAGTCGCGGATGTTGGTGGTGTGGAAGGAGACCGCCCCGGCCCGCGCGGCACGAGCAGGGATCGACACGCCGAGCACGCCCGGCGGCGCGGTGGCAAACATCTCGGGGAAGGTGGTGAGAATGTCGATCCGCACGGGGGAGGGTAGGGAAGAGGGGGGTCGTGCGTCGGGAACGGGGAGCCAGCGGACACACAGGCCGGGGTGGCCGGCGGGCCAGTCGCATCGGGCGGGCCAGGGGCACTCCGTATCGGCCGGGCCTGCTGCGGGGGACTGAAAAGAAAAACCCCCGGCCTGGGCCGGGGGCTGGCGTCAGCCACTCAACAGTCCGCGCCCGATCACTCGGCCGCAGGAGCCTCGGCCGGAGCGGCGGCGGCTTCCTCGGCCTTCTTCTTTGCCTGGAACGCACTCTCCGCGGCTTGAGCACGCTCGGCGGCGCTCTTGGCACGGTTGGCGGCCTTCTCGGCGGCTTCGACGTTCGAAGCCGCGACCGCGTCCTTCACAGCCTTGAGAGCCTCGGCGGCTTCACTCTGGAACGACGAAAGGTCCGCCCCGGCGTTGCCCGCCAGCGTGCCCAGAGCCGCGACGGACTCCTCGGCCACCTTGAGCGAGACGCGGGCGGTGACGCGGGCGCGGTCACGATGACGGCGCTTCTCCCAGGCCGCGCGATAGGACGGGGGGAGCAGATTGCGGTGTCCGAGCATGTCGGCCACCGTATCGCTGGGCTGGGCGCCGACGCCCAGCCAGTACTGGATGCGCTCGACGTTGAGTTGCACCTGCTTCTCGGGGTCGAGTTCGACGGGGTTGTACCAACCCAGGTTTTCGATCACCGCACCGTTGCGACGGTTGCGCTGATCGACGGCACAAAGGCGGAAGAAGGGACGATGGGTGCGCCCGAAGCGCTGCATGCGGAGACGGACCATGTGGTCCTCCTGAAACTGCGCGTCGCCCCGGGTGTGGTGGGGAATCGACGCCGGCCGCGCTGCCCGCTCCTGCGAGCAGCCGATCCGGGGCGTGGCCGCGACCATCGCGGGGCCCGGGATCACCGTGGAGGGGATTGTTGGCCGCCGCCGGCGCTCGGTCCAACAGCGACTTCGGCGCGTCGGTTTGAGTCGTCCATGTGTAAGGTGTACGGTTGGATGCGAGAGCATCTTTGGAGGCAACCCGCATGTGGATCTTCACCCGGTACGGCTTCTTCAGCGCCGTGTGCGCCCGGCAGGGAAGCGGCCAGCGAAGCCAGCCCGTCGACACGGACCGCATCATGGTGCGCGCCCGCGACCGGCGGCACCTGGAGAACCTGATCGCGCGTTTTCCCGACCTGCTCGCCGGGGCCGAGGTCAAGGCCTTCGTGGGCAGCGACTACCCCTATCGCATCTTCATCGCCAAGTCGGCGTGGGTTGCGGTGCTGGGCACGCTGGGCGAGGAACTTGATTACGACAACTTCAAGTCCGAGGCCGCGCGCCACAGGGCATCCACCGGGGCCGCCTATGTGCATGCGCTCCACGATGTGTGGGACGTGATGCGCTCGCTTGAGCGCGTGTGACGCGCCGTGCAGGCAAGTTTCACGCGTCCGCACAAGCGGCGGGCACCTTCAATTGCCGCCGCATGATCTTGCCTGTTGCGTTGCGCGGCAGACTCTCCAGCGGGATGATGCACTTGGGCACTTTGTACCCGGCCAGTTTTTCGCGGCACAGGGCCAGGATCGACTTCTCGTCCAGACTCGCTCCGTCTTCCAGTTCGACGAACGCGATGGGCACCTCGCCGCGCATGGGGTCGGGCTGCCCGATGACGGCCGAGTCGCGGACGGAGGGGTGTTGGTTGAGCACTTCCTCGATTTCGCGTGGAAAGACGTTTTCGCCGCCGACGATGAGCATTTCCTTGATGCGCCCGGTGATGTAGAGGTGTCCGTCGTGGTCGAAGCGGGCCATGTCGCCGGTCTTGAGGTAGCCGAAGCGGTCAAAGGCGTCGCGGGTCTGCTTGGGGAGTTTGAAGTAGCCCCGCATGACGTTGGGTCCGGCGATGCGCAGTTCGCCGTCGAAGCCGGGGGGCAGGTCGGCCTCGGTGACCGGATCGACCACGCGCTCGATCACGCCGGGCAGTGGCATGCCGACCGAGCGCGGACGGTAGTCCTGCGGACGGCACCAGTTGGTCACCGGGGCCGTCTCGGTCAGACCGTACCCCTCAGCAATGGTGACGCCGAAGCGCTCCTGAAACCGCCTGGCCACGTCGGCCGGCAGCGGCTCGCCGCCGGAAACGGCAAAGCGGATCGATGCAAAGTCGGCCGGCTCGGCGTTCTTGACCTGCAGCAGTGCGTTGTACATCGACGGAATGGCGACGAACATCGCCGGGCGGTGCTCGCGCAGCATCTGCACGATGCGGTTCGGGACAAAACGGGCGGTATAGACCACCTTGAGACCGAAGGACAGCGGCAGCAACGTCAGCACCGTCAGCCCGAAGGAGTGAAACTGCGGGAGGACGCCACAGAAAACGTCGGTGGGCTTGAAGTGAACCCAGTTCTCGACCTGCTGCACGTTGGCCGTGAGGTTGCCGTGCGTGAGCATGACACCCTTGGGTCGCCCGCTGGTGCCGCTGGTGTAGAGGATGACTGCCAAGTCGTCGGGGGTGGCCCGCTTCGGCCAGCGCGGCGAGGGCACGCGGCGCAGCGGCGTGCGTTCCAGTCGCAGCAGGTTCTTCACCGACGGCTCGAAACCGACGAAGTCGAGCATCGGCTGGACCGTGACAATGGAGTCGGTCTCGCAGTCGCCCACGACATAGGCCAGTTCATCGCGGGCGAGGAGGTAGTTGAGCGGCACGACGGTGCGCCCGAGCATCCAGCAGGCCAGCGCCGCGATCGGAAACGCCCCGCTGGTGGGCAGCATCACTCCGACGTTCTGCGTGCCCGACCTGGCTTCGATTGCGTCGGCGAGGTTGGCCGCCGCAACCAGGATCTCCACTCCCCGGTATGAGCGCTGGTCGTCGATGACGGCCACGCGCGATGGCGAAAGGGCGAGGCGGCGAATAATCGGCCAGTGAACGCTCATGCTGGTACTTTCCCGGCGGCGATGATACCCGAAGGGGACAAGGACAAGTGCGATGAGGCGATGCATGGGGTTGCTGGTGGCGTCGATTGTCTTGAGCGCAGCGTGCTGGGGCTGCCGCAAGGCAACTGCCCCACCACCACCGCCGACGCCGGCCGCGCCCCCGACGCCGGAGCCAGCGCCCGGGGACACGACTGAGCCGCCAGGGACGGCGCCCGAGGCGACGCCGACCGTCGAGCAGATCAAGCGTCCGGCGATTCCCGAACACCCGGTCCGCGGGCAGATCGACGGGCGCGACTTCGAACTGGCCCGGGTCCAGCGGCAGGACGCGACGGTGCTCATCCTGGGCCAGGACGGACGCGGTGTGACGCTGGCGCTGTTCGGCTCGCCGGGGCCGTTCGAGATTCTCGAGGAACCGGGTTTCGGGGCCCCGCACGTCTACGTGCGATCGCCGCAGGATGCGCCGGCCCGGGGATACGTCGCGGGCTTTCGCCTGATCTACGACGAGGCGCAGGGGCTGCTGTACCTGCAACTGCCGGAGGGCCGCGGCACCATCGCCGGGCGCTTCACGATCGAGTAGCCACCTCGGCCGCGGGTCGTCGCTCATCGACAACGGCGGCGACGACTTCGTCGGGCGGCAGGTCGGCAAAGGCCTCGAGGTCATCGCGATCGCCCGGGCGACGGCGCATCGCGTGCTGCACCCACAGCGCCATGACGGCCCCGGCCATGGCGACCACGCCGCACATCCATTGCGCCGGCGAGAGTCGCTCATCCAGGATGAGGAAGGAAATGACGCCGACTCCGAAGGGCTGCAACTGCATCAAGGCGGTGGTGACGGCCACGCCAATGCCGTTGATGCTCATGTAATAAGTCACGTGCCCGCCGGCGATGCCCGTCAGGGCCGAGAGGCACAGCACGCCGAGCACCAGCGGCGGCGCGTGCAGCGGCAAGATGCCGTGCCCGGGGCTGACCAGCAGCATGACGGCGAGCATGACCACTGCCGTGTACTGGCTGATGCCCGCAAAGGCCAGGGCCGAGGGCACGCCGTGCATCGCACGCCGCACCGCCAGCCCATAGGCTCCGAAACTGGCCCCCGAGCCAACGGCCAAAGTCATGCCCAGGACCATCTGCCCGGCGGAGACCGCCTCGGCGTTGCGCAGCCCGAAGAAAAGGACGCCCACAATGCCCAGCGTGGCCAGCGTCGCGCCCGCCAGAAATCGCCGGGTGCGGATGACGGCCCGCTCGGCGGGGAACATGATCGCGGCGCCGATGGCCACAAAGACGATCTGCATGCGCAGGCCGAGCACAAAGAGCGTCGGGTCGATGGCGTAGAACCCGCGGGCGTACAGCGACTGGGCGCCGGCGTTGATCGCCGCCGGCCAGAGGGCCTTGCGCATCAGGCCCGGGGGCAGGCTGCCGCGGCGCCGGGCCACGAGCAGCAGCGGCATCCACACCAGCGCGCTGATGGTGTAACGCCACCCGTTGGCGGTCCATGCGTCGATGTCGTGACGGGCGATGAAGCCGAGCATGACCGGCGTGATCGACCAGAACGTCAGCGTCAGCACCGCGCCGGCGATGCCCCACCCCTGCTTTCCCACACTCTGGCTCACGCGGCCCGCTCCTGCCCCGGCCGAGGACTCGGCGGCGGATGCTAGACTAGGCGGTGGCGGGTCCGCGCCGGCCCGGGGCACACGTCGCCCGGGCGGGGGCCGGGGGGCCGACAGGGAGCACTGCGGTGATCGTCGTCATCGTTCGTCACGGCAAGGCCGAGCGCCAGGCGACGTCCGGCGCCGATGCCGACCGCGCCCTGAAGAACCGCGGGCGCCGCCAAGCGGCCTACCTGGCCGCGGCGCTGGCCGGGCGGGCGGACGGCCCGGTCGCGGTGGTCTCCAGCCCATTCACCCGCGCCCGGCAGACGGCCGAGGTGCTCGCCGCGGCGCTGCACACGCCGCTGCTGTTCGATGATCGCCTCGAGTCGGGGCGGGCGGCCTCGGAGGCCATCGAGGTCATCGCAAGGCACGGCTCGGCGGGCGGATTCCTGGTGCTGGTGGGGCACAACCCGCAATTGTCCGACGTGGCCTGCCTGCTGGCGCGGGGATCCGGCTGCGGGGGCGAGGCGCTGCGCACGGGCGAGGCGGTGCTGCTGCGGGTGGAGGACTGGGCCCAGCCGGTGGGCGGGGCGGAGGAGATCGAGCGCCTACGCCTGCCCGACGATGGACCGGCCGCGGCGGACGGGCAAGACTGACGCAGAAGGGAGTCCAGTTTGCCGCGCCAGACCCAGCAGCGTGCCGCGATCGACCGGGCCTTTGCGCAGGCGCAGCGTCCGTTGTCGCCGGCCGAGGTGCTGGCGGCGGCGACCGGGGAGGTGCCCAATCTCAACCTGAGCACGGTGTACCGGACGCTGCGCCGGATGCAGGAGGAGGGCGTGATTGCGCCGGTGTCGGTGCCGGGCGAGCCGCCGCGGTACGAGCTGGCGCACGTCGCCGAGCACCATCATCATCACTTTCACTGCCGCAGGTGCGGGCGGGTGTTTGACCTGTCCGGCTGTCCGACGGGGCTGTCGAAACTGTTGCCGCGGGGTTTTGTGCTCGAGAGCCACACGCTCGTGCTGCACGGCCTCTGCGGCCAGTGTGCCTGAGGCCAGGGCTGGGGAGGCCGGTGGCGGTGTCGGACCAATGAGCAAGAGAGCGGCCCACGCCGGCAGAGGAAAGGGCACGCTGGCTGACGCCGTCTGTTCCATAACGTCGGGTATCGGAAGCCCGCACGGGCATCTGAGGCCAGCGATGGAAGAACTCGAGAGTTTGGGCGGCAGTCCACGAAAATACGCGGGGGGCGGTCCGATGCCGCCCCCCGTCATGCTCAATGGCTTCTGGAATGACTTCTGCTCAGGCCGCCGTGCTCACTCATCGTCGCCGTTGACCACCGCGTCGACGAGCAGGCCGAGGTCAATCGCGTCGGCATGCCCGCTCTCGTCGAAGTCCACAGGATCAATCAGCCACGTCTCGATGTCGCCGGTCTCGAGCGTGAGGTTCTGGTTGAGGTCAAAGCCGCTGGCGACCTTGAAGCCGTACCCGTTGCTCTCGACCGGGAAGTCCTCATCGTCGCAGACAGAGGTAGCGCCTGCCCAACTCGAGACATACACCACCTGCGGCGCGCTGGGGACCCACAGCGGACTGCAAACCAGGTCAGCCGGGATCACCTGGTAGGCCCGGTTCTGCGCAAACGAATCGGTATCGTTCGTGATCGTCACCACGCGGCCGAGCACTTCGTAGGTGAAGCCATCGGTGACTTCGGTCCAGATGGCGTCGCACACCGGCGTGCCGTGGTGGCTCTTGCCCTCGGCAACGTCAGCAAGGCTTCAAAGACGCGCACCGGCGGCGTGTTGACCAGATCGTCATCGGCATCGACCACGGGCCCGTAGTGGTGAATCTGAACGCTGGTCGGTGCGCCGGTGACGACGGAGACGCCGTGTGTGGGCGCGCTGTCCTTGGGGTGGAAGTTGAAGGGGACGAGGCCGACCGTTCCGACGAGCGTCGAACTGGTAACCTCGTAGAAGGGCGCCTTTGCGGGCTGGCTTTCGGCCGGCGCGAGGTTGAAGGTGCCGGAGGAGGTCGCCACAGAAACCGACCCGCTCCACAGTTCGCGGTCCGGGTCCGCGTTGGCATTGGCATTCACGACGATGGAGCCCTCGAAGCCGTCCGTGTCGGCGATGGTGATGTCCCCCGAGAGCCCATCGCCGATAAAGAGCACGGATTCTGAAAGCGTGCCTACAGAGATCGAGCCGTCCATGGCTCCTGCAACATCGAGAGAGAAGATCATGTCACCGATGAAGATGGAACCGGTTGCCTCACATCGCCGTCGACAGTGATGGGCGCATTCGTCCAACTTCCCACTTCGATGCTGCCGCGCAAGTCGCCGGAAATCTCGAGCGGAAAATCCAGGTAACCCCCCACTTCGATCGTGCCGGGCATGCCGTTGAACGTGTGCAGCGAGTCCATGTCTGAGTCCAGGTCGCCGTCCACGTTTCCGTCGACGATGATCGCTCCGTCTTCGGTCAGCGTTCGGGCGTCGATCGCTCCACCCTCGAGCAGGTCCCCAGGGACATGGATGACCCCATCGAGTTGGGTCTGCACGTACATCAGGCCGCCAAAGTCACCGGACCCTATGAAAATGCCGGGGTCGTCAATCCCGTAGCCGGAGCCTGGAACGGCAACCACAACCGTTTCGACGTTCGCGTCAAACACGCCGGAAGTCTGGATGCGCCGAATGATCACCGTCGGCCCGATGTCTCCATAGAAGTTGGTGCACTGGATGGTCCCGATGCCTCCGCCTGTGGGTCCCGGCCAGATGTCGACCGGTTCGGATGCACTGCCGATGTCGCCGGTCACCTCAAGGCGTTGCACTTCCACCCGACCCGTCGCCCGAATGTCGCCGAGCAGGTCGCCGCCAATTTTGAGGTACTCGAGCGAGGCCGCGCATCCTCCGCAGCCCTCGACGAATGGGAAGTGGAGGCCTTCAGTCACGTCGCCCTTGATCTCCGAACCACTGCGGATCCCGTGGCATTCAACATACCCAGCCGATCCGTTCATGAGGAGGAACAGGAACACATTGCCGTCGGCTTCGGGGTCCAGCGTCATAGAGCCGAGGTCTTCGAGGTTGAACGACGCCAAGTTGCCCTGAATGGACAAATCCACATTGACCGTGGAGCCGGAGGTGCGATCGGCGCTGATCTCCAGATTGCCGATCGAGGGCCGGACTCCCCCATCCATGAGATTGACCACGATGGCGAGTGTCGCCGTGGCGCCCGAATGGGAAAGATCGACATCGATGTCCCAGGTGGTCCCGCTCACGTAGGTGCAGGTCGCCGCAAGGAAATCAGCGTCGCTCGTGATGACGAAGGGACACGTCGGTTGAGCCGCAAGACGCCCCACGAGGATCAGTTGAAGGACGAAGAACACGACCATGCGCTGAGACATTGCCCATCTCCTTTCAGAGCGGCGCTACCTGCGCCGCCGATGCGACACCATCAACAGCCCCGTGACGAGCGCTGCGCCTGAGTAAGGGCCGGGAATCACGCCGGCAAGTCGAAGCCCGGCCGCGCCGTACCACGGCGATGAGTTACTGAAGCGGTCGACCTCGTCGTGAAAAGCCCCGCCCAGCCACGAGGAGCCATCGACGAATCTCCCCAACGGATCTCCGTAGAAACTCTCCAGCCACTCACTCTCGCCGCCGGAGCCATCCAGCAGCCCCCACGGGCTGGCAGCGTGGGGGTACGAGCCGACGTCGTAGCCTTGCCAGAGCCCGGTATTCGTGTCACCCAGGCCCGGCGCACCCGGCACCGGCGCCTCGTCACTGGAGTGCGGGTAGCGCCAATACCCGCCTTCCCCATCGTTCTTGGCCGGATCCCAGTGCATGCCCTTGATCCACTCATCGAGCGTGGGGATCCAGAACTTCGCGTCGGCGTGGTGGGCCGGCTGATCGGTGAACGTCCCGTCGGGATTGCGACCGAAGGTCGACGTGTCGTACGCCCCGTTCTCGAACGCGGGCTGATCGAGGCTCTTGCCGTTGTGCAACCAGTTGCAGTACCGGGCGGCGTAGCGCCAGCCCATGTTGGTCGCAAAATTCTCTGAGCCGGCAAACGCGCGGTACTGTCCGGTTGAGTTGTCGAAAATGATCCAGTCGCCGGTGAACTCGAGCGCGTTTGCGAAACCCTCGTAGTACGGCGCGTACGCGTTCACGAACTCGAGCCACTGTCCGACTGTGACCTCGGTGCGAGCCATGCGATACCGGTAGTTGACCTGACCCGCCGAAAACCCCTCCGGCGCATACGGTGGATAAAACCACGGACCCTCTTCCTGGTTCACCGCCCGATTGCCCGGATCGCCAATAACCACGAAGTCATGCCCGTAGTCCGGCACCGGACCGGCCGCGGCCTGCGCGCCCCCAAGTCCGAGAGCCATGGCGAGGCCCATCAAGGCGCCGCCGCGGGCCGACCGAACGCACCAATCGCGCATCGCGCTCAATGACATCACGCACCTCCCCGGAATGGAAACTGGAACCTCGGCAAGCGCCCCCACGCTCGCCCTGTGCCCTCTCGCGCCGACCCGTGCGGCGGCGAGACAGACCAACTGTCAATGTGCCACGCGCCTGACCAGTGAGCAAGTTCTATTCAGACATTGTGCGTTGTTTTTCCATACAAAGCACGACTCTGTGGGTAGTCTGGTCCTGCCACGACAGACTTGTGGTGCCTTTGACCTTGGCCCCGAAAAGATCGAAACCGCATGCGCACGCTCCGCCGCGCCAGCCAGCGAGTATGCTCGCTCGCCCAGGTGGCTCTGCGGTGATTGTGGGGGCTTCCGATGCCCTTCCTGACCCCTCCGCCCGCGTCGGCGGCGGATGGCCCCCCGAAACATGACCCATTCCCCGCGACGGATGCTCCTCCCGTCGCGACGGGAATAGTTCCCGTCGAGCAAAATGGAGTCCCCGTCGAGGGAAATGGACCTCCCGTCGATCGCGTGGGGAACGGAACCCCAGCCCGGTGCGACGGCCGACCCGGAATCACCGCCACCCCGTCCACCCGGACCCCCGACCCCCCGGCCCCCCTTAGCCGCGGACCCCTGCGTAGTGCGCCAGGTAGTGCACCACCGTCTTGGCAATCACATCGGCCTCGAGGTTGACCTCGTCGCCCACGTCCAGGTCCGACAGATTCGTCTTCTCCAGCGTCGTCGGGATCAGTGCGATGTCGAAGGTGCCGGCCTGCGGGTCCACTTCGGCCAGCGTCAGGCTCACCCCCTCGACGGCCACCGACCCGCGCGGGACCATGTACGGCATCAGGTCCGCCGGCACGGCCACCACGACGCGGTACTCGCCCTGGCGGATGACCCTGGTCACCCTGCCCACGCCATCGACGTGCCCCTGCACGAAGTGCCCGCCCAGCGCCGTCGCCGGCGTGGCCGAGGCTTCGAGGTTGACCTTTCGCCCGGGGCCGAGCCGACCCAGCGTGGTGCGGGAAAGCGTCTGCGGAATCACGTCGAAGAACAGTTCTCGGTGCGGTCCCACGTCGGCCACGGTCAGGCAGCAGCCGTTCACCGCGATCGAGTCGCCCAGACCGGGTTTTTCGCACCAGTCGCCCGGGTCGATCACCAGGCGCGCGCCGCCGGCCCGCTCCTCCCGACGCCGGACGAGGCCCATGCCGTGGATCAGGCCGGTGAACATGCACGAAGTGTAGGGTGTGAAGGCGAGCGGCCGAACTTGACCAAACCGCGCGCCGACCGGATACTCCCTTCCCCGGCCCATCCACGCCCCCCCGGCCGGCCACACCGATTCAAGACCCGCCGCGGGTCGAGAATCCCCATCGGAGTCCTCCCCCATGCCGGCACGCCCGCTCGCCGTTCACGTCCTCAGCATCGCCCTGCTCGGCGCCGGCCTGGTCGCATGTACGAGCACGCAGAGCACCGGCGAACGATCAGGTGCCCCCGCACCGGCCGTCACCCGCGATTCGGCAGACCCCGCGGCCGTGCAGGAACGCCGCACCACCCAGTCGGGCGGAGTGACCATCGTCCACGACGACTGGCGGCAGATCGGCTATCGCTGGGACTGGACCGGCTACCCCAACCTGGCCGGGCGCGAACGCATCAAGTTCATCGAGCCGTATGACGACCTGCTGGTCGTGCAGGGAAATGGCAACTCGCTGACGGTCATCGACGCGAAGACAGGCCGCAACCGCTGGTCGGACCGCCCGGCCAACCCGCTGGCCAACTTCGTCGGCGTGGCCCGGGACGGCAACACCTTGTTTGTGTGCTCGCAGTCGGAAGTGTTCGTCATCGACGCGGCCACCGGAAACTGGACGGCCCGCCAGCCCATGAGCGAAGTGGTCAACACCCCCCCGCTGCGCTTCGGGCAGACGCTGATCTTCGGCACCCCCACTGGCGAATTGTTCAGCCACCGCACCGACTTCGGCGTCACCGCCTGGCGCTATGACGTCGGTGGCTCCATTGAGGCCAGCCCCCTCTGGGTGCAGGGGACGGTCGGCGCCGTCACGCAGGACGGGTGTGTGGCCTTCCTCACGCCCGACTCGGCCGTGGCGGTGGCCACCGCGCGCGTCGGCGGGCCCCTTCGCACTAACCCGGTCACTGACGGCGAGATGATGTTCGTCGCGTGCATGGACCAGTCGGTCTACGCCTTCTCCCCCGATCGCAACCGACACGTGTGGCGTTATCGCACCAACGAGGAACTGGCCGTCCAACCCACCTACGACGACGGCGTGGTCTATGTGACTGTCCCCCGGACCGGGCTGGTCGCCCTAGACGCGATGCGCGGCACGGAGAATTGGATCGGCCCCGACGCCGGCGGCGTGGTCGTCGGCAGGCGTGCCGGCAGCCTGATCGTCTGGGATGGGGAGCAGGTCAAGGCGGTCGAGCCGTCCAACGGCGATGTGCTGGCCTCCTTCCCCGTGCGCGGCGTGGCGGCGGTGGAGACCGATGCATTCGAGAACGGGCATCTCTACCTGGTGACGCGCCAGAACGCCGTCATCCGCTTTGCGCCGCGCTGAGGTTCCGATGACTGACCTGGTTGGCATCCGCCGCGCCCTGCTGTCCGTCAGCGACAAGACCGACCTGATTCCCTTCGCCCGCGCGTTGCTCAGGCACGGAGCAGAACTGATCTCCACCGGCGGCACCGCCCGCGTGCTGACCGAGGCCGGGCTGAGCGTCACCACGGTCGAGCAACTCACCGGCTTTCCTGAGATGCTTGACGGGCGCGTCAAGACGCTGCACCCGATGGTGCACGGCGGCATCTTGGCCCTGCGCGACAGGCCCGAGCACACCGCAGCGCTGGAAGAGCATGGGATCAGGCCCATTGACCTGGTGTGCGTCAACCTTTACCCGTTCGAGCAGACCGTCTCACGTCCAGACGCCACGCAGGAACAGGCCGTCGAGAACATCGACATCGGCGGGCCGAGCATGATCAGATCGGCGGCCAAGAACGCGGCCTGGGTGACCGTCGTCACCGCGCCGTCGCAGTATGACCAGGTGGTGCGCGAACTGGACTCCCACCACGGCGCCACCTCGCGGCAGTTGCGGGCGCAACTGGCATCGGCGGCCTTCAGCCGCACCAGCGCCTACGACGCGGCAATCAGCGCCTATTTCCACCGCTCGGCCCCCATCGCCTTCCCTGCCACGCTGCGGCTGACCTACACGCGCGTCGACACGCTGCGCTACGGAGAGAATCCGCACCAGTCGGCGGCTCTGTACGTCGATCCGGCGTCCACCGGCGCCAGCATCGTCCGCTCCGAGCAACTGGGCGGCAAGCAACTGAGTTACAACAACATCCTCGACGCCTCGGCGGCGCTGGAACTGGTCAAGGCGCTCCGCGCTTCGCACCCCGGCCGGTGCGCCGCCTGCGTGGTCAAGCACACCAATCCGTGCGGCGCCGCCATTGCCGAGAGCAACATTGATGCCATCCGCCTGGCCATCGCGGGTGATCCGCTGGCGGCCTATGGCGGGATCATGGCGATCAATCACCCGGTCAGTCTGCCCGACGCACAGGCCATCGCCGACGCCGGCTCGTTTTTCGAGGTGGTCGTCGCGCCGGCCTTCGAAAGCGACGCCAGCGCCCTGCTCGCCGACCGCTGGAAGAACGTCCGCCTGCTGGCGTGCGGCGATCGACAGGGCTCGCACAACCGCAAACTCGACTATCGCTCGGTGCCGGGCGGCATGCTGGTGCAGGACCGCGACAGCCGCGCCATCCTCACGGAGCACTGGGTGCATCGCGCCGGCCCGGCGCCCTCGCCGGCTGACCTGTCGGCCGGCGCGTTCCTGTGCGCCTGCGCCCGCGCCCTGTCGAGCAATGCCATCGCCATCGGCGGGTTCGACGGCCCCGGCGTGCGCCTCTTCGGCGCCGGCGCCGGGCAGATGGATCGCGTCGCGTCGTGCCGCATCGCCATCGGCAAGTGCGGCGACAAGGTCCGCGGCTCCATCGCCGCCGGAGACGCCTTCTTCCCCTTCGCCGACGGGCCTCAACTGCTCATCGAGGCCGGTGTGCGCATGATCATCCACCCCGGCGGGTCCAAGCGGGACGACGAGACGTTTGCGCTTTGTGACAGGCACGGCGTGACCTGCCTGATCACCGGCGAACGCCACTTCCGGCACTGATGCTCCGGTTTGGCCCAATCTTCTAAGCCCCCGATCAGAGTTCGAACGGGTTTCGAGCGTCTCGCCCAGACTCCGGCCTTTTCCGGTCCGGGAAGGCTGAAACGCGTGTGGGGCGAGCCCACTTACTCGGGCAGGTGATCCACAGGACCGATGAGGCGCTTGTTGAAAAGATGGGGAGAAGTTCGTACAACTTCTCCATCGAGCGGGGGAAGGTCGCCCAATGCGTCACGAAACGCCGGGGACAGAACCAATCGACGGTCAGGGCGCGGCCAGCGCCGCCGCGATGGCCGCCGACTTGGGGCTTGATTCCAAAGTGTTGGTGCTCAACCGCGTGTATGTGGCGCTGCGCGTCATCACCGCTCGCCGGGCCTTTGCGCTGCTGGTGCGCGACGCCGCCGAGATTGTCCATGTCGAGCAGGGGCACTACTACAACTACACGCTAACGTCGTGGCTCGAGGTCTCGCAACTGGCCCGCCAGTTCGAGCCCGAGGCCTACGACTGGGTGCGGACCGTGCGCATGCACATCGCCGTGCCGCGCGTCATCCGCCTGCTCGGCTACGACCGCGTGCCCGACGAGGGCGTGAAACTCAACCGGCGCAATCTTTTCGCCCGCGACCGCAACCGCTGCCAGTATTGCGGACGACTGTTCACCACCAGCGAACTGTCCATCGACCATGTCACCCCGCGCGCCCACGGCGGCCCGGACACGTGGGAGAACCTCGTCTGCGCCTGTCTTCGCTGCAACGCCCGCAAGGGCGGACGCACGCCCGACCAGGCCGGCATGAAACTCGTCCGCAAGCCCATCCGCCCGAAGCGCAACCCTCTCATCACCGTGCGCCTGGGCAGCGACAAGTACCAGTCGTGGAAGGCCTTCCTTGACGAGGCCTACTGGTCTGTCGAACTGGACAAGTGACGCCGACGGCTCGGCGTGGGCACAGGCGGTCTTTCGCCACGTGCGCAGTGTTCAACCACGCCCGCCGCGCGTGTGTACGCTGTGTCATGCGAGCCGTCGTCCAGCGTGTGACCAGCGCCGAACTCCGCGTCAAGCGTGACGGGGAGTGGGCGCGCTTCGCCTCCATCGGGCAGGGGCTGGTTGTCTTCGGCGGGCTTGAAGCGCCCGATGAGCCGAGGGACATCGAGTGGATGGCCTCGAAAATCGCGAACCTCCGCATCTTCGAGGACGAGGCGGGCAAGATGAATCTCTCGCTGCTCGACCTCGTGGCGGCGGGAGCAGAGCCGGGGCTGATGCTGGTATCCAACTTCACCGTCGCCGGCAACGCCCAGAAGGGACGACGACCAGACTTCTTCAACGCGATGAAGCCGCCGACGGCCTCGCTGGTGTTCGATGACTTCGTGCGCTTGTGCCACAGACTCGCACCGGGAGTCATCGTCGTCTCGGGGGTTTTCGGCGCCGAGATGCACGTGCTGGTGGGCAATGACGGGCCGGTGACCATCTGGCTGGATTCGAGGGCATAGGCCAACCGGCTCGAAGTCATCCAGCGGGGCGGTGTGTCGGCCATGCCCGCCTTCGGACTTTGCCGGGCCGGTGGCTTCAGGCTCCGGCCGACGACGCGGCAACCGTGTGGATAGGGTCGCCGGCACGTCTGCTCACAGCGCTCGCATCGACCTACCGTTTTCACCATGTCGCGCGCTCTGATGACCATTCTGCTGCTGATCGGTTCCAATTGCTTCATGACCTGGGCTTGGTACGGGCACCTGAAAAAGGCCGCGTGGGCGCTGCCGGTGGCCATTCTGCTCAGTTGGCTCATCGCCCTGCCCGAGTACATCCTCCAGGTGCCCGCCAACCGGTTCGGGCACTTTGCGTTCGGCGGCCCGTTCACCGCCCCACAGTTGAAGGTGCTCCAGGAGGCCATTACGCTGACCGTCTTCGTCAGTTTCTCCATCTTCATTCTCAAGGAGAAGCCCCGCCCCAACGAGGGCATCGCGATGGCGCTGATCTTCCTCGCCGTGATCGTCGCGATGTGGGGACGCCCGGCCGGCGGAAACGGTGCCACGAACGGCGCAACGGCCACCAGCGCGCCAGCCAGTCAGTGACGGGTGCGGAGTTGCTCGTTGAACGCCCTCGATCCGCCCGGCGGGAGCGTGAACCACTTCCACCGCTCCGTGCCGACCATGAACCGGGCGATGACGTTCAACTGCCCGACGTGAAAGGCGTAGTGGTCGAGTTGCCGCGCGATCGCCAGCGCGACCGAGTGCTCCACCGTGCGTATGGTGACGATTCGCGCCAGGTCGGTCTCGCTCAGCGCGTCAAACGTATCGAACAGCGTCTGCCAGCCTCGCCCCCACTGCTGCATGATCTGGGCACGCACGGCCGCCCGGTCGGCGGGCGCCGGATTCGGAGCCTCAAACTCGGCATCGCGGTCGCGGGTCACCTTTTCGCCGTCGGAGGTGAGGAAGTCGGTCCAGCGGCTGAGCAGGTTGCCGGCCAGGTGTTGGACGATGACGGCCGGGGAGTTCAGGCCCGGGGCGATGGCCGTAAAGAATTGCTCGTCGGAGAGTTGGCCCAGCGCGTGTTCGGCAAAGGCCTTCTGGCGGACAAAGACGGTGCGCGCCGAAGCGACCGCACCGAGTCGGGAGTCCTCGGTGAATCGTGCGTTGCTCATAACTCGGTCTCCGGATCGTAGAACTGCTCCAGCACCGCGCGCCACTCCTCCATTGTCTGGCACGCGATGAAACGCCGGCGCACGGCGTGGCCCTGCGGGTGATGCTCGGCGAAGCGGATGCCGAACTTGCGCATCGTGCGAGCGGTGTGGCGCTCGGCACGCTCCTCCCGCGCTTCGCCCAGCCCGCGCGTGAACAGCCTGTTGACGCGGATGGCCAGTTCGAAGTGCTGCATGAGCACGTCGCGCTGCTCGGCGATCGTGGGCTTCGACGGCTCACGCCCGGCGAGGATGTCGCGACACTGCCGGAAGATCCACGGGTTGCCGATGCACCCACGCGCAATCGAGACGCCGGAGAGATGGGGCCTCCCGGGATCGAACGCCGGGCCGCCTGATGCCACGCCGCGCACACCGCACGAGGGAGGAAGGCTTCCATCCTCCCGGGCGGCCGGATGCCGCCCCCCCTTGGCAGAGTTTCCCGGTGTCGAGCAATACGCGATCATGCGAAACACATCGGCCGCCTCCCACACGTCGCCCGAGCCGAAGATCATCCGCTCGCGCACGCGCCCCGGGTGTGCCCGCTGCACGATGTCGCGCAGCAGATCCCACCGGCTGGGCCCGATGTACTTCTGCCGCACGCTGCGAGCATGCACCGTCACCCACGCACAGCCCATGTCATACGCGGCGTCAAAGATCCGGAAGAAGTTCTCCCGCATCTCCTCCGTGTCGTCGAAACTCCGCCGCATCTTCACCGTCACCGGAATCTCGCGCGGCAGTGCCTCGCGCACGGCTTCGAGAATGAGGATTGCTCCCGCCGGCTCCGCCAGCCAGTGCCCCCCGCGAGCGCGCCTGGCAATCTTCTTGACCGGGCAGGCGAGGTTGATGTCAATCGCGGCAAAGGCTCGTTGCGAGACAGACAGTCCAGATGAAGTGGACGATCCTCCCCGCCGTTCCCCGCGCGTGGCTTCTCCGTCTGCTTGTCTCTCCGTCGCCTCATTACTTCTCCGGGCCAGCGCCCGGTAGTCCTTCTCTCTCCTCGCACCCTGCTCGACCATCTTGATCGCCGCCGCCGCCATCTCGCCCGGGTCCGATCCCATGATCTGCCCGGCCAGCGGGCGGTCCTCCTCGCCGCCGGGGATGTTGTTCTCGATCTCGCCGAGGTCGGCCTTGGCAAAGCCACGCCCGCCCGCCAGCAGAGTCTGATCAAGCAGGGCTTCGGTCACGCAGTAGGGACACCCGTGACGGCGGGCGACGATGCGCATGGCTGCGTCGGAATATCCCGCCAGGCCTGCCTGGAAAAACGGAGCATCGAAGCCCGGCGCGACCGCCGCGACCTGCGGATCACCTCCGCCCGGCCCAAACGCCGCCACCAGCCCCTCGGCCACCCGTCGCGGGTCAATCTCCGCTGCGGGCGGTACACTACCGATCCCCGGCGCAATGGCCGGGCTGGGCGGCGTCGCGTTGTTCCCATCACACAACATGCAGGAGACGGTAGTCATCGTGAAACTCGCAGCCACCACCTTCCTCGTGCTCGCCCTGGCTCTTCTCGTCTCCTGCGCCAGCCGGGGCTCGGCACTGCGGACCAACGCCGGACCTGCCTACCCGCGAACTCTTGAGAACGCCGGCGCACTGCCCATCCAGGTCATCCGGCGCGTCACCCACATCGACATCGCCAACACCAGCCCGCGCAGTTTCGGACCTTCCACCGTCTGGGTCAATGGGCGATTCAGCCACGTCATCGAGGGGCTTGCCGTCGGACAGACGCTGCGGCTGGACCTGCGCGAGTTTCGCGACGAGTTTGGCGAGACTTTCCGCGCCGGCGGCTTCTTTGCCACACGCAACCCCGAGGCCCTGGTTCTCTGCGAACTCGAATCCGAAGGCCGCATGTACGGGTTGATCGTGGTCGGAAGCCTGATCGACTGATGTTCCGCGCAGCGGTCAGTTGTGAACCAACGGGTCGACTTCAGGACCGCTGTTCGATCGCTGCCAAAAGGCCCCTGCTCCCCCTTGGCGCATCGCACCAGCGGGTGGACAATACTGGCATGAACCACCTGTCTCTGCTCCGGCAGCGGATGGTGGAGCGCCAACTGGCCGCGCGGGGCGTGCGCGACCGCCGTGTGCTCGAAGCGATGCAGATCGTGCCGCGCGAGGAGTTCGTCCCGCCCGAGTTGCGCGCGTTTGCCTATGACGACGCGCCGCTGCCCATCGGGCTCAATCAGACCATCTCTCAGCCGTGGATGGTCGCCAGCATGATCGAAGCCGCCGACGTTCAGCCCGGCGATCGCGTGCTGGAAGTCGGCGCCGGCTCCGGATACGCGGCCGCAGTGCTCGGGCTGGTCGCGCATGAGGTCTGGTCGATCGAGCGCCACCCGACCCTGGCCGAGCAGGCCCAGGCGCGCATGCACCACTTCGAGTACCACAACGTGCATGTCGTCGCGGGCGACGGCACCCGCGGGCTGCCCGAGCACGCACCCTTCGACGTCATCGTTGTTTCTGCGGCCGGCGCGGAGATTCCCAAGGCTCTGCTCGAACAGATGACCATCGGCGGACGCATGGTCATCCCGCTTGGGCGGCACCCGCAGGACCAGGTGCTGGTACTCGTGCGCCGCGTCGATGCGGAGAACTGGGAGCAGAGCAAACTGGCCAAGGTCCACTTTGTGCCGCTGGTGGCGGGGTAAGCGCGAGATCAACAGCCATGAGAGCGGTACTCCTCGAGCCTGCGTCGAGCCACTTCCAGTTGACGTTCCGTGAACAACCCGCAGAACTCCTCTCGCAGCGCAACGGCCTCAACCGACAGATCAAGCCGCCCGAGTTCCCACAATCGCGTGAAGCCCTCGCTGGGCGCCGGCGTATCCAGCAGATGCCGAGCGGCCTCCAGCCCTCCGCACTGCTGCACCATGCGCAGGAAGAACGTCGGTCGATACCCGAGTTCGGCCGCAGCGTCGTAAATGTGCAGCATCGCTGCATGAAGGTCGGCTTCGAGTGCCGCACTCACCGCAATGCCCCCACCACGCGGGCCGTCGCCTCCGGCAGGTCGCCGAAACTCTCCACCACCACCGCGCCGGCCTCGGTCAGCGCCTTCACCTTCCCCGCGTGCGTGCCGCGGCCACCTTCGATGATCGCGCCGGCGTGGCTGAAGCGAGTGCCCTCCTTTGCCGCCTTGCCGCCGATGTACGCGACCACCGGCTTGGTCACGCGCCTCTCGACCATGAGTTGCGCCAAGTCCTCTTCCATCGACCCGCCGATCTCGCCGAAGATGACGATGGCCTTGGTCTCCGGGTCGTTCTGGAACATCAGAGCCACGTCGGGAATGCGCATCCCCAGCACCGAGTCGCCGCCGATGTGGCAGATGGTGCTGGTGCCGATGCCCGCCTTGCCGAGGTAATAGGCCGTGCTGCTCGACATGCCGCCCGAACGCGAAATCACGCCGACGTTGCCGGGCTTGAACCAGGCGCGGGCGCTCTCGGCCTTGCCGCCGATCATGCCGACCACCGCCTTGCCGGGGCTGATGACGCCGAGCGTGTTGGGTCCGACGAACTGCGCCCCGTGCTGCCGGGCGCAGGCTGCAATTTCCATGGCATCCCACACCGGCACGCGGTCGGGCACAAGCACCAGTGTCCTGACTCCCGCCTCGATCGCCTCGATCGCCGCTCCCTTGACGAACTTGGCCGGGACGAGAATGACGGAGATGTCCACGTCGCCGCCGTGCCTCTCGCGCGTGTGAGCCTGCGCCTCGGGCACGGTGTCGAACACCGGCACGCCGAGCACGTCCTGCCCCTTCTTGCCCGGCGTGCATCCGGCGACGACCTTGGTGCCGTAGCCGAGCATGAGCGTGGTGCGAGCCTGCCCCTCGCGCCCGGTGATGCCCTGGACAATGACGTTCTTGTTCTGGTCAATGATGATGGACATGGGTCTTCCGCCAATCTCCTGAACCACGGAGGACACGGAGAGCACGAGAGGGAATCTGACGCTGGAGCATGCGACGCCTGACGGTGTGTCCCACACACGCAGGTTCATGAGCCAAGGTCACTTCGCAGACCGACTCCGGGAGCCCGGCTCCCGGCACGCGATGCACTTCGATCGCCGCACCGAGGATCGCATGTGAAATCCTGGCATTCAGCCCGGTTTCCGCAGCACTCCATCCGTTCCCCCTCTCATCTCTGTGCTTTCCGAAGTTCACATTCCGTCAACGTCGAGCTCCACAAAAAGCGCATCCAGCCCAGCCATGCGGCATTCCACTTCGCACGCGATCAGTTCCGAGTCTCGCTTGGCAAACTCCTCGGCCTCCATCGCCGGCAGCAGCGCCGCCCCCTCGGCCTTGAGCGCCTTCATCGACAACTCCGCCGCCCGGCACGCCGTCGCCGCGTCGTTGGACGGGTTGATCCACACCCGCCCACCTGCAATGTCGTACGACTTGCCCGAGCCGACGTAGTTCGGCACGCGCGTTCGCCGCGGCTTCCACGGCTCCACGCCCGCCTTGAGCGAGGCTTCCACCAGTTCGGCGAAACGATGGGCAATGGCCTTGGGAGTGTCGTCCTTCCTGTACCCCTCCACGATCCCCGGAAGACCCTCGCAGGCGCGCTGCAGAATGTCCACCGCCCGGTCCTCCGAGTTGCCGCCTAGTCGAATCACCGCGGGAATGCTCAGATTCAATTCCCAGAACGCCTTGGCCAGCCCGTAGGCGCTCC
The DNA here is from genome assembly GCA_023382935.1 of Phycisphaerales bacterium. Taxonomy (GTDB): domain Bacteria; phylum Planctomycetota; class Phycisphaerae; order Phycisphaerales; family UBA1924; genus J022. The sequence goes on from JAHDXL010000001.1 coordinate 174,496, forward strand.
AGATCTGCTCTTGGCTGGCCACGCCCGAGCCCGAGCCGAAATAACCGCATAACCCCGGCTGCTGGAGAATGACTCGCGCCGCGCGGTACACCTTGCTGGCCGACGGGTTGCCCGACGTATCGGTGAAGTTGGCGATGGTGAACTTCTCGGCCGTCAGCGCGTCCATGCTCATCATCGACCCGCCGCCCCCGGCGCCGTGGAAGCCCACCAGCCCGCGCGTCCCAGGCGCCGCCGCCGTGTTCAACTGGGCAAAGTAGAACGTTCCGCGGTGGTCCCTCTGCTCGGCCGCGTAGGCGATGCGCTCCAGCGGCGTCGGTGGATGATCCAGTTCGCGCGCGATCTCGATGCCCAGGTCCGGATGACGGAACACCGCGTAGTCGTCGATGGTCATGCGGCAGTCGGCCGCCAGAACCCTCCCGTCCTTCGTCGTCACCAGCGGATTGATCTCGACCGAACGCGCCTCGTGCTTTCGCGCCACCTCAAACACCGCGCGAATGCTCGCGTGCAGCCGGTCGTGCAGCCCGCGGTCGATCGGCGTGGTCGCCAGAAACGAGCGGATTTCCGTCTCCGCCGGGCCTGTCTTGACCGGGCACGACACCCGGCGCACCTGCTCGGCACGCTGCTCGATCCCGCTCCCGCCCGTGGCCGCCAGCAGCAGCATCGGCTGACGCTCCCGATCGTTGATCGACAGCGAGACGAACAACTCTTCGGCGATGTCCAGGCACTCTTCGATGAGCACCTGCTCGACCGGGAAGTTCCCGACCTTCATCGCCAGCATGTCACGCGCCAGGTCGCGGGCCTGCTGCGGCGTGTCGGCGAACCTGACCCCGCCCATCGCCTTGCGCCCGGTCGTCCACGCTTGGATCTTCACCACCACGCGCCCGCCCACGTCCGACGCGATGCGCTGCGCCTCGTCCGGCGTGCGCGCCACGCCGCCCCGCGGCGTCGCTAAGCCCGCATCCGACAGCAGTCTCTTGCCCTGATATTCGTGCAGACGTGCCATACGTCCTCCTCCACGCCTGGCTCTGGCGCCGGCGTGGGAGAGGATCATATGAGCGCAAGGTCACGGTGTGCCACGTTGCAGAATCACCGTCACACGCCGCCCGTCCGCGTGCTCGACCTCGATCTTGTCTTGTCCGATCTCCACGATCTTCCAGTTTGGCGCCACCTGATCACCCAGGCTTCTCGGACGTCCGTTCACCATCGCCACCGGCACCCGCCCGCCCATGATCGACGTGAGGGACAACTGCGGCGGCGGCTCAACCTCCGGCTCCGGCGCCCCCGGCATCGACGGCATCTCCGGCACACCCGCCAACGCCACCTCGTGCCGCGGGAACGGACTGCCCGGCTCGATGGCGCTCAAGGCCTTGGCCCGCTCGAGCAACGCCCGCTGGTCTTCCGTCGCCTTGGGGAGTGGATCAAACTTCGGCTGCGAGATCGGCTCCGGCGGTGTTGCAGCGCCGGCCTTCGCCGGACCGCTGGACGCCAGCCACAGCCGCACGCCGATCAACGCCAGCAGCGGGCAGGCTCCGATGCCGACTTGCTGCATCCACGCCATTCTGCGACTGCTCACTGCGAGTCCTCCCCGGCCGCAAAAAGTCCCGCCACCGCCACATGCTCGGTCTGCAACGTCGCCACCACCTGGCCGGTGGCTCCCTGCGAACTCGACGGATACACCCGCAGCGACTTGAACCGTGTCAGCCCGGTCGATTGGTGCACGCGCCCGACGAACTCGGCCACGTTGGCGTACGGGCCCTGCGCCTCGATGATGAACCCTTCCACCCGCACCTTGGCGTCCTTGCGCTGCAACTGCACGCCCGTCCTGCTCGGCTCGATGCGCACCAGTTGCACCCCCGCCTCCGCCGCCAGCGCGTCCAGTTCCTGATACAGCGCCGCAGAGTCGTAGCCGCTGCGCCAGCAATGCTGATAGAACGCCGCCTCTTCACCCATCTGCGCCAGCATGGCACTGACGCGCCGCACCGACGCCTCGTCGACTCCCGCCTGTTCGATCACTCCCTGCTGAATTTCCAGTTGTGTGCGAAGTTCGTCCACCATCGCCCAGCGGCGATGCACGCCGAAGTACCACGCCACCACCACCAGGAAGCAGCCCGAGAACACGCACAAGGTCGGAAACTGGCTCAGACGCCCGTTCATGGCTTGGCCTCCGCACGCAACAGGTGAACAGGAGCCCGCCTGGCCATGATCTGAAGCCGGAACTGGTGGGCCGACCCGCCGTCCAGTTCCACCAGCCGACGCGACACCACCTGCACGTCCTTCACCAGTGCAGAGCCCTGCAACTGCCCGATCAGTTCGCTGAGCGGCGAAGGCTCCGCCTCAGCGTCGGCCAGACCGGCAATCGTCAGGGATGCCTGCCCCTCGTCCGACGCGCCTCTCACCTCCGTCAGCACCGCCCTGCCCTCGGCCGAGAGGGCAACTTCGCGCAGCAGCGCGCTCCACTCCGGCTGCTCGCCCGCAAACGAGTCCACCAGCCCGCGCGCCGTTGCCAGCGACTTCTCCATGCTCAACGCCTTGCCGCACGTGGCCCCGAACTGTTCCACTTCCTGAACGCGCCCGGCGTTGGCCGCGATCTGCTGCTCCAGCGACGCGATCTGACGTGACTGCACCATCGCCTCGGCCCCCACCACGCACCCGGCCAGCAATGCCCCGGCGATCGCCGCACGACGCAACGAACGCCCCCGGCGCTCGGCCACCTCAGCCGGCGTGTGCAGCAACAGGCGATCTCCCGCCCAGTCGGCCCATGTCTCCAACGCACACTGTTCACCCAGGGCCCCGTTGACACGCTGCACCTCTGCCTCCAGCGCGCGAGCAATCGACGAATCCAGACCTCCGATCGCCGCGCCCGGGCCGCTCATCTCGATCCGGGTCTGACCATCCGCTCCTTCCCGCAGCGCCTTGCGGAACGACTGCTTCAACTCCACGAAAATCCGCTGCAGCACCGGCTGCAGGTACGGCAGCACCGCGCGCGCCGCCAGCCCCGTTTCCTCGTCAAACACCTCCCCCGGCTGCGGCAGCCCCTTCTCGATCATCACTGCCTGCGCCCGATCAAACGCGATGCCCCCGGCGCGCGCGACCTCCGCCCCCGACGCCGATCGCATCACCGCCTCGGCCAAGTGCGTCATCCCGACCTCAAACGTCCGCAGCATCGTGATGCCGCGCCTTGACCCGCTGCCCACCACCGAGCGGCACCGATCCATGTGAAACACATTCAGGTCGCTGTCGCCTCGCCACGCGAGCAGCCGCGTCGCCATTGCATCCAGCAGCATCGCGCTGGTTGGCACCGCGCCCCGACATTGCAGGTGCGCACGCTCAATCCACCGCGACACCTTCTGCAACTCGCTCTCCGTGGCACCGGCCACGATGAACTGCGTCGTCGCACGCCCGCCCTCTCCCGTCGAACGCCCAAGTCGCCGCACCGCCAGGCACGGGCTGTCGGCCGACACTCCAAGCCGCTCGGCCGCTGCCAGCCTCGCCGCCGACGTCGCCTCGAACCCGCCCGTCCCGATCGACTGAAACTCCGCCAGTGCGCCGCCCGCCTCAAACACCACGCACGCCTCAGATCCTGGTGAAAGCCCGAGTCTGGTCACGATCCGCGACAACGCCTCGTCCAGCGGCGACAGATTGCTCTCCCAGATCGCCGACCACTCCGAATGCCCAAACGATGCATGATGTGTCCGCACCACGCGCACTCCGCGCAGCACCCGACCTACCAGCATCCCCGGTTCCAGCGTGATCAACACCTGCGGTTTGGGTGATAAGTGAAGCATCGTCCCCTCTCGTGTCTTTCCCCTTCCATCGGGCGGAGCCGCCCCTGACTTCTGCCCGGCAACCCGACCCGTCACTCCAGTTCCACGCTCACGCGCCGACGCGCCCGCCCCGACTGTCCCTCCACCGTCAGCGTCCCGGTTTCGCCCGCTTCCGGCGACTCCACGAACAGCACACGCTGCGAGCCCATGTTCAACTCATCACCCGATTCAGGCGTCCGCCCCGCCGCATCTTCACGCAGCCACACCATCACCCCGGTGTCGGCCGCGAACAGCGCCCGCATCGTCTCGATCCGAAGCGATGCCAGGTCGGCGCTGCTCTTCCCGCGCGTCACCGCCCCAATTACCGTCAGGTGAATCACGGCCACCATGACGACCACCACCAGGATCGCCATCCCGCGCCGCGATCGACTCTGCCGCCCGCGCCTCATTGCCCATACCTCGCGCGACAGAACACCACGGACCGCAGTTCAAACTCCCCTCGCATCAGTCGCACTTCGAACCGTTGCACCTGCGCAGGCGCAGCCGATGTTTCCGCTCCGTCCGCGTTCAGCGCGCGCAGTTCGAATCCTTCCACGTCGGAGCACAGTTCGCTCCACTCCCCGCCTCCGGAGCGCAGTTCCAGCGCGTTCCCTTGCAGTCGGCATCCCGTGCCGTCGCTGAACACCACCATCGTGGCGGTCAGGCTGATCACGCCGATCGTGCCCGCGTCCGTGCCCGCGGGCGCCTCGCGCAGCACGCGCAGCACGCGATCCAGCGCATACGAGGTTTCGTCGACCATGCGCTCAGTCTGCGACGCGGCGCTGAATGCCTCTGTCGCGCCGTTCATCACCGGGAGCACGGCCACCGCCACCACGCTGAGCACCATCGTGGTCACCGTCGCCTCCAACAGCGTGAAGCCCCGCCGCCTCATGGATTCGGCTCCGCGAGCATCACGCTCACCGGCAGTCGCAGCAACTGCCCGTCGCCCGTCGGGATTCTCGCCGTCACTGTCACAATCCGGTACACGTTTTCCGACGCATCGCCCGAAACGTCACCGTTGCGAGCCACGAGATCAGAGATCGCAACCTCGGCCGTCACCCCGCGCGCCGCGAACGGCTGTGACACCCACGACAGCCGATCCCACAACCCGGTGCCGCCCGCGTTCAGATACGCACTCTGATCGGCCAGCACGTCCAGCCCGTTCGCCGAGACGTCGGCCATCACCTGTTCGACCACCGCCGCAGCATACGTCGTGGCGCACGAGATCAGGATGCGATCGCTTCGCTCTCCCGCGGCGTCCACCAGCATGCGCGCCGCCGGGGGTGCGGCGATCCCGATCATCACCACGATGATCGCCGCCTCGACGAGGCTGAACCCGCCTCGCAACCTCCGCCGGCGCCCGTTCATTCGATCCCCCCTGTCCTGTGCTGCACCACGATCGCGTCGGCCTCACCGATGACGATCTCGGCATCGTGTGTGGCCGCCCCGACATAGACGCCGTCTTCGTCGTGCAGTTCCGGGGTGCCCGTGTTCGAGAACCAGATCACGCCCGAGCCGCCCGACCCGTCGGCCAGTTTCACCGACGCCACCCTCACACCGGGATATATCACTCCCAACTCGATCACTCCGTCCGGTGCGCCTAGGGGGTCAAGCAGCGCCACCGGCGCCCCGCCGGGGACAATCGTCCACAGTGCGCATCGCGCCGCATCCACGTCGATCTCCAGTCCGCACGGATCGCCCAGTGTCATCGCATGGGCCCGGGCGCTGCGCAGCAGCGACAGAACTTCGCTGCGCGCTCCGCCCTGGCGGCACAGCCGCACCTGCTCGAACGCCGGAATCGCCGAGGCCGCCAGCACCGCCACGATCACTACCACCACCCCCAGTTCGAGGATGGTGAACCCTCCGCGCCGGTTGGCTCGACCGCGCCTCATAGTTCGTTGGCCGGCACCACGCCGCCCCCGCTGCCCTTCACGCTCGTCGCGTCATCGCAGTTGGCGTAGAAGATTGCCACGGGCGGTGAACTCTCGTTGTCCACCGCGTAGTTCCACCCTGCCGCGTTCTCATTCACCACCGCGCGCGACTGGGCCTGCGCCACCGACACCGACTGCACCCCGCGCGCGCCGGTGAACGGGTTGGCCGGCACCTCGTTCTGCAGCACCGTCCCCAGCGTGTTCAGTTGCGCCAGCGTCGGAAATGGGTCATCGCCCGCAATGATCGCACGCGTGCGATACGCGGCGATCGACGCACGCACCCCACCCAGCACGCTCTGGACCGACGACGTCCGCGCCTCGTCGGTCGCACCGGCAAATCGCGGCACCACTACCGCCGCCAGGATGCCGATGATGACCACGACGATCAGCACTTCCACCAGTGTGTACGCCCGGTCCTTGATCCTCTTGCCATTCATCTGTTCAGTCCCATCAGTTGCCACATCGGCAGGAACACCGACAACGCCACCACCAGCACGATGAATGCCAGCACCACCGTCATCACCGGCTCGATCACCGAACTGACCGACTCGGCTAGGTGACGCCCCTCGCGATCAAAATGCGACGAAATCACGTCCGACGTCCGCGTCACATCTCTCGAGTCCTTGCACGAGCCGAGAAGACGCCTGGCAAAGGGCGGCAGCGTCGTGCACGCCAGCATGGCCTCGGACAGCGAACTGCCCCCACGCAACTTGCCTCCCAGCCGGCGCATCTCCGTCTGCACCCGCAGCGAACCCGACGCTCCGGCGCTCATCTCCACCGATTCGATCAGGTCAAGGCCCGCGCTCGAACTGATCGAAAGCACGCGGCAGAACCGGCTGGTCGCCACCGCCGTCAGCAGTCGCCCGACATATGGCACGCGCACCAGCACCTCCTCGATCCGCAGACGCCCCTGGCCCGTATTCCACGCCTGGAGAACGCCCGTCAGCGCCACACCCCCCGCGCCCAGATACACCCACCACCATGCCCGCAACGACGCCCCCACCGCCTGAACGACCCGCGTCGCCAGCGGCAGATCCACTCCCGACGAGGCGTAGGTCGCGGCAAAACGCGGCACCACGAAACCCACGATCACGAACAGCGCCGCCGCCACCACCGTCAGCACGATCAGCGGGTACGTCGCCGCCCGACGCAGACGCTGCTGCATCCCCACTTCCGCGTCCAGCATGTCGGCAAGGTGCCCCGTGATCTCGGCCAGCATGCCCGAACTCTCGGCCGCACGCATCGTCGCCACGTACACGTCCCCGAACACCTCACGCCGCTGCTCGATCGCGTCGCTGATGCGCGAGCCGGCCTCGATGCTACCCGACAACTCGCGCAGCAACTGCGACAGACTCCCGTTCCGCTCGTTCTGCGCCATGATCGCAAGCCCGCTCGAAAGCGGAATCCGCGCCTGCACCAGCACCGACAACTCCCGCGTCATCGCCGCCAGGTCCACCCGGCTGATCGGACGCCCCACCCGCAGGGTCCGCCTCACCTGCTGGCGCACGCGCACCGGCGTCATTCCGCCAGCCGCGATGCGCCGATAGGCATCCTGCTCGTCGACCGCGGCCGTCTTCCCACGCACACGTCGACCGCGCGGATCCACCGCCACATATCGGAACAGCGCGCTCATGCCGACAGCCTCACCCTCGGCGACATGTCGATCGTCGCCTGCAACTTCTCAACCTCTTCAACCGTCGTCAGGCCCATCATCGCCTTGTGCAGCCCGTCCTGCGCCAGCGGCACCAGCCCCTCCTGCCGCGCAGTCTCAAACAACTCCACCTCGGGCGCTCCCCGCTCCACCAGCACACGCACCCGAGGCGACATGCACAGCAACTCGTGCACCCCCAGTCGCCCGCGATACCCCGTGTTCATGCACCGCGTGCACCCAAGCCCGCGACGAAACAGCCCCGTCGCCCCGGGCTCGCCCAACGCCCGCAGTTGCTCTGCGTCCGGCACGCACGGCTCGGCGCAATCCGGGCACACGCACCGCACCAGTCGCTGCGCCAAGACCCCCAGCAGCCCCGAGTTGATCGCGTACACCGGAATCCCGAAGTCACGCAGCCTCGTCACCGCCCCCACCGCGTCGTTGGTATGCAGCGTCGAAAGCACCAGGTGCCCCGTCATCGACGCCTGCACCGCGATGCGCCCGGTCTCCTCGTCGCGAATCTCGCCCACCAGGATCACGTCGGGATCCTGACGCAGCATCGACCGCAGCGCCGACGCAAACGTCAGCCCGATCTCCGAATTCACCTGCACCTGCCGCAGCAGCGGGAGTCGGATCTCCACCGGATCCTCGATCGTCATGATGTTCCGCCCGGGCGTGTTGATCGTCGACAACGCCGTATACAGCGTCGTCGTCTTCCCGCTGCCCGTCGGCCCGGTCACCAGCAGCATCCCGTGCGGTCGCTTGATCAACTGCTCAAACCGATCCTGCACGCTCGGCGCCATGCCCAGTTCGGACAACTTCGTGATCGCCGCCGTCGGACGGAGAAGACGGCACACGATGTTCTCCCCGTGCACCGTCGGAATCACGCTCAGACGCACGTCCACCGTCTGCGAGCCGTGCGTGAAGCGGAACTTACCATCCTGCGGGCGACGCGACTGCGTCAGGTCCAGTTTGCCCATCACCTTCAGACGCTGCACGATGCCCGCGTGCGCCGCCAGCGGCATGTCGTCACGCGGCTGCAGAACCCCGTCAATCCGCAACCGCACCCGCAGTTCCTGCTCGTCCGGGTTCAGGTGCAGGTCGCTCGCCCCGGCCTCGATCGCCGCGATGATCAACTGGTTCACCGCCACCACGTTCGGCTCATCGGACAGCGCCAGCCCCGCACTGGCCGCCTCCTCGGTCGGCGCTGAATCATCCCCGGTGCGATACAGCGAATACGCCCGCTTGATCAGCCGGTCGAGCAGCACCCGATCACAGATCACCGGATCGACGTCGCAGTGCAACTGCTGGCGGATCTGGTCGATCGCCCGGAGATCCATCGGGTCGTCCATCGCCACCGTCGCCACGCCGTCCAGCACGAAGAGCGGAAACACCCCCAGGGTCTCGGCCGTCCGCTTGGGCAGCAGTTCCGAGTTGCGAATGTTGATGTCCAGGTGCGTCAGGTCGACGAACGCATACTCGCACACCTTGGCCTTGGCCATCGCGACCTGCCGCGAGTCTACCAGCCCCAGCGCCACCGCCGAATCGGCCAAGTCCTTCCCGTGCTCGCGCGCGTGCTCGCGCACGCGCGCGTACTGCTCGCTGCTCAGGTCGCCCTCGTCGACCAGCACCTGTACGATGAAATCTGAACCATCTATCATCGAAGCCCCCAGCCTCAGGCCGACTTCTGCTCCCCGTCGAGTTCCGCCGTGATCGTCTGGATGACGTTCTTCTGCTCGTCGCTCAGTTCGACGAACGCGGTGCCAAGCAGATACGCCGGACGCCGGTCGGTCATGCAGATGCGCTGCAGCCGCACCTTCACGTCGAGCACCTGCCGCTCATCTTCCCCGCGCATCACGCGAACCCGCATCAGGCTCATCCGCGGAATGAACACCTGGGTGATCAGCCCAAGCCCGCCCGGGGAGATGTCCGCCAGGGTCGCCGGAATCCACCCGTCCCGTTCGCAGATCGATGGGTTGAACCGCACCAGCGCCTGGTGCTCGGGCGCCACCGAGAGAATGGCCGGAAGCACGAGTTCATGCCTCTCAAACCTTCTCACGATCAGGTCCTTCTCTGTCGTCATGAGGACGTTCCCCCAGAGAACCGATGTCGTGTCATGAATCTGTGGTCGTCCTCCCGCGAGCCGGGATGAAGCCTTACCGGCGAGAAGCACGCGAAATTCTCGGTCCGCCCCCAAAAAACTGGACTTCGGGATCCACTAAACAGGATCTCCGGTTCCCTTGTCCGGACCCAAATCACGTCTCTATACTCACTTCCCGGTCCAGGTCGGGGGACCGGGTGGGGTCGTTTGCGATTCGACCTCGAGAGTTCACTTTGTCAAATCACCACCCCGTCGAGGGGCTGGTGATCCATCGAAGCGCCCTTTTGCGCCGCGTGGACGCCTTCGGGCGTCTCCCAACCATGCGTCGCCGGTGTCGCTGCCAGGAACTTTGCCATGTCCAACGCACCGTCTCTCGTCCAGGATCTCATCGAAGCCGGTATCCACTTCGGGCAGCGCGCCAGCGGGTGGAACCCCAAGATGCAGCCGTACATCTACGGCAAGCGCAACGGCATCCACATCATCGACATCAAGGAGACCGTCAAGGGGCTCCTGCTCGCCAAGCGCTACATCACCCGGTGCGTGGCCGAGGGCAAGGACGTGTGCTTCATCGGCACCAAGCGCCAGGCCAAGTCGGTCATCGAGCAGCGCGTCGCCGACGTCAAGATGCACTACGTCACCGAGCGCTGGCTGGGCGGCACGCTGACGAACTTCCGCACCATCCGCTCACGCCTCAAGCGCCTCGAGGAACTCGAAGCCATCGAGGCCAAGGACAACTTCCAGAGTTACTCCAAGAAGATGGAAAGCCAGTTGCGCCGCGAGATGCGCAAGATCAAACGCAACCTCGACGGCATCCGCAACATGCACAAACTGCCCGGCGCCCTCATCATCATCGATGCCGGACGCGAGCAGACCGCCGTCCGCGAGGCCCGCAAACTCGGCATCCCCACCATCTGCCTCATTGACACCGACGGCGACCCCGAACTGGCCGACATCCCCATCCCCGGCAACGACGACTCGATGCGCTCCATCGACGTCATCGTCCGCGAGTTGTGCAAGGCCATTTCCGAGGGCAAGCAGAGCCGCGCCGTCGCCGAGGCCTCCGGAGAGACCGAATCGGACGAAAGCACCGAAGGACAGCCCGCCACGCAACGACGCTCCAGCCGCTCCCGCTACCGCGGCGAAGCCTCGGCCAGCGCCTCGCCCGAGCCCGATCGTCGCGCTACTCCCGCCTCGGCCGAGTCCTGATCCCGCCTGCCTCTCGATTCTGTCCGACCGCTCCGGGAGACGCCAGGCACGCGCCGCGGTTCCCGACGTTCATCCCACCGACTCAAGACTCACGGAGATCTCCCGATGTCCATCAACCCCAAAGACGTCATGAATCTGCGGAACCAGACCGGTCTGCCGATGATGGCCTGCAAGAAGGCCCTGGAGGAAACTAACGGCAACATGGAGGCGGCCGAGGAACTGCTCCGCAAGCAACTCAAGGGCAAGATGGACAAGCGCGTCGATCGCGCCGCCGGCGAAGGTCGCATCGGCATCGCCGTCAACGCCGCCTCCGGCTCGGCCGCCATCGTTGAACTCCGCGCCGAGACCGACTTTACCGCCAAGAACGAGAAGTTCGTCGCCGCGACCAACAAGCTCGCCGCGCTGGCCGTCGAAGCCCCCGGCGCCGGAGCCGTCACCAAGACCGACGCCATGACCGCCATTGTCGATGAACTGCGCATCTCCACCGGCGAGAACATCTCGCTCGGCCGCGCTCACAAACTCATCGGCGAGACCGGCACCACCGCCTACGGACAGTACGTTCACCACGACGGCAAAACCGGCGTGCTCATTCAGGCCGAGGGCTCCATCAGCGATGAAACCCTCCGCCAAGTGTGCATGCACATCACCGCCGCCGTTCCCCGTCCCGCCGGCATCTCGGCCAACGACATCCCCGCCCACATCGTCGACAAGGAGCGCCGCTTCCGCATCGAGCAGGCCATGGAAAGCGGAAAACCCAAGGAAATCGCCGAGAAAATGGTCGAGGGCGGCATGAAGAAGTTCTTCTCCGAAATCGCCCTGCTCGAACAACCTTTCATCATGGACCCCACCAGGACCGTCGCCAGCGTCGTCGGCAAGGCTCGCATCATCGCCTTCCTCCGCTGGGAAGTCGGCGAGACGCACGACTGAGCGGCCCCACATCAACTTCGGTACACTCTCCGGGCGGAGCCATCAGGGTCCGCCCGTTCTCGTTTTTCACCCCCAGCCCAGGCGCCCCAGGAGCATGCCGATGCCGCTCAACGTCCGACCCGGCGAGCACTACGTCATTCGCCGACAGGTCTTCAAACTCATGGGCGCCGCCTTCCACGTCTACGACCAAGCGGGCGCCATCGTCGCCTACTGCAAGCAGAAGGCCTTCAAACTCCGCGAAGACCTGCAACTCTTCACCGACGAGTCGCAGACCACCCCCCTCCTGCGCCTCCAGGCCCGGCAGGTCATCGACTTCGGCGCCACCTACGACGTCACCATGCCCGACGGCTCGCTCGTCGGCTCCCTCCGCCGCAAGGGGCTCAAGAGTTCCTTCATCCGCGACGAGTGGATGGTCTTCAGCGCGGCCGGAACGCAGATCGCCCTTGTCCGCGAACTCGGCGGTTTCGCCGCCTTCGCTCGCCGCTTCGTCGACTTCGCCGCCGTGCTCCTGCCCCAGAAATACGAGGTGAAGCGCACCACCGACGGCGCCCTGCTGGCCACATTCCGCCAGCACTTCAACCCCTTCGTCTTCCGCATGAGCGTCGCGATTCTGGCCGACGACCCTGAACTCGACGAACTCATCCTGCTGGCCGCCGGATGCCTCATCGCCGCCATCGAGGGCAGACAGGGCTGAAGCAACCACTCCGTTCCGATGGTTCCACCGCACCGTATGATCTGCTCCACACGAACGTGACGAACGCGCGCCCGGTGAACCATCGCCGCGACAGGCGCCGATGGAGCCCACTCGTGCAAGATTCAGAAACTCCAGGATTGGATAGCGCCGATCCGGCCCGACGAGACGATGCAGGCTCCAGAACCGCGTGGACCCGCTTCCATCGCTTCTGGTTCCGGCGCGACTCCCTCTTCGTCCTGGTCCTGGCGCTCTACGCCTCGTTCTTCGGCCTTGCAACGACCGAGATGGAGTTCCACGAGATCTTCGTCGTGCAGACGGCTGCCGAAATGCAGGAACGCGGCGACTACCTCGTCCCCCACTTCAACGGCGAACTGCGCCTCACCAAGCCCCCGATGAACTACTGGCTCACCGCCGCCTGCGCCTGGGTGCGCGGCGCCGATCGCCCGGAAGCAATCGACGGCCGGCTTCCTTCGGCACTCGCCGGCGTGGCGCTGGTCGTCATCACCATCTTGCTGGGCAACGAACTGTGGTCCCGCGCCGTCGGGCTCAGTGCCGGCCTCATCCTCTGCGGCACCTTCGGTTTCGTCAAGCACACGCATTCCGCTCGCCCCGAGATGGTCTACGCAGCCCTCTGTGCGGGCGCGTTTCTCTGCTTCGTCGCCGCGTGGCGACGCCGCGGACGATCACGTCTGCCCTGGCTGGGCTGGGTGCTCGTCGCGCTGGCCATCCTCACCAAGGGCCCGCAGTTTCCCGCGCTCATGCTCGGATCGCTCGCCCTCGGGTTGGCGCTCCACGCGCCTTCCCGCCGACACATCGCGCGCGTGTTTCGACCCGTGCGCGGACTGTTGATCGTCGCAGTCCTCTCATCGTGGTGGTGGTTCGCCATCCGGGCCGCCGTCGGCGACGAAACACTCGCCGACTCACAGTTGCTCGGCTCCCGCTTCCTGCTTGGGTTTGATGCGTGGCACAACCCGGCCTACTTCTACCTCATCTGGGCCCTGCTCCTTCCGTGGATCTTCCTGTTCGGCCCCATGCTCCGGGCGGCCGTCAACCGCGGCAGCAGGCGAGCCGCCGCGGCACGAATCATGGCGATCGTTGTGCTCGGCACCATCCTCGTGCTCAACTTCGGGCACGACAAGCGCCCGCACTACCTGCTCCCGATTCTCCCCATCGCCTCGCTGCTCATGGCCCTCGGCTTGAGGGGACTGTTCAAACGTCTTTCGGTCAGGTGTGGCCAGCGATGTGTGCGAACGCTGGTGCTCGTCACCGCGTCCATCGCCGTCGCCGGCGTGTTGGCGGCCAGGTTCCTGCTGCCCCCGGACGCCCGCGAGCCTCACCTCGACATGCTGCTCGCCGTGAATCTTCTGGCCATCGTCGCGGCGACCGGTCTGGTTCTGCGCTCGAATCTCCTCCCGCAGGCGATCTCACCGTTTCGAGTGCCGCTCGCCCTCCGATGGGCCGGCGTCGTCGCCGTCGCGCTCTCGTCGTCTCTGCTCCTCACCTACCTGTTGACCTCCACCAATCTGCCTCCTCGCCGACACACCGCCGAAATGGTGGCCAGGGTGCCGAAAGACGCCGTTCTGGTCACCATCGGCGTCGAGCCGCACTACATCATCCACTACGCCGGCCGTCGCGTGGTTTCGCCCGAAACCGTCGACAAGTTCCTGGCCATGAAACTTGATTCGGCTTGGATCGTGACCGACGAAACGTCCGCCCGCGAACTGGCCCACCACGGGTCCAAACGCGAAATCGACCGCATTCCGGATTGTGAAGGCGAGATCGACTGGGTACTCGGATACTGGCAGGCCGCACCGGCCCCGGCCGAGCCCTGATCGCGCACTCGCACGCTCGAGTTTGATCGCAGCGTCACGCTTGGCGGCTGAGCGACGAACCGGCCTGACCCCTGCTCACGCGCTACGGTTTGCCGCACAGGCCACTGTTCAACCGGGAGGACGCCATGACCACGAATCACATCCGCACAGGTTCGATCTCGCGCCGCGACGCTCTGGCGGGCATCGGGGCCGTCGGCGCGCTCAGCGCCCTGACCGGCGCCGAGTCGCTCGTCGCCCGCGCCCCGTCCCTGCTCGAACCCGATGATCTCGGATGGAACGAAACAACACTCGAATACGAACTTCCGCCTCTTCCCTACGCGCCCGAGGCCCTCGAACCTCATCTCGACGCGCAGACCATGACCATCCACCACGACAAGCACCACGCCGCCTATGTCAAGGGCCTCAATGCCGCCCTCAAGGCCTTGCGTGACATCCGCGCCGGCTCCGGCGACGCCGCTCTGATCTCGCACTGGAGCCGTCAACTCAGTTTCCACGGCTCCGGGCACGTCAACCACACCCTCTTCTGGCTGGGCATGGCACCGGCGGGCAAGGGCGGGGGCGGGATCCCGCAGGGCAAAATCCTCGCACAAATCGAACGCGACTTTGGCTCATTCGAGCAGTTCCTGGCCCACTTCAAGGCCGCCGCGACCGCCGTCGAAGGCTCCGGCTGGGCCTGGCTGGCCTGGGAGCCCGTCGCCCGCCAACTACTGGTCCTCCAGATGGAGAACCAGCAGAAACTGCTCATCACCGGCGTGATCCCCATTCTGGGGATCGACGTCTGGGAACACGCCTATTACCTCAAGTTCCAGAACCGCCGGGCGGAGTACGTCGATGCGTTTGTCAACGTGGCCAACTGGCCTTGGGCGGCAAAGCGTTTCGAGGCCCTTCTGGCATAGTGCGCAAGCCTCTTGCCGTACCAGACTTGCAACTATTCGTCGGAAATGTCCAAAAAAATCCATCGCTCGCTGGCAAAAACCCACTCGTGAGGCACATTACGGGTGTCTTGTCTCTCTCTCCTCCTATGACTCGGCTGCGGGCGGAAACACGCGGCCGGGTTTTTCAATTGGGGACCACCCGGTTCTGACCGCGGTACCAGCACCCTATCCTCACCGCGACAGCAAGCCTGGTGTTCGACATTGCCGTCCTTCCAACGCACTCAAGGACAACGTAGCCACGTCCGAGGACGGACATGGCGAACTCCCGTTCAATCAGCCGGAGCGGACTTCGGCTCCACCGCCCAGCATGCGGCCGGGTGACCGTCCGGCTCCTTCGGCTCCAGCGGCGGCATCTCCTGCCGACACCGAACCATCGCCAGCGGGCACCGCGTGACGAACGGACACCCGCTCGGCGGCTCGTACGGACTGGGAACATCCCCCTGCAGCACCGTCAGAGGCCGACGTTCGTCCGGATCGTCCACCGGGTTGGCCCCCAGCAGCGCCCGCGTGTACGGATGCCGTGCCTGCTCGTCCAGATCCTCGGCGTGCAGTTCCTCCACCACGTATCCCAGGTACATCACGAGAATGCGATCGCAGAAGTGCTCGATCACTTTCAGGTCGTGGCTAATGAACATCATCGTCAGCCCGAACTCCTGCTTCAGGTCCGTCAGGAGATTGAGCACCTGCGCCTGAATCGAGACGTCCAGCGCGCTCACGGGCTCGTCGGCCACCACCAACTCCGGCCGCACCGACAGCGCCCGGGCAATCCCGATCCGCTGCCGCTGCCCACCGCTGAACTCGTGCGGGTACTTGTGCTTGGCCTCCGGGCGCAAGCCGACCTTCAGCAGGATGTCGTCCACGCAGTCATCGATGCTCCCGGCATCGGCCACCCCGTGAAACCGCACAGCCTCCCTGATATGCCCGTTGATCGTCAGCCGCGGATTGAGCGAACTGTACGGATCCTGGAAGATGATCTGCATCTTGCGCCGGAACGGCATCATCTCCCTCGGGCCTAGCGACGTGATGTCCTGCCCTTCGAGCCGGATGCTCCCGCTCGTCGGCTCATGGAGCCGGATCACCGTCTTGCCCAGCGTGCTCTTGCCGCAGCCCGATTCCCCGACCACACCCAGCGTCTCGCCCCTCTTGATGTCGAACGACACGCCGTTGACCGCGTGCACCGATCCCTGGACGCGATTGAGCAGCCCGCCGCGCACCGGGAAGTGCTTGACCAGGTTTCTCACCTCCAGCAACGCCATCAGCGCTCCCCCTTCGCATGATCCGCGCTCGCCAGAGCCTGGTTGAGCGGGAAGTGGCACCGTACCGGCCGCGGCAAACCCCGCTCGATCAGTTCCGGCTCTTCGTCGATGCAGCGCTGCTGGCAGTACGTACAGCGATCGTTGAAGCGGCATCCCGCAGGCAGGTGGCGCAGACTCGGCACGATGCCCCTGATCGTCGGCAACTTGTGCGTGCGCGAGCGCCGCGCCCCATGCTTGGGGATCGACTCCAGCAGCGCCTGCGTGTATGGATGCTGCGGCGCGTGGAATATCTCCCGCACGCAGCCCTGCTCGATCACCCGCCCGGCGTACATCACCAGCACCCGGTCGCACACCTGCGCCACGACGCCCAGGTTGTGCGTGATGAGCATGATGGCCGTGCCCAGTTTCTCCTTCAGCGAACTCATCAGGTCAAGGATCTGCGCCTGGATCGTCACATCGAGCGCCGTCGTCGGTTCGTCGGCAATGAGCACGTCCGGCTCGCAGCACAGCGCCATGGCGATCATCACGCGCTGGCGCATGCCACCCGACAACTGGTGCGGATACTGCCCGATCCGCCGCTCGGGGTTGGGAATCTCGACCAGCCGCAGCATCTCGATGGTCCGCTCGCGCCGTTCGCGCCGCGACAGGTTGGTGTGATAGCGCAGCGCCTCGTCGATTTGCCATCCGACCGTGAACACCGGGTTGAGGCTGGTCATCGGCTCCTGGAAGATCATCGCGATCTTGTCGCCGCGGATGCGCCGCATCTGCCGCGAGTCGGCACGCAGGATGTTCACCCCGTCGAATCGCACCTCGCTGTGCTCGCCGTAACTGGCGATGTGCTCGGGCAGCAGGCGCATAATCGACTTGCTCGTCACCGTCTTGCCGCACCCGCTCTCGCCGACGATGCCCAGCGTCTCTCCCGCAAGAACATCGAAACTCACGTCATCGACCGCTGTCACCACGCCGTCGTCGGTGCGGAAGCGTGTCGTGAGACGACGCACCTCAAGCACCGCCTTCGGGCGACCATCGCGCGGCTGGAAGCCGCCGCCCCTGCCAACTTCTTGCTCAGGCGGCTGCAGGCCGCGGCTCCTTGTGTCCGGTCGGTTAGTCATGGGCGGCTACACATGCTTGGGGTCAAAAGCATCCTGCAGTGCGTCCGACACGATGTTGAACGCCAGCACCAGCACGAACATGAACACCGTCGCCGCGCCCACTTCCCAGAAGAAGAAGTTGGTCACCCCGTCGGCCCCGTGGCTGATCATGATCCCCCAACTCGGCTGTCCCTTCACACCCAGCCCGAGGAACGTCAGGATCACCTCGCTCTTGATCGCCCCGATGAACAGCAGCGAGAAGTTGATGAACATGATGTGCGCCGTGTTCGGGATGATGTGCCGCAACAGGATGGAGAAACGCCCGAATCCCAGCGCCGTGGCCGCCTGCACGTACTCCAGTTCCTTGATCTTCATCACCTCACCGCGAATCACGCGGCAGGTGCCGATCCAGAACGTCAGCCCGAAGGCCGCGTACAGCGGCACCAGCCCCAGCCCCGGGCGATCGGGGTTGTCAAACCACTTGGCCAGCGACGGCGCCTGGAAAACATACACGAACACCGCCATCAGGACGAGGTATGGAATGGACGACAGTGTCGAGACGACCCACAGCACGACATGATCGACCCATCCGCCGAAGAAGGCCGCCGACGCGCCCAGGATCGTCCCGATCAGCACCGCCAGCAGCGCCGTCACGAAGCCCACCTGAAAGGCGATCTTCACGCTGTAGACCGCCTGCGATGAAATCGACGCGCCCTTGCTGTCGGTCCCCAGACCGATGCGCAGCCGATAGACGAGTCCGCGCAGCCCCTCCGGCATCGGCAGCAGCACCTCGATCGCCCTCTCCACCTCCCGATACAACTCCTCGACCCGCGGGCGGATTTCCGAAAGCCTTTCCTCCACCTCTCGCAGCCTCGCCTCGGTCGCACTGGCGTCTGCGCCCGACGCCCTCTGCTCGGCCGCCTCGGCACGCAGCACGAACCGCTCGTCGGCTAGATCCTCGCGCATCGCCAGCGCGTCGTCGAGTTCACCCCATGCCTTCTCCATCGTCTCATACACCGGGAACAACTCACTCGGCGCCGCGCCGGACATGCGCCGCTCGGCCAGCGCGAACGCGCCGAGCATTTCCCTCGCCGCCGCCTCATCGCCGGCGCGCTGCGCCCGGCCGAACACGCCTGACAACTCGCCCACGTACCACTTGTTGAAGTCGTACCGCTTCTCCGCGTTGATGCGCTCGAGAAAACCCGGCAGCCGGTTCGGCCCAACGCGCATCTTCGTATCCTCGCGCGAAACCGCCCCCAGCGTCACCGCCACCGCCGCCACGAAATACACCCCGATCACCGCCAGCGACGCCATCGCCAACCGACCGCGCCGAAACCGCCTCCAACCGCGAGATCCAAGGAAGCGCCCGATCATGACAGCCTCACTCTCGGGTCGACCAGCGCATACAGCACGTCGGTCAGAATGATTGACAGGATGAACAGCAGCGCCAGAACCGACACGAACGCCTGGATCACCGGAAAATCGTTGGCCACCAGCGCCGTGATCAACTGCCGCCCCATCCCGGGTATGTTGAAGTACACCTCCAGCAGGATCGAACCGGTAATCAGAAACGGCAGCGTCGCCATGATGCGCGTGATGATCGGGATCATCGCGTTCTTGAGCATGTGCACGAACATGATCTTCGGCTTGCTCGCGCCCTTGGCCGTCGCCGTCACGATGTAGTCGCGGCTGCTCTCCTCCACCATCACCGCCCGGTAGAACCGCGTGTCAAAACCCAGCGCCACGATCACCCCGATCATCACCGGCAGCAGGCAGTAGGTCAGCCAGTTCCGCGGCTCGGTCAGCCACGGCAGGTACCCCTGAATCGCGAACGGCTGCACCTTCAAATCCAGGTGCTGCGGCAGAAACGCCCCGAAAAACTGCCCGAACACGATGTACACCAGGTAACTGATGCTCATCCCCAGCACCGCCAGAAACACCAGCACCCTGTCCACCAGCCGACCGCGGAAGTACGCCGAGATCAACGCGATCACCATCGCGATCATCGCCGACGCGGCCACCTGCGGCAGCGTGATCGACATGCTCGGCGGTATCGAGTCGATCAGGATGCTCCGCACCGAGCGCCCGGGCTGCGCCCAACTCTCCTCCGAAAAATCAAACCGCACGATCTGCCACAGGAACCGCCCGTACTGCACGATGAACGGGTCGTCCAGCCCCATGTCCTCGGTCAGTCGGTCAATCTGGCTCTGCGTGGCGTTCTTGCCCAGGTACCCCGCCACCGGGTCGCGCACCCGAAGGGCTGCCATCGTCAGCAGGATAATCCCCAGGTACACCGGGATGTTGTACACCAACTTGCGGATGACGTATGCCCACATGCGCCGCGCCCCCCCCCGCCGCACTCACCGGGGCCGATCCGGGTGCTCCATGTCCACGTCCAGATACTTCACGTAGTTGAAGAAGTTCTCCGTCGGCTTGAAGTTCCTGAGCCACGGATAGTTCAGGTAATAGCGCGTCCGCGCCATCGCACCGGCATACGGCGCGTCTTCGATGATCATGTCGCGCATCGTCTCGTACATCGCTGTCCGCTCGCTGCCCGCAGGCATCGTGCGGATCGCCTCGTACATCGCGTCGTACTCGGTGCGGCTGTAGTTGAAATGGTTCGACCCCGGCGACACGTTCGGGCTGTAAAACAGCGCCAGGTTATTCTCGGCGTCGGGATAGTCCGACCCCCATGCGAAACTGAAAAACTGGGCCTTCTTGTTGTTCACCGCCTCGATCAGTTCCGAAAAATCCACGTAGCGGGGGTTCAGACGGATGCCCACCTCCGCGAAGTTGCGCTCCATCAACGCCGTGATCTTCTCGTTCACCGCGCCGCGCCCGGTGTAGAAATCAATCGGCGGAAGATCCTTCACCAGCCCGTCCGCGCCCACCCGGTATCCCGCCTCGACGAGTTTCTCCCGCGCCTTCGCGTAGTCCGGACCGCGGTAACTCACCGGCGCCCGATTCCCCGGCCCTTCCGGGAATCCATCCAGCCCCGGCGGAATCGGCCCGTCGTACACCACCGCCGTCCCCCAGTAGTACGCCTCGTTCAGTTCCTCCCAGTCCATCGCCAGACTGATCGCCTGGCGCAACGCCTTCTTCCCCGGCATGTATCCGCCCACCAGCGGGTCTTCCATGTTGAACCCGCGGAATATGAAATCCAGCAGCGGCACCTTGAAGTGCACGATCCCCTCCCTCGCCACCGACCGCTTCAACTCCTTCGTCCGACGGCTGAACATCTGCTCGAACGCGAAGTCCGGCACCGTCGTCATGTCCAGACGCCTGGCCTTGAACTCCAGCCACTGCGGTTGCGCCTCCACGAAAAACGTCACGTCCACCCGATCCACCATCGGTATCCGCTTCCCCGCAGGCAGATGAAACCCGTACTCCTCGTCCTCCGGCATCCACTCGTCGGGGTAATACGCCTCGCGGTACTTCGGATTGCGCGTGAAGCGAATCCGGACCCCGCGCAACCAGTCGCTCTCGTCGGCCAGCATGAACGGACCAGTCCCCACCGGCCGCCCGCTGAACTTGGTCCCGAATGCCTCCACCGCCTCACGCGGCACCACACTCAATTGGAACATCGCCAGTTTCCAGGCAAACTGCTGCACCGCCTCGGTCAGTTCAATCTCGAACTCGTAGTCGCCCAGCACCCGCATCCCGGAAACCGGGGCGTCATAGTCGAACTTCTCGCCGGCCTTCACCCGCGCCGACTGCTCGTCCTTGTACTCGTTGAACCCCACGATCTGCCCGTCCAGCAGCCACCAGTTCTTTTCCTTGTTCACCGGGTCGGCCAGACGCTTCCACGAGTAGATCACGTCGCGCGCCTTCACCTCCCGCCCCGTGCCGCCCGGGAAGCACGGGCTGTCCTGGAAATACACCCCCTCCCTGAGCCGGAACCGCCAGGTCTTCCCGTCTTCGCTGATCGACGGCATCTCGGCCAGCAGCAGCGGCTCCAGTTCCAGAGGCCTCTTGAGGTACTTGTACTGAACCAGCGTCTCGTACAGCAACGCGATGCACCGGTTCTCATACGTTGTCGAGCCCAGAATCGGGTCCAGGGTCTTCGGGCCCTCGGTCGCCATCGGTAGCCGCAGCACCTTCAAAGGCCCTTGGGTACCCGCGCCGGCCTGTCGCTCGCACCCCGTCAACCCGCACGCAAACAGAAACAGCCCCGCCGCCGCGACGACACGGAGCAACCATGATTCTCCCAGTCTCATGCCGTGCTCCCCCGCATCGTCACCGGTGACTCCCCGCTCCCCCGCAAACCGGTACCCAAGCGGGGCCGCATGGTAATGGATACCCCCCCCGGTACACAACGCCTCAACGCACCCCTCATCGGCGTACCGTTGCCCGGCGTCACCTCATGACAGCAAACTCCCGGTGATCCGGAGAAAACCCGTGCGGCGCTCACCAAACCCCATCCTCGGCCTTTCGCTCGCGCTCCTGACCGGTGGCTGTCAGGGGACTCGGCCCCCTCGCCCCAGCCTCATCTCCCACATCGTCCTCATCAGCCTGCGCGATCCGGCCGACGCACCCGCCGCTCTCTCCGACTGCAACACCCTCCTAGCCGATATTCACAGCATCGAGACGTTCGCGTGTGGCGGACCGATGGAAGGTGGGCGAGACATGGTGGTGGGCGACTATGACGTGGGGCTGGTCATCGGCTTCGCCTCGTCCGAGGACTACAAAGCCTACCTCCTCGACCCCATCCACCTCCAACTGCTCGAAAAATGGAAGCCCCGCGTCGCCCACATGCGAATCTTCGACATCGTTGACCCCACCCCGTGATGGACCCATCTGCATGACCGGCCCCGAAATTAGTTCCGCCCAGGCCACCACCTTTGAAGTCGATGGCCGCCAAATGCTCTCCTTTGCCGGCTGCAACTACCTCGCCCTAGCCCACCACCCCCGTGTCCTCGCCGCCGCCGCCGAGGCCATTGCCCGCTTCGGGCTCTCCACCTCCGCCTCACGCGAAACCAGCGGCAACACCATCCTCCACGCCACCCTCGAACGCGAAATCGCCGAGACCACGCACGCGGGCGACGCCCTCGTCGTGCCCGACGGCTACACCGCCAATCTCGCCGCCGCACAGACCCTCGCCCGTCTTGGCGTGCGCCACGCCATCATTGACGAACGCGCCCATCGCAGTCTCTTCGACGCCGCCACCGCCGCAGGTCTGTCCACACATCGCTTCCCCACCGCCGACGTCTCCGCCGCCGCCGCCTGGCTGGCCACGCTCGGCACGGCCGAGTCCGTGATCTTCACCGACGGCGTCTTCACCGCCGACGGACGCATCGCCCCCCTCGTCGAACTCTCCGGCCTTGACTGCCGCCTGCTCATCGACGACTGCCACGGCTTCGGCGTCCTCGGCCAGGCGGGTGCCGGCACCGCCTCCCTTCTCGGCGTCAAACTCAACGCCCGCATCATCCTCACCTCCACCCTGGCCAAGGGCATCGGCTGCGCCGGCGGATTCGTCGCCGGCTCCACCGACTTCATCGAGGCCGCCCGCCGCTTCGCCAGCGCCTACATCTGCACCACGCCCACCGCCCCCCCGCTCATCGCCGCCGCCATCGAGGCCGTCCGCATCGCACGCTCCGACGACGATCGCCGCGCCCGTTTGGCCTCGAACGCGCGACGCCTCACCCACATCCTCTTCTCCCGTGGCCTGGGCTCTTTCGAACCCCAGACCCCCATCTTCGCCTTCGCGCCCGGCGACCAAGTCCGCTTGCGGGCCCTCGCTGGACACTTCTCATCCCTCGGCCTTTTCGTCCCTCTGATCGCCTATCCCGGCGGTCCATGCCCGCTCTACTTCCGCGCCAGCGTCACCAGCGAACACGCAGATGAAGATTTGGCGTGCCTAGACGAAGCCCTCAACTCCGGACTCCACGCCCCCATCCCCTCGGGCGTACTGTCCAGACATGCCTGACCACGACCTCCAGCAACGCCTCGACTTGGCGCTCTCTGCCGCTATCGAGGCCGGAAAGGTCACTCTCCAGTACTTCAACACCCGCAGCCTCGGCATTGAGACCAAGGGCGACGGCACCCCCGTCACCCGCGCCGACCGCATGGCCGAGCACGCCTTCCGACAGATCATCGGCGCACGCTACCCTGCCGACGCCGTCGCCGGCGAGGAATACGGGCTGTGCGCAGGCACCAGCCCGTACACCTGGATCGTCGACCCCATCGACGGCACCTTTTCCTTCATCCACGGCGTGCCCCTCTACGGCACGCTGGTCGGGCTGGAGAAAGACGGCGAAATGGTCGCCGGCGTCATCCACATGCCCGCCATCAACGAGAGCGTCTACGCCGCTCGAGGCCTCGGCGCCTGGCATCGCCTTGCCGACGCCGAACCGACCTCCGCCCGCGTCTCCAACATCGCCTCGCTCGATCAGGCCCTCGTCCTCACCACCTCTTCCGACTACTTCCGCAAGGCCGGTCTGCTGGAGACCCTCGACGTCATCCAGCGCCAGGCCGGGCACAACCGCGGCTGGTCCGACTGTTACGCCTCGCTGCTTGTCGCCACCGGACGCGCCGAAGCCGTCGTCGAGCCTGTCATTCACAAGTGGGACGTCGCCGCCATTCAGCCCATCATCGAAGAGGCCGGCGGACGCTACTCCGACTGGGCCGGCGTCGGCAGCGTCGAAAGCCCCGACTGCCTCCTCTCCAACGGACACATCCACGAAGCCCTGCGCGCTCTTCTCCCCGCTTCCTCCATCGCCGGCTGAGCCATGCACCGTCCCGGAGCCAATCCAGCCGACATGCAACCGCACGACTTCCTGTGCGACTTCTGCGGCCGAGCGTGGGACGGCGCCTTCCCCATGGTCGAAGGACACAAGGGCAGCCTGATCTGCGGGCCCTGCCTCACCGTCGCCTACACCGAGGTTGTCCTGCTTCGCGCACCGTCTGCCGGCGAGCACGCATGCTCCATGTGTCTGGAGGCAAAGTCCACGCCCGGCTGGCGCAGCCCGGCCATTGAAACCGCGTGGATCTGTCTCAACTGCGTCAAGCAGTCCGCCGGCAAACTCCACAACGACCCCGACTGGGACTGGCACAAGCCCGTGGCCTGATCCTTGGGCCAACGGCTCGGGGCGCAACGCCATGACCGAGTCCTTGTGCCGCGGCCAGCCTTCTTCCGTGGAGCCGTCAGTGGGAGCGACCGTGTCCGGATCGATGACCGGTCCTGTCTGTCCTCACGGCTTCCCCGCCACGGCCGTCTCGCGCAACCGCCCCAGCAGCGCCTTGAACGCCGCATCGTCGCGCAGTGTCTTGAGATCGCGGTCACCGGCGATCATCTCCGCGTCGTCCATCCCGTCGGCCACCGCACGCTCCAGCCATTCCAGCGCTGCGGTCTTCTGCCCCTGCTGCGCCAGCGCGCAGGCGACGTTGTACGCCGAAACCGGAGCCCTCCACCCCGCCGCATGCAGCGCCTCGAAATCCTCCTGCGCCGCCGCGTAATCCCCCAGGCGCAGTTTCGCCCACCCGCGCCGGTGCAGCGCGTCGCGATCGCCCGCATCTGCCGCCAGCCTTTCATCAGCCTGACGCGCCAGTTCTTCCCACGTCTTCACCCCGAACCGGGCCAGTTCGACGCGCGCCACCGCGTCGTACATCGCCGTCTGCACGGCCCCACGCGCCAGCAGGTTCGACACCCGTGCGTCGGCTCGCACACGCTCGGCGTCGCGCATGCCCGCCAGTCCGGCCGCACGCAGCCCTGCCGCCGCTTCATCCGTTCGACCAGCCATCGCTTCCACGCGCGCCAACTCAAACAGTCCCTCGCCCGCGTTCATTCCCTCCCGCATCGCGGCGATCAACACCTCCCGCGCCTGCCCGTGCCGCCCAGACTCCGCCAGTGCGTTGGCCCGTTCCCGCTCAATCATCCACTCAAACCGCCTCGATCCCATCACCTCGGCCTGAGCACACAGTTCGAGCACGCGATCCCACTCGTAAAACTCGCGCGCCAGCGCCAACTGCCGCTTCATCTTCTCCACTTCCGTCACCCGCGACAGCGCTCGAACAAACCGCGCATTCCCGCGGATCGACTCCAGGTCCGGATCGCTCCGCGCCAGCGCGTAGTCCATGAAACCCTCGTCCACCGCCCTCTCAAACGCTTCCACCGCTTCATCCGGCCGCCCCCGCAGCGCGCGCAGGCACGCCTCGTTGTACGCCTGCACGCCCAGACGGTAGCCCAACTCTTTCTGACGCTGCAACGCCCGCTCGGCCTCGTCAAACCGCTTGATCGCAAGGGCGCAGTAACTCAGCAGATGCCACGTCGCCCCATCCTCCGCACACAACGCCGACAACTCATCCAGCGCCGCCAGCGCCGCCTCGGCCTCGTGCGCCTTCATGTGCGCCCGCGTCCTCTCACGCAGTTCATGCACGCGACGCGCACGCTCAACAAACTCCCTCCACACCGCGATCGCCTGCACATCGGCCAGCGCGCTCTCGCTCTCCAGTCGCTCGGCCACATCCATGCCCAGACGCATCGCCCGCTCAACCTCGCGCAGCGCCGTCTCCGTCTCCCCGCGCCGCGCAGCCAGCACACCAAGCCAGTATCGCCACTCGGCCTTGCGACCATCCAGTTCCACGCTCCTCCGGATCAGCCGCTCCGCCTCGTCCAGTTCGCCCAGGTGCACCAACACGATCCCCAGACGCGCCGACGTCCCGGCGTCCTTCGCATCCAGCCGCAGCGCTGCTCGATATGCCCCGTCGGCCGCCGTCCACGCCCGCGCCTCGAACCAGTCGTCGCCCTCACGCTTCAACGCCGCAAGCAACGCGACCTCGCGCACACGCTCGTCCAGCGCCGGTAGTTCGTCGCTCGCGGCCTGCCTCGCTTCGCCGGTCGACATCGTCGGCAGCAGCAGCGCCACCATCGCCACCGCCGCCGCCAGGATCGTCCGCGAACCCCGCGCCGTCGCTCTCGCCGCCATCACCACCCACAACCGCTCCACCAGCGCCCCCTGCCCCGCCCCCGAGGCCGCCAGCGCCGGCGCCGGACGCCGCGCCTGACCCAGTCGCTCCACCACGCCGATGATCGCCTCGGCATAGTCGCGCCGTCGCCCATCCACCGCTTTGACCGCCCACGCATCGCACGCCAACTCCGCGTAGCGCTCGATCCGCCGTGCCGCCAGCCGCGCCAGCGGATGCCACCACAACAGCGCCGATGCAAACACCTGCACGCACGCGATCCAGTGATCCCGCCGCCGAAGGTGCGCCAACTCGTGCGCCATCAGCCCCACCGACCCTTCTTCACCGCACGAAATCCCCTCCGGCCACAGCATCACCGGACGCCCAAGCCCCCACACCATCGGCGTCCCCACGCCGGGAAAAGCCCGCAACTCGGGCATCCGCACGCCCAATCGCCCGGCCACCTGCTGCACACGCTCACGCAACGCCGCGCCAGGCTGCCTCGATTGCCGCACCAGCCGATCCACTCTCCTCACCCGCCACAGAAACACCGACAGGCTCACCGCGGCTCCGCCCAGCCACACCGTGCGAAAAAACGCACCTGTCGCCGCCGGTGTCGGCAGATCAATCCATCCTCGCCGAATCACCGTTGGCGCGGGGGATGGTGCCGACGAAGACTGGCGGATCGGGGGAAGCACGCCGGCGTGATCCCCGCTGCTGCCCAGCGTCAGCGCCGCCTCCTCGCCCCCGCCCACATAATCGGGACCGATCTCGCCCCACTCCAACTCGCGCGCCATCGCCGGAACCGAAGGACGCGACTCGGCCCAGTCACCCGACGGATCCAGCCGCTCCAGCCGAAGCCACGCCGACGTTTCCAGTTCCACGAAACTTTCGCGGAAGTGCCCCCGAATGGCCACCGGGCTCGACAACTCCACCGGCGGCAACAACAACACCAGAAGCACCGTCACCCAGATCGTGTGGCACACCGCCGGACGCCCGCGCCATCGCTGCTCCAGAAGCAGCATCGGCACCGCCACCAGGCAGGCGAGCAGCGTGTTTTCCACCAGCCATCCCAGCACGCTCGCTGTCTCCCTCAGTCCATTCGGCCCGCTCCGCCGCCCGGATCGCCAACCGCGTCGAGCATCCGCCTCAACTCACGCAACTCCTCCGCGGAGAAGGCATGCTCGCGAACCAGCGTCAGCATCAGCGGCGTCGCTCGCCCGTCGCACACCCGATCCGCCAAGTCACCCAATTCCAGACTCAGCAGTTCAGGCTGACTGACCGCAGGCGTGAACAGGTGCGCCTTTCCCTCCTTGCGCGTGGAGACAAACCCCTTCTGCTTCAGGCGCATCACCAGCGTCTGCACGGTGGTGTACGCCCAACTCCGCCCTTGCGCCTCCAGCCGCTCCATCAAATCACGAACCGTGCCCTGCCCAAGATCCCACAAGACCTTGAGCACCTCCAACTCGGTGTCGCTTACCGAACCCTTCTTCTTGTGCTTCTTCACGAATCAGACCCCCTTCAGACCCCGGGTCACGGAAACATCGGACGCCGGACGGCGCCGCGACACCATCCTACGACAACCCGTCGTGGCGCACAACATCCCTTCCGACATCGTGTCGGAGCGTCCGGTCGTGTCGGCATCACTTCCGGGCGGGCCGTTTCCCAACAGGCCGCGCAAGGCCCTCAACGTCCGAGAAGCGTCAGCACGCTCTCGAGCATGTCCCGGGCCGTCGTCTCGTTCCCGCCCGGCTCGATCGTCACCGCCACCCGCGTCCCGCTCCGCGACAGCGACGACCCCACAACGACCCGGTGAAACAACCTCGAATCGGGCGGGCGCGCCACCACGCGCGTCCGGTCCTCGGTCGCCTCAGAACTCGTGATCGTGTATCCGCGCGACGCCAGCACCCTTTCCGCAGCCGCTCGTACCGATGCCGGAGGAATCGCCTCCGGAAACTCGCTGTGCAGCGTCTTGCCCTGGTAGATTGCCAGGATCGGCTCCCGCCCGTGCCACCCATAACTGGGGTGACGCGAGGGAGCACACGCACTCAGGAGGACAACTCCTCCGACCAGGGCCGGAATGGTTCGACGCCTTGCACCCATCGCTGCATGTCCAGTTCGGCCAGATCGATCTCCAGACCCGACTTCTCGATGAGGTGGCACAGAGTCTGATCGATCTTGGGCGGTGGGGGCGAGGCCCGGGGCGGCCTAGAGGGCGGTTCCGAGGCCGCGACCGGCGGCACCGGCAACGGCTCGGGTTGCCGGTCAAAGTCCGGCTCGCCGAGACCGAAGAGGCGCATCCAATGAGCCGTTTCACCCCTGCTCAAGGGGGTTCGTCTGGCGAATTCCGGGCGCCCGGGTGCACGGGGTGCAGACGCATCTGCTGCCAAGTCGCCCAGGAAAGCGGCGGATTCGACATACCGACCTCCCGATCGCCTGGCGGCCCGCTGGAGACGACGATCGGAACTGACCAGAAGAAGGGATGCGGAGCCGCTGTGGTGAACGAGCAGGCGTTCGATGACGTCGTCGGCCTCCTCGCCGGGGCCTGAGAACACGATCCTGATGTCGTTGAGGCGCACCTGGGTGGCTTTTCCGGCTGCTCGGGCAGCCAATCGGGGGCGCAGGACGGCCGAAAGATGCCCGTCGCAGACCAGGACGGGCTGGCGAGCGGCATAGCGACTCATGCGAACGAGATCCACGAGTTGAACGAGATCGGGGGCGGCCAGGTGGGTGGGCAGGACGCCTTGGACATTGAGCACGTTGTAGGCGTCGATGATGACCATGGGCGAGAAGAGGCCTGGGAAGGGTTGATCGGAGGCGTCGTGAAACCTTTACTATGGACCCCCCACATCCGATTGGAGAGGCGGGTGTGTCGTGGACGAAAGAAGGCGACCCTGGCGAGGAAAGGACCGTATGGCGATTCGGATCAAAGCCCGCGGCGGCGAGAGCGTCGAGCAGATGATGCGTCGATTCAAGAAACTCTGCGAGAAGGAAGGGCTGACCAAGGACATCAAGCGCAAGGAGTTCTACGAGAAGCCCTCCGAGCGCCGTCGCCGTGCCGCCCGCAAGTCGGTCAACCGTCGTGCGCGGGGTGACTTCCTCTGAGATTCTGACCCTCGGCGAGAGCGCCCGCCGCAGAGGGGCGTGCCCCGGACTTCGGGTCCGGGCAGCGGTTGATGGCTTTCGCCGGTCCTGCTGAGCGAAATCACACGACAACGCCGATGAAGTGAGCGTTCACTCACCGGGCGTGCTATTGTTTCCATCCACCCGCAGCGCGCGTTCTGAAGCGGCCGGAGAGGGGTGCGGCAGAGTCTCGCAGGCGCGCCACAAGCACATCTCAATCAAGGAAAGTGTTCATGACAACCGTCGGCTCACTGATCCCCACCTTGGGAACGATCGCAGAGATCCCCCCGTTGTACTGGCTCGCCCCCGTCGGAGGCGTGTCGGCGCTGGTGATGGCCTTCCTGTTCTCCCGCTCGGTCATGACGCACAGCGAAGGCGATGAGGAGATGATCCGCATCGCCGATGCCGTGCGCAAGGGTGCGATGGCCTACCTCAAGCGGCAATACCGCGTGGTGGCGGGCGTTTTCGTGCTCATCGTGCTGTTCCTGGCCGGCATGTGGGCGCTGCACCTGCAGCACCCGCTGTCGATGGTCGGCGTTCCGCTGGCCGGGCTTCTGTCGGGCCTGTGCGGGTGGTTCGGGATGAAGATGGCGACCAATGCCAGTGCCCGCACCGCCCAGGCCGCCAAGGGCTCGCTCAACGACGGGCTGACGGTGGCGTTCCGCTCGGGCGCGGTGATGGGCCTGGTGGTAGTCGGGTTTGCGATTCTGGACGTGAGTTTCTGGTTCTTCGTGCTCAACGGGTTCAGCGATCTTCGGATAGACGTGCTGACGACTGTCATGCTCAGTTACGGCATGGGCGCCTCGACGCAGGCGCTGTTCGCCCGCGTGGGCGGCGGCATCTACACCAAGGCGGCCGACGTCGGCGCTGACCTGGTGGGCAAGGTCGAGGCGGGCATTCCCGAGGACGACCCGCGCAACCCGGCGACCATCGCCGACAACGTGGGCGACAACGTCGGCGACGTGGCCGGCATGGGTGCCGACCTCTACGAGTCGTACTACGGGTCGATTCTGGCGACGATGGCGTTGGGCACTGCCGCGGCCATGAGTCTGGTCGGACTGACCGAAGCCGGCTCTCTGAAACTGGCGCTGGGGCTTGCGGTGACGCCGATGGCGCTGGCGGGCATCGGGATTCTGTGCTCGATCGGCGGCATTTTCGCCGTGCGCACCCAGGAGAACGCCAGTTTCGCCCAGTTGCTCAAGAGCCTGCACAAGGGCGTGTGGATTGCCTCGGCCCTGATCATGGTTGCGTCGGCCGTGCTGCTGCGATTCACGCTCGGAGAGGCATCGGGCACGGGTGGAGCGTTGCACGGGATCACCAGTTACTGGCAGTTGTGGCTGTCGATCGTGGTCGGGCTGATCGCCGGCAACGTCATCGCCGTCGCCACGGAGTACTACACCAGTTACGAGCATCGCCCGACGCAGCGCATAGCCGAGCAGGCGCTGACAGGTCCGGCCACGGTCATCATCGCCGGCATCGCCGAGGGCATGAAGTCAACCTGGGCCAGCCTGGTGGTGGTCGTCATCGCGATCATCGCGGCCTTCGTGTTCGCGGGCGGCAACGACAACTTCCTGATGGGTCTGTACGGCGTGGGCATCGCGGCTGTCGGCATGCTCTCGACGCTGGGCATCACGCTGGCAACCGACGCCTATGGCCCGATCGCTGACAACGCCGGCGGCAACGCCGAGATGACCAGCCAGCCACCTCACGTCCGCGAGCGCACCGACATGCTCGACTCGCTGGGCAATACCACCGCGGCGACGGGCAAGGGTTTTGCCATCGGGTCGGCGGCGCTGACGGCGCTGGCGCTGTTCGCGGCCTACATCCAGGTGGTCCAGACGCAGTTGACCACGCAATCAGAGGCCTACATCGCCAAGAACGGACGGTCGCAGGCGGTCCCCTACGTGATGTATGAAGGCCATGACCGCTTTGCGATTGTCGATCCGACGAAGACCGATGCCAAGGGGCGCCCGTATGTCGACGGCGGCATGCTGGTCGACCGGGTGCAGTTGACCGGGACGAAGTTTGAGGAGCAGATCGAGGCCGGAACGGTCTTTGAAGTGCATCCGGAGCCTCGCCTTGGCACCACGGTCGAGCCTTCGATCCAGGTGGCTCGGCGGTTCATCATCAGCAACCCCACCAACGCCGAGCCGATCTCGCTGGAGATCATCAGCACGCGCAACGGTTCGCTCGAGGACGTGCTTGCGTTCTACAACGTGTCGATCGCCAACCCGCGTGTGCTAGGCGGACTGTTCGTCGGCGTGATGCTGACGTTCCTGTTCTGCGCCCTGACGATGAACGCGGTGGGCCGGGCCGCGTATGCGATGATGCGTGAGTGCCGCCGCCAGTTTGGCAAGATCCGCCAGGCCCTGCGCAACGGGGGCATGTCGGACGCGGACGTGGGCAACCCGGACATGTGGCCCAAGTCGGGCGTCGAGTTCGAGGGCAAACACTATCCCGACTACGCGCAGTGCGTTTCGATTTCGACGGCCGGCGCACAGAGGGAAATGATTGTTCCTGCGGCGCTGGCCATCGTGGTGCCGATCGTGGTCGGCCTGCTGCTGAACGTTCCGGGCGTGATGGGATTGCTGGCCGGTGGTCTGACGTCGGGCTTCGCGGTGGCGGTGTTCATGGCCAACGCGGGCGGCGCTTGGGACAACGCCAAGAAGTTTATCGAGAAGTTCGGGCGCACGACCGCCGACGACTTCCTGGACAACGAGAGCATTCGTCAGAAGATTCCTGCGGAGATTCGCGACGCCATCGCCGCACGGGCCGCCGACCTGAGGCAGGCCGGGAACGGCTCGAAGTATGTGTACGGGAAGGGCTCGGACGACCACAAGGCCACCGTGGTCGGCGACACCGTGGGCGACCCGTTCAAGGACACCTCGGGCCCGTCGCTGAACATTCTCATCAAGTTGATCTCGATCGTGTCCGTCGTGTTCGCCGGGCTGATCGTCAAGTTCGGGCCGATCATCGGGGGCATGTTCGGGCTGCACTGATCGGCCGATCGTCCCGTCTGACAAAAAGAGCGTCCATCCTGCGAAGGGCGGACGCTCTCTGCTTTTCTGCCTGTGATGCAGAGTCAACCCGGCGGATTCACGCGCGGCGGCGGCGCAGGGGCAGCATGCCGAGCGCGCCAACCATCAGCACGCCCGGAGCCGGCACGAGTGCCATGGCCGAGAAACCAAACTGCGTGCCAAGGGCCGCGTCTTCCACGCTGGTCAGCAGGATCCAGATGCCGGGAGACATGCCAGATGTGTCGAACACGGTCAGGCCGGAGAAGTCGCCGGAATAGAGCACCATCGCCGACGCCCAGGCCGGGTGATTGGCTGCGTCAAACGGATCATCAGGCAGACTGGCATCGGCAAGGCGCATGGCCCGAACCGAGCCGCCCACGATCTGAGCAGGACCGTTGTAGAGCGCGCCCGATCGGAACGCCAGGTACGAGGCTTGGTCGTTGACGCCGATTGAGCCGCCGAAAGCGTAGTGATCTTCGACCCTGACCAGTTGCAGATTGAATGGAATGAAATCGCCGGGCAGATAGCGGTTGCCGGGCAGTGTTCCGTTTCCCACGATCCGGTTGAGACACTCAGGGTCTGGGTTGGGCGAATACGACAGCGTGTGCCCCAGCGTGACGATGCAGCCGGCCAACTCAAGTTCACAGTCGAGAATACAGGCAACCTCGTTCCAGTATCCCCTCGGAGGAACCACACACCCCCGCACGCAGGCCTTGAACCGCACGAAACTGGCGGAAGCAGTGGACCCGACGCAACAGATCAGCAGGGTTGCTCCAACGATGCGCGCATTGATCACACCTGACATGACGTCCTCCTTCCACGCAGACATGACTGCCACCCGCGGGCGTCGCGATGGTCCTCGTGATGCACTGATCGAGATGTGGGCCTTCCGGATCAATGGATTGGGTCGTTCAATGTCCCGGAACGGCCCGCGTTGTGATCCAGACCCTCAGCAGGGGCTGCCGCAATCAGAGACAGTGTGGGGTATTCACCGGAAAACGCAAACGCTGTGCACAGAAATTGTGACCTGCGACCACCACATCATGGGGTCTTTTTACCCCGCTCCATGCTTGCCCGAAACCGACAGGCAGGGCAACGGCGGCCGATGCCGAACCGGGCACAGTGCGCCGCATGCGGCCTCATGGTGCGCTCAATCGCTTGCGAAAACAGCGCACGTCGGCGACGGGCTCGAAGCCCAGCGACTCGTGCGCTCGGATGCTCGCGTGGTTGTCCACGTCGGCGTCAGACGCGAACTCGGTGCAGCCCTGCCGGCGTGCCCAGTCTTCCCCGGCGCGCACGAGAGCGCTGCCAACGCCGCGGCCACGGGCTTCGGGCTCGACATACCAGCCCTCGAGGTAGCCGACTGGCGTGGTCAGGCAGCCCTCGGCAAACTCGCGCAGAGAGATTTCAGCGAAGCCGAGCGGCTCGGAGGTGATCGGATGGCGAGCGATGAAGACGCAGTGCGGGAGCGCGTGGATCGTGCCGTGCTCGATATATTCGCGCCACATCGCCGGCAGGTCGCCCACCAGCCAGTCGGGCCCGAGTTTGCGCCGCATGCTGATCCACGCATCGGCGTCGGCGGCGGTGATGGGACGAACGGCACAGACCCTCATGGAGAATGTTCCGCCATTCGTCCGCGCGAGTCGAGGCAGGACCGGAAAACCGCCGGCTCGGTCGGCAGATGCCCTGTCGCCGCATAGCATTGGTTTGGCCCCCAGCGAAAGGACACAACATGGCAAGCGACGTCATCAAGGGACTCAACGACCTGCTGGCCGACGCGATGGTGTTCCGCTTCAAGGCCCAGCAGCGGCACTGGAACATCAAGGGGCGGCATTTCTTTGAATTGCACGCGAAGTTCGAGGAGCAGTACAACCGGTGGAGCGAACTCATCGACGAACTGGCCGAGCGCGTGCTCTCGCTCGGCGGCACGCCCCTGCAGACGTTCAAGGACGTGATGACCCACGCGGCCATCTCGGAAGCGCCGGGCGAGGCGGACGAGAAGTCGATGGTCAAAGGCACCCTCGATGACTTCGAGACCATGCGCAAGCGGCTGGCGCAGGTCAGCCGCGCCGCGGCCGAAGTCGGAGACAGAACCACGGAAAACCTGCTTGACCCACACATTGACTTCATCGCCAAGGCCCGGTGGATGTTCGCGGCCTTTCTTGGCGAGTCGGTGTAGGCAAGCGCCGTGCACGACGAACGGTCGAGAGCACGAGAGTGCGGACGCAGGTGCTGCCGGGCCGCAGACTTTCGCCAGGTTCAGGCCGGTCGGTGTCTGATCTTGCGTCGTCTGACTTCCGCTGCGCTGGCTGTGTCCGTTGTGGTGCCGGAACTCAGAAGTTCGGCGTCGGGGCGCGGAAGTCATCAAACCGGATCGACCGGAAGTAGGCGATCGTGCGCTCGAGCCCTTCGCGGAGTTGCACCTTCGGCTCCCATCCCAGTTTCGCCCTGGCCAGGCGAATGTCGGGCTGGCGCTGGCGCGGATCGTCGGGCGGCAGCGGCAGGTGCTCGAGCGGCAGGTTCGGGCGGCCGGTCAGTTCCAGCACCAATTGGGCCAGTTGCATGATGGTGAACTCGTTGGGATTGCCGATGTTCACCGGGCCCGGGAAACTGTCAGGCCCGTTCATCATCGCGATCAGGCCCTCGACCATGTCATCGACGTAGCAGAACGAGCGGCTCTGGGTGCCGTCGCCGAACATGGTGACCTTGGTCCCGTGCAAGGCCTGACGGATGAAGTTGGACACAACGCGCCCGTCGTATGGGTGCATGCGGGGGCCGTAGGTGTTGAAGATGCGCACCACGCGGATGTTGACGCGATTGGAGCGGTGGTAGTCGAAGAAGAGCGTCTCGGCGGCGCGCTTGCCCTCGTCGTAGCAGGCGCGCGGGCCGATGGGGTTGACGTTGCCGCGATAGGACTCCGGCTGCGGGTGGACGTCGGGATCGCCGTAGACCTCGCTGGTGGAGGCCTGGAGCACCTTGGCGCGGCATCGCTTGGCCATGCCGAGCACGTTGATCGCGCCCATGACCGAAGTCTTCATGGTTTTGATGGGGTTGTACTGGTAGTGCCCCGGCGCGGCCGGGCAGGCGAGGTTGTAGATTTCGTCCACCTCGAGCCACAGCGGATGCGTCACGTCGTGCCGGATCAACTCGAAGTTGCGGCAGTCGAGCAGGTGCTCAACGTTGCCCTTCTGGCTGGTGAAGAAGTTGTCGATGCAGATGACGTCGTGTCCCTGCTGCACCAGCCGGTCGCACAGGTGTGAACCCAGGAAGCCCGCCCCGCCGGTGACCAGTATTCGTTTCAGACTCACGCGCCCGCTCCCTGCTTCCAGATGCGAGGCCTCTCGGCCAGGTCGGCCACGTAGGCCCGCATCGCCTCCTTCGGCTCATGCCGCGGCGACCAGCCCAGCCCGGTCCTCGTGCGGCTCATGTCGGCACAGGTGAAGTCCTGGTAGAACGCGCGGATGGACTCGGGCATGTCGAACAACTCGACCTCGACGCTGATGCTCAGCGCCCCTCCGATCGCGCCGGCAATCTCGAGAAAACTGGTCGTCACGCCCGAGCCGAGGTTGTAGACGCCCGGCTCCGGCCTGGCCTTCTCGCCCATGCCCGCGCCGGCGAGCGTGCAGTCCACCACGTCATCGACGTACACCTGGTCGCGTGCCTGCGTGCCGTCGCGGAACAACCTCGCCTTCTGCCCGTTGAGCACCTGCCTCGCCAGTTGGAAGACCATCGAAGCCATCCTGCCCTTCCGCGCCTCGCATGGGCCGAACACGTTGAAGTAGCGCAGACCGACGATCCACGGCGTCTTGCCGCTCTCCCGCGCATTTGTCTGGGCGAGGCGCCGGTGCTCGACTTCCATCAACCACTTGCTGAAGCCGTAGACGTTGTCCGGGGCTCCGGCGGCCTCGAGCGGGAACGGCTGTCGCCTCGCGGCCTGCGGCGGCGTGCCATACGTCGCCGCAGACGAGGCATACACCAACGGCACGTCCGACTCGATGCACGCACCGGCGATGTCGGCAAAACTCTCGGCGTTGTCACGAATCATCTTCTGCTGGTCGTGCACAGTCGTGTCGGTGATCGCGGCCAGGTGAAAGACCGCGCGCGGCTCAAGCCCGGCTACTGCGGGCTGCCAGTTCAGATCGGACACCGAATCGGGAATGATCTCCCCGCGGAACGGCCCGACGCCCTTGCGCTCGCAGGCCTCCACCAGGTTGGCAAACGAACCCGAGCGGAAGTCATCGACTACGACCACATGGCAGTCCGGCTGACGCCGGTACAGCTCAGCCACCAGATTCGAGCCGATGAAACCGGCCCCGCCCGTGACGATGAAGACGTTGCCTGCCATGCGTGCCAATGCTAGGGACGCCCATCCTCGTCCGACGGCTTCGGCGGAATCCGAAGCACTTGCCCAGGTTTCAGATCGTCCTTGCTGCGCAGGCGATCGCGGTTCGCCTGGTACACGAAGTCGATGTAGCGCACGCTCCCGTAGAACTCCTTGGCGATGCCCGACAGCGTATCGCCCGGCTTGACCGTGTATTCCATGACCTCCCCCTCAGGCCGGACCGGCTGTGGCGGCAAGGGGTCCGGACGCCCCTGCGGGTTGGCCGGATCGATCGGCACCTTCAACTTCTCGCCCACCCGCAGGCGCAGGGGATCCTTGAGCGGGTTCGCCCGCGCCACCGCGTCGGCCAGGTTTCTCGAACCCAACTCGCGCTCGGCAATTCGGGCGAAGGTGTCTCCGGGCTGCACCGTCACCCAGCGGAACGGCGCTTCGCCAAACGGCGTCTGCTCGCCCGGAGAACGAGTCTCCTGGCGAGGCGCGACTGCCTCCGGATTTTGAGGCAGAGGCTGCGGTCGAGGTTGCACTGGCGCCACCTCGGGCCCGGGCACGACCGACAGCGGCGGCTCCCACAGCGTTCCGCCATCCTGCGGCAGAATGACCACCGGTTCGCGCTGCGACCGAGGCTGCCACATCCAGTAGAGCACAATCCACAGGACCACCAGCCCCATCAGTCCGACCAGCGTTCGGCTCTGCCGGGGATCCATCGCCCAAGCCCCCTCAAGTGGTCAATCGCTGCGTTGCGTCCGTCGCAGGCCCACCAACCTTTCTCGACCAGACGAAGGGCGCCGCTACAGCGATCGACGAGTAGGTGCCCACTCCCACGCCCACCACCAGCGCAAAACTGAAGGCCCGCACGCCTTCCCCGCCCCAGATGTACAGGATGAGCGCCGCCAGCAGCGTCGTGCCCGACGTGATGATGGTGCGGCTGATGGTCTGGTTCACCGCGTCGTTGATCACCTTGGCCGACGCATAGGGCAACTTTCCGCGGTTTTCGCGGATACGGTCCATGATGATGATCGTGTCGTTGAGCGAATATCCGATAATGGTCAGGATCGCCGCCACCAGGTTCAGGTCAATCTTGAACGGCATGACGCCGATGGCCCGGGCCGCGCCCTGCCACGACTCGTGGTCATAAATGATCTCGCACAGCGCGATCAGTCCGATCACCGTCAGCACGTCGTGGAACAGACACGCAATGGCCGCCCCGGAGTACCGCACCGATCCGAACCGCACCCAGATGTAGATCAGGATCAGCAGGAAACTCATCAGCACCGACACCACGGCCGTCTGCTTGAAGCGCTCCGCGATTGCCGGGCTGAACGTCTGCACGCTGGCCAGCGTGGTCACCTCGGTCAGCGCACTGCGCACCAGATCCCACTCCGGCTCGGCCAGCGCGTTGCGCCACACGTCGGGGTTGTCGAAGAAACTGAGCCCCGGATCGGAAACCAGCACCACGGCCGTCTTGACCGCATCCTCGGTTCCGTTCAGCACGCGGATTTCCATGCGGTGGCGCATCGTCTCGGCGAAGTCGGGCTTGGACCGCATGGTGCTGATCCGGTCATGCAGTCCGTCAAGCGTCGGCAACTGCTCGACTGCCGTCTCATCCACGTCGATGACGATGGCCGCTCCACCGATGAAAGCCGCCACGTTCTCGCGGTATTCCGGGCGCCGGATCGCCTCGCCCAGGCGCGGCGTCAGGATTTCGTACACCGGCGCCCCGTCGACCGACTCATGCTGGCTGCCGGCAAACTCCACCGGCGACTTGGTCTCGATCTCGCCCTCGAACGCGGTCACGATGGCCTTGACGATGCGATCCGTCGGGCTGTCATCGATCCGGTCGGCCGCGGCGCCAAGGCTGGTCGTCGTGCCCGCCTGCTCTTCGAGCAGGAAGCACTTGATGTTGAAGACATTGGAGCGGATGCCGTCGATGGGATTGACCGGCACCACTTCGGCAAACGTCAGGGCCCGCAGCGCGTCGGTCTCGGGGCGCCCCGCGCCAATCTTGCGAACCTGCTCGAGCACTTCGGCTCGCGACTTGATGATCGGCTGACCGGCCTGGTCGTTGCCGAACCGCATCGTCACCTGCACGCCGCCGCGGAACTCCATGTCCAGCATTTTCTCGCCGCGGGTCGTCACCATGTACACCCCGATGCCGACGTACGCGATTGAGATGAACAGGAACACCCACCGCAGCGAAAGCCACTTGACGTTCGGATGCAGCGCCCGGCTCAGGGCCGGAATGGCCATCGGCAGCATCCCCATGCGCTTGATCTGCGCCACGTCGGTAATAAGCGCCAGCATGATGCGGCTGACGAACAGCGCCGAGAACAACGTGGTGCACACGCCGATGCCCAGCGTGATGGCAAAGCCTCGAATCTCGGCCGTTCCCAACTGCCCCAACACCACGCACACGATCAGGTTGGTCACGTTGCCGTCGACGATGCTCGACATGGCACGCTCGAAGCCCAGGCGCACCGCCGTCTTCAGGTCTGCCCCTCGCTCCAGTTCCTCGCGCATGCGCTCGTAGATCAGCACGTTGGCGTCCACCGCCATGCCGAAGGTCAGGATCACGCCCGCGATGCCCGGCAGGCTGAACGCCGCCTGGGCCAGCGACATCGCTCCCAGGATCAGCAGCGCGTTGACCAGCAGCGAAATGACCGCCACGATGCCCAGGCCGAAGTAGTAGAAGACCATGAATCCGCCGACGACCGCCAGCGCGATCAGGCCTGCCACCAGCCCGGCCCGGAGATTGTCCAGCCCCAGTTCCGGCGCGATGGTGCTCTCGCTCAGCGGATCGGCCGAAAGTTTGGCCTGCAGCGAACCGGCATTGAGCACGCGGATGATGTACTCGCGCTCGGCCGTCGAGAAGTTGCCCGAGATGATGCCGTTCCGCGTGATGCGCGCCTGGATCACCGGGGCGGTGTACACCTCGTCGTCGAGCAGCACGGCCATCTTGTTACCGATGTTCCCGCCCGTCAGCGACCCGAACAGGTTCGCCCCGCGCGTGTCCATCCGAAACCCGATCGCCGGACGCCCACTCTGGTCCATCGAGTTGAACGAACTGGCCACGGCCCAGTCCGAGTCGTCCTCCTGCGTCAGACGCTTGTCGGGCGTATCCCACGCCAGCACCCAGTAGTCCCCGTCGTATGCTTCGGCCACCAATCCGCGGCCGGCAAAGTATGTCTCGGGACTGCGGTCGAGCATCTCCAATTCCTGGACTGACTCCAGCCAGGCCTCGATGCGGTTGATCTTCACCCAGCGCGCATCGCGGGCCCGCACGTTGCGCGGCCCCTTCTCGCGCAGTTCGGCGCGCAGACGCTGCTCTTCCGGATGCGTGTTGGGCGAACCCGTCCCCTGCGGATCAACCGTGATGCGGAAACTCAGCACGCCTGCCCCACGCAGCAGACGCACAAGGTCCGAAGGGTCGTCCAGTGACGTGCGGTTGGCCAGGTAGGTGTCATACGCGGCCAGAATCGCATCGATTTCCGCCTTCAATCGCCCGTCGTGCTGCTGACGGAACTTGTCCAGCGCCCGCTTGCGGCTGCTCTCCTGCGAAACATACTGCCCCGTCCGCTCGTCCTTGAGAATCAACTCGCGATCGGGCAGGGCGAGCACGCGACGAAACTCGTCGGCCGTCGGCATCGCCGCCAGGGCCGCGTCACGCGATCGCTCGTACTTCAACTCCGCGTCGGCGATGCGCTCCACCACCGCGTCGATGGCATCTTCGGGCGCGGCCGACTGCTCCAGCAGACGCAACTGCTCGCG
Organism: Phycisphaerales bacterium; assembly: GCA_023382935.1. Lineage (GTDB taxonomy): Bacteria > Planctomycetota > Phycisphaerae > Phycisphaerales > UBA1924 > J022. The sequence continues at coordinate 215,068 of JAHDXL010000001.1, forward strand.
CAGCGCCGACGCTGCATCCAGCCCGGCCGCCGCATTGTCCAGCAGAGTGCGAAGTTCACCCGTCGGGCCGGCCACCTCGGTCAACCGCGCCGATCGTTCGGCAGCCGGCAGACGCATGATGCGCTCGAAATCCCCGCGCGAAATCGAGTACCGGTCGAGGACGGCCAGTTTCTGCTCGAAGTCGGCCTTGAGCGCCTTCACCTTGTCGCTGGGCAGCGGCATCGTGATTTCGATGCGGTCCTGCCCCTGCGCAATCATGGTGATGTCGAAGATGCCCTGCGGGTCCACGCGGTCCTTCAAGACCTCGATCACCTTGTCGAGCACCTCCCGGGGGTTCTCGCCCGGGTCGATGTCGACCGAGTACACCAGTGTGGTGCCGCCTCGCAGGTCCTTGCCCAGCCGCAACTTCTCGGACGGGGGCCAGATGCTCAGACCGAAGAGCACGAGCACCGCGAGCAGAAAGATGGACTTGATCCGCAGGTTCTTCATGTCAACATTCCCGCCCGCAACCCGTGCGTGCAGACCCACCGTGGCGCCACGCACCACGCCCCCCGCTCCGGTCGCCGGGAGTCAATCTTTGGCGCATCGTCCCGCCGAAGCGCGGGAGAACTCCATCAGACGGTCGCCTCGGCCTGCTCGGGCTTGGGCTCGGCTTCCGACCCCGCCCCGCGCCCCTTCTTGAGCACCGTCTGGATCGCCGACCTCGCCACGCGGATCCGCGTATTGCTCGTCTCGTCCACCCGCAGCACCACTTCGCCGTCGGCGATCTCGGCGATCGTCCCGATGATGCCCCCGATGGTCTGCACCCGGTCATGCCTGGCCAGCCCGCTGAACAACTCCTGCTTGCGCCTCTTCTCCTTGCGGTTCTGCATCATGGTCGACATGATCAGGAACACGAAGAAGACCAGCATGCCGACGAGGATGATGTCGAAGCCCCCGCCCCGGGCCGGCGCCGATGTGCCGCTCGCCCCGCCGGCGTTCGGGTCGCCGGGTATCAGTTGCGTCCCCTGCCCCGACAGACTCTCGCTCCCCCCGATCACAGGGGGCTTGGAGCCCAGCGTCTGGAACATTCCGCTCATCACACTTTCTTGCATGGGTCTCATTCTCGCGACGATCGACCCCCGGCCCTCCCACGGGACATGCCGGGAAACCGACCCTTGTGTTCAGATCAAACCCTCGGCCGCGACCGGCCACCGACGGGCGAAGTCGAGCCATCCATCTTCGCGGATCGCACGCCGAATGTCCAACATCAACCTCTGGAAGTGCCTCAGATTGTGCAGGGATACCAGAATTGGACCCAACATTTCTCCCGCACTGAACAAATACCTGATATACCCGCGGCTGAACGGACGCCCGTCCGGGGTCTCCCATCCGTGCCGCCCGGGCTGACATGCCGGACAGTCGCAACCGGCTTCCAGGGGCGATTGATCCTCGGCATACTGCGCGTTGCGGAGTTTGATCTGCCCGGTCGTGGTGAAAGCATTGGCATTCCTCCCGTTCCGAGTCGGAAGAACGCAGTCGAACATGTCCACCCCCGCCCGCACCGCCGCGACGATGTCGCGCTCATAGCCCACCCCCATCAGGTAGCGCGGCTTGCTCTCGGGCATCAGCGCCGCCGTGTGGCGCGTCACGGCCACGATCTGCTCGTGCGGCTCGCCCACCGCCACTCCCCCGATCGCATACCCCGGCAGGTCGATCGCCGTCACGCGCTGGGCACACCATTCCCGCTGCTCCAGGTCGGTCCCACCCTGGATGATGCCGAACAGCGACTGCTCGTGCGCGCGCGCATGCGCCCGGTGGCAGCGCTCCAGCCACCGGATGGTGCGCTCGTTGGCGATGCGCAGCCGCTCGGCGTGGTCGTAACCCTTCCTGCGCATCGTGTCGCGCATGGCGGCCTGGCGCAGGCGCACCTGGTTGGTGGGGCCTGCCTCCGGGTCCATCGAGGGTGGGCAGTCGTCAAAAGCCATCGCGATGTCGGAACCGAGTTGATTCTGCACCTCCATCGCCCGTTCGGGTGTCATGCGAACCATGCTCCCGTCAATGATGGATTTGAAGGTGACGCCGTCGTCGTCAACCGCGTTGAGGTCGGCCATGGAGAAGGCCTGGTACCCGCCCGAGTCGGTGAGGATGGGCCCGTTCCAGTTCATGAAGCGGTGGACGCCTCCGAAGCGCGCGATCAGTTCCGGACCGGGGCGAAGCATGAGGTGGTAGGTGTTGTTGAGGATGATCTGGGCGCCGGTGCGGCGGACGAGTTCGGGGAGCAGTCCCTTGACGCTGGCGCGGGTGCCAACGGTCATGAAGGCGGGCGTATCGAAGGGGCCGTGGAGCGTGGTGACGCGCCCGATGCGGGCGCGGGTGTGCGCACAGCGGTGAGAGATGTCAAAGCGGAGGGCGCTCAATCAGGACGTTCCGCGCCGGGAGTGTGCTTCGAGGGCCCTGCGTTCGCGATCGGTCAGCGACTGCATGCCGTTCTGGGCGATCTTGTCGAGGATGCGGTCGATTTCGTGGTCGGAGCCGCTCGCCCGCCGCGGATCGGGGGTCTTGCGGGAGTCCTTGAAGACATCGAAGAAGTCTCGGAGGAGGTACGGGCGGCGGATGAAGTAGAAGCCGGCGAGGGCGCCGCCGACGTGAGCGGCGTCGCCGCCCTGGTTCTTGCCCGCGGAGACGAGGTTCCAAAGCGCAAGGGCGAAGTAGCCATAGACGACCCAGCGCATTTCGAGGGAGACGGGTGGGAAGAGGAGGCGGACGAGGGCTTTGGGGGCGATGTAGGCGCAGGCCATGAGGACGCCGAAGACCCCGGCCGACGCGCCGACGAGCGGAGTCCAGATCTCGGTGTGCAGGGCTCCGGGCAGCGGGATGCCGAGGAAGCCGACGAGGTTGAGCACCAGGTACATCAGGCCGCCGAAGATGCCGCAGGTGAGGTAGAAGGCCAGGTAGCGTTTGCCGCCGAGTTGCTGCTCGACCAGCGGGCCGAAGATGTACAGCCCGAACATGTTGAAGAACAGATGCATGAAGCCGGAGTGGAGGAACTGAAAGGTGACCAGTCTCCAGACCTGGAGTTCGGCAAAGCCCTTGGCGGTGGAGAAGTGCCCGAGTGCCTCGAGCGGGTCCATCACCTTGTAGAGCACCTGTCCGACCGGCGCGGCGCCCGGGCCCGGCACGCCGTCGAAGAGCGGTCGGGCGATGACGTTGCCCTGCCGGCGCGCGTCGGACTCTTTGATGGGTTGGAAGACGGGCAGCATCACGTCGCGGCGGAGCGGCGCGAAGAACTGCTGGAGTTCTTTCGGATCCTTGACGGTGGCGGCGCTGTGCTGCCCGAAGTAGTCGGTGGTGATGCGGACCGGCGTACCGTAGTTGACCAGGCCCATCTGCACGAGCATGACCAGGACGTTGGCGATGATGAGGTAGGCGGTGACGCTGAGCATGCGCAGGCGTCCAAGGCCCCCTCCTCCGCCCCCGGAGAAGTTCCGACCTCCGCGGCCTGCGTCCTTGATGTACTCGCGGTCGTAGATGCCCATGCGTGTGTCCGCCGTCAATCCTTGGGAATCAACTCAGGGCGATGTTATGCGGAGGAGGGGAGGAGGGAACGGGCGATGGGCAGTGGCGAAGAGTTCGACGAGGTGCGACCCTGACGGAGCGGTTTCCGGCCAAGCGAGAAGAAACCCCTCCCTGACGGTCGGACCTTGTTGATTGCTCACGGGCGCCTCCGACGCCTCCCCTGCGGTCGGGGCGCGTTGAGCGCCCAAGGGCGTGACGCTCGTGCCACCGATGCCTCGGGCCCCTCCCCTGCGGTCGGGGCTCGTTGAGGCAGAAGCGCCTCAACGCCCGCGTGTGCGCTTTGTCTCCGTCTCGAGCACACGCTTCTCGGCCCGAGTCAGCGAGGCCATGCCCTGGCGCGAGATCTTGTCGAGAATCTGCTCGACGCGGCGGAAGTGTTCCTGCTCCTTCTCGCGCCGCTTGAGTTCGGCCTTGCCCGGGCCGCGCTGCACGCGCTCGACGAACTCGTCGCCGGCGTACATCCCCATCTTCAACTGCTGGCGCTGCACCCAGCACGTCAGGCCGCCGAAGAGGGCCACTCCCAGCAGGAGGGTTTCCTCGGCGACGACGGCGACCACCGCCAGGCACACGGCCGCGACCAGCCCGGTGAGCGTGGAGAGTTCGAGCGAACGGCGATAGCCCCACTTGCGCCACAGCATCGCCTGCACGATCCGTCCGCCGTCCATCGGGTACATGGGCAGCAGGACGTTGAAGGCCAGCAGCAGGAGGTTGACATAGTGGGCCGTCCACAGGCCGCGCACGAAGACCGATGCGCCCATCACCCACTGCCATCCGTCGGCGTAGGGGTGGAACGGGTTGAAGACCACCGCCTGCCAGTGCCCGACGAAGGTGTAGACGAGGCCGCCGAGGATGGGCGCCAGCAGCACGTTGACCGCCGGCCCGCCGACGGTGGTGACCAGGTCGCTCTTCCAGTCGTGCGGGGGACGGCAGAAGGCCAGTCCGCCGAGCGGCCAGAGCAGAATTTCATCGGCCTCGCCCCCCACCTTGCGGCAGGCCAGGCAGTGCCCGTACTCGTGGAGCAGGACGATGGCAAATAAGGTGGCCAGGATGAGGGCGGTGAAGGCCATGTTTCCCTGACCGGCCGCGCGCAGCAGTTCGGCGACGATGTAGACCACGAAGAAGAGGTGAACGCGGACGCGGATGTCGGCCAGGCGATAGAGCGGGAAGCCCCAGGACATCGGGTTGTCGGAGTTGCCCAGGGCCCGGCGGATGCCCGCCCACGGGCCGCCGCCTCCCCCGGAGGTATCGACTCCCCAGCGGTCTGCGGTCAAGGCGTGTTCCTCCGTGCCGTCAGCAGCCCCCGCCGCTGGGCCAGCAGCAGGGTCACGATGGTCTTGGCGTCGGTGATTTCGCCGCGATCAATCATGCCGAGGGCCTCCTGCCCGGTCATGGGGAGCACGTCAATGGCCTCGTCGATCTCCAGGCGCTGCCCGACCGGCCGCAGCCCGCGCGCGACGAAGGCGGACATTCGTTCGTCGGCAAAGCCGGGCGAGGTGTAGAAATCGCCCAGGTGTTCGACGGCCTGGGGCGCCAAGCCGGACTCCTCGGCACATTCGCGCGCCGCCGCCGTGGCCGGGTCTTCGCCCGGCTCGAGGCCTCCGGCGGGCAGTTCGATCAGCGCGCGGCCCACCACCCAGCGGTGGTTGCGGATGAGGGCCACGCTGCCGTCATCGAGCAGCGGCAGGACGATCACCGCGCCGCGGTGGCGGATGATGCCGCGCGTCTGGCTCGAGCCGTCGGCCAGGCGCAGGGTGACGCGCGCCACGTCGTAGGCCCGGTCGCGGAGGATGACGGCCTCATCGACGACGGTGCGCCGCCGCGCTCCCGGAAGCGAGGCTCCGGTCTGGTGCTCGCTGCTCACATCTCCAGTGTACGGCCCAGACGCGGCGGGCAGAGGTGGCGGCGCGGCGCCGGGGAGGCCGGGCAGGACAACGCCCAGCCGCGGAGATCACGCCGACACGCGGAGGGGGGAAAGGGGGATGGGAGCCGCCGATGACACGGAGGGCGCCGGCGGGGAGAAGGGGGGGGTTGGGAGAGGGGATGGGCACCAGCGCGCTTTCCCGTCGGCCGCCGGACCAGCCTCGATCGACGCGGCGCGACACGCGCCGGCCGTGCCCACCGGGTTGGAGCACGCGGACCGGACGGCGGCGGCCTGCACGAGGACATGGGCGGCCTTGGAGAAGATGTGGGCGGCCTGCGACCGCGTATTTCCGGCCTTCCACACGATGTTTGAGGCCTTCGAGAGAGTATTTGAGGCCTTCGAGAGAGTATTTGAGG
>JAHDXL010000001.1:221002-711914 GCA_023382935.1 Phycisphaerales bacterium
CCTTCGAGAGAGTGTTTGAGGCCTTCGAGAGAGTGTTTGAGGCCTTCGAGAGAGTGTTTGAGGCCTTCGAGAGAGTATTTGAGGCCTTCGAGAGAATGTTTGAGGCCTTCGAGAGAATGTTTGAGGCCTTCAAGATCGTGTCGAAGGCCGGTTTTCAAAGAGAAAAGCGGCCAAAGCGGACCTTGCCGGTCGCTCCGCGTCGCGCACAGGCCGCCGACACCGCCGGTGCGCGGCCCCCCAACCCCTTTTTTATCGGCGCTGCGCCGATCCTGCGCGTCGCGCCCCCACCACCGCGCCCGATCGCCCCGCCTGCTCTCTCCTCCGGCCGGCCTCCGCCTCTGCGGCGCATGGTCCGCAGCGGCGTTCTCCGTGCCGCCCGGCCGCCGTTGCGGACCGCCTCCGCTCACGGGCACCCGGCGCTGAACGCGGCCAGGAAGGCCTGCACGTCGAAGAAGTCAAAGAGCCCCTCGCCGGTCAGGTCGGCCGACGGGTCGTGCATCGAGAAGGCCTGCAGGAAGGCCTGCACGTCGAAGAAGTCCAGCGTGCCCCAGGGCTCGGCGAAGTCGGCGTCGTTGCACGGCCCGCCCGCCTCGACCGCCAGCGTCATCGAGTCCATGAGCACCGGCGCGCTGCGCCCGGTGGCGATCCACTGCTGGTAGAAGATCAGGCCGGTGTCGTTGGTGACGTTCTCGCTCAGCAGGAACTCGGCGTACTCGCGCGAAACCGACTGGTAGTAGACGCGCACCAGCGCTTCGGTCGCGCCGGCGGGCACGGCGAACTCGGTGTCGTCCCAGTATTGCCCGTCGAGATAGGAAGAGGCGACCGGGGCGGCCTGCACGGCGGCAAACCCGGCGTTGGTGAACCCGCGCGGGGGGATGCGGTTGTCCTTGTACCAGGTGTTGTTGAGCGCAAAGTGGAAACTCGGGCCCTCGGGCACGCCGGTCAGGGCGGACACCGCCGCGTCGACGCCGATCTTGGCCTCGTACACCTTGGTCGAGTCAACGTCGAGCAGGGCCGTGGCCGCGTCGTAGTGCCCGTGCTCGCGCACGATGTTGCCCTGCGCGTCGCGGAAGACCACGTTCACCCAGGCGCGGCGGCCCTCGGGATACCCCGTCGGGAGTTTGTGCCCGCTCTGGTTGATGACGCGGACGACCAGATGTGTGCCGTCCTGCCATGCGTCCAGGTCGGAGGCGTTCTGGAGCATGGTCACCGTGCGCGCGATCGAGGCGTTCACGCTGGCCGCGTCGAGCAGCGAGACCGAGTCGGGGTAGAGATTGCGGACGGCGTGGAGCAGCCAGGTGTTGCCGCCGTTGAACTGGTGCGTCGGCAGATTGCCGCGGATGGGCCTGCTGCCGTTGCTGCACCCGCGGCCGGTGGTGTCGGGCATGTGGCAGTCCTGGCAGGAACTCACGGCGGTGAGGTTGCCGCCGAAACGCCCGCCCATCTCGATCGGGCCCTGGGCAAAGGCGGACTGCATCCACTCGCTGCCGGTGCGCTCGACGGGGAACTGGTCGTACTTGTCGTGCGAGGGGGCCGGCTGCCCGAACTCGTTGGGGGCATAGGTGCCGTCCACCTGCCGGCTGTAGACCGGGTTGGACACGTCGTGGCAGGTGATGCACATGGACGACTGGGCAAAGAAGGGCGCCTGCCGCCACTGGTGCTGGTTGAAGTTGTCGAGGTTGAACGGCCCGCGGCGGATGTCCGACGGGTCGATCACGTACTGGCCCGAGTGCGGGTTGACGGGCAGATCGGGCGTGCCCGCGAGGATGCCCACGTCATCGGGCGGATTCTGCGAGGGCACGCCGAAGGGGTCCACCATGCGGTGGCACGTGCTGCACGAGACGCCTTGAAAATCGTCGGGCAGCATGGCCGAGCCGTCGGTCGGGACGCTGCGGCCTTGAATCCACCCCTGCGGCATGTGGCAGCGCAAACACAGGTCGCCGGCAAAGGGGGCGTCCTGGTTGGCAATGGTCATCGCGGCGTGGAAGGCGGGGTCGCGGGCGGCCTGACCCATGGGACTGGCGGCCCAGGGACGGTACGGCTCGGCGTTGAAGTCGTAGTTCCCGTGGCAGGTGCCGCAGCGCGTGGCGGTGTCCAACACCTCCTCGACGCTGCCGGGCTGCGATCCGGGCCCAAAAAAGTCCTCCAGCGCCGTCGGAGGGGGCGTGGCGCCGGCCAGGGAAATCGAAATGGCGAGCCAAAGGACACCGGGAACGGCCCGGACGCGGCGGGAGCGCAACGACGGCATGGCAGGCCTCCTTGACATGAGGGCCTCTCCGGCACAACACAGCCGGAGGCGCCCGCGGCGGCCCCCGGAAACCTGCCCAGCGTAACGGACCGACGCGATGGGTGCAAGAGTGAGGATGCGGAAGATAGTGGACATATTGATCCGCATGAATATTATGGAGGCGTCGGTCCACTTGGGACCGGTTCAGGAGACCCTCATGAGCGAACTGCTCGACAACCCGGCCGCCCGGGTGGCCGCCTTGACCCGGATCATCGAACGACTGCACCAGGGGGCCCGCCCGGAGGAGGTTGGCCCCGAACTGGCCCGGCTGGTGAAAGTGTGCGAGGCGCACGAGATCGCGGCGATGGAGCAGCAGTTGATCGCGCGGGGAATGCCGATCGAGCAGATCATGGGCATGTGCGACCTGCACGCGCAGGTGGTGCGTGAGACGATGGTCAACAGCGCCCACCCGGCGGTGCCCGGCGGACACCCGGTGGACGTGTTCCTGCGCGAGAACGCGGCCCTGCGCGCCACGATGGAGGGGCTGCGGGCGGCGCTGGCGGCCGGCGACCGCGAGACGGCGCGGGCCCGGTTCAACGAACTGATGGACATCGACAAGCACTACGCGCGCAAGGAGAACCTGCTGTTCGCCTGCCTCGAGCGGCACGGCATCACCGGGCCGTCGCGCGTGATGTGGGGCAAGGACGACGAGGTGCGCGCGATGCTGCGCCAACTCGGCCAAGCCATCGCGTGCGAGGACCATTGCCCGTGTTCGGCCCGCAAACTGGCCGAGCAGACCCTGCACGGGATCGAAGAGATGATGTTCAAGGAAGAGAACATCCTGCTGCCGATGGCCCTGTCGCACCTGAGCGAAGGCGAGTGGGGCGAGATCCACGATCAGTCGCCGCGGTTCGGCTGGTGCCTGATCGAGCCGGGCGGGACGTACGAGTCGCCGGCGCAGAAGAAATCAAGAGCGGGTTCGACGAAGAGTGCGCCGGCAACCGGCGCAGACGCGCTGATTCAGACGCAGCCGGACGGCACGGTGTCGCTGGCGGTCAGTCGCGGGCCGCGCACCGGGCCGGAAGTGGCGCTGCCAGCGTCGATCATGTTCCCCACCGGCTCGCTGTCGATCGAGCAGTTGATCGCCGTCTTCACGACCATGCCGATCGACCTGACCTTCGTCGACGCCGACGATCGCGTGCGGTTCTTCAGCGAAGGCCCGCACCGCGTGTTCGTGCGGCCCAAGGCGGTGATCGGGCGCAAGGTGCAGTTCTGCCATCCGCCCGGGAGCGTGGACACGGTCAACCGGATTCTCGATGACTTCAAGAGCGGGCGACAGTACACCGCCGACTTCTGGATTTCGCACCGGGGGCGCTTCGTGCAGATCCGCTACTTCGCGGTGCGCGACCAGGCCGGGAAGTACCTCGGCACGCTCGAGTTCACGCAGGACCTGACGCGCGAACGCGCGCTCGAGGGCGAGCGGCGCCTGCTGCAGTATGACTGAGCGCCGATCCTCGAGACAGGATCAGGCCGGAGGGCGACCTGCCCCGCGGCAGGACGTGTGCGGTGCATGCCCTGGCCGCATTTCCAGACCCCGTTGAGCCTCCCCGTGGGCCGGTTCTCCCGCTGGCGCGGGAGGCCTTGCATGATTCCGGTTCGGGGCACCCGCGATGAACCGGCCCCGGAACGCCCGGCGTGCGTCATGATGCGCCTGCGCGCAGTCGGCAGAAACAGCCAGCCCCGAGCCAGGGCCCGGGGCTGGGATGGTGATTGGATTGTCAGCCTCGTGCGTTCAACACGGGCGGGACACGCGTGTCGGCGTCGGCGTGTTCATTCCTCGCGGGCGCCGCTGGTGGGCCCGCCGATCATGATGTCGCCGCGGACCTGCACCTGGGGAACCTCGCCGGCGGCGGCGCCGAAGGCTTCGGCGGCCTCGGAGGCTTCGGCCAGCATGCGTTCCTCGGCGTCGAAGTCCATTTCTTCCGGCTCGACGAGGAACTTGACGCGAATGTCCTGGTAGCGACGGAAGCCGGTGCCGGCGGGGATGAGGTGCCCGAGCAGCACGTTTTCCTTCAGGCCGATCAGTTCGTCCTCGGCGCCCTTGAGGGCGGCCTCGGTGAGCACCTTGGTGGTCTCCTGGAACGAAGCGCCGGAGAGGAACGAGTCGGACTGGAGGCTGGCCTTGGTAATGCCCAGCAGCAGCGTGCGGGCGGTGGCGGGACGGGCACGCTTGGCCTTGGCGGGCTCCTTGCCCTCGGCCTCGGCGCGGGCGTTGGCCTCGCGGATGACGGACTTCTCGACCAGATCGCCGACCTTGAGGTCGGTGCCGCCCGCGTCACTGATGCGAACCATGTTGCCGACGCGGTTGTTGTGCTGGCGGAAGTGGAAGCGGTCGATGACCTCGTGTGGGAGCAGGTCGGTGTCGCCGGTGTTTTCGACGCGCACCTTGCGGAGCATCTGGCTGACGATCAGTTCGATGTGCTTGTCGTTGATGGTCACGCCCTGCGCGCGGTAGACGTTCTGCACCTCGTCGAGCATGTAGGTCCACAGCGCCTCTTCGCCCTTGATGCGCAGGATGTCGTGCGGCACCAGCGGGCCTTCGGTGAGCGGGTCGCCGGCCTGAACGTAGTCGCCGGTGTGCACCAGCAGCCCCTTGTCGGAGGGGACGTGGTGGTCCTTCTCGACGCCGGCATCTGAGATGACGCGGATGGTCATTTTGCCCTTGCGCTTGTCGGCATGGAGTTCGATGCGGCCCGAGATTTCGGCCATGGTGGCCGGATCCTTGGGCTTGCGGGCCTCGAAGATCTCGGTGACGCGGGGCAGACCACCCACGATGTCCTGGGAGCCGGCGGCGCCGCGCGGCTGACGGGCAAGCATCTGCCCGGCCTCGACGGTCTCGCCGTCCTCCACTTCGATACGCGCCTTGGCGGGCAGGTAGTGGAAGTCGAGGATGTGCCCGTTGGCGTCGACGATGTTGATCTGCGGGTGCATGTCACCCTTGTGCTCGATCACCACCAGAGCCTTCTGCCCGCGTCCGGCGTCCTCCTGGCGGATGGTCTGGCCGAGTTCGATGTCGACGAACTGGACGGTGCCGCCCTTCTCGGCCAGGATCGGGGTACGGTGCGGGTCCCACTTGGCGAGCACAGCGCCCTTCTTGATGACCTCGCCCGGCTTGACGTAGATGTAACTCCCGTAGTTGATGGCGTACTTCTCGAGTTCGCGACCCTTGTCGTCGAGGATGGCGATTTCGCCGTTCTTCTTCAGGGATACCAGCACTTCGCTGCCGTCGTCATCCTTGCTGGGCACCTGGTTGCAGTCGCGGATTTCGACGGTGCCGGCGTAGAGCGAGCGGCGCTCGGTTTCGAGGACCGAGCGGGTACCGATGCCGCCGGTGTGGAAGGTCCGCATGGTCAACTGCGTTCCCGGCTCGCCGATGGACTGGGCGGCGATGATGCCGATGGCCATGCCTTCTTCGACGAGTTTGCCGGTGGACATGTCCATGCCGTAGTCGAGCACGGAGCAGCCGAAGCGGCTTTCGCTGGTGAGGGGGCTGCGCACCATGACGCTCTCGATGCCCAGATCCTCGATCTTGCGCGCGGCGGCGGGCGAGATCATCTCGTTGGCGCGGACGATCATCTCGTCGGTGACGGGGTTGATGATGTTGTTGACGCTGACGCGCCCGATGATCTGGTCGCGCAGGGCGACGTCAACCTGTTCGCCCTTGTAAATGGCGCGCTTCATGATGCCGCGCTTCGAGCCGCAGTCGTGCTCGCCGACGATGACACTCTGGGCGATGTCGCACAACTTGCGTGTGAGGTAGCCCGAGTCGGCGGTCTTCAGCGCGGTGTCGGCCAGGCCCTTGCGGGCGCCGTGCGTGGACGAGAAGTACTCGAGCACGTTTAGACCTTCACGGAAGTTGGCGCGGATGGGCGTCTCGATGATCTCGCCCGAGGGCTTGGCCATCAGGCCTCGCATGCCGGCCAACTGCTGCATCTGGCTGACGTTGCCGCGGGCGCCCGAGTCGCTCATCAGGTACACGGGGTTGAGGTAGCGCTTGCCTTCCTTCTTCTCGATGGAGGCGTAATTGCCCTCGTCGTCACGGCGGTCGTTGCGCAGGGTTTCGATGAGTTTCTTGGTCAGTTCCTCGCGGCAGTGGCTCCAGATGTCAAGCAACTGGTTGTAGCGCTCGCGCTCGGTGATGATGCCCATCTCGTAACTCTTCTCGACGCGGTCGGCCTGCTTCTGGGCCGCGTCGAGCAGTTTCTGCTTCTCTTCGGGAATGCGAAGGTCGGTGACGCCGAACGACAGGCCGGCCGTCGTCGAGTTCTTGAAGCCCGTCTCCTTCATCGCATCGAGCAAGTCGATGGTGGCCGGCTTGCCCGAGTAGATGTACGAGTCGTCGATCACGCGGGCGCAGCCCTTCTTGCCCAGGGCGCAGTTGTAGAAGGGCATGCCCTTGGCCAAAATGTCGCTGAACAGCACGCGCCCGACCGTCGTGATGACGCGCCCGTGCTCGGGCAGCGGCTCGACCGGCCCGTTCTGCATGTTGACCACCTTGTCGAACCCGTCGAGACGGACGCTGATCAACTGGTGCAGGCGGATCTTGCCCTGGTCATAGGCGAGGATGGCTTCGCGGCGGTCCTTGAAGCGCATCAGTTCGCTCTCGGGCTTCATCTCGTCGATGGTCGTGGTGATGAAGTACACGCCCATGACGATGTCCTGCGAGGCCGAGATGATCGGCTGCCCGTTGGCCGGGCTGAAGATGTTGTTGGTGCTGAGCATCAGCACATGAGCCTCGGCCTGGGCCTCGATCGACAGCGGCAGGTGCACGGCCATCTGGTCGCCGTCAAAGTCGGCGTTGAACCCGCCGCACACCAGCGGGTGCAGACGGATGGCGTTGCCTTCCACCAGCACCGGCTCGAAGGCCTGGATACCCATTCGGTGCAGCGTCGGGGCGCGGTTCAGCAGCACCGGGTGTTGGTAGATCACCTCTTCGAGGATGTCCCACACCTCGGCGTCGCGACGCTCGAGCATGCGCTTGGCGCTCTTGATCGTGTCGGCCAGCCCGTGCTCCTTCAACTTGCGGATGATGAAGGGCTGGTACAACTCGAGCGCGATCTTCTTGGGAAGCCCGCACTGCCACAACTTGAGTTCCGGGCCGACCACGATCACCGAACGCGCCGAGTAGTCCACGCGCTTGCCCAGCAGGTTCTCGCGGAAGCGCCCCTGCTTGCCCTTGATCATGTCCGTCAGGCTCTTGAGCGGACGGTTGCTCGAACCGAGCACCGGGCGACGGCAGCGGTTGTTGTCGAACAGCGCATCGACCGCCTGCTGGAGCATGCGCTTCTCGTTGCGGATGATGACCTCCGGCGCGTTGAGGTCCATCAACTTCTTGAGGCGGTTGTTGCGGTTGATGATGCGCCGGTACAGGTCGTTCAGGTCGCTGGTCGCGAAGTTGCCGCTCTCCAGCAGCACCAGCGGGCGCAGGTCGGGCGGGATGACCGGGATGACGTCCATCACCAGCCAGGCCGCATCGTTCTCGCTCCCGCGCACCGACTCGATCAGTTTCAGCCGCTTGGCCAGATCCTTGATCTTCTGCTTGCTGCGGGTCTCGCGCAGTTCCTTGCGGATCTGTTCGGCCTCGGCCGTCAGATCGAGCCGCCCGATCAGTTCGCGGATCGCGTCGGCGCCCATGTAGGCCTTGAAGGCGTTGCCGTACTTGTCGACCGAGGTGCGATACTCGTCCTCGGTGAGCACCTGCTTGTACTTGAGTTCGGTGTCACCCGGATCGATGACGACGTAGTCCTGGTAGTAGATGATCTTCTCGAGGTCGCTGGTCTTCATGGCCAGCAGCGTGCCCAGGCGGCTGGGCATGCTCTTGAAGAACCAGATGTGCACGACCGGGGCGGCTAGGTTGATGTGCCCCATGCGCTTGCGGCGAACGCGCGAGTGGGTCACCTTGACGCCGCAGCGGTCGCAGATAATGCCCTTGTACTTGGTGCCGCGGAATTTGCCGCAGGCGCACTCGTAGTCGCGTTCGGGCCCGAAGATGCGCTCGCAGAACAGCCCGTCCTTTTCGGGGCGGTAGGTGCGGTAGTTGATGGTCTCGGGCTTTTTCACTTCGCCATAGGACCACGCGCGGATGTCGTTGGGCGACGCGAGGGTCACCTTGACCGACGAGTAGTCATTTACACGCTCGTACACGCTCTCAGCCATCGCACTCTCCCGTCAGAGAGGTCATATTCGTCTTGTTCCGTCACCCACCGAGTCGAACCAATGGAGCCCCCGGCACCGGGACCGGCCGACGGCCGGCACGCCGCAGCAGGGTTACAGCAGACTGCCCGCTTCTGTCCGCTTCTTCTCCAGCGTGATGTTCATGCCCAGGCCCTTTAACTCGTTGCACAACACGTCGAAGGCGACGGGCATGCCGGCCTCGAGTTTGTTGGTGCCCTTGACCATGCTCTCGTAGATCTTGGTGCGGCCTTCGACATCGTCGCTCTTGACCGTCAGCAGTTCCTGGAGGATGTAGGCCGCCCCGTAGGCCTCGAGCGCCCACACTTCCATTTCGCCGAAGCGCTGCCCGCCCGTGCGCGCCTTGCCGCCGAGCGGCTGCTGGGTGATGAGGCTGTAGGGCCCCGTCGCGCGGGCGTGGATCTTGTCGTCCACCAGGTGGTGGAGTTTGAGCAGATACATGTAGCCCACGGTGGTTTTCTGGTTGAACGGCTCGCCGGTGCGTCCGTCATACAACTGGATCTTCCCGCCCCGCGGCATGTGGGCCAGCAACTCGCGCGGATGCGCCGGCACGCCGGTCTCCTCGATCTCGCGGGCGCGATTCTCGACGTGCCTGTTGGCCTCGTCGATGGCCTTGTGGATTTCTTCCTCGGTCGCGCCGTCAAACACGGGGGTGACGGCCTGGAAGCCCAGCACCTGCGCCGCCCAGCCCAGGTGCGTCTCGAGGATCTGCCCCACGTTCATGCGGCTGGGCACGCCCAGCGGGTTGAGCAGCACGTCCACCGGTGTGCCGTCTTCCATGAACGGCATGTCCTCTTCGGGCACGATGCGGGCGATGACGCCCTTGTTGCCGTGGCGCCCCGCGAACTTGTCGCCCACTGACAGTTGGCGCTTGGTCGCCAGGTAGACCTTGACCATCTCCAGCACGCCGTTGGGAAGTTCGTCGCCCCGCTTCATGTGGGCGACCTTGCGCTGCTTCTCGGCCTCGATGGCCTGGATGCGGGGCCAGAACTGGCTGTGGATCAACTCGGCCGCTTCGCGGGTATCCTTGCTGCCCTTGGCCCACTTGATATCGAAGGTCTGGATCTGCTCAAGGATGACCTCGGGGATGTCGCTGGCGCCCACCTTCTGGCGGGTCATCGGGTCGACCATCTCCGTGCCTACCGCGTCGTTGATCGCCTGCGTCATCTGCTTGAACAGGTTGATCGCCTGCTGATCCATCTCCGCTTCGTAGGTCTCGATGTCCTTCTTCAACTGCTTCTTCTGCGCATCGGTCATGTGGACGCGACGGCTGAACTTCTTGGCGCCGATCACGATGCCCTCGACGCCGGCCGGCACCTCGAGCGAGTCGTTCTTGACGTCCTCGCCCGCGCGCCCGAAGATCGCGTGCAGCAGTTTCTCTTCCGGCGTCAGTTCGGTCTTGCTCTTGGGGCTGACCTTGCCGACGAGGATATCGCCCGGCCCGACGCGGGCCCCGATGCGGATGATCCCGTTGTCGTCGAGATTGCGGAGCATCTTCTCCGACACGTTCGGGATGTCGCGCGTGAACTCCTCGCGCCCGAGTTTGGTGTCGCGGATCTCGACGTCGAATGCGTCAATGTGAATCGACGTGAAGGTGTCGTCCTTGAGCAGACGCTCGCTCATCACGATCGCGTCCTCAAAGTTGTACCCGTCGAAGGTGTTGAACGCGACCAGCACGTTCTTGCCGATCGACAGTTCGCCGCGATGGGTGCTCGCCCCGTCGGCGATCACGTCGCCGGCCTTGACCTTCTGCCCCAGTTCGACCACCGGCTTCTGGTTCAGGCAAGTGCGCTCGTTCAGTCCGACGAACTTGCGGAGCACATACTCGTCGGCGTTGTCGATGATGATCCGCTGGGCGTCGACGGCCGTGACCGTCCCACCGCGCCTGGCCTTGATGACCATGCCCGAGTTGCGCCCGATCTCCTTTTCCAACCCCGTGCACACGCCCGGCGGATCGACCCTCACCAGCGGCACCGCCTGGCGCTGCATGTTGGAACCCATCAGCGCGCGGTTGGCGTCGTCGTGTTCGAGGAAGGGGATCAAGCCGGCCGAGATGCCCACGATCTGCTTGGGCGAAATGTCGAGATAGTTGACCATCGACGAGTCGACTTCCGTCAGTTCCCCGTCGACGCGCGCCAGCACCGCGCCCTCCTTGAGCCGTCCTTCCGCGGTCAGCGAATCGGCGGGCGCCAGCACGGCGCGGAGTTCCTCGTCGGCCCGCAACTGAATGATCTTGCCGGTGGGCTTGCCGTTCTTGACCTCGCGGTAGGGCGTGAGCAGGAACCCGTAATCGTCAATACCCGCGAAGATGCCCAGCGAGCAGATCAGGCCGATGTTGGTGCCTTCGGGCGTCTCGATGGGGCAGACGCGCCCGTAGTGCGAGATGTGCACGTCGCGGACCTCGAAGCCGGCCCGCTTGCGGTTCAGGCCGCCCGGACCCAGGGCCGACAGGCGACGCTCATGCACCAGGCTCGAAAGCGGGTTGGTCTGATCGACCACCT
Organism: Phycisphaerales bacterium; assembly: GCA_023382935.1. Taxonomy (GTDB): domain Bacteria; phylum Planctomycetota; class Phycisphaerae; order Phycisphaerales; family UBA1924; genus J022. Next base: position 231,983 of record JAHDXL010000001.1, read on the forward strand.
GCGAGAGTTCGCTGCGCCCGAAGAAGAAGTCAATCGCGCTGGAAATGCTCTTGGAGTTGACCAGGTCGGCAATCTTGGCGACCTCTTCCGGATCTTTGACGCTCATGCGCTCTTGCACGGTACGGCGCAGTTTGAGGAATCCCTTGCGCAGTTCCTCTACCGCTAGTTCGTCCAGCGTACGCAGGCGACGGTTGCCCAGGTGGTCGATGTCATCGACCTGAGCCACCGGGCGCCCGGTCTCCGGATCCTGACGATTGGAACGCAGGTCGAGCAGGTATTGCACGACGCGCAGGAAGTCTTCCGAGCGGAGGAACATCTGGTCCTCCGGCACCTCGAGCCCGAACTTGCGGTTGATGCGAAAACGCCCGACCTTGCCCAGGCGGTAGCGGTTTTCGTCGTAGAACTTCTCGTCGAAGAGCTGCTTGGCCTTCTCCACCTGCGGCGGATTGCCCGGACGCAGTTTGGTATACACCCGCAGCAGGGCCCGCTCAAACTCGGTCCCCGCAACGTCGGCGAACATGTCCAGTTTCTCTTCGGCAATCGTGTTCAAGATCAGCGTGTCCGACGGGTTCTGCACCACGCGGACGGTCTTGAGCGAACTGTTGCGGATGGCCTCGGCCTGGTCGCCGATCGGCCGACCCACGTGCACCAGTTCCTCGCCCGACTCGGTGTCGACGATCGACTGGGCCGCCCAGTGCTCGGGCTGCACTTCCTCGACCTTGATCTGGCTGACCTCATAGAAGAGGCCGATGATCGCGTCGGTCGAGGCAACCGACTCGTCCAGGCAGCGCAGGAACGTGGTGGCAGCCAGTTTGGTCGACTGGTCGATGCGCATTGCCAGCACGTCCTTCTTGGTCACCTCCAGTTCGATCCACGAGCCGCGTTCGGGGATGATGCGGGTGGAGTGGAGCGGGCGGTCGGCCTCGCTGGAGATGATCGAGAAGTCGACGCCGGGCGAACGGTGCAACTGGCTGACGATGACGCGCTCGGCGCCGTTCACGATGAACTCGCCCCCCCCGATCATAATCGGGAACTCGCCCAGATAGATGTCTTCCTCGGGCAGGTCGGGGTGGGTCTCGCGCTGGAGGCGCACGCGGATGCGGAACGGTCGCCCGTAGGTCAGGCGCAGTTCACGGCACTCGTCGGCCGTGTAGCGTGGCTCATCGAGCGTGTACGAGATGTACTCCAGGCGCATCGTCCCGTCGTAACTCTCGATCGGGAAGATCTCCCGCAGCAGGGCCTCGAGCCCGAAGGACGGGTCACGCCCTTCCGGGGGCTTGCCGAACTGGAGGAAGCGCTCGTACGCCACCGCCTGCACCTGAGTCAGATCAGGCACCGGCACGGCGTCGCCGCGCTTGGTGAACAGACGAATCTTCCTTTCACGGTCCACGCGCAAAGTCTTCGAGACCATCAATTACCTCGCGCAAAATATCGCGCCGCGCAAACCCGATGGGCGTGCACACCAACGTCGCCGTTGTGTCGGTCCATTGAGCAGAACAACACCCGTCGTCGCGCCGCGGCTGATCAAAATGATACTGTTCCTGGCTGGCCCCGCACCGTGCCGAACCGCGGAGTATAACCACCGGTGCTCAGTGGGACCACCCGAATTCTGGAGATTTTCTTCCGGGTATTTCACCCGACCTGCACGACTTGATAAAAAAGCCCCCTCAAACAGGGGGGCATTGCTCCCGGTCCATACTCAAGTCTTCGCGAACTCAGGCGAGTTCGATCTCGGCGCCGGCTTCCTTGAGTTTGGCCGCCATCGCCTCGGCCTCGTCCTTGGACAAACCTTCCTTGACCTTGGCAGGCAACTTGTCGACCAGGTCCTTGGCTTCCTTGAGGCCTAGGCCGGTCAGTTCGCGGACGACCTTGATGACGCCGATCTTCTTGCCGCCATCGCTCTTGATGATGACGTCAAAAGAGGACTTCTCCTCAGCCGCCGGAGCCGCCGCGCCGCCCGCCGGGCCGGCCATCATGACCGCGCCGCCCGCGGCCGCCTCGATTCCGTAGGTCTGCTTCATGTAGTCGCCGAGGTCGACGGCCTCCTTGAGAGTCAGGCCGGCCAACTTGTCGCCGAGTTCCACGATCTTCGCGTCAAAAGTCTTGGTACCTTCGCTCATCTTTCACGATCCTTCCAAACGCCGGTTGCCCGGCTCTCACTCGCGCCCCGAGAGGGGGTGGCCCGCTGCCACCTCTTTAACCCTGCGTGCGCGACGCCCAGGGCCAGTCGGAACGTCGGATGTCTGTCTGCGGGCACCAAGCACCGGATGATGAGGCCGGACGCCTGATGACCTCTTGTCACACTTTCTCGATGGTTTCGCCCTTTTCGAGTTTCTCCTCGATCGCCTTGACGATGCCCATGAGCCGTCCGCCGGGGCCCTTGACCGCCCCCAGCAGTTTGCGGCCGGGGCTGAGGATGAGGGTGACGTCCTTGGCGATGGCCTCGTCCCGGGTGGGGAACTTGGACAGGGCCTTGACCCCCTCCTCGCCCTCAAACAACTGCCCGTCCAGCACCGCGCCGCGGAGTTGGAGGTCGGGGAAGTCTTTGAGGAGGCCGACGATTTCGCGGGCGACTTCGACCACCGACTCGGCGCCATAAGCCAAGGCGTTGGCGCCGGAGAGCAGCGGGCTGAGCCCGGCGAGTTTCGTATCGCCAAACGCCTTCATGAAGAGGGAGTTGCGGATCACGGTGACCCGGATCTCTTTCTTGGCCAGCGTCTGGCGGATCTTGTTGGTGTTGTTGCTGCTCACGCCGCGGAGGCTGATGAGCATGGCGTCTTCGATGTCGCCGACGCGACCCTGGTAGTCGCGGATGATCATTTCCTTGACGGGCTTTGACATGGAGGTGCTCCTTCGCTCGTGCGTTCACAGGGCCCGTCAGGAGGCCGCGACCGCCGACTCGTATTTGAGTTGCAGACCGGGCGTCATCGTTCCGCTGATGGTGATCTTCTTGATGTACGTTCCCTTCACCGTCGAGGGGCGAATCTTCTCGATCGTGTGAATGAAGTGCATCAGGTTCTCCAACAAGTCCGACTCGGAGAAGGACATCTTCCCGATCACCGCCTGCACGTTCCCGCCCTTGTCAGTGCGATACTCGACCTTGCCGGCGGCGAACTCGCTGACCGCATCGGCCACGTTCGCAGTCACCGTGCCGTTCTTCGGGCTGGGCATCAGGCCCTTGGGCCCCAGCACGCGACCCAACTTGGAGATAACGCGCATCATGTCGGGCGAGGCGACCGCAACGTCGAAGTCCATCCAGCCTGCTTCGATCTCGGCCACCAGATCTTCACCACCGGCCTTGATCGCGCCGTTCTCGATGGCTTTCTTGGCCACGTCAGATGGACAGAAGGCCACCACGCGCTTGCTCTTGCCGATGCCCTTGGGCAGCGAAACCGAGCCGCGGAGCATCTGGTCGGCCTGCTTGGTGTCCACACCGAGGTGGACGCAGATCTCGACGGTCTGATCGAACTTGGGAGCCTTGAACTTCTTGAGCAGCGACACTGCCGAGGCCGGCTCGACCGGCCCTTGCGGGCACAGGGCCAGATTGTGCTTGCGGCGCTTGTTGATCCGTGCCATCGCTCAGCCCTCCACCGTCACGCCCATCTGGCGAGCCGTGCCTTCGATCACCCGCATCGCCGCCTCGATCGTCTGCGCGTTGAGGTCGGGCATCTTCTCCTGCGCGATCTTGCGGACCTGCTCGCGCGTGATCTTTCCGACCTTCTCCTTGTTGGGAACTCCCGAGCCCTTCTCGATGCCCGCGGCCTCGAGGATCAGGACCGACGCGGGCGAACTCTTGATTTCGAGTTCGAACGAGCGGTCGCTGTAGGCACGGACGATGCAGCCGACCAGTTTCCCGTTCAACTGGGCCGTGGCCGCGTTGAACTGCTGGATGAATTGGCCGGGGTTGACGCCGTTGGCGCCCAGCACGGGTCCGAGCGGAGGCGCGGGCGTGGCCTTGCCTCCCGGCGCCATGATTTTGAACGTTTTGACAAGTTCTCTCTTGGCCATCGGTCTCCACCTCCCACCCTCCTGGAAGGTCTGTCGGGGCCAAGCCGGCAGCCGGAGGGTGGTTCACACGGTTCGCGTTGTCCGCGCAGGACTTCCCCGCGCAGGGTCGTGAGTATAGACCCACGCCCTGCCCGGACAAGTCGAACCAATCCGGACTCGGGTTGCGGGCCTAGCGCTTCAGGACCGACCGGAAGGTGTCGGCCACGGGCTGCTCGAGCCCCTGCTCAGCCGCCCGCTCGATCATTTTCAACGCCTGCGCGCCCTTGTCCTGAGCCTGGAGCAGCGTCGCAAGCGTGAACCAGCCCGACGAGGTCTTCAACTGGTTGGCCGCAGGGCTGACAGTGCCCATGAGCGCGCGGGTCCGGGCCCCATCGAAACCCAGGTCGGCGAGCGGAAGCGGGGCGCGGGCCAGTTCCGGGCGATCGCGGTAGGCCTTGCGGATGGCTGCGAAACCCTCGTCCACCCTTCCCTGTTCGAGCATCACCAGCCCGAACTCGCGCAGGGCCTCGGAATCACCGGGATTTTCCCTCAGATGAATCCGATACTGAGCCTCGGCCGACTGGAGGTCGCCCAGCACGACCCCGAGCCGGGCGATGTCGATCGGCCTGGGGGGCTCGGGCGGTGGGAGCGTCTGTTGCTGCTGCTGGCCGCTCGACGGGCTGCTCATGGTTCCCCAGCCCGAGGTTTCATAGACCGAGAATCCGCCATCGCGGTAGTAGTAGCCCGAGGGGTAGTAGCCGTAGCCATACCCGATGGGCACGTAAACCCACGAGTTCCCATTCCAGCGGGGGAAGCAGATCACGTCGTAGGTCCAGCCATAGTCAGACCCGTGCAAAACGTGAACGCGGTCGCGGAGCCAACTGGGCAGGGTCGGAAGCACGTCGTCGGCATCGGGGACGACCATGCACCCGCCGTTGCCGTACCCGTGATGGGCGTGGCCGGTTCCCCAGCGGTTGTAGGCCAGTTCATTGGCCAGGTTGCCGTTGACGTTGAGGCTCCAGCCATCGCCCTCGACTTGGAGGGACACGCCGCTCCACCCGTAGCCGGGTTGCCAGTACCGATATCCATTCATCGGCGAAGTCGTGGTGGACCGGGTGAGGGGGCTGTTGGTCACGCGGAGTTGCTGGCCCGGAATCCCGGTCCGAACCGGGGGCCCCATCGTCGTGCGCTGCTGCTGGGCCCAAGACGTCCCGGTCAACCCGGCGATCAGCGTGACGGCCAGCCTGGTTTTCCAGTCCATCGCACACCTCCATGCGCCCACCCTCTTACATACTCGCAATCTCGCGTCCGGATTCAACTCCCATCACCCATCAGCGCCCAAAAACCGCGAATCCGGACACCCACTCGGCAGAAGGGAGGGGGAGCGGCTATCTTGTCTGTTCCCATGAGCCTTCGACTGCCGCTCATCAGTACCGCCCTTCTTGCCGCCTGCCTTGTTCTGGCGGGGTGTTCAATCGTCCCCGCTTCTTTCGTGGGCTCGCGGAGTGCGGTTGAGATCGACTCGCAGGCCTTCGACGTGGGGCTGCGACCCAACCTGCCGATCCGGCTGTATCGGTTCGTGGACAAGAATACGGCCGACGTGATTCTCACCGACATTTCGATGGAGAGCCTGACAGATCCTTCGGGCCCGCCCCCGACGGGGAACATTATTCACGTGCAGTTGTTCGTGCATCCCAAGCCGGGGCGGACGCCGATCGCGTCAACCGCGTGCAGCGCGACGGTGCAACACCTGGTGCTGGCGCGCGGGCAGGTGGGCGTGTACACGGGCGGAGGATTTCTGTATCCCGATGCGCCGCCGGGGGAGAAGTACTTCGGCGGTTCCATCAGCGCGGCTGCACTGAGGCTGACGCGCGCGACCGACCAGTTTGTCGATCAACTCGGACCGAGTCAGGGCAACATTTCGTTCGTGGCGCAGCGCGACGACGCAACTGTGGCGCGGCTGCTGACGATCATCGACCGGTTGGGCGAGGTGGGCTACCCGGCCCGGCCGCGGATGACGGAGGAGATGCGAAGACTCTCCGAGTCCACGCTGAGCGAGATTGCCGAGCCGGAGAGCGAGGGACCGGAGGAGTCTGATTCGGATGGGGAGTAGGGACTCGTGAAGGCCATGTCGGTCCTCGGGCGTTGCCGAAGTGGAAGCACAGTCCACGCGCGGGAAGCAGCCTTGCGGACAAGGTTGCTGGCACGACACAGGCTGAAAGCCTCCGCCTCCGGTCAACTTCGATCGCCGTACCACGCATCGAGAGTCTGTTCGGCGGCGTCGCGATAAAGGGTGCGCAGCATGGGCGCGGGCAGATGGCGGCCGAGGAGCCGCGGGGCGCTCAGGGCGTCGTACCGATCCGGCTCGACCATCATCAGGTCCGGGTCGGCAATGTTGGACTCGGCGTCGCAGTCGGTCTCCCACATGGTCCGCAGGGCCCAGTAGCGGCTGGAATAGAGGTCGAAGGCGTCGGCCTCGCTGGCGGCGAGCATGGCGCCGAATCGCGGGCTCTCGGGCTTGATCGCGGCCAGATGCTCGTCACTGACGACGATGTCGGAGCCGAAGAGGATGCGGCCGCTGAACCGCTGAAGAAACGCGACCAGGCGCTCGCGCGGATGCCGGCTCAGTTCCCGCACCATCCACTTCGTCGCCGAGGTGTCGAGCACGAGGTTGGGGTGACGATCGAGCAGCCCGGAGAGGAAGTCAAGGTTTTCAGGCCAGCCGCCCATGTGCGCGGCCATGAGGGGGACGGGGTAGTCTTCGAGGATGCGTTCGAGACCGACGTAGTGCTGCGTCTTGGGGGGGTAGCGGCTCGTGTCGGCGTAGGTGGTGGCAAACCAGGTATCCGGATCGCCCACGTGCACCATGAGCATCATGCCCAGATCCACGGCCCGCGCGGCGACGCGCCGACGCCACGGCGCATCGAGCGGGACGATGTCGGCCGGATCGATCCCGGCCTTGTCGGCGTAGTCGCGCATGCGCGGGGCGGCCCACATCTTCACGCAGCGGGCGCCGAATCGCCCAGCCCACTGGGGCAGGGCTTCGAGGAAGCCCTCGGTCATCGCCCACTTCATATCCCTGTGCCCATACGCGGGCACGGCGATGAAGCGAATACGGTCGCCCATGACTTCGCGCACCGCGTCGGCATGGGCAAGGGGAGTCTGGGAGTAGACCCGCTCGACGCCGAAGAGGTCCATCACGCGAAGGAAGATCTTTGCTGACTCGGGCCCGTTGACGTGCACGTGCGCGTCGATGATGGGGACGGGGGGGCGACCAAGGCGTCCGGCCTCGGCCTGATAGCACAGGCCCAAGCGATTGGCCTGGAGGCGAGCCAGGACGATCGGATCGTCGGGCAGGCGCGGCCGGGTTGGTGTACGCTCATCAGGCACGAGCGATGGTAGACGGGCGGCACATGAGCAACCCAACGCATGACGAACCCCAGCCGGTGCGAGGCCAGAAGGCCTTTCGCTTTGACCGACACAAGCAGCAGATCCAGCGCCAAGGGCGTGCCCGAATCGTGCTGGCCCACGACTGGCTGGTGGGCAGACGCGGGGGCGAAGCGGTGCTCGAACGCATCGCGGCGTACGTGCGGCAGTATCACACCGCCGTGGCGCTGCTGACGCTGTTCGACCGCGGCGTGTCTATCGGCGAGCACACCGACCAGGTGCGGCGCATCGCCGCGGGCAAGAGCAGGCTGCCACTGGCCGGTCCGGCACGCAAGTGGATGCTGCCGCTGTTCCCGGGCATGGTGAGCGACCTGTCCGGCTGGGCGGCGAGCCTGCACGAGGAAGAGCCGATTCACCTGCTGATCTCGACCAGTTCGGGACTGATCAAGAACATTCGTGCGCCGGAGAGTGTTCCGCACCTATGTTACTGCCATTCGCCGGCCCGGTGGCTGTGGGAGCAGGGCGAGGAGTACCGGCGCGGCCAAGGCGGGCAGGTCCGCGGGCTCGGACTGGCGCTGTTCGGGGAGCGCCTGCGCCAGTTTGACCGCTCCGGGACGCGCGGGGTTAACGTGTTCATCGCCAACTCGAACCACACGCGCGGCTTGATCGAGAGAGTGTATTCACGCGATGCGGCGGTGATTCCTCCTCCGGTGCGGACGGAGTTTTTCACGCCGGACGCGACGGTGGTGCGCGAGGACTTCTGGCTGGTGGTCAGCGCGCTGGAGCCGTACAAGCGCGTGGAACTGGCGATCGAGGCGGCCGCGAAGGCGCGACAGCGTCTCATCATTGCGGGCGAAGGCTCGATGCAGGGATGGCTACGGGCGCACGCGCGGCAGATGGTCAAGAGGCACGCGGGGGGAGTGAAGGGGCTGGTCGAGTTCGTGGGGCGCGTAGGCGACGAGCAGTTGCTCAGTTTGTACCGGCGTGCCCGGGTGTTGATCTTCCCCCAGATCGAGGACTTCGGCATCACCGCGGTCGAGGCGCAAGCCTGCGGATGCCCCGTGGTGGCCCGAAACCAGGGCGGCTCGCTCGACACCGTGATTTCAGGCAAGACCGGGGTGTTCTTTGACCGCCCCGAGCCCGAAGCGATCATCGATGCCGTCCGGGTGCTGCCGAACCATCCCAAACACTGCCGGATCAACGCGGAGAAGTTTTCGGAGAAGTTGTTCGATCAGAGGATGGGGATGCAGATCGAGCAATTGCTGTGACGGGAAGTCACTGGAGTTGGGTACTGGGCGATCGGATTGAGGATGACGTGGTCACTCCCGCTTGCGCGGGAGGCTCTGGCCCCATCCCAAGCGCAAGTTCGCTCAATCACTGGGCAGCGTTGGCTTCTCCGGCTCGACGCCTTGCGGCAGGATCTCGATCTCGACGTGGAAGTGCATCGGTTCGAGAAAGGTGCCCGGCAGGCTGGACTTCCAGGGGTCGCGGATGTGCTTGAACAGCGCGTAGGGCACGCGGACGTGCAAACTGATGGAGCCGTCGGGCTCGACCTGCGCCTGGCCTGAGCCGTGCCCGGGCTGCCCATCGAGCGAGCCGGGGCGTGCGTCGTACCCGGCGCGGATGCGTCCGTTGAGCGTCTCGCCCGGGTCGACGGTGTTGAACAGGTTCCACGCGTCGGAGGGCACGCGGCAAGCCTTGAGGCTGTCACGCGAGAACTTGAGGTGTTGCACGATGGTGTGCGGGCGCGGCACTGCCGGCTGGTTCATGCGGATGCCGGTGACGCGCACGTCGATGACGCTGTCGCGCTCGACCTGGTCGAAGAAGAGGAGCCCTTCCTCGACTTTGTAGAAGCCGAAGCGGACGACGGCGCCCCTGGGGTGGCTGGCGCCCTTGAGCATGCGTGTGCCACCTGCGGCCGCGTAGGCAGAGATGTTGCCACCAATGGGCTTGCGGTCGCCGTCCCAGCCATAGGAGAGTTCAGACTCATGAATGTGCTCGATACCGTCGGCGCCGTGCCAGGAGACGCGCACGCGGGGCGGGCTGGCGTCATCAACCAGCAGCAGTGCTGGCTGGCGGGGTGCTGCCAGCACGCCGAGCACGAACACGATCCAGAATGTCAGCGCCTGGGTGAGCATGGGCGTCGGTTCTCGAACCGGGCGGGAGGCATGTTCCCGCGTGGGACTTTACACGGACGTGCATCGTCCGTTATGCTGCCTCGCAAATCAAGCGCGAGCGTTTGACGGGGAGAATCGGATGCATCGGAACATCACGACCGGGGGCTTGGTGGTCATTCTGGGCTTGTGCGGGAGTCTGGCACGGGGCGACGAGGACGGGCGCAAACTGCTTGACCTGGAGCCAATGGTGCCGGGGCCCATCTGGCGACTGGGCGACGGCGCGCCGCGCGGGTTCAGCGCTTCCGGTGTGACGCTGATGAGTTGGCTTCCGCTGAACAACTTTTCGGGCGGGCACGGCTCGGGCAACGACTGCTGGGGCTACGTGTCGCCGTCAGGGCGCGAGTACGCGATTATCGGGCTGGAGCGCGGGTTCGGATTTGTGGAGATCACCGACCCGAGCAATCCGGTGATCGTCGCGAGCATCCCGGGGCCGACGAGTCTTTGGCACGACGTCAAGGTGATCGGGCACTACGCCTATGGCGTGAGCGAGGGCGGTTCGGGCATCCAGGTGATGGACCTGTCCGACATCGACAACGGTGTGGTGACGCTGGTGCGCAACTGGCAGTCGGGCGGGCACTCCTCGACGCACAACATCGTCTCGAACCCCGACGCGGGAACGCTCTACCTGGCGGGAGCCAACGTCGGCAACGGCGGTCTGGTCAGCCTGAACATGAGCGACCCGACGCGCCCGACCGTCTCCACCGGCTGGACCGACATGTATGTGCATGACGCGTGTGTGGTGTCCTATACCGAAGGGCCTTACGCCGGACGCGAGATCGCGTTCTGCGCCAGCGGGTTCAACGGCGGATGGAACTCAACGGGCCTGCGTATCGTCGACGTCACCGACAAGAACAACATTTTCACCATTTCGACTTACTACTACACGACGCCCGCGTACAGCCACCAAGTCTGGCTGACGCCCGACAAGCGCTTCGCGTACCTCGATGACGAACTGGACGAGCAGAATGGGCTGGTGCCCACCACGACGACGCGGATCATCGACGTGTCCAATCTCTCGGCCCCCGTGCAGGTAGGCACATTCACGAGCAACTCCACTTCGATCGACCACAATCTGTACGTGCGCGACCAGTACATCTTCGAGGCCAACTACACCTCGGGGTTGCGGGTGTTCGATGCGACGGACCCGGTGAACCCAGTGCAGATCGCCTTTTTCGACACGTATCCGGCCGGCGACAGCGCCAATTTCAACGGCGCGTGGAGTTGCTACCCTTACTTCCCCTCGGGCACGGTCATCGTCAGCGACATGAACCGCGGACTGTTCGTGCTTCGCGTCGACGCCATCGACGGAGAGCGGCTGGACATCCAACTGGTGGGCGATCGGCCCTCGATGCTCAATCCCTTCGGCGGCACCACGCTTGAAGTCACCATCAGCGAGGAGGGGCAGACGCTCAACCCCAGCACGGTATCGATGGTGGTGATTGACGGCAACGGGGTCGAGCACACGGCGCCGGGTGTGCCGACCGGGGCGGGAACCTACCGCTTCACTTCACCCGCGCTGGAGTGTGCCGACCAGGTCGAGTACTTCTTCAGCGCCCAAGCGACATCGGGCGAATACTTCTTTGCGCCGCTGACCGCGCCGACGCGCGGGTGGAGCGCCATCGCCGCCAGCGGGAGCAGCACCCCCTTTGCCGACGACTTCGAAGCCAGCCTCGGCTGGACCACCGCGAGCACGGCCAGCGCCGGGCAGTGGGCGCGAGGCGTGCCGGTCGGCGGTGGCACCCGCGGCGACCCGGCGACCGACTATGACGGCTCGGGCTCGTGCTACCTGACCGGCAACGCGGCCGGAGATTCCGACGTGGACAATGGCACGGTGACGCTGACATCTCCGGCCATGGACGCCAGCGGCGGGCGCGCGTTCCTGAACTACGCCCGCTGGTACTCCAACACCGCGGGGGCCGCGCCGCAGGCGGACACCTTCGTCGTCGAGGTTTCCAACAATAACGGCGGAAACTGGACCACGCTCGAGGTGGTCGGCCCCTCCGGGCCGGAGGTGTTCGGAGGGTGGGTGTACAAGTCGTTTGATCTCTCGACGGTGTTTGCGTCACCGAGCAGCCTGTTCAAGGTGAGGTTTGTCGCCTCCGACCTGGGCTCGGGCTCGGTGGTCGAAGCGGCGGTCGACGCGGTGTCCATCACGCGGTACGAGTGCGAGGCGCCGCCCGCCTGTCCGCCCGACCGCAACGCGGACGGCGTGCTCGACTTCTTTGACGTGCAGGACTTCCTGGCCGATTTTGCCGCACACGATCCGTCTGCCGACCTGACCGGCGACGGGATGCACAACTTCTTCGACGTGCAGATGTACCTGGCGACGTTCGCGGCCGGATGCCCGTGATCAGGCGGGCAGTGTGACCGAACCCAGACCAACCGCCCCAGTCGGGGCGGTTTCCCTGCGCGCTGCCTGCCATTCTGACCGGGCTTTCGAGGTCTTTTTGCCACTCCGGCAAGGGCTGGAAGGAACGCGCCATTGCGTGGTGGCGAGACGGCAGCCCCGACGCTTGGCACGCCGGTTGCAAAACTCCCGGCATGACGATTTCCCGAGTTTTCTGTGTTCCCTGCAGGCCTCTCAAGGCCCAAGGAAGGAGGACTGACATGCCCGGCAACATCATCCGTCGTGACCCGTTCGAGATGTTCTCGCCCGTGGAGGGGCTCATCAACCGCCTCTTCCAGGAGCCGTTCGGTGCAAGCCTGCCGATGATCGAGGAAGGCGCCCTGGCGCTCGACATCTCGGAGACCGATGACGCGCTGATCATTCGTGCTTCGCTGCCCGGCTTCCGCAAGGAGGATGTGAACATCGAAGTGCATGAGGGCGTGCTGACGATCAGCGCCACCCGCGAGCAGGAGACCGAGGAACGGAACGAGAAGTTCTACCGGCGTGAGCGCCGCACCGGCTCGGTCAGCCGGCGCGTCGCGCTGCCGAGCATGGTCACCGACGATCAGGCCGACGCGGAGTTGAAGGACGGCGTGCTGACGCTGCGGCTGCCCAAGTCGAAGAAGGACTCGCCGAAGAAGATCAGCGTGAAGTAGTACGCCCGGGGCGTTTGCTCAGTCGGTGTGAACCGGAGAGGTGCCCCGCGAAGGGCACTTCTCCGGCGTTTTCTTCGCTGGCCCTGCCCGATGAGTTCATGCCGGTGCGTGCATCGTCGCCCGCAGTGCCGGATACAGCCCGTCGTAACGGGCACGGGCCTGCTGCATGGTTCGGCGAGCCGGGCCGGGAGGCGTCCTCTCCGCGGTGTGCACGCACTTCGCGCAGGCCTGCTCGATGGAATCAAACTCCCGGACGGCGCTTCCCGCCAGCAGGGCAGCGCCGAAAGCCGGGCCTTCGTCGTTGTCCACCGTGAAGACCTCGTGTCCGATGCAGTCGGCCAGGATTTGCCGCCACAGCGGCGACCGCGCGCCACCGCCTCCGATGCGCACCTGCTGTGTCTCGATGCCCAGTGAAGTCACGAGATCGAACACCTGCGCCATGCCCAGGCAGACACCCTCGATGACCGAGCGGACGAGATGGGCACGGCTGTGGCTGCGTGTGAGCCCGATCCAGCCCCCGCGTGCCTGCGGGTCGGCGTAAGGGCAGCGCTCGCCGGTGAGATGTGGCATGAACAGCAGTCCATCGCAGCCCGGCGCCACGCGAGCGGCCTCGTTCATCAGGTCGTCGTAGGTGGCGCCGGGCGCGAGCACGGAGCGGGCCCACTCGAGCGAGCCCGCGGCCGAGAGCATGCATCCGGTGATGGTCCACGCGCCGCGTCTGGCGTCGTTGCCGGTGGCGCTGCACATGGTGTGCACGCGCCCAGGCGTGGGGCCTCCGAGATCCTTGAGCGGGTGTGAACTGTGTGCATAGACGACGCCGCTGGTGCCGAGCGTCAGGAGCAGCGTGCCGGGCTCGACGACGCCTGCGCCAACGCCGCCGCACTGGTTGTCGCCGGAGCCGGCGATGACCGGAGTACCTTCGGGGATGCCGGTCTGCACGCTGGCCCAGGGGAGTACCTGCCCGACAACCGCGCCCGATTCAACAACCGGTGGCAGGATGGATGGATCGAGCCCGAAGGCTCGCACGAGATGGGTGCTCCATATGCGTTGATCGACATCAAGGAGCAGCGTGCCGGCCGCATCGCCCACGTCGCTACCGAGCATGCCAGTCAGGCAGAGGCGAATGAAGTCCTTGGGCATGCAGAAGGCGGCCAGGCGTGCAAAGTGCGGTGGTTCGTGCGCGCGCAGCCAGAGGATCTTGGGGAGCGTGAAACCGGTGAGCGGCGCGTTGCCAGCGATGTGAACGAGGTTCTCCACGCTTCCGACGGCCTGGGTGATCTGTTGGCACTCGGTCGCGGTGCGCTGATCGTTCCACATCAGGGCCGGGCGGATGGCGGTGACCTCGCGCCGACCCGCGTCTTCCAAGGCCGCGGCGTCGAGGAACACGCTCCCGTGCATCTGTCCCGACAACCCGACGCACTGGATCGAACGAGCGTCGATGTGAGCACAAACCTGGCGCATGGCCTGGCAGGCGGCACGCCACCAGACAGAAGGATCCTGCTCCGACCAACCCGGTTGCGGACGATCAAAGTCGTAGGTGGACGAGGCCTGGGCGACGACGCGACCGAAGCGATCGACGGCAACGACCTTAGTCGAACTGGTTCCGATGTCCGCTCCAATGAACACGAGGCGATCTCCTTTTCAGACACGCGCAGCGGCACGAATGGGCAGACGCCGGGTGATGCGCTGACTGATCGACAATCCGATCGACAGCGACGACGTGGCGGCGGGAGAAGGGGCGTTGCAGACGTTGATGACAGCCTCGTTCTCGATGATGGCAAAGTCGTCGAGCAGGGCGCCGTCGTGGCCGAGGGCCTGGGCGCGGATGCCCGCGGGCGCCGGGTTGAGATGATCCGCCTGCACCTCGGGCATGAGGCGCTGCAGCGCCCGCACAAAAGCACCCTTGGAAACCGATCGCCACACTTCGCCCGCGCCGGTGCGCCAGTGTCTGCGGGCCAGTTTCCAGAACGCGGGATATGCAAGCGTCTCGGCCAAGTCGGGCACGTGCACTTGGTCCTTGGCATAGGCCTCGCGCCCCAGCGCCAGCACCGCGTTGGGCCCGCACTCGACCGAGCCGTCGATCATGCGCGTGAAGTGCACGCCCAGGAATGGAAAGGCCGGATCGGGCACGGGGTAGATGAGATTGCGGCAGAGGTGCCGTGCTTCGTGCGTCAGTTCGTAATACTCGCCGCGGAAGGGGACGATCTGCAGCGGCACGTCGCGCCCCAGGAGGCGAGCCACGCGATCGGACTGCAATCCCCCGCAGTTGACCACCAGTCGCGAGCGGAATCGCCCGGCGGGCGTGCTGAGCAACATGCCGAAACGCTCGTGCGAGGCCTCGTGCACCGCAGCACCGCACTGGACGTGCCCGCCGAGTTCTTCGATGCGCAGCGCAAGCGCTTTGCACACGGACGTGAATGAGACGATGCCCGCGTCGCGCACATGCAGCGCGTCGATGCCGGCGGCGTGGGGTTCGAGTTCGGCCAGACCGGCTGGACCGACGCGGGCGCAGTCGACGCCGTTGGCCAGGCCTCGCTCGTGAATGCGATCGAGGGCGGGCAGTTCGCGCTCGTTGACGGCGACGATGACCTTGCCGCACAGATCGAGGGGCACGCCGTGCTCGCGGCAGAAGTCGATGAGCATGGCCCGCCCGCGGCGACAGTTGGCGCTCTTGAGCGAACCCGGCTTGTAGTAGATCCCCGAGTGAATCACACCCGAATTGTGCCCAGTCTGGTGAAAGGCGACACGGTCTTCCTTTTCAAGCACGAGCACGTCAAGCCCCGGGTGAGCCAGCAGCGCCTGGTAGGCCGAAGCCAGCCCCACGATGCCGGCCCCGATGATGGTGACGTCGTGAGTATGCACGCGCGGAATCCTCGGCGCAGTGTAGCGGGGGCGATCTCGGCACGTCTGCTAGCGATACCCGAGCGCGTCGACCAGCGGCTCGATCGCGGGCAGGGCCGGAGCGAGATAGTCGGCGTAATGCTCGAAGCGATGCACGGCCCGTGTGTGCACCTGCTCGCGCACGGCCGCGTAGGTCGGGCTTCGGACCGCGCGCCGGCTCGTGGACTCCTGGAAATGATCGAGCGCTTCGTGCCAGGGCAGCCCGAGCAGATCGAGCACGCGCCGGGCCTGCGCCGACGGATCGACGACGACATCTTCGTAGCGCACCTCGATCCAGCCGTGGATCATCTCCCGCAGTTTCAGCCAGCCGCCCATGTGCAGGGCATAGAAGGCGCCGGCGCGGGCCGGGTCGAGAAATGCCAGGTTCATCGCACTGGGCTCGAAGGCCTGCATCAGATTGCTCAGCACCACGTCGCGCGGGTCGCGCAGCGCCACCACAATGGGCGCGCCCGGCACGGCCCGGCGCAGCACCGGCATCATCAGCGTGCGGATCGGGTTCTTGTCCAGCAGCCAGCGCTCGCCGAGCGATCCCTCCGCGTGGGCTGACATGGCGCGAAGGTAGTTCTCGCGGCAGCGCCGCACATCGGCCAGCGCGATGCGATCGAGCACCTGGGCCAGCGAATCAGCCCCGGGCACGGCGCGATGAAACCCCGTCACCAGTTCGGTGGAAAGGTGCTGCGATTCCTCGACACTCTCGATGAACGGATGAGCCGCGAGCACCTGCTCGAGCAGCGTCGTGCCCGATCGCGGAAAGCCCACCAGCGCGCTGACGCGGGCCGGGGCCAGGGCGGCGCTGGCCTCGATCCACTGCCGCACACGCTGCGGCGTCAGTTCCTGGACGAAACGACGCAGCGTATATTCGGCGTCTTCGGCCGCCGGCGCCAGAATGCGACCTCGCTCTGCGAGCAGCGCCTTGGCCCGCACCAGCGCGGCCGCGGCTTCGGCATAGCGCTCCTGCACATCGAGCACAGCCGCCATTTCGTACCAGAGTTGCGCGCCGGGGAAGTCGGCCGGCTCGGCCCGGGACAACGTCGCCTCGAGCGTCTGCTCCGCCTCACCGGCCCGTCCGCTGCGCCGCTGCACACGAGCGAGCACCAGGGCGGCCTCGTGTGCACCCGGGTTGCGCCGCAGTGCTTCGCCGGCCAGCACCTCGGCCTGATCGAGGCGATGCAATCGCTCGGCGCTGGAAGCCAGCCTCACGCGAGCCTCGATGCTGCCCGCATCGGCGTCCAGCGCCCGCTCATACAGGCGGCTCGCCTGTTCAAAGAGCCCGAATCGTTCGAGCGTCTGCCCGGCCTCGATCAGCACGCTCGCATCACGCGGGGCGATCTGGGCCAGACGCTCCATCTCCGTCGCACACTCGGCGCTGCGCCCCAGCAGCCCCAGCGCGCGGGCGAGGAACAGGCGCGCCGGCGCGTGCCGCCAGTCGGCCTGTACGGCCCGAGCGAAGCACTCGCGCGCCCGATCGAACTCCTCAGCGTGCAGAGCCGCCACGCCCTCTCTCATGTGCCTTTCGGCCGGGGAGGGCCTCTCGGCCGGCGGAGCCGCGCCGGGTCGCCCGGCGGATTTCGCTGGTCTGGGTTGTTGGCGACTCATGCGGCTGGAGTTTATCGCGCCGCCCGCGTCGAGCGCAACAGCCGCAACGCGTTGAGCACCACCACCACCGTTGAACCCTCGTGCAGTACGACCGCCAAGCCCAGGTCGGCCACGCCCGCGATCGCCAGCGGCGCCACAATGCAGATGACCCCCAGGGCAATCAACAGGTTCTCGCGCATGACCACACTGGACCTTCGCGCCATCTCGAAGGCCTCGACCACCGACATCAGCCGTTCGCCCATGATCGCGATGTCGGCGTTGTCCGCCGCCACGTCGGAAGCCGCGTTGCCCATCGACAGGCTGACCGTGGCGCGGGCCAGAGCCGGCGCGTCGTTGGCGCCGTCCCCCACCATCGCCACCGGGCCGAACGATTGCTCAATCTCCTCGAGGCGGACCATCTTGTCCCTGGGCGTCTGGTCGGCGTGGACCTCTTCGAGCCCGATCTGCCCGGCGATGACCGAGGCCGACTCGGCATGATCGCCGGTGATCATGAGCGTGCGCAGCCCGCGTGAGCGCATTGCCGCCACGGCAGCCGCGGCGTCGGCACGAATCTGGTCACCCACGCCGATGACGCCCAGCACCGCGCCCCCGCGCACCACGACGACGACCGAACAACTCTCTGCCGTGAAACGATGTACCGCGTCGCGGGCTGCGGCCGCGTCACCAAGTTCATCGAGCACGCGCGGCGAGCCGGCAACCGCGGGGACACCATCGACCATGCCCTCGACACCGATGCCGGCGTGCTGTCTGACCGCGTCGGCGGCGGGAATGTACACGCCACGCCGCGCCGCCTCGGCGCCGATCGCGTCGGCCAGCGGGTGCGAAGCCTGGGCCTCGAGCGCCGCCGCGACCGCGATCACTTCATCGTCGTCGACGGCCAGCGCGCGCACAGCGTGCACACGCGGGCGACCGGTGGTGATGGTGCCGGTCTTGTCCAGCGCGATGCCCCTGACCTTTGCGAGTGATTCCAGACTTTCCCCGCCCTTGAACACAATGCCGCGGCGAGCCCCCCCCGCCACGCCGCAGAGGTAGGTCGCCGGTGCGCCGATCGCCAGCGCGCAGGGCGAGGCGGCGGTCAGGAAGGCCATTGCGCGGTAGAACCACTCGTACCATGCCTGCCCGAGCAGCGTGGGAATTCCAAAGACCAGCAAGGCCGCCACGAGCACCAGCGGCGCATACACACGTTCGATGCGTTCGGTGAGCACCTCGACGCGGGCGCGGCGCGAGCGGGCCTCGGTGACAACGGCGATGACGCGCGCCAGCGCACTTTCCGAGGCCGGGCGGGTTACGCGCGCCGTGATGGCCGCCCCGGTGTTGAGCGTGCCGGCAAAGACCGTGTCTCCAGGATTCTTCTCCACCGGGATCGGCTCGCCGGTGAGCGTGGATTCGTCGATCGCCGTCGCGCCTTCCTCCACCACCGCATCGCAGGGCACTCGGGCAAAGCCGCGCACCCGCACCCGGTCGCCCGGGGCCAGTTCGGAGAGCGGCACCTCCAGGACAGACCCATCGGGCATGATTCGCTCGGCCGACTCGGGCGCGAGTGCTTCCAGACCGCGGAGCGAATGTTCGGCCCGTCGCATGGCCATGTGCTCGCCAGCGGCGCCAAGCCCGAACAGGAAGAGCAGAAAGGCCCCCTCGACCGGGTGCCCGATGATGGAGGCCCCTGCCGCCGCGACGAACATCAAAACGTCGACGTCGATCTTCAACCCGCGCACCGCGTCGAGGGCGCGCCGACTGGTGCGCAAACTGGTGAGCGGCACGCTCAGGCCGCAGAGAATCCATATCGCTGCTGTTGGCAGGTCCAGCAGTTCACCCACCCACGCTCCCGCGACCATCACGCCGCCGATGAACACGACGAGAAGTTCAAGCAGGCCGGACTGACGCCACCGGGACTCGGCCACCGGCCTCACTCCCGCAGGCTCAGCGGAGATACGCTCGATCGTCACGGTGCTCAATCGTCGTCATCCTCCCCGTGCCCTCGAACCGGAGTCGGCAAGGCGTCTCCAGTGTATTGGGCGATCGGCGCATGAATGCCGAACTCATGCACGAGTCGTCCTCCCTGGTGGGCCGCGTTGGCCAGAAGCACCAGGGCCGGCGCCAGCAGCACGAGGAAGCCCAGGTGTACCCCCGCCGCCACCACTCGCCTGCCCTTCTTGTGCAAAAGCGACGCAACGAACGCCACCCCGATGTAGACCACCGCCAGGCCCGCGAACACCGTGCGCGCCAGTTCGGCCAGTTCCTCATGCCGCTCCAGCACCGCCTCGGCCTGCGGCATCGTGCCCTCGACCAACTCGCTCGCGGCCTCGCCGCTCAGCACCGCCAACATCGCCCCGCCGGCGCCGATCAACAGCAGCAGTAACGCCGAGCACGAGAACGCCCGAGACCATTGGTTCTTCGTCAGCGCCGCCAGCAGCACGAACACACCCGCCAGCGGCAAGGCGCCCAGCGGAAGGTGAATCAACACAGGGTGAACGGCGTTCCAGGCAGGGATGGGTGGAAACAACGACATGGTGCAAGGCCTCCATGTGCCCTTCCCGTCCGCTCGCTCTCGATCACAGGAGCAGACGCGGCACATCATGCTATTCGGAACGCGGTGCGCCGTTTTGCCAAAAACACGCTGCGAATCAGTCTCTTTTGACCAGCAGGCGGCGCAGCGTTGAGACCAGTTCGCATTTGACGTCATCCATCGGCGGGCACGCATCTCCCAGCAGCGCGCACAGACTCGTCACCCCGCGCCCGGCCAACCCGCATGGCACGATCAGATCGAAATGATCGAGATTCGTCGTCACGTTGAGCGCCAATCCATGCATCGAAATCCAGCGGCTGACACGCACGCCCATCGCGCAAATCTTCTTCGGCGGCGTTCCCCCGCCCCCGCGCACCCACACGCCCGTCGCCGAAGGATCGCGCTCGCCGCTAACGCCGAACCGTGCGATGGTGTCGATCGCCGCCTGCTCGAGCAGACGCATGTATTCATGCAGGCGCAGGCGCAGCAGTTGCAGGTCGATGATGGGATAGCAGACCAGTTGTCCCGGGCCGTGGTAGGTAATGTCGCCGCCGCGATCGGTCTGCACGAGTTCCACGCCGTGTCGGGCCAGCAGTTCCGGCGAGGCCAGCAAGTGCCCGATCGCGCCGGGGCGCCTGGTGACGGTGATGACGGGGTCGTGCTCGACGAGGAGGATGCGCCCGACCTCGTGTCGGCCGCGCTCGCGGGCGGTGAGCACCTCGGCGTGATGGCGTCGCTGCTCATCCCACGCCGCCCGATACGCCATGCGACCGAGATCGATCACTTCCACTGACATGCGGCCAAATCGTACTCGCCAACGGTTGCTCACAAAGAAGCAGACCCGATCGGGAGGGGAGGCTTCCGGCTTCCCGGGCGGAAGGATGCCCCCCTTCGATGGCGGGCGAGGCTCACTTCTTCGCTGCGATGAACTCTGCGACGCTGCGCCCGATGTTCATGGCGGCCTCAGCCTGTTTGGCGTCCTTCATCGAGCCGTCGGCGTTGAAGGCCTCATGGGCCCTAGGCAGACTGAACATGTCGGGCAGCACCACCACGCCGATGTTGCCCAGCACGTAGCGCACCTGTTGCAGCCCGCGATACCCCCCGAAGTACCCGCCGGAGGCAGCGACCAGCCCGGCCACCTTGCCGCGGAAGCACTCGAGCGCCTTCTCACCCGCACGCGGACGCGAGGCCCAGTCGATGGTGTTCTTCCACAGGGGCGTGAAGGAACTGTTGTATTCGGGGCAGGCCATCAGGAAGCCGTCGGCCCACTTCATCCACTCGCGAAACTCCAGCGCCTTGTCCGGGATGCCGCTGGCGCTCTCGTCGTCCTCGTTGAAGAGCGGCATCGGGAAGTCGGCCAGGTTGATCAGTTTGACCTCAGCGCCGGCCTTGCGGGCGCCCTCGGCCACTACCTCGAGCAGTTTGCGATTCAGCGACTCCTTGCGCGTGCTGCCGGCGAATGCGAGAATCTTTGCGGACATCTGAGTCTCCGATTTCACTTGTTGTGACAAATGATGCGGAGAGCGTAGGCACGGGTCAGGAACCGGCGGCGCGAGCGGCGGCTCTCTCAGTTGTTCGTCGTCGCGCCGCTGGCCCCCACGGTCAGTTCGGCCTTGCCGCCCTGCTCGACGTGCAACTTCTTGGCGCGGTGCTCGGCCCAGTTGGTCACGCGCAGGTCCGGAGCGTCGGCTCCCTGCTTGATCGAGAGCACGTCATAGTAGTTGTCGCGCTGCGCAGGAATGAACCCAGCGTCGCGCACCAGCCGGCACAACACGGCCTCGTCGAGGCAGTACGTCGTGCCCGCGGCCGAGACCACGTTCTCCTCCATCATCACCGAGCCCATGTCGTTGGCGCCGAACATCAGCCCGAGTTGACCGACGTGCGGGCCCATCGTCACCCAACTCGATCCCATCGAATAGACGTTGTCGAGGAACAGCCGCGCCGTCGCCTGCACGCGCAGGTAGTCGACCGCGCCACTCATACGCAGGCGCCGCCCAAACTCGGGATGCAGATCCTTCGTGCCGCTGCCGTCGAGCCTCGCCACCACGTCGCCCGGGAACCGCGGCCCATACTTCTCGAAGTCGCCCGCAACAGTGCCCCACTCCCTGAGATTGCCCATCGGAGTATTCTCGCGCTGGAAGGGCCAGGCGATGAAGGCCGTGTAGTGCCCGCCCGCACGCTGATGCGCGCGCAGACTGGCGGGGTAACGCTTCGAGAGATCATCATCGCCCGCGTCGTTCGGCTCGAGTTCCAGCGCCCGCGGGACGCCGAAGTCGCGCAGCGCGCGGTCCTGCCAGCGCCGCACCTCCCACATGTGATGCACCCGGTCGGCGTACCCCTCGATATGCCCAAACATCATCGATGCACTGGTGAACATGCCCAGGCTGTGCGCCACATACATCGTCGTCAGCCAAGCCTGGTGGTCGCACTTGCCCAGTCCGATCTTGCGACGCACGGGCGGGGCGAATATTTCGCCGCCCCCGCCCGGCAGACTGTCCATCCCGGCATCTTGAAGCCGGATGAGCACCCAGCGGATCTTGTCCTCCAGCGTCGTGCCCGGCGGGCTGAAGAACTCGACGAACTCGATCATCTCCGGCGGGCTGAACGCATGCACATGCATCATCGGGAAGCGCTCCTTGATGCCGCGCAGCAGGTCCAGATACCAGTCCAGCGGCAACTCCGGATTCATCCCGCCCTGCATGAGAATCTGTGTACCCCCAATCGCCACCAGTTCGGCGATCTTCTCGTAGATCACCTCGTGCGGGAGCGTGTAGGCGTCGTGGTCGCCCACGTCGCGCCGGAAGGCGCAGAACGTGCACCGGGCCGTGCAGACGTTGGTGTAGTTGATGTTGCGGTCGATGACGTAGGTGCGGATGCGGTCGCCGTGAATCGCGCGGCACCGAGCGTCGGCCCAGCGACCCAGCGTGTAGAGCGGCTCCCGAGTCAGGAGTTCCAGGCCCTGCTCGGGCGTCAGGCGAGCCTCACCGCGTGCGACGCCCGCCAACAGTCCCGGGTCGTTCGCGTCCAGATGGGGGTGCTCAACGGGGGGCCGATAGGTGGGAGTGGACATGCAGTCGCTCCGGCAGGCTTGCTCGCAGGGAGCATAGCACGGCGAGCACGAGCCCACCGGAGATTTCAATAACACTTGAAACCTCGCCCCCGTGGCCCCTCCGGTTTCTGATCACGGCCGCCTGGCGTCACCCCCGCGGGTGCAGGGCCTTGTGCATCTTCTTCAGACCGGCGCGGTCCACGTGGGTGTAGATCTGCGTGGTCGCAATGTCGGCGTGCCCCAGCAATTCCTGGACAACGCGCAGGTCGGCACCGCCGGCGAGCAGGTGCGTCGCGAAACTGTGCCGCAGCATGTGCGGATGGACGTGAGCAAGCCCGGCCTGCCGGGCGTAGTCGCGGACGATGGTCCACAGCCGTGCCCGGGTGAGAGGTCGGCCGGTCTTGGAGAGGAAAACACACCCCCTTTCACGCCGTTCGGCAGCCCGCTCGGCGGTGACAAGCCTCGGGCGACAATGCCGAAGGTACTCAGCCAGAGCGTCGGCTGCAGGTTCACCCATCGGCACCAGGCGCTGCCTGTCACCCTTTCCGATGACCCGCAGACACCGGGCGCGTTCAAGCACATCACCCAGTTTGAGGGTAAGCACCTCGCTGGCGCGCAGCCCGCTGGCGTACATGAGTTCCAGGATCGCCCGGTCGCGGATCCAAAGCGGGACTGTGGAATCATCCACCTGTTCTGGCGGATGCGGGGCCGTGACGAGGGCCCGCATTTGCGCCGGCGACAGGACGTCGGGGAGGTTGCGCCACTGGTGCGGGCGGTCGAGCAGTTCGGCCGGGTTGCGCTCGACGCGACCGGTGGCCAGCATCCATCGGCTGAGAACGCGGATGGTGGAGACGTGTCGGGTGCTCGACGAGGCTTCAAGTTGGCGCTGTGAGGCCAGGGTGGCGACGTGGTCGGCCAGAAGGCGTGGGCTGAAGTCGGAAGGCTCGCATACGCCGCGCTCGGCCAGGTAGTTGAGCAGGTCGCGCACGTCGCGGGCGTAACTTTCGATCGAGGCCGGGCGGAGCCCGCACTCGATGCGGAGGAAGCGGATGAAGTCTTCAAAGAGGTCTGCCAAGGCGCGTGGGACGTGCTCGTCGAGTTGTCTCCAGCGCGGGACCATGAGTGGATGATCGGCCGACAACAGCGCGGTGGGAGAGAGGGCCGGAGAAAAAAAGAAGCGCCCCGGTCGGTGAACCGGGGCGCCATCGCGACTGCGGAGGGTGCGTCCGTCAGGACTTACCCGAGCAACTGCAGCACGTTCTGGGGCTGGTTGTTGGCCAGCGCCAGGGTATTGGTCGCGGCCTGGACGAGGATCTGGCTGCGGGTCAGCGCGGCCGTTTCCTTGGCAAAGTCCGTGTCGCGGATGCTGCTCTCGGCCGCCGAGGTGTTCTCAAGGGCCACGCCGAGGCTGCGGATAGTCGATCCGACCACGTTGGTCTGGAAGGAGCCGAGGCGTCCCCGGAGCGAGGAGACCTGGCTGATGGCCTCGTCGATGATCTTCTGGGCGTTGGAGAGGCTCTGGGCGGCGGTGACGTCATAGGTCTTACCGCTGCCCAGATCGCTGAGGAAGCCGAGGACGCTGTTGCCCAACTTGCGGGCAGCGACGTCGCCGATGCCCAACGAGACCTTGCCGGCGATGTTGACGTCGGGGGCAAGCATGAAGTCGGCCCCGCCGCCCTGGATGGTCAAGGCCGCGACCGCGCCGTACGTCTGCGAAGTGCTGGTGTCCAGTGAGATGGACACGTCGAGGAAGTCGGTATTGATGGCGATGGTCTTGCCCTTGCCGGTGGCGGCCACCCCGTTGATGGTGCCGCCGATGTCCTGACCGGCGTCCTTGTACCCGTTCTTGGCGGCCGAGGAGGTGAAGGTCTGGAATCCCGTGGACTGAATGGTGTTGTTGTCGTCCGACTCGAAGTTGTAGATGCCGATGTTGTTGGCGGTGCCGATGGAGCCGTCAGCGACGACCTTCACGGACACGAACTCCTGCGACCCGAAACTGCTGCTCCGCAGCGTGATGCCGCCGTCGGTGCCGCTGGTGCTCCAGGAGGCAGTGACGCCGGTGACATCGCTGAAGGTATTGATGGCGGCGGCGATCTGGGCGAGAGTCTGGCCGGACGAGAAGGTCAGTTCGCGTGAGCCGAGCGAGCCTGAGATTTCGATGGTGAACGTGCTGGTCACGTCGGTGGCACCACCGAGATTCAACTGCGGCCCGCCGAGCGAGAGATAGAGCGAGCCCTGCTGGGCGGACTGGGTGACGATAACGGAGATGTCCTGGCTCGCGCCTTCGAACTTGGCGCCGTTCACGCGAAAATCGGTCACGCCGGCGGCGACGCCGTCGACCTCGTAGTCCATGCTTCCGTTGAGCAGTTTGGTTCCCTGGAAGGAGGTGGCGCCAGCGATGCGGTCGATGGTCTGGAGGACCGAGTCGATCTGCAACTGGTTGGCGGCCAGTTCCTCGGCGCTGACGCCCGCGCTGTTGGCCGAGGCGGTGACCAGACCCTGGAGTTCGGTCAGCAGGGAGGAGATTTCCTGGAGCCCGCCTTCGGCGATGTTCACGACGGTGTCGGAACGCTCGGCGTTACCGATGGCAGCGCCGATGGCCTTGGTCTGGGCGCGGAGAGTCTCCGACGCAATCAGACCAGCGGGGTCGTCCTTTCCACGGTTGATGCGCAGGCCCGTGGACAAGCGTTGCAGCGCATTGCTGAGCGAGTAGTTGTTCTGCCCCAGCACGCGCTGGGCGACCATCGACTGGATGTTGGTGTTGATCCGACTCATCGCGAGATATCCTCCGTGAACACTCCCCGGACGAGCGCGACCTCAGACGCGATCGTCCACACTTCCGGCCCGGCGAACGCACAACCGAAGCCGCTGGACGCTTATGCCTCTCGTTCGCGATCAGACTCCGTTCTGACCGCTTCGGGAAGCGACCCTCCGCTGGGCCGGATCAGTGATCGGCGGGGGATGAAGCGCAGTTGAGTCGCGCTGAGCCAATTCCAACCCGGTTTTCGGCCCGGGTACCCCGAATGGAGGGTTGAGTGGGGGAAAAAGAGAAGCCAGGGGCTCGTGGCCCCTGGTTCTCGGAACTTGCACTCAGGTCAGAATCACCCCAGCAACTGGAGCACCGACTGCGACTGCTGGTTGGCCAGGCCCAGGATCGTCATGCCCGACTGCTGCAGAATCTGTGCTCGTGTCAACTGGCTGGTCTCCAGAGCAAAGTCCGCGTCACGGATCTGCGACTGGCTGGCGGTGAGGTTTTCGAAGGCCGCCTGGAGGCTGCGACTGTTGGTCTCCAGCACGTTGCGCTCGAAGGCGCCCAGGCGTCCGCGCAACTTTGACACCTCGTCGATGGCGGTGTCGAGGATGTCGCTGGCCGAGGTGAAGTCGCCGTTGCGGATGTTCTCTTCGATGCTGTTGGGCTGTCCTTTCATCAGGCTGGAGAGGAAGTGGACGGTTCCGCTGGACAGGGTTCCGCCCAACTTCTCGGCCGCGACGGAGCCAACGCCGATGCTCACCTGTTGCAGGGCGTTGATCTGCGGGCCCAGTTGGAAGAGCGATCCGCCTTCGGTGATGTTGAAGATGGTCGGGGCAGCGTTGGGACGGGTCGCCAGATCGGTGTGCAGATCAAGTTCCAGCGAGAGCGAGGTGCCGTTGACGGAGACGGTCAGCCCGCGCCCGGTCGCCAGCGTGCCATTGACCAGGGCCCGAACGTCCTGTCCGGTGTCGCGAGTGGCGGCCACCAGGTTTCCGGCCGAGATGCGAGCCGCCCAGTTGAATCCGGCGGAGTCGTCGATCCACTGCCCGTTGTTGGCGATCTTGTACAACTGCCAGCCGCTGTCACTGGCGTCGGGCGGTCCGCCCACGCGATCGACGGAGACGAACTCGTTGGAGCCGTACTTCTCGGACCGGAACACCAGGCCCGAGCCGGCGCCGTTGGTGAGCAGTTGAGCGGTCACGCCGGTGAGGGCGGTGCGGGAGTTGACGGCGGCGACAATGTCAGCGTAGGTGGTACCGCTGGTGAAGGTCAGTTCCTGCACGCCGCGGGAGCCTTCGATGCGGATGGTGGTGGTCGACTGCAGGGCGCCGTTGCCATAGGGCGGGTTGAGACCGGGCGCCAGCCCGTTGAGGAACAGACCGGCCGTCTGAGCGGAGGCGACGGTGTCGACTTCGACCTGGACGGCCTGGTTGTTGATGAACGAGGCCGAGAAGATCTTGGCCTTGGTGATGGCGCTGTTGGCGATGCCGCTGGTGACGTAGTCGAGGTTGCCGTTGAGCAGTTTGAGTCCGCCGAAGGAGGCGGTGTTGGAGATGCGGGTGATCGACTGGATGGCCGAGTCGATCTGCAACTGGTTGGCGTCGCGTTCTGCGGGGGAGTTGGCGCCGGTGTTGGCAGCCTCGACCATCAGGGCCTTGATGGTGTTCAGGAGGTCGGCCACTTCGGTGAGGGCGGCCTCGGTGGTCGCGATGACCGACGCAGCGCGGTCTCCGTTCTTGATTCCCTGCTCCATGCCGGCCAGGTCGGTGGTGATGCGCTCGGAGATGATCATCCCCGCCGGGTCATCCTTGCCCCGGTTGATGCGCAGCCCGGTGGAGAGTCGCTGCAGTCTGAGATCGAGTTCGCTGGAACTGCGCCGCAGATTGGCCTGCGCGACGATGCTCGAGACGTTGGTGTTGATCCTAGCCATTGCAATCCTCCATGATTGAGGCTAAGCGAATGCGCTGAGTGCTCGTTTCCTGTGAATCCCGGGCGATGAACCGATGATCGCTCGCTGATGCCGAGCGCCACCGTGACGCCCGCGTGAAGGTGTGGTTCGCAATTCCCGTGCCAGACGGGGCGGGAGGCTCGACGATCATGCCGAACTCCTCAGGTCGTCGCGCTTCTTCGCCGGGGCAAGGCCCTGGACGGGTATGGACTTCTTCCTAGTGCTTGGGGTTCCAGCCCGCCTGGCCAGTTCGGCAACATCTGCGCTGCCGATGCGCGAGGCGTGCTCGTTTTCCCTGGTGATGGCGTCGTACACCTCCTTGCGGTGTACGGCGATGCGTGTTGGCGCGGTGATCCCGAGGCGGACCTTGTCGCCCCGGATGTCCACGATCGTGATCTGGACCTCGTCCCCGATCATGATCGCCTCGTCGCGCTGTCTTGAAAGGACCAGCATTTCCCTCGGCTCCTTACACTCGTGAGCATCCCCCGCCCTGAAGGGCTGCATGAACGCTCGCGGGATGCCTGTGGTTGAATCGAGTCACGTTCCGACTCCCGGGCACGATGCCACTGTGACGCGCTGCTGCGCGCCCGCGCCGTGCAACTGTGCATCCACTCCAAGTGCGAGCCTACGCCGACGCCACGCGGGCGCCTGCTGACACACGCACCAGCGGCTCGCGGGTCGTCCACCGCTTGTCCGCCAGCACCAACTGCTCTCCCGTGCGACCCACGGTGTCGATCACCAGCGGGCCCTGCAGGTTGCCCGTCAACTGGTCATCGACCTTGTTGACGATCACGAACACCTGCGCGTCGTCCAGGCGGCTGATTCCGATGGCCTCGGCCTGCTCGGCGCGGATCGGAACCGTGTACTCACGCACGAAGAAGGACGGATCGGTCACCACGAACGCCAGGTCGGGGCGGTCCAGCGACTGAAGCCAGAAGAAGCACGCGTCCTCTCCGGGCTCCAGCAGGCAGTACCGCGTCGCCGCGGGGAAACCCAGCAGCCCCTTGGGAAACGTGATCACCCGGTCGTCGGCGACCTCAATCACTCCAAAACGAGACGTCGGCACTTCCATTGTGCGCTCCGTTTCATCCGGCCCTTCCAACGTCACCGACGATCCTCGCCGGCTGACCTCCGTCCCCCTCCGCCGGCCGTGAGGCCAGAGGGGCGACTTCCAACGTCCTGCCCCGGGGCTACCCGAGGAAGTCCAGCAGCGACAGGCGCGAGAGTTGCGCGGCCGTCTGCAACCCGGCCTGCAACTGGGTCTGCAACTGCGTGTACCGCGTGGCCGCTGCCGCGTAGTCCAGGTCTCGCAAGTTGCTTCTCATCTGCGTATCCAGCACCTGGCGATCCTCTTCGCGCGATGACTCGTCTGAAACTCGCCGGGCGTACCCTGCCACCAGTGCCCGGCTGCGGACGATCCGAGACAGCGCTTCGTCCAACTTCTCTGCCGCAAGACTGATGCCAGAGGTGTCGTTGCTCGACAGCGCGTCACGCAGGTCGATCAGGTGGGCGAACACGTTGTTGGGCCTGGCGGTGGCGCGATCCTGCCCCACCAGCGTGCCGGCCGATGTATCCCACGCCGCGTTCAGCAGTCCCAACTGGTTGGCGGCGGTGCTGTTGTTATCAGACCGCACCGCCACGGCGCCGCTGATGCTCCCGTCCTGGGTCAGCGTGATGCCGTTGGAAGTCGGATGCAGAGAGGCGGTCAACTCGGTGGGCAGGCGACCGGCCGCGGTCAGCGCTGCCGCCGCCTGCTCGTTGATGGCGCGAATCACGCTTCCTACGGTGCGCGCGTCATCGGGGCGCAGGTCGATGGGAATCTCGAACCCGTCGCCGAGCGTGATGACGAAGTCCACGTTGCGGCGTGTGTCATAGAGACCGGTCTCCGGGTCGATCACGCCATCAACGATTTGCACGCCTCGTCCGTCGTTGAAGACACCCAGTTCGGTGTCCTCGGTCATGGAGCGGATACCCAGGGCCTGGGCCGTGGTCCCGTCCACTTCGGTGATCGAGAGTCCGGCGTTGCGTCCGCCGGCCACTTCGCTGACCACGTTGATGCCCGTGCCGTCGTCGTTAATCTCGACGCGCAGCCCCAGGTTGGTCGCCTCGATGCGGGCGCGCACGTCGGCCAGAGTCGCGGCCCCGGAAAGATCCACCAGCGCCGTCGCCCCGTTGTTGGAGATGCGGATGCGTCCAAGCGGAGCGTCGAGCGCCTGCAGTGCTTCCACAGCCGTGTTCCACGCCACCCTGGGCTGGAGATCCTCGGTGGTGACGCGCCCGGCGTCAAAGCCATCGGCCGGAGTGATGACCAGGCCCAGATCCTGCCCGGTGATGCCGCCGGGCAAGTCCTCGAAGGTCAGTTCGCCGTCGGGAATATCGATGGAGATGCTGCGCCCGTCGATGGAGACGCCACCGGGACCGAGCACGGTGACGCCGCTGGCCGACTCGTAGGCTCGCACCGCCGCTTCGATGGCGTCGATGACGTCGCCGATGGTGTCGGCACCGGCCAGGTCGATGGAGAGTTTCTCCCCGCCGTTGAAACTGGCCTCGATACAGCCCAGCGTCACGCCCAGCCCGCGGGCACCGCCCAGGTCGGTGATGCGCGTGTCTTCGCGCAGTTCCGGGTCCAGGTCCACCGCGCCCTTCACCTGGGCCGACATGGAGCCGATCACGTTGTCGGCGCCCAGCGTGATCGGGATGCCCCGCAGCATGCCCAGGTCGGTCGTCAGCCCCCCGCGTTCGCCCACAAAGCGATATGCCCCGTTGAATGTCTGCACTGGCAACTTGCCGGGGCGAGAGCCGCCGAAGATGTACCCCACCATCGACCGCCGGTTGGCGATGCGCTCCATGGTCTCGAGCAGCGATTGCACCACCAGCGCCTGATTGGCGCGTTCCTCGGGCGTGGTGCCGGTGTTCACCTGTTCGAGGGCCATGCTCTTGGCGTCGTTGAGCAGGCTGGTTGCCTCGCCCAGTGCATTGTCCAGTGTGTCCAGCGAGTCGGACGCATAGGTGAGGTTGGACTTGCGCTGCTCCGACCGCTCGAGCCGGCTGTCCAGCGCCGCGATCGCCGCTGCCTTCACGGCATCATCGCCCGGACGCGCAATGGCCATTCCGGTGGTCATCTGCTCGGTGAGCCGGTACAACGCCAGGTTGGTCTGCGTCAGGCGCGAAAGCGAGCCTTGCGATAGCAGCAGCGAAGGAGCCCGTGCGATGCCGTTGGCGTAGGACATGGTTACCTCACACGATGGCGAGCAGGGTCTGGAGCATTTCGTCGGCCAGCGCGATCACGCGGGCCGCTCCCTGGTACTGCTGCTGATGATTGAGCAGGTTGATCGACTCTTCGTCGGCGCTGACCCCGCTGACCGAGGCCCGCTGGGCTTGGAGACTCTCGCGCACGACCGAGGCCGCCTCGCTGAGCGTCTGCGCCGAGCTCGAGGCCACGCCCACGCGCTGCACCGAACTGGACCAGTGTTCCTGCACCGAAAGCCCGCCCAGGGCCGTGAGGGCTACGTCCTGAAGATCCGCCATCGCCAGGGCAACGGCGTTCTCGACGTACTGGCCGCCCTGCATGGTGCCCAGCATCAACGTGGTCGGATCCTCCATGAGTTGGTCGCTGATCGCGATGTTGCGCGCGCTTGTTCCCGTGAAGTAGGCGTTGACCCCCAGCACCGCCAACACGCCCGAGGAATCCTCGGCAAAGCGGAACTGGAGCCCGGACGCGGCGCTGACCTGCAACCGGCCGTCGGCACCGAATCGGGCCGTCAGACCGGGGACGGCATTGAGTGCATCGGCAATCTGCTGCGGCGTGGCGTCGTCGTCGGTCCCGGGCACGCCGGCGTTGGTCAATCCGTCGAGATCGACGTCGATGCGGACACGGGACGTGGCTCCGGTCAGGGCATTGGTCACCTCGACAAAGAAGCCGCCGTTCTTGGCCGCGTAGGGCAGGCCGGAGAACGTCGTGTTGTCCCCACTGTTGAACGCGCGGGTCAGGTCGCCCGAGGCCACCTGGGTGCTGGCGCGCACCGACCGCAGCCCGCTGGAGTTGGTGCCCACGCTATGACGCTTGTTGACCTCGAAAACCAGTTGCCCGGCCAGCGAGTCGAGCCGGCTGATGGTGTCATCGACCACGCCGTTGCGCGAGCCGAGCAACCCCCCGATTGAGCCGCTGGTGATGTCGATGGGTGACTGATCCTGGCGGACGCGCACGCGGACCGAAAGGCGGTCGCCGTCGGGCACGCGCTCGATCTCCAGTCCGCGAGACAGCCCGGCGAGCACCACCGGCACCGAGGCGACGAACACGTCGAAGTTGCCCTGGGGATCTTCGACCACGGAAACGTCCATCATGGCCGACAGTTCGTTGACCAGTTCGTCGCGCCGGTCGCGCAGCGCGTTGGCCGAGGCGTTGCCCGGCCCGGCCACGGTGATGGCAGCGTTCAACTGCGCGATTTCGTCAAGTTTGGCGTCGGCGCCGCGCACGGCCGCGTCGATGTCGTTCTCGATGCGGTCGCGCAGGTTGGTCAGGTCGGCCCGCAACCCGCGCATGAACGACGCCAGACGGTCGCCCTGTTCGACCACCACTGCGGAGGAGTTCACCAGGTTGGCCGCGTCCGACCAGGCGCTGAAAAACCCGTTCAGTTCGCTGGACAGGTCGTGATCGGTCAGTTCATTGAGAACGGACTCGAGTTCGCTGGCGACCTGCAGTTTCCTGGCCGCGGCCTGCTCGTCCGAAATCCCGTTGCGCAGGCGCGCCTGCAGCGCGTTGTCGATCTGGCGTTGAATCGCCCTGATCTGCACCCCGCGCCCCGGCTGGAACTTGTCCGAGGTCTGCCCGCGGATGGACTCGAGCAGCGACGTCTGCCGCGTGTACGCCGGATTGGCCAGGTTGGCCAGGTTCTGCGAGGCAACCTGCAGCCCCAACTGACTGGTCGTCAGCGCGCTGCGTGCGATCTGGATGGCTCCGGTCAGACTCATGCGCTCACCTCGTCAGGTCGATGCCCGTCACGATCTGGGCCCCCGCTTCCACGCGACCCAAACGCCCGTACGTTCCCGAGTGATTCAACTTGGCCGCCACCTGACGAAGCAGCCCCTCCATGTGCGTCAGCAACGAGCGGCTGGCGGCCGCCACTACCGCCTGCTCCTGACGCACCGTTTCGATCAACGCGCGAAGCCGGGCCCCGAGATCGAGCACGCGGCGCCGGCTGGCCTCGGGCAGAACCGCGGCCACCTCGTGCACCGTCAGCGTCTGCCCGAAGTGCCCGCGGCGCAGTTCGTCGATCGCCCTGATCTTCTCGATCAGTTCGCCCTGCCGGCGCACCGCCTGTCCGATCGCATCCCGATCGGCCACTGCCAGCGCACGACGATGATCACGCACCGCCTCGAGCATCGCCTCGTGGTGCGCGATCAACTCCCTGAGCATCATGCTGACCTGCGTTTCCGTTTCAGCCGCTGACTTCATGGCCGGTCGTCTCCACGGTCCGCGCTTGCTCTCGCATCTGGCGTGCCAACTGGTCCACCAGCGGCAGGTTCCACGCCTTGACCATCCGTCCGGCCGTTCGTGCATCCATCAACGCCCCGAATTGCTTCTCCGCCTCGGTCATTCCGAAAGGCCCCTCGCTCGAGCGCGATTCCCGCGCCTGGCGCAATAACGGCTCGATCAGCGTCATGGCAACCAGCCCCTCGGCTGCCTGGCGGGCCTGGTCGGCCTCACCCGCCCGGCCCGGCGCCCGCCGGTCAATCGCGAAAATCTCGGCAAAGGACCGTTGCTCGGCCGCGCTGCGCGCCCCCGCACGCATCAGCAGGTCCGCCTGGACGCTCTGGCCCGCCTCGATCTGCATGAGTTACTCCACCACCAGGCGGGC
The DNA here is from genome assembly GCA_023382935.1 of Phycisphaerales bacterium. Lineage (GTDB taxonomy): Bacteria > Planctomycetota > Phycisphaerae > Phycisphaerales > UBA1924 > J022. Next base: position 265,186 of record JAHDXL010000001.1, read on the forward strand.
ATGCAACTTGCCCGCGCGGTGCAGCATCTGGAGGATCTCGATCTGGTCCTTCGGCGGCACGGCCAGTTGCTCAAATGCCTTGACCAGGTCTGACAAACTCGATTGCCCGGTCTTGGCGCCCTGGGTATCCACGGCCGCCCATTGACGGCGCTCGACCAGAGGCGCGTCCGGTGTCGGCACCGGTGGAGGCAGCGTCGTCGTGATCGTCAGTCCGCGGTGTGTGATGACCGCCGGGCTGATGCTCACATCGCCCGTGACCACGATTCCGCCGGTGCGAGAGTTGACCACCACCGTGGCCGGAAGCCCGAGCATGCTCATGTTGATCTCGGTGCTCATGACGTCGCCGAGGAATGCGGCCGGGTTTTCGCGTTCGTGCTCGGGCACTTCCACCCGGATCAGTCGCTCATTGACGACCGTGGCGACGCTGCTGCCCAGTTTGCGCGTGGTCAGCAGGTATTGCTGGTTGATCTGGCTGGCGATCTGCGAGGCCGACGCCCAGCCGGCAAAGTGCTTGTGGATGACCAGTTCGATGCTGCCGGAGACGCTTGGCGTGGTCGCGATGCGGCGAACCATGCGCGCCCCGCCACGGATGCGCCCGACCGTCGGCACGCTGGGGTCTTCGAGCGTAATCGGACCTTGGGAGAAGGCGTAGAGGTCGCCGCCGGGAATCGCGGCCGTGAGCGGCGCGACCCAGAGTTCGCCCCCGTCGAGGCTGCTGGCGCCGTTGATAACCGAGACGCGAACGTCAAACGTGTCATCAACCTCGGCGCCGGTTTCAGGGATCACACAGGTGACCATCACCAAGGCGACGGACTTGCTGTTCTTGAGATCCTCGAGATTGGGGATGGGGTTGCCAAGTCCTTCGAGCATCTGGGCGAGGGGCCGAGCGACGACCAGGTCTTTGCCGGCGTCGCCGGTGCCTCGCAGGCCCCCGACCAGCCCGATGCCGTGGAGGATGGACTCGCCCTGCCCGCGCAAACGGGCAATTTCTCGGACCGTGGTTGCCCGCGCGCTGGCCGAGAGCACCACAAGGAGGAAGAGGAACAGAAAGGTGAGCCGTCGTGGGTGCATGCGTGACCTCGCGAAGTTGGCGACGAATCAACGCGAACGCGGTGCCAGTCATGCGCGGCACATGGCCTGGGCTTGACTTCATCTGACGCGCACCGTGGAAGGCGTGCTCAGATCGGAGGCGTGCTCGCCGATATGAGACCTCGTGCGTGAGCAGAATGCCCAGATCCAGACCGGGCCCACGGTGCCGGAAGTGCGCATTGCTCCGAAGCGCAAGGCCTTTGCGCCGGTGAACAGCCCGGGCAGCGTGATCGATGCGCTGATCGTGATCGGCGCGGGGGTCGCCACGTCCTCCCTTATATGGGTGCGTTGGCAGACGGTGTCCATTGAGGCCATGCTCGCGTGGGGCGCCGCGGCCATCCTCGTGTTGGTGGTGGGAAAGAGCGTGCGACGGCGTGTACGCGGAGTGGACGCAGTGGTGTCCTCACTGCGCGCGTATGCGGGCGGGGTGCGCCAATGCGAGCAGTTGCGCGTCGCGGAAGACTTCGGACCACTGGCGTCGGCGTACAACCGCATTCTCGATGAGCGAGGTGCGGCGATCACCCAGGCTCTCGGGGGAGAACTCGACGCCCTGACGCGAAGCGAAGTCGGGCAGGGGCTTGCGCTTCAGGGAACGCTGGACGCGCTATGGGACGGGGTGGCGGTTTTCGGACCTGACGGCTCGCTTGCCTCGATCAACGGGGCGGCGCGCGTGCTGCTGAACGTTGGGGATCAGAGCCCCGGTGAACTGAACGCCGGCGACTTGTTCGCCGGCACGGAACTGGCGCAGCGGATCGGAGAAGTAGCCTCGGGCAAGGTGCGTCGCACCGAGAGCGTGGAGATCAGACGCGACCGCGGCGAGGCGCGGACTCACCTGCGTCTGACGCTGCGGCCGGTGGTGGGCGAGGGGCGCGGCGCGGTGGTAATCGTGGAGGACACGACGGCGCTGCACGTGGCCGATGAAGCGCGGGCGGCGTTGACGGCCCACGCGGTGCACGAGTTGCGCACGCCGCTGACGAACATTCGGCTATACGTCGAGGAAGCGCTGGAGTCGCAGGACACCGACACGGAGGTGCGCGGGCGTGCGCTCAACGTGATCAATCACGAGGCCCGTCGGCTGGAGCGTGTGGTGACGGACATGCTCTCGGCTGCGGAACTCGACTCGGGCTCGCTCAGCCTGCAGCGCGGGGATGTGCGGGTGTCGCAGATGTTCGAGGAGTTGAAGAAGGACTACAAGGTGGCGGCGGCGGAAAAGGAGATTTCACTGACATTCGACCTGCCGCCGAAACTGCCCGTGATCACCGGGGACCGCGACAAGTTGGCGCTGCTGATGCACAACTTGATCGGGAACGCGGTGAAATACACGCCGCGAGGCGGGGCGATCGTGGTGCGGTTCGAGGAACAGGAGACGCGATATGTGATCGAAGTGACCGACACGGGCATCGGCATCGCACCGGAGGAGGTCGAGAAGGTGTTTGATCGGTTCTATCGCTCGCGTGACGCGCGCGTGGGCGAGATCACCGGAACCGGGCTGGGATTGACGCTGGCGCGCGAGGTGGCGCGTCTGCACGGGGGCGACATCGCCGTCGATTCGAGACTGGACCAGGGGAGCACCTTCACGCTGTGGCTGCCGCGCGAGGTGCGCAGCAGCGCGGCGGCGGCGTGAGGCGAGGAGGGGGGCGTGAAGATCGAAGAGCGCCGTCACGGAGCCGTGCTGATTGTCAAGCCCGACGGACCTGTCAGCGGGAGCGATGCTGACGCATTCAGCAACGCAGTGCTTGAGCAGATTTCCGCCCAGGCGGGGCGGCTGGTCATTGATGCGTCAGCCGTGGCGTTCATCGACAGCCGAGGGCTTGAGGCGCTGGTGACGCTGGGCGAGCGCGTTTCGGCGGCGGGGCGCACGCTCAAACTGAGCGGGCTGAACGAGACGGTGCGCGAGGTGCTCGAACTGACCGAGGTGGCGGACCTGTTCGAGTATTACGAGACGGCGGGCGCGGCCGCGAGGAGTTTTTCGTGAGCGCGCCGCGGGCCAAGCGGGTCGGAGAGGTGCTGCTGCGGGACGGAGCCGTCTCGGAGGAGACGCTGACGCGTGCGCTGGCCGACCAGCGGCTGACGGGCAAGCGGATCGGGGAATTGCTGGTCGAGCAGGGGCACGTTTCGCCGACGGTTCTGGTGAACGCGCTGGCGGAGTGTCACGGCGTGCGGGGGTGCCGACTGCGGCACGGGCTGATCGACCCGGAACTTCTGTCGCTGATCGGGGATGAGGAGGCCGAGCGACTTCGGTGCATACCGATGTTTCGCCTGCGTGACACGCTGACGGTGGCGATGACAGACCCGCAGAGCCTGCCGACGATCGACAAGTTGCGGCAGATGACGGGGCTGAAGATCCGCCCGGTGCTGGCGCTGGATGCGGACATCACCGAGTACCTGCGAAAGTACGCGGGCGGGAACATCGATGTGGATGAGTTTCTCACGTCGCTGTCCGAGTCGGACGTGGAGGTCATCGAGCGTGAGCGGGTGGACGAGGGCGGGCACACGACAGACCTGGACCGCATGGTCGAGGGCAGCCCGATCGTCAACCTGGTAAACATTGCGCTGCTGACGGCGGTGCGCGACAAGGCCAGCGACATCCACATCGAGCCCAGCAAGCAGGGCACGCTGATCCGCTATCGGGTGGACGGCATGCTGCGCGACCTGATGCGTCCGCCGGCGGGGATGCACTCGGCCATCGTGTCGCGCGTCAAGGTGATCGGGAAGATGGACATTGCCGAGAAGCGTCTGCCGCAGGAAGGTCGCGTGCGCATCGTGGCCGAGAACCGCGAAATTGACCTGCGCGTCTCCAGCATGCCGACGCTGCTGGGCGAGAAACTGGTGATTCGCATCCTGGACAAGGAGAACCTCCACGTCCGGCTCGAGGATCTGGGTTTCCGCGTGGACGCGCTGACCACGTTCAAGCGTGTGCTGCGGCAGCCACACGGGCTGATCCTGGTCACCGGCCCGACGGGCAGCGGGAAGACGACCACGCTGTATTCGGCCCTCGACCTGCTGCGCAGCCCGGAGCGCAACATCGTGACGGTGGAGGATCCGGTGGAGTATCAACTGGACCTGGTCAACCAGATCCAGGTGCAGGACAACATCGGGATGACCTTCGCCCGCGCCCTGCGCAGCATTCTGCGGCAGGATCCGGACGTGATCATGGTCGGGGAGATCCGCGACGAGGAGACGGCGCGCGTGGCCGTGCAGGCGGCGCTGACCGGGCACTCGGTGCTGGCGACGCTGCACACCAATGACGCACCGGGCGCGGTGGCACGCCTGGTGGACATGAACGTCGAGCCGTACCTGCTTTCGGCCGCACTCAACGGCGTGGTGGCGCAGCGGCTGGCTCGCACGATCTGTCCGGGCTGCGCCACCAAGTACTTCCCGTCGCCGGCTCTGATCGAGGATCTGGGTCGGCCCGAGTTGGCCGGTCGCTCGTTCCGCAAGGGTGACGGGTGCATGCAGTGCCACGATACGGGCTTCCGTGGGCGCGTGGGGGTGTATGAAGTGATGGAGGTGACGCCGACGATCCGGCGGATGATCTACCACGGGCGCTCGACGCACGAGATCCGCGAGAAACTGAGGGAGGGCGGGGCGTTGTCGCTGCGTGACGAGGGCATCGCCATTGCGCTGGAGGGCCGCACCAGTCTTGAGGAAGTCGTGCGTGTGACGCATTCGGACGAAGACGATGCGCCGACGACGCCCAGTCTGAGGAAAGTGGCATGAAACTCTCGTTCCAGGCCTATGACCGCGCCGGGCGGACGGTCAGCGGGAGCGTCGAGGCGGGCTCCCTGGAGGAGGCACGGGCCAAACTGCGCCAGAATGGGATGTACGTCACGGAACTGACGACCGGCGCGATTGCCGTTGCGAGCCGGGGGCGCGGCGGGCTGCCCAGCCTCAAGCGTCTGAAGGGCATGTCGCTGCTGGCCCGGCAGTTGTCGCTGCTGATTTCGACGGGGACGCCGCTGGTCGAGGCGCTGGGCGCCATCGAGCGGCAGATGCGCGATCCGCGCTGGAAAGCGGCGCTGGCGGACATTCGCTCTCGCGTCGAGGACGGTGCGCCGCTGTCAGAAGCCTTTGCCGCCCACCCGACCTTGTTCAATCCCGTGGCGTGCAGCCTGGTGCGGGCAGGCGAGAGCAGCGGCGGGCTGGAGAAGATGCTCGACCGCATGGCGCGGCTGGCGCGCCAGCAGGAGAAGGTCACCAGCGCCATTCTCGGCTCGATGCTGTATCCGGCCGTGCTGATGGTCGTGTCGGTGTGCGTGCTGGTGCTCATGCTCACATTTGTGCTTCCGCGTTTTACGACGATGTTCGAGGCGCTGGACGCCCCGCTCCCGGCTACGACCGAGGCACTGCTCCTCATCGGGCAGACCATGCGTGGGTACTGGTGGGCCTTCCCGCCGGTGCTGATCGGAGGGGGCTTCGGCGCGTACCAACTCTTTCGCAGCCCGCGCGGCAGGGTGTGGCTCGAACACCTGATGCTCGACGCGCCGTTGGTCGGCAAGATCGTCAAGTCGCTGCTGGTGGCCCGCATCGTGCGGCTGCTTGGCGTGCTGCTGGAGGCGCGTGTTCCGCTGCTCGAGGCCCTGCAACTGACTGAGCAGTCGGTGTCCAGTTCTCGTTACGCCCTTCTGCTCTCCAACGCGGGGGAAGACGTGTCCAGGGGTGAGCCGCTGAGCAAGGTATTTGCGACCGAGCCGGCCATTCCGCCCGCGATTGTCGAGTCGGTCGCCAACGGCGAGCGCACAGGTCGGCTTGGACCGGTGCTTTCGAGCCTGGCTGAGTTCATGGATGAGGACAACGAAACGCTGGTCAAGTCCATCTCGAGCATCATCGAGCCGGTCATTCTCGTCGGGCTGGGGGTGGTGGTGGGATTCGTGGCCATCAGCATGTTCCTCCCGCTTTTCGACCTGACCACCATGACGCAGGGGACACCCAAGGGATGAGACGCGGCGCGCGACAGATCGGGCTGGACATCGGGCGTGCGTGGGTCAAGGCCGCGCAGTGCGATCGATCTCGGCGCATCGAGCGAGTGGCGGCGTTTCCGCGGAAGGGGGAGGGCGCGGGACTGGAGGCGGAGGAGATGGTGGTGATCGCCGAGACGCTGCTGCGGCAGGGCTTCGAGCCGTCACCAGTGATCATCGGGCTGAACGCGCGCGACGTGCGAATGGAGGAACTCGAGGCTCCGCCGGTGAGCGATGAGCACGCGCTCAATCGCATCATACTCGGCGAGGTCGGACGGCTGGCTCGCTGGGAGGCTGACACCTACACCGCGCAGTGGTGGCGTGTGCCGGCTCCGACGCGAGCCAGCGCGCAGGACACATTCATGAGCGTCGCGGCGCCGATCACCACGGTGGACTCGGCCATCGAGCCGCTGGCAGCAGCAGGCTTTGACATCCAGGCGGTGGATCTGCGCGTCGGCGCCGCTGCGCGGCTGTGCGCCCGGCAGGCACAGAGCGATCAACTGGTGGTGCTGGTTGACGTGGGCTGGTCGTGCGTCGAGATTGCGGCCTACTTTGACGATCGGCTGGTTTTTGTGCGACGCCTAGAGGACTCGGGGCTGGCGCAGGTCGGCGCGTCGCTCCCGCGTGTGGCGATGGGCGAACGCCTGGTGCTCGAGAGTCTGGTCATGGACCTGAGCGTCCAGTCGCACGCATGGAATCTGGCGCGCGCCGGTTTCTTCGCGGCGGCCCGAAGAGTCGGCGAGAACCTGGTGTCGGAACTGGACTTGACGCTGACCTATCTGGCGAGGAGATTCCCGGGGGCGCGGTGCTGCGACGTGCTCATCGCCGGCGGCGGGGCGCGCATCGAGGCGCTCATCGAACCTCTGGCAACCTCGCCCGACGTGGGCGCTCGGCGTGCCGAGCCGGGACAAATGGTTCCCTTTCATCCGCGTGCTGCGGATCACACGGGTGAACCGATCTTCCTGCCGGCCTGCGGGCTGGCGCTGTGGGGAGAGGAGCATTGATGCGTCCGATCAATCTCCTTCCATTTGAGTACTCCCGCCGGCGCATGCTGGCCAGGCGCATGAACGGGTGGGCGCGCGGGCTGATCGTCGGCGCGGCCGTCACGGCCATGGGCATCGCGACCTGCCAGTCGCTGGCACCGGCGACGGCCGGGCTGGAACTGCGACGGACGCGCCTGCGCATGGATTCGAACCAGATGCTGCAGACGGCGTCGAAACAGGCCGCGGCCTTGGAGAAGCACGTTGCGGAGGTGGATCTGATGACGCGCATCGCTCGGCAGCCCGATCTGTCGGCCCTTCTGGCGATGCTGGCCTCCTGGTGCACGGAGGGAACAAGACTGGAGAGCGTGTCGGTGCAGGCTGCCACGTCCAGCCCGGTTTTCGAGGTGCGGATCATCGGACTGTGCCCCACGCAGGATCTGGCCACGGTCTACCTTGAGTGCGCGCGCACTTCGAAGGCATTTGATTCGATCACGCTGGCCGGCACACGCCGCATCGACGGGCCCGGAGGCGCGATGTATCGATTTGAACTGCGCTGCGCGGTCGCGGGACTGCGCGAGCAGGCGGAGGCCCTGCGATGAAGTCCATAAGGGCCGAGCGACTGAAGATCGACGTGGTCGGCGGGATGGTCGCACTAGGCTTGTGTGCTGCAGGCTATTTCTTCGGCCTGCACCCGGTGCTTGCCGCTCATGCGGCGACGGGCGAACTGAACACCGAGTTGCTCACGCTGTCCGAGCAGGTCGAGGCGCAGCGCATCGCGACGCAGGGCTACGAGGCCGCGTTGTCGATCATCGAGGAGCGATTGAGCGAGGGGGCGGTTACACTCGGCTCGCGCGAGGGAGTGAGCGACATTCTCGCGATGGTGGGGCAGGCGGCCGAAGCCAGAGGGCTGGTTATCGACGCGCTGACGCCTCGCCCGGTGGAGAAGGGAAAGGGATTTGATCGGATTCCCATGGAGGTGCGCGGGCGCGGCCGCTATCCAGACGTGGCCGCGTTCCTCCATGACTTGCGGGTGCGCGACATCACGATCGCGGTGCGGGTGCTCGACATCCGTTCGGACCCGGCGCGACAGGGTTCGAGTTTCGACCTCGAACTGGTATGGTTTGTGCGGTCTGTGCCGAGCGGCGGATGATCTGATCCCAGAAATGGGTTGGCTTTCTTCCCGGCGTTCGGCATCTCTCAAGCATGGGGATGTCGAAGCGTCAAAAGGGGGCTCTGGCGGTTCTTGCCCTTGGGCTTGTTACGTTGGCGGTGGATCGGCTGGTCGTGCTGCCGGGCCCAGCGACCGCGGCCGCCGATTCGGCGCTGATCGAGTCGAGGCCGGCGCTGGACCTGAAAAAGGTGAGCGGACTGGCGGAGAAGTTGCTTGCCGCGTCGGAGCCAAGCGTGAACCCGTTGGCGGGGCTGGCTGAGCAGCCGATCTGTCTGGATGCGTTCGCGTCATTGCTGCCGAATGACGTGCCAGTACCAGGGGCATTCGAGCCGGTGATCGAGAAGGCGCGGGCGGAGACGCGTCCGATATCGCGGACGCCCACGCTGTCGGCCATCGTGCTCACCGAATCGGGCGGGTACGCGGTGCTCAACGGCCGGCCAGTGGGCCTGGGTGCCTCGCGTGACGGATTCACACTCACCGAACTGAGCGCGCGGACGGCCACGATCGAGGTGGACGGCGTGCGGGTGACGTTATCGCTCTCTGGCGAGCGGTTGGTGGAAGAAGTTTCTCATTAGGAACTGAACCACCTTGGCCGACAATCCGATGGATTCCGGGGGCAACACGGCCCATTGCTCAACAGCGGAACACGGGGAGTCAGCCATGCTTGCGTCGTTGCGGATGAGGAATCGCGCGTTCAGCCTGATCGAACTGGTGGTGGTGGTGGTGATCCTGGGGATCATCGGGGCCATTGCGATTCCGCGCATGAGTCGCGGTGCGTCAGGCGCGGCCGATTCGGCGCTGGTCGCCGACCTTGCCGTGCTTCGCAACGCGATCGCGCTGTACGAGACCGAGCATCAAGGGGCCTTCCCCAAACTGGCCACCTTCACGGCCCAGTTGACGCAGTATTCCGACGTCGACGGCGCAACCAGCGCGACCAAGACCGGGGCGTACATCTACGGCCCTTACCTGCGCGCGGTTCCGAAGTTGAAGGTCGGTTCGAACAAGGGGTCGGGTGCGGTCGCGGGCACAGGCGGCGGCTCGGAAGGCTGGCTCTACAACGAGTCAACCGGCGAGATCTCGGCCAACCTGCCCAGCACCGAGACCGACGCGGCCGGCACTCCGTATGCCGACTATTGAGTCACCCCCAGCAGTTGCGCACCAGGCCGCGGCTCCCAAGAGGAGCCGTGGCTTTTCCGTTGCTGAACTGGTGATGGTGCTGGCGATCCTGGGTGTGTTCGCCGGAATTGCCGCCCCGCGATTCAGCGCGGCGACGAATCGATCGGGCGTCGAGCAGGCCGCAGACCGTATCACGAGTTTCTACTCCGAGGCGACGCGGCTGGCCCAAGCGACCAGCGCGTCGGTGCGGGTCAGTTGCGACCCGTCACGGGATCTGATCATGCTGACGCCTCCCTCGGGCGCGGCCATTGAACTCCGACTGTCGCGTGAGCCCTATCGGGTGGACATCGTTGCCTGTGATTTCGAGGGCGCGGCGGCGGTGGTGGTCGATGGCTGGGGGCAGGCCGACGTCGACTCGACGTTCCTGATCCGGCGAGGCGGCGCCCAACTCATCGTCAAGATCGGTTCGCGGACCTCCGATACCCAGAAGGCACGGGAGGGCGATGCGCTGTGGATGGTGCTCATGGGCGTGCTGGGGCTGTAAGGCGCGCAAGTGTGCGCGGGTTTACACTGGCCGAACTGGTGATCTCGCTAGCGATTCTCGGCCTGATCCTCGTCGGGGTGTCCGCGGCCCTGGGGTTGGCCACCAGCGCGCTGCCCGACGAGCGTTCGAGGGGCCGCGACGCACTGGCGCTGGCGCTGGAGCAAGTGAGGGTTGACCTTGACGGAGCGACCCGGCTGCGCTCGATCGACTCGAAGAGCGTGGAAGTGTGCCTTCCTGACCGCAACGCGGATGGAAGGGCCGACGTGCTGCGCCACTCGTGGGACGGCACGGAGGGCTCGCCGCTCAATCGCACCCTGAACGCGGAGTCTGACCAACTGCTGGGCAAGGCTGGGAACGTGGGCTTCACGAGTCAGACATGGACGCGGAGCACGAGCGTGCCGATAACCACACAGATAAGCGCCGCGTCGACACTGGGGACGGCGCCGGCCGACCTGGGCGCCTCGGCCACAACGCAGAACTTCCTTCCCTACACCGGGTACGCGCAGATGGTGTCGCCCGTGCTGCCGGCTGGGTCGGGGGTGTGGACCATTACGCATTTGCGCGCGATGATTCGCAAACTGAGCAACTCGGGCACGGACAGCGAGCGGATCGTGCAGATCCGCCTGGCCGACGACTCCGGGCTGCCGACCAGCACGGTGTTGTACCAGGCCCAGATGAAGGATTTCAGTTTTTCCGGCGACCTGTCGAACTGGTCCACGCTTGCCGTGAGCGGCATGCCCTACCTGCTGCCGACGCAGCGCGTCTGCGTCTGCTTCATCAACACCGGTTCAGATTGGGTATGGCAGTTTGACTTGAAGCGGGCGACGGGCTCGGGCAGCGGCATGTCGGCGACGAGCAACAGCGGCTCGACATGGGCGGGGGTGTCGAATCGTTCACTCTTCGTCAGCGTGGACGGCACTTACGTGACCCCGACGACCAGCGTCACGCTGGAACGGACTTACACGAGTTCGATCGGGGTGGAACTGACCGACATGCTCGGGCAGTCGCTCTCGGCCTCCATCAGTCTGCCCAACGGGTGCGAGGTGCTCGCCGACGGGTGGCGCACCGATTTCGAGCGCAACCCGACCACGCAGGATGTCAACGGCGATGGCACGCCAGACTGGAGCATGACCTCCGGGAGTTATGCCGACTCCGATCTGAGTGGCGGATGGCTCAAGGCAAAGAAGTCGATGGCCCTGTCCTCGGCGCAGGATTTCACGCAGCCTTCCGAGTTTGCCACCCGCCTGCGCATCACTAGCAGCGGGCAGGAGTGGTACGGGACTGTCTACGCGGACAAGTCCGGCGGACTGGGCTCCAAACTCACGCTTCGGGTAGACCGGACCAGTGCGGCCGTGGTCCGGGTGCGTCTGTACGAGAACTGGCCTTTTCCAGCGACGCTGCTGATTGATCGCAGTCTCTCGCTGGACACGCTCGATCTTCGCTGTCTGGTCACACCCGACAAGGATGTGGTGACCTTGTACGTGAACGACGCTCTACTCGGGGCGAGCGGCTACACCCGATCCAGCCTTTCGCTGGCCACGCCGACGCCCTTCATCATGTATGGCACGGCTAGCACGGTGCTGGTTGACTGGGTGGACGTGCGTGTCGGAGGGGTGACCAAGTGAACCGGCGCGGCATCACGATGGTCGAGACGGTGCTGAGCACGATCGTGGTGTCGGTGCTGCTGGCCGGGGCGCTGAGTGCGTCGGTGTCGTCGCGTGGGTTGGTGAGCGTGGCCGATCAGCGGCGCCAGGCGATGTGGCTGGCTGATGAACTGCTCGGAGAGATCCTGCAGAAGTCGCTGACCGACCCGCAGGCACCCGGGGCCCCTGCGGGCCCGGACACAGGAGAGAGCAAGCGGGCGGATTTTGATGACGTTGATGACTACAGCAACTGGAAGGAATCACCGGTTGCATACGCCTCGGGCGCGCCGATCTCCGGAGCGGCGCATCTGACCCGCGTGGTGACGCTGTCAACCGGGGCCAAGGAAGGCCATCAGCCGGGAACTGGGATCTGGGCCGATTACACGGTGGTGCGAGTCGGGGTGTATCGCGGCGACGTGCTGCTGTGTGCGCTCGAGGGTGTGCGAACCGATGCCGGGCCGGGAGTGGGACCATGAGGCGGCCCGTGCAAGCGCAGCGTCGCGGCTCGGTGTACGTGGTGGTGCTCAGCGCGTCGGTGTTCGTGGTGGGTGCGGCCGCCGCGGCGGCGCTACTCGCGCGCGAACGCCTGTCCGGAGGTGACCTCGACCACACGATCCGGCAGACGGCCCGGCATGCCGAGTCCGGGGTGGAAGTGATGTGGAAATCGCTGGAGAAGACCACCGGATGGCGGACGCTGCCGACCAACACCTGGTTCAACGTGTTTCGCGTGGGGAGCACCCTCGTCGAGGCGAGTCTGGACGACCCGGGTGATGGGACGCTGAGCAACACGCCGTACGGGCCGGTGAAAATCACGGTCCGGGCGACGAACGGGCAGGTGGTTCAACTGAGGTCAATCATCCTAGAGCCGTCGTTGACGAGTTCGACGGACCTGGTCGAGCGTCCCGGATCGCGGCGGCGCGAGGTGCTGCCGTGAAGGCGGCCGCGGGTCACGCGGCCTTGGCGCTGGAGGCCTTCTCGGCTTCGGCGAGCAGGCGGTCGTACTCCGACAGGTCAAGCGAGAGAAAGACCTCGACCAGATCAGGATCGAACTGCTGGCCCGAGCAGCGGCGGATCTCATCAAGCACGCGCTGGCGATCCTGTCCGACGCGATAGGTCCGGGTCGAACTCATCGCGTCGAAGGAGTCGGCAATGGCCAGGATGCGGGCCATCAGCGGGATCTGCTGGCCCGCCAGTCGCGCCGGATAGCCGCACCCATCCCATCGCTCGTGGTGATGCAGCACGCCGGGCAGCGCGCCGGCCAGCAACGGCACGCCGCGCAGAATCCGCTCGCCGATTTCGGGGTGAGACTTCATGATGGCAAACTCGGCATCGGACATCTTGCCGGTGCCGCAGAGCAGCGATTCAGGCACGCCGATCTTGCCAATGTCATGCACCAAGCCGGCGATATAGACTGACTCGCACAAGTTCCCCTCGAGACCGGCGGCCTGTGCGATCATGCGTGCGACCGTCGCGACACGCTGCGAGTGACCCTGGGTGTAGCGGTCCTTGGCGTCGAGGGCGGCCGAGAACGCCCCGAGCGTGCCCACGAACGACTCGTGCTGCAGGCGATAGAGGCGCGCGATGCGCAGGTAGGCGGTGACCGAGGCCGCGACAGCCTGCACGGGCAGGGTGTCGTGGCTGCTGACGGCCCATTCGCGCCCGGTGCGTGCCCCCAGCGCGAGCATGCCGATAGGACGCGCCTCGTCGCCGAGGGCGACCGCCACCACTTCCGGGCCCAGGTCATCGGGTAGTCCGAAGGGACGCTCGATGATGGAGGGCTGCTCGGAGAGGCGCCCGGACTTGCAAATCAGGTGGGCCCCGGCTTCGACGGCGTCCCTTGAAAATCGAGCGGAGTCAAAGCGCAGGCAGGTAACCGGCACGCCGGCGCGATCGAGGAACTCGTCTGGCAGGCGCAGCATGGCACACCAGGCGAACTCGGTGCTTTCGAACAGGTCGGTCATCACGTTCTCGATGAAATCGCCAGGCGCGGCGATTTCGCTCATCCGCTGCCCTACGCGGAACAGCAGCGTCGATGACTCGTAACTCTGCGTCAACTGGTCGGTGAACTCGTCGATCGACCGCTCAGCGAGTGACCCCAGCACACACTGACGGTGCAAGTCGGCCAGCAGACTGGCCCGCGCCTCGGCCTGGGCAAAGTCGGCCACTGCAGCGCGGTGAAGCGCGCAGGCCAGGTCTCCGGCGATCGGCCAGAGGTCCGGGTCCAGATCGCAGAGTTCGCCTCCTGCCAGCGCGCCCGGAGTGGCGGCCAGCGTACAGGCCCAGGAATACCGCCGCGATCGCACCTGCTCGCGGATCATGATGAGCCAGGCGCCTGGAGTCATTGGGGCAAGGACCACGCCCTCGGGCGATTGATCGAAGCGGCAGGCCGTCGATGCCACGCGCTCGACCACGGCAGGGCTGGCGGCGAAGCGGCTGACCACGCCGTCACCGGGCGAAGCCGCCTCGCGACGGATGTGGTCAACCCGCCAGGCCGGAACGCCCAGACGCCCGCAGGCACCCGAAAAGCGATCGAAAGCCTCACGCAGGATGGCGTCCATTCAGGCGGCCTCCGAACGGGCCGAAGGCCGCAGGATCTCATGGACCGCTTCGAGGATCTCGCGGGCGCTGAAGGGCTTGCTCACCAACTTGCGAATGTTCGTCCGCGAGAGGACACTCTGGTCGACGTAATGCCCGCGTGCGGTGAGCATGATGATGGGCGTGGTCGAGGTTTCCGGCAGGCGGCGCAGGGCCACGGACAGTTCCAGCCCGCTGATGTGCGGCATCTGGAGGTCGGTGACCACGGCGTCAGGACGGCGCTGGCGGGCGACGCTCAGACCCTCTTCTCCATCCCCCGCCTCGATGACCTCGTACCCATGCTGCTCGAGTTTGCGCCGCATGATCGAGGTGATAGGACGTTCGTCATCAACCAGCAGGATGAGTGGCCTAGGCATGGGAATTCCTCAAGGACTTTCCGGCTCTGGAATCGACTGCATTCCCCGGCCCGCCCAAGGGCTTCCAAAGCGTCCAGCGCTTTTCCCGCACAAACAGGCCGATGTTGCGTTACACTCGCTACAGTCGCCGGGGATCGGACTATCGGACGGAACACATGGACCTGACGCGCACATCGACGGCCCTGCTGGCGGGGCTCCACGAACCGGGCAACGAGCAGGTCTGGTTTGACTTTGCCCGCCGCTACGGGGCGATCCTGGTCGGGTTTGCCCGCAAACTCGGGCTGGATGAGAACGACGCGGCCGACGTGGCTCAGGAGACGCTGGTCCGATTTGTCGAGGAATATCGGGCGGGCAAGTACGATCGGGGGCGCGGAAAACTGCGTTCGTGGCTGCTGTCGATCGCCCGCACACGCGTCGCGGCCGTCTACCGGGCCCGGTCTGTGCGGGGCGAGCAGCAGGCGGGCACACAGGTCGTCGACCTGAGCGACGAGTACACGCTCACGCAGATCTGGCAGGTCGAGCGACGACAGGTCATCCTCCGCCAGGCAATGGAGGAACTGCGCACGGGGACGAAGACCAACGAGAAGACGATCGAGGCATTTGAACTGCTCGTGCACGGCGGGTGTCCGCCGGCGATGGTGGCCGACCAACTGGGCATGAGCATCGAAGACGTGTACCGCGCCAAGAGCCGCGTGGCCCAGCGTCTGCGCGAAATCGTCAGCCGACTCGAGGCGATCTACGACGGCGAGGAGTAGCGCCGTGTGCTCCGACGAGTCGATTTCGCTGCACCAACTGGAACAGATCGCGCAGGGGCTGATCGACGATCCTGATCTGCTGGCCCGCGTCCGCGCCTCTCCGGAACTGAGCGAGCGTCTCGAGCAGATCCGCAGGGACAACGAACTGTTCGCCGAACTGCGCACCACCGACGGCAAGGCACCCGAACTGGACAGCATCGGCGGGTACGAACTGCTCGGCGAAATCCATCGCGGCGGGCAGGGAGTAGTCTACAAGGCGCGGCAGAAGGCGACCGACCGGCTGGTGGCTGTCAAGACTCTGATCCAGGGCGCCTTTGCCACCGAGACGCAGCGGCTGCGCTTCGAGCGCGAGGTGAAACTGGCGGCGCGACTCAAGCACCCTTCGATCGTGACGGTGCACGAAAGCGGCCGCACACCGCTGGGAACGAACTACATCGCGCTGGAACTGGTCGAGGGCGAGCGCCTGGACGAGTTCACCAGGCCGCTCCGTGAGAGGGGCGACCTGCGCGCCATCGGGGCATTGTTCTCGACGATCTGCGACGCGATCCGCTACGCCCACCAGCGCGGCGTGATCCACCGCGACCTCAAGCCAGGCAACGTGCTGGTGGACGCCAAGGGGGTTCCGCACGTGCTCGACTTCGGCATCGCCAAGGCCTTTGACGAAGAGGCCGGCGGGGTCGCGACGACGCGCACCGGCGAGTTTGTCGGCACGCTGGCCTACGCCGCCCCGGAGCAACTCTCGCAGGACGCCGACTTGGTGGACGTGCGCGTGGACATCTACGCGCTGGGCGTCATGCTCTACGAGGCGTGCACGGGCGAGAGGCCGGTCAAGGGCGCCGGGGCGCTGTCGGACATCGTCGCCCGGATCACCACGCAGCCGCCCACGCAGCCGAGGACGCTGAATCCGCTGATCGATCGCGACTTGGAGACGATCATCCTGACCGCGCTGGCCAAGAAGCCGCAGGAGCGATATCAGACCGCCGGCGACCTGCGCGATGAACTGGATGCGTGGCTGCACGGGCGAGCAATCAGGGCCCGCGCCCACGATTTCTGGTACCTGGCCCGCAAGTCGCTCATCCGCCACCGCGTGGCCGCGGGGGTGGGCGTGGCGTTTCTGCTGCTCATTGTCGCCTCGTCGGTGGTCGCCATCATGCTCTCGCTGCGCGTGCAACGCGAGAACCAGACACTCATGCAGAGCGTGATGGCTATGTCGGACTCGCTCGAGCGCATCGACGGCGAAACCTCGATGGAAAGCGTGGACTCGCTGTCGGGCTTCCTGGTGACCCTGCTGCACGAAGTCGAGGCCAACGTGAAGGACCGGCCCGATGTGGAGGCGCCGTTGCGCGATGCGGTCGGCTCGGCATACATCTTCCAGGGGAAACTGGAGGACGCCGAGCGTGAACTGCTCAAGGCTCGGGCATTGCGAGCGGAGATGTACAAGCCGCCGCACCCGGCGCTGGCGCGTTCGCTGCAGAACCTCGGGCGGCTGCGCTTCAAGCAGGCCCGATTTGCCGAGGCCGAGCAACTGTATCGCGCGGCGCTGGAAATGCGCACGGAGTTGTATGGTCTGGATCACGACGACGTGGCGCGCACCATGCACCACCTAGCCGCAACATTGCAGGAACTGGGCAACCTGCCCGAGGCCGGGCGGTACTGGCAGCAGGCGCTGGCGATCCGCAAGCGCATTCTGCCCCCCGACGATGCGCGCATTCTCAACACCCTCTTCGGCGTCACGACGTTCCAGATGCTGCAGGGCGACTATCGGCGGGCCCGGGAGTCGATGCAGGAGGTGCTCGCCGCCGTCGAACGTGACCCGGGCCTGGGCCCCAACAGCCTGCCGGCCGGGCGCGTCACGCACAACCTCGGGCTGGTGCTCACGAACCTAGGTGAGTACGAGATGGCGCGCCGGCAACTCGAGCGGTCCAGGGCCATCAAGGAGAAGACCGAGCCCAACAGCGAGAGTTACGCCCGCACGCTTGCCGAACTGGGTCGCAACCGACTGCTCGAGGGATCCGATCTGCCGGGTGCGCGGCGGTGGCTCGAGCAGTCGCTGCGACTGCGCCGCGAGCGTGGCGTGTCCGGCGATCAGATCGCCGAGTCGCTGCGGCTGCTCGCCGAAGTCGACCTGGCCGATGGTCGTGCGGTCGAGGCGTTGGCGCTGGCAGACCAGGCCTTCCAGGCGCTGGGCACGTCAAGCCGTCCACCTGCTCACTGGGACTACGGGCTGCTTGGGGCTGCTCGAGCCCGCGTTCTTTCCGCCCTGCGACGCGACGAGGAGGCGTGTGCCGAGAGCGAGCGGGCCGATCAGATCATGAGCCGACATCGCACCGACGACGATCCCGACGTGCGTCGCAACATCGGCACGATGCTCATGGTGTACGAGCGTCTGGGCCGCTTGGACGACCTGGATCGCATCCGGGCTCGACTTTCCACCGCCGACTCAGCGACGGCGGCGCAGGGCAACCAGCCCGAATGAACTCAGCAATCCAAGCACGCCGGGCGCCGGAACGATCGTGCATACCCCCCACAGCGCGATCTCGTAGTGCCCCCATTGACCCGGACCCGACCAGCCGGTGATCGGGTTCATGCCGCCGGGCCCGTCCGGGCCTGACACTTCGCCTGGGAAGATGAAGTGGAAGATGTCGAGTCCGCCGGGGTCAGACACGGGCACGCTGCCCGCACCTGAGATCGCCAGGTAGTAAAGCCCCGGCACCAGCACGGCCGAGCCGGTCGCGTCGGTCGCCTCGTTGAGCATGAAGACGTTGGGCTCGCCCGGACCGGCATCGAGATTGGCAAGTAGACCGCTCCCGTCAGCGCTGAACAGCCACATCGAGGGGTCGAAGTCCGCAAACCCTTTGTAGGCAGGCAGTGTGGTGGCGCGGAACGCAATCGGATCGCAGATGTAGATCAGGTACATGTCCTGGAAGTCGTCCTGCACCCGGTGAGGCATCGACGAAGGCCCGTACAGGTCGCCGATGATCTTGGTCACCGGCCCCCCGCCGCCCGTCACCGACTGGGCCGAACCGGGAACCGGGCCGGCGTCACCGGCTTCAATCCACTCCGGACCGGCCGCCGCCCATGAGCAGGCCAACCCCACCACCATGATGATGGTCGTTTTCATCTCTGTCTCCTTCCGGGGAAATCGCCCGGCTCTCCGACACACAGGGTAGCGGCCCGGGCGTCCGCAACCAAGTGCGGAGTGGCCGATCGCACTGCCCCATCCCTGCGAAGGTCCGAGATTCGGGCCCTATACGCCTCCCACCTTGACAGGAACCCCAATCCGCATGCTTTCCCGTTCGGCCAGGATGGCTCGGGTGACGGCGCGGGCGTCGAGCAGCGAAGCCTGTGGATTGGCCGCCAGCCCCGCCGCCAGCGCCACTGCGTGGCGAATCTCCCCGTCGTACCCGTTGCCCGGCGGCAGCGGAATTGCGTCGGACGAGTCGGCCCCATGCACCAGCAGCACCGGGTCGCGCAACAGGTCAAAGTCGGCCACCGCCCGCTCAAACTCCACGATGTAGCGCATGCGGAAGGGGAACCTGGGCGAGGTGAGCCACCCACCCTCGGCCACCACCTGCCCGGGTACGTCAGCCAGGTTGAAGCAGGCGGTGACGTGCGCCGGTGTCCCCACCGCGTGCACCGACTCCGGCGGCCCGAAGAGAAAATGCACGAAGTCGACGTCATGCACATGGAGGTCGAAGAGCGCGCCGCCGCTGCGCTGCGGGTTGGCGTAGAAACCATCACCCCAGGCCGGGGCAGCGCCCAGGCGCTCAAACCGAGCCGACACCACGCGACCGTAGCGACGGTCCTGCGCGGCTTCCTTCAACCACGACCAGCCGGGCCAGAAGCGCATGCACATGGCCGGCATGCACACCTGCCCTGTGCGTGCCGACTCGGCGATCAACTCATCGACTCCATCGACCGTCAAAGCCACCGGCTTTTCCACCACGACGTGCCTGCCTGCACGCAGCGCCCGCAGCGCCAGGTCGACGTGCGTGTCGGTGTGCGTGCAGATGCTGACCAACTGCACGTCAGCGCGTGCGAGCAGCGCATCGACATCGCCCGTCGTGAAAACCTGCGCCGGATCGAACAGCCGCCCGCCGCTCGCGCCGCTGTCGAGGTTGCCGGCGCCGTCCGCGCGCGCGTTGAGTCGCTCGACGTTCTGGTCGCACACGCCCGCGACGCGGCAGGGCAGTCCGTCGGCCTGGGCCCGCTGGTAGGCCGCCACGTGGGTGCGCCCCATGAACCCAAGCCCGATGATGCCGACACCGACCGTTTGCGTGCTCACGCCTGGCCCCTTCCGGCTTGCCCGATCACTTGGTGTTCGCCGCGATCAGTGCCAGCGCCGCGCGGATGTCACCGATGCGGTCGTCGCCGGCCTCGCGCTCGACCAACAGGTCGATCGATCGCTCGCACCGGCGGGCCGTCTCGAAAAACGCCTTCCAGTCAACCTTGCCCGTGCCCACCGGCACCTCGGTCCCCCAGTCGCCGGGCTGCCGAGCCGGCACCGCATCCTTGACGTGCGCCTGGATGATGCGCGATGACAACTTGCGCATCGCGTCGCCCGGGTCGCCCATGCCGTAGAGGATCATGTTCGCAGGGTCGAAGTTGACCGCCGCCCCGGGCAACTCGCCCAGCGCCTCGAGCAGGGTGCCGGCTGTCTCCTGACCGGTCTCAAATCCCACCGAGACGCCACGCGCGGCAAAGACGCGAATCACCTTGCCCAGCCGCTCCAACATGACCGCACGCTCCGGGTCGCTCCGCTCGTGCGGCAGGAAGCCGGCGTGAAACGTCACGATTCGCAACCCCAATTCACTTGCCAGGCGTGCGTTGTCCTCGGCCGCACGGAGATTCTCCGCCCAGTGCTCGTCAGGACGCAGGCCGCCGGTCACGCGGATGGTCTCGAGCGTCGAATAGTCCTCGCCTTTCGTGGTCATCATGCCCGAGACAATGGCCACTCCGATGTCGGCGAGCGCCCGGACCGTGGCGCCGATGCCCCAGGCGCCGGTTCGCAATGGATCGAGTGCGATCTGCACGCCGGTGGCGCCGACGCGAGCCAACTTCACGGCCAGATCCTCGGGCCCGGTTGCCTGCAGCGACCACGAACACACGCCCACGCGCCCAATCACACCCGTGCCTCCTCACGCCCGCGCTGCGCGGGGGCCAACGAGCCATCGGATTCACTCGGACGCCACAGCACGAAGCCCTCGATCGCCTGGTACTCGGGTAGACCCAACTGATCGAACAACTGGGCCGTGTGACGGTTGCGTTCTTCGGCCCGCTGCCAAAACTCGCGCGAGTCGGTGGCGCCGGGGAATGGAGCCTTGTCCTTCTGGCTTTCGTGCTTGAAAATCGCGGTGCGTTTTCGCTCCACCTCGCTGGGGCTGAGCGGCACGGCCATGTCGATTTCGTGTGGCTCCCATTCCTGCCAGGCGCCGCGATACATCCACACTTCACAGTCCTTCATCCAGGCGCGGTCGGCCAGGCGATGCAGGGCCGTGGTCACCGCCGCCAGACACACCCGGTGCGTCCCGTGAGGGTCAGAGAGGTCGCCCGCCACGTAGATCATGTGCGGCCTGATCCGTTCGAGAATCTCCATGGTGATGCACACGTCCTCTTCGCCCAGCGGCTTCTTCTTGACGCGCCCCGTTTCGTAGAAGGGCAGGTCGAGGAAGTGAATCCGCTCGGGTCGCACGCCCGAGTAGCGTGCCGCCGCCCGTGCCTCGCTGCGCCGGATCAAGCCCTTTACACGCTGCAGGTCGGGGCTGTCCACGTCGCCCGGGCGCTTGTTCCTGATGCACTCGGCCACTTCCGACGCCAGCGCCGCGGCCCGCTCGGACCCGAAACTCATGCTCTCGCACAACTCCTGCACGAAGTCGAGGTGTCGGATCACCTCGTCGTCAAACACCGCGATGTTGCCCGAGGTCTGGTAGGCCACATGCACTTCGTGCTTCTGGTCGCACAGGCGGATGAACGTGCCGCCCATCGAGATCACGTCGTCGTCCGGGTGCGGACTGAACACCAGCACACGCTTTGGGTAGATGTCCGGCCCGTTGGCCGCGTCCACACCCGTGCCCACCACAAAGCGCGGACGGTCCTTCTTCCCTCCCGGCCAGCCGGTTATGGTCTTCTGGAGCGACTTGAACACCTGGATGTTGATGTCGTACGCGCCCCCGCGCTCGCTGAGCAGTTCCTGCAGTCCATGTTCGTTGTAGTCCTCGTCCGTCAGTTTGAGGATCGGCTTCTTGAGTTGGAAGGCCAGCCACAGCACGGCGCGCTTGGTCAGGCCCGCGTCCCATTCTAGGCCGAACTCCCGCACCGAGCCGACCAGCCACGGGCTGCGGAATCGCGTCAGGCTGGCCGCGGCCGACGGATCGAGCACGAAGCGCGCCCCAGGGTGGGCCTGGAGATAACTGGCCGAGACGGCCGCGGTCATCGGGCCTTCGACCGCGTCGCGCACCACCGTCGCCTTGTGCTCGCCGAAGGCCATCAGGACCAGCCGACGCGCTTCGAGGATGGAGCCCACGCCCATCGTGATGGCCTTGCGCGGCACGTTGGCCTCACCGAAGAAGTCCGACGCCGCATCTCCGCGCGTCACCTTGTCCAGCGTGATGAGCCGCGTGCGGCTGTCGCGTGGTGACCCCGGCTCGTTGAACCCGATATGCCCGGTGCGACCGATGCCCAGCAACTGGAGATCGATCCCGCCGGCTTCTCGGATCTTCTGCTCGTAGTCCGCGCAGTACCGCTGCACGTCTTCCCGAGCAATGGTCCCGTCAGGCACGTGCGCGTGCTCCGGGTCGATGTCGATGTGGTCAAACAGATGCTCGCACATGAACCGCCGGTAACTCTGCAACTCGTCCGGGTTCATCGGCCAGTATTCGTCGAGATTGAACGTTGTCACGTTCGCGAACGACAACCCCTCTTCCCGGTGCAGCCTCACCAGTTCGGCATAGACGCTCTGCGGTGTCGAGCCGGTGGCCAGCCCCAGCACCGCCCGTTGCCCCGACCTCTGCCGCGAGCGGATCAACTCGGCGATTTCCGCCGCCACCGCGACACTTGCCTGCCCGGCCGACGGGAACACCGTCACCGGCACCCGCTCAACGCCCCACGCCCGCATGTGTTCGCCGGTGTGCTCTGTCTGGCCACGCATCGTCCATCTGCCCTCAAGTGGTTGTGAGAAGCCGCCACGACGATCGTAGTCGAAACAGTCAAGGCCGGTTTTCAACCTCCCTCGCGCTTACCATTCTCCTGGCGGGCTCTCCGCCCTTAGAAAGGTGCTCACCATGAAAAAGGGTCTCAAGGCGCTCATCGCGCTGTTTGCCGGTCTGGTCGTTCTCCTCATCGTCCTCGTCGCCGGCGTTATGTTCTTCATCGACTCGATTGCCCGCAAGGGCGTCGAACAGGGCGCCACCTACGCCCTGGCCGTTCCGACCTCGCTCGACTCGGCCGACGTCGGCGTCCTCTCCGGCTCGTTCGCGATGTCGGGCCTGAACGTCTCCAACCCGGAGGGCTTCGACAAGACCCACTTCCTCCGCCTCGGCTCGGGAGGCGTGAAGGTCTCGCTCGGCTCACTCCGCGAGGACTTGGTCACGCTTCCGAGCCTGGAACTCAAGAACATCGACATCAACGTCCAGCAGAGCGGCGCTTCCTCCAACGTCAAGTCCATCCTCGAAAACCTCAAGCGTTTCGAGTCGGGCGAAAAGCCCAAGACCGAACCCGCGGGCGATGGCAAGCGATTCATCGTCAGGGAACTGCGGATCGAGAACGTCAAGGTAAACGTGAAGGCCTCAGCCCTGGGTGCGGGCATGGGCACCACCATCAACGTGCCGCAGATCGTGATGAAGGACATCGGCTCGGACACGGGCAGGGGCGTGCTGCTCGGCGAACTGGCCAACATTGTGGTCAAGGCGCTGGTCACCGCCATCCGAGACGCGGGGGCCGACATTCTCCCCGCCGACCTGCTCGGTCAGTTTGACGCCGGACTGGCCGACCTCACGTCGCTCAAGTCCATGGGCATCGAGGTCGTCAACGACCTGGGCAAGCAGGCAACGGAGAAGATCGATCAGGCCAAGGACCAACTCGAAAAGAAGGCCGACGACCTGAAGGAGGAAGGCGAAAAAGCAATCGAAGGCCTCAAGGGCATTCTCAAGAAGCCGGGTGGTTGATTACGGGTACTGGTACCTCGGCGCCCATCCCAGCGGATCGCCGGGCAGCAACTCCCACAAGTGCCACACGGGGTTGAACTCGTCGCCCGGCCCGAAGTGCGCACAGCCCGTGCGCATGATCGCGCCGTCGTCCCGCTTCACAAACGCCGACACGCCCGGCATCGGCAAGCCGTTGTGTTCGAACCCCATCGCCTTCGTGAATCCCGAGCCGGCCGTGGACACGCAGCGGAAGGTCCACCCGCGGCCGCGGGCAAACTCCCCCACCACCTCCGCCGGATCGGGCGAAGCCAGCACCAGCGACGCCCGGCTTTCGATGTGCCCCATCAGCGACACAAAGCCGTCGGCCCACATGGTGCAGTACACGCAGCGCTTGCCCATGTTGTGGATGACGAGCAGTTCGCGTTTTGAGCCGAAGAGGTCGCTCAGGCGAATGGCGCCACCGGCCGTGTCGGTCAGCACCCAGTCGCTCACCGCCTCGGGCCTGACCGCCGCCCGGGCCGCAGCCAGTTGCTTCTTCAACTCTGCCAGTTGACGCTCGAGTTCGCGCACCGCGTCGTTCATTCCGAACCTCCTCGCGGACGATCGCCCGTCGGCCTGGTGGCAGAGCGTACCTGATTTGCGATGCTTCCGCGAGCGATCAGCGGCGGCGGCGAGTCATCACCAGCACGCCCGCCGAAAGCGCCCACGCCCCCGGGGCCGGGACGAGACGGCTCTCAAACTCCCGGATGCCACCGATGGCGTTCCAGAACGTCGGCCCCACTTCCCACTGGAACGTGAAGTGCCGGATGCCCCAGTCCGGCAGGTGCAGGTCCGTCGGCAGCGCGTCGCTCTGAAAGGCTCCGCCGCCCAGATTGGTCATATTCACCACCGCCATGCTGATCGGCCCGGTCACGCTGGCGGTGTAACTGTCGCCGGCGAATCCGTCGTTGAGCACGAATATGTCGCCCGGGAAAGTCTGATGCCACGCTTGCGCACCAATTTTCACCCACGACCCATACATCGCGCCCCGGTAACTACCCACGTTCGGCGCTGCGTCTGAATCGTGCCAGTCCTCGTCAAACCGGTAGCGAAACTCGAAGGCGTCGCCCACGTGCACTGGCGCCGGCACCGCGCCGCCGACGTTGTCGATGGTGCCGCGGAACACGAACTCGTACAGGTCTGCCCGGACGCAGCCGGCCGCAACCACCCCAACCACCACGCCATACCACACGTCGCGCATCACGCCCTCCCGGTGTCGGGTGCGTTCACGCCCACCCCGACCGATAACGCTCCCCCCCACAGAATCTACCCCGCATCCGGACATTTGCCAGAGAAAGTCCGGCTTGCTCACCCCGCCCCCGGCCCGCACCCGCAGCGTTCGAGAAAGTGCCGAATCTGCATCATCTCGTCCCGCGAGTTCACGGTCCGCCCGTGCGGGATATGGAAGGTCTCTTCCAGCCCGTTGAGCGTCACCTTCTCCCGCCCCCCGTTGACCACCTCCACCTTGGCCCCCAGCGACTCAAACATCTTCACGATGTCCGGCCACTTGATGTTCATACTCAGCGGGTGGGCGAAGACCTGATCGAGCGTGCGCCGGTGCTTGCTGCTCACGTCCATCCTCCTCCGCCGCGGGGGCGGGTGGGCCGGCGCCAACTTGCACCGGGACGCGCTTTGCCCCATCATACCGGCCGGTCACCCCATGCCACAAGACCGGAGCGGCCATGCGCCTTGTCCTGCGACCCACCCGCCACCTGCCATCCACCCTCTCGGCCGACGAACTGCTCGCCCGCTGCGAGGACATGCTCAACCGCCCCGACTGCCCCTGCGAGGGCAACGTGCTCGGGCGGCACGTCACGCTGAAGATCCGCGACGCCGACCGGCGGTTCTGGTCGCCCTGGCTGAACATCGAGATCGAACCGCGACCCGACGGCGCCAGCATCCTGCACGCACGATTCAGCCCACACCCGAACATCTGGACCATCGTCGCACTCTCTTACATCGCCATGGCCGTGGTCATCATGATCGGCGGGTGCTTCGGACTTTCTCAGTGGTGGATCAACCAGCCGCCGACCGCTCTGTGGACGATCCCCTTCGCCCTGCTCGTTTCCGCCGCCCTGTTCATCGCCAGCCAGATCGGTCAGAAACTCGCGGCCGACGAAATGGACATGCTCGACCGACTCATGCTCAAGGCGACGGGACTGCAAGCCAAACCCGATTCGTCGCCATCACCCCGGCCGGCACATGGCTGATGAGGTTCATGCCGGCAACGCTGGCCCTGCAAGGTTGCCGCAGATCGCGCCCATGTCGCCCGACCGCAGCCTCCAGGGGCGGAGGTTGCTCGCACGGCTTCAACTCGTCACGATGGTCGGGATGATGATCGCTGTGACGATCGCCGCCTGGATCGCGTCGATCGCAGCCTTGGTGGCCTTGCCCACAGCCTCTCCATCCCGGATTGCCGCGATCCGCTTGCGCCGCAGCCGCAGATCCTTCTTCGGGAAGTTGCCCGCGAGCAAATCCGTCGCGCTGGCCAGCGCGACCAGCACGCTGGTGCGCGCGTCGATCTTCGCGTCGTCACTGAAGATCGCCATTCGCAGCCGGCCGATGATCGCCCGCTCGGGCCTGGGATCGACCTCGGGGTACACCGTACGGCTGAACAGCAGCATCACCCGCTCGCTGCTCTCACGCAGCACGCCCTGATCGCACAGGCGCGAGGCGGCTGCGTGGTACAACTTCTGGTTCCCAAATCGCGAAATCCACGTCTGAACGCTGGCACGGCGCCTTCCTTCGGCGATCCGCAGCAGGCAGGCATCGAGCACTGGCTCGTGCATCGGCGCAGCATCCACCAATCTCACCAGCGATCGCTTGCCCTCGAGCACGACTCGCCGCTCCAGCGCCAGGTCGGCCAGCACGCCGCCAGCGATGGCCTGCATCGTCCACGACCCCATCGGCGTACCGCGCTGGTCACGTAGCGCAAGCAGCAGAATCTCCTGGTAAATCGGCAGAGGCATGGATGGAGTGTACCTGCTGGCTCCCCGCGACGTTGTTGGGCGACGCAGGCGGCGCATTTCCTCGGGACCACAACTCACCATGTTCCACTGCCCTCTCCGTGCCCGTGTAGTTCAACAGAAAAGCCCCCCGCCGGTACAGGAGGCTCTGAACACCAGGAATCTCATCTGAACCCTCGCTGACGCTCCGGGTTCGCTCATCGGGCCTGACAGCCGGTCGATCCGCTACAACTCGGGCGCAAACCCGCGCCGCATGGTGTTCTCGCTGCACGCACGCGGATCGGTGAAGTGCAGCAGGTAGTCCTCGCCGCCGGCCTTGGTGCCCACGCCCGACATGCCCGCGCCGCCGAACGGCTGGCGCCCCACCAGCGCCCCCGTCGACTTGTGGTTGATGTACAGGTTGCCCACGCGGAAGTTCCGCTTGGCCATCTCAATGTGCGACGGCTTGCGCGTATAGACCGCGCCAGTCAGTTTGTATTCGCTCGCGTTGGCGATATCGAGCGCCTCTTCAAAGGTCTTCGCGTGGAACACGCTGAGCACCGGGCCGAAGATCTCCTCCCTGCCAATCTTGTGCTCCATCGTCACGCGGCTGAAGATGTGCGGCCCGACCCAGTCGCGCCTGGTCTTCTCCTCCAGCCCCTCGGGGATCGGCATGCCCAGTTCGAGTTTGCACTCGCGCTTGCCATGCTCGATGTACTGCATGATGGTCTTCTTCGCGCTGGCGTTGATCACCGGGCCCAGGTCCGAGCCGGGCAGCATCGGGTCAGCGATGACCAGCGAACTGGTCGCCTCGACCAGCCGGCGCAGGAACGTGGTCGTGTGCTCACCCTCCGGCCCGTCTGGGTCGACAACGATGCAGCGCGAACAGGCGCTGCACTTCTGCCCCTGGTAGCCGAAGGCCGAGTAGCGCACGCCGAGCACCGCTTCATCAAGGTCGGCCGAGATGTCGACGATGATCGCGTTCTTGCCGCCCATCTCGGAGATGATCTTCTTGACGTTGTCCTGTCCGGGATGCACCTTGGCGGCGCCCTCGATGATGTCCAGCCCGACCTCCTTCGAG
Source organism: Phycisphaerales bacterium (assembly GCA_023382935.1). Taxonomy (GTDB): domain Bacteria; phylum Planctomycetota; class Phycisphaerae; order Phycisphaerales; family UBA1924; genus J022. The sequence goes on from JAHDXL010000001.1 coordinate 292,602, forward strand.
CCGGTGAAGGCGATCATCGACACGCGCGGGTCGCGCACCAGCACGGCGCCGACCGTCCGCCCCGGCGCGTGGCAGAAGTGCAGCACGTCGCGCGGAATGCCCGCCTCCCACAGGATCTCGGTCACCAGTTTGGCGATGCCCACCGTCGGCGCCGCGGGCTTGACGATGGCGCAGTTGCCCGTCACCAGGGCCGCGGTGGTCATACCGCAGAAGATGGCCGACGGGAAGTTCCACGGGCTGATGATCACCGCCACGCCCTTAGGCTGGTACCACGTCTCGTCGAGTTCGCCGATGAACCTGCCTAGGCGCTTGCGCGCGAACATCGGCATCGCCAGGCGCGCATAATACTCGCAGAAGTCGATCGCCTCGCAGATGTCCGCGTCGGCCTCGCGCCAGGTCTTGCCTGCCTCCTTGATCATCACGCCCGACAATTCGTCGCGGCGCGCCCGCATCGCCGCCGCCGCCTTGACCAGGCACTGGGAGCGAACCACCTGGTCGGTGTCGCGCCAGCGCGGGAAGGCCTTGTACGCCTCGTCGAGCATCTTCACCGCCGCATCCGAGTCAATCATGTCGTGCGTCGGCACGTGCGCCTTCTGGATGGCGCTGGCAAACGCCTCGCGCTGCCCGGCCTGCGAGAAGTCGCGCGCCGGCTCGTTCACAAACGGCTTGCCATCGCCGATCTGAGGATGCGCCGGCGAGAGGTTGTGCCGCTCGGCCGCAATCTCGCACAGATCCGGTTTGGGCTTGTGATTCGGCGGCGCCGCCGGAGCCTTGAGCAACTGCTCGGGCGAAGCCAGATCGAGGAAGCCGGCCTTGAGCCAACTCTCGTTGCTCGTGTTCTCCAGCAGGCGGCGCACCAGGTACGCCATCCCGGGGATCATCTCGCCCACCGGCACGTACTCGCGCACACGCAGGCCCATCTCAGACGCGGCGTGCTTCAACTGGTCGCCCATCCCGTGCAGCATCTGGAGTTCGAGAGCGTTGTGTCCCAGCCCGCGCGCCTCGACGGCCGCCAGCACCGACGCGATCGACCGCACGTTGTGCGAGCCCAGCGCCAGTTTGATGCCGCCGTCGGTCGCCGACTTGGGCGTCGCATCGAGCAGGATGCGGGCCATCTGCTCGAAGCACGCATCGGTCTGCCACTTCTCGTTCCACACCGGGCAGGGCCAACCCATCTTCTCGGCGTGAATGGTCTCGAAGTCCCAATACGCACCCTTCACCAGGCGCACCGTGACCTGCCGACCGGTGCGCTTCGACCACTCGGCAATGCGATGCGCGTCTTCCGGCCCCGACTTGAGGTACGCCTGCATCGCCAGACCCGCCTGGAAGTCAACCTCGGCGCAGCAGCGTTCGAACAGATCCAGCGTCAGATCCTTGAGTGAGTGCTGCTCGATGTCGAAGTTGATGAGCACGCCGTGCTCCTTCGCCGCGTTCAGGATCGGCAGCAGCCGCTTCATCGCGTCGCGAATGGCGCCCTGCGGGTCGATCGGGTCAAACTTGGCCGACAGCGACGAAACCTTGATCGAGACGTTCGTCCGCGGCACCTGGCCGATGTGGTCGGTCTCGAGTTTCGGATTCTCCTTCCACTCGGCCACCGCACGAGGCAGGTTGTTCACCAGGTCCAGGTACTTGTCGCGGTAGGCGTCTGCCTCCGCGTCCGACACACACGCCTCGCCCAGCAGGTCCACGCTGAACGCGATCCCCTCGTTCCACATCTTGGCCAGCCCGCCCAGCGCACTGGCCGCGTCGGTGCCGGCGATGAACTTGTTGGCCATCGACACGATCTGGCTGGAAATGGTCTTGGCCGCCAACCCCTTGGCCATGCCGCCCATCTTCAACCCGAGTTCCATCCCCGGCGGAGGCTTTACGCCCGGCTGCGTCAGATAGTCCACCAGGTGGTCATGCACCATCTCCGGAGTCTTGAGCACCGGAAATGCGTCGACGAACCGGAACAACTGCACCTTGAACTCGTGGTCCTTCATCGACCAGTCCATCAACTTGTCCTGGTAGAACTTGGCCGACAGCAGCCCGACCTTGTGCTTGCGGGCGCGGTCGAGAATCTCCGAACCGATCTCGATAATTCGCTTCTCATCACCGGCCGGAACCTGCCGAACGCTTGCAGCACCATCGCCCGACGGTCTCGACTTGCGCGTGAAGATCGCCATGACACACCTCTCTGCGGCCACTCAAAATTGACCGGCTCGTCGATTATAGACCGCACCCTTTTTCCCGCCCTCCACAGCACAAACCTCAACCTCCGCGCGGTCGCCGACGACGGCACGGGCGTTCCGCTCGTGTCCGTTCACCGGCGCTCCAGACACCCCTCCCGGAGATGCGCGGCCTACCGTCGCTCATGCCCCAGGCCACCGCGGTGAGCATCGGCAACTTTGACGGCGTGCACATGGGTCACGCCGCCCTGATGCACGCCGCTCGCGCGGAGGTCGGACCGGAAGGCCGGGTGGTCGCCATTGCCTTCGATCCGCACCCGGCGTCTGTTCTTCCCGGCCGCACCGCTCCTCCCCCCCTGACCACGTTCGACCGCCGGGCCGCCCTGCTCCGGCAGGCCGGCGCCGACGAGGTCATCCGCCTCGAACCCACCCCCGGCCTGTTGCGTCTTCACCCTGAAAACTTCCTGAGTCTGGTCGTGGATCGCTTCGCCCCCAGCGTCTTCGTCGAGGGACACGACTTCCGGTTCGGACGCGACCGCTTCGGCGATCTGGCGCTGCTCGAGGCTGCCGGCGACGTGATGGGCTTCCGCCTCCGCGCCGTCGATGGTGTCGACGTGGAACTGACCGACCAGACCGTCGTCCGCGCCTCCAGCACACTGGCCCGATGGCTCCTCGCGCACGGTCGCGTCGAAGACGTCGCCGCCATTCTTGGGCGACCCCTGTGCCTCGAGGGCCCGGTCCGCCCCGGCGCCAGTCGCGGCCGCACCATTGGCTTCCCCACCGCCAACGTTGATGTCACCACCGCCCTGCCAGGCGACGGCGTCTACGCCGCACTGGCGATTCTTCCCGAAGGTCGCTCCATGCCGGCCGCGGTCAACGTCGGCCGGCGACCCACCGTCGACAATAGAAAGCGCCTGGTCGAGGCGTGCGTGCTTGACGACCACGGCCGCCCTGCGCCGCTCGACATCGGGCGCTACGACTGGACGCTCGAACTCCACCTGCTCGCCTGGATGCGCGACCAGGTGCGCTTCCCAAGCCTGCATGCGTTGACCGAACAACTCCATCGCGACTGCGCCCGCGCCCTTGAACTGGGCGCCCTGACACGCGGAGAACCCATTGCCTGACGCCTGGCAGACCAACGCCACACTGGAACGGATCGCCGCCCGTATCGACGCGGCCCGCTCCATCGTCGTCCTCACCCATGTGAAACCCGATGGCGACGCCGTCGGCGGCACCCTCGCCCTCGTCCGCGCCATCGCCGCCAGCCGGCGCACCTCGCCCAGCGGGGTCGCCTGCCCGGCCGAAGCATGGTACACCGGGCCCATGCCGCTCTTTTTCAATGCTGTCTCACGCCAGACCAAGACGCGCGCCTTCGGCGCCACCGACGAACTCCCGGCCTTCAACCCCGAATTGGTCGTCATCGTCGACACCGGCTCCTGGTCGCAACTGGACAACTTGGCCGACTGGGTCCGCCCCCGCGCTGACCGCACCATCGTGATCGACCACCACCGCAACGGCGACCCCGACACCGCGTCCATGCGCTTCATCGATACCACCGCCGCGGCCGTCTGCCAGACGCTCGGCGCCCTCTGCGCCCGCCTGACCGGAGTCAAATCTCCCGCCCAACTCGATGAGTCGATCGCCGAGCCGCTCTACCTCGGCCTGGCCACGGACACCGGCTGGTTCAAACACTCGAACGTCACACCCGCGGTCATGCGACTGGCCGCCGACCTCATCGAAGCGGGCGTCGCTCACGAACGCCTCTACCAGATCGTCGAGCAGCGCGACCGCCCCGCTCGCCTCCGCCTCATGGCCCGCGCCCTTGCCTCGCTCGAATTCACCATGAACGGCGTGTGCGCCATCATGAGCCTTCGGCAATCCGACTTCGACGAGACCGGTGCTGCCCCACAGGACGTCGGCGGCTTCGTAGACATCCCCAAGTGCGTCGAGCAGGTGCTTGTCTCCTGCCTGCTGACCGAAATGGGCCCCGCCCACGCACCGGTGACCAAGATCAGCATGCGAAGCAAGGGCGGTCCAGACCTGATTGACGTCAATGCCGTCACCAACAAACTCGGCGGCGGCGGACACACCCAGGCGGCCGGCGCTCGCCTGTCGTGCTCCATCGAAGAAGCCAAACGCCGCATGCTCGAGGCCTTTGAATGAGCCCCCCACGCAAGGCCGACCTCCGCAAGCGCGTCGACGACGCGGTGAGAAACCTCCCGCCCGAGAAGCCGCGCCGCCCGCGCCCCAAGCGCCCGCCCATGCGCATCTTCACCACCACCCTCTGGGAATATCCCAGCCAGCACTACGACTCCGAAAAGTCCGGCCCCATGCAGGGCGACAAGGCCTACGCCGGCGCGACCCCCTCTTGGGTCATCTGGCAACTCCTCCAACGCTACACGAGGCCCAACGACCTCGTCCTCGACCCCATGTGCGGCTCCGGCACCACCCTCGACGTCTGCCGCGACCTCCAACGCAACGGCGTCGGCTTTGACCTGGAGCCCTTTCGCCAGGACATCCGGCAGGCCGACGCACGCGAACTCCCGCTCGATGACGAAGCCGCCGATTTCGTCTTCGTTGATCCCCCCTACTCCACGCACATCGACTACTCCGATGATCCCCGCTGCATCGGCAAACTCGACGCCGCAGCCGTCAACAACGAGGGTGTCAGCGAGTACTACATCGCGATGGAGGAAGTCATCTCCGAGATCCACCGCGTGTTGAAACCTCGTCGCTACATGGGGCTCTACGTCAGCGACTCTTTCCGCAAGACGAAGAAGGGCGGGGTATTCATGCCCATCGGCTTTGAACTCTTCGCCATCCTCCGCGACTACTTCGAGCCGGTCGACATCATCGCCGTCGTCCGCCACAACACCAAACTCTCGCGCGGCAACTGGCACAAGAGCGCCGAGGAGCAGAACTTCTTCCTCCGCGGCTTCAACTACCTCTTCATCTGCCGAAAGACCTGATCACCACCCACCGTCTCACGCCGACAGACCTTCCTACCGCACCACGTCGCGGCCCCGGACCCCGCCGGGCGTGTGCGGCCCGTACACACCCTGCCCAAGCATGATGCCGGGGTAGATGCCTTCGCCGCTTGCAACCGGATCGACGAGGTCTGCTGGAGCCCAGCGCCCGGCCGTGCCGTCGCCTCAAACGTCTTCTTTCGCCGCAGGACATGGTGGGAGTGCTCGGCGAAGTGGTCGGCTTGGTCACGCGAACTTCTTCTTCACTGCTGCGCCGCGCTGAACGCCTGCAGAAACACCTGCACATCAAAGAAGTTGCTCACCCCGTCACTGTTGAGATCGGCCCCGCCACCGGAAAACGAGCCGAGAAAAGCCTGCACATCGAAGAAATCAAAATCGCCGTCCCCGTTCCAGTCGGCCACCATCGCCTGATCGGCCGCCGCCGTGAGCAGGTTGTAGAGATATCCGCCAAAGTACGCTCCACCCGCCGGCGTGAGATGCACAATGCCGTTCATGTACCCCAGCGCGTTCATTTCGTCGAAGCCGCTGAACAGATCGTAGAAGTTGACGAAACCGAGCCCGCGCGCTCGGGCGACGTCGAGAATGACATCCGCCTGCGGCCCGATTTCCGGCGTGAACGGATGATGCGTCACCAATATCATTCGCACGCCCGGAAGTTGCGCGCGATACCAGTCCACCAGCGTTTCGAGATTCGCCCGATAGATGGCCGGCTGGTTGTTCCCGTCCCCCGCGGCCGCATCGAGCATGACGATCAGCAGATCCAACTCAAGCGAGCGCAACAGGTCGGCATTGGCCTGGGTCATTGAATCCATGAATCGCGCCGGACCGCATCCGCCGCGCGCCAGTCGGTGGTACCGCAGCCCGCACGCCGCCGAGCGCATCTCCACCGCGTTGATCTGCACTGGAAGCGTCGAGGTCATCTCGAAGCGAATCGTCGACAGTGTGTTTGGGTCATCCTGCCCGGTATCGAGAACAAATCGCCCGGCCTGAGGCTCGCCTTCATCGAGATCCGTCTCGATCGTGGTTACCAACACGCCGTTGAGTTGGACATGAAACGGCCCTCCCCCGACGCGGCGCGTGTAGTGGATGACCACCTCACGCCCATAGGTCTTGAGCGTCCAGTTGCCCGGCGCCCGGTCGTAGCGCAGTTCGCCCCACATGCCGTCCGGGGTCGCGTAGCCCAGGGCCTCCCACGGGCCGGTGTCGTCCGAAACAAATGACCCCGGCCCGCGGATGGACTGAAGCCCGCAGCGGGGCCCGCCTCCATAAGACCCGCAGTTGCCGTCAAAGCGCGCCAGTGCCAGGTACCCGTCGCCCGCCGACCCGAAGCGGCTCCAGAAATGGTTCCGGAGTTGCCAGTTATAGGACGCATCGAGCAGGCTCACCGAGTCGCCAACAATGCCCAGCGACCCCACCCGCCCTCCATTCAGATCCCGATAAAGGGGGAGCACTTGCCGGTGCAGTCCCTCGGCGAGCGGACGGGTGGGCTGCGCCCCGGCCAAGCCGGCGCAGACCGCAAGCGCAACTATGGCGTTTCCCCTCATGACACCACTGATACCGCGGGAAGAGTCCCAGCACAAGGGGATCCAAGCATTCGCCCGCTCGATCGGGCGGCGCCGCCGGTCTACACTGACCGTCCCGCGGCCAGCCGGGTCCGAAAGCCGGGCCTGACGCCTGCCCCGAGCCGGCGCGGAAGTCTTGGAGTTCGCCATGTACGCGATCATCGAGGAATCGGGTGGACAGCGCAAGGTCGAGCAGGGGGAAGACATCCTCGTCGACCTGCTCGAACAGGGGCAGGCCCAGAAGGGCGCCAGGTTGACTTTTGACAAGGTGCTGGTCATCGGTGAAACCGGGGGCTCAGCCAGGATCGGCACCCCCTACGTCGGCGGCGCCAGCGTCACCGCCGAGGTCGTTGAGCCGGTCGTCAAGGGCGACAAGGTCTACATCCACAAGTTCCGCTCGAAAAAGGGCTACAACCGCAAGACCGGACACCGGCAGCGGTTCACCCACGTCAGAATCACCGGCATCAACGGCTGATTTGCGCCGAAACCGATCGACGGGACCCTCCTTCGGGAGGGTTCTGCGTTTTTGTTCCCACACTCAGGCCAGCGAAGGGCTGAGCCGTGCCGCCAGCACCTGGGCCACAAACAACTCGTGGTCGGCCTCGAGGTCAAAGTGCCGGACCACCTCGCAATCGAGCACGAGCGGGGATATCGCCAGAATGGGTGATCCAGTCACCAGTCGATCCACCACGAACGAGTCAAACGGGTCCTCCCCCTCCTCCGGCTCGGTGGAGAACTTGCGGAGGATCAATTTCTGCGTGGGATCGACTTTGCAGACCGCAAAACAGTGCGAGTCGCGGATGAGCGGCTCGATGGGGTGCCCCTTCTTGGCAGCCACGCATATCAGCAGCGGCTCAGTGGCGCAGCGGAAGACCGATAAAACCCGCATTCCAGCGCGCTGATCCTCGAACGACGCCGTCATCACGAAAGCGTCCCCCTCGAGTAACTGAAGTGCTCGGGCGATCAGGTCTCCCATGGACGCGAGCAGTGTACCGCTCCAGAGCGGGGTTCGCCGGGCCCGGATCGTGGGTGCAGGATTGAACTCCGTGGGCGAAAGCGCCGAAAATATGTGGTGATGTGTTGCATTGTGGGGCAAAGTGGGATAGCATAAGGTCGTCATGAGCATGGAGGCGTCTGTACATGCTGTTTACCGGCCAGGCGGAGTTGACCGTCGACGCCAAGCAGCGTCTCGCGCTTCCCGCCAAGTTTCGCTCGCGGTGGGATCCGGAGCGGGACGGTCCGACGTGGTATTGCGTCCCCTGGCCCCACGAGGGGGTGCTGCGTCTGTATACGGAACGGCGTTTCGAGCAGATGGCCGAACGCCAGGAAGAGTCACTCACACCCGGACAGGATGTGGCGGATCTGGAAGCCACCCTGTTCGGGTATACGGAACAACTGGACGTCGACTCGGCGTCGCGGATTCGACTCCCGGCCTGGCACATCGACTTGGTCAAACTCCCTCGGGAGGTTGTGCTGGTCGGTGCGCGCAACCGACTGGAGATTCGCGCTCGCGAAGCATGGGTCGGGCGTCGAGAGGATCGGTTCAACGAGTTGCGGCAGTTGGTCGCACGGCTGGAAGCACACAAGGGCGGACAGTGACGCCCCGCGACGGAAGAGGAGAGATCCCGGGTCGACTTTGACACCGGGACGCGTCCGCCACGGGCTTGGAAGGGCCTGGCAGGACGATTGATTCGAGATGTGTGACCGGCGCACGGATCTGGCGCCGGAGCGGTTGATCGCCAAGGATGGCGAGTTGGGGAATGGAATCCCCCGGCCGCCGACAAGCAAGGCGAAGTCCCGTCGGTCCTCATGGATCGTGAGGTCAATGCGCAAGGACGCGCATCCGACTCCCGGCTTCGCGAAGCGTTGCGTTCGTTCGACAGGATGTCGCACGAACGCTTTTCAACTTGCCCACCAACAGGATCGGCTCGCACGATCTCCCGATCGCCGATCCGCACCCGGCCCGAGCGGCATCCCACCGCCGGGCTCTTTTCATTGCTCAAGCGGATGGATGTCGTCCTCTTGCATGTGGCGTTGCGCTATATGCTGGGCGCATGAAGGAGCACACTTCGGCGTGGACGCGGCGGACGTTTCTCTCCGCCTCGGCGGGGGCGGCGCTGGCGGGGCTGGGCGGGCTCGGCCGCCTTTGGCAGGACTCCTCCGCAGCCGCGGGTCAATCGGCCGCCTTGCCGACGGCCGCACTGGGGCGAACCGGACGGGTACTGCCGCGGCTGGGGCTGGGATGTTTCCCGGTGGGCGGGCTGGCCAACGAGGACGATGCGGCCGCGGTGCTCGATGCGGCGCTGAGTGCGGGCGTGCGTTACCTCGACACGGCGCCGTCATACCACGCGGGCCGGTCGGAGTCGCGCGTGGGTTCGGCCATCAAGCGCTGGACCGAGGCCCACGGACCCGAGGCGCGGAACCAGTTGTACGTGGCGACCAAGACGCTCGATCGCACGGCCGACGGGGCGCGGCGCGAACTCGAGGCCTCGCTGAAGCGACTTGGCATCGACTGCGTGGACTGCATCCAGTGCCACGAGGTGCACGACGACTGGGAGAGTCTGTTCGCAAAGGACGGCGCGCTCGCAGGTCTGGAGAAGGCGCGCGACGAGGGACTGGCCCGGCACATCGGTATCACCTGCCACCGCGACCCGAGTTACGCCATCAGCGCAATCAGGCGGTTCCCGTTTGTGACGGCCCTGGTGCCGATCAATCCGATCGACGTGCAGCACCACTCGTTCGTGCGTGGGTTCCTGCCATTTGCGGCCGAGAACGGGGTGGCGGTGGTCGCGATGAAAGTGTTTGGCGGCGGATTCCTTCTCACCACGCGCGACGAGAAGGGCGAGCGCGTGTTCACGCCGGGAGATCTGCTGCGGTATGCGTTGGCGCAGCCGGGCGTGGCGGTGTGCGTTCCGGGATGCGAGACGCTGGAGCACGTGCGCGTCGATGCGGTGGCGGTGCGGGGTTTCGAGCAGCCGGACGCGGCGTGGCTTGAGGGGGTGGAAGCCAAGGCGGGCAGGCACGAGGGGAAGAGCACAGAGTGGTACAAGGACGGGTGAGGGGCATCGACTCGGCGATCTGTGTGATTCGCGAGGCACACCCATCAATGCATGGTGTGTCCCGAGATGCCAACAATGGTGCATGCGGCACCTTGAACACGATCGCGAAGCAGTGTGCGGGCTGCTGGAGCGTGCGGGCATCGTCATCACGGACGCAGAGCGGCAGGGCATGGAACTGACCGATCTCGGGCTTGGGAACTTCGAGGCCGAAGGGCTGAGCCTGGTGGTGTACGAGAACAACGATCGATACTGCGCCAAGGAACTGGTGCTTCTTCCGTGGCAGACGTGCCCGGAGCATCGGCACCCACCGGTGGGGGCCGACCCGGGGAAGATGGAGACTTTCCGTGTGCGACTGGGCGAGGTGTACCTGCACGTGGAGGGCGAGCCCACGGCACACGTGCGGGCGCGCGTGCCGCACGGGAAGGAAGCGTTCTACGCGGGGGCGCTGCGCGAGGTGGTGTTGAGGCCTGGCGAACAGTTCACGATTCCGCCGAACACGTTGCACTGGTTCCAGGCCGGGGCCGAGGGCGCGGTGGTGAGCGAGTTCAGCAGCACCAGCCGCGACGAGTTCGACGTGTTCAGCGATCCGGGCGTGCAGCGGGTGTGACGTCCGCGGGCGCAGTTGAGGCGCCGACTCGGTTCCGGATAACTCGGGGACAGCAAGCGATTCTGCGGATGGCGGGCTGGTTTTCGCCCCATACGGCCGATTTTGGGTGGTTGCGTTGGCAAATTGCGGCATAATAGGATATGTCGGTCCGTTGAAGAGAGGAGGGATTCCATGCGTGTCATCGCATTTTCGTTGGCGATGGGGGCGATTTGTGCCTCCGGGTCGGCGGGGTATAGCAACGTCGCGTATGGGCGTCCGGTCAGCGTGGTGCAGGGGTCGTTCGCGGGCGCCGGGCTGGACACGCTGGTAGACGACGTGTTCAGGCCTCGCGGAACTTCGTGGACGAGCGACACGGTCTACTGGAACGGGTTGAACACGGTGATCGAGATCAACCTGCTGGGCACGTATCGGCTCATGGGCGGCATCGTGCAATGCGACGACAACGACGCCTTCCGAATCCTCTACCGCAACATGGACACAGGCGCGTTCGAGACGCTGTGGGACGTGCCGAACTACGACGGGTACGGCAACGGGATGCAGACACGCCCGAATCCGACGAACGACGACGAGATCTACTTTTTCGGCGTGCCGCGGGTGACGGACACGATCCGGTTCGTGGCCGTGTCGGGCGACAACAGTTACTCCGTGTCAGAAATCCAGGTGTATATCCCGGCTCCGGCGACGGCTGGCCTGCTGGCGCTGGGCGGGCTGGTGAGTTTGCGTCGTCGGCGTTGACCGACACCGAGCGGAGGACAGAGAATGGAGCCGCGCGGGCCGTTCGCGCGGCTATTTCGTTTTCTGAAGGCCCCTATGGTTTGCGGCCATGTCGGACCCCCACGACAGTTCGTACTTCCCGACCAGCGACGATGCCGGAGCGGCCAGCGGCTGGAACCCGCTGGAGGCGTCAACCGCGCAGAGCGTGCCGGCACCCGAGTCCGGCGAGATGGTCGGGCGGTATCGACTGATCGAGCGACTGGGCGAGGGGGGGTTCGGCGTGGTATGGCGTGCCGAGCAGGTCGAGCCGGTGCGCCGCAGCGTGGCGGTGAAGTTGATCAAACCGGGGATGGACAGCCGAGCGGTGCTGGGGCGTTTCGAGGCCGAACGGCAGGCCTTGGCGGTGATGGACCACCCGTGCATCGCGCGGGTGTTCGACGGGGGCGCGACGGCGCGGGGGTATCCGTACTTCGTGATGGAGTTGGTGCGCGGCGAGCCGATCACGAGTTTCTGTGACCGGCAGCGGCTGACGATCGAGCAGCGCGTGGAGTTGTTCATCCGCGTGTGCGAGGCGGTACAGCACGCGCACATGAAGGGGGTGATCCACCGCGATCTCAAGCCGGCCAACGTACTGGTGTCGATGAGCGCCGAGGGCAGGCCGGAGCCAAAGGTGATCGACTTCGGAATCGCCAAGGCGCTGTCGGACCGGGCGGTGGATCGCAGCCTGATGACGCAGCAGGGGCAGTTGGTGGGCACTCCGGCGTACATGAGCCCCGAGCAGGCCGACCCGGGCGGACTGGACATCGACACGCGAACGGATGTGTATGCGCTCGGGGTGATGCTGTACGAGATTCTGACCGGCACGCTGCCGTTCGACCGCAAGAAGATGCGGGAAGCGGCGATGGTCGAGGTACAGCGGCTGATCCTGGAGGTGGACCCGCCCAGGCCGAGCACGCGCGTCGGCTCGCTGGCGACCTCTGGGCGCATGCGTGCGCCGGTGGAAGAGGACATATCGCAGATCACCGAGGCCAGGCGGGTGGAAGTCGGGGCGTTGCGTTCGGTGCTGCGCCGCGACCTGGACTGGGTCGTGATGAAGTGCATGGAGAAGGAGCGAGGGCGGCGGTACGCGACACCGGCGGAAGTGGCGGCCGAACTGCAGCGATTTCTGGACAACGAGCCGGTGCTGGCCGGTCCGCCGTCGGCGGCGTATCGGTTCAGCAAACTGGTACGCCGACACAGGCTGGCGTTCGCGTTGGGCGGGGCGATGGCGGCAGTGCTGGTGGCGGCGACGGTGGTATCGGTCGCGTTTGCGATTCATGCAAAGAGGCAGAGCACGCTGGCGAAGGAGGCGCAAGGCAAGGCCGAGCAGGCCGGCGCCGCCGAACGCGAGCGTGCGGACCAGTTGGACCGGGTGGCTCGCTTTCAGTCAAACATGATCGCGGGGCTTCAGGTCGAGGTGATGGGACGAGAACTGCTGCGGCGGGTGGAGCGCGAGTCGCAATCGGCGATGCGCCGACGCCAGGAACCCGACGCAGCGGCTCGCCTGGCCGAACTGGATCGCCTGCTGGCTGGGACGAACGGGACCAACGTGGCGACGGCCCTACTGGACGAGTTTCTGCTCAAGCGGGCCGAGAACGCGATCAATGAGCAGTTCGGCAGAGAACCGCTGATGAGGGCGCGCCTGCTGGAAACGGTGGGCGATGCGCTGGCCGACCTTGGGCTGCACGAGCGCGCTCTCGCGGTGTATCGGCAGGCGCTGGGCGAACGCGAGGTCGTGCAGGGGCCAACCCATTCGGAGACGCTGGTCACGCAGAGCAACATCGCCAACGTGCTGGCCGAGATGGGGCGGGCGGAGGAGGCGATGCCGATGCACGAGCGTGCGCTGGCGGGATTGCGCCAGTCGCTGGGCGACGAGTCGCCGTACACGCTGACGGCCATGTTGAATTTGGCCGCGTGCTATCGCGCCGTGGGACGTTACGAAGATTCGCTGGCCCTGTACGAATCGGGGCTGCCCCTGTTCGAGAAGGTGCACGGCCCTGAAGCGCGGGACACCCTGCAGTTGCGCAACAACCTGGCGGTGCTGTATCAGACGCTCGATCGGGTGGAAGATGCGCTGCGCCTGCATCAGGCGGTGCTCGAGACTCGCATGCGGGTTCAGGGCCCGGACCACCTCGAGACGCTGCGTTCGATGGCCAATACTGCGCTGGCGCACGAGGCGGCCGGCAACCTGAACGAGGCCATCGACCTGTATCAGCGGGCGCTGCGCGGGCTGCGTGCGGCGCTGGGCGACGAGCATCCGCAGACGCTGCAACTGATGAGCAACCTGAGCGTGAGTCTCTACACGGTCGGGCGCATCGATGAGGCGATCGCCGTGGTGAGCGAAGCGCTCCACGCCTGCCGGCGCGTGCTGGGCGATGAGCACCCGGACACGCTGCTGGCGGTGGGTAACCTGGGCGCGATGCTCGAGGCGCAAGGGAAGGTCGAAGAGGCGCTGCCCTACTACCGCGAGGCGCTGGACGTGCGAACCCGCCTGCTGGGCCCGCGCGATCCCGACCGCCTGGTGGCGCTGTCGAACATGAGTTACCTGCTCGAGTCGCTGGGACGGCTGGAGGAGTCGCTGGAACTCGGGCAGGAGGCGTTGCGGCTTCGGCGCGAGGTGATCGGCAACGAACACACGGACACGATTTCGTCGATGAGCAATGTCGGGGCGGTGTTGCGCGCGATGGGTCGGCTGGAGGAAGCCGATGCGCTGGGGGCCGAGGCCGTGGCGACGGCGCGGAGGGCGCTTCCGGAAGGGCACTGGATCATCGGGGCGATGCTGGTGCAGCACGGGCGGACGCTCAACGCGATGAACCGGCATACCGAGGCGCTGGTCGAGTTGGAAGAGGCGCGGCGGCTGCTGGTAAGCGCGCTGGGCGAGGATCACGCTCGCGTGGCGGCGGTGGACAAAGACATCGCCGAGGCTCGCTCGCACGGCAGGCCGTGAATTGTCATCGCCCACCCATGCGAAGATCAACGAGATCATTCATGGACAACCCGCGCTGAAGTACGCGAGGAATGCCGCGACATCGAAGAAATCCCAGGCCTGATCGTTGTTCAGATCGGCGCCTGCCTGGTGGCTGCTGAAAGCCGACAGATAGGCTGAGACATCGAAGAAGTCGAGCACGCCGAAGGGCGGGGCCATGTCCGCCGGGCTGCAGGTTTGCACCGACCTCCACAGAATCGCCTGCGAGCGACCCGTGGCGGCGCTGTAGGCGCTGCCGACCACGGAGATCGTGCCGTCGGCGGTGACATCGATGCCATGGGCGGCCGAAGCAAGGAACTCCGGACCAACCCATGCGCCCAGATCGATGCCCACAGTTGGGCTGCCCGCCCAGAGATACGCCGAGCCATCAGCGGCCCCGACCTGGAAGCCCTCTCCACAGCCGTACACGCTGGCGGAGTTTGCGCCGTCGGGTTGAAGTGACACGAACGATGCGGGTGATCCGGACCAGAGCCCGGCGACACTCGTCGCGCCGAACTGAGCGAAACCGACCTGTTGTCCATCGCGTGCTGCGGCAATGCTGCTGCGCGAGGCGCCCACCGGTTGAAGGTCAACAAAGGACGAAGGCGTACCCGTCCACATTGCGGCATGCTGCACCGGGCCCGGAAATGGAGTGTGGATCCAGCCGAACTGATGAGGACCGTCGATCGCGGTCAAACCACTCTTCGATGCGAGCGAACCAGGATGCAGGTCCAGCGGGGAGAAGGTCGGGCCGCGCCAGACATAGGCATGGGTGTAGAAGTTTCCGGAGGCATCGTCGGTCGTCACGCTGCCCACATGCCAGGCGCCGTCTGTGTCGGCCATGGAGTGGTACTCCCAGCCGGACTCGGTCGGGTAGGAGTGCATGCCGGCGGGGTTCCATGTGCTCGCCCGCTGGTAGTAACAGGTCACCCAGTGTCCATTGACATAGCACTGGAAGGGCCTCCACCACCAGCCCACGAGCGCGTCGCCGGAGATCGCGAGAATCGCTCCCCCCTGCGAATCAGGCGGAGTCACGTCCCATGCGGACCCGGCGGAACCGTGCCAAATGGTCGGGTGGCTGATGGAGGTGTATTCGGGCGTGTCATACACCGCCTCGCCGACCTGGATATCTCCCTCCACGTCATACGCGACCGAACTTTCCGCGTAGGAGGGATGGAGCACGATCACGCTCCAGGTGATCGGCAGCGGCACCTGAGTTCGCACGGTCACCACCGCTTCGTGACTCACGCGCGAGCCGCAGGCATTGACTGCGACGAGTCGATAGATCCCGCCGTCCTCGGGTTGGATGTTGGTAAGGGTGAGGGTGGTTGCCTGCGCGCCGGAGATGATGCTGCCGTGCGGGGTGGGGCCTTCTGCGAGCGGCTGCGCGTCGCGTTCCCATTGAAGCGTGATGTCCCCGCCGCCGACGACTTCCGTCTGGAAGACGAGCCGCGATCCGCGCCAGATCGTGGTGCTCGTCGGGTGGGTATTGAACACCGGGCAGGCGGAGGGGCGAATCCGCTCGGCGGTGTTGGTGCCGCCGGAATCGTTGTCGCCACCCATGACGTAGATGTACTCATCCGCTCCAAGGGTGGCGGCAAATCCTCGCCTCGGCATGGCCATGGACGGGCCCGATGACCATGCCTGCGTCGCCGGGTCGTACACCAGCACTTCGCGTCGCGTGGTGCCGCCGCGCATGGGGCCTGAGAGTCCGCCGATCAAATGGATCTTGCCGTTGGCGTCGCGGACGGCCCGGGCCTCTGAGACCGCGACGGGAAGATCGGGCACAGCGGCTGTGCTCCAAGTTCCGTTGCCGACATCGAACTGCTGAACTTCGGTCAGACGGGTGTCGCCGGTCTGCGAGACGCCGCCGATGATGAGAATGTGACCCAGCCCGTCGTTGACCGCGGCCGCTGCGCCGCACGGCACCGGCAATGGTGTGAGAACTTGCCATTGATTGCTCTGGGGAACGTACCGCTCCACTCGATTCGAGTTCGGGTTGCCCGATGTGGCCCATTCACCCGGGCCTCCGCCCAGCGAATAGACGCGGCCGGCATCATCGGTGCAGTAGGCGAAGTTGCGCAGCGGTGCCGACGTGCTGCGCAGGGCTAGGGTATGCCAAGGCCCCTCCTGAGGATCCCACTCGAAGGTCTTGCCGGAGTCACCCGGATTCTCCGTGTCCTCGCCGCCGAAGATCAGGATTCGCCCGAGCGCGTCAATGCCGCCCCCTTGCGAGATGACCGGCCCGATGCCATCGAAACTGAGTTCTTCGGTCCAAACGGAACCACCGAATGGCATGGAGAACACGGTGCCGTCGCCGCCGCCGGTCCAGGGCGTACCGCCGAGCACGTAGATCCGCCCGTTGAGCGTGGCTCCGACCCCGCTCATCTTCGCGGCCCCGCCGGTGGGCAGGCTGGGCAGCATCTCCCATGTCTGGGCCCCGGCGCATCCCGTCGTAAGGGCCAGGATGATCGCGAACCGCTTGATCATCTCGATTCCTTCCCCCTGCCGGTTTGATCGCGAGAGACAAGACGAACGCATCGCTTGCAACTTCCGTGCCCGACTGAAATCGACCAACTTCAACCCAAAATGAAAACGGGGCGGCCACATGTGGCCACCCGGGGCAGATTCTGTCACCACTTGTCAGGCCGCTTCACCTCGTGCGTCAGGGCTGGCCGCCACCCTCGGACCCTCCGGCGGCCCCAGGCTCGCCCGCTCCCGGTTCGCCCTGCACCGGTTCGTCGGGCGGGACTTTATATCCGAGTTTTTGACGGACGCGGTCAGTCAGGTCGTCGCCTGCGGGGTAAAGCAGCGCCGGGCGCGCGAGGATGCCCTGCGTCACCATCGCGATGGTCTCATCTTCATCGAGCACCGATCCGGCGCGCGTCGCGATGACATGGGTGTAGCCGGCTTCCGTGGCCAGAGCCACGGCGGCTTCGTAGATCTGCGTGTAGGCGGCGGCCGCCTGCTCGCCGGAGAGGGCCTGGAACTCGCGCACGCGCTGGTCGGCCAATTGGCGATACTGGTTCTGCTTCTGCTGCATGTCGTTGTACATCAACTGCCCGCGGGTGCGTTCTTCCGGCGTGACCAGTTGCAGTTCGGCCTGAATGCGCCGGATTTCGTTCTCGAGCGTCTTGAGTTCACCTTCTGAGGCAATGCGCATCTGCTCTCGCGGCTGCTCGTACTCGTCGGTGCGGAGCATTTCTTGCAGGATCTCGATAACATCGACGGTTGCGATGCGTGATTCATTGGCGCGGCCGGCGCCGGCGCCGGTGGCCAGCAACGTGGCGCCGACGGCGCCGGACATGCACAGCCCGGCGATGAGCGCGCGTGCAAACCTGGACATGAAGAACCTCCGTGAGATTGACGAACCACGGGAGTGTAGCGGGGTGTATGCTCAGGCCAAGGAGGGTCACTCATGCGTGATGCACGGCTTGATCGTCTGGCTGACGTGCTGGTCGGATACTCGACGCGGGTGAAACGGGGCGATCTGGTGGCCATCACCGCCGATCCCACCGCCTTTCCGGGCGTGGAAGCGGTGTATCGGAAGGTGATCGAGGCCGGAGGGCATCCGTTCTGGAACGCGCGGGCCGAGGCACTGGCCGAGATCGACCTGCTGCACGCGACGAGCGAACAGTTGGCGTACCTGTCCCCCCTCTCCATGCACATGGTGGAGACCATCGACGTGCAGATCAGTCTGTGGGCGGAGAACAACACCCGATCAATGGGCCGGATCGACCCCGCCCGCGTGGCCACCCACCGGCAGGCGCGACGTCCGTTCATGCACCGCTTTCTCGACCGCGCGGCCAAGGGAGAACTGCGCTGGGTGGGCACGCAGTATCCCACGCTCGCGTCAGCGCAGGACGCGGAGATGAGCCTCGAGCAGTACGAGGACTTTGTCTTCCGGGGCGGGCTGCTGCACCTGCCCGACCCGGTCGCCGCGTGGCGCGCCATCAAGGAGCGTCAGCAGGCGGTGTGCGACTATCTGCAAGGCAGACGGGTGGTGCGATTCCGTGCGGCCGCGTGCGACGGGCACGACGGCACCGATCTCGCGGTCGACGTGTCGCGCGGCATCTGGATCAACTGCGCAGGGCTGGAGAACTTCCCCGACGGCGAGGTGTTCGCCGGCCCGCAGGGCGCCGACGGGCATGTGAACTTCACCTATCCGGCCGTGTACGACGGGCGCGAAGTCGAGGGCGTGCGGCTGGTGTTCAAGGGCGGGCGCGTGGTCGATGCGACGGCGCGCAAGAACGAGGCTTTCCTCATCGCCATGCTCGACCAGGACGAGGGCGCGCGGACGATGGGCGAAATTGCCATCGGAACCAACTACGCCATCACCGAGTTCACGCGCAATACGCTCTTCGATGAGAAGATCGGTGGGACGTTCCATATGGCCTGCGGCGCCGGATACCCGGAGAGCGGGAGCACCAACGAGTCGGCCCTGCACTGGGACATGGTGTGCGATCTGCGGCGGGGCGGGAGCATCGAGGCCGACGGCGAAGTCTTCTATCGCGACGGCGCGTTCCTGAACAGGGCCTGGCCCGGCGTTGGCGCCTGACCGTCAACGTGCGCTCGTCAGCACGTCGCCCAGCCGCCCGGCGCACGCGCCAAGCCGCGCCTCGGCCTGTCCGCGATCAAGCCCGAGGTGATGCATGACCACCGCGGTCTTCACCGCCCCGCCGGCCTGGTCGAGCAGCGCAAAACTCGCTTCGCGATCGAGTCCCGTCAGCGTCGAGACGATGCGGGCGGCCCGGTCGCGCAACTTGTCGTTGGTGGCACGCAGATCGACCATCAGATTCTCAAACACGCGACCTTCGCGGATCATCAGCGTGGTGGAGATGGTGTTGAGCGCCAGTTTCGTGGCCGTGCCGGCTTTCATCCGGGTCGAACCCGTAATGACCTCTGGCCCGGTCTCGAGCACCACGAGATGCCGAACCGCGGCGGGCCGCTCGATCGGCGCGCAGACGATCAGCGCGGTCTGTGCTCCAAAGCCGCCCGCGATGTCGAGGGCACCGAGCACGAACGGCGTCGTGCCCCCGGCCGCGATGCCGATGACCGTGTCGCGCGGGGTGAGGCACAGCGCCTCGAGTTCGGCTTCGGCCCCGCGCGGGTCGTCTTCCTTCGACTCGCTGCTCTTGCGCAGCGCCGCATCGCCGCCGGCGATGATGCCGACCACACGCCCTATCTCGACTTGGAACGTCGGCGGGGCTTCCGAGGCATCAAGCACCCCCAGGCGCCCCGACGTACCCGCGCCCACGTACACCAGCCGCCCGCCGGCGACGAAGCCCGGTTCGGCCGCTTCAATGAGCGCGGTGAGCGGGCCGCGAGCCTTCTCCATCGCCACCAGCACGGCCCGATCCTCCTGCGCGATGAGCGACACGCACTCGGAAACCGACAGCGCATGGAGGTTCATCGTGCGCGGGTTGCGCTGCTCGGTGACAATGTGCGATCGATCGGGAGGTCGAGCCATGGGCGGGAGAACTGTATCGGGCGACGGGACGAGCGGCTCGTGCTTCGGGCTTCTGCCAAGCCACGCTCCACCTCGGTCAGGATTCCCGCACCGCCATCAACGTCGCTCCGCTGCTTCTGCACTCACCGTCCCCGCGCGAGCAGACGGGTTCGAAGGATCTCGAAGGTGCTCGCGCTCTCTGCCAGGCCACCCGGGCGGGAGGTGGCGTGCCACAGGCGTACGTGATCGCGGGCGACGAGGTCGAGGTCAGCCGGCCAGGTTGCAGGGAGCCGGAGCCCGCGCGCCTGCGCCTCCCCCACCAACGCGGCAAACGTGGCGAAGCGCAGCGTGTGTTCGAGTTGATCGCGCAGCAACGGCGACAGATCACCCGGCAGTGCGTCGGCCAGTGCGGCAAGACGCTCGCGTGTGGCACGCCACTTCGCTTCGTCATCGGGGATGACGTACCCCTCGCGCGCGGGCCACAGCGAGGTGAACAGCACCGTCGCGTTGTGCAGTTTCACCGCTCCCGGCGGCGGCGTGGCCATCGCCCGTCGAAGGTCCACGTCGGCATCGCCCACGGCATCCAGCCACGAGCCGACCTGGAGCGACGCATCGCCGAACACCTGCAGAGACTCGGCCCTGGAAATGTCACGCTCGGGTTTGCCCGTCCATGCCGCGTCGGCCGCGTGCGCCAGCGCGTGCAGCCCGATCGGCCACTGCTGGAGATGACCCGCGTCGCCCCAGTCACACACCAGCATCCCGCTCGCGCCGCTTTCAAGCCCTTCGCACACAGCCCGGGCGATGTTCCCGCGCCGCTCGCTTGTGCGCCCGGTGATGCTCCGCCACGAACTCGTGCCGGGGCAGACCCAGGTTTCGTGCCCGCGGGCGCGACAGGTGCGACACCACTGGGCAAACGCGGCCGAAGGCTCGTAACTCCACGCCAGCGCGATCGCCTCGTCGGGCAGCAGGTCAAGGGCTTCGGGGTGTTCCAGGGCAATGTCGGCCCAAAACAGGGGTCGAGCGCCGCTCGCAATGACGCGCTGGCAGACCTGCGCGACAAATGACCCATAGACGTGCGCGCGCCCGTGGCGCTCCACCGCGTCGCGGCTGCGCCCCTGCCCCACGTCATACGTTTCGTCGCATCCGACGTTGATGAGATGGCTGGACACGCAGGCCAGTTGCTGGGAGACGAGGTCTTCGACCAGCGCCAGACAGCGCGGGTCGGTCGGACACAGACTGAACGCCCCAAGACGATGCATGTCCTGGAAGTACCACTGGCCATGCGTCTCGGCCAGGTCGGCGTAGCGCTCGCACGCCAGCCAGCGGTGCATGTGACCGAAGCAGTTCTGGTTGGCGGCCAGTGTGAGGCCCCTGGCGCGGCAGTGATCGTCGATCCGGCGCAGTTCGTCAGGCGTGACGGGGCTGACGCCGTCGGAGATGACTTCATGCCCGCGGTAACGGAAGGCGTGCTCGATGTAGAGTTGGACGTGGTTGAACTTCAGAAGAGCGAGTTGGTCGATCGCGCCGAGCAGGTGTGTCATGGTCGGCACGCGCAGGCGTGAAACGTCGAGCATCACGCCCCGGATGGGCAGAGCGGAGGCATCTTCGATCTCGCAGGCGGGAAGCACATCCCGCGTCGATCCGCTCTCTGGGCCGAAACAGGCCCGCGCCAGTTGCACCAGCGTCGCCCGCGCGTTGCGGAATCCCTCATCATCCGACGCAGCGAGCGTGACGCGCGATCGCTCCGCGGGGGGAACCGACAGCCGGTAGCCTCCAGCCGCAAGCGCCGAATCCCGCTCATGTAAAAGGCCCAGTTCGTCGGCATGGCCAACCCACGCACCGGAGTCGAGCCCGTGAGCGCGGGCAAACGCGCGCAGCGGCGCGGCCGCGAGGGCCGATGGTCCCACAAGTCGGCAGGCGCGCGGACGTGGAATCAGGAGATCAAGCGGGGCGAGCGACGAACGGACGGCCGTTGGCATCAGGCGAACTGTATCGCGGGCGTGCCACGCCGCGTCAGGATCGTGACTGGAAGTTCGGGCAACCGCTCGCCGAATGTATCCAGATCAACCGGCCGTTTGCCGCCGGCGCGCGGTATGCAGGGCGAAGAACAGGCTGAAGGCGATCCCCAGTCCCGCCAGCGGCAGGGCGATCCACAGCCCGACGCGGTAGGCGGGCAGGGCTTCGTTGCCCGTGGCTGAGAGAAACAGGTAGACGACATACGCCACGTAGGACAGAAGGAGCAACACGCCCTCCCACCGCGAGATGCGCCCACCGGTGATGAACAGCGGCAGGCAGACGACCGTGGCGGCCATCATGACGGGGAAATCCAGTTGTAGCGCGTTTGGTTCGACGGCCATCGGGTCCGGCGCGACCGAGGCCGCCCCGCCCAGCACCGCAAGCATGTTGAAAATGTTGCTGCCGACGATGTTCCCAACGGCGATATCGCGCTGCCCGCGGATGGCGGCCACGAGCGAGGTGGCAATCTCCGGCAGCGACGTGCCAATGGCCACCACCGTCAGCCCGATCAGCAGGTCGCTCACCCCCATCGCCTGCGCCAGCGAGGTGGCCCCGCTCACCAGCACGCGAGCGCCGACCACCAGCAACACCAGCCCGACGACCGTGAGGACAGCCGAGGGCAGCACCCGCGGCGCCGGCTGGGGGGGTTGGGCTGCCTCGTCGGGCGTGCAGAGCGGAATCGGGTCGCTGGCGTCACACCCTCGCCGCAGTCCCAGCGTGATGAGCAGCCCGGTGTAGAGCACCAGCAGCGCGAAGAGCACGAGCCCTTCCCATCGCACGATCTGTCCATTGCGCGCGAAGAGCCACGCCAGGCCCGCCACGCCGATCATCACCGGCACATCCAGACGGACCAGTTGCGTGGACACCAGCAGCGGCGCGACGATGGCGGAAAGCCCGAGGATGAGCAGGATGTTGCACGTGTTGCTGCCAATCGCGTTGCCCAGCGCAATGCCGGGGTCGCCCGTGTAGGCAGCCCCGATGCTGACAGCGATCTCGGGGGCGCTGGTGCCGAAGGCAACGATCGTCAGACCGATGATCAGGCTGGGAAGCCCGATGGCCCTGGCCAGCCCGCTGCCGCCGCGAATCAGCGCCTCGGCGCCGATGGTCAGCAGAATCAGTCCAACGATCATCAACAGGATGGTCACGCCAATCTCTCCGTAGCACCCCGCCTTGAGTCTTCGCCCTGACCGATTGGGCCAGATGGTAGGGGACAATCGCCCGCGGTCGAATCCGTTGCAGGATGGCTCCCCTCCGTCCTGCTTCTCCGCCGACGTGGACCCCAGGGCGCCCAAGCCGCTGCGAACTCTCAGTCTCGGTCAGCGGGCTCGAATCGCAGGAGGACGCCGCTCTCGTTCAACAGCGTCAGCGTCCTGCCATCGCACTCATAGCGGCGTGCCTCCTGCAGAAATCCGAGGAAGCGACTCTCCAGTTGCATGGCCTGCGGGGGGCCGGCCATGCGCGTCGCAATGACTGGCCCCACCTCAAAGCGATGCTGCGCCAGCACGCCGGCGGGCACGGACGAACCGTACTGGTTCACCCCGGCCGTGCCGGAGACCAGGCCCTCGTGGTCGATCGTCAGGGTCGGCACCTTGGCAGTTTTCGGAACGGCCGTCTCCACCGACTCGCCTCGTATCTGCCACAGCGTCCACGAGCCGACGGGCGAGAAGTTCACGCCAAGCGTTGGGCGGCCTGCACTCGCACTGCACGCGGACACGGCCAGCGCCAGGGCGCCCATGACGAGCATCAGAATCGACTTCATGCGGCATCCTCCGGGCATGTTTACACGCGAACGTGCGGGATTGTTCCCACGCGGTCCGGCTGAAAACACACGGACGCCCGACGCAGAACCCTCACGTCTGCAGGACACCCGTCCGGAACTGTCGCGTGTAGTCCCAGCCCTGCGCTGCCGCGTCGAGGGCAAAGATCAGTTCCTCGCGCGTCCTGCGCGGGTCGATGATGCGATCGACCCAGCCACGGGCCGCCCCGTAGCGGATGTCCTGCTGCTCGTTGTAACTGGCTCGCACCGCGTCGAGAATCTGCTTGTGCGTTTCGGGGTCGATCTTCTCGCCCCTGCGTTCGCGGCTGCGCTCTTCGATCATCGCCAGCGTCCCGCTCGCCTGGGCCGCGCCCATCACGGCACACCGGGCGCCGGGCCACGCGAAAGTGAGGAACGGCTCAAACGCGCGCCCGCACATGGCGTAGTTGCCCGCACCGTAACTCCCGCCCATGATGACCACGATCTTGGGCACCACGCTGTTGCTCATCGCGTTGACCATCTTGGCCCCTGCCCGGATGATGCCGCCCTGCTCGCTCTCTCGCCCCACCATGAAGCCGGTCGTGTCGTGCAGAAAGATCAGCGGAATCTTGCGCTGATTGCAGTCCATGATGAACCGCGCCGCCTTGTCGGCCGACGTGTGATAAATCACCCGCGGCATGTTGGCGCTCTTCTTCGGCGCCGCCAGCCCGCCGATGTGCGTCTGGTCGGTCAGTCTGCCCTGGTTGGCCACGATCCCGCACGGGTGCCCGCCGATGCGGGCGTACCCGCACACCAGCGAGGCGCCGTAGTCGGGCTTGTACTCGTCGAAGTTGGGCGCCAGCGACTCGTGCCCGTGGTCATTGGGCTCGGCCCGCGCATCCACCAGCCGGTTGATGATGTCGTGAACGTCATACTGACGACCCGGCTCGATCGTGAAGACTCTGTCCATGTCCTCGCCGCTGTAGACCGCGGCCAGAGCGCTGGTCGCTCGATCCTCCACGGCGCGCGGCGCGCCCGACTTGCCCAGGATCGTGCTCACGCGAAAGAGGCAGGTCTCGTCGTCCGGCTCCTTGAAGTCGATCGTCCCCGAAATTTCGGCGTGCATGCTCGCGCCGCCCAGATCTTCGTCGGACACGTCCTGCGCAATGGCCGCCTTCACCAGCGCTGGCCCGGCCAGGTACAGGCCCGATCCCTCGGTCATCAGCAGCGTGTCGCACAGCACGGGCAGGTATCCACCGCCGGCCACGCAATAGCCCATGATCGCCGCGACCTGCGGGATCCCCTCGGCGCTGAGCACGCTGTTCAGGTAGAAGATGCGCCCGAAGTCATCGGTGTCGGGAAAAACGTCTTCCTGCAAAGGCAGATACACGCCGGCCGAATCGACCAGGTACACCAGCGGCAGGCGCGCCATGCGCGCGATGTGCTGGGCGCGGATGATCTTCTTGCAGGTCATCGGAAAGAACGCGCCGGCCTTCACGGTCGCGTCGTTGGCGATGATCATGTGCCGTCGCCCGCGGATGATGCCGATGCCGGTGACCACCCCAGCCGCGGGAGCGCCCCCGTGCTCGGCGTACATCCCGTAGGCCGCCCACAGTCCGAGTTCCTGGAAATTCGGGATCTCGTCACGGTGCGGGTCAAACTGGGCAGATCGGCTCGAGCGGCTTTCCGAGCCGATGCTCGGTTGCGCCGCGTCCGCCATGTCTGCACGGATTGCCGATCGACCCACCGGGTCCACAAGCCGCGCAATGCGTTCGCGAGCGGTCAGGCGGCCCTTCTCGTGCTGGCGCTCGATCGCCTTGGCCCCGCCGCCCTGGCGAATGGTGCGCTCAATCTCTCGAAACTGGTCCGTGGCTTCCTGAAGTGTGCTGCTCATGCGCTCGCCCTGAAGGTGAGTTCAAGGGTAGACGCAGGCGCCCCACAAAACCCCGCAATGGGATCATCTGGCCCGGCGCATCAGGTAGACCCATTCGCGCTCGGTCTGATCCACGCTGATAATCTCCCACCCCACGTCGGTGAGCAGATCGAGTGCGTACAACTTGGCGCGCGGCGCCGAGGCCCGCAGCACGGCCGGCACCTCGAAGGTCGTCTCCTCTTTGCTGGTGACGAATCGCACGTCTACCGCCGATCGCGCTGACTGAAGTTCGCCGAACTCCCAGTCGAGTTTGGGCGGGACCGACCAGGCCGCTCCCCCCGCGACGATGACAACGGCCAGCAACGACAGACCGGCGATGCGGACGCGACGATTCACCATGAGCACGCTCCTTCCGTGCCTTGGCACCGCGATCGGGTGCCCGACACTGACGGTCATTTCGTCGGCCTGGCCGAATGCCCCGCCCGCCCGTGCGCGGAAAGGCGCGCACGGCGGCGTGCGCCGGGGCCCCCGCCACCGAGCGTGCCGCACACTTATCCACAACTACCTGATTATTCTCCGAACAGTTTGACAGCGTGTTTGGGTTCTGATACTGTCCTCGCGTCGGGCTCGCGAAGACGCCGCCCCCGATATGTTGGATGGTCCGCGTGGTCCTCCACTATTCGTCGCGTCGTGCCCCAAGCGCCCACAAGGCTGCGTCGTTGTCTGCCTCGTCCGATCGCCTGTGACCAGCGTGGTCCCGCCTGATCGAACCGAGCAACCCGGCAAGATGCCCGAGGCTCCGCGAGGGGAAAAAAGGAGTTGGAATCATGGCCAAGTCTTCGTCTGCGCAGATCGAGTCCAAGGCTCGGGAGTCCATCGTTTCCGATGGTGACAAGCAGAAGCAGCAGGCGCTGCAGCGGGCCGTCGGGCAGATCGAAAAGGCTTTCGGCAAGGGCGCCATCATGCGCCTCGACGAAGACGCCTACCTGGCCATTCCCGGCATCTCCACCGGCGCCCTCTCGCTCGACCTGGCCCTCGGCGGCCGCGGCATCCCGCGCGGACGCATCATCGAAATCTTCGGACCTGAGTCCTCCGGCAAGACCACCCTGGCCTTGACCGTGGTCGCCAACGCCCAGCGCAACGGGGGCGTCGCGGCCTTCATCGACGCCGAACACGCCCTCGACCCCTCCTGGGCCCGCAAGATCGGCGTCAACATCGACGACCTGCTCGTCTCCCAGCCCGACACCGGCGAGCAGGCCCTGGACATCTGCGAACTGCTCGTCCGCTCCAACGCGGTGGACGTCATCGTCGTCGACTCCGTGGCCGCCCTCATCCCAAAGGCTGAAATCGAGGGCGAAATGGGCGACAGCCACGTCGGTCTCCAGGCGCGTCTCATGAGCCAGGCGATGCGCAAACTCACCGGCGTCATCGCCCGCTCGCAATCGACGGTCATCTTCATCAACCAGATCCGCGAGAAGATCGGCGTGATGTTCGGCAGCCCCGAGACCACGCCCGGCGGCCGTGCCCTCAAGTTCTACTCCTCCGTCCGCATCGACATTCGCCGTACCGGCTCGATCAAGGACGGCGAGGAAAACGTCGGCAACCGCGTCCGCGCCCGCGTGGTCAAGAACAAGGTCGCGCCCCCCTTCCGCCAGGCCGAGTTCGACATCATGTTCGACGAGGGCATCTCCACCACCGGCGATCTGCTCGATCTGGCCATCGAGGCCGAAATCTGCCAGAAGTCCGGCGCGTGGTTCAGTTACGGCGACGTGCGCCTCGGGCAGGGGCGCGAGAACGCCAAGAAGTTCCTGGCCGACAACTCCGAACTGATCGCCGAGATCCGCCGCGCCGTGCTGGAAAAGAAGGCCCCGCGCCCGACGAGGAAGCCCGCCGAAACCGCCGAAGTCGACACCGACACCGGCGAAGTCTTCGAAGACACCGAATAACGAGCCCGACGCTCTTCAGAGCCCCCGCGCAAGCAGGGCAACAAGACGTCCGAGCCTCCCGCGAGAGCGGGAGGCTCGCTTCGTCATGGAATCGACACAACAGGCCGCCCGTCGCTCAGGGCGGGCGGCCCCGCCACGAGCACATCGTGCGATTCAAGGGATCTCAGCAGCCGGCCGAGAACGACGCGAGGAACATCTGCACGTCGAAGAAGTCAAACGCGCCGTCGCCGTTGACATCGGCCTGATCGTCGCCCGAGGCAAACTGGTCGAGGAACAGAAGCGCGTCGAAGAAGTTCAGCACGCCGTCGTTGTTGACGTCGGGCGGACATGCGTCAATCGCGGGGTTGGTGAGGTTGACCATGGTTCCCGCTTCCACATAGATGTCGTCGAGGTAGATCGGCCCGTCGTTGGGGTCGCTGGCCCCGCCCGATGTCTTGAGGTAGAACGTGACCAGGTCGCTGTTCGTGCCGGTGCGGAAGGCGAAGGTCGCGTGCCCGTCCGGCGCCGAAAGTGCATCAGAGGCCTCTGCGTCGCGCCCCACCCCCTCGTTGAGCCACAGGCGATAGGTGTTGGTGTACGTGTCGAGGATGCACCACAGGTTGTACCACCGGTCCGGCTCGAGTTGAGCCACTTCCTGATAGTGCCCGATGTCTTCGTCCCAGACGCGCAGGTTCAGATCGTCGGCGCCGTTGGCCATCCCGATCTCGTTGGCAAAGTCGCTGTACTCGTCCGGCGACGTGAACGGCGAAAGACCCAGTGAAAACGTCTGCTTGCGCGCCACGCGCAGACGCATGAACGTCATGCGCTGCGTCAAGTCGGGCACGTTGATCCCTTCGCTGCCCAGTGACTTGCGCAGAATGGAAGAGTTTGAAGGCACCAGGAGCACCTGGTTGAACGGATCCGCCGGGTCCACGGCCGCGACGATCCCGGCACTCCAGGCCACCCACCCGTCCTGCCCGCTGATCGGCCCTGGCGTCTTGTCCTCAAAGTCATCGAAGAGTTGGAACTGTGCCACGGCCACGGGAGCGCCGATCAGCGCCAGGATCAGGCCGATCGCAGGGGCACGCCTGACACGAGTTGAAGTATGAACCATGTTGTTCTCCTCTTGTAGACCGAATCCCGTCGGCCCCGCGAGGCGAACCCCCGTCACGCGGGGTCGACACTTCGGCTATTCCGGAGCAAAATGTCTGCCATCGCTCCGGAGCCGTCGATACCCACCACAGGCCCGGAAACCGGCATCATCGTGTTCGCGTCAGCGTGGCGCTGGCGAAAACTGGCCATCGCCGGCTTCCAGTGTCGTCAGTGTCCCCACGGGTGCACTGCCGCCCGAAGGTGCCGTGCCTCGGACCACCAGCGCGGACGAGTGCACAGCGGCCCCGAAGGTGGCAGGAAGGTGCCGAACCGCCGCCCAACTGGTGCGACGCCACATGGGCCTCGCCAGTTTCGTGACCCGGCGTCCGGCTTTGCGAAACCAGTCCTCTACTGGACCTTCGACCGTTTCGGCAGGCTCGTGAGCACGTCGTCCACCAGCCCGTACTCGCGCATCTCCTTGTCGTCCAACCACAGGTTGCGATCGCAGTCGGCGGCGATCTTCTCCACCGGCTGTCCGGACGCCTCGGCATAGATCTGGTACAGGCGATCGCGCAGGCGCAGCATCTCGCGGGCCTCGATCTCGATGTCCGTCGCCTGTCCTTCCAGCACTCCGCTCATCAGCGGCTGGTGCATCAGATTGCGGCTGTTCCGCAAAGCGAAACGCTTGCCCTTCTCACCCGCGGCCGCGATCACCGAGCCCATGCTGGCCGCCTGCCCGATGATGTACGTGCATACCTTGGGCGAGATGTACTGCATCGTGTCCACAATCGCCAGGCCGGCCGTCACCGACCCGCCCGGCGAGTTGACGTACAGGTGTACCTCCGACTCCGGATCTTCGTTCTGGAGGAACAGCAATTGGGCGACGACCAGATTGGCCATCTCGTCCATGATCGGGCCGGTGACAAACACGATGCGGTCCTTGAGTAGTCGGCTGAAGATGTCGTAGGAGCGTTCGCCCCGTCCGGTCTGCTCGACGACGATGGGAACCAAGGTGTTGGCGCTGGGCATGTGGTGGTTGTTCATGGAGGTCTCCGTTGAGTTGTTCACGACACGCCCCCGACACCCTTGACCGGGGTGGAAAGTACCTCATCGACGAGCCCGTATTGCTTGGCCTCGGTTGCAGTGAAGTACTTGTCGCGCTCCGAGTCCTTCCGGACCTGCTCGACGGGCTGTCCGGTGTGGGCCGCGATGATCTCGGTGAGCAGGGTCTTACTCTTGATGATCTGCTCGGCCTGGAGTTTGATGTCCTCTGCCGGGCCGGTCACCCCGCCGTAGGGCTGGTGGATCATCACCTTGGCGTGCGGGAGGATGAAGCGCCGTCCCTTGGTGCCCGCGGTGAGGAGCAGCGCCGCCCCGGAGTAGGCCCTTCCGATGCAGTAGGTCGCCACGTCGGAGGAGAGGAATCGCATGGTGTCGTAGATGGCCAGGGTGTCATCGACCACGCCCCCCGGCGAGTTGATGTACAGGCTGATCTCCTGGGATCGCCGTTGGTTTTCGAGATAGAGCATCTGCATCATGACGCGGGCGGCCGAGGCGTAGTTGATTTCCCCGATCAAGAAGACGATGCGGTTTTCGAGCAGCAACTCGTCGATCGTCATCTCGCGCGTTCGCTGGTAGGTCACGTTGGCGGCTGGCATTGGGTTCCTCGCGGGGGTCGCCCGGTATCGGTTCGGGGTTGGGGGACCTGGGGTGCTCAAGAGGCCGGGCACACGCCGGCTCTGCCCCATCGGCCAGAGGTCGATGGCCGCATGATAGCGCCCCCCTGCGTGAGCCTGACGCGCAGGTCTCGCTTGCCCCGGTTGAGGGCCCACTCGTTGCCCAGTTCTCCGTGAAGCGATAGCATGGATGATTTTCGGACGGGCGAGCAGGCCGGGGGCTGCGCGAGCCTGACCCTGAAGGGAGTGCGCTGCCTTGCCCACCGCCGTCATCAGTGACATCCACGGCAACGCCGAAGCCCTGAAGCGCGTCCTCGACGATATCCACAAATCAGGCATCCAGAGGATCATCAACCTCGGCGATGTCGTTGGGTACGGTCCGGACCCACTGGAAGTGGTTGATCTGGTCCGCGAACACTGCGAGTGGACTCTCATGGGCAACCACGACTTCGGGGTGCTCTACGAGCCCACCAACTTCAACCCGGTCGCCGAGTCCAGCGCCTTCTGGACCAGGCGCCAGTTCGACGCCGAGCAGGACCACGACCTTCGCGCGGCCCGCTACGACTTCCTCGGGCGCCTGCGGGTGCGTGTGGTGGAGGCGCTTCCCGAGTCCGACGTTCCCGTGCTGGCCGTCCACGCCTCGCCCCGACGCCCGATCAACGAATACATATTCCCCGACGACGCCGCCGACGCCCCGGACAAGTTGGAGTCCATCTTCGAGCGAGTTGAGCGGGTGGCGCTGGTGGGGCACACCCACGTTCCCGGCGTCTTCACCGACGAACCGGACTTCTACCCCCCGGACGAACTGGGCGACTCACGCTGCTACTTCTTCACGCCCGACGAGAAGGTCGTCATCAATGTCGGCTCGGTCGGGCAGCCGCGCGATTCCGACCCCAGGGCCAGTTACGCCGTGCTCCATCCGGACCGCGTCGAGTTCCGCCGGGTCGAATACGACATCAAGGTCACGGCCAACAAGATCAAGTCCATCCCGGACTTGCACGACTGGCTGGGAGACCGGCTCTTCGAAGGACGCTAACCCGAATCCGTCCGCAAGGCATTCGCCCGCGTTGCCAAAGAGTGTCTATCGTTGTCCCCGGCGCTTCCCCGTCGGAGCAGAACGCTCTCATGGCCAAGCAGAAAAGCACACTCCGCCTCATCGTACCTCTGGTTATCCTTCTCGCGGGAGTCGGAGTGGCGATCCTGGTCGCCCAGACCGGGGGCAAGCCGCGGTCAAGCCAACCCCAGCCGACGCCCGACGCGGTGGCAGACCAGACCACGCAGGCCCAGCCTCGTCCGGCCGAACAGCCCGGGGAGAAGCCCGCGCCGGTCGAACCTGAAACCCGGGTCGTTCCCATCGAGGGTTTGCACGCGCGGGTGGCTCCCGGACCGGTCGACCTGGGCACGCTCGGCAGTGTCCAGCAGGATTCGGGCTACGAGGTGCGGGCGGTCATTTCACCGCTCGGCGCCGGCCTCGAGTCCCTGGAACTGACGGGACATTTCGAGGATCTCGATCGCCTCCAGCACGTCATGCTTCAGAAGACCCAACCGCTGCGCCTCGGACAGGCCGAAGCCACGGCCGTGCCGTTTGCACTCACCGCCCTGGTGGTCAACGGCACGCGCGTGGACCTGACCAGCGGGCCGGCGGGCGAACCGGTGTGGACTCGCCGCGCCGGAGGCGGACCGGGTGAACTCGAGGCCACCATCCTCGACGCGGAAGGCCGCGAGATCGTGCGCATCGAGCGCACGCTGCGCGTACAGCCGCGCTCGCACATGGTGGAGATCGTTCAGCGGGCCGTGAACCTGACCGGCGAGCCGCTGAGCATCCGCTGGGTGCACACCGGACCGGTGAGTTTCGAGTCCAGCGGCGGCGGCTATGGCGGCGACAAGCGGCGCCTGCGCTTCGGATACTGGCTGAACCCAAAGGCCCAGGCCAATGACCCGGCCGTGCTCTCCTACGAGTTCACCGAGCCGCTGCCCAGCGTGGTCGGCGTGCATCGCGCCCCCAACGGGCTCTACACCGCCACGGTGTCTGAGGAAGTCTGGCCAAACCCGGTGAGCACCAAGCGCGGGCTGCGCCTGGTGTGGATGGGCATCACCGGGCGCTACTTCGGCGTGGCGCTGCATCCGCTTGTCGATGCCTCGACGACGGACAAGACGCTCAACGCCGAGCGCGTGCTGCGCATCGCGGGGGTGGACCCGGCCACGCCGATCAACGCGGACCGCAATGACATCCTGAAAGGCGCGGTGGTGCTGGGCTTGCTGGAGAGCCGGGCCGTGAGTGTTCCGGCGGGCGGCTCTGCTTCATTTGACCTGGGCGCCTATGCCGGGCCGCTGTCGCGCAGCGCCATCAACGAAGAGCCGATGGCCAAGAGCCTCGGGCTCGACGGGCTGGTGCTGTACAACTTCGGGGGAATGTGCGCGTGGTGCACCTTCCAGCCGCTGGCGCGCCTGCTGCTGGCGGTGCTGCGTTCGGTGGATTCGTTCACGGGTGACTGGGGCATCTCGATCATCATCCTGGTGATCATCGTGCGGACGATCCTGCACCCGGTGAACCGTTGGAGCCAGATCCGTGTCCAGCGATTCGGGGCACAGATGCAGGGCATCGCTCCGAAGATGCAGAAGATCAAGGAGAAGTTCAAGGACGACCCGAAACGCCAGCAGCAGGAGACGACCAAACTTTGGAAGGAAGAGGGCATCAACCCGGCCGGCATGCTGGGCTGCCTGCCCATGTTCCTCCAGAGCCCGATCTGGATCGCGCTGTACGCGACGCTCTACTTCGCCGTCGAATTGCGTCACCAGCCGGCCTTTTACGGGGTGTTCCAGAAGATCAACGGGTGGCCTTTCCTGGCCGACCTGTCGCAGTCGGACAACGCCATTCCGCTGGGTCACACCGTCAACCTGTGGCTCGTGTCGTTCAGCGCGATCAACCTGCTGCCGATCCTGCTGGGGCTGGTGTTCTACTTCCACCAGAAGTACCTGACGCCCCCCACCACCGCGACGCTGACGCCCGAGCAGGAATCGACGCAGAAGATGGTGAAGATCATGACCGTGGTGATGTTCCCGGTGCTCATGTACGCCGCGCCCTCGGGCCTGTCGCTCTACTTCATCACCAACTCGGTGCTGGCAATCGGCGAAAACAAGTGGATCCGGCATCACATGAACAAGCATGGGCTGCTCGATCCGGACAAGATTCGCGAGCAGGCCAGGGCCCGGCGCCAGGGCGGCTTCCTCGCACGACTCCAGCAACTCGCCCAGCAGCAGCAGGCGGGTCAGCAGGCCAGCAACCGCATGATGCGCCGGGTCAAGAATGTCGCGCCGGACAAGCCGGACCGCGGCGAGCCGAAGTTCAAGAAGCGGAAGTAAGCCATGACCCTCGGCGACACCATCGTCGCCCGCGCCAGTGCGCCCGGCGCCGGACGCCGGGCGATCGTGCGCGTATCGGGCTCCCACTGCGTCGATGCCTTGCGAGCAGTGGGCATCGACGAGGACTCGCAACGGGCCGCCCGCCCCGCGATGTGTGCCGTCCCGGTGTTCGCTGACGCGGTGCATCGAGCGGCTTCGACCAGTTTCCCGATCGCAGTGCCTGCGTCGCGTCAACAACATCGCCCTCAGCACGAGTCGAGGACGCGACTGCCCGTGCTTCTTCTCACCTTCGAGCAGGGCCGCTCGTATACCGGCGAATCCAGCGCCGAGTTGCACCTGCCCAACTGCCGCCCGCTGATCGAGCGATTGATCGATTGCATGTGTGCTTTGCCGGGCGTCCGCCGTGCCGAGCCGGGCGAGTTCACGGCCCGGGCGTACCTGGCCGGTCGCCTCACTCTTGCGCAGGCCGAGGGAGTGGCCGCCAAGATCAGCGCCGAGTCGGAGCGGCAACTCGAGGCCGCCGACCGCCTGCTGGCCGGTCGCGCCGGCGACGACTACCGCGCCTGGTCCGACGAAATTGCGTCGCTGCTGGCCCTGGTCGAGGCCGGCATTGACTTCGTCGATCAGGAGGACGTCACGCCCATCCATCCGGCCGTCCTACACGCGAGACTGGAATCTCTCATCGCTTCAATCGAGCCGCTGCTCGGTTCGTCGCCCGCACCCGACTGGGGCGCTGCCCGGCCCCTGGTCGTCCTGACAGGTCCGCCCAACGCGGGCAAGTCCACGCTTTTCAACGCCCTGCTCGGGCGCACGCGAGCCGTCACGTCACCCATCTCCGGCACGACGCGCGATGCGATCATTGAGCCGCTCAACCTGCACGACGTCGCGGGCCCCAGCGTCGATCTGGCCGACCTGCCCGGGCTTGATGCTTCACCGGCAGGTTCGCTTGAACATGCGATGCGTCAGCGTGCCCTGGACGTGATCGCCCGTGCCGACGTGGTGATCGCCTGCGACCCGTCCGGACGTTTTGACCATCCGTCCGCCGCAGACACTCCGACCCTGCGCGTCCGCACCAAGGCCGATGAGCACCTGCCTGCTCCCGAGGCCGGGGTATCCGTCTGCGCCCTCGACGGCTGGCACCTGCCCAGTTTGCGCCGCGCCATCGCTGAACAGTGCGCCAGTGTGCGACGCGACGATGACGCCCTGCTCATTCCGCGCCACCGACAGGTCGTGGTTGAATCCCTGGCCTGCCTGCGTGAGGCGTCCACACTCGCCCGTGCGCAGCCAGAAGGCGGCCTGCGCGAGGCTGAGTTCATCTCCCTGCGATTGCGCGAAGCCCTGGACCGGCTCGGGGAACTGGCCGGCGCCATCACCCCCGATGCCATCATCGGACGCATCTTCGCTACCTTCTGCATCGGCAAGTAAGTGCCCACTTCACTGGAGTGAGCCGGGCCCGGTGCGGTAGACTGAAGTCATGAGCGAATCCAGGGTCATGGACAAGCCGACCACCTCCTCTTCAACCGCGCCGCCAAAACTTGATCGCCTGCCGCCCTTCCATCTCATCCTGCACAATGATGACGTGAACGACATGGGGCACGTGGTCGATGCGCTGACGAGCGTCACGCCGGTACGCGAGAGCGACGCGCGGAAGATCATGATCACGGCCCACTTCCGCGGGCGTGCCATCGTCATGACCACCCACCGCGAACGAGCCGAACTTTATCGTGACCGTCTGCGCAGCAAGTTCCTGATCGCGACGGTTGAACCGGCCGAGTGAGCGTCGAGCCAGCCGGCCCGATTTTCTGCGGTTTCTCGCCGTCGCGACCGGCGCAGGCACTCCAGCCTGCATCGGGCGTTCAGGTTCCGGCCATCGATCTGCCAGTTCCATGCCTTCGTCAACGCTTCCGGAAGCGGGGCCGATGCATTCGCCGGGCAGGGGTTGCCCCTTGGGAAAGGATTCGCCATGTCCGTTCGCCTCGGCGAGGTCCTCGTCGCTCGTGGATTGCTCAGCGAAGCGCAGAGGGCCCGGATCCTCGAAGCACAGGAGACCTCCGGGCGTCCATTCGGTGTGCTGGCCGAACAGATGTTCAACGTCAGCCCGCGCGATGTCGAGCAGGCCTGGGCCGAACAGTTTGCTCTCGAGGCCGAGCGGGTCGATCCAGCCGCCACGACCCCCTTTCCCGAGGCCCTGGCCAGCATCGAGCGTCGCCAGGCCTGGCAGTTCCGCGTCCTGCCGATGCGTTTCGAACGGGGCGAACTGCTGATCGCCACCGACGTAGTGTCGCTGCCGCGCGCCATGCGCTTTGCAGGCTGGCGCGTGGCCGCCCCGTGCCGATTCCTGATCGCCGAGCCCGACGCGCTTTCCGCCGCGCTGCAGGCGTTCTACCCCATGCCGGGGTTCAAGCCCAGCGAACTGGCGGCCCTGCTCAAGCAGGCGGCGAACTGATCGGGCGCAGCGGCGATACAGTTCGGGCCATGCCCGATCGCCCCGACAAGACGCCATTTGCGGACCAGGAGATCCGGACGGTCTCGTTCGTCAGTCTGGGCTGCCCCAAGAACCTGGTCGACTCGGAGAAGATGCTCGGGCTGCTGGCCGAGGACGGCATCGCGCCGGTTTCGGCCGAATCGGTCGATGTCGGCGAGCACACCGACCTGTCCATCTCCGGCTCCGAGCAGGACTGCTCGGGCGGGGGCGGTCGCATCACTCCGGCCGATGCGGTCGTCATCAACACCTGCGGATTCCTGGAGGCGTCCAAGCAGGAGTCGCTGGGGGTCATCCAAGAGGCCATCGCCGCCAAGGAGCGCGGCGAAGTGAAGCGCGTCGTGGTCGCCGGGTGCCTGGTGCAGCGCCACCGGGCCAGGATGCTCGAGTGGGCACCCGGGATTGACGCGATGATCGGCGTTTTTGATCGCGACAAGGTGCTCGATGCCGTGCGCGGCCAGCGGGCCGAGCGCGAAACCTTTGAACAAGCGGCCGCGAAAGGCCCGCAGTATTGGGTCTCTTCCAACGCGCTGGTCAAGGCCAGGGCCAGCGGCATGAACACCGTCGGGCTGACGGTCAACGGACAGGACGGGAAAGGCGTCGGCTACTTCGAGTCAGACGCGGCCCGCCTGCGCCTCACGCCGCGACACTACGCCTACCTGCGCATCAGCGAGGGATGCAACCAGAACTGCGCCTTCTGCACCATTCCGTCCATTCGCGGCAAGATGCGCTCCAAGCCGGCCGATCGCATCGTCGAAGAGGCCCGCGAACTGCTGCGCGACGGCGCCTTTGAACTGCTTCTCATCGGACAGGACACCACCAGTTATGGCGACGACGTGGGAATGGGACTCTCATCACCCAGACGCGGCGGCTTCCAGCCGCCCGTGCGGCAGGATGCAGCCCCTCCTGCAAACGCTTTGTTCTCCGTCGGCCTCCCGCACGTTCTCAAGTCACTCTCCGACATGGTGCGACAGGAGACGGGCAGGGCCTGGCTGCGCCTCATGTACGCTTATCCCTCGAACTTCTCCGACAAGATCATCGACGCCTTCGCCGCGCTCGTGGCCGAGGGCAACCTGCTGCCCTACATCGACATCCCGCTCCAGCACGCCTCCGATCGCATGCTCTCCGCCATGCGGCGCCATGTTCGGGCCGAGCAGCAGCGCGAACTGATGCACAGACTGCGCGAGCGAGTACCCGGCATGGCCATCCGCACCACCTTCGTCACCGGCTTCCCCGGCGAAACCGAGGAAGACCACGAAGAACTGCTCGCCTTCATCGAAGAGGTCAACTTCGACGCCGTCGGCTGCTTTCAGTTTTCGGCCGAAGAGGGCACCGTTGCCGCCCGCATGGAGGCCGACCCGAAACTGGCGGTTGACTCCGAGACCAAGCAGCGGCGGCACGACGAGATCATGGCGCTGCAGCAGGAGATCGCGCACGCTCAGGCCGCCTACGTTGCCGAGCAGTTCGACTCCGAACACCCCCTCGAGTCCGGCTGTCAGTTCGACGTGCTCATCGACCGATCCTCCCCCGCCGGGGGAGGTAACCGAGTCTTCGAGGCCGGAGGGGGTACGTCAGCCGCCCGCGTCTACCAAGGCCGCACCTACTTCCAAGCCCCCCAGATCGACGCTGTCACCCTCGTGCACAGCACCGCGGAACTGGCGCCCGGCGAACTGGTCCGCTGCACCATCGTCGGCTCCGATGGCTACGACCTCATCGCCCGCCCCGTCAGCGAACTCGAACGGCGCGTCTCGCTCAGGACGCTGTGACGTCTGCTTCATTTTTCAGACTTCGTTTGACCGATTCTTCAACGCCACCTAGTCTCTTGCCGATTACAAACGGCACAGCCCCCATGATGTCCCTGATCTCCAAAGCCGCCAAAGCCAAAGACGCCAAAAGCGTCCGGGGCATCGCTGCGGCCGGGTTGATCGGGGTCCACCAAGCCTGATTCAACAGCCAACCAGCAGCCAGATGCCCCCGGACA
Organism: Phycisphaerales bacterium; assembly: GCA_023382935.1. Lineage (GTDB taxonomy): Bacteria > Planctomycetota > Phycisphaerae > Phycisphaerales > UBA1924 > J022. The sequence goes on from JAHDXL010000001.1 coordinate 330,295, forward strand.
CGTCCCCCGGGGGCTTGTCGTTTTGCCACCACTCGCACCCAGGAAAGGATCCACACATGACCAGCAATACCATGACCCTCTCGACCGAATGCCCCGAATGCGGCGGCGGCGTCGCGTTCAACCGATCGCCCCTGGCCGGCGAAGTCGTCGTCTGCGGCGGCTGCTCGGCCGAACTCGAGGTCACCAGCCGCGAACCCCTCCGCGTCGAACTGGCCCCGGAAGTCGAAGAGGACTGGGGCGAGTGATCGGGAGCCGGGTGCCATCACTCGCCGTCCGCGGCGCAGCGATGGATGGATCACCGAGTCCATGAGCACGATGGCGCCGAAGACGCCGCGCCGTGGCTCCCATTCTGGTTCTCACATTGAAACTGCACACGGAACCTTCCATGCACATCGCCCTGCTCCACCTCCGCGTCCGCGTTGAAGAACGCCTGCTTTTCGAGGCCCTCGAATCACTCGGAGCCGCGGTCGAGATGATCGACCTGCGCTCCGTGGTGTTCGATCCGGCCACTCTCGGAGACTGGTCTCGCTTCGACGCCGTTCTCGACCGCTCGCTCAGCCTGACTTCCTCGCTCAACGCCACCCGCATCCTCGAAGGCCTCGGGCTGCGCTGCGTCAACCCCTCGCACACCGCTGATGTCTGCGGCGACAAGTTGCGCACCACCATTGCCCTCGAACAGGCCGGCATTCCCACTCCTGCCGTGCGCGTCGCACTCGACCCGGAGTCCGCGCTCCGGGCGGTCGAGCAGATCGGCTACCCCGCCGTGCTCAAGCCCATCGTCGGCTCATGGGGGCGCATGGTCGCCCGCGTCAATGACCGCGACGCCGCCGAAGCCATCATCGAACACCGCGACCAACTCGGCTCGGCCCAGCAGCACGTCTACTACGTGCAGGAGCACATCAACAAGCCCGGGCGCGACATCCGCGTCTTCGTCGTCGGCGGGCGCGCCATCGCCGCCATCGTCCGCACCAGCGCGCACTGGGTCACCAACACCGCCCGAGGCGCCAGGGCCTCGGGTCTGCCCGTCAGCGACGATATCGCCAGTCTCTGCACGAGATCGGCCGCAGCCGTCGACGCCGACGTGTGTGCCATCGACCTGCTCGAATGTCCCCGCCGCGGACTGCTCGTCAACGAGGTCAACCATTCGATGGAGTTCCGCAACTCGATCGACACCACCGGCGTCAACATTCCCCTACACATTGCCGAGCATGTGCTGACCATCGCCCGCGAGCAGCACGCCGCCCGCGAGCCCGTCCAGCCCGTCGTCCGCACCGCTCAAGGGGCTATCGCGTGAGTTTCACCGCGTCCATCGTCGGCGCCAGCGGCTACACCGGGGGCGAACTGCTCCGCCTCCTGCTCGCCCATCCCCACGTCAGGCCCGTCCAGATCACCAGCCGTTCCCTTGTCGGGCAGCCCGCGCACCGCGCCCACCCCAACCTGCGCGGACACACAGGCCTGCTTTTCACCGCCCCCACCGAGCGCGAGACGTGCGACGTCGTCTTCCTCTGTCTGCCCCACGGTGAATCGGCACCGCTCGTCGAACACTACCTCGAAAAGGCCCGACTCGTCGTCGATCTCTCGGCCGACCTGCGCCTGCGCGACCCGGCGGCCTACGAACGCTGGTACGGCAAGCCGCACCCGGTGCCATCGCTCCTCCCCCGCGCGGTCTACGGGCTGCCGGAACTGACGCGCGCGTCGCTCCGCAACGCGAGCGTCGTCTCCGGTGTGGGCTGCAACGCCACCGCCATGAACCTCGCCCTGCTGCCCCTCGTCCGCGCCGGCCTGGTCGAACGCGCCATCTGCGACATCAAGGTCGGCTCTTCCGAGGCTGGCGCCGAGCCCTCGGCCTCTTCGCATCACCCCGACCGCGCGAGGGCCGTCCGCACCTACTCGCCCGCCGGACACCGACACCTCGGAGAAGTCGAGCAGGCACTCGGCCCGCTGCCGATCGATGCCACCATCACCGCGATCGAGATGGTCCGCGGCGTCCTGTGCACCGCGCACGTCACCCCCACTCGCCCGCTCACGCAGAAGGATCTGTGGCAGGTCTACCGCGAGGCGTACAGTGCCGAGCCCTTCGTCCGCCTCGTCGCCGACCGCAACGGGTTGCATCGCCTGCCCGATCCGAAGATCCTCGCCGGCAGCAATCACGCCGACGTGGGCTTTGCCATCGACGAACGTTCGGGGCGCATCATCGCGCTGTGCGCCATCGACAACCTCATGAAGGGCGCCGCCGGCTCGGCCGTCCAGTCCATGAACCTCGCCCTGGGTCTGCCCGAATCGGCCGGGCTGACCTTCCCCGGGCTGAACCCCGCGTAACTCCGCCGCACGATCTCGCTTCGCCTTTCCGGGAGAACTTCATGAGCAACGTCATCGTCATCAAGATCGGCGGCGGCAAGGGCATCGCGCTCGAACCCATCGCCGACCAGTTCGCCTCGCTGGTCCGCGCCGGCACGCGGGCCGTGCTTGTGCACGGCGGCTCGCATGAAACCGACCAACTGGCCGAGGCCCTCGGTCACCCCCCGCGGCGCCTCGTCAGCCCCTCCGGGCACGAGAGTCGTCGCACCGACCGGCGCACGCTCGAAATCTTCGAGATGGCCTACTGCGGCAAGGTGAACAAGGGCCTGGTCGAGATGCTCCGCGCCCGCGGCGTCGACGCCGTCGGGCTCTCCGGCCTGGACGGCGGTATCTGGATCGGCTCGCGCAAGGACGCCATCCGAGCCATCGAAGGCGGGCGTGTGGTCATCATCCGTGACGACCTCTCCGGACGCGTCGAGCGCGTCGACACGTCGCTGCTCGAACTGCTGCTGAATTGCGGGCGCACGCCGGTCCTGACCCCGCCGGCCGTCACCGCCGAGGGCATCGCGATCAACGTCGACGCCGACCGCGCCGCCGCCATGACCGCCGCGGCCCTGGGCGCCACCGAACTCCTGCTGCTCTCCAACGTCCCAGGCGTGTTGGCCGATGGAAACGACCCCACCAGCCTCATCGCCCGCGCCGACGCGGGCAACCTGGAGCGCGTCCGTGAGGCCGCAAAGGGTCGCATGAAGAACAAGGTTCTCGCCGCCGAGGAAGCCCTGAACGCCGGCGTCGCGCGCGTCGTCATCGGCTCGGCCCGCGGCGACGACGCCATCACCCGCGCCCGCGCCGGGGCCGGCACTGTCTTCGAGGGCGCCCATGCCAACGCTTGACCGCACGACATCCCCTCGCGTGTCCGTCGAAATCATGGCGCCGACCGACGACCTGGCCACACAGGTTCTCCACGACCTCGTCGCCACGCCGAGCCTGTCAGGCAACGAGCGTCCGGCCGTCGATCGCTTCGTCGCCGCCGCTCGCTCACTGGGCTTGGCCACCTCCATCGACGAAGCCGGCAACGGGATCGCCACCCGCCGCACCGACGACCAGCCCCGCCGCACCATCGCCCTGCTCGGGCACATCGACACCGTGCCCGGCGACATTCCCGTGCGCATCGAGGACGGCGTCCTCCACGGGCGAGGCTCGGTCGACGCCAAGGGACCGCTGGTCACCCTGCTGTTCGCCGCCGCCCGGGCCCGACTCCCTCCCGACGTTGAACTCGTCGTTATCGCGGCCGTGGGAGAGGAAACCCCGCACTCGCCCGGCGCCACCTTCATCCGCGATCGTCTGCGCCCGCACGCCTGCATCATCGGCGAGCCGAGCGGCTGGGACGGCGTCGCACTCGGGTACAAAGGACGACTCATCGTCCACGCCACAGCGACGCGGCACTGCGCCCACACCGCCGGCCCGGAGACCTCGGCCCCCGACGCGCTGCTCGCATGGTGGGCAGAAGTCCTCGTCGAAGTCGCACGCCGCAACGACGGCGTCCAGAAGGTCTTCGATCAACTCCAGGCAGGTGTGCGACGCATCACAAGCGAATCCAACGGCCTCTCCGACACCGCGCGCCTCACGGCCGGCTTCCGCCTGCCACCCTCTATCCTGCCCGGACAACTCGAAGAACTGCTCGCAGGTCTTGCCGCGACCCATGACGTCGCGCTCGATTTTCAGGGGCGTGAACAGGCTTATGCGACGGACCGCCGCGATCCGGTGGTGCGCGCCATCTCCGCGAGCATCCGCACCGCGGGCGCCACGCCGAGACCAAAACTCAAGACCGGCACCGCCGACCTGAACATCGTCGCGCCGGCGTGGCGCTGCCCCATCGCCGCCTATGGCCCCGGCGACAGCACCCTCGACCACACCCCCGTCGAACACCTGCCCCTGGCCGACCTTCACCGCGCGATTGCCGTGCTGGCCGCCGCCCTGCGAACCTTGGCCGAGGAACTGGTCGCACACGATTGACCTCGTGCCCAACGGATCGGCCGTCCGGCGTGCCGGCAGTGCCTGATTTCGGACGTTGCCGCACGCTCATCGCTTCGGGTTCGCCCTCCAACTCGCCGTCAGCCGGACCCATGACCGCACCGCAATCGGCGTAGCAACGCCGACCTTTACCAACCTCCTCCTCACTTCGCGATCGCCCCTCTCGCCTCCTCCCCCTCACCCTGCCGATAATCCCTTCATGCTCCGCTCCGGGCACATCATCGTTCTTTGCGCCCTGGCCCTACTGACCGTCGGTGTCGTCATGGTCAACTCAGCCGAAATGGCCGTCGCTCCCATCGCCACCAATCCCGACGGCTCCACCACTGGCGTGGCCACCCAGGGCGTCACCTTCGAGTCCATCGTCACCAGCACTGCCGCCATCCACCTCGTTCTGGCCATGGCCGCACTCGCCCTCGCCGCCCTTTTGCCCATCGAAAGGATCGCCCACCTCGCGACCCATCTGCCGCGCCTGGCTCGCCCCCACTATCTGCTCGGTTTCGGCGTCTTCATCCTCCTTCTCGGGCTTTCCACCGTCTACTGGCCTGTCATCTCCAACCCGCAGAACGGCTCACACCGATGGATCACCATCGGGCCCATCCGCTCCATCCAGCCTTCCGAGCCTGCAAAGTGGCTCATCATCTGGCTCGCCGCCGCCTACGCCATCTGGATCGGACGCGAGCGCCTCCATCGCTTCTGGACCGGCTTCTTCCCCGGATTGGCCGCGGTCGGCATCGTCTCGGCCGTCGTCGTGCATGAAGACCTCGGCACCGGCGTGCTCATGGCCTCGGCCGCCAGCGTTGTCCTCCTCGCCGCCGGTGCGCGCTTCTGGCACTTCGCCCTCTTCATCCCCCTCGGGCTGCTCGGCATCATCGGCGCCATTGTCCAGAACCCCTACCGCATCGACCGCATCGCCGCCTTCCTCAACCCCTACGCCGACCCACAGCAGACCGGCTTCCACATGATCCAATCCATGGCCACCGTCGCCGGCGGCGGCTTCACCGGGCGCGGTCTCGGCTATGGCCTGCAAAAGTTCGGCTACCTGCCTGAAGACCAGACCGACTTTCTCTTTGCCGTCATCTGCGAAGAACTCGGCACCGCCGGCGCTTCGCTCATCCTCGTCCTCTATGCCGTCCTCGCGTGGACTTTGCTTGCGGTGGTACGCCGCGAGCCACACCCGCTGCTGCGCCTTGGCGGGCTGGGCATCCTCAGCGTGCTCACGCTTCAGGCCACCATCAACCTCATGGTCGTCACCGGCTTGGGCCCCACCAAGGGCATCGCCCTCCCGCTCCTCAGCGCCGGGGGCACCGGCTGGATCCTCACCGCCGCTTCCCTCGGCCTCTTGGTCGCCATGGACCGCCGACACGCACGCGCCTTCCGCGGAGAGGCGTCACTGGCGTTGGCCTTGGACGCCCCGGCGGCAAGGGCATCCCACCTGTGAGCCTCCGGGCCATCATCTTCGCCGGCGGCGGCACGGGCGGACACATTTTCCCCGCCATTGCCATCCTCGAATCCCTGCACGCCGAGCAGCCCAACCTGCCGGCTCTGTTCCTGTGCTCCACACGCGACATTGACCGGCGCATCCTCGATCCCCGAGGCCTGGCGTTTGAACAAGTTCCCGCTCGCCCCTTCTCGCTCCGCCCCCCACAGTTGCTCCAGTTCGCCCGGACTTGGTCCGCAGTGGTGCAAGCCTGCTCGAACGCGATTACGTCGTGTCTTCGACAACACGAGGTGACCCCCGCCTCGGCGGCCCTGCTCGCCACCGGCGGCTTCGTCTCCGCTCCCGCCGTCGCGGCCGCACGCAGGCTCAACCTTCGCACCGCCCTGGTCAACCTCGACGCCATTCCCGGCAAGGCCAACCGCTACTTGGCGTCCAGGACCAGCCTGGTGTTCAGCACCTACCAAGCCCTGGACGCACACATCGTCGGCCCGATCGTGCGCCGCGATGCGAGGACGCTTGCCGACCGTTCCACATGCCGACGTCGATTTGGACTTGACCCGGACCGTCGCACGCTGCTGGTCACCGGCGCCAGCCAAGGCGCCGAGTCGCTCAACCGCTTCGTTCCGTTGCTCGTCGCGCACCATCCGCGAGCCTTCGCCGACTGGCAGATTCTTCATCAGGCCGGTCCGGATCGCAGTGCCGACGTACGGGCCGCCTACGCCCCGCTGCCCATCCGCGCCGAGGTGGTCGAACTGATCGAAGACGTCGGCTCGATGTGGGGCGCCGCCGACCTGGCCATCGCCCGCGCCGGCGCCGGTACCGTCGCCGAGGCCTGGATCAACCGAGTTCCCGCCGTCTTTTTGCCATATCCCTACCACAAGGACGAGCACCAACGCCACAACGCGCTTCCGCTGGTGCGCGCCGGCGCCGCCCTGGTCTGCAAGGATCTGATCGAGCCCGAACGCAATCTTGCGGCGCATGCTGAGAGACTGGCTGGCCTGCTCACTGAATCTCGGGGGCTGCTTGACATGCGCTCCGCCTTCGAACGTCTCAACGCCAGCGATGGGGCGGCTGCAATCGCTTCCCACCTCCGAAACTTGTGAGGCTCATTCTCGTATATCGCTTAGGTGATCGGAGAGGGCGTTCTGAAAAGCCCAACCCAACGATGTGCTGAGATGCGTGATGAACCCCGCGCTTGGCTCGCCCCGCGCAGACGTAGACTTGGAGCCATGAGCCTCGAAACCGGTCAAACTCCCCAGACGCATCAGGCCTGGTGCGTCATCTGGCGCGCGCCGCACACCGCGGTGCCCGCCGAGTTGCGCGGAGCGCTCGATCGTCGAGGCGTGCACGCGGTGGAGTGCGATAACGCGTGCTGGGCCACGGCCGAGTTGTGCCGACTTCATGCCGCCGAGCCGGAGTCGCCGGTGATCCTGCTGCTGCTTGACCCCGGCTCGCTGGACGAGATCCACGAGGTGATCGCCGTGGCCGAGCACTATGCGCCGCACGCGACTGCGTGGGTATACGACCCCGAAGCCAGCCCGCCGCTGCGCGCATTGGAGCGACCGAATCGCGGGGGGAGACAGAGCGAGGATAGAAATGGCCGAAGCCCGGATGACGGTGCCGGACTCCGGCTGACCGAAGTGCCCGGCCATGACGACGAGCCGAAGACCGATAACCCGACCCTCAGTTGTGAAACGGGGCAAGAGTCGCCTTCCGTTTTGTCGCGAGATGAACTTGCTTCTCTCAAACACCCTGATCGGGTGAGTGGTCCTGAGGCATGATGTCAGGGACCGAGCACTTCGACAGGCGAGTACCAGAGTGGCAAGCACCCGAGAAAACAATCCGGGCGATCCCCGCTCGCGCGGGATTCTGGCGGTCATTGTCGGCCCGCAAGGGGACCTCTCGCGACTGGTGCGCGATGCGGCCTTCACTCTCCGGCGCGTGCCCACGCTCCTCGACGCCGTGGCCTTGCTCGCCAGCCTTCCCCCTGAAGCGGGGCTGGAACGGATCGTCCTGATCTCTCAGGGCTCGGCCACCGCGCAAACCCTTCAGGATTTCATCGAAGCATTGCGGCACGTCGATCGTACCGTCAGTGTGGCGCATATCGGGCCGTGTGAGCCCCAGATGCGAGGCCTGGTCGACGGCGTGGTCAGCAGCGTGATGGAGCCAGAGGAAGTCAGGTCGATCATCGACGGGCGCGAGCGTCTGGTGCCCGATCTGCCCGTGCAGGTGCTCACGAGCACCCCCGCGCGGCGCGCCCGTAACGCCGACATCGGCGATGCCGCCCTGGTCCACAAACTCATGCTGGGTGAAGACGTGCTGGAGGCGGCGGTGGATCTGCTGCTCTCCCGTGAGGCAGCCGCCCGGTATCGCGACGCCGACGAGCCTCCGACCGCCGGGGCCGTGCGCGCAGAAGTGCGCCGCGAGCACGACGTCGTCGGCGTGCTGGAAGCCCCCGGCTCGTTCGACGCCGGCGTGCTGGGCGCTCACGCCGCCTGGCTGTCCGCGTGGCTCACGCTCGAGTCGCGCTATCGCGAACAGCGCATCGAGGCCCTGACCGACCCACTGACCGGCGCATGGAACCGGCGCTACTTCGAGCGTTACCTGGCCATGGCCATCGAGCAGGCCAAGCAGGCACGCCTCACCGTCACCGTGCTTGTGTTCGACATCGACGAGTTCAAGCGGTACAACGACGCCTTCGGTCATGCGGCCGGGGACGAGATTCTCCGCGAAACCGTGCGCATGTTGCGCAGCGTGATCCGACCTTCGGACCGCGTGTGTCGCATCGGGGGCGACGAGTTTGCGGTGATCTTCTACGAGCCGCGCGGGCCCCGCGTTCCGGCCAGCAAGCCGCCCGAGTCGATCTACCGCCTGGCCAAACGGTTCCAGTCGCAGATCTCCGGGCACCGCTTCCCCAAACTCGGGCGCGACGCCCCCGGCACGCTGACCATCTCCGGCGGCCTGGCGACCTATCCGTGGGACGGGCAGGATCCGCGCACCCTGCTGGAGCGGGCCGACGAACTGGCCATCCAGAGCAAGAAGGCCGGCAAGAACGTCATCACGCTGGGCCCCGGCGCGCTGCGCGAATGTGTGGACCCCCTCGACGAGTGACGCAGATCGAGGCGGTGACGTTCCGAACCGGCAGACGCCACCCGCGCCATTGAAGTGGGCAGACCGCCCTGTATCGACCCGTGGTTCTGACGACCTGACCCGCGCTCCAGCCTTCAGCCGCCTCTGCCGGCCCGGTCAATCCATCCCTCGAGCCGACGACGATCGCCCGGGTTCCTCGTTCGCTCAAGGCGCCGCTGGAGCAGGTCGACCGCCCACGGTCCGCCGATCGCCGCGATCTGCTCGGCCGCCTCTTCCCAGGCGCGACGCTCGCGATCGTTCAACGCCTCACCCAACATCGCCCGCACCACTGCGTCGTCATGCACCATGAGCCGCCTGGCCGCGGCAATCGCAACCGGCCGCGTGCGATCATGCGAGCCTGGACGCGCGTAGCGCAGCACCACCGGCAGCGCCTCGGGCAGGTTCAGATCACCCAGGCTCTCCAGCGCGGCGCGACGGATTGCGTCCTGTGGCGATTCGACATCGGCGGCCGTCATGACGATGTTCCCCGCGCCTGTCGCCCGCATCACGCCCAGCGCGCGCACCGCCGACGCGCGCACCTTCGAACTCGGGTCATTGAGTGCCCGCTCAACAAGCAGGGCGATAATCTGCTCGCGCGCCTTGCCCATCGAGCCGGTCGGGTGGTCATGCCCCATGCGACCCAGCGCCGCCATAATCTCCTCGCGGACCGACGCAAGCCCGATCGAGCCGGGGTTGCTCGGCGGCACGAGGAAGAACACGCGCGACAGGTCGCCTTGCGCCTCGAGCGCCTTGACGGCCGCGAGGCGCAGCGCCTCGGGCGCGCTTTCATCTCGGGCGGTGGCGAACAGCAGCATCGCCCCGGGCTTGCCGTCCGCGTTGGCAAACGCGCGGGCGGCCTGGATCTTCGCCGCCACCGTCGGACCCGACGCCAATTGCTCCAGCCAGAGCGACGCCGCCTGATCGATCTTCAGTTCGGCCAGCACCGAGAGGTCGTGGTTGTACGCGACGATGTCAGGCCTGGCGGGCAGGGCAATACGCATCGATGCCGAGCGTGTGTCCATCGACAGCGTCTCGACGCGCGACTGCACGCCGCCCTGCCCCGGATAGCGCAGCCAGATCGGCAGGTCGAACACGAACGCGGGGTTGTGCTCGTCGATGGTCTGCGTCTGCTCGACGCTCACAACCAGTTCCGACGCCGCCTCGTCCCACGCGGTGCTGATCGCCAGGCGCGGAATGCCCGGACGGAACACCCACTGATCGAAAAACTGCTCGAGCGATTCCCCGCTGACATCTTCCATCGCCCGCCGGAAATCGTCGGTCTCGACGGTGCTCAGGCGGTGTCGGTTGATGTACTCGGCCACGCCGGCAAAGAAACGCCGATCGCCGAGTTTGCGCCGCAGCATGTGCAGGATGCTCGCGCCCTTCGGATATGGGTTGGCCGCCCGCCCAAAGGTTTCCCACGGATGGTCATAAATCTTGCTGGCCATGCCGGGCGTGTTCGGGGCCGTGCCGCGGTCATTGGCGATCAGCCCGTCCATGCTGCCCATGACGCCGGCCAGATAGGCCGCCGGGCCCTGCTCGTGCTCACGCCACAGATGGCTCAGGTACGTCGCGAACCCCTCGTTGAGCCAGATGTGCTCCCACGAGTTGCAGGTGATCAGATCCCCGAACCACTGGTGCCCCAGTTCGTGGGCGATCAGCCCGTCAAAGTCCTGGTCGATCGCGTCGGCCTGGCCAAAGAGCGCGCCGTCGAACATCGACGTGGCGCTGGTGTTCTCCATCCCTCCGGCCCCAAAGTTCCATACCAGCACCTGGGCATACTTCGACCACGGATATGGCTCGTCGAGGATGCGACCAAAGAACTCGATCATCTTCGGCGTGTCGCCATAGGTTACCTTCACGTCGCCGCCGCGACCGGGCGGCACGTATACCGGCATCGGCAACTTCGGCGTGCCCAGGTCCACCACGTCAAACTTGCCCACCACCAACGTGACGAGATAGGGCGTGTGATTGCCGCCGGCCTGCTCGTCCTGCGACCAGTGCCAGAGGTCATACCACTTGAGATCGTGCCGCCCGTCAAGATCGACTCCTCGGACGACCTTGCGGTCCTTGCCCACCAGCCGCCCGTTTGACACCACCTGGTATCCCTGCGGACTGGTGACGATCAGTTCGGTCGTGAGCCGGTCATTCGGGAAATCGTGGCATGGAAACCAGAAACTGTTGCTCTCTGGCTGACCCTGGGTGTGGATCTGCGCCGCCCGCCCCGGGAACGCGGGCGACTGCGTCGTCCACATCAGCCCGCGCGGCGGATCAACGATCCGGTAGCGCGTGATGAGCTCCACTCGCTCGCCCACCGGCGCCGGCGGATCGAACCGCACCACCAGCGTGCGCCCGTCGGCCTCGAAACTCGTCACGTAGCCCGGCGCCTCGACCGACGCAATCTCCAGCAACTGCGCATCCAGCGTCAGTTCCGACAGTTCATACGCGATCGCGCGAAGATACAAACGCTGCGTCGCGTCGATCTCCGGCGTGTTCATGTCCGCAATTTCGAGTTCCAGACGCATGTGCTCAAAGTCGGCGTCCAGCGGCGGCGGGAAGTTCATCGTGCCCGCCGGCGTTTCCTGGCGCGGACGCGGATCGGGCGCGTGCCCGCACCAGTCATCCCCAGAGCAGACAGCGCCGGCCGAGACGACCAGCCCGAGAATCAGTGTCGCATACGTGGTCATTGCTTTGTCCCCGCTGATGATTCGGCCCCGCCCGCGGGCTCGAGGCTTCGGACAATGTTGTACCCGGCCGCCACCGTCATGTTCGGATCGATCTTCACACTCACGACCGGGCGGCCCAGGCGGAAGGTCTGACGGGCCGTCGGCCCCTCGACGTTCACGTACACGTATCGCCCCGTTCCGTCGGCAAACTGAACATACAACGGCAGCACGAAGCCATAAGCCGGATTCAGCGCATCGATGCGCTGGGTCTGCATCACTTCGACGCTCAGGTTTGAGCCGTCGGACTCCAAGCCCACATCCAGCCGCGCAATGCCCGGGCGGTGGCACCACTGCTCGAAAAACCGTTCCAGACTCCGCCCGCTGACGTCTTCGAGCGCTCGACGGAAATCGGCAGTCTCAGCCTGATCGAATCGCATGCGGTCCAGGTACAGTCGCGTGCCCGCGAAGAAGGTCTCGTCACCCAGCCCCATCCGCAACATGTGCAGCACCCACGGGCCTTTCGTGTACGGGTTGTCCACCTTCATGAACGGCTCGTCCGCGTTTGGATACAGGTTGGACACCAGCGGCGCCTGCTCGGGAGAGCCCCCAAAGTTGGAACTCCGCTGCGCGCTGGCCCACTCGGCCACCGTCGCCAGGTAAGCCGAGCGCCGGGCGGCCGGGTCGTCACCGGCCATTTCCTCGTTCCACAGCGCCTCGGCGTAACTGGCCCACCCCTCGTTGAGCCACAGGTGGTCCCAGCCCTTGCAGGTCACCAGGTCACCGAACCACTGGTGCGCCAGTTCGTGCGCCACAATGTCGCGCAGTTCCTCCCGGCTCTGGTACGCCGCCGCCGGATAGAAAGTCGTCGCCGACGTGTTCTCCATCGCGCCCCAGTCAAACCCCCGCGTGATGACCTGGTCATACTTGTCCCAGGGATACGGCTCGTCGAAGAGGCGCTCAAAGTACGCGATCATGGCCGGCGTCTCGCCGAAACTCTCGCGCACGTGCTCTCCGCGCCCGATCGACGCCCACACGCCGATGGGCAGCCCCGGCCGGGCCGAATCGGGCCCACCCAGTTCCACCCGCTCAAAAACCCCGATCACCAGCGTCACCAGGTAGTTGACGTGGGGCTGGCTCTGGAGCCAGTGAAACCGTATCCGTCCGCCCGGCAGTTTCCTCCGCTCGATCAGCGAGCCGTTGGACACCGCCTGAAGGGGGTCGTCAACCGTGACGATCAGTTCCGTCGACAGGCGCTCGTTCGGGAAGTCGTGGCAGGCGAACCACTTCGAGTTGTGCTCCGCCTGACCCTGGCTGGAGATCACCGGCCAACGCGCTGAGTCGTTGTCGGCGTCCGGATCACCCGCAGTGATGCTCAGCCCCTGCCCCTGGGGCATGAAGTTGGTGATGCGGTAGTCGATCGTCACTTCGATCGTCTCGCCCACTTCGGCCGGCACCTCCAGGTCCATGACCAGACTCGTCCCGTCGTAGGTGTGGGTGACGCCCTGCAACCGGCGCAATCGTGAGCGATGATCGGGCGTTCGCCGCAACCTCACCGACTCGATCTCCAGGTTCACCGCATCCAGACGAATCTGCGAGCGCGCCTGCCCGATCGGAGTCATCCGAAGCGTCTCCCTCGCTCGAAACACCGGCGGGTCCAGCGAGACCAGGTCCAGTTCCAAACGCATGTGCAGGTGGTCGAAGTGGCGCGGGTGAGGCCAGTTTGCCAAACTACGGCCGGTGTCCGGGTCGATGCGCCGGACGGCCGCGAATGGTTGGAACGACGGCTGGGCGCACGCGACTCCCCCCAGGATGAGTACCCAGCAGGCGATAACCCGACCGAAGAAGAGTGGGTGCATAAGGCCCCTTCCGAGTGGGTGCATCGGTACAGAGGGTACCCGGCGAGAAGAAAGACCGCCTGCGCATGTTTTGTGGACAACCGGCGACTTGGAGCGCCGGCTCCGCATTGATACCATGGGCCATGCACCGTGTTTCCGATGAGCCCACCCGACCCGGTCAGACCCGGGACCAGTATCGCCCTGCCCGTCAGACAGGCGGCGACGACGCCGACGCCGCCGGTCTGGCCCAGCAGATGCTCGCCGCCGCCGGCGAGTCCAGCCCGTACACCGAGTTCTATTCCCCAGTTCCCGACGGGTACCGCCGAGGGTTTCACAAGTACGTCGCCGTTTTCGGCACCGTCATGTCTGGGCTGGGCAAGGGAATTTTCGCCTCCAGCGTGGCCAAGGTGCTCAAGGACAAGGGTCTGTGCGTCGCCCCCATCAAAATGGAGGGCTATCTCAACATCGACTCGGGCACCCTCAACCCCTACCGACACGGCGAAGTCTTCGTCCTCGAAGACGGCACCGAGTGCGACATGGACCTGGGCACCTACGAGCGCATGCTCGACCAGAATCTGACCCGGCGCAACTTCGTCACTTCCGGACGCATCTTCACGGAAATCCTCGACCGCGAGCGACAGGGGGTCTACCTCGGACGCGACGTGCAGATGATCCCCCACGTCACCGGGGAGGTGAAGCGCAAACTGCGCGAACTGGCCCTCCGCGGCGACGGAAATCGCCCGGCCGATGTCGTCTTCGTCGAAGTCGGCGGCACCGTTGGCGACTACGAGAACGGGTTCTACATCGAGGCGCTCCGCGAACTGGCGTTTGAAGAAGGCCCCGGCTCGTGCTGCTTCGTCGCCCTCACCTACGTCATCGAACCCGAGTCGCTCGGCGAGCAGAAATCCAAGGCCGCCCAACTCGGAATCAAGCGACTACTCGAAGCCGGCATCCAGCCGCAACTGATCGCCTGTCGCGCCACCAACCCGGTGCAGGAGAAGGTCCGCGAGAAGATCGCCATGTTCAGCAACGTGCAGCTGCGCCGCGTGTTCAGCATGCACGATCGCCCCAGCATCTACACCATCCCCGACGAACTGCGCTCCGAAGGCCTCGACCGCGAGATCCTCTCCATCCTCGGGCTGCACGACCGCGTCGACGCCCGCAGCGAAGACCGCTGCCGCGAAAACTGGTCCCGCTTCACCACCAAACTCACCGCACCGCGTGAAAACACCGTCCGCATCGGCATCACCGGCAAGTACGCCCAACTCCGTGACGCCTACGCCTCCATCGACAAGGCCCTCGAACACTGCTCGGCCCACCTCCAAATCGGAATCGAGCAACACTGGATCGAGACTACCGACATCACCCCCAAGAACGTCGAGCAGACCCTTCGCGACCTCGACGGAGTCATCGTCCCCGGCGGCTTCGGCTCCCGCGGCGTCGAGGGCAAGATCCAGTGCGTGCGCCACTGCCGTCAGAATGCCCTGCCCTACCTGGGCATCTGCCTCGGCTTCCAGGTCGCCGTCATCGAGTTCGCGCGCAACGTCCTAGGCATGGCCGATGCCTCCAGCACCGAGTTCAACCCCGCCTGCGAATCGGCCGTCATCAGCGAGTTGCCGGAACAGAAGAAGATCGAAGGCCTCGGCGGCACCATGCGCCTCGGCGCCCAGGCTGTGCAAGTCGAACCCGGCACACTCGCACAGTTCCTGTTCCAGGGTCGATCCAGCGTGACCGAGCGCTTCCGCCACCGCTACGAAGTCGACCCCCGCTACATCGAGCGGCTCGAGGCCAAGGGACTCGTGTTCAGCGGACGCCATCCTTCGCAGCCCATCATGCAGATCCTCGAACTGCCCGACGCACCTGGCCCGGAGGGGCAGCCGTGGCACCCCTACTTCATCGGCGCCCAGTTCCACCCCGAACTGACCAGCCGTCCGCTGCGCCCGCAGCCCCTGTTCATGGGCCTGATCGCCGCCGCCATCCGTCGCCGCTTCGAGAACGATGCCAAGACCTGGAACGACATCACCCGCCGCACCGAGATCAGACGCTGGCTGCGTCAGAACGTGAACAGCACCGAAGCGCGGGTGTAGCGATCTGGCTAGTTCGTGGTCCTGGATGGCGCAACTTTCCGCTCCATGTCCCCACGCAGCGTGCGTGCCGCGTCGAGCATGAGGCAAGCCGAAAAGCGATCCGGACGACCTCGCCCCACCATCGTCGCGTGCAGCAGCATCTCGGCGTGCACCCACGCCTCTTCCAGCCCGCACTCCCCGGCACAGATGGCAAACCCGTGCAGCGCCCAGGCGTGCGCCGTCGCGTTGTCGGGCTGCAGTTCCGCCACGTGCCAGCACGTCGCCTCCAGGCACCGCGCCCGTAACCCCGCGTCGCACCGGTCGATGGCCAGATCCCACAACGCGTGCAGCGCGCCCAGTTCGATCTGCGTCCACAGTTCAATGCCCTGGTCATCTCGCCGGCACGTCAGCGGGCCGGAAGTCTCAATCTCCGGCGTTTCGCCGTCATCGAACAGCGCCCACCACAGCCGCACGTCCAGCGACTCCGTGTCCAACGGTTCCGGGCGAACACCCGACAACCGACCCAGCAGCGCCCGGTCGATCACGCGCCGGTGCCCCAGTTCGTCCGAGAAGTTGCTCACCCATTCGACGACCTCTTCATGCGAAAAGCCGCCACGCACGAGCGGCGTTCCGCTCAGCACCCCTCCGGCCAGTCGCTCCAGCAGGTCGGCCCAGTCGTGTAACCGCGCGGTTGACATCATGGATGTGATTCAGCGCAAGATGCTCTTCCATCGCCCGCCTCCCGACGGTAGGCTGAGCGCCATGCCGCGTACGTTTCGGCGCGCCACCAGGGTTGATCTTGCACGCAGGCGGTGCCTCCGCTGCGGGTATGACGGCCCGGCCGTGCAGGACGGGTCGATCGAGTTCCTCTGCCCCCACTGCGGGCAGGATCTCTACGCCCGCCCGCCCCGCAGTTACCTCGAACTCGAGGGCATCCGCCGGGCCGAACCCGAACGCCCCCATCGCGTCGGCTTCCGGCGATGGGTTGCCTGGGTCGCTCGACTTTTCGGACGCGCCGGCGCCGCCGCCCGTTGGCCAAACGACTGAATCTCTCCGGGTCGGTTTCCGATCGCCCCGGCTGTAGGACCGCACGCCGGCGCACGACTGCCTATTTGGCCAAAGTCACCTGGGCACCGCGACGATCATTTCGGTCGTGGAGGCTTCATGCGGCCGACCGGTCCCCTTTTCCACCCTGACAGTTCCGCTTCGGCTCCCCCGGGACACCGTGCCCACAACGATGCCGTGCATGCACCGGCGATTCGCCCGGAAGGACGCCAGTTCACCGCCGAACTGGACTTGGTCGAGTTTGACGAGCGCGGACGGGTGACGTCGACCTGGTCGGCCCGGGCCTGCTCGCTCAGCCGCTCCAACCTCGTCGTCCGCTCACGCCGGATGATCTACCGCCACACCCCGATCGGCGTGCTCATCCACCTGATCGACTCGACCCCCGTCCCGCTCTACGCGCGGGCATATCACTGCGACTACGACGGCGAAGGCATGTACAGGGTTGATCTCGACCTCCTGCCCCTTCCCGAGCACGGCCCGGTGGCCGCCTGGCTCAAGAGCATCAAGACCTGAAGCCGCCCATTGCTCGACCGCGCCAGCGGGACAACACTTCCCCCATGCGCGTCTTGACCAGGGCGGCACAACTGGGCGGCGGTGGCGTGCTGGTGCCCACCATGGGCGCCCTGCACGAAGGACACCTCTCCCTCATCCGACTGGCCCGCACTGCCGCACCCGGCCCGGTGGTCGTGTCGGTGTTCGTCAATCCGACGCAGTTCAACGAACGCGCCGACTTCGAGCGCTATCCGCGCGACCTCGACCGCGATGTCGCCTTGGCGGGCAGCGCCGGGGCAGACGTCATCTTCGCACCGCAGGTCGATGAGGTGTACCCGCCCGGAATCCAGGTTCCGGTCCCCGCTTTGCCCAACGTGGCCACACGCCCGGGGCTTGAAGACGCCGGTCGCCCGGGACACTTCGCCGGCGTCTGCCAGGTAGTCTTGCGCCTTTTCGACCTGTGCCAACCCACTCATGCCGTCTTCGGCGAAAAAGACTGGCAGCAGTTGCAGGTGGTGCGCGCGTTGGTCGCCGCTCAGGCCCGCGATGTCACGATCGTGCCGCATCCCATCGTCCGCGAGCCCGACGGGCTGGCCATGTCCAGCCGCAACGTGCTGCTCAACCCCGAGGCACGCCGCACGGCTCTGGTGCTGCGCCAGGCCCTGATCGAAGCAGCGCGCGTCGAGACGCCGAAGGCCGGTGAAGCCATCATGCGCCAGGTGCTCGATCGCCCCGGCATCGAGATCCAGTACGCGGTCATCCGCGACGCCGAAACGCTCGAAACGTGGTCCCCCGCCCGCCCCGGACGAGCGCTGGTGTGTGCCCGCGTCGGCGACGTCCGCCTGCTGGACAACCACGCTTGGCCGGAGCGCGATCCCGGCCATTGACGCGCCGCCGGCGCCTACCCTGCTCAATGCACGCCCCTGCGGCGTGTCTGAACAGCAAGCAGATCGCCCCGGAGGGGCGAAGTACCCTGGAGGCTTCGCGGTGCACCAGACTCCCCTTCACGACTTCCATGCCAGGCACGGCGCCCACTTCGTCGAGTTCGCAGGCTGGAACATGCCCATCCGCTACGCGGGCATTCAGGAAGAGCACCTCCAGGTCCGTCGCTCCGGCGGCATCTTCGACGTCTCCCACATGGGCCGCGTGGCCATAACCGGGCTGCACGCCAAGCGCCTGCTCGAACATGTGTGCTCACGCCGCATCGGCGACATGAAGGCCGGGCAGTGCCGCTACTCGCTCGTCTGCAACGATCGCGGCGGCATCCGCGACGACGTCATCGTCATGCGACAGGATGAGGACGAGTTCCTCGTCGTCGTCAACGCCTCCAACCGCGAAAAACTGCTCGCGCACTTCGAGCAGGTCCGCGAGAAGTGCGGGTGGAAGGTCAAGATCCATGATCAGACGCTCGACACGGCCATGGTCGCCCTCCAGGGTCCCAGGGTCATGGACCGCATCGCCAGGGTCTCCTCCGAAATCCCCACGCTCAAACGCTACCGCTTCACCACCAAGAACCTCCTCGTGATGAAACTGATCGTCAGCCGCACCGGCTACACCGGCGAGGACGGCGTCGAAGTCATCCTCCCCGCCAAGGCCGTTCCCATGGCCATGAAACTCTTGCTCGCCGACGTCAAGATGGACGGGCCGGACGCGGAACTGCGCCCCATCGGGCTGGGCGCCCGCGACACGCTGCGCCTCGAGGCCGGCATGCCGCTCTACGGGCACGAACTCGGCGAAGACATCAACGCCCTGGAAACTGGTCTCGACTTCGCCATCGCGATGGACAAGAGCGTCGAGAAGGACGGGCAGATGTTCATCGGGCAGGAGGCCCTTCTCAAGACTCAGAACTCCGGCGGGCCCGCGCGCAAACTCGTCGGCATCTCGTGCCAGGGTCGGCGCACCCCGCGCCAGCACATGCCCATCAGGATCGGCAATGCGACCGTGGGCGAAGTGACCAGCGGATGCCTGAGCCCGACGCTCGACCGCCCCATCGCGATGGGCTTCGTCGCCATCGCCCACGCCGAGCCGGGCACCAGGCTGACCATCGACTCCGGCAAGGCGCTCATCGAAGGCCAGGTCGTGCCCCTGCCGTTCTACAAGGCCGCAAAATAGCGTGGCAACAGCCTCGGCTCCATCGTGTCGGCAGCCTCGTCATCAGGGTTGCTGCGATTGGCTCGCAGCCTGACCAACCCCAGCAGCGTCCGAAGACGAACAACGCCGGCGCCTCACCCCTCACGCGCCGGCACGCTCGACCAGCGCGCGCAGGTGTTCGGTCGCCAGCCGCATGAAGCGATCTCCCAGCGCCGGCCTTGACCGTCCCACCCGCCACAGCAGGGCGATCTCACGCGACGGCTGCGGGCGAGTCACTCGCAGGTACGCCAGACCCGGCGCCGCGTCACACGCCGCCGCCATCGCCGGCACCAGCGCGACTCCCATCGACAATCGCACAAGTTCGAGCACGGTGCTCAGTTGCGTGGCCCGACACGTCACCTGGGGCCTCACCCCGGCGCGCGCACAGAACGCCCCGATCTGCTCGCCCAGGCAATGCATATCGCTGAGGCTGACCGCCGCTTCCTCGCGCAGTTCGGAAAGCCGCATCCGCCCGTCACCGGCCAGAGCATGTCCCGCGGGAACCACCACCAGCAGCCGCTCGCGCCCGATCACCTGCACCTCGACCAGCGCATGGTCGATGGGTGTGCTCGTGATGGCCACATCAAGTTCGGTGTCGACCACCGCCTCGACCAGCCGCTCGGTCAGATCCTCGCGCACCACCAGTTCGCACCCCGGCGCCTCGACGTGCAACGACGCCAGCACCGGCGGCAGCAGGTACGGAGCAATCGTCGGAATCGCGCCGATGACCAGCCTCCCTCCGCCCCCCGCCACTTCCGCCCGCAGGTTCTCAGCCGTCTCGCGCACCTCCGCCAAGATCCGCTGGGCCCGTGGCAGCAGCGCCCGCCCCGCATCGGTCAGCACCACCCCGCGCCCGAGCCGGTCAAACAGCGCGACGCCAAGCGTCTCCTCGAGCTTGCGAATCTGCTGCGACAGCGAAGGCTGCGCCACGTGACAGCGCCGCGCCGCCAGCGTCATCGAACCCGCCTCCGCGGCTGCCACGAAGTACCGGAGTTGATGCAGTTCCATAGGAACATCCTATGGGTGTCATGGGCCGAAAGTCTCTTTTGACTCTCACCTCTCCTGTGTGCGCCCAGATACGCTTCTCGTCGCCGCCGATCCGGGAACTGGCCATTTCTCAGGGAGACTCCACTATGACAAACCAGAACGCCTCGGGCAACTGCCCCATCCTCACCACCGCCGAGGGCGCACCCATCGCCCGCCAGCACGCCCTGACCGCCGGTCCGCGCGGGCCCCTGCTCATGCAGGACGTCCAACTCCTCGAACAGATGCAGCACTTCAACCGCGAGCGCATCCCCGAGCGCGTCGTCCACGCCAAGGGATCGGGCGCCTACGGCACCTTCACCGTCACCCACGACATCACCCGCTACACCAAGGCCTCCATCTTCAGCAGGATCGGCAAGCAGACCGAGTGCTTCCTCCGCTTCAGCACCGTCGCCGGAGAACGCGGCGCCGCCGACGCCGAACGCGACGTCCGCGGATTTGCCGTCAAGTTCTACACCGACCAGGGCAACTGGGACATGGTCGGCAACAACACTCCCGTGTTCTTCGTCCGCGACCCCTACAAGTTCGCCAACTTCATCCACACCCAGAAGCGCGAACCCCAGTCCAACCTGCGCAGCAATGACATGCAGTGGGACTTCTGGAGCCAGTGCCCCGAAAGCCTCCACCAGGTCACCATTCTCTTCTCCGACCGCGGCATCCCCGCCTCCTACCGCCACCTCAACGGCTACGGCAGCCACACCTATTCACTCATCAACTCCAGCGGCGATCGCGTCTGGTGCAAGTTCCACTTCAAGACCAACCAGGGAATCAAGAACTGGATGGACGATGACGCCGCCAAGATCATCGGCCACGACCGCGAGAGCCACCAGCGCGACCTCTTCAACTCCATCGCCTCCGGGCAGTTCCCCAGTTGGACGCTCAAGATCCAGGTGATGACCCAGCAGCAGGCAGACGCCTGGTCGGCCCGCACCGGTTGGAACCCCTTCGACCTGACCAAGGTCTGGCCCCACGCCGACTTCCCGCTCATCGAGGTCGGACAGATGGTGCTCAACCGCAATCCCGACAACTACCACGCCGAGGTCGAGCAGGCCGCCTTCAAGCCCAGCGCCCTCGTCCCAGGCATCGGGCCCAGTCCCGACAAGATGCTCCAGGCCCGCCTCATGTCCTACGCCGACACCCACCTGCATCGCGTTGGCGTCAACCACCACCAGATCCCCGTCAACAAGCCGCGCTGCCCCGTCATGCACTACATGCGCGACGGGCAGGGCGCCACCGCCGAGACCTATGGCTCGGCCCCCAACTACTGGCCCAACACCCACGCCGGAGCCCCCATGCCCAGCGAAAAGTTCAGCGACCCCACCTGGGATCTCGGGCAGGCGGTGGTCGATCGATACGACTCAACGCTCGACCACGATGACTTCACGCAGGCCGGCAACCTCTACCGCATGTTCGACGACGCCCACCGCGACCGCCTGACCACGCGCATCGCCGACGCGCTCGGCACGGCCCGCAGGGATATCCAGATGCTCCAGGTCTGCCACTTCTTCCGCGCCGACCCGGACTATGGACGACGAGTGGCCTCGAAACTCAAGATCGACCTCAACGCTCTGCCCGCCGGCCACCCCGTCCCGGCCTCGCATGCCCTCTGAACTCTCCCACAACAACGGAGCCATTGGTCGATTCCGCCCCCCGGAACGAACCTGGCTCCGACACGGGCGCGGCCTCCGGGCCGCGCTTGTTTTTTCTCGCGCTTCGGCCCGATCCGCGCCTCCCTCCCGCTCAGATCCGGTCGCACTCCCGTCCACACGAATACACTGAGCCGCCGGGAAACCGGCTCCAGGTGCGGTGGCCGAGCGGTTGAAGGCACACGACTTGAAATCGTGCAGACCCGCAAGGGTCTCGTGGGTTCGAATCCCACCCGTACCGTTCTGCAACGCCCGAAGGCAACGGCCGGCGGATCCAAACTTCATCCCCTCCCGACGCAACCCCACCAAACAGCGGGATTGGCGCGTCTGAAGCCGGCGGTAGGCTCCACAGCGTCGGCATCGTTGCCGGCCACGCCACCCTTTCCGGAGGATTGAAAGATGAGTAACTGGATCTGGGCTCTCGCGCCCGTCGCCGCCGCCGCAGGGCTGGCCGCGGCCGATGTCTACAACGTCACTCTTCAGGGCATGAACTTCGTCTACAACGGACAGGCCAATATGAACATCGACCTGACCATCAACGCCGGCGACACCGTGCGCTGGACGTGGGTCTCCGGCTTTCACAACGTCGTGTCCGGTCTGCCGGGCGATCCCGGGGCCGGCGATCTATTCTCTTCCGGTCTGCCCACCGGCACGATCGGCACCGTGTTCGAGCACACCTTCCACGATCTCGGACTCTTCGACTACCACTGCCAGATTCACGGCTCGATGGGCATGATCTCCCAGGTCAACGTGGTCCCCGCGCCGCTCTCGCTCTCGCTGCTCGCACCCCTCGGCCTGCTCGCGACGCGCCGCCGTCGGTAGTCCCTTTCGGTGCGATCCACGCTGCTGCAAACGAGGGGCCGGGCGGGCAACCACGGGTTCTCGCCCGCCTCTCCCTCGCTCGCCGATGCGCATTGATCCGATGACGGATGCCACGCCTGGACCAAGTCTTTGAGGCACCGCGCGCCGTCTGCCTCCGCAAACTCGACCGCCTCAGTGCGGTTGACCCGCAAACGGCTCAATGTGAATCAGCACCGCATCGAGTTCCGCATACTTCTCGCGCAGCACGCTCTTCACCCGCCCCGTCAGCGCGTGTGAATCCATCACGCTCATCTGCGGATCCACCTCCACGTGCATCACCACGCGATACCCACGCCCCGAACGCCGCGTCTCACAACGCTCCACTCCGAGCACTCCTTCGATCTCCAGCGCCGATGCCGTCACCCGATCGGCCACCTCGGGCGCCTGCCTGTCCATCAACTCGCCCATCGGCTCCCGACACAGCCGCGCGCCGTTGAACAGGATCACCCCCGACGCGAGCAGCGCGGCCCAGTCATCCGCCGGCGCCCACTCCGGCCCGCCCACCAGCGCCACCGAAATCCCCACGAACGCAAACGCCGACGTAATCGCGTCCGACCGATGATGCCACGCGTCGGCATGCCCCGCGCTGCTCGATGCACGCTTGGCCGCCCGGCGCGCCGCTTGGAACATCGTCTCCTTTACCACCACAACTGCCACCAGCACCACCAGCGTAAACGCCCGCGGGCCCTCGTGTGGCGTCACAATCTGACGCACCGACTCCACCGCGATTCCCACCCCCGCGCTCATCACCAGCAACGCCACCGCCAACCCCGCCAGCGCCTCGATCTTCCCGTGCCCGAACGGATGATCCTCGTCGGCTGGACGTCCTCCATAGCGAAACGCGCCCCACACCACCACAGACCCCGCGATGTCTACCAGCGACTCAACCGCGTCGGCCACCAGCGCAAACGAGTGACCCACGATCCCGGCCACCAGTTTGACCAGCGCCAGCCCGGCGTTCACCACCACGCCGATCAGCGCCAGACGTTCCGGGCTCTTGCGATCATGCACCAAGTCGGCCGCTCCGCACGCTGCCACCGATCACCCCGCCGACGCCGGCGCGTAGTGCGTCGCCGCTCCCGGACCCACCGGGAGATCTAGCAGGAAAATCCACGCATAAAACAGCATCGTCCACCCGATCAGGAACGCGATCGTGTACGGCAGCATCGTCGCGATCATCGTCCCGATGCCCAGATCCCGCTTGTACCGCGCCGCCACCGCCAGAATCAGCCCGAAGTACGACATCATCGGCGTGATGATGTTCGTGCAACTGTCGCCCACCCGGTAGGCCGTCTGGATCACCTCCGGGCTGTACCCGATCGTCATCAGCATCGGCACAAACACCGGCGCCAGCACCGCCCACTTGGCGCTGGCAGACCCGATCACCAGGTTCACCAGCGCACACACCGCTATGAACGGGATGAACACCAACGGGTTGTCCAGTTGCATCGCCACCAGCGCCTCGGCCCCCACCACCGCTACCACCTGCCCCAGCCCCGAGTAGTTGAAATACGCCACGAACTGGGCCGCGAAAAACACCAGCACGATGTACAGCCCCATCGACTTCATCGACACCGCCATCGCGTCGATCACGTCGCGGTCGTTCTTCATCGTCCCCACAAGCCGCCCATACACGAACCCCGGCACGATGAAGAAAATCAGGATCATCGGCACCACGCTGTGCAGCAACGGGCGGAAACTGTCCGGACCCGTCAGCGTCATGTCCGGATCACGAAGCACGCCCCACCACGGCAACGCCTCGGCCCACCCGAGCCACCCGAACCGCGGCCCGGCCGCATACATGAAGACCGCGCACATCGCCAGTGCCGACCAGCCCGCGCCCTTCAGCGCCCGCTTCTCCTCCCGCGTCAGCCCCGTCATCTCCGGCGCCGGCTCGAGCGTGTCATCGCCCATCGACGTGTCATAAGGCCCCAGCCGCGGCTCGACGATCCGCGCCGTCACAAACCATCCCAGCAACGTGATCAGAAACGTGCTCACGATCATGAAGTACCAGTTGACCGCCGCATGCACCTCGTAACCCGGTTCGACCAGCCGCGCCGCCTCCTGCGTGATGCCCGCCAGCAGCGGGTCGATCGTCCCGATCAACAGGTTGGCGCTATAGCCCCCGCTCACACCCGCAAATGCCGCAGCCATCCCCGCCAGCGGATGCCGGCCCAGCGCGTGAAACAGCGTCATCGACAGCGGAACCAGCACCACGTACCCCATCTCGCTGGCCGCATTGCTCACCACGCCCGCAAACACGATCACCAGCGTCACCAGGTTCGGCGGCGCCGCCAGAACCAGCCCCCGCGTGGCCGCCGAAAATAAACCCGACTTTTCCGCCACCCCCACGCCTAGCAACGCCACCAGCACCGTCCCCAGCGGCACGAACCCCGTGAAGTTCGTCACCATCGACTGGCACATCCACCGCACGCCCTCTTCGCTCAGCAGCGAGCGCGTCGTCAGCAGCGCCCCCGTGGCCGATCGCGGATCTTCCACGCTCACGCCCAGCCCGGCAGTGATCGCGCTGATGACCACGATCGCCACCGCAAACAAGGCAAACAGCGTCACCGGGTGCGGCAGCAGGTTCCCCGCCCACTCGATGGCGCCCAGAAACCGCTGAATCATCGACCCCGCCCGCACCCCCGTTGCCCCTGCTGCCTCTCCAGGCCTCGGTCCACTCCGCTCGTTCCCCGCCCGAACGGATGGCGCATTCGACGCCCCTTCCCGGCCCTGAGGTATGTCATTGGTCGTCATGGCCTTGGAGCGTAGCAAACCACGCCACGCACCGTTCGCCCATCGCCCCGACCACCAAGAGGGGCGCCCGGCCCGGCCGAACGCCCCGCAGATGCGCCCCACGTCAGCGCTCGACCCTGCTCATGGGCAGCCCGCGGAGAACTCCTGCAGGAACAGCAGCACATCAAAGAAGTTCAGCACGCCGTCCCCATTCAGGTCCGCCTGCTCCACGCCCTGCGAGAACCCCTGCAGGAACAGCAGCACGTCAAAGAAGTCCAACGTCCAGTACGGCGTCGCCCAGTCCGCCAGGTTGCAAGGTCCAACCTCGCGCACCTCGTAGCACCCCATGTCCACCGCCCCGGGCAGCATGTCGTCATACACCCGGGAGCCCCCGTCCAGGTCCAGCGGCAGCGCCTCCTCCACATCGCCATCTGCGTCCAGGTCAAACCGATCCGCTGGCAGCCGCGCCGTGTCCCCCGCATCCACGCACGGCGAACTCGGCCTCAGGCGCAGATCGCCCGTCGACATCGCCATGAACTGCGGCGGCAGGTCGAAGCACCCGGTGTTGTCCGGACCCACGTACCCCTCCAGGTCGCTGTAGAACGCCGACGCCGGCCCCCCGATCCCCGCGCTTTCCACCCACATCGCCGGCTGGTTGTGATACACGATCGAGTTCTCGATTCTCAGGTGCGCCAGGTAGTACAGCGCCGCGTGCCCCGCGCCGGCCGTGTTCTGCGCGATCGTCGTGTCCATTACCCACGTCCTCGCCGCGCTGTGGTTGGCCGCGATGGCCGCCCCACGCTCTGCCCGGTTGTCGTACAGACGCGAGTTCACCACACGACAGATCGCAGACGGGCTCGGCTCAACCGGGCCCATCGCCTCCGCGTGATACACCGCGCCGCCAGAAGTCGTTTCCGCCACCCCGCTCAATGCCTCGTTGCCCGCAAAATCACACGACAGCAGGTACGTCTCCCCTTCGCTCAGCGCCGCCACCGCGCCCCCGGCCAGTTCGGCCCGGTTGTCCTCAAACGTGCTCTCGATCACAGCCAGCAGATGCTCACCGTCGTGCTCGGTGTAAATCGCACCGCCCAGCCCATCGGTTGCGTTGTTCGCAAACCACGAGTTCCGCACCATCACGTTCGACTCACCCGCCACGTGCAGCGCTCCCCCGCACACCGGCGCCCAGCAGTCCGAGATCGCCGTCCGCTCCAGCACCAGGTCCGCGTTGAACACGTTGATGGCGCCCCCCCGCAGCGGCGCGGCGATGTCCCTGGCCGGCAACTCCGCCAGCGTGTCGCAGTTGCGAAACTCGCACCTCTGCACCATTGGGTTGCCCCTCATCAACCCGTCCGGGCCCGTCTCCACCAGAATCCCCGAGCCAGATTCGGCCACCAGGTCCACAAACAGGCAGTCGTGAATCACCGGTGCACTGCTCTCGATGTGCATCCCACGCACCGGCGCCTTCACCACGCCATCCGGCGTCGTGATCTGCGGAGTCTCAATGCTGAAATGTTCCAGCCGCGTGCTCCGATCCTGCCCGCCACCGATCCTCACCACCTGCAGCGGAAGCATTCCCGGATCGGGAATCAACGCCATGATCCGCACGCGCGTCGAACCATGAGCCCCTCGGATCACCAGGTTCTTCACACCCAGATCCAGCACCTCCGGATACACCTGCGACGGATCAGCCGTCGCAATCGACGAACCAGGCCCGTACACCAGAATCGTGTCCCCGTTCACCACCAGGTGGCTGTCGATCGCCTGCTGAATCTGCTGAAAATCCACCTCCCCCATCACGTTGCCCAACTGCACCTTCCACGTGCTCCCCCACGCCGCGCCGGCCAGCAACACCATCGCAGCCGCCGCACTCAATCGAGCACAACCTGCCATGACGCACCTCCGATCAACTTCTGGGCTTGGCTTGTCCACCCGATTTCGCGGCTGCACTCGGAGCGCTGCCACCCTCTGGCGCGGGTCATACGAAAGGCATCGGGGTGTTCGTTCCGGGTTGGGCCGTGCCGGGCATGGCCTCACCCCTTGAGAGAAACCGCCCGGCGCGGCGCCCTCACTTTGCACGCCTTCATACGCCGGGCGTCAACTCTTCAACATACCTCGATGCCCTGCACCCACCAACGCCTTCACCCCCCACCATTCCACAAAATCACGCCCGCGATAGCCCGTTCGGGTCATCCGCGCCTCCCGCGCACACTGCTACGCTCCAGCAGCAGCGCACAGCATCCGGAATCCATGCTCGCCACACCGCTCCAACTCGGCCCGGTTCGCCTCCACACCAACCTCCTCCTCGCTCCCATCGCCGGCTGGTGCGACCTCGCCTGGCGTTGCACCGTGCGCTCCCTCGGAGGCGTCGCGCTCGCCTGCACCGACCTCCTCAGCCCGCATGGCCTCCTGTGCAACTCCGAAGCCTCGCTCGACCTGGCACGCACCAACGACTTCGACAAGCCCATCGGCATGCAGTTGTACGGCTGCGACCCCGACCTGCTCGCCGACGGCGCACGCTGGTGCGCCGATCACGGCGCCACCGTCGTCGACATCAACATGGGTTGCCCCGTCGACAAGATCTGCAAGAAAGACGGCGGTTCGAAACTCATGTGCATCCCCGACACCGCGCAGCGCATCGTCGAGGCCGTCCGCGCCGCCCTGCCCGACCACATCCCCCTCACCGCCAAAATGCGCCTCGGCTGGAACGAAGCCGACGCCTCCAACAACGCCGCCGGCTCGCTCTCCTGCCGACTCATCGCCGCTGGCGTCTGCGCCGTCACCGTTCATGGCCGTACCACCGAGCAGCGCTTCACGGGTGCGTGCCGCCGCGAGGGCATCCGCCGCGTCGTCGAGTCTGTCGCCGAACGTTTCGGACGCTACGACGGCACTCCCGCCGGAGGCCCACCCGTGATCGGCAACGGCGACATCCGCCGGCCATTCGACGTCGTAGACATGATCCGCCAAACAGGATGCGCCGGCGTCATGATCGGACGCGGCGCCTTCGCCATGCCCTGGATCTTCGCCGCCGCCTGGGCCGAGCAGCACATCGCGCAAGCGGACAGGGCAGGATGTATCCTGCCGCCCGGGAGGCTGGAAGCCTCTGCCCATGCCTCCATGTTCTCTGCGTACTCCCCACCCACCGAACTCGAGAAACTCCAGATCCTTCGCACCTACTTCGACCTCATGCGCCAGTACCGTGACGACCGCTACGCCATGTTCCGCATCCGCCAGAAGATCAGTTGGCTCGGCAGGAACATCAACAACTCCCACTGCCACGCCCTCAAGGAGGGCATCCGCCTCGCCAAGACCCCTGCACAAGTCCACGCGGCCATCGACGCATGGGAAGCCACCATGCCCACCCGGCTCCAGACTTCCATTTGACGCCCACATGCAAAGCCCCTCGCGCAAGCGAAGGGCGCGCCGGCCAGGCCGACCCGCCAGCCCCACTGGCTCGATCTCCCAATCGGCCGCGACAAAAACAAGACCGACCGGTCCCCCGGCCAGCACTCTCACCCTCGAGATTTGCTCTCTCTCACGCCAGCCCGTCGATCGCGTACCGCATCACCGGCGGCTCCTCGAGCCCACTGACCAGTTTCCAGAACGGTTCCCCGATCGTGTCCGGCTTCCAACTCCGGAACTGCCCACGCTCGTCGTCCGCATACACGTCCAGAGCCGGTCCACCAATAAACGCGACCCGCTGCAGGAGCAGCAGGTCGTCCGAAGCGAACTCGCACTCGGCCGCCACGCCCGCCAGCGCGTCGACCAGGTCGCCAAACAGCCTCGCGTCGGCCCTCAGCAGCACGTCCGCGTCATTCCACACGATGTACCGGTACTTGGCCGCCGGATGGCCGCGAAACGTGTGCCGGCTCCGCAGCAGATTGGCCACTCCGCTCGGCCCATCCACTCGCCGTTCAAGCGGGGGACCGGGAAGAAGACGCTCCAACTGGCAGCAAAATGATTCCAGGTCCGTGACAAACCGCCCGTGCAATACGCATACATCGGTGTCACGCTGGGCCCCGAAGAACTGCTGGAGGGTCGCCGAAAACTGCAATCGCCGATACGCCCGCGCCGACCACGCCACCAAGTGGTGGTCGTCCAGCATCGCCATCACGTCCGGCTGCCATTCGACGACAGCGAACGGGCTCTCCGTTGGGCGGTACAAAACACTCATGCAGCGACAGCCCGTCCCTGGCCGCGGATCACTCGTCCGCTCCCTCTCTAGGGAAATAACCTTCCCAGTCCGGTTCGCCTGAACCGGCTCTCCCCTTCAATGTGCCTCAGATGCGCGGAAATTCCACCCATTGGCGAGAATTCGCCCCCTCAATGGGTCAGCATCCCTCCCGGGATAAGGGATCTTTCAGGCCGAATCGGATCTTTCCCTTCGGTGATCTCACCGAAATCCGGGCCACGTCCCAAGCCCCACGATCCCGAAGCATCCCTCCACCGCTCTATCGCACAAACCGTTGCACCACCACCACCTGCTCTCCAGCCGTCAGCCGCAGCATTCGACGCCCCCCGGCGTCGCGCCAGATGACCCCATCCGTACCTGTCCGGATAACCTCAAACCCCTCGTCCAGATCCGCGCTCGCACCCGTCCATACCCAGCGATTCGACCCGGCCTCCGCCATCGACTCGCCCTTCCACCCGTTGGCGCGATGAGCGATTAGAGGTCCGGAATCCCCGTCCCGCCCCTCACCGCGATCTTCCACCACGATGCGAACCCGCACCGACTCGTTCCGGTGCGCCAGCCACTCGCCCAGCGCATTGGCGCCGCCCGTCTGACCCGCCCCGGCTCCCACGGGCGGGGCGTGCATCCACGGCTTGCCCTGCATCGAAACGACAATCCACACGCTCAGCCCCAGCACCAGCGCGATGGGGGCCATCAGCCACAGCGTCAACACCGGCTTGCTGATCTTCACGCCTTCCCGCCCGCATCGGCAAACCGACGCGACACCTCGTCCCAGTTCACCACGTTCCAGAATGCCGCGATGTAGTCCGGCCTCCGGTTCTGGTACTTCAGGTAATACGCGTGCTCCCACACGTCCAGCCCGAGAATCGGCGTGCCCTGTCCGCCCCCGAATCCCACCGGCATCAGCGGGTTATCCTGGTTGGCCGTCGAGCAGACCGCCAACCTTCCGTCCTTGACGACCAGCCAGGCCCAACCGGAGCCGAACCGGGTCGCGGCCGCGTTGGCAAATGTCTCCCGAAACTTGTCGAACCCGCCCAGATCACGGTCGATGGCCTTGGCCAGGGCTCCCGCGGGCTTGCCGCCCTTGCCCGGTCCCATGATGGTCCAGAAAAGGGTGTGATTCGCATGACCGCCAGCGTTGTTCCGCACCGGAGTTTGCTTGTCCTGCGGCAATTCTCCCAGGCGGGCAAGCAGGCTGAACACATCCAACTCCGCCCAGGGAGTGCCTTCCAAGGCCTTGTTGGCGTTGTTGACATAGGCGGCGTGGTGCTTTCCGTGGTGAATTTCCATGGTCTGCGCGTCGATGTGGGGTTCGAGCGCGTTGTGGGCGTATGGAAGGGGGCTGAGCGTGAATGGCATGTGGATCTCCTCTGGGAATCGTCGCAAGTGAAAACGACGCCCGAAGTTGGGGGAGGTAAAACCTGTGGAAATCAGCGCGCAGTCAACCCGCGCTTGCTCCCCCGCGCCCAATTCGCGTATAGTGACGCTTCGGCACCGCAAAGGCCGAAATTGGGCTTGAGCATGTTTATGAGACGGTATGCGCGGATCGGAAGTGGGTCAACGACCCGGGCGTGAAGGATACGTTGCCACGCTTTGCAGAGAAATTGGTCGGTTGAGGCCAGGTTTTTTTGGAACACCTCTCAATCGACGGGAAACTCGAGCGAAAGGAGCATCGTATCAGTTCAGACGGTGGGTTTGCGGGCTTGCGGCACGCGCCGCAGGAACTGACCCCAGGATCCCCGGCTGATGACACGAATCGCCCTCGTGTCGGGAAAAAACCCCGGCTCAAGGGACATGTGTTTGGCTTGAGAAGCCCGAAGGGCCCGCAATACTTGCGGCCCTGCCGAGGGTTGCTCAGGAAGAACATCCCGCCGGGCTTGGCGGGCGAATCAGGGGTTTGGAAAACCCCAATCAGACCGTCAGGAGTCGTGGACGCCCGACGGTTCAGTAAGAACCCGCCCGCGGAAAGGGTCGGGGCGAAGGACAGCGGACACGATGGCTCAGACACGTCACACATCTCCGACCCCGCTTGAGCAGGTGCAGCGTCGGCACCGCGTGGGTGTGGTGCGCACGGCACGCAAGGCGCCCTCGGCCCGTCGGCTCAGCGCCGAGGACGAACGCCTCCTCAACCAGGTGCTCCAGCGCGAGCAGGACTTCATCGACTCCGAGGCTTTTTACGAGCCCGAGGCCGAGCGCAAGATCTATGACCTCGCGCCCGATATCCAGAAGCCCGACACCACCTGGTACCACCCCGTGATGGACGATCTGTCGTCCACGCGGACGCGGAGCGTCAAGAGTTCGCAGCAGGTCATCCTGACCGGGGCCGAGGAGAAAGTCCTGTTCCACCAGTTCAACTACGCGCGCTACCGCGTGTGGAAGTTGCAGCAGGAGGTGCAAGAGTCACCCTCGCGCAAGCCCAGCCCCGAGCAGGCCGAGGCCATTCTCTCCTGGCACCGCCGGGCCGAGGTCATTCGCGAGCAGATCGCCGAGACCAACTTGGCCTTGGTGCTGGCGATGGCCAAACGCACCCGCATGAGCGAGGTGGACTTTGCCGACCTGGTCAGCGAAGGCAATATGGCCCTGCTCCGCGCGGTTGACAAGTTCGACGCCGGCCGCGGGTACAAGTTCTCGACTTACGCCTGCCGCGCCATCCTCAAGGCCTTCAGCCGTCAGGGCATGAAGTTGTCCAAGTATCGCCAGCGCTTTCCGACCGACTTTGACCCCAAACTCGAGAAGTCCAACTACCTCGAGACCAAGCGGGCGACCTTCGAGAAGGATGCGGCCGAGGAAGTCCGCGAGATCGTCCTCAACAACCGCGCCGACCTCACCGACGTCGAGCGCACCGTCATCGAGCACCGCTTCGGGCTCGAGTCGGAGAGCGGCGAAAAGCCCATGACGCTCGAACAGGTCGGGCAGATCATCGGCGTGACCAAGGAACGCGTGCGCCAGATCCAGAACAAGGCGATGGAGAAGATCCGCCTGGAACTGGAAGCCAAGTTCCTCGGCACCCGCGACCTCGAAGAAGAAGCCCCCGAGGCCGAAGCGGCTTCGGCCAACTGATCCTCGCGACCAGTCCCACGCTCTCAACGGCCGGGCCCCAATGGGGCCCGGTTTCGTTTGTCGGGAAGTCGCGCTGGGCATCATTCTCCCGCGTAACTGTTCAGAAAGATGGTCACGTCGTCGGTGGTCTGGACCGCGTCCAGATTCAGGTCTGTCATCGCGTGGGCGTTGGTGTAATCGATGAGGTAGAGCGCCGCGTCGAGGGTTTCGATGTTCCCGTCGCCGTTCCAGTCGGCGGGGAGCGCGTACTTCATCACGTATTCGACGGCCTTGCGGGCATTCACCAGCCCGGCGCCTGTCCACTGGTCGTAACCCGGCACTCCGATGTCAGTCGCGGTGACTTCGAGGATGTACTTCACATCTTCAAAGGTCAGTGCAGGGTTGACGCCGAGCATGAGCGCGACGATGCCGGCGACCTGCGGCGACGCCCACGAAGAGCCAGCGGCGATTTCATCCATGAAACCATACTCCGTGCCGGGGGGATCGTGAGTCTCATCAAACACGAAGGTCGAGATCATGTCCTCAATCGGCGCCACAACGCTCAGTACGGGAATCGGGCTGTCGATGGGATGCTGCGGATAGTGAAAGTCCGCGCAGCTTCCCAGCAGCGATGCAGGCGGGTTGGTGCGTGAATGACAATGCCACGCCTGCCCCGTTCGGCAGGCCCCCCGACCGTGATCGTCTTGGGTTGCCAGGCGAGTGGATTGCTGCTCGGCGTGCCGGTGGTGCCCGCAAGCGGCGTACACGCGGGATCATCCGGGTCTGCGAGTGCTTCCCAGCAGACTCCCGTGTCGTTGCCCACAATTGCGACGATTATGCACCCACGAGCATGAGCCATGTCGATGGCGCGATTGAGCACGTCGTTCTCGTCACAGAAGCTGCTCTGGTTGTAGTTCGCGATTCCCTCCGTGGCCGTGCAAATGACCCGTGCCCTTACGGGGCTCCACTCGGAGTCGTCATCTTCACTCTGACCCGGGCTCCAGCCGGCGGCGTAACGAATACTCGCGGCGACCGACACGGTGGTTGGACGGCAACTGTTGAGGCAGTCCAATCCACTGCTGCCATGGAAGGTCGCGACCCTCAGAACCAGCAGGCTGCAATCCCAGCACACACCCGCAATCCCTTGGGCGTTCTGCGCGTAGGCGCCGGCAATACCCGCGACGATGGTGCCGTGCGGCAATATGCCAGCCACGATCGCCCAAAGCCGGTCCTGCACGTCGGTTGGCCCGCCTTCGGGATCGGGGGCTTCGTAGATAGAGGGATCGCAGTCGCAGCCTGCGAGTACAGGAAAGCCCTCCTGAACAAATGTCGCGCTGGCCGGGTGGAGTTTCCACGGAAGCATCCCATCGACGCCAAACTCTGGGTGGTTCATGTCAATACCGCTGTCGATAAATGCAATAGTGCGGTTGGGGTTGTTATGATCAACCGAGTAAGGTTGGTCGTAGCCGAGAAGGCGCCATGCGTAGGTCACCTTGGTGGTGTGCAGCCAGTGTTGCCCATGGGGCGAGTACGCGGAAGGAGTGAAGTACGGGTCATTGAGCAGGAGGATCGGCTCGATGCCCTGGTACCCTCCCCCGACCTGCCCGAGCACCCCACCCCACGGGCAGCAAAACAAGACCGAACGTCGGCGCTGCCACCAGCCTGAACGCTGACGAACCGAGCATGGGTCTCTCCGATCTGGTTGACACGCCCCGGAAACTGGTGCACGATAGATCAAATACGCTCCCCACGCAAGTCGAGGACTTGGGAAGGTGGCTCGATGACGCGAAGGCTCACAGAACTCGCGGTATTGGGATCGGCGCTGGTCTTTTCGTCGTGCTTGGCACAGGCACAAGAGCATCTGTTCCGAACCTGGTTCGAGGCGCCTGAGTCGGTGATGGCCGGCGAGACGTTTCAAGTTTGGATGTGGGCGACGTATGAAGTAGACGGGGCAACGGCGCCCGGAGATCCTGGCTACTTCTGGACCACGCATGCGAGTGTCGAGGTTGCCGGGTCACTCGATGCACTTGAGAGCATTTCGCCTATCCTCGATGGGCTCTATCTTCCCGATCCGGGAACGCCAGATGGGAACTGGCTTCGCGACTTCATCGTGTTTCAGGTGCAGGCTCCTGGGTTTTTTGTTGACTATGGGAATCCGCTGCGCCTTCTAATGTTCGAGATCACAACGTCTCCCGGCTCCCTTGGGCAACTTGAGGTGCATCTGCGAGCGCCGACTGATTTACACATCCCATACCTCAGTTGGTTAGGTGATCACGAAATCGCTACGACCAACTACGGATCATCGGTACCAGACTTTTTCGCAGGGTTGATGGCCGAGCCTTTCACCGTCCGCATCATCCCCGCGCCGGCGACGTTGGCCATGCTTGCCTCGGGCGCGATTCCGCTTGCCGGACGGCGGCGAGGACTCTTGCGGCCATTCCGCAGCGTCGCGGGCCGCGAGCGACACCCGCACAGGCCGCGGACCGGGCGGTTGGCCGAAGTGAGCGGGTGATGGACTGATCTCAAGTTCCCAACCACCGGGCCCCAATGGGGTACGGTGTGCTTCTGGGTTGCGTCGCGCCGTGCCGGCAATGTCCGTCTTCGGACGCTGCTGAATTGGCAGGGCCGGATTTCAACCAGTCGGCAGCCACCTCGAAGGCAAGGTCGCTGGCACGATTCCCAGGCTCTTTCGGGCTGAGTCCTTTGCCCCGCCCCTTCCGGCAACCCATTCCCGCAAGCGTGCGAATAACACTCGACCACGGGTATCCGTGCCGGTTTTCGGACCCGCTCTTCCAGCCGACCTCGTTTTTGCTGAGCGCGCCGTCCACCCGGTTCGGCTACGCTGTGGGCGGTCCGGGAAGATGGGCACGTCGACCTCCCGGACCCGGGTGTGAAGGGGTTGGTTGGTCCATACTTGTTCGGGTATCCGCCTCCAGGAGGTGCGCTTTTCATGGTTGTCAACACGGAAACGCAGACGGACGCATCGGCTGTGGGGCACGTCGCCCCAATTGCGGGTCAGAGGCGTGACCCGCATGCGACTCGCTGGGGTAAATTCCTTCAGGCGTGTATCAAGTTCAAGGCCTCGGACCTGATCATGAAGTCCGGACAGCAGCCGAAGATCCGACTGCGCGGGGCTCTGAAGCCCCTGGACACCGAGCCGGTCGAAGCCGAGGAGTTTCTACAGATCGCTCAGGCCATCCTCACCGAAGAGCAGTTCAAGGACTTGCGTCACTTCGGCTCGGTGGACTTTGCCTACGACTACGACGACGAGAACCGCTTCCGGGTGAACCTGTTCCAGGCCCGCGGCAAACTGGGCGTGGCAGCCCGCCTGATTACCAGCAACATCCTGCCGTTCGAGGGCCTGCACCTGCCGCCGATCATGTCGGAAATCGCGATGCAGCCGCAGGGCATCGTGCTGCTGTGCGGGGTAACCGGCTCGGGCAAGAGCACGACCATCGCGTCGATGCTTGACTACGTGAACGCCCGCAAGCCGGTGCACATCGTGACGCTGGAAGACCCGATCGAGTACATCTTCAAGGACAAGAAAGCGACCATCAACCAGCGCGAAATCGGCATTGACTGCCTCGATTTCAAGACCGGGCTGCGGGCGCTCGTGCGTGAAAATCCGGACATCGTGCTCGTGGGCGAAATGCGTGACAACGAGACGTTCCAGGCGGCCCTGCACGCGGCCGAGACCGGGCACCTGGTCTACGGGACGATTCACGCCTCAAGCACGACGCAGACGTTCAGCCGCATTTACGGGCTCTTCCCGGCCGACGAGATCGAGGAAGTGCGGAAGATCCTGGCCTACCAGATGCGGGCGTTCGTGTACCAGAAACTGCTGCCGACGCTGCACGAGAACATTCACCGAATCCCGGCGATCGAGATCCTGATCAACAACACGGTGGTGCAGAAGTTCATCCTGGAGTCGCGGGAGGGGGAACTGCGCGAATACCTGAACACCATTGAGGCCCGCAAGACGGGCATGGTGGACTTCAACCAGTCCCTGGTGGACCTGGTGGAGAAGGAATACATCCACATGCGGGTGGCGATGGAAGCCAGCCCGAACGTGGATGAACTGAACATGCGGCTGAAGAAACTCGGGTGAGGCGTCCCGGGTCGAACCGCGGCCCGGGAGGCGGTATCCTCTTCTCCCTGACCGCTCGAACCGGGCGGGGGGCGGCGTGGCCCGCACCAGCGCGGACCGAGCCGGAGGGCCTGGCAGGCAGCGTGCGTGCCGGCGAAGGTGGTGTCCGCTGCGGAGGTGGTGCGACGGTGACCATGGCATCTCTCGTTGGTCCGGATACCGGGGTGTTGGCGATGGAAGGCTATTTCCTCGTCGGCTGGTGGTACGCCCTGCTGGTCCTGCTGCCCTTCGCGGGCTGGGCGTGGCTGATCTCGACGGTCTTTGACAAGCACGCGGCCCGGTTCTTCCTGGGGCGGGAGAAGTGGAACCTGATCCACATGCTCTTCGGCATCGCCGCACTGTGCGCCATCGTGTTCATGCCGCTGCCCGGGATCGTCGGCTTCGCCGTGGGCTACGCGAGTCTGCTGGCGATCCTGGCGCTCGACATCGGCGTGTTCGTGTTCATCACCAACCGCGACACGGAGCGCGTGCCGGAGACGGCGCGGCTGAAACTCGACTTCTCGCACATCGCCGAGGCCCGGGCGGCCCGAAGGACCGCTAAGCAAGCGGCCACGGTGGCGCTTTCCATCGTCGGCCCGAACAAAACTGTCGTCGAGCCACCAAATAAGGAGACGCCGGAGTATCAGGTGCGCGTCGCGGCCGAGCAGTTCTACATCCACGGCTCGCGCCTGGGCGCGTACCAGATGGACATTGCCCCGGGCAAAGACGGGTACCAGGTCAGTTACCTGGTCGACGGGGTGCGGCAGGCGGGAGAGAAAATGCCTCCGCAGAGCGCGGTGGCGATCATCGATTACTGGAAGGCGGCCGCGGGGCTGGACGTGACCGATCGTCGCCGGCGACTGAACGGAGAAGTGACGATCCGCACCGACGCCGAGAGCGTGCCCGTGCGGGTGACTTCGATGGGCTCGCAGAGCGGGATGCGTCTGACTTTGACGGTCCATCCGTCGAAGGCTGTGCGCCGCAAGGCTCAGGAACTCGGACTGCTCGATCAGCAGTTCGAGGTGGTGCGGGCGCTGGCGTCGGAGGAGTCGGGCGTGGTACTGCTGGGCTCGGCCGGGCACAACGGGCGGACGACGACCCTGTATTCGATGCTGAAATTGCACGATGCGTATACGTCCAACGTTCAGACGATCGAGTTGGAGCCGCAAGACTCGCTGGAAGGCATCCGTCAGATCGTGTTCGACCCGTACAAGGAGGGCACGGAGTACGCGGTGACGGTGCGAAGTGTGCTGCGGCGCGATCCTGACGTGGTCGGCATCGCCGAACTGCCCGACGAGGCGACGGCACGCGAGATTGCCGCATCGGACTTCGAACGCACGCGGATCTATGTTTCACTCAACGTTGACAACGCTCTGGCGGCCGTGCAGTTGTTCGTGAAGGCGGTGGGCGACCCGGGCAAGGCGGCCGCGTGCCTGCACGGGGTGGTGGCGCAGAAGTTGATCCGTCGCCTGTGCGAGAACTGCCGCGTGCCCTATGCCCCGCCGGCCGATCTGTTGAAGAAGTTGGGTCTGCCGGCCGACAAGGTCAAGCAGTTGTTCAAGAAGGGCGGGCAGGTGCTCATCCGCAACAAGCCGGAGATCTGCCCGATCTGCCAGGGGCTGGGATACAAGGGGCAGACCGGTCTGTTTGAGGTCTACCGCATCGGGCCTTCCGAGCGGGAGTTGATCAAGGCCCAGAACTGGTCAGGCCTGCGGGCCGAGTTCCGCAAGCAGCAGTTGCCTTCGATCTCCCAGGCGGCCCTGCGCCGCGCCGTCGAGGGCGTCACCAGCATCGAAGAAATTACCCGCGTCACCAGCAGCGAGGCGTCGGCCGGAGAAGCACGCAAGGCCTCGTGAGCGCAGAGCAACTCCAGCAGCCCCTGGGGCCCCCGGGGCAGCAAAGGGGCGGAGCAGACCATGATTTTCAACCTCCTCACGCTGGGACTGGTGGCCCTGATCGCCTACATGTGGTCGATCAAGGGCTTCTTCTCCTCGTTCCTGCACATGCTGTGCGTGTTTGTCGCCGGGGCTGTGGCCTTCGGGCTGTGGGAGCCGGTGTCGATCCTGCTGCTCACCTCGGCTCCGCAGAAGGGCATGCTGGCCTCGCTGGCGGGCAACGCCTGGGGCATCGGGCTGGCGGTGCCGTTTGCCATCGTGCTGCTGATTACGCGCGTGGCCATGGACAAGATCGCCCCGGCCAACGTGCAGCAGACCACGCTGACGGATTACATCGGCGGAGGCGCGTGCGGCGCGGTGTCGGGCATCATCACGATGGGCATTCTCGTCATCGCCCTGGGTTCGATCCGATTCAGCGACTCAACGATGGGCATGGGCTACAGGCCCATCTCGTACACCACTGACCGGGCTATTGGAGGGGGAAGCCTGGTTTACAGTGATCGGCTGCTCGTCCCAGTCGACAAGATCACCGGAAAACTCTATTCGCACCTCTCGCTGGCGGCCTTCAGTGCCCCCGAGCCGCTGGCCAAGTGGCACCCTGATCCATCGATCGAAGGCCCGGCCGCCCGCATCACCTACGGCGAGGGCAACGCCAAGAACTTCCTCAAGCCCGGCGAGATCACCCTCAAGGGCATGTACATCGTGGGCTCACCGGACGGCAACACCCCGACCAGCCAGATTCTGACCGACGCCTTCAGCACCACCCCGCAGAAGTATGTGAACGTACATGGCGAGACGGTCGGGCAGGGCAAACTGCTGGGCGTGAAGTTCGAACTGTCCGCCAACGCCAAGGAGTCGACCGGGCAGCACATGATCGCACCTGGGCAGTTGCGCCTGGTGGTGCAGCCGGTGGACTTGTCGGGCAACTGGACCGGCGAGCCGAGCCAGATCGTGTTCCCGGTGGCGCTCATCAGCCAGGCCGATGGCGCCGAAGCCACTTCGTGGGGTCGCTGGCGCTTCGAGGCCGAAGGCGTGTTCGTGTCGTCGGTGGGCGGCGGTTCGTCGGCGATGATGGCCGCCGAGTTCGTGGTGCCGCCCAACTCACGCCCGCTGGCGCTCTATGTCAAGAACCTGCGCGTGCCGCTGGGCCCGATCACGGAGGAGACTCAGCGGTTTGCCGCGCCAGGGATGCGTGACGCACAGATCCGCGCTGGCACCATCCTTGAGTCAATCAAACTCGAGCAACTGGACCGGTCGAAGGCGGCACGCGTGCGCGACGAGGACATCTCCAGCCGTGGCGGACTGGGAGGTGTGGTCACCATCAGCGCCACGCTCGGTCGCGAGGCCTTCCAGTCGTCTCAGAAACGCGAACTGGTCCTCGACGACAAGAAGATGATCGTCAGCGGGCACGGCGCCTTCACTCCGGCCGAAGTCAGCCGAAGCCGCGACATCTCGCGTGAACTCAAGGTCGACCGCTTTGCCGTTCCCGACGGCACGGTCATGGTGCAGATCGACGTGGCGCCCAAGTCGGTCGCCTCGCTGCTGGGTCCGGTCGGCTCGATCGCTGACCAGAGCGACCCGTTCTACATCATCGACACCTCGGGCACGCCCTACCAGGCGGTCGGATACATCTACAAGGACCGCGACCGCTACGACATCCACTACTTCCCCGGCAACCCGCTGCGGGGCATGATTGACTTGCGCGACGTGCCCGGTCTGACCGCCGTTCGCGACGATCAGGAGTTGCGCTTGCTGTTCCTCGTCTCCCGAGGCGTCGAAATGCAGGCTTTCGCCATCGGCAGCAACGTGGTCTTTGAACTGGAAAAGCCCCGGAAGATCGAGGACCGTTGACATCCCGGCCCGCCGCGCGTTTCGGGCCCTACAGTTGATCGTCCGGCCGTGTGCCCGAGTGGACTAAGGGAGCGGATTGCAAATCCGTTATTCGTGGGTTCGAATCCCACCGCGGCCTTTCCCCAGCATCGCGCCCAACGCCGCGATGTGCTCGGGCCACACCCCGCAGCACCCGCCGACGATTCGCGCTCCCGCCTCCACCCATCGCGCCGCGGCCTGCGCGTAGCCCCGGCAAGACTCCGGCGTGGGCAGGCCTTGTCCGCCGTTCGCATAGCACCCGATCGGCGTCGAGGCGGCAACCCCTGCACGCAGCGCCTGCACATACTCCAATGCCCGCTCCACCGGAACGCAGTTGATCAGCACGGCCTCAGCCCCGGCCTCAAACACCCGCCGACCCGCGGCCTCAAGATCCTCAGCCGTCAGCAAGTCGGCTCGATAACCCGGCGTCAGCGAGGTCCACACGGGCAGGCCCGTCGCCATGGCCGCCTCCGTCGCCACCGCGGCCTCGTCGACGTTGGCGAAGGTCTCGCACAGAAGAAGGTCGCAACCGGCCTCGGCCAATGCGCCCGCAAGCGCCGCATGCTCTGCCCTGCCCGCTCGTCCGGGCGAGAGATCGGGCCTCCAACAGTCTTCCAGAGGCGCGATCGAGCCGGCCACCCTCACACGCTCCGGCGAGCCTGGGCACACGGACGGGACACCCGTGCCGCCGCTCGACGCCTCCGCGCGCCCAAGAGACCCCGCTCGCGCCAGCGCCACCGCACGTTGCAGCGCGTCGCGCCACCCGTCTCCCATCGCCCGGGGCGTGGTGCGAAAGGTGCATGCGGTCAGCACTTCCACCCCGGCCTCGACATAGGCCCGGTGCAGGCGCTCGACCTGTTCGGGGTGCTGAATCACCGCACGAGCCGACCATGCGGAACCCGAACAGTCCGCGCCGAGCGCCTCCAGAACGGCACCCATGCTGCCATCGAGAAGCGTGATGTCTGGACCGTGCATCTCCCGGCTCCGGGGAGTGGCTTGAGGAAATCGGGCGGTGTGAGGGGACAAGTGCTGCCACGCCTGCACCGATGAATACACTCCCGACTCCACAAAGTCAGGCCATGCTGTTCAACACCTACATCTTTCTCTTTGCGTTCCTCCCGGTCACGCTGATCGGGTACTTCGTGCTCACGGCGCGCGACCGCACCCGGCCGGCGGCCATCGCTTGGCTGGTGCTCACCTCGCTCTTCTACTACGGATATTGGGAGCCCAGATACCTGGTGCTCATGGGAATCTCGATCATCCTCAACTACTGCTTCGGACTCCTGCTGGGTGATGAATCGCGGCCGGTGGTGCATCGCCGGGCCGTGCTGGCACTGGGGACGGGCATCAACCTGGCGCTGCTCGGGTACTACAAGTACGCCGGATTCGCGGTGGACACGTTCAACACCGTGCTCGGGCTCGAGTTCCGGTGCCGCACATCGTGCTCCCGCTGGCGATTTCCTTCTTCACCTTTCAACAGATCGCCTATCTGGTCGACGCCTACCGGGGCCAGACGCGGGAGTACCGCTTCACCGACTACTGCCTGTTCGTGACCTTCTTCCCGCAGTTGATCGCGGGCCCGATCGTTCATCACAAGGAGATGCTGCCGCAGTTCGAGGATCGCTCGACCCTGCGTCCTCGGGCTGACAACTTCGCCATCGGCCTGACGATCCTCACCATCGGGCTGTTCAAGAAGGTGGTGATTGCCGACTCGATCGCGGTGTTCGCCAAATCGTCTTCGACGGCGCGGCCGCCGGGCACCAGCCGACCTTCGCCGAAGCATGGATCGGCGCACTGGCGTACACGTTCCAGTTGTACTTCGACTTCTCCGGCTACTCGGACATGGCCATCGGGCTGGCCCGACTGTTCGGCATCAAACTGCCCATCAACTTCAACTCGCCCTACAAGGCCCGCAACATCTCCGAGTTTTGGCGCCGCTGGCACATGACGTTGTCACGCTTTCTGCGCGACTACCTGTACATCGCCCTCGGGGGGAGCCGCAAGGGTCCGACGCGACGCTACGTCAACCTCATGGTCACGATGGTCCTCGGTGGCCTGTGGCACGGCGCCGGCTGGACGTTCGTGGTCTGGGGCACCCTGCACGGCGTCTACCTGTGCATCAATCACGCCTTCCAGGCCATTCGCGTCAAACTCGGTTGGAAGAGCCAGAGCGACGGTCCCGTGATGCACCTGTTCTCGCGGTCGCTGACTTTCCTGGCTGTCATCGTCGGCTGGGTGTTCTTCCGGGCCACGAGTTTTGACGCAGCGGGCAGGCTGCTCACCGGCATGTTTGGCGGCGCCGGCCTGAGCATGAAAACCCCGTTTGATGTCAAGGAGGCAGGCACCATGGTTGCCATCGCCTGGCTGATCGCTTGGTTCCTGCCAAACACACAGGAGTTCATGGGCAGGTACGAGCCTGCGATGTTTCCTGAAAAGGATCCACCCCCGGCGCCATTGGCCGTCGCGCCCGTTCAGGGCTTCCGCTGGCGCCCGTCCGTACTTTCGGCCTGCGTGTGCGCGATTGTGGGAGTGATCAGCGTGCTCATGATGAGCCGTGTCACGGAGTTCCTCTACTTCCAGTTCTGACATGCCATTCAAACGCTACATCCTGGTAATGACGCTGCTGCTTGGCCTTTCCTGCCTCAGCATCGCGGCGTTCAACCTGGCGGTCGATCCCTACGGGGCCTATCCGTGGGCGTCGGTCAAGTGGCTCCACTCGCGTTCCGGGGAGAAGGGCACGCGCACCGCGCGCGCCGAACTGCTTCGCCGCGGTCCCTGGGAGTTCATCATCCTCGGTTCCTCGCGCGCCCAGATGGGCTACGCACCGGACCACCCGGTGCTCGGCGGCATGAAGGGCTGCAACGCCGCACTCCCGGCCACCAACATCCGCGAACTCCAGCCAGTCGTCGATTACGCCCTGCGCCACAACGACCCCAAACGAATCCTCTTCGCCATCGACTTCCTCCTCTTCGACGGCGGGCGCGGGTTTCAGCACGACTTTGCCCAGTCCTACTTCACCCCCGGCCGCGATGCGATCAGTTATCACCTCGACAACACCATCTCGTTCCGCGCCACCAACGCCAGTTACAAGGCGCTGATGAGCGCGCTT
Organism: Phycisphaerales bacterium; assembly: GCA_023382935.1. Classification (GTDB taxonomy): domain Bacteria; phylum Planctomycetota; class Phycisphaerae; order Phycisphaerales; family UBA1924; genus J022. Next base: position 373,962 of record JAHDXL010000001.1, read on the forward strand.
CGCGGCGAGCGGCCTCGCTTCACGGCGCTCGGGCAGACGGTGAGGCACACCAAGAAACTGAGCGACGGGCATCGCGCCCTCTTCGCCGCCAAACTGACTGAGTTTTTCGCCGAAACCTATGCCGATCTGCACACCAGCCCCGATCGATTGGAACGCTTCCGTCAGATCATCCAGGCCGTGCACGCCGAAGGCGTGCCACTTGACATCGTCATCAACCCGATCCACGCCGCCCAACTCGAAGCCATCGCAACCGCCGGACTCTGGACCGAGTTCGAACAGTGGCTGCGAGACGTAACGCTGGTCGTCGAAGGCGAACGCCAGATCTCCGGAGCCAACGTCCGACTGGTCTCGTTCATCGGCTACGCTCCCTACTGCGACGAGCCGATCCCCGCGCCGGGCGACACCGAAACCACCATGCGCTACTGGTGGGAATCCTCCCACTGCAAGGACGAACTCGGCGGACTCGTGCTCGAACGGCTCTACGCCCCGGGCACCAGCCACTTCGCTCCCGGCTTCGGCGTCGACTTGACCACGGGCAATATCGAGCAGTATCTCGCGGACCTGAACACGGCACGTCAAATCTGGGTGGAGGCCAACCCGGGCGACGTTGCCTTCGTTTGCGACTTGGCCCGCAAGGCCGGTCTTCTCCACTGACCTGCCCGCGTACCCTTCGCACATGTCGATGCCCGAGACTCCCGAGCAGGTTCAGCAGGCCGCCGAGCAGTTCCGTTCCGACTACGCCCGCGTCCGCGAGCAGATCGCCCGCATCGTCGTCGGGCACGACAGCGTCGTTGACGGCGTCCTGACCTGCCTCTTCGCCAACGGGCACGTCCTGCTCGAAGGCGTCCCCGGCATCGGCAAGACCCTGCTCGTCCGCTCGCTCGCCTCGGCCCTGAGCCTCCAGTTCTCACGCATCCAGTTCACGCCCGACCTCATGCCGGCTGACATCTCGGGCACCACCGTCGTCATCGAGCATGAGGACGAGCACGGGCGCACCAAGCGACAGTTCACCTTCCAGCCTGGCCCGGTGTTCGCACAGATCTTGCTGGCCGACGAAATCAACCGCGCCACCCCCAAGACTCAATCGGCCCTGCTCGAAGCCATGCAGGAACGCTCGGTCACCGTCGCGGGCGTGACGCACCGCCTGCCGGCGCCATTCCTGGTCTTGGCCACGCAGAACCCCATCGAGCAGGAAGGCACCTATCCGCTGCCCGAGGCCCAACTCGACCGTTTCTTTTTCAAACTGCTGGTGGGGTATTCCTCACGCGAGGATCTCAACGAGATTCTCGTCCGCACCACTGGCGGGCACACGCCCGCCAGCGAACCGGTGCTCGACGCCGCACGGATTCTCGAACACCAGGCGCTGGTGCGTCGTGTGGCAGCCGCCCCGCGCGTGCAGGACTACGCCGTGCGCCTGGTGCTGGCGACGCATCCGGCCGACGAGCGTGTCGGTTCCGACGGGCGCTACGCCACGCCGATGGTCAACCAGTTCGTGCGCGTTGGCGCCAGCCCGCGTGCGGCCCAGTCGCTGCTGCTGGGGGCCAAGGTGCGGGCGCTGCTCGACGGGCGTGCGGCCGTCAGCATCGACGACATCCGCTCGGTCGCGCTGCCGGCGATGCGTCACCGCTTGATCCTCAACTTTGAGGGCGAGGCCGAGGGCATGACCACCGACCGCGTGGTGTCCAACATCCTCGAAACGCTGCCGCGCGACGTGGAGCCGGCGCTGGCATAGCACAAGGCCCCGCTTCCAGGAGCGCCGGCTTCCAGTATCCGGGTCAGCCAGATGAAGCCCTCCACTTCCATCCAGCAGGCCGACGGGAGCGGGGCGTCGAGCCGTGGGGCAGGCGTGTGTCGCCAATCAGCCAGCGCGCGGTCATGGCTCCCCCCCCCACCTCGCCAGCACTTCAGCCAGATCCTCGGCGAACCGGCCCATGGCTGTGCTCGGCGTGTGATACAACTCGCCATCGAGTACCGCGACCCGTCCGTGCTCGATCGCGCCCAGGCGCAGCCGCGACAACGAGCCGAGCATCTCAATTGCACTTTCCCCGACGCCCGCCACGCCCTCGCCTCCCGCGCAAGGCCTGACCAACACGATCGAGTCGGGCGAAAGCGTCAGGACATCTTCGAGCCCCAGTTCGATCCACGGCCCGCCCTCGGTCACGGCCGCCCGCGCTCCGATCCGCTCCAACACCTGCGCATGAAACGAGCCCGGCCCGAGCACCGTCGGCGGATCAACCGCCCCCAGCAAAAGCACGCGCCCGGCCCGTTCGACGCCGGGACGCGCGAACAGACTCTGCTCGAACTGGGCGCGGAGCGTCTGGCCTGGACGATCGGGCGCGTACAGCGACTGTAACTCATCGCACACGCCCGAAATGTCGTCAAGCGTGCGCAGGTCGAATCGCCGCACCTGCCACCCGTTTGTTTCGGCCAGTTCCATCAGCCGCCGCGGCAATGGCTGGCTACCCCACTCAATCAGCACGTCGGTGGGCTGAAGCACCAAAACGCGCTCGTAGTCGATGGCCCCCTGCTGCCCGCAGGCCGGCAGATCGGTGAACACCATGTCGTAGTTGTGGCGCCCGACGACCAGTTTTCCCGCGCCCAGATCACGGAGTATGACCGCCAGTGCCGGGCTGAGCACAACCAGGCGCGGATGCGACGCTTCAACATCCGGCGTCGCGGGGGGCCTTGGCCCCGGCAGGCGCGAACAGGCCACCACCAGCAATCCCAGCACAATCCCCATCCAACGCATGGATAAGCGTAGCGGATCGCATTACGCACCGAGTGCCGACCGTGTCCGTCTTCGGACGTTGCCGCCGCTGGTCGTCCTGACGCGCCAAGCAGCACCCCCGGGATGATCGAGGTTGCGGGTACGTTCCCGCTAGATTACGACCACTTCCGGCCCGGTCAGCAACTGCAGCGCCGCCACCACGATGGGCGCGCACGACAGCCCCACGGCCGCCTGCGCCACGCGCAGCCCCGTCCGGGGACGCACACGCCCGACGTACTCACAGATCGCCAGCACCAGCAGCACCGTCGCGAACTTGAATGGCACCAGCCCGGCGAACCCATACCGCTCGATCACGCCGGCCGCGATCGCGTTGGCCTCCACCATCCCGTAGTAGTCCAGCACAATGGTCGTGATGATGACGTCCAGTGTCGCGAACAGCACGTACCAGCAGTACAGGTCCGGGTACAGCACCGCACGCCCGACGTTGCACGACATCATCTTGCCAGACATCAAGATCCCTCCAGTTCCTCCCGGACGATCCGCTCGAACAGCGATACCGGGGCCGCCCGGCCCGTCCACATGGCAAACTGCGCCGCCGCCTGGGCCACGAACATTTCCACTCCATCCAACGTCGTCCGCCGCAGGTTTCTTGCCAGTTTCAACAGCGGCGTTTCAGGCGGGTTGTACACGGTGTCCTGCACCACCATCAAGCCCTCGATATCCCGGATCGCTTCCTCGGCAATCGGCAGTTCCCCTTCCGCCTCACCGCCCAACATGCCCGCCGGAGTGCAATGAACCAGCGCCTCGGCCGGCCCGATTGCGCCGGGTTTCACCACGCTGATCTCGATCTCTCCCGCGCCGAGCGCCCAGGCGGCCTGCCGAACCTCTGACACCAGTCTCTCCGCCCTCGGCGCGTTCCGGTTCCACACGCGGACGCTGGCGCCGCGCCGCGCCGCCTCGAGCGCGATCCCCCTCGCCACGCCCCCGGCCCCCAGCACCAGCACCCGTCTGCCCGAAAGCGCGCCCAACTCACGCTGCAGCAGGTCCATCGCCGCCGGCGCATCTGTGTTCGTCACACGCCACGTCCCATCCAGCAGCGCCAGCGTGTTTGCCGCCCCGCACGCGCGCGCAAAGTCATCCACCCTCCAGTTCATCTCCACACCCAGCCGAACAAGATTCTCCTTGTGCGGCAGCGTCACGCTGGCGCCAGCAAAATCCAGCCCCTTCTCCTCCACCAGCGCCATTACGCTCGCGCGGAAACTCAGGAAATTGTCCTCCGCATCGTCGTGCGACGCGACAGGCAGCGGCACATACGCGCCGTCAAACCCGATGGCCTCGAATCCCGCGTTATGTATCGTCGGCGACTTGCTATGCCCCACCGGCCAGCCGATGATGCCGTACACCTTCGTGTCCCGCCCGATCTGCCGCAGCCGATACTTGCCGAGCAGTTCCGAGGCCGTCGGCTGCCCGGGGGCCGTCGCCGTCTCGTCGCGCAGCGACGCGAACGTGAGAAACCCGCCGAATTTCGGCGCCAGCACGCGGCTCATGGTGCCGAACGGCCCCATGCCCAGCGCGATCGTCGGCCCGTGACTCTCGCGCAGCAACTCGAACAACTCGAGATTGTCGCGCACGCTGCGGGCCCGAAACGCGACCTTCACCACGTCCGCCAGGTTCAGATCGCGCAGGTCGAGCAACCGTCGTGTCAGGTTCGCCGGCCGACCCTCGAAATCGTGGATCGACACGATGATCCCTGTCGTCGATCCCGCCTTGCACGCTCGAAGGCGCGCCGCCAGGTCTGGCGAGCGGCGAAAGGCGTCGTGTTCCACGTCGATGTACCGAGGCCGCTCCGGCTCGAGCAGCAACGCCTCAAACAACTCCGCCCGCGGCCCTTCCGCCCCGATGTACGCCCCGCCCTCCCAATCCGGACGACAGGTCACGATGCACGGCAACTCGGCCTCGCGCACCAGCCGCAACACCGGCTTGATTGCCTCGCCCCCCTCGTCCCCCAGCCGCTCGTACCACGCATCGACTCGGAACTCGACCAGGTCCGCCCCGGCATCGCGCGCGGCCTCGGCGCCGCGCAACGCCTGCCCGGCCTCCTCCACCGTCACGGCCACACACGCCAGCGTCTTCATGCGGGCAGTGTAAGAGACGGCAGCAAAACGCGACTTGGGTACGTCGGCCCCGCGCCCACGATCCGAGCCGTGGCCCGGAGACTCCCTTGGACTCGGCGTCCTAGGGTGGGATGCACCAACCGTCGGCTCGGAGAGCCGACCTGCCCTGGACGACGGAGCCGCCATGCCGTACCCCATCGACGAAACCCACGACCCCAGCCTCCGGTCCTGGGTCGACAGCGCCAATGATCCGGACACCGACTTTCCCATTCAGAACCTGCCGCTGTGCGCGTTCCGGGTCGATGGAGGCCGCCCCGGTCGCGTCGGCACTCGGATCGGCGACCAACTGCTCGACCTGGCCATGGTTGAGGACTTGCTGGGCACGCCAACCCTGCTGCATCACGGCGAGGATCGACTGTTCGAGTCAGGACTTTCCGGCCTCCTGCGGCAGCCTAGGCTCGCCTGGTCGAACGTTCGACGCACGCTTGTTCGACTTCTGACGGATCGAGCCCAGGCTGAGAAACTGCGACCCGCGCTCCTGCCCGAGTGCGACGCCCAGTTGCTTCTCACTCATCCCGTCGGCGACTACACCGACTTCTACGCCTCCGTCTACCACGCCACCAACGTTGGCTCCATGTTTCGCCCCGACAACGCTCTCCTTCCCAACTACAAGTGGCTCCCCGTCGGCTACCACGGCCGCGCATCCTCCATCGTCCCTTCCGGCACGCCCATCACGCGCCCGCGCGGACAGCAGTCGCCCGCAGACGACGGCGGCTCTCCCACCTTCGCCCCATGCAAAATGCTCGACTACGAACTCGAAATCGGCGTCATCATCGCACGCGGCAACGACCTCGGCCGCCCCATCCCGATGTCGGAAGCCGAGCACCACATCCTCGGCCTGTGTCTGCTCAACGACTGGTCGGCCCGCGACGTTCAGAAGTGGGAGTACCAGCCGCTCGGCCCGTTCCTGGCCAAGAACTTCGCCACCACCGTCAGCCCCTACATCGTGACGATGGAGGCCCTGGCCCCGTTCCGCGCCCCCGCGATGGAGCGTCCGCCCGGCGACCCGCAGCCACTCGGGCACCTGGACTGCCCTGCGAACCGCTCGGCCGGCGGCTTCGACATCACGCTCGAAGTCCATCTCGCATCCAGCCAGATGCGCGATCGCGGGCTCGGCCCCGTGCGCCTGAGCAAGGGCAACTTCCGCGACATGTACTGGACCGTCGCACAAATGATCGCCCACCACACCTCCAACGGATGTAACCTCCAGCCCGGCGACCTGCTCGGCAGCGGCACCGTCTCCGGGCCCACCCGCGACTCCCGCGGCTGCCTGCTCGAACTGACCTGGGACGGCGACCCCTTCGCCCATCCCCCGCTCATCAAGCCCGGCTCGGCCCGGACACCCATCGCCCTGCCCACCGGCGAAACCCGCACCTTCCTCCAGGATGGCGACGAAGTGACCATCAAGGGCTACTGCCAACGCAGCGGCTTCCGCCGGATCGGCTTCGGCCAGTGCCGCGGCGTTATCACGCCTGCTCACCCCTAGGAACCAACCCCACGCCAAGCCCTCTGAAGCCCGAGTCCCCGACTTTTTCGAGGAATGGACGCCGTTCTTCACGCGTTCGGCTGAATCGGACCTCATCGTCGGCCGAAGGAGATCCCAAAAGGGGGCATTCGCTCCGAGAGCCATTGCATGGAATGTCGCGACCTGCTCAGGATCGATCAGGTCACCTATGAATCGGTGATCACCGAGTTGCGAGCGTCGGCCGTCCCGACCGTAGACTCCCGGCGCCGCGACGAGCGCGTGCCCTATGCCCTCCCTTCGGCGATGGTGGTGATCTTCCACTATGAATCGGTAGACGAGCGCGAGGCCTTTCAAGTCCGACCCTTCGACCTCTCCCCTTCGGGCATGGGCATCCTGCACGGGCAGTTTGTCTACCAGTCCACCCCTGTGATGGCGCTGATGAAAAACCTGGGCGGTCAGGTCGAGCGCGTCACCGGAAAGGTCGCCCACACGCGATTGGTGCGGGGGCGCATCCACGCCATCGGCATCACGTTCGACGAGCGACTCGATCTGTCGCGCTTCATCTCCAAGAGTGATCCGGTGGGCGAAGGTCACCCGGCCCAGGTTCTCCGGGACTGGACGGATCTGGTCAAGGTGCCTCCTCGCGAAGTCGATCGCATCCTCCGCGACATCGACAACCGGGCCGCTCGCTGCGAGCGTGCCAAAAACCGGGCCGAAGCACGCCATTGCTACCGCGGCAACGCGATGCTCGTCGTCTTCAACCCCGAGAACGCCGACACCCGGGCCAAGTTCCGCGTCATCCCCTCCGATCTCTCCGCCGGGGGTGTCGGCTTCCTCCACGGCACCTTCGTCCACCCCGGAACCCCCTGCCAGTTGATCCTTTCCGACCTCCACGGGCAAAGCAGGGTCGTCCGCGGCCTCGTCGTCCGCTGTGAACTGGCCAAGGGGCGCGTTCACGCCGTGGGCGTCAAGTTCGAGCATCCCATCGACCTCAACGAGTTCCGCGAGAGCGACGAGGGCCACAAGGCCGCCTGACGTCGGCATGTTTGCGGCTACAATGGGCCTCCACGGAACGCCCCGATGAGCCGCCTGACCGCGATTCCCAATCCGGAGTTCGTCACCCGTGCCTCGGGACGCGAGTGGGTTCGGGCTTTGGTCGAAACCACCAAGCCCGGCATTACCAAACTCGTCACCATCACTTCGATGGTCGGGTTCATCCTCGCGTGGCTCAGCCAGCACGGTGAGTCCTTTGCGGCTGCTCTCGTGTCAGGACTGCTCGCCAGCGTCGGCACGGCACTCGCGGCTGGGGGGGCCAACGCCCTCAACCAGTGGTGGGAATCGGAGCGCGACGCCCGCATGCGCCGCACGCACGGACGCCCGCTGCCGGCCGAACGTCTGGCCCACGGGACCGTCTTCAAACTCGGATTCACGCTCTCGCTCGGCGGGACGCTGGTTTTGCTGGCCATTGGTCCGGTGCCGGCGCTGGTCGCCCTGACCTGCACCATCACCTACGTCTTCATCTACACCCCGATGAAGCCAAGGAGCGCCTGGTGCACGCTCGTCGGCGCCATTCCAGGTGCGCTGCCTCCGCTTATCGGCTGGACCAGCGCCTCCGGCAACGCAAGCCCCACGGCCATGCTCGATCCGGGTGCCCAGTCGCTCTTCTGGTTGATGATGGTCTGGCAGATTCCGCACTTCATGGCCATCGCATGGATGTTCCGCGACGATTACCAGCGCGGCGGCATGCGCATGCTCCCGGTGATCGACCGCACCGGCCTGGGCACCGCCTCGGTCGTGTGCCTGACCAGCGCCTTGCTCGTGCCGGCCACGCTGGCGCCGGTCGTCGCCATGCCCCACGTGCTCGGTCCGGTCAGTTTCATCGTCGCGCTGGTTTCCGGACTGGCGTTCCTGGTCATGTCCGTGCGTCTGGCGCTGTCGCGCACCCAGCAGGTGGCCAGGCGCGTGTTCTTCGCTTCAATCATGCACCTGCCGCTGCTGCTGGTCGTCATGGTCGGCGAAGCCTTTGTCCGCGTGGTGCTGCTGTAGAGTGCCAACAGGGTTCTGGGAGGCCATCAACGGATGCCGCGAGCCGTCGCCATCGTCATCATGCTCGCCGTGTCGGCCGTCGTCGCCGCAACCATCGCCACCGGCGTCATGCTGGTGCTCGCGCCGTCGCGCGTGCAACACACGGGGCCGACCGTCGTCGTGCCACTCGCACGCGGAGCGAACACGATCATCCCCGGGCAGCCTCCGGAAGTGCTGGCCGACATGAAAATCCTCCCCTTCCGGCTGATCAACCAGGACGCCAGGCCGGTCGATGAGACGATCTTTCACGGGAAGATCAGCATCATCGACTTCTTTTTCACCCGCTGCCCCGGTCCTTGTCCCACGATGACCACGGAAATCCGGCGCATTCAGCAGGAACTGGCCGACACCCGTGTGCAGTTCATCAGTTTTAGCGTTGATGCCCAGTACGACGGGCCCGGCGTGCTGCGCGCCTACGCCGAGAGTTACGGTGCCGACCTGTCCAACTGGACCTTCGTCACCGGCGACCCCGCGCAGATCGAAGCGATCATGACCCAGGGCCTCGGCTTTGCCTTCGAACGCGACAAGACCGCGCCGGTCACGCTCTCCAACGGCGAGCAGGGCGACAACATCCTTCACCCCACCCACCTGGTGCTGGTCGGACCTGATCGGACCGTGCTTGCCCTAGCCGCGGTCGGCAACCATGAGCATATCCAGTTGCTCGTCGAGGGTGCGCGACGTCTGGCCAAGTGATTCCATGGTCGCCAGCACGCCCGGCAGCAAAGCGTCGGCCCGGGCTCGACGCCCGTTCCCGTCCTGCGCCACGCGCACCATCAGGTGATCGAGCAACCGGCGTCTAGCCCGCTCTTTGGCCGTAGCGAGCTCTGCCGGGCTGCTCACGTTCTCCGCTCCCTCTCGTGGATCCTGCTGCATCTGCGTTTCGCCCCGCCGCTGTCTTCGGGCTCGAGTGCTGCTTGAGCCGTTGCAAGCCCCTGAACTTCCAGTTGTTCACCGATGACGTCTTGACACCCAGCGCCGCCGCCGCCTCATCGTAACTCAACCCGCGCAGGATGATGAGTTGCACGGCATCCTGCTCGCACTGGCTGAGTTGCCGCAACGACTCGGCCAGATCGGAATCTTGTTCTACCCCGCCGCCCGCCCGATCTCCCGGTCGGCACGCCGCCTCACACACACGCTCCCGCTCCTCGGCTGCGTGCCGGTAGAACTGCTGCAGTTTCCGGTACCGCCGCTTGAGCAGGTTGTCCGCAATCTTGATGAGATAACTCGATTCGATGATCCTCGTTTCAAGATCCGGAAGATCAAGCAGGCGTACGAATACATCCTGCGCGATGTCCTCGGCCGTCTGCGCATCCACCGAGCGCCGGGCGAAGCAATACACCCGTTCGTAATACTTCTCAAAGAGGTTGAGGACGCGCAACGCCTGCGATTCCGAACTCATCCGGACGCCTCCCAGTTCGATCGAGACTCCCACGCCTCGTGTCCCACTTTCCTGCTCGTCCGCCGCATTTGAGCCGTTGTTCCCATCAACAACTCAAATCACACAGGCGCCCGCACACGCAACGTAACGGGAGAAAAAGCAGCCTCCCCTCTCCAGAATGTCGATCAATACAGTACCGATTCGAAAGCGAAGGTACAGAGGGTGGTTCCACCATTTCTTGTTCCACCACAAAAATCCTGAAAGGACCGCACCCGATTCAGGTTGTCGCATGGGATGGCTCTCATCTCTCCGCGTGCGCTGAGACCAACGCGCTGAAACTCGTTGAATTTCGGATCACCGAGCAACAGGCCATGAATCACCTCTCACCAAGGCATGAAATGCCTGGACGCGCTCCGGAGTACCGCGCAAATCCTGCCGGTTCTCCCCTAGTCTCGTGGGTGGCCCGCATGTCCGTGCGCGAGCGCATCGACCTCAAGTACCGTTTGGCCGAACGCACGATCCTGCTGGAGACGGACCCTCACTTCGCCCGCCGTGTCGACCGCGAAGAGTCGGCCCGCGCCGCCGCGCTGTTCCTCGAATACGCCCGCGAGCATCATCTCGCGCCGGCCGAAGTCGAGAGCCTCCTCGATCAGGCCGCCCATGACGCCACCGCGGCCCTCGATCAACTCGATGGTCCGGCACGCGGACGCCCGACGCAACTGCCCGGTCGCCACGCCAGCGGCCGCGCCCAGCCGACCTCCGCTTCACGCTCGTCCGCCGCCGGACGCGACGGCACACGCAGACGCTGAGCCCGCCACCGTCGCCGTTCAGCGCGCACTTCGCCGGGCCGCACGCATCGCCGCCTCGACGTCCTCAGCAGTGCGCGGGATCGCGTTGGTCAGGTTCCTGCGTCCGTCACGGGTGATGAGAATGTCATCCTCGATGCGGATGCCCAGCCCGCGATCCTGCAGGTACACCCCCGGCTCGATGGTGAAGATCATGCCCGGCTCGAGTTTGCCGGACGTCGGCGGGTCATGCACTTCCAGTCCGATGTGATGCCCGATGCCATGCACGAATGTGTCGCCCAGCCCGGCGCGATCGATCACCTCCCGGCTGGCCATGTCTACGTCGACGAAGGTCGCGCCGGGTCGCGCCGCCCTGATGCCCGCGTCCAGCGATCGAAGCACCAGGTCATAAATCTCGCGCTGCTCCTTCGTGAACCTGCCCGAGACCGGGAACGCCCGCGTCACGTCGGCCGCATACCCCCCCACCTCCGCGGCCGCGTCGATCAGCAGTACCTGCCCTTCCTCCAGCACCGCGTCATTGCGCATGTAGTGCAGCACCGTGGCGTTGGCGCCGGCGCCGACAATCGAGTTGTACGCCGTGCGCTCGCCTCCGCCATCGGTGAAGCCTGCTTCGAGCGCCCGCTGCACGTCGCGCTCACTCACGCCCGGCGCAATCACCCCCAACACGCGCTCATACCCCAGGCGCGTCGCCTCGGCCGCCTTTCGAATCAGCCCCTGCTCGGCCCGCGACTTGACCGCGCGCATCTGAGGCAGCAGGTCCGTGCGATCCTCGATCGTCACGCCCGGCACCCGCTCGCACACCTTGCGAAACACCGCCAGGTCCGCCGACACCGGAGCCTCATACACGGCGAACTGGTGCAGGCATGCCAGCCGCTTGGTCCGCTTCGCCGCCGCCGTGAGAAACCGCGGCAGCGCCGTCGTGCGGATCACCGAATCAAACCCCGTCGCCTGCTTCATCTTCGCGCTGATCAGTTCGCGGAACCCGTCCCACTGCTCCAACTCCGGGTCGGTCGGGCGCAGCACCAGCATGATGCGCCGGCGCGGATCAGGATTTGTTGGGTCAAAAAGCACCGCCGCGCCCGGCTCATCTCGAATGCCCGTCAGATAGTGAAAATCGGCTGCGGGCTCCCATCCGCCGCGCAGCGGAGGCGCCCCCGAGCCGGCATGCACCAGCGCCACCGCCCCTTTCAGCGCACGCAGCACTCGCTGACGACGATCACGAAACTCCTCCACCTTGATCGGGCTGCGGATCATCAACGTTCCTCTCCACGCCTGCCAGCGCGTCCACGAGCAGACGCCTGGTCTTGTCAGTGTTCACCTCGGACTTGCCGAATCCCCGAAGCGCTCCGGCCTCCTCGGCCTGAGCCTGGGCATCAGCATAGTTGCTCACCAGCATCCACCGCATCTTCCCTTGACCTGCCCTCGCACGAATCAACTCCACCCCGCTCTCGCTCTCAAAGTCGCCCTCGAGCACGCGATTGACCAATGCCAGATCCGCCCGGCCCATGTGCGCTTCCAGATCGCGTGCAGAGTTGACCAGTTGAATCTGATCGGTCGCCAGCGCCGTCTTCACGGCCCGGCGCAGCATGAACGCATCGGGCCCGCAGTGGCCCACCAGCAGCACCCGGGCCTCACCGGACATCACCCACCCCCTTCATGCTGACCCGCTCGCGCTCGACGATCACGCGCACACCGCCCCACTCAAAGACGCGCTGCCCGCCCGCATGGTCGCGGATGCCGCGCACGCACGCTCCCACCGCCCGGGCTCCGCGCCGATCGCTCCCCCGCTGCCCGCTCACGCGCAAGGCCGCCAGACGAAGCGCCTGCCCCAGCACCCACTCATGGGAGGCTCGCAAGCGATTCCGCTCCCACGTCAGCACGCCTTCGCCCTGCGCCGCGGTTTCCAGCAGCGCCGCCGCCTCGTCATGGAGGTGTGACGCCGCGCGTCTCATCTGTCGAGCCACACGCTCGGCGTTCTCGGCCGCGCGAGGCTCGATCTCCAGCAGCGCCGGCAATACGCGCAGCCGCAACGCCGCCCGCGCCAACGTCGCATCCTCATTGGTCGCATCGACACGCCACGCAAACCCGCAGCGCGCGCAGAACTCCTCGCACTCCCTTCGCCGCACCCCCAATGCCGGGCGGATGATCTCCACCGCGCCCATTGACCGGCGCGGTGCGATTCCCCGCATCCCGTGCACCCCGGCTCCCCGGCACAGCCGCAGCAGTAGCGTTTCCAACTGGTCGTCGGCGTGGTGAGCCGTCGCGACAAACCTCAGTCCCCGTTCGACCGCCATTTGGCACAAAGCCCAATATCGCTCGCGCCGCGCCACCGCCTCGAGGTTCCCCACCTCCCCTCGCACCACCACCTGCCGCTCGACGAACGACAGATCCAGCGCCTCGGCCAGCGCCCGCGTCGCGTCGCGGTCCGCCAGCGCCTGCTCGCGCGGACGCCAGTCATGCACCACGTGCGCCACGGTCGGGCTCCGGTCGGCCAGCGCCAGCACCAGGGCGGCAGAATCTGCGCCTCCCGAACAGGCGATCAACGTCGCACGTTCCGAGTCCCGAATGTCCGAACCACCCGTCAGCGATCTCCAGCCCGCCCGCACCCGTCTGACGAAGGGGTCGCGCGGACCTGGCAACTTGATCGCACCCGTCGTGTTCATCGGCCGATGATAGGAATCGTGCAGACAACCCCCGCACAACCCGCTTCCGAGATCGTGGTGCAGCGGCCCGACGCGCACCCGGCGATCCGGTCTTCCGGCCACACGCTCTCGACATTCCTGATCGGCTTCGGCACGCTGCTGCTGCTCTTCACCCTGGTACGCATGCTGCGCAAGAGCCGCTCACGCCTAGCGACCGCTCAGGAAGATCCTCGCGAGGTCATTGCCCATCACCGCGCCGTCCACAATGCCGCCCGCGAGCCGCTCGACTCTGTGATGGCCGAGGCCAACGAACTGGCCGTGCGCCTCGCCAAGATCCTCGACGCCAAGGCGGCACGACTCGAACTGCTGATCGAACAAGCCGACGAACGCCTGGCCCAAATGGAGAGGATTTCGCCGCAGCCGACTCATGCGGCCTGGACGTCCTCGCCGTCCCCCCAGATGCCGGGTGTCGGTTCCATTGAACGCCAGGTGCTCGAACTGGCCGAGAAGGGATGCGACTCGTCGCAGATTGCTCGGCGCGTGAACCGATCCGTCGGCGAGGTTGAACTCATCCTGGCGCTGCGTCGCTAGGCCCACCGCGCCCGAACAGCCGCGACCAACTCACGCCGAACCCGCGCGGCCTCTTCACCGGCTCTTCGACCGCGGCCACGCCCCGCGCACGCTCACCCCGCAGCACGCGGGCAATGTCATCGCCCATCGCCTGCGCCGATGGGTAGCGACCGCCCGGATCCTGCGTCATGGCCGTCAGAATCACCCGCTCGACTTCCTCGCTCAACTCGGCGTTGGCCTGGCGCGGGGGCGTTGGGTTGCCCTCGCGCATCGCCCGCAGCAATGCCGGCGTGTCACGCCCATCGTGCGGATACGGCAGCCGCCCGCACAGCAGTTCATACAACACCACGCCCAGCGCATAGATGTCCGTCCGCGCGTCCAGTTGGTCGTGGTTCCCGCGGATCTGCTCCGGTGACATGTACTGCACCGTTCCCAGCACCTGTCCGATCTGCGTGTGCATCGTCGTCTTGTCACTCTGCGTCAGGCGCGCCACCCCGAAGTCCATCAACTTCGGCGTTCCCGGCATCTCCACCAGGATGTTGTGCGGCTTGATGTCGCGGTGCAGCACCCCGCGCTCGTGCGCGTGCGCCAACGCCCCGCACACCATCCCCACCATCGACAGCCGCTTCTCCGCCTTCAGCGCGTTGATGTCGCTATGACGGATGATGTGACGTCCGGCCACGTACTCCATCGCATACCATGCCCGCGCCGCCCCGGCGTGCTCGGCGGTGCCCGCCTCGTAGATCCGCGCGATGTTCGGATGATCCAGCCGCCGCAGGATGTCGATCTCCTGCTCGAACCGCCGTGCCGCGCTCTCCGACTCCAGGCCCGGGCGCAGCATCTTCACCGCCGCCACCTTGCGCGTCTGGGTGTGCTCGGCCAGGTACACAATCCCCATGCCTCCCGCACCCAGCCGCGCAACCACCTCGTACCCCCCGATCCGCGTCGGATCCACCGGGCCGCGCTGCGAGTTGCGCCGCCTGGCCGCCTCGGCCTGACTGCGCGCCTGCTCCAGCGCCCTCTCCTGCTCATCCCGCTCGTCGCTCACTCCCGCCGCCCTCTCCGCTACCATTGCCCATGCCCCGCCCCAGACGCGTCCAAGATACCTACTTCCATCGCGCCAAGGCAGAGGGGTATCTTGCTCGCTCCGCATTCAAACTCATCGAGATCGATGAGAAATTCCACATTCTCGACGGCGCACGCCGCGTCATCGACCTCGGCTGCGCCCCAGGCTCCTGGATGCAGGTCGTCTCGCAACGCACCGGCCCGGGAGCACAGATTCTCGGCATCGACCTCAAAAGAGTCGAGCACCCCGTGCCCCCCGGCGTCACCACCCTCGTCGCCGACGTCTCCCGCATCGACCCGCGCGACTTGCCCGTCGCTCCGCCCTTCGACGTGGTCCTCTCTGACATGGCACCCAACACCTCAGGCTCCGGCGACGACCTGGTCTCCGCCTCGCTCTGCCGCGACGTGCTGGCCGTCACACCCACCCTCCTTCGTCCCGGCGGCTCGCTGGTCATGAAGATCCTCGAAGGCGGTGAAACTCCCGCCGTCGTCCAGGAGACCCGCGCCCTCTTCGCCGCCGTCAAACTCTTCAAGCCCAGGTCCAGCCGTGAAGTCTCGCGCGAGACTTTCATCGTCGCCAAAGGCATGAAGGCCGGAGTCCGGGCATGACCTTCCTGGCCCCGCTGGCCGGGCTGATCGGGGCAATGGTCACGCTCCCGCCTCTTCTGCTTCTCTACTTCCTGCGTCTTCGCCGCCGTCCGTTGACCGTCAGTTCGACCATGCTCTGGGAGCAGGCCGCCCACGACGTGCAGGTCAACGTTCCCTTCCGCTGGATACGCCCATCCGTTCTGCTGCTCCTGCACCTGCTCATTCTCACCTTGTTTCTGCTGGCTCTGGCGCGACCCGCGTTCGAGGACGGCGGCGGATCGGCCTCCCGCGCGTTCTTCCTCATCGATGTCTCCGCCTCCATGCAGGCCACCGACGCACCAGGCGGCGCCTCGCGCCTCGACGCGGCCAGGCAGCGCGCCCTCGACGTGGCACGCCGGCTCATGCACGCCCCCGGCGGTTGCTCGATCACCCTCATCACCTTCTCGCACCACGCCGCGATTGCTTCCTCGCCCACCGACACGCTCTCGGGCCTCCGCAGCGCCCTCGACGTCATCCAGCCGACCGATCAGCCGGGCCGACTTGAACCCGCCCTGCGGCTCGTCGAGACGCTGGTCGCCCGCGCCACCGCCGAAGATGAATCGCCCAGCCCTCCCTTGGTCTCCATCTTCTCCGACGGTGCACTCTTCGACGAGCGTCCGCTGTCGCTGGCCGGGGCTGCGGTCACCTTCGAGCCCGTCCGCGTCACGCCGCCGCCAAACTCCGGCAACATTGCGATCGTCGCCTGCTCGGCCGCACGCGACGACGCCAGCCCCCTCCGCGCCCGCCTCTTCGTTCGACTGCAATCCACCTACACCCAGCCTCAGCCCGTCACGCTCGCAATTCTGGTCGATGGGCAGGTGCTGGACCGTCACGCCCTGGTCGTGCCCGCGCAGGATTCCTTCGGCCCCGGCTCGCTCGGACGCACCTTCGATCTGGATGTTCCATCCGACGCGCTGATCACCTGCGCCATCGCCACCGACGATCTGCTGGCCGCCGACAACGCCGCGGCCGTCTATCTGCCCAGCGCCCTCCGTCCGCGCGTGCTGCTGGTGCATCCTGACGATTCGGACGCCGATCTCTTCCTCGCCGACGCGCTGCGCGAAATGCCGCTGCGCTCGCTGCGCGTCATGGCGCACCGGCAGTTCCTCGCCGTGGAGACACAGGTTCGCGGGCAGTTTGAACTGCTAATCTTCGACCGCGTCAGCCCCACCGCGCTGCCCGAGGTTCCGACGCTCACCTTCGGCGCCCCCCTGCCCGGCGAGCCGTCCTTGCCTGCACCCATGGACGCCGCGGGCCTCATGCTCTCGTGGGAACGCCGCTCGCCGTTGATGCGAGATGTCACGCTCGACGCGGTGCTGGTCGATCGGTGGCTCGGGCCCGCGCCGCACGCCTGGCTGGAAACGCTTGGACGCCAGAGCGAACTGGCGCTCGTGCGCGACGGCTCGGTCATCACCCTGCTCCAGTCCCGTCGCGCCGACCACCTGCTCGTGCGCTTCGCCGTGAACGACTCCAACTGGCCGCTCCACTTCAGTTTTCCCATCTTCCTGTTCAACGCCGTCGAGGAGTTGACCGGGGCCGGTGCCACCCGCTCGGCCTCCGGATTCTCCACCACCGACCCGGTCGTGGTGCGCGTCCTGACGCCGACGCCACAACTCCAGTTGCGCGGGCCGGACAATCAGCGCATCACGCGCTCAGGCGTTGACGCCGGTCCGCTCTCCCTCGGCGTCTTTCCGCGCGCCGGCGTCTGGCAGGGCTTGGGCATCGTGCCTCCCGCGATCGTCGTCAACTTGAACCACGCCGACGAAAGCCGCCTCGAAACCCGCGACCAACTGACCATCAACGGCTCGCCCACGCGCCCGGCCGAGCAACTCGCCGGCCCGCGCGAACTCTGGCCCATCCTCGTCGCCGCAGCCGGACTTCTTCTGATCTTCGAGTGGTTCATCTACGCCGCTCGCGTCCGCGTCTGACATGGGTGCCGGCAATGTCCGCCCGCGGACGTTGCTGCCCTCGGTCGTGCATCTTCACCACAAGGATCAACCTTGAAGACAGGGCCTCCGGCACAGTGCCCGCCGTGTCAACCTACAGTCTCTCCATGCCGCTCAGCCCTGCCGAACAGCGATTGTGCAGCCTGATCGAGTCTCGTCACGAGGCCCTCGTGGAAGACCTCGCCCTGCACGTCGGCATTCCCACCGGCGGCTTCAACACCCCCGCACTCGACGAAACCCGAGACCGCTTCACCCACCGCCTCACACGCCTGGGTGCCGACGTCACCTTCGTCGCCGCCGACCCCAAGCCACGCTGGCTTTACGGCGCCGAGTCTGGCAACGGCGCTCCTCCCACGGCCATTTGCTCACGCCTGCTGCCCGGCCGCCCGCGCATCCTCCTCGCCGGGCACCTGGACACCGTCCACGACCCCGAAGGCCCGTTTCGCGAACTGTCCTTCGCCCCCGACGGCCGCACCGCCACCGGGCCCGGGTGCGTGGATATGAAGGGCGGGCTGGTGATCGCGGTGGCCGCGCTCGAAGCCCTCGAAACCTGCAACCTCGAAGCCTCCTGGTCGTTCCTCTTCAACTCCGACGAGGAGACCGGCAGTTTCCACTCTCAGACCGCCCTGCGCTCCCAGGCCGCCTGCCACGACGTCGGGCTGGCCCTCGAGCCCGCCCTGCCCGGCGGGGAACTGGCCATCGAGCGCATGGGCGCCGGACAGTTCATGATCGAAGCCCGCGGCCGTTCCGCGCACGTCGGTCGCGACTTCACCGCCGGCGTCTCGGCCGTCAATGCCCTCGCCCACGCGCTTGTGCAGATCAGCCGGATGCCTGACCCCGCGACCGGTCGCATTCTCAGCGTCGGCCCGCTCCAAGGCTCCAACGCCACCAACGTCGTGCCCGATCTGGCCCGCGCCTGGGGGAATGTCCGCTTCCCAACCCCCGCCGTCGGCGACGAGATCGCCCGCTTGCTCGACGCCTTGGGCACCGAGCCCGACGCCTTGCCCAGCGTGCAGGTCCGTCGGAGTTTCAATCGTCCCGCCAAGCCCATGACTCGCGCCGTGGAGGCCCTCGGGCTTCTCGCCCGCGCCGTCGCCGAAGACCTCGGACAGCGACTCCCCTTCGCCAAGACCGGTGGCGTGTGCGACGGAAATATTCTCCAAGATGCCGGTCTGCCGACAATCGATACGCTGGGAGTGCGCGGCGGCGGGCTGCACACCCCAAATGAGTGGATCGAACTCCCAAGCCTCGTCCAACGCTGCCAACTGCTGGCCGTCCTCATTCACCGACTGACCCTCGGCGGGCTTCCCTCGTCCGATTCGACAAGAAAGGGCTCATGAATGACCTCCTCGACCTCGGCTCATCCTTTGATGAACCTGCGCGACAACCCGACCCTCCTCGGTGCCATCGAGACCATCGTCGATCAGGTCCGGGAGGCCTCCAGCACCATCACCGATGTCTGCCCGCCCGACCGCTCGCTGATGGCCGACTATCAGAAACTCCTTGACCGCGCCAACGCCGTCAAGGGCCGCGGGCTCCTCTTCCCGTACATAGGCTCGGGTCTGGGCAATGGCCCGCTGGTACAACTGGCCGACGGAAGCGTCAAGTGGGACATGATCTGCGGCATCGGCGTCCACTTCTTCGGTCACTCGCACCCCGAGATGATCCGCGCCGCCGCGCTGGGCAGCCTCGAAGACACCCACAAGCACGGCAACCTCCAGTCCGGGTTCGACGCCTTCGTCTTTGGCGAGAAACTGATCGAACTCGCCTCCCGCTCCAGCCGCCTCAAGCACGCCTTCGTCACCACCTCGGGCGCTATGGCTAACGAGAGCGCCATCAAGGTCTGCTACCAGAAGCACGCCCCGGCCTCGCGCGTCATCGCCTTCGCGGACTGCTTTATGGGGCGCAGCGTCACCATGTCGCAGATCGGCGACGCGGCCAGCAACCGCCAGGGCATCCCGCTGTCCACCCTCGTGGACTACATGCCGTTCTATAGCCAGGTCGAGGCCGACCGCGTGGGTGGGCATGCCGCACTCATCGACCGCGCCTGCAAGCAACTGGAAACCTACATCAACCGCTACCCCGGCCAGCATGCCTGCTTCATTTTCGAACTCGTCCAGGGCGAGGGCGGTTTCAATGTCGCCAACCGCGACTTCTTCAAGGCCCTCATGGAAGTCTGCCGCGATCGCGGCATCGCCATCTGGGATGACGAAATCCAGTCCTTCGGCCGCACCGAACAACTGTTCGCCTACGAGATGTATGACCTCGGCGAATACGTGGACGTCCTCTGCGTCGGCAAACTCACCCAGGCCTGCGCCACCCTCTTCACCGAGCAGTACAACCCCAAGCCCGGCCTGCTCAGCGGCACCTTCACCGGCACCACGCCCGACTTCACCACCGGGCTGCGCGTCCTCGAACTGCTTGACAGCCCCCAGCACTACGGCCCGCACGGCGCCTTCGCACATCACCACCGCCTCTTCCGCGAGCACGCCCACGCTCTCATGCAGCGCCGACCCGAGTGGTTCCCGCCAAACCCCGAAACTCCCGAACTTGTCGGCGGCGTCGGCGGCATGATGCGCTTCACCCCCTTCGGGGGCGAAAAAGAAAAGGTCCTCCGCGCCTGCAAGACCTGCCTTGAAGAGGGAGTCGTCCTCTTCTACTGCGGACACGGGCCCTACCACATCCGCCTCCTCCCGCCCATGCCGGTGATGAAGGACGAATACTGGCCCCGCATCTTCGCGTGCATCGAGCGCGGCCTGGCCAAAGCCGCGGGGTGAGCAAGTTCGACCGCTGCCGCCACTGAGAGCACTGAGACATTCCCTTTCACCACGGAGTTTCACTGAGTGTCACGAATGAGAAGATTGAAAAGATAGATAGTGAGATGTGCGTTGCGACATGGGATGACCCGTCAGGCCCAGTCACTCACTGCAAATCTCATTCTCTTCCCCTGTGACACTCCGTGGCGATTGCATTTCCCGGAGACCCCCTTGTTCTACATCCGCCGAGCCGTCATCGAAGACCTCTCCACGCTGCTCAAGTTGGCCAAGATGGTCCACTTCATCAACCTTCCCGCCGACCGCGACATCATCTCGCAGAAGGTGATCCGCAGCCGCAACTCGTTCAACGCCGTCGCCGCCGGCACCGCCGCCGACGCCGCCACCATCGTCGAGACCAAGCCTCCGCGCCAGACCTCAGGCACGCCCGGCATGGGTGAAATCACGGGCCGAAGCGAGTTGTTCATGTTCGTCCTCGCTGACACCGACAGTTCCGGGTGCCTGGGCACCAGCCAACTCATCTCGTGCATGGGCAACCCCGAGAGCCCCAACGTATGCCTCCGCCTCGAACGCCGCGAGATGTTCAGCACCTCCCTCCAGACCGGCACCAGCCATACCGTCGCCCGCCTCTATCTCGATCCATCCGCCCCGACCGAAATCGGCGGGCTCGTCCTCCAGCCATCCTACCGCGGGCACCCGCAGAAACTCGGCCGCTTCCTCAGCATCGTCCGCTTCCACTTCATGGGCTTGCATCGCTCGGCCTTCCGCGACGAAATCCTCGCCGAGATGATGGGCCAGATCACCCCAGACGGCCACAACCTCTTCTGGGATTTCTTCGGCCGACGCTTCATTCCGCTTTCTTACATCGAGGCCGACCGCCTCTGCCAGTATTCACGCGAGTTCATCATGTCGCTCCTGCCGCGCGATGACATCTACCTCTCGCTCCTCCCACCAGAGGCCCGCGCCGGCGTCGGACAGGTCGGCCCAGAGACCGTGCCCGCTCGCCGCCTGCTCGAGAAACTCGGCTTCGAGTTCCGCGGCTTCGTTGATCCCTTCGACGCCGGACCCTACCTCCACGCCACCACCGACACCATTCCCCTCCTCAAGGCCACATTCTCCGCCACGCTCGGCGAGCCCGTCGCAGCCTCGAAGTGCAAGACCCCCGGCATCATCAGCATCCTACACGACGACGGTGACTTCATCGCGGTCAACCAGCCCTGCCTGCTTGACGACTCCGGCCACGTCCGCGTGACACGCGAAGTCCTTGAAACCCTTAAGGCCGAGCCCGGACAGAACGCCGGCGTCTCCGATCTGACCGTCCTCGAACCCAAGCCCCCCGTGCCAATCAAGGAGCCGAAGAAGAACGGGCGCAAGTCCGATGGTCCCCCGCCACGCAAGAGGGCCCGCTCGTCATGAGTCGGCATGCCTCACTGGCGCGCGATCCGGCCGACCTGATCGCGGGCCGGTGGATCCCTCTCCGGGGCGACGCGATCGTCTCACACAACCCAGCCCGCCCCGACCAGACCATCTGGCACGGTGCGTCAGTGCTCTCGCATGTGAACGACGCCGTCGCCGCCGCTCGCGCCGCACAGCCGGCCTGGGCCGGCGCTCCTGTCGAGCATCGCGCCGCCGTGCTGCGCCGCTACGCCGCGCTGTGCGCCGCCCGTGCCGAACAGATCGCCCACCTCATCAGCGACGAGACCGGCAAGGTGCTGTGGGAATCCCGCGGCGAGGCCGCCACCCTGCCCGCTCGCGTCGAGTCCACGCTTCAGGCCGCGCCTTCCGCCGCTTCTGGATTGGCCCGCGTCACCGACTTTTCCGTCCAACTCTCCGACACCCGCGTCGGGCGCTGCGTCTTCCGCCCGCACGGCGTCATGGCGATCATCGCTCCCTACAACTTCCCCGCCTACCTCCCCAACGGGCAATACGTCCCGGCCCTGCTCATGGGCAACACCATCGTCCTCAAGCCCAGCGACAAGACCCCCGCCGTCGGACAACTCCTCGCCGAGATCATGCACGAAGCCCTCTCGGCCGAGAGCGCGCCCGCCGGAGTCTTCAACCTCGTGCAGGGCGCCGCCGACGTCTCTTCCGCGCTCACCAACCACGACGACATCGACGGCATCCTCTTTACCGGCTCATGGCCCGTCGGACGAAGCATCCTCGAAGCCAACCTCGATCGCCCCGGCCGCATCATCGCGCTGGAAATGGGCGGCAACAATCCGGCCGTGGTCATGCCCAGCACCGACCTGCGCCTGGCGGCCGTCGAGATCGTCCGCTGCGCATTCAACACCACTGGGCAACGCTGCACCAGCACGCGACGCACGATCATCCACGAGGCCGTCGCCGACCGACTCATCCCGCTCATTAAGAGGTGCGCCTCGACTCTCGTGTTCGACGATCCGCGCGCTACTCATCCCGTTTTCGCCGGGCCGATGATCTCGCGCCAGGCCCGACAGGCGGTCCTCGACGCCCAGTCGCGCTTCGCCCGCGCGGGCGGCCGAGTCCTGCTGCAGAGCAGCGAAATGACCGGGCGCGAAGGCTGGTTTCTCACCCCCTCCATCATCCAGGTCGAACGCTTCACCCGCGACGACCCCGATGACTGCGGATGCGACACCGAGGTCTTTGGCCCCTTGCTGCGTGTCAGCCTCGCGCGCGATCTGGACGACGCGATCCAGCAGTCCAACGCCACACGCTACGGGCTGACCAGCGCCATCTTCACCGCCGACCGCGCCGAGGCCGATCGTTTCTGTCGCGAGTCGCGCGCCGGATGCATCAACGTGAACACCGGCACCGCCGGCGCCACGCCCAGACTCCCCATCGGCGGACTCGGGATGTCCGGCAACCACCGCCCAGCCGGCTCATTCACGCTCGACTGCTGCGCCTACCCCGTCGCCCAGCAACTTGAATCAAACCCCGCACCCTTCCTCGCCGAAGGCATGACAATCGACGATCGATGGTGACCCCAGCGGGCGGGTGCCACGCCTTGACCGAGTCCTCGAGACAAGGAGCGCCGCCGAACCACGCCTTGCCGAGGACGGTCAATGCGTCGCGCCCAACTCCTAGGAGTTTTCGACCTCGCGATTCGCGACGTCGCGACTGGCGCTCCCCCTCACCACGGCAACTCGCGCCCGTCGAGGTCGATGAACTTCCCGTTGTGCGCGCGCGTGAAGGTCGCCACCGTCGCCAGGATCCTGCCCACCGCCTGCTCGACGCTCAGCGGCGCCTCGGGCCCGCCCATCTCCGTGCGCACCCAGCCCGGATGCACCGCCACGCTGCTCAGCCCGCGCTCCGCCAACTCGTGGGCCATCAGCGCGTTGACCATGTTCAACGCCGCCTTCGACGAGCGATACGCGAGGTTTCCTTTGGCGTTGTCGGCCATCGCGCGACCGATGCTCCCCATGTAACTGGTAATCTGCACCGCCAGTTTCCGCCCCCCGCGCTCGAGATTGCCCGCCAGCGCCCTCGTCACCAGCAACGGCCCGCACACGTTCACGCGCATCCCTTCCATCATCTGCGCTGTCGTCACCTCGAACATCGACTTGCAGTCGCGATCGGGGTACACGCCCGCGTTGTTGATCAGCACGTCGATCGCAAGGCCATTCAGACGCCGAATCAGCGCCTGCACGCTCCCTTCGTCGGCCGTGTCGAGCAGTTCAACGCGCGCCCCGATCGCCTTCAGTTCCGCCCCGGCATCCGCATGCCGCACCGTGCCGATCACCTCGTGCCCACCCGCCCGCAACTGCCGGGCCATCTCCAGCCCGATCCCGCGGCTGGCGCCCGCGATGAAATACGTCGCCATCATGCACCCTCCGACGCAAAAAGTCCCGCAACTCCAAGTCAACGAGCCCCGACCGTAAGGAAGTGATCCATGACGCATCGAAGCCAGTGAACCCCTCCGTTTCGGTCGGGCCTCGGAGAGAACGTCACACACCCAGTCGTTCTTCCAGGTAGGTCTTCACCTTGTCGAGCCCGATGCGCTCCTGCCCGCCGGTGTCGCGGTCGCGCACCGTCACCGTCTGATCGGTCAGCGTCTGCCCGTCGATCGTGAAGCAGTACGGGCAGCCGGCCTCGTCCATGCGCGCGTACCGCTTGCCGATCGACTGCTTGGCGTCGGTCTCGATGAAGCCCGCGTGCCCGAATCGCCTGAACAGTTCGGCGTGCAGTTTCTCGGCCACCTCGGGCATGCCGTCCTTGTTCACCAGCGGGAACACGGCCGCCTTGATCGGGGCCATCCGTGGGTGGAAACGCATGATCTCCGGGCTCGGACGGCTCTCGTCGCGCGTGTACGCCTCGCACAACAGCGCCAGGGCGCCGCGGTCCAGCCCCGCGGCCGGCTCGATGACGTGCGGGATGTAGCGCTCGCCCTTTTTCGAGCCGTTGGGCAGCGTTTCGCCGCGATCGGTATCAAAGTAATCGAGTTTGGTGCCCGAAAACTGCTGGTGCTGCGTGAGATCAAAACACCCACGATGGGCGATGCCTTCGAGTTCGCCGAAGCCGGGGGCCGTGAAGGGGAAGCGATACTCCACGTCGCTGGTGCCCGTGGAGTAGTGCGAAAGTTCGTCCTTCTCGTGCTCGCGGAGAATCAGGTTGTCGCCGCGAAGCCCGATCGACTGCCACCACTCCATGCGGAAATCGCGCCAGAACCGATACCACTCCTGGCTCTCCTCGGGATGACAGAAGAACTCCAGTTCCGCCTGCTCAAACTCACGCGAACGAAACGTGAAGTTCCGCGGCGTCACCTCGTTGCGGAAACTCGTGCCCGTGTTGCCGATGCCGAAGGGCACCTTGACGCGCGTCGTGTCGACCACATTCTTGAACTGCACGAAGATGCCCTGCGCCGTTTCGGGGCGGAGATAGGCCCTGTCGCTCTCCCAGTCACCGGTCGCCCCGATCACGGTCGGGAACATGAGGTTGAACGGGCGCGGCTCCGTCAGTTCGCCGCCGCAAATCGGGCATGGCCAGGGGTTCTCGGCCGAGGACGTGTTCCCAATGATCCGAATCACCTCGGCCAGGGCAATGGGTGTCGTGGTCTCGCGCAACTTGGCCACAATCCGGACCGATGCCTCGGCATCGCGATAGATGGCCAGGTTCGCCGCGAGTTTCTTGCCCTTTCCACCGGTCCATTTCAAAACCTCTGTTCCCTCGATCAGGACTTGTTCTTGCGCGGCCCGGCCCGCCACTCCAGCCAGTGACGCAACCCACTCGCTTTCCGCAAGCAAGTCCGGAACATGGTCTGCTCGCAGCAACTTCTTGCACTGCTTGCACGTCTGCATGGGGTCGTTGAAACCGCCGACGTGTCCGGAGGCTTCCCAGACCCTGGGGTGCTGGATGATGCGCGTCTCCACCGGCACACACCTCACCCGGTCGCCGTCGGGGCCGCTCCTTCCCCAGCAGGGGTTCATGATCATGTCCTGCCACCATGCGTCGCGGAGGTTCTTCTTGAGTTGGGCGCCCAGCGGGCCGTAGTCCCAGAAGCCGTTGATGCCGCCGTAGATCTCGCTGGCCGGATAGATGAACCCGCGGCGTTTGCAGAGAGAGACGATGGCTTCCATGGACTTGACGCTGGTCTCAGACATGACGGTTCCTCGGTGGGGAGGACTATAGGGGGAGGCGCGAATCGCGAATGGCGAGTCGCGAGTCGGGATTGGAAGGCACAAAGGCTCGGCCGGGCGAGGTGGCGAGGTGGGGAGATGGCGAGGTGGCGGGTCGTCCGCCGCTCCCCGGTAACGGCGTGGACGTGTGTGCGGCTCCCGCGAGCGCGGCGGCGCTTCCACGGGCCGCTGGAACGAAGCGGACGTGCGCTGGAATGGCTCCAGTCGTCACTGGAGTCGTTCTAGTCATCACTTGGACAGTTCCAGTCAAGGCACGAGTTGCGCTCAAGGCCGCTTGAGGGCCTCCAATCGCCGATTTGGTCGCAACGGACGTTGGCCGACTGCCTCCCGGGCTGCCGGCCGCCGCGCCACCCACCCCAGGCAGATAATGCGCCCGACCGGAAAGCGCGGGCTTTCGCAATGCGCGCCTGACTTGAGCCCCACGCGAAAAATACTCCTACCGACCGCGCCCACGCCTCGCCCTCGCGGGCACGCGACGCACACGGGGCGTCAGCGGGACAGGGCATGCGCGCGCGGAAAAACGCGAAAGCCGCACCCGCGGATGCGGCCCCCATGTGCCTGAGTTTACGAGCCAGCGGTCAAGAGCACGCGGCCGAGTAGTACCCCAGGTAGGTCTGCACGTCGAAGTAGTCCCAGGTCTCGTCGCCGTTCAGGTCGGCCGCCGGTTCTTCAGCCGCGTAGTCAGCCAAATAGGCCTGAGTGTCGAAGAAGTCCACGTCGCCGTCATTGTCCCAGTCCGCCGGCTGAAGCACCTCCCAAGCCGCCGCGCGGTCGGCCGAGTCGTTGTCGCCGTCCATGTCCGCGTCCAGTTCGAACTGGTAGTAGGCGTCGCCCAGCGTGTAACTCGGAGATGCGGGGAGGAGATCGAAATCATCACAATCGGTCTCGCCGTCGCCGTCGAGGTCGCCAAGAACGCCGTGGTCCAAGTCGCAGAGAACGAGCGCATCGAGCACCGCGACGTCGTCCTCGTCGATGTCGCCCGAGTCGTTGAAGTCGAATCTGAAAAGCAGGTCTGCGTCTGTGGAACTCAACTCCGCCTCAAGTGCGCTCGGATCGGCATCGGTGAAGCGGCCATCGCCATCCACGTCCATCTCGCTCGGATCGAATCTCGCAACGAGCAGACTGACACTGCTCGAGCCTGCGCAGATCGTCCCCGTCAACGAAGTGCTGTCGCTCGGATCCAGCCCGCCGTCCAGCGTGCCGAGGGCCGATGACCAATTGGCCACGCAATCAACGTTGACGGAGCCGCCCCCACAGTCAACGACCAGAAGCACGGCTTCTGTCACGACACTGTCGGATGCAGACTCGGGGTCAGTGCCAGACAGGCCAAGCACGTCAAACACGATAGTCGATCGACACGAGTAGTTGGTGAGCGTCATGAACGCCGCGCCGACGGCTGCGGCAGTTCCGATAGAGTTCTCGGTGCAGCCCTGGCCGTTAGTGCCACAGGGCACATTCGTGACGACGTCGATGTAGCCTGACACGCCGGCGGCAACATCGCTGGACGCCCTCGCGCAGCCCGGAGCCGGGTCGCGTGAAGAGGCGGCGTAGGCCTCACTGTAGGGACCAACAGTTCCGGCATCGGAGTCCCCGGAAGGCAGGCAGACGCCATGATAACAGGCCGTCTGAGAGGTACCTGCGACTGCAAAGGCGTACGCCATCGCGCTCGTACAAGTTGCACACGAACTGAAGTCCCAGTAGACATATTACTCGCGATACAGACTGAAACAGTCCGCCACAGCCGTGCCTGAGAGCAAGCACACCGCCATCGCCCCAATTCGACGAGTCATTGCGAGCCTCCTTTGGTTTTGGGAAGAACTCACGACTTTCCATACCGGGCCCCACCAATAAGTACGGCTCAAACGCGCCTTTGTGACGGACGCTAGGCAGAATACTCGGCTCGCCGCCGAACTGTACCACTTCCGCTTAATGAGATCATGGCTCCCCCACCCCGTTTAGTCGATGGTGTCGGCGCCGCCGGGCTTGAGGTTCTGCATGAACTCAATGGACTCGGGCGTGGCGGAAGACCCGGTCCAACGTGCGCCACTCGCATACCACGGCCTCGGATCGGCGTAGGCGTCGGTCTGCGTCACGCGAGCGACGTGTCCGTCGAAGTACATGGCATTGACGCCGGCGTTGTGGCGGAACGACGCGAGTTGGTTGTCGGGAGTGAGTACGTCGGCAGTGAAGGGATGGCGGCCATAGGCGGTCGAGCCTTCGGTCGTTGGACCGTTATCGCAAAAGGACCCGAAGTAGTCGGGTGCCGCATTGCAGTCAAAGTCGAGCCCGTCCAGACGGGAGACGTACCGCGTGCCATCTGCAAAGAGGATCTTCGAGCTGGGTTGAACGCCCACACGGTTCAAACGGGGCTGATAGCCAACCGGATTCGTGGCCGCGCTGAGCGGGTCACGAACGGGCCAGGCACCGCTGTAATCGCCCGTGCGGCCACCAGCCACCAAGCCCTTGGCAAGGTCGCTGGGGTTTTGGGTGTACCACGATGTGGGCATGATGTAGCTGACCATATTGAAGCCGCGAGTTCGCCCGACTCGTTCGAAGTCGGCGCGATCGCCGGCGGCCTGGAGGTTGTAGATCAAATCGTTGAAGACCCGGCGCGCGGCTGCACAGCCCCAATCGTTGAACAACTGAGCGGTGCGCTCGCCACGCAAGGGGGACAAGTCGACCGCATCGCCCATGAGCGGGCTCATCCAGTCGCGCGTCGACACGGGAGTCACGGAGTCCTTTGAGCCTTCCAGCTTGGCCTTGGTAGCGCCGGCATTGATGTTGGCGCCAGAGCGGACAATGTAGGCAGTGCTCGACGTATTGGGCGTGGCAAAGTAGTCGCGGTTATCATTCATGTAGATGGTCTGGAACTGCCCGAGACCACGCATGTTGGTGGCACACACCAAGCCCTGGGTCGTGTCGCGAGCCTTTCCCAGCGCCGGCAGCAGAATGCCGATCAACAGCGCGATGATCGCGATGACCACGAGCAGCTCGATGAGAGTGAATGCCCGCGCGATGCGGCAACGACTGTGAGCGATGAACATGCAAGGCCCTTCTATCTGCTCGTTCACTGACCCTAGTTCTTCAACGGACGCGGCTTCGCGCTCGACGGCTTGGCCAAACCGGCATCGAGACTCTCGATAGCTTCCATTTGCTCCGGCTTGAGGTCAGGCGGGAGTTGATCCAGACGACGAACCCGCCACGTCCCGTCCTTATCCTGAGAAAGCGGAAGCAGGGTGTACTGTTGCGTGTCGGGATTGCGCTCCGGCAGGATGACGGCCTTGTGCCCGCTGACATCAGCGACAAAACGATCCCCCGTGATGACGTCCATCAGCAGAATCTCATCAGGGCGCCGAATTTCCTTACCTCCGAACAGCTGCCAGCCGAGCAGTGCCAGCCCGCCAAGCAGGCCGACGACAACCACCCCGATCTGCCAAGGCTTTGCGTCCATCTTCGGTCCCTCTGCCCGGGTGCAGAGCAGCACCTAGGCACAATCCCCCGAACCGCCCAAAGGCCGATCTCGGGAGCAACAGACAACCCAGTCCCAGACGCCGGATTCTACCGGCCACCCCGCGAACGGTCCCGCACCCGCCAAGTCATCCACAGGTTTCTTGAAGGAAAATTCAAGTTGGGGGAAGGGATCAGGGACTAGCCATCAGCGATTAGGGGTAAAGACCCGGAGGGCGGGCCGGGGGGAAGGGACAAGCGACTCGCCACAAGGGATCAGGGGGAAGGCCAAGAGAGCACGCCGGTGCTTCCGGTCCCTGATGCCTGGTCCCTGATGGCTGATCCCTGGTCCCTGATCTCCTCCCCCTACTCCCCCACCTTCACGTCCACCACCACCGGGTAGTGGTCGGAGGCGTAGCCGGGGAGGAGGGCCGCTTCGGACCAGTCCAATTCTTCGGGGCCCACCGTGGTGCCGAGGATGAAGGCCGAGTCGGGCAGGATTTCGTCCATCGCCTGCTGATTGGCCAGGATGTGGTCGATGCGACGCCCGGAGGCGTGGGAGATCCACTCGGGGCCTTCGCGTTGCCCGAGGATGTCGATCAGCCCGCCCTCGAGATACATCTGGAAGGACCGATCGGCGGGCGTCGCGTTGAAGTCGCCCAGGACCACCAGATTGCGCTGGGGGTTCTCGGCCATCAGCCCGGCGATCACCTCGAGTACACCTTTGCTCTCCGCCTCGCGCCAGTACCCCGCCGGCGCCCCGCTCTTGTGATGCACGGCCAAAAGGGTCAGCGCATAGGGCTGCCCCCCCGTGACCGAGCCGGGAACCTCAACCGTGACCATGAGGGGCGAACGATGAAACGCGATGGGCTGCCCGGCGTACCAGTTCTCCCCATTGCCGTAGCGATCCGGGTGGACGCCGCCCAGCGGCTTCTTCACCCATTGGCGCTGCTCGACGATGGGGAAGCGTGAGAGCACGGCCTGCTCGATGCCGCGCTCATCCCCGGCGTCGAGGGAGACAACATACTCGTAGCCCAGACCTTGCAGGTACCCGTCGCGGAACTCGATCAGCGCGTCGAGCGATTCGATCTCTTCGACCGCCAGGATGTCCGCGTCGATCCTGACGATGGTCTCCGCGACCGCCTTCAGTTGCGAGACCGGCTTGGTGTCGTCGATGTCCTCGAATCGGCCAGAGAGATTCGGGTCGTCCTTGTCGTCAAAGAGGTTCTCGACGTTGTAAGTGGCGATGCGGATGCTGCCGGGCGTGCGCTGTCGAGGCTCCTTCAACCCGTAGCGATGAAAAATCGCAGGGTCAATCTCGTCCACGGGTTGGGTGGCCCCGGCGTCCTCGGGAGCGTCATCACGGACGGGCCGCTGCGCCGGGGCGGGTTGCTTGGGCACCGGCGCGGTCTTTTCGCAGCCGACCAGACCGAGGGTCAGTATCGAGCCGAGAAGCCAACGAAGAGCCACCATACACCACCTCCGGGGCAAACCCTACCATCGGCCGGGAGAACCGCTCCCTCTTGCTCGCGGCTCGTCAGGGAATGGAATGTATGCGCGTGATTCTGGTCAATCCTCGCGGCTTCTGCGCGGGAGTCCGCATGGCCATCGACGTGGTCGACCAGGTGCTCGACGTATTCCGCGACCGCCGAATCTACGTCTATCACGAAATCGTGCACAACAAGCATGTCGTCGGACGCTTTCGTGATCGCGGTGTCACCTTCGTCGAGGATGTCGATGAGATCCCGCCCGGTGAAGTCGTCGTGTTCAGCGCCCACGGCATCAGTCCAGAGGTGCGTCGTCGGGCCGAGGCTCGCAGACTGACCGCCATCGACGCGACCTGCCCGCTGGTGACCAAGGTCCACTCCGAGGCCGTCCGCTACGCGCGGCAGGGATTCCAGATCCTGCTCATCGGGCACCGCAACCACCAGGAAGTGGTCGGGACATTCGGCGAGGCTCCCGAGGCCATTCAGGTGGTCGAGTCGCCCGACGACATTGCACGGCTCAGCATTCGCGACCCCGAGCGCCTGGTGTACCTGACGCAGACCACCCTGTCGACCGACGACGCAGGCGTCATCATCCAGGCCCTCAGGAAGGCCTTTCCAAAAATCAGGAGCCCGCCGAGCGAGGACATCTGCTACGCCACGACCAACCGCCAGCACGCGGTGCGGACGCTGGCGCCCATGTGCGACCTGGTGCTGGTGGTGGGTTCGCAGAACAGTTCAAACTCCAAGCGACTGACCGAGATCGCCGAAAACGCCGGAACGCGGGCGCAACTGCTCGACGACGTCGGCGATCTCGACCCGGCGTGGTTCGAGGGCGTGCATAACGTGCTGCTGTCGGCCGGCGCCTCGGCGCCGGAGGATCTGGTCGCGGGCATCTGCCGCGAACTGGTAACCCGCTTCAACGCCACGCTGGCGCTGGGCGACGTGGTGGAAGAAAAAGTGGACTTTGCCCTCCCAGGCACGCTGCGCAAGGAGATGCGCCGACGCGGGATCAACCCGGAAGACCGACGCATCCACGTCGAGCCGCCGCAGATCATCGAGGCCGTCTACGGCGGCACGGCCGTGCCGCTGACGATCGAGGGGAAGACCTCGGAAAAGCGATGATCCTGCTCGCGCGTGCCCGCAACCTTGTCCTCAAGATTGCCGCACCCGGAATGGACGCTGGCAGGGATGATTCAGCAGCAATGGAGAATCAGCGATGCTGGCGCGGTTTTAGGCAGCCTCGTGCAATGCTTCGCTGTAGCCAAGGGTCGCCAGCGCTTCGCCCGTGCACATGCTGAACAGGTTGCGCTCGATCTCGGGCGTCAGTTCGGATCCCCAGCGTGCAACGCTGTCGGCGTGGGGACGCTGGTGATCGCGGGTGTTCTCGTCACCATAGCCCTCCTGGTGTGAGACCTTGCCGTAGTCGATCATGCGGGAGTCGAAGCCGACGCCGATGTGTCCGCAGATGCTCAGCAGCCCGGGCTCGGGATCGACGCACAGGTCTTCGTAGCGCACGAGGGCGCAACGTGGAGCGTGCTCTCTGGCGAAGGCGGCGAGTCTTCGAACGTCCCCGGCGACTCCCTTCACACGCGACTCGATCGGCGACCTGTCAGCGTGTCGCCAGGTGTGGCGTGACCAGAGAATGGCGCGCGGGTCTCGGGCGAGCACGATGAACCGTGCAATGGGGAAGAGTTGCGGCAGCGCGCCCGCGATGCTGAGATACATCGGCGTCTTGTCCACGTACACACACTTCCCAGCCGGCATCCCCGCGGCATAGAACCGCCCCGCAAACGCCCGACAGCAGTCCATGAACTGTTCCTGCGAGACATGCCCGCGCAGCGCCGCCGAGGCCTGCGCCGGGTTGAAGCGCGGGCACGTGCCCGATCCCTCCCACATCGACAGCAGCGGGAGCAGGAACCACGTCTCCGCCGGAGAATGGACCTGCGGGTGCGAGTCGAGCATCTTCCTCAGCAGCGTGGTGCCGCTGCGAAAGGCCCCCAGAAGAAACACCAGCCCGCGCCCGTGCTCAAAGTCGGCCGGGCCGGACACCGCATGGCAGTGGCTCATGCCACCAGATCGGCGGTCAGATCGCCGCCGCCGCAGTGCCGGACGCCAGGTGTCCGGTCATTCGCGCCGGGCGCATTTTTCGCGCTCCGCCGGCCTTCGTGCCCAGGGATCCAACCTCCCGCAACCCTCTCTCGGACATGCCCGCAGCCTGGTCCTGAGGGTTGCTGCCCATGACCTGCGCCCAAAGCCACCTTGAGCAACGTCCCAAGCCGGACATCGCTGCCACGACTGTTCGTGCCGCGCTCAACCGCCTTCGTGGTGCGACTCCTGCAGGTGCCGCACCAGCATGCCAGTGCCGAAGTCGCTCTCGGCGTCGCGCCAGACCGTGTGCACGTGGTTGCCGCCCTGCGTGTTGTCGAGTTCGATCGCCCAGCCGGGCCCCTGAATGCGGTAATAGTGCGGCTGCCCGCGCTCGATGCTCCCGATCCAGGCGAAATATACCTCCCCGGGATCGGCGCTGCCCAGGCGCGCCAGACGCTCGGTGGCCAGATCGTGCTGGAACCGGTTGGCGTAGACAGCCACCAGTTGCCCAAAGACCCGGACCTGCTCGTCGTCCATGGCGGCGGCGGAAAGCCCGCGCGGTTCGCCGAGTTCGCCCAGGCTCTTGCCCGGCCCAAGCAGGATGTCGCCGCGACCGATCGGCCCGATGACGACCTGAGCACGCTGCACGTCACTAAGAGCGTGCAGCAGACGGAATGCAATCTCCTCCTCTTCCGCGAGGATCTCCAGCCCGGCCTGCTCTCCCGTGGGCACAATCGCCGGATTGGCGCCCAGGAAAGTGGGCGTCAGCGCGACCGAACCGTCGCCCGCAACCAGCACATTGAGCGAGATGTGGTGCCCTTCCAGTCGCCAGGCCCACGGACGCTGATCGGGTGAACCGAAGAAGGTGTAGGTGTAGGCGCCGGGGTCGCGCGAGGCGCCGTCTCCCCCGGCCGCACGCTCGATGTCGCGCAGCGTGCCCTCGAGGTCCATGATCGACGTCACCTCGAGATAACCGTGCCCGCTCAGGATGGCGCGAAGCAGTTCGTGCGCCAGGTGCTTCTGCGCATCGCCAAGCACATCGATTCGCACCCCGCGTCGCTGGCGTGGCACATAGTGCCAGTCCATCCGATACGCATCGTCAAAACCCAGCACCGCGGCTGCACGCTGGCTCTCCGACAGTGCGGCGACAAAGGCGCGGGCCGCCGACTCGATGCGCTCGCCCGGCAAGCGACCCGGCGCCAGGTCGCGCAGGGCCAGCGACGCCGAGGCGAGAAAGGCCAGCACGCACATGCCGACAGCGAATCTCCTGGTCACGATTTCTCCCTCTCTGTGCCACGGCCGTCTCCGCCGTGCGCACCCGCTTGACGCGAGCAAGACCCTGTGCCGCACCCTTCTATTCGCCCTTCTCGATCAACTCCACGATCCCCACGTCGATGAACTGTCCGCCGCTCGTCTGCCGACAGTGCACAGCGATCAGGTTCTCGCCGCGACGCAGCACGCTGGAGTCAATCGGCCCGAACTCGGTGTACCCCACCGTCCAGCCGGTGGTTTGGATGACACGCGCGCCGTTGATGAACACTTCGGCGCCCTCGTCGTGGTGCATGCGGAGAAACACGCGGCCGCCGGCATCGTCAACCTGCACACGCCGCCGCAACCAGATGTCCCCGCCGCTCCACTCGGTCCCGACTACCGCCCCGGGCGTGCCGCGCGTCCCGAAGCCCCCGGGCGCCTGTGCCCACCCGGCATCGTCGAAGCCCGGCGACTCCCACTCGGCCCCGGGATCGGAAGTCGTGAATCGCCACGACTGCGGCCGCTCCTCGCTGGTCGGCACGATCACGCGCGTCTCCGGCGGCGGCAGAAACACACGCCGGTTGATCCCGCGCAACACCGACGGATCAATCTTCATGACCTTGCGGTCGTAGGTCATCAGCCCGTTCACCTCGATCTCGACGTCGGTGGTCTGCGTGTACACCGCGGCCGCAAGCCCGCGGGCCACCAGCGGACGCAAACGCTCCACCAGTTGCTCATACGCCTGGCGCAGAGCCTCGCTCGATTCGTACGAGCGATAGCCCCAGTTGTCGCGCTCCTGCCACAGGTGTCCGCTGACCACCAGCCCGAGTCCGCCGAACTCGCCGAGCACGCTGGCTCGCTCCGCGCTCGTGGGGAACATCGAAGGCCCGGGATAAGCGTGCATGTCGTGCATGTCGCCGCCGGCGCGATCGGTCCACCCGCTGGGCCCGTCCACCACTCGCGTCGGGTCGAGCGACTTGGTCCATGCCAGTATCTCGTTGGTCTTGAACTGCCCCCACCCTTCGTTGAAGGGCACCCACACGACCACACAGGGATGAGGGTGCAGTTCCTCGATGATCTCGCTCCACTCGCGACGGAAAATCTCCTCCGACTCCGGCGTGCGCTCGATGTCGGCCTCGGCCGGCCCGATGTACCGGTCCCCGCTGGGCATGTCCTGCCAGACCATCAGCCCCAGGCGATCGGCCCAGTAATACCACCGCTGCGGCTCCACCTTCACATGCTTGCGGCACATGTTGAAGCCCATCGCTCGCGTCTGCTCGATGTCAAAACGCAGCGCCTCGTCCGTGGGCGCGGTGTACAGCCCGTCGGGCCACCAGCCCTGGTCGAGCGGGCCGAAGTGAAACAGCGGCCGCCCGTTGAGAAAGAGTCGATTGACGCCCTGATCGTCCGACTTGACCTCGATGGTCCGGAAGGCAAAGTACGAGCGGACGACATCGCGCACGCCGTCGGCACGCGAGAGGAGCACCTCGAGTTCATACAGCGTCGGGCTGTCAGGTGACCACGCTCGCGGGCGATCGACGCGCAGTCGCAGAGGACGTGCGCCCTCGCCGGCCGCGCTGGCGACCGATTGCCCGTTGAAAAGCACACGCGCCTCGACGCGGACCATCGACTTCTCCCCGGCCAGCACCGGGCGAAGCAGGACTTCACCCGTGACCACGCTCGCCTCGACTTCCAGAGAGTCGATCCACGTGCCGGGAACAGTCTCCAGCCACACAGTCTGCCAGATGCCCGACACGGCCGTGTACCAGATGCCGTTGGGCTCCAGTACCTGCTTCCCGCGCGGCTGCACGCCTTCGTCGGTCGGATCCTGCACCCGCACCACGATCTCGATCTCCTCGTCCTCCCCGGCCGCCTCGGTGATGTCCAGCGCAAAAGCGTCGTACCCCCCGATGTGCGAGCCGACCTCACGCCCGTTCACCCACACGTCGGCACGCCAGTCCACCGCCCCGAAGTGCAACAACAGCCGCTCGCCGGGAGCCCGCGGCGACACTTCGACCGAGCGGCGATACCACAGGAACTGCTCCGGCTTGAGGGCCCGCTGCACTCCGGATAGGGCACTCTCGACGCAGAACGGCACCAAGATCTGTCCATCCCAGCCCTCGGGTGCCTCGCCCGAACCAGTGATGGCATACTCCCACATGCCGTTGAGGTTGGCCCACGCATCACGCACAAGATGTGGACGCGGGTGCTCAGGCAGGGGGATCGGCTGCTCGGGCGTCCAGATGCTGCGAAGCCCCGCGGGCCGACCCTCCTGAGCATGACTGAAAAAGGCCGGCATGGCAACTCCCAGTACGGCGACGAGCAGCATCATCTTGACCATGTCATCAGAATAGCGGGACGGGTGGTTTGGAACCGGGCGGGTTGTGGTATGATCCTCCCGCCGGGCCGCATTCGGCATCCTTGCCCGGCGACGGATCGACGAGCCTCCTGCCCGAATCGGCGCGGATCTGGCATCATGGTTTCGGGCAGGATGGGTTTGAGAGCAGATGAAGCTCTACGTCGGCAATCTCCCGTACAGCGTCAATGATGAGGAACTGCGGCAGATGTTCGAGCCGCACGGAAACGTGGCCTCGGCTTCCGTGGTCATCGATCGTGAAACCGGACGCTCGCGAGGCTTCGGTTTCGTCGAGATGAACGACGACAACCAGGCACGCGCCGCCATCGAGGCCATGCATGGACAGGAAATGAACGGACGAAACCTCACGGTCAATGAGGCCCGGCCAAAGGCGCCACGCTCCGGCGGATTCGGGGGCGGCGGAGGCGGATACGGCGGAGGCGGGGGTGGTCGTGGCAACTTCGGCGGCGGACGGGGCGACCGCGGCGATCGTGGCTACGGCGGCGGCGGACGCGGCGACCGCGGCGACCGCGGCGACCGACAGGGCGGCGGCTGGTAATCCACCCCGACAACTCGATCGATCACAGCGGCCGGAACACCCGGCCGCATTTCATTCTCGCTCACTCAGTCCCCGCAGTCCTTCACACGCACCCGGCCGAAAACGCCAGCAGAAACCGCTGCACGTCAAAGAAGTCAAGGTGCCCGTCGGCGTTCAGATCGGCGCTCAAATCCCCGCCTGCGAACCGCGCCAGAAACATCTGCACGTCAAAAAAATCGACGTTCCCATCAAGGTTGGTGTCGGCCAGACACAACTCCGGGAGAATCGCCACCCACGCTTCGCGCATGCCCTGCGGATTGGTCCCTTCCCCTGCGATCACCCGGCCGTCGTTCGAAATCCCCTGCGCCAGCGTCAGCGTCCATCCGCTCAATCCCGTCGCGCCGGTGGCGTTGAGGTACGCCTGAAGGTCGACCATGCCCCGGCCCTGGGTCCAGATGAACGCCTTGAAGCCGCCGGCATCACGCGACGTGCCCACAATCGTCGAGCCGTCGGCCGTCACCGCCGAAGCCGAACTGCGAAACGTCCCACCTGGCAGATCGCCCAGCCCAACCATGCCGGTGCTCGCCGTCCAGCGAAATGCCTCAACCCCCGAGCCGGAGTTTCCAAACCCGACTACCACGCTGCCGTCGGCGCTGATGTCCGTCGCTTGGCTGGCAAACGTGCCCCCCGCCAAATCGCCCAGCCCGACCAATCCTCCCGCCTGCGTCCATCGCGTCGCCTGTCCGCCCGACGCCGAGACTCCATACCCGGCGATCACCAGCCCGTCGTCGCTGACGCCCGTGGCGAAACTGGAGAAGGCCCCGCCGCTCAGGTCACCCAGCCCGACCATGCCCGAGCCGGCCGTCCACCGGAAGGCCTCCTGTCCGTGGCTCGATGAGCCGTATCCCACCACCGTCGAGCCGCTCGCGTTCACCGCATATCCGACACTGTCAATCAGCCCGCCGGGAAGATCGCCGATGGCCGTCATCCCGCCACCCGCCGTCCAGCGAAAGGCAATGGCCCCGTCCGTGGTGCTGCTCCATCCGACAACAACCGATCCGTCGCCATTGCAGTCCCATGCGAAACTCTGCTCGATCCCACCGGGAAGATCCCCAAGCCCGACCATGTCGGTCGACTCTTCCCAACGGAAAGCAATCTGACCCGCCGCCGTCGTCCCGAAACCGACCACCACGCGCCCATCGCCGGACACCGCGTAGACGCTGCTGTCATGCGTCCCGCCGGGCAGATCCCCCAGCGGGATGAAGCGGGACAGCCCAGCCTGACCGACGGCTCCGGCCGTCAGCACGGCAGCAGCAATGCACTCAATCAAGCAATCCCCCTTGCTGTCCTGCGCGCACGGACCGCGCGGTCAACCAAGTGTATCAGAACTACCGCCCTCGACCCACCACAAATTCCGGAGAGAAGCCAACTTAGCGGACGACCTTGCACCTGCAGGCCGACGACTCCCCCACATCCCTACCATCGCCCGTGCGCGACGTTCTGACACAGACCGGCGCCGTTGCCAAACTTCTCGGACAGCGCTTCGAGTCGCGCCCCCAACAGTTGGCCATGGCCGACTCGGTCGCCAGAGCGATGGCCTCCAAGTCCACCGCCATCATCGAGGCCGGCACCGGCGTCGGCAAGAGTTTCGCCTACCTCGTGCCCGCCATCGAGCGCTGCGCGTTTCACAATGAGAAGGTCGTCGTCGCGACCAACACCATCGCCCTGCAGGAGCAACTGGTCGCCAAGGACATCCCCCTGCTGGAACAGGCTCTCGGCGACCGACTCTACGACGACAAGGGCAAGGCACGCCTCCGGGCCGTGCTGGTCAAGGGACGCGGCAACTACGTCTCCCTGCGCCGACTCAAATTGGCCAGCGAACGCCAGACCCAGATCCTCCCCGACGCCCCCTCGCGCCGTTCACTGAACGTCATCGAAGACTGGGCCGCCACCACCGACGACGGCACGCTCTCCACGCTGCCCGAACTCGAACGCCCGGCCATCTGGGACCGTGTGCAGTCCGACTCGGGCAACTGCATGGGCCGCCGCTGCCCGAACTACGAAGCCTGCTTCTACCAGTCCGCCCGGCGCGAGATGGAAAAGGCCAACCTGCTGATCTGCAACCACGCCCTGTTCTTCTCCGACCTGGCACTGCGAGCCCAGGATGTCGGCTTCCTGCCCAGGTACGACCATGTGATTCTCGACGAAGCGCACTGCGTCGAGGACGTCGCCGCCGAGCACTTCGGCCTCAGCCTCACGCAGGGCCGCGTCGCGCACCTGCTCGCCTCGCTCTATCACCAGCGCACCCGCAAGGGCTATCTCGCACAACTCGCACACCTCGGCATGGATCTCGATCTGGTCAACCGCGCCATCGAGTTGGTCGCACAGGCCGACGAGGCCTCACGCCTGTTCTTCGACGACCTCGTACATCTCTACCGCTCGCCCGAGGTGCGCAACGGGCGCGTCCGCCGCCCCGACTCCATCGCCAACCCGCTCACCCCCGCGATGAACGACCTGGCTCTGCGCCTCCGCCGCCTCCGCGAAGAAGTCACCAACGACCCCGACCGCTTTGAACTCAACGCCTACGCGGCCCGGGCGGGCGATATCGCCGACGCCGCCGAAGCCCTGGTCGCCCAAACCGCCCCCGGCGCGTGCTACTGGATCGATCTCTCCGACCGCCTCGCCGGCCCCCCCCGCGTCTCCATCGCCTGCAGCCCCATCGACGTGGCGCCGCTGCTCCGCCAGCATCTCTTCACCGGCCAGACCAGCGTCATCCTCACCAGCGCCACGCTGGCCACACGAACCATCGACGACCTCGAGCCGACGGAGCGCGCCGAGACGGCCTTCGCTCACACAATCTCACGCCTCGGGTGCGAGGGCGCTTCAACCCTCCAACTCGGCAGCCCCTTCGACCACGCCTCGCAGGTCGAACTGCACGTCGACCGCACCATGCCCCAGCCCAACAAGGGCGAACTCGAACCGGCCTACCTCCGCGAACTGGTCTCACGCATCCACGACCACATCGTCGCCACCGACGGCGGCGCCTTCATCCTCTTCACCTCCTTCAAACTCCTCTACGCCGTCGCCGACCTGCTGCAAGGCCCGCTCGAATCGCTGGGGATGCCCGTGTTCGTGCAGGGCCGCGGCGGCTCCCGCACCACCCTCCTCGAAACCTTCCGTTCCACCGACCGAGGCGTGCTGCTCGGGGCGGCCTCCTTCTGGCAGGGCGTCGACGTGCAGGGCGACACCCTCCGCAACGTCATCATCACCCGCCTTCCCTTCGACCCGCCCGACCGCCCGCTCACCGAGGCACGTCTCGAACGCATCGCCGACCGCGGCGGAAACCCGTTCATGGAAGACTCGCTCCCACGCGCCATCATCCGCTTCAAGCAGGGCTTCGGCCGACTCATCCGCTCCAAGACCGACACCGGCCGCGTGGTTGTCCTCGACCCGCGGATCGTCACCAAGCAGTACGGACGGCTGTTTCTGCAGGCGCTGCCCGAGGGCACGCAGATCATCGACGTGGGCGCGAACCACCAGCCCGACTTCGACGACTTCTGATCCGGTGGCGCAGGTTTCCAGTCTCACCGTGATGGCCCGAACGCTGAGCCTCTGTCCCCTACCTCCCCCCCCCGGGGGCACAACCGCCACCCTCACGCTCGCTTCCAAGGGGTTCTGCCCAACCGTCTTGCCGCCTGGTCTACTTCAGCATCAACTTCACCACTTCGCGCGCCAGGAACCGTTCCGTCGCCGCCTCATGCTCACGAGACACTTCCACAAACCCGTTCCGCCGTAACGCTCGCAGCGACGCCACGTTGTCCGCCGCCGCCTGCGCATGAAGCGGACGCAGCGGCACCTCCGCCAGCAGCAGCGCGATCGCACGCCCCGCGATACCACGCCCCCAGTGTTCCCGAGCGATCCAGTACCCGATCGCGTCCACCTCACCCATCTTGAAGATGTTGATCGACCCCACCACCACCCCGTCGGCCTCGATCACCCTCGCCACCACCCCCGGATCGACCAGCACCTTCTCCCAGTGCGCATAAAACACCGGCCGATCGCGCGGCTTCGTCCCGGCCATCTCGTTCGACGCCGGATCCTTCTGGAACGCGAAGAGCGTCTCGATGTCGGCCGGTACCGTCGGCCGCAGCCGGATGTCGGGTGTGGGCATGTGCCAACAATATGGACACCTCGAATGGCGCGAACAGGGCTCGTGCCGACTTGACTATTTCGCCGCTCCTCCCCTCCGCTACGCTTCTCCCATGTCCCAGACCGCCGCTTCGCTTCGTCCCTTCGGCACCTCCATCTTCGCTGAAATGACCGCGCTCGCGATTGAACACAAGGCCGTCAATCTCTCGCAGGGTTTCCCTGATTTTGACGGGCCGGAGTTCGTGCGGGTCGCGGCCGTGCGGGCCATCAACGAATCGCAGAACCAGTACGCACCGATGCCGGGTCTTCCCGCGCTGCGCCAGGCCGTCGCGGAGTGGTGGCACACGCACACCGGACTTTCCGCCGATCCCACGACCGAAATCACCATCACCAGCGGGTGCACCGGCGCTCTCGCGGCCTCGTTGCTCGGGCTGTGCAACCCCGGCGACGAAGTCGTGATGTTCGAGCCCTTCTACGACGCCTATCGCCCCGACTGCGCCATGGCCGGCGCGGTGCCACGCCACGTCACGCTCCGCCCGCGCGAGGGACGCTTCGTGTATGAACCGGCCGAACTCGAGGCCGCGTTCAGCGATCGCACCCGCGCGATCCTCCTCAACACCCCCCACAACCCGACCGGCAAGGTCTTTACACGCGCCGAACTCGAACACATCGCCGCCCTGTGCATCCACCACGACTGCTTGGCCATCACCGACGAGGTCTACGAGCGCCTCACCTTCGAACCTGATCGCCCGCACATATCACTGGCGACGATCCCCGGCATGCGCGATCGCACGCTCACGCTCTCCAGCCTGGGCAAGACCTTCAGCCTCACCGGCTGGAAGATCGGCTGGGCCATCGGCGCCCCCGCGCTCACCAGCGCCGTGCGGGCGGCCCACCAGTTCCTCATCTACTGCAACCCCGCGCCATTCCAGATCGGCGCCGCCGAGGCCCTGCGAAACGGGCACGACTCCATCGCCGCCCTCCAGCGCCATTACGCCGAATCACGGCGCATGCTGTCGGACGTGCTGTCGGAGGTCGGCTTCGACGTGCTCAGCCCCGAGGGCACCTACTTCATCATGTGCGCGCACGCCCGCGTGGCCGAGCGCCTCGGCGCACGCACCGACGTGGAGTTATGCCGCATCCTCACACGCGACTTCGGCGTCGCCGCCATCCCGCCCAGCGCCTTCTACCACGACCCGACCGACGGTGCCGGCATGCTCCGCTTCGCCTTCTGCAAGACCACCGCCACGCTCGACGAAGCGGCCCGACGCCTGCGCCGCATTCCCCGCTGACCTCGCGATCCCGGTCCCCTCTCTACCCGTCCGGCGATCAACGCCCCCGCACCTCGTCAGTTTCCACGCGGTACAGCGTCGCCCGCGATTCGTCGGCCACCAGCAGCGTCTTGTCCGTCTCGAAGCAGATCGACTCGCTATCGCTCGCCTCGCCGTCGGGCATGGCATACCTCCGACTGCTCACCTGCCCATCGAAGAACGCCACGCTGGTGCTCTCCCGTTCAAAGAGCCAGATCCGGTCATACGTCAGCACCGCCAGCCGCAGACCATCGTCGCTCGCGTCGGCCCCGGTCACCCGGCCCTGCACCTCGTAGTCCCCCAGGCGCTCCAGTTCGTTCACCACGTCCGACTCCCGCGACGACAACCGATACAGCGTCGTCTTCGTGTCCGACCGATGCTTGGTGAGAATGAACACCTCGTCCCCGACCGTGTACACCGCCTCGGCGTCGAAGTTGCGGTTCGACCTCGGCGCCGGCACACCCGGCTGGTCGGGATAGCGCACCATCACCTTGCTGGTGAAGGTCGTGCGGCCCTCCTTCGGCTCGGGCTCCTCGATGAAGTAAAGACAGAGGTCCGCCCGCGCGTTCGAGTTGTTGCCAAGGTCCGCCACGATCAGCCGCCCCGAAGCATCCAGCGCGATGTCCTCCCAGTCGCAGTTGATCGCCCCGCCCACCAGCGTGCCCGGCGCCTCCGGCTCGCGCTCCGACGCGATCACCGACCCGTCCGCCCGGATCGGATACACGCGCGGCTCATCGCCTGAGTCGTTGACCGTCCAGAACACCGCCGCATCCCGACGGCTGCGCACGATCCCGGAAATCTCCTTCCCCGCACCGGCCCCCAGTTTGCCCACCGGATGCAGCACCAGCGCCTCTTCCCGCTCATGCTGCGGACCTTCCGCACCCCGAACGACCGCGCCGCCCCACGCCACCACGCACACGCTTATCACTTGCTTGAGCATGTCGTGCTTATAGCCCGACGCAGTCGGCCGCAGCAACAGCGACCCGTGAGGATTTCGTGAAACTGCTTCCGACTGCCTCCCTACCCTCGCTCTCATGCAACTGCCCTCTCCCTCCCCCCTCGCCTCGGCCTGGGCACTCGACCCCGACGTCGTCTTCCTCAACAACGGCTCCTTCGGCGCCTGCCCGCGCGCCGTCATGCAGCGCCGACAGCAACTGCTCGAACGCTCCGAGGCCGAGCCCATCCGCTTCATGCTCCACGAGGCCCCCGAACTGATCGACCGCGCCCGCCGCACCCTGGGCCCGATCGTTGGCGCCGAGCCGCACGACATCGTCTTCGTGCCCAACGTCACCATCGCCGTCGCCACCGTGGCCGCCAATCTCAGACTCAGGCCCGGCGACGAAATCCTTGTCAACACCCACGAATACCCCGCCTGCCTGGCCATCTTCGAGCGCCTGTGCGCGCAGACCGGCGCCACCGTCGTCTTCGCCGACCTGCCGTTTCCCGTGCCCGGCGAAGAAGCCGTGTTTCACGCGATCATGTCAAAGGCCACCGATCGCACACGCCTGTGCCTGCTGAGCCACGTCACCAGTCCCAGCGCGATGATCTTGCCGGCCGCCCGCATCGTCGCCGCCCTCCGGCAGCGCGGGGTCGAGACGCTGGTGGACGGTGCGCACGCGCCGGGCTTCTGCGAACTCGACATCGCCGCGATCAACCCGGCCTATTACACCGCCAACTGCCACAAGTGGCTCGGCTCACCGCGCGGCTCCGGCTTCCTCTACGTCCGCCGAGACCTCCAGGAAAACTTCCGCCCGCTGGCTCTGTCGGTCTACGCGAAAAAGCCCCCCGCCGGAAAATCCTTCTTCAACGTCGAGTTCGACTTCATCGGCACCCAGGACTACACGCCCATCATGTGCATCCCCGACGCCATCGAACACCTGCCCACGCTCATTCACTCCGACTGGTCGGGCGTGCGCACGCGAAACCACGCGCTGG
The DNA here is from genome assembly GCA_023382935.1 of Phycisphaerales bacterium. GTDB lineage: Bacteria > Planctomycetota > Phycisphaerae > Phycisphaerales > UBA1924 > J022. Next base: position 418,395 of record JAHDXL010000001.1, read on the forward strand.
CCCTCCGCGCCCGCGACCTGCTGTGCGATCGTCTGGGCATCGATGCGCCCGTGCCCGACCACATGCTCGGCTCCATGGCCACCATCCCGCTCCCCTCGCCCCCCGCCACCTGGAACCCAGGCCCCACGCGCTACCACGACGCGCTGCAAGATCGACTGGTCAGCAAGCACCGCATTCAGGTGCCGCTGTGGTTCATCGCCGACGAATCCGGCAAGCCGCGCGTCCGCTTTGTCCGAATCAGCGCGCAACTCTACAACGCCATCGAGCAGTACGAGTACCTGGCGCACTGCCTGCGGCGCGAACTGGCCGCCGAAAACGCCTGACCCGCCTCCCCGCACTCAACGCCCTACCTCTCCTCACACCTCCACCAACTCGCTCACCCCGATCTCGCGCAGCGAGCCCACCACCCGGTGCGCCCGACCCACGCGCTCCGGAGGGCCCACCCCCAGCACACGCATCCCCGCCGCCAGGCCCGCCTCTACTCCTGATTCCGCGTCTTCCACCACCACGCACACGCCCGGTTCAACCCCCAGCCGCTCGGCCGCGATCAGAAACACCTGCGGATCGGGCTTCGACCGAGTGATGTCGTTCCCGTCCACCACCACGCTCATGCGCGCCCGCAGCCCCGTGCGTTCGAGAATCAGCCCCGCGTTGCGGCTCGAACTGGCCACCGCGTACGGCACCCCCATCGCGTCCAGTCCGTCCAGCGTCTCGACCGCGCCGGGAAGAATCTCCCCCGCCCCGATCCGCTCCAGCGCGGCCCGATAAATCGCATTCTTCTCATCCGCCAGGCGTTCACGCTCGACGCTCGAATACCCCCGCGACGCGCCTTCCAGAATGATCGCCAGGCTCTCCATCCGGCTCACCCCGCGAAGACGATGATTCACCTCGCGGTCAAAGAAAATCCCCTCCCGATCGGCCATCTGCTTCCACGCGCAATAGTGCAACTCGTCCGTCGTCACCAGCACCCCGTCGAGATCGAAGATTACCGCGTGTGCGCTCATCGCCCGCTCCATTCCTCGCTCGCTCCCGCGCGCAGGCGCCGCCGCTGCCCGCCCACGTTCACCTCCAGCCCCGGCCCGTCCTCGTGCTCGACCCTCACACGCCCGCCCTCGATCTCCACCCGCACCCGAGAACCACGCCAGCATAGCGGAAAACGCATCGCCTTCCACCGCGCCGGAAGGCGCGGCCCGATCGTCAGCACCTCCGTCTCCAGCGCGCTCTTCACCCCCGCAAATCCGTACACCGCCATCTGCCACATCGCCCCGCACGCGGCGATGTGCACTCCCTCGGCCGCGCCCCCGTGCGACACGTCCAGGTCCAGCCCCTGGCCTCGCAGCCAGAAGTCCCACGCCTCCTCCTGCCTGCCCAGCCGCAGCGCCACCAGCGCGTGCGCCCCCGGCGACAGCGACGAGTCATGCGTCGTATACGGAACGTACTCACGCCACGCCGCCGCCACCTCCGCATCCGAAAACTCGTGCGGCAACATCGCCATCAGCATCAGCACATCCGCCTGCTTGAGACACTTCGAGCGATACAGCCGCTCCTGCGAAACCTGCGCCGCATAGGTCCGCCCCCGGTCCGGCCATGACCTCTCAAACTCCGGCTCACCCAGCAGCGGCCACTCCTCGCACTGCAACACCAGATCCCCCGCTCGCGGCAGCCAGAGCCCGCGTGCCACCGCCCCGAAACGCTCACGCTCACCCGCGTCATCTGCCAGCCGGGCCGCCAGCGCCAGCGCCCGCGCCACCATCCGGTTCGTGTACGAGTTGTTGCTCGAAATCGGCGTGTATTCGTCCGGGCCCATCACGCCCAGCAGATGCACACGCCCGTCGCCGGCACGCCGGCTTACACGCCCAAGCCAGTAGCGGGCCGTCTCCAGCACCACCTCGCGGGCCTCTCCTTTCAAGAACGCCTCGTCTCCGGTCGCCCGCCCGTAGTGCTCGAACCCATGAACCACGTCGGCCGTCACATGCACCTCGTGATCCGCGTACTGCCAGTTCGGGCAGCACTCGATCCCCCGATGGTCGCTCTCCCACGCATAGCGCGCCCCGGCGTACCCATATCGCCTCGCGTTCGCCCGCGCCCCCTCCAGCGTGTGCACGCGAAAAGCGCACAACTGCCGCGCCAGGTCCGGCCGCGTGTGCATGTAAAACGGAAGCAGATAGGCCTCCGTATCCCAGAAGAACCTGCCCCAGTACGCCTCGCCCGCATACCCCTTGGCGTCAATCGCCACCGCCGACCTGCGCGGGTGCGCGCGGATCAGGTGATACAGCGCCGCCCGCATCGCCAGTTGCGAGCCTTCATCGCCTTCAATCTCCACATCGCAGCAGTCCCACTCCCGCTGCATTGCCTCACCCTGCTCACGCAGCAGTTCGTCAAACGCCGGCACGTCCCTCGGGCTCGGAGGCGGCGCTTCTCCCCGGCGCACGAACGTGATCTTCTCGGCACGCGCCTCCTTCGGCCCGGCCTCCACCACCGCCCGCCACGCCCCACGCCGCGCATCCAGTTCAACCTGCGTGCCCTCGCCATCGTGCCGCAGCGCGCACGCCGTGCGAACCAAATCCTCGCCGTCCGTCCGCACGTCACAGGTGATCCACGCCCCGCGCGCTCCGAACTGCACCGACTCGAAATGATCGTGCCCGTTCGTGCGCACCTGCGCGTCGATCCCCGCGACCAGTTCCACCCCGCACCGCTCGCTCGCCTTCATCTTCACGCGCTGCGCGATCAGCCCTTCACGCACGCACGAAACAAACCGCTCAAAAACCAACTCCACCTGCCGCCCCCCAACACACCACTGCACCTCGCGCCTCAGCACGCCCGTCCGAAGGTCCAGCCGCCGCAGGTCGTGATCGGCAGAACCGGCTTCCGACCGCCCTCCCGGCTCCAACTCCACCCCATCCACCACCACCCGAAACTCCAGCGGCCACGGCAGGTTCACCATCTCCGCGTTCAGCGTCGGATGAGGACCGAACACCCCGGGCACATAGCAGCCCCACTTGCTCACCCGCTCGCGAAACTTCTCCGACGTGACGTTCGCCGCTCGTCGCTCGTACGCCGCATCCTGCTCCTCGCCCGGCACGCCCTGCTCATACGAGCCGCGGACGTGCACCCACGACCATCCCTGCGTGAACAGCCCCTCAAACGCCTTGGCCGTCGCCGGGTCGAAACCGCTCTGTTCTAGTGTCCACATCGCCTACAGCGTAGCGATGCACCGGGCCATGCCCACAGGAAACACGCGCACAGGAAGGCGCAGTCAATCCGCGCAGCGGGGCGGCCTCCAGCCGCCCGTACCCGCAGCACCCATCCACCTACGCCGCCCGCGAACTCTCCTCGCCCGCGTATGCATCGACCACGTCGAACATCTCGCTCACCCGCCTCACCGGCAACCCGTCCCACTTCGCGTGCTCGTGGATCAACTCCCTGCTCGGCGGCATGAACAGGCAGGACAGGCTCTCCCCGGTCACGTAACTCTCGATCAGTTTCACCTCCGGCACCAGTTCACGGCTGATCAGCCGCGAAGTCTCGCTCGCCCCAGCCAACTGCTCCCCTGAAAACCGGCCAACTCCGGGAATGTCACGCTCGGCCACGTACTTCGGAATCCGCGGACTCCTGTTCGTCGTCCCCAACCACACTGCCGACACGCTGACAGCGTGCTCCCGATGCCGCGTGGGTCTTCCCCTGCCCAGAACTTCCAGATTCAGGCCAGCGCCGCTGATTCCGGGGGGCATGCAGCCCCGGTCAGCTGCGGTCAGCACTCAACCAACGCTCCATGAACGCCGCCGACGCATCCAGCACGCGATCGTCCTCCCGGTGCGGCGTGTGTCCGGCCCCCGGCACCATCAACAACTCGCCCACGCCTCCAACTCCCTCGGCGATCGCCCGCGCGTGCTGCTCCGTCGCGTACTCATCCCGCTCGCCCTGCACCACCAGCACCGGACACACCACCTCCCTCAAATCCCCCATTATCTCCCAGTCCCGAAACGCCGGTGAAAGCCAGGTCCGCGTCCACACACCGAAAACGTCCGCCGCCTTGTCCCCGTGATACCGCTCCACACGTCGGCGAAAACCCGCATCCTCCCACCACGGCAGCGCATCACGCAGCCCCGCCAGCGTGCGCTCCTCCACATAGACGTGCGCCCCCTCGGCGATCACCCCCGCACACCATGCCGGCCGCAACGCCGCCCCCAGCAACGCCACCGTCCCTCCATCACTGTGCCCGAACAGGAACACACACCCCCCGGGGGGCGCCGCATCCGCCCGCTCGTCAGATCCTCCCCCTCGGGGGCAGGTGTTTGGCGCAGCCGGACGGAGGGGGTCTTCTTCCATCCGTCGATCTGTCACTTCGTCGCTCTTTCCCTCGATCGACTCCCCAAGGCCCCTGCACTGCTCCACCAACTCCACCAGCACCCGCGCCTGCACATGCAGATACCTCCTGTCGCGCTCCAGGCGCCGCGCCGACGAATGTCCGTATCCCTCGCGGTCGTAGATCAATCCGTCGCACCGCGACCGAGCGCACAATCGCAGCGGAAAGTCCCGCCATGTCTCGATCGATCCCAGCGAATCGTGCAGAAACACGATCGTCCCGCGCGCCCCGCCCTGCAGCCGCAGCCGCCGCACGCGGAGACGCGCCCCGTCTACCTCGACATCAAAGTCCTCACGCTCAAACGCGCACGCTGCCTGCCCATGCATGACTCGACTGTACGCGGCCGCTTGCCGCGGGCATCGCACGAACGACCACGCCCCGGAGATGCCTACCCGCGTGCGCCTGCCAATGATCCCCAAGCGTCGACTCGCAGAGCCGACACGCCCAGCACCATCGGCCCGCCGCGCCGAACGAGGAGGCACTCATGTCCGCTCAACACGCCGCCGACTGGCTCAAATCGCACGAGAAGGAATGTCTGGACCGCCTCCTCGAATGGCTGCGCATCCCCAGCATCTCCACAGACCCCGCCTACAAGAAAGACGTCGAGCGCGCCGCCGTCTGGGCCGCCGACCACCTCACCACCAGCGGCTTCAAGACCGAAATCCTCCCCACCGGCGATCCACCCGGCGCCGGACATCCCGTCGTCCTCGCTCACGTTGATGGCGACCCCGCCGCACCCCACATCCTCTTCTATGGGCACTACGACGTGCAGCCCGTGGATCCCCTCAACCTCTGGCACACCCCCCCCTTCGAGCCGACCATCAAGCCCGATCCCCAGCGCATCGTCGCTCGAGGAGCCGTCGACGACAAAGGACAGGTCTCCACCTTCCTGGAAGCCTGCCGCGCCTGGAAGCAGACCAGCGGCCACCCCACCAACAACATCCGCATGACCGTCCTCCTCGAAGGCGAAGAAGAGTCCGGCTCGGCCAACCTCGAACGCTTCGTCCGACAGCACGCCGACACCCTCCGCAAGGCCGACGTCTGCGTCATCTCCGACACCGGAATGCTCAGCCGCGGCAAGCCCGCCATCACCTATGGCGTCCGCGGGCTCGCCTACACCGAGGTTGTCCTGCACGGGCCCGACCACGATCTCCACTCCGGCATGTGGGGCGGAAAAGCCCCCAATCCCATCAACGAACTGGTCAAGGTGCTCGCTCGCCTCTGGGATGCCGACCGCCGCGTCACCATCCCCCGCTTCTACGACTCCGTCCGACCCATCGCCCAGAGCGAACGCGAACAGTGGGCCGATCTGGGCATCGACGAGGTCGAGCAACTCAGATCCGTCGGCTACGGGCCCCAGGCTTCCGTCGGCGAAAAGGGCTTCACCTTCACCGAACGCGAGTGGGCACGCCCCACCGCCGAGATCAACGGCATCGTCGGGGGATACACCGGAAAGGGCGCCAAGACCGTCATCCCCTCGCACGCCAGCGCCAAGGTTAGTTTCCGCCTCGTCGCAGACCAGGATCCGCGCGTCATCACCGAGTCTTTCTTCGCCTGGCTCAACGCCCACACCCCGCCCGGATGCCGCTGGGAGTTCATCGACCACGGGGGCGGACACCCCGCCACCGTCGCCACCGACTCCCAGCCGCTCGCCGCCGCCCGTCGCGCTCTCCAGAAGGCCTCCGGCGTCGCACCCGCCCTCATCAAGACCGGCGGCTCCATCCCCGTCGCCGGCATGCTCAAGCAGCAACTCGGCCTCGAAACAATCTTCATGGGCTTCGGGCTCGATGACGACCGCGTCCACTCTCCCAACGAGAAGTTCGAAATCGACTGCTGGCGCCTCGGAGCCAAAGCCCACGCTTTCCTCCTCGAAGAACTCCGAAACCACTGATCCTCTCGCCGCCGACCAGTCCGCCGGTCGGCGGCACCTCTCATTCCTCCGAACCCCATGCGAGCCGGGTAAACACCCAATCCTTCAGCCCCGACCTACGGTCCGAAAACCTCTTCCCCACAAACGACTGCAAATTCCCCCCACCAACCCTCCGACATCCGCTAATTTGAGTCGAAATATCGGCTGCCGTCCGCGGCCGCATCGAGGAGGGGTTCATGACTTCACAAAGGGGAGTACGCATGTCGCATCGTCGTTCCGTCGTCGCGCTCGTCACCGCTATCGCCGGGCTCGCCTGTTCCGCCGGCGCTCAGGTCCAGTGGCGTTCCTCGCCTGATGGTGTTCTGGACATCGAAATGCCCGCCGCGGTTCACCAGCAGATGGTCGCTCTGGCCTCCCGCCCGACCGACAAGCGCGTCGTCATCGAGTTCGGACGCGCCCTCTCTCAGGCCGAACGCACCAGCCTGGCCGCGATCGGCGTGCGCACGCTGACCGCTCTCGGCGGCGGGGCCTACTTCGCCTCGCTCGACAGCGCCCAACTCGACGCAGCCCGCGTCCTTGCCACCGCGCAGGTCCGCCGCGTCCGCGCCATCGACTCGACATGGAAACTCCACGAAATGCTCGCCGTCGGCGAACGCACTCCCTGGGCCGAGGTCGGAGGTACCCCCGAAAACCCCGTCATCGGCGCCTACGTCCGCCTCCATGATGACGCCCCGCTCGATGCTTCCTCCGAGCAGATCGTCACCGCGCTCGGCGGCATCATCCGCGACGTGCTCGTCAGCGCCAACGGATACGTCATCGAGATCCCGCGCGACCGCATCCTCGCACTGGCCTCCAACGACGCCGTCCAGTGGATCGAGCCCGCCCTCCCGCGCATGAGCGAGGTGGCCCTCCTCCGAAACAATGAAAACCGCGCCCTCACCGGTGCCGACACCGCACAGAGCGTCTACGGGCTTGACGGCACCGGCGTCAAGGCACTCATCTACGACGGCGGCACCGCCCTCTCCACCCACACCTTCTACGGCGGGCGACTGACCACCTTGGACAGTTCCGGCGTCATCGCGCACGCCACTCACGTCGCCGCAACCGTCGGCGGCTCCGGCGTCATCGGCACCGGAAACCACCGCGGAATGGCCCCCAACGCCACTCTCTTCTCCGCCGGCTTCCAGAGCGACGGCACCGGCACCTTCCTCTACACCAACCCCGGTGACATCGAGTCCGACTACGGAAACGCCATCAACAACCGCGGTGTCGTCCTCACCAACAACTCCATCGGCACCAACACCGAAACCAACGGCTTCCCCTGCTCCATCCAGGGCGACTACGGAATGACCGACGTCGTCATCGACTCCATCGCGCGCGGATCCATCGGCAACGCCCCCATCATCGTCTGGGCCGCCGGAAACGAACGCCAAGGCACTCGCTGCAACGTCGAAGGCTTCGGTTCCTACTACTCCTCCGCGCCCCCCGCCGGCGCCAAAAACCACCTCTGCATCGGCGCCGTCAACGCCAACGACGACTCCATGACCTCCTTCTCCTCCTGGGGCCCCACCGACGACGGACGCATGAAGCCAGACTTCTCCGCACCCGGCTGCCAGAGCAACGGCGACGGCGGCGTCACCAGCGCCAGCAACTCGAGCACCACCGCCACCACCACCATGTGCGGCACCTCCATGGCCTCCCCCACCGCCTGCGGCATCGTCGCACTCATGCTCCAGGACCATCGCACCCAGTTCCCCGGACGCCTTGATCCTCTCTCCTCCACCGTCAAGGCCATCCTCGCTCACACCGCCGTCGACCGTGGCATCATCGGGCCAGACTACCAGTTCGGCTACGGCTCCATCCGCGCCGTCGCCGCCATCGACCAGATGCGCCTCGATGCTCACTCCGAGGTCGCCGTCGAGCAGGGCGAAATTCGCAACTTCATCTTCGACGTCGCTCCCGGTCAGACCTCCATCAAGGTCACCGCCGCTTGGGCCGACGTCCCAGCAGCCGCAAACGCCACCAACGCACTCATCAACGACATCGACATCCGCCTCATCTCCCCCAGCGGCGTCACCTTCTACCCCTGGACACTCAATCCCGCCTCGCCTTCTTCCGCGGCCGTGCGCACCGCCGCCAACCACCGCGACAACATCGAACAGGTGCTCGTCGACAACCCGCAGTCCGGACAGTGGCGATGCGAAGTCGTCGGCTTCTCCGTCCCCAGCGGACCGCAGACCGTCTCCATCGTCGGCCCCGCCGGCATGGTCGAACGCGGTGTCCGCGTCCAGGTCGCCACCGTTCCTTCCCTCGTCGACCCAGGCACCGTCCTCACCGCCAACGTCAACGTCATCGTCGTCGAAGACACCCTCGTCCCCAACTCCGTCCAACTCCACGCCCGAAACGACGGCGGCGCCTTCAACACCACCCAGTTGACCTTCCTCGGCGGCAACTCCTACTCGGCTCAACTCCCCGCCGTCCTCTGCGCCGACCCCATGGAGTTCTACGTCACCGCTCAGGGCGTCCTATCCGGCCTGGTCTCTTCCCCCACCGCTGGGCCCAACGCCCCCTACGCCGTCGAAGCCGGCATCTACACCACCGGCTTTGCCGACAACTTCCAGACTGACACCGGCTGGACCGTCACCAATGACGCCAACCTCACCGACGGACCGTGGACCCGCGGCGTCCCCGTCGGCGGCGGCACCCGCGGCGACCCCGCCACCGACTTCGACGGCTCCGGCGCCTGCTACCTCACCGACAACGTCGCCGGGAACTCCGACGTCGACGGCGGGACCACCACCCTCACCAGCCCCACCTTCGACGGCTCGCAGGGAGACTCCTACATCAACTACGCCCGCTGGTTCCACAACGCCGCGGGCGATAACCCCGGCACCGAGACCTTCGTCATCGAAGTCTCCAACAACGACGGCGCCTCTTGGGTCAATCTCGAGACCATCGGGCCAGCCGGCACCGGCACCACCGGCGGCTGGTTCTACGTCTCTCACCGCATCGCCGACGTCATCACCCCCACCAACACCATGCGCGTCCGCTACAAGGCCTCCGACCTCGGCCTTCAGGGCGTCATCGAGGCCGCCGTCGATGCGTTCTCCATCACCACCTTCTCCTGCGTCGACCCCGAGCCTGACTGCCCCGCCGACTTCAACAACGACAACACCCTCGACTTCTTCGATGTCCAGGCTTTCCTCGCCGCCTTCTCCGCACAGCAGCCCGCCGCCGACTTCAATCACGACAGTGCCTTCAACTTCTTCGACGTGCAGGCCTTCCTCCAGGCCTTTGCCAACGGCTGCCCCTGATCGGTAGGACCAGTTTTCAACCGGTCAGAGACTGAAACGCCAGCCACAGGGTGGACCTGCGTCCACCCTGTTTCGTTTTTCTCTCCCCGCGCCCAACTCCCTCTTGCGTCCCTTCCTCGTTTTGGATACTTTTATCCATAATCATTGCCCCGCAGGTTCCCGGAGCGCCCCGCGTGCCTCACGCCGATCGCCATGCCCGCACGCCCCACCGGCCGGCGCGAGCACGCGCCACTCCAAGCCCCTCGCCGATCTCCCTGTCGGTGCTTCCCAACCACCCGCCGGACGACCTCGAACTTCGCCTGCATCGCATCCGTCGCTGGCGACTCCGAGCACTGGTCTTCGTCCACCTGCTCATCCTCGCGCACCTCGCCCACTGGCTCATCCGCGGCACCACCATCGGGCGGTTCGTCTTGTCCGACTCCATGGACACACTCGAACTCGGTCGCGTAAACCCCGGGTTCATTCTCTTTGCGCTCGCCGCCATCACCACGGCCATCTGCGGCCGATGGCTCTGCGGATGGGCATGCCACATGGGCGCCCTCCAAGACGCCTGCGCCTACCTCCTGCGCCGGGTTGGCATGCGCCCCCGCGTCCTCCGGTTCCGTCTTCTCGGCTACGTGCCCATCGCCCTCGCTCTCTACATGTTCGTCTGGCCCACATTCCGCCGCGATCTGCTCTCACCCGTGATTGCCAGGATCGCACCCCACGCCCGCCTTGCCTCGACTCCACCCTTCCCCGGCTTCCACTCTGCCTTGACCAGTGATGACCTCTGGCGCGGCATGCCCAGCCTGCCGGTCGCCATTGCCTTCCTGCTCGTCTGCGGCGGTGCCACCGTCTACTTCCTCGGCAGCCGCGGCTTCTGCCGCTACGGGTGCCCCTACGGCGGGCTGTTCACCCCGCTCGAACGCCTCGCCCCCTTCCGCATCACCCTCAACCCCGATGCTTGCGACGGATGCGGCAAATGCACCGCCGCATGCAGTTCCGGCGTCCGCGTACACGAAGAGGTCCGCGCCTTCGGCCGCGTCGTCTCTCCCCACTGCGCCAAGACCCTCGACTGCAAGGCCGCCTGTCCCCACGACGCCCTCACCCTCGCTTTCACTCGCCCCTCGCTCTCACAGTCGCTCTCCCGAACATCGCCGCCATCCCGCCCGCTCTTCGATGCTTCACTCAAAGGTGAAATGACGCTGCTGGCCATCTTCGCCGCCTCCTTCTTCGTCTCACGCGGGTTGTACGCCGCCATTCCCATGCTCATGGCCGTCGGCATCAGCATCTCCGGGTGCGGCATCGCGTGGTTCGCGTGGCACACCCTCCGCCACTCCAACACGCGCCTCGGCCCGCTCCAACTCAAGCGCGCCGGCGCCCTCACGACGCCTGGTCGCATCTTCCTCACGCTGACGCTGCTTGCGGCACTCTTGCTCGCCCACTCCGCATTGGTGCGCGGACTGCATTGGCGGGCCTCCCGCCTCGACGCGACCGTGTCGGCGTCCGCGGAAGCAGCCTTCTCCCCCGCTCCCGTACCCCTCTCTCATGATGAACGCGCCGCGGCTAAAAAAGCACTCTCTCTCTACAGACTTGGTTCTTCATTCCGTCACGGAGGGCTCGCCCTCCTCGACACTCATCCAATCCTCGTCCGCACCGCATGGCTGAAACTCGTTCTTGGTGACGCCACCGGCGCCGAGGCCGTGCTCCGCCGCGCGCTGGCCATCCAGGAAACCGATCCGCTCAGCATCGACCTGGCGCGACTCCTCCTCCGACAGAACCGGCCCGATGATGCTCAGAATCACCTCCGCCACATCCTCCACCGCCACGACGACTTTGAACAATCTCGAGCGATGCTCGCCACCCTGCTCGTTTGGCAAGACCGCCCCGACGATGCCCTCACGCTCTATCAGGATCACCTCGTGGCCCACCCCGACGACGCGGCATCACGCGCCGCTTTCGGCTCACTCCTCCTTTCCCTTGGACACATCGAACCGGGTCGTGCTCAACTGCGCCAAGCCATCGCGCACAACCCCCGCCTGCCACGCCCTCGCCTCGATCTGGCCGCTTCCTACGCCCTCGTCGGTGACGTCCGCTCGGCCCTGGAGGTGCTTGAACAGGCCGCGCTCGACCTGCCCGCCGACGCCCCCAACTTCCACGCACACGCCGCCCAACTTCGGGCCGCGCTCCGTCAGGACTGATAACCACCAGCCCCGGCTCGGTCGGACGCCCTGATCCGTCCCCCACGCCCTCTTCGCCCTTGCACCCCTGCTTCACTCCTGTTATACTCATCTATTCTGGATAAAAAGGTACAGAACAACGGAATCAGGAGATGCACATGACTGGGCACGCCAAGACGTTCGCCTCCAGGAAGGGTCTCGCTCTCGGCGGGCTCATCGCTGCTCTGGCCGCCGTTGCCGGGGCCGTCTACTTCGACATGACGCTGGCGGACTTCCACGTCCCCGGCACGCAATACGGCGACCTCGAAGTCGGCGCCATCGAACACTCCGAATCCTGCACACTCTGCCACGGCAACGTCGACGTGGGCAACGACCCCACCTCCACCTGGGCCGGAAGCAAAATGGCACACGCCGGACGCAATCCGCTCTTCTTCGCTCAGATGACCCTGGCCAACCAGGACGTCGCCAATGTCGGCTACTACTGCATGCGCTGCCACATCCCCTACTCCATCGTCTCCGGCTCGGCACTCATCCCCGACGGCAGCGCCCTCACCCACGACGACCGCGACGGCGTCACTTGTCACCTCTGTCACGCCATGGTGGATCCGATCTACAAGCCCGGCGTTAGCCCCGTCGAAGACCTGCCCATTCTCGCCGCGCTCGATGACGTCCCCACCTTCTACGGCAACGCCATGTTCGTCCTCGATCCCACCGGCACACGCCGCGGCACCATCCGCCCCGACACCTACGCACTCCACGACGTCATCCCCTCGCCCTTCCATTCCTCCGGCTCCATGTGCGGCACCTGCCATGACGTCGGCAACCTCGCAGTCACCGCCCAGCCCAACGGCACCTTCCGCTACAACGCCCTCGACGAGCCCTCCCCCACTCAGGATCCCTGGCAGATGTTCCCCCTCGAACGCACCTACACCGAGTGGGCCCTGAGTTCCTTTGCCAATGGCGGCGTCGACATGGGTGGACGCTTCGGCGGCGTGGGTGCCTCCACTGTGTCCACCTGCCAGGACTGCCACATGCCCCGCGCACAGGGCCGAATGTGCTTCTTCGCACCCCAACGCCCTGATGCCCGTCGCCACGAATTCGCCGGCAGCGGCGCCCAGACGCTCGACATCATCGCCGCCTACGCGGCCGAAGACCCCGACGTCGATCTGGATGCCATCGCACGCGCCCGCGCTGCCGCGGTCGACATGCTTCAACGCGCCGCCTCCCTCGATGTCCAGCAGGCCGGATCGCGCGTTCGCGTTCGCGTCACCAACCAATCCGGACACAAGATCCCCACCGGCCACATCGAAGGCCGCCGCATCTGGGTCAACCTCCGCTTCCTCGACCACGCCGGACAGGTCATCGACGAGGTCGGGCACTACGACCTCGCCGAAGCCGATCTGCACCTCGAGGGCACCACCGTCTTCGAAATGCACGTCGGCCTGAGCGACGACGCCGCCGCGGCCACCGGCCTGCCCGCCGGGCTCACCCAGCACATGGCCCTGGCCGACACCATCGTCAAGGACACACGCATCCCGCCTCGTGGCTGGAACAACGCCGCCTTCGCCGCCGCCGGCGCTCCCGCCGTCGGTGCCGAATACCCCGACGGCCAGTTCTGGCACGACAGTTGGTACGTCATCCCTGCCGGCGCCGCCACCGTCGAAGCCCGCCTCTTCTACCAGAGCACTCCAAAGGAATACATCGAGCATCTCCGCGACGCCAACGTCACCGACCACTGGGGACAGACGCTTCACGATCTCTGGGTTCAGACCGGCCGCGGCACGCCGATCGAAATGGCCTCGCTGACCTCCAGCATCACCTGCGTCGCTGACCTGGCGCAACCCACGGGCACGCTCGACTTCTTCGACGTGGCCGCCTTCCTCACCGCCTTCTCAGCCCACCAGTCCCCCGCCGATCTGGCACTGCCTTACGGCGTGTGGGACTTCTTCGATGTCCAAGCCTTCCTCGCCGCCTTCTCCGCCGGATGCCCCTGATGCGGAGAGGTCGGGCCCCCTGCACACATCGACCGCCTCTGCGGCCTCGGTGGACCTCCGCGCCCCCCCTACCATCCCTCGATGACCCTCGAGGCCACGTCGCTGTCGTTTGCCTACCGCAAGCCCGTGCTGCGCGATCTTTCCCTTCGCTTCGCCCCCGGTCGCATCGCCCTGGTCCTCGGCCCCAACGGCTCTGGCAAGTCTACTCTCCTCCGGCTCCTGCTCGGGCTCCTCAACCCCCCCGAGCCTGCGGCCTGCACCCTCGCCGGATCGCCCGTCCACGCTCTCGCGCCCTCGCGCCGCGCCGAGCATCTGGCCTACGTACCCCACCACCCCCACGTCGGCTACGCGTACACCGTGCGCCAATACGTCTCCTTCTCTCTGGCCGCCCGCGCCCCCTCCGCTGACTCGGTCGAAACCGCACTCGATCAACTCGAACTGCGTGGCTTGGCCGACGTCCCGATCGCTGAACTCTCCGCCGGCCAGACGCAACGCGCCTCGATTGCCCGCGCTCTGGCGCAGATCACCACCTCGTCGGCTTCCCCGCGATTCCTGCTGGCCGACGAACCCACCAGCGCCCTCGACCCGCGCCACGTCGCGCACGTGTTGTCGCTCTTTCGCTCGCTGTCGCGCGGCGGCGTGGGCGTCATCCTCACCATGCACGATCTGGCCACCGCCGCCTCCATCGCCGACGACGTGTACGTGCTCAACTCCGAGGGCCAACTGGCCGCGCAGGGTCCGCCTGATCTCGTGCTTGTGCCGTCGGTGCTCGAAAACGTGTTCAGCACCGGGTTCGACCTCGTCGAGTCCCACGGCCGCCGCGTCATCTTCCGCCGCGATTTTCACTCCGACGCCGCCGCGATGAGGTAAACTCTCCCCGTGGGACAGTGGCAGAACTACATCCAGTTCATCATCTTTGCGCTGTTCATCGGCTTCAGCGTCTTCGCGTGGGTCGCACGCAAACTGGCCGAAGAACGGGTCAAACGCCGCCTCCAGTTGGAGGCCGAGCGACGGCGCATCGAGGCCCTGCGCACCGGACGCATGCCCGATCACACCCCTCCGCAGCCGCCTCAGTCGGCCGAGCAGCGCCTCGCCGAAATCGCACGCCGTCGTCAGGCCGAAATCGCACGCCAGCGTCAGGCCCAGGCCCCCCCGCCCCAGGTGCGCGTTCCTCTGCCCTCGCCTGTGCGCAAGCCTCCGCTTCCTCGACCCATGCGCCCGACCACGCCGGGAGGTCCGGCCGCGCCCAGGCCTCCTCAGCGCACCGCCTCACCACGCCCACCCCAGGGCACCCAATCGCCGCGGCCGTTCCCAACTAGACAGCCCGGCCCCTCGAAACCCACCCCTGTCCTCACGCCCGCCCAGCGCCGCGCCAAGGTGCTCGAAGCACGCCGCCGCGATCTGGCCGCCCGCGCGAGCACGCCCCCCGAGCCACCCACCCCGCAACCACTTTCCCACGTCGCCCCGCCCAGCGCACCCCTCAGCGCTGGCTCGGCCGCATCGCCTCGGCCCGCCTCCGCCCTCCCGTCCCCCATCGATCCCCTACGCCTCGACACCCGCTCGCTCCGCACGGCCTTCATCCTCAAGGAAGTCCTCGACCCCCCGGTCAGCCTCCGCGATCAACCCCTCTGATCGCGTACACTGTCCAGCCAATGGCCACCCGAAACGCCGGCATCGCGTTCGCGTGCTCCGCCCTGCTTCTGGCAGGCTGCGACACCTTTGAAAACGCCCGCGGCGCCAAGAGCATCCTCGCACTCACGCGCGGCCCCTCCATCACCGACGCCGCCGCTTGGGCCGTCAACGAGTACAACGCCAACGACCGATATCGCGGCATCATGATCCTCGCAAACCAGCCCTTCGGCGGCGATCCGGTCTACATGCAGTTGTACGTCGACGCCATCACCGACTCCGACTCCGGCGTCCGGGCCGCTGGCGTCCGGGGCCTCGCTCTCCACGGCAGCCCCGAGCACGTCCCACTGCTCATCGACACCCTCGACGATGAAGACGTCATCGTCCGCCTCGATTCCGCACGCGCCCTCCAACGCATCCACAACCCCGTCGCCATCGAGCCCCTCCTGGCCCGCACCCGCATCGAAAACGAAGAAAACGAACTCGTCCGCGCCGAAGCGGCCCGCGCCCTCGGCCAATATCCACAGTCTCGCATCGTCGATGCACTTATCGCCGCACTCGACGACCCGAACCTTGGCGTCAACGAGGCCGCTCGCTCCAGTCTGCGCACCCTCACCGGGCAGGACTTCGGCGTCGACATCGCCGGATGGGTCAACTGGACTAAGCAATCCAACTCACTCTTCGCTGCCCGCTCCGCCTACATGTACCCCGCCTTCTACCGCGATTGGCGCCTCATCGAGTACCTTCCCTTCGTCCCCAACCCCCCCAACGAATCGGCCTCCCTCCCCGTCGGAATGTCCCCCGCCATCGAGTGACTTCCAAGGCCCCAGGCTTGGATCTTCTCGCCCCGTGCCCGTTGCCGCACGCCCGCTGCTCCAATTCTCACGCCCCGCGCACCTATCGCCCGATCTTGCCCATATGGAGGCCCACCGTGCGCGCCCTGACGTTTGACGGCTCCAACGTCCGCCTCGCACGCGACCACCCCGAGCCGTCGCTCCAGCCCGGCTGGGCCCTCGTCCGTCCCACCCTCCTGGCCATCGACGCCACAGACCTCGCCTTGGTCAAGGGTCAGATCCCCCATCGCGGCGTCATCGGCCACCTCTTCGTCGGCATCGTCGAACAGGTCCGCCCCGACTCCGCCGGCGGAGAGCACATCCGGGGACGCCGCGTCGTCGCCGCCATCAACATCGTCCCCCACGACTCCGAACTCGCTCGCCGCGGCCTGGGCAACCACGCCCACGAACGCCGCATCCTCGGCCTGCGCCACATGGACGGTTGCTTCGCCGATCATTTCGCCATCCCCCTCCACAACCTCATTCCAGTCCCCGAGACCATCTCCGACGAACAGGCCGTCCTCACAGAGCCCCTCGCCGCCGCCCTCCACGCCAGCCGCATCACACGCATCGAGGGCAAGCCCTACGTCACCATCCTCGGCGATGACCCCGTCGCCCTGCTCTCCGCCCAACTCATGACGCGCCTCAACGCCTCCGTCCGCGTCCTCGGTGCCAGCCCCACCAGCCTCGCGCTGTGCGAGAAATGGCAGATCAAGCATCGCCCCGTTGACGAGGCCGGCCTGCGACAGGATCAGGACATCGTCATCGAGTGCACCGGGCACCCCGCTTCCGTCGCCCGCGCCATGCACATGGTCCGCCCCCGGGGCCGCATCGTCCTCCGCAGCCCCGTCCTCCCCACCCCCGACGCCGAACCGACCGGACCCGGCCCCAACCTCACCCCCGTCATCCTCAACGAAATCGAACTGCTCGGCGCCCGCTGCGGCAACATGTCCGAGGCCCTCTCCGTCCTCTCACGCCAACCCATCGACCTCGTCTCGCTCATCACACGCCGCTTCCGCTTCGACGACGCACTCGAAGCCCTCCGCGCCGCCTCTGAACCCGGCGCCATGTTCGTCGTCATGGAATCGTAATGCACGCTCATCCGCAGGCGGGTGCCACGCCTTGACCGAGTCTTCGAGGCAAGGCGTGCTTCGATGGGTGCCTCGACGCGCCGAGATGGATCAGACGCCTTTGGGCCTCTCCTCCGGGGGAGGTGCGACCGCGACCGGCCCGATTCTGTCTGCTCCGACCTCCGATCCTCCTCCGGGGAGGTGCCTGGCGCAGGCAGGCGGAGGGGGTTCTTCCAGAGCCCTCGCTCACGCTGCAGCCTCCTCCGCCTCCCCACCTCTTTTCCGCGCGCGCACATGCGCGCCCCTCCGCCCACTTCCCCTTGCACCCGCTCCGCCGACCTGCAACATGACTTCCATGATGCTGCAAACCCAACTCGACCGCGTGAAGCCGAGCCGCGAACAACTCGACCGCGAGACCCAGACCCAGATCCTCGATCTCTTCCTCCAGGGGCAGATGGACCTCGCCGCCATCGCCGACCTGTGCTCGATCACCTTCGACCAACTCGTCGACTTCCTCGACTCTCCACGCGTCGCCGAACGCCTCGACGCGATCCAGCGCCTCTCCGAGCGCCGCGCCGCGATACTCGCGGCCGAAGCGCGCTGCGTCGCGCTGGCGCGTCTGCGCGCCATCGCCGAGCACCAGCCCGAGCCGCGCTTCACGCCCCCCAGACTCTTCTCGCGTGAACTCGAAACCGCCCGCAAGGCCGCCGCTCAACTCCTCCGCCTCCACCGGCATCCTTCTCCCCCTGGGGCAGAAAATGCCTCGACACTCCGCGTCGAAACGGATGAGAAGTCTTTGATTCTCCCTTCCGGAGGAGGTGCCTGGCCAAGCCGGGCGGAGCGGCTTCTTCCCGAGCCCTCACGCCCGCGGGGATCTCCATGTGCGAATCGAAAGCCCGCGACTCGTGATCTTCCTCGTTCAGCGACGGCTCGGGTTAAACCAGCAGTGCCGCCGGGCTTTCCAGCAGTTCCTTCACCGTGTTCAGGTACGCCGCCGCCATCGCGCCGTCCACCACGCGATGGTCGCTCGACATCGTCATCGCCATCTCGTGCCCGACCACCAGTTCCGGCTCGCCGTCCTCGTTGTACTCCACGAACGGCCTCTCGATCGCGCGCCCCACCGCCAGAATCGCCACGTTCGGCGGATTGATGATCGCCGTGAAATGGTCCACCCCGAACATGCCCAGATTCGAAATTGTGAACGTCGCGTCGGCCATCTCGTCCAGCGTCAGGCCCTTCTCACGCGCCTTCTTGGCAAGTCGCCGTGTTTCGGCCGAAATCTGCCGCAGGCCCGCGTGGTCGGCGTCGCGCAGCGTCGCCACCACCAGCCCCCCGCCTCGCTCCTCCGGCAGCGCGATCGCCACGCCGATGTTCACCCGCCCGTGCAGTTTGATCGCCGGTCCCTTCGGCTCCCATGAACTGTTGACGTAGGGGTGCTGGTGCATCGCCAGCGCGCAGGCACGCACCAGGAAATCGTTGACACTCAGTTTGACGCCCTGCGACTCCAACTGCTCATTCAACTGCTCGCGCAGGCCCATCAGTGCGTCCATCCGCACCGACACCGTCACCTGGTAGTGCGGGATCGTGGTCTTCGACTCCACCAGCCGCCTGGCGATCGTCTCACGCATCCCGCTCAGCGGCACCGTCTTCTCTTCCAATGCCGCTCCCCGCGCCGGCAGCGTCACACGCGGCGCCGCACGCTCTTCACGGCCGCCGCGCCCGGACGCCCCGCTCGCCAGCGCCTCCTCGACGTCCTTGCGGACGATCCGCCCGCCCGGGCCCGTGCCGGTCAGACCTTCCAGCGACACCCCTTCCTCGGCCGCAATCTTGCGGGCCAGCGGACTGGCAAACACACGTTCGCCTCCCGAACCGCTGTCCCCGCGCCCATGTCCGCCCGTCGTCGGTCGATGAGTCCGCGCGACGACGTTCGACACCCCGTGCTCGGCCGCGTCCACCACGCGCCGATGGAAGCCGACACCTTCGATGGCGCGCTTCACGCCGACGTCCTCTTCCGGCTCATCGCTGCGCACGCGGGCGCCGGGCGTGTGCTGCTCGCGGGGCTTGCCTGACCTGCTGCCCGAGGCCTCGCCCCCGCCGCCCTTCGCAACTTCTTCCACGCTCTCGCCCTTGCCCGCCAGGATCAGGATCGTTGTCCCCACCGGCACCTGCGATCCTTCGCCCACGGCCAGTTTGGCGACCGTCCCGTCGTCAAAGGTCTGGAGTTCCATGGTGGCCTTGTCGGTCTCAATGTCCGCGATCACGTCGCCAGACGAAACCGTGTCGCCCTCCTTGACGTGCCAGGAGACGACAGTGCCTTTCTCCATGGTGTCGGAGAGACGGGGCATGGTGATTTCAACGGGCATGGGCAATCCTCAGAGCGTCAAGTCTTCAAGGCACCAAAACCATCGGCTGCTTTGCGAGATTACCTCATCGCACGCCGCACCGCTTCGACGATCCGCGCGGCATTGGGCAGGTACGCGGCTTCGAGGCCCTTGGCGTAGGGCGTCGGCACGTCGCGGGTGTTGACACGCACGGGCGGGTGATCCAGCCAGTCAAAGGCATGCTCGCAGATCTGGGCCATCACCTCGCTGGCCACGGAGCCGAACGGCCAGCACTGGTCGACCACGACGACGCGGTTGGTGCGGCGCACGCTCTCGACGATCGAGTCGATGTCCAGCGGGCGGATGGTGCGCATGTCCAGCACGTCGCACTCGATGCCCTCGCCGGCCAGTTGCTCTGCCGCGTCGAGGCAGAAGTTGACCGGACGCCCGAAACTCACGAGCGTCACGGCGTCTCCCTCGCGGGCCAGGTGCGCCTGGCCGAACGGAATGTAGTACTCCTCTTCCGGCACGTGCCCCTTGTCGCCGAGCATACGCTCGCTCTCGAGGAAGAACACGGGATCAGGGTCACGGATGGCAGTCTTGAGCAGTCCCTTGGCGTCATATGGATTGCTCGGAATGGCCATCTTCAGGCCAGGCACGTTGGAGAACATGCCTTCGACGGTCCACGAGTGGGTCGAGCCCAACTGACCACCCGCGCCGTCGTTGCCGCGGAAGACGATGGGGCATCCGAACTGTCCGCCGGACATGTAGAGCATCTTCGGCGCGTTGTTGAGAATCGGGTCGGCGGCCACCAGGCTGAACGACCAACTCATGAACTCGACGATCGGGCGCAGGCCCATCATGGCGGCGCCGATGGCCATGCCGGCAAAGCCGTTCTCGGAGATGGGAGTGTCGATGACACGTTTGGGCCCGAACTCTTCGAGCATGCCCTGGCTGACCTTGTAGGCCCCGTGATACTCGGCCACCTCCTCACCGAGCAGGATGACGCGCCGGTCGCGGCGCATCTCTTCGCTCATCGCTTCGCGCAGCGCCTCGCGGAACTGGATGATGCGATCGCCCTGGCGGCTGGGCAGGGGCCTGGAAAAGTCCGGCAGTTCCCAGTCGCCCACCGCCGGATGGATGTGTGTGTCGATCAACGTCATCGTGCCAGCACCTCGCCGGAATCACCCCGGAAATCACCGATCAGAGACTGAACCCGCCGGCCGCGCGTACACACACCGCGGCCCCGGACGGCGATTGTAGCGCGGTCGCCCCGGTTCCCGGGTGTGATGCCGCGTAGTTGACAGGCCGGCCTGCCGAACGTGGGTGGCTGGGCACCAACTCAAGGTCCATGCTGCCGTGGGCTTGCCCCCGGCAACGAGGCTCTCCCGCATCGGGACAAGACGGCGCGCCGATGGTCAGTGTGAGTTGGAAATGAAACAGGGCGGCCGAGACCGCCCTGTTGCAACTGTCAAGTTGCTCCACCGCCGGGCCGAAGTTGCTCAGCCTGCGCCGCCGGGGGTGATCGGGCGGCCGTTGTCGCCACCGCCGGGGAGCGGACGGCCGCCGGGCCCATCGTTGTTGGGGCTGGGGCAGAATCCGGGGCGGAAGGAGTTGAAGAACTGGAGGAGGTCGTCGTAGTTGATGACGCCGTCGCCGTTGAGGTCGCAGAAGGGATCACCCGCCTGGTACAACTGGAGGAAGAACCAGAGGTCAAGCGGAGAGACGATACCGTCGCCGTTGAGGTCGCCCGGGCACGACTGGTTGTTGATGTCGCACAGGTAGGGCTCGGGGTTGGGGATCTCGGTGCCGTACATCCTGATGCGATACTCGGTGAGGGTCTTCTCGCCGGCGCCGTCGATGCCGTCAAGGCCGTAGGGCGAGAGGTCGACGGTGGCGTCTTCCACATCGAAGGGCCCGTCAGGGATCCAGTCGGTGAACTGGAGGGACCATTCGCCGGCGGAGAGTTCGCCCCAGTGCTTGAGTGTGGTGAAGACATAGCGGTCGTAGGTGCCGGGGTCGGGGCGCGGGAGTGCGAGGGGGGATACGGTGCCGTAGGGGCTGATGAGGAGGATTTCGACGTCTCCCGCCCAGTCTCCGGTGGCGGTGATCTCGACCTCGATGGCTTCGAGGCGAATCTCGGGCTTGACGCAGAAGGGGATGGTGAGCGAGCCGCCGCCGCCATAGGTGAGGACGTTGTTGATGAGGTATGAGCCGCTGCCGGATGGAACCTCGATGAACTCGGCACCGGGGATGGCACCGTCGGCCGGAACGACGGCGTAGGTGTCGAGGACCTGGAGTTGGGGGCTTCCGCTCCAGGTGAGCGCGGCGTTGACGGCAGCCTCAGCGTCAATGATGCCGAAGCCGTATTCGTCGCTGTGGCGCTTGAACGCGCCGTTGACCTGCCACCAAGTGTCGCCCATGAGCGGGAACCCGGCGCCCATCATGTAGGTCGATCCATTGGTGAAGTTGGTGACCACCGCGGTGTCGGCGATGATGTGCTGGACATCGCGGTAGGTCAGGCCTGGGTTGGCCTCGAGCATCAGTGCCACCACTCCGGCGGCGATGGGGGCCGCGGCGCTGGTTCCCGTGAACGTGTTGGTGTAGTCGCTGTCGGCATTGGTGGTGGTGATGCGACGGCGCACGGGGCTGGGCAGTTCCGGACCGGAGTAGCATGTGGCAAAGAGGCTGGTGCCGCCCTGGCTGTAGCCGGCGATGTTCATGGCTTCATCGACGGCACCGACGGAAATCGTCAAGCGACTCGCGCCGAGCGGTTCATAGTCGGAGCGATCAACCGGCCCATCGTTGCCGGAGGCAAAGACGAAGACGACTCCCTTGCCCCCGCGGCCGTACATGTTGGCCCGCTGGAGTGATTCCATCACGAAGTCGTCTTCGGTGTGGGCGGGGAAGAGGAATGGCGGGTTGACCGGACCCCAGGAGTTGGTCTGGATGTGCACCTGATTGTTCTTCCAGGTCAGCGCACGTCCGCGGACAATCGGCGTCCCGTTGCGCAGGCGTGCCAGCGTCGAGCCATAGGCAACGCCCGCGCCGCCTTCGCCGTTGTTGGCCACGGCCGCGACGAGCCCGGCGACCGAGGTGGGATGCTGGCGACCCAGGAGCGTGCTGAAGGGCGTGGTTTCCTGAGACAAAACCTGATTCCAGTTGCCCGCCAGGTCGGGGTGATCGATCTGGAAGTTGTCGTCAAAGGCTTCGAGAACGCCGACCACGACGCCCGCGCCGGTGTACCCCATCGCATACACCGCCGAAGCGTTGATGTCGCCCGGACGGGCGGTGGTGTTTTCCAGGTGCCACTGGTCGGCGACGAGCGGATCGGTGGGCAAATCGCGGTTGGCGCGAGGATTGTCGATCTCAACCGAGACGGAGGGGAACAGCCCGGTGGCGCGCAGCGCTTCGGCGACTTCCGTCGCTTCGCGCACCGTCGTTGCGTTCACGATCCACCAGCCTGGCAGATCGGTGGGGGTCACGGTGGGTGGCTCAAGGGCGATGCCCTGACCGCGAGCGGCGGCCGCCTGGCGCACCTGCTCGATGGTGCCCCCCTTGACCAGCACACGGTTGTGCAGCGTGTATCCCGGGGCCTCGATGCCGGTGGAGCCGTAGACCATCACGGCCCGGGACTGGGTCGCGTCGGGTTTCTCGGCCATGAATTTCTTGACAAATCCGTTCTGGACCACGTCAAGAGGAACCGCCACCGCCGCTTGCCCCCCGCCTTGCGGGTGCCGGACCTGCCCGAGGGCCACACTCGTCGCCGCGCCGGCGACCATCGCGATGACAAGACTGCTCTTCCGCATCATCAGTTCCTTCCGCTCAATCCCACCGTGAGTCTGTGCCCGCTTCACCCCAGGGGCGTCTCGACCTGTGGCCGAGCCTGCTCTCCGATCACGGGGCCATCGGCCACCGTCGCGGCGGGGCCGGCCCAGCCGCACCCTCAGTCTACTACATCTGACCGAGTCAAGCGATCCGGGGCGCTGACCATTCGCACCCACATCCCCCCGGGTTCCCAACTTTCCGCGGCCCGGACCGGCCAGACGAGACTGGGCGGGCCATCCGGTGTTCCTTCGGCGCAGAAATTCCTGCCCCGCTATCATCTTTCCACTTCATTCCAGAGAGGTTGTGACCATGACCACCGCCGCCGCTGCTTCTCCCATCACCATGACCGACGCGGGACTGCACGTTCCCAATCACCCCATCATTCCCTTTATCGAGGGTGACGGCACCGGCCCGGATATCTGGAACGGGTCTGTGCGCGTCTTCGACGCCGCGGTGGCCAAGGCTTACGGCGGCGAACGGAAGATCTCCTGGCACGAAGTGCTGGCTGGCGAGAAGGCCTTCAACCAGACCGGAGAATGGCTCCCCAGCCAGACCCTCGAAGACTTCCGCAAGTACCTGGTCGGGATCAAGGGCCCGCTGACCACCCCGGTCGGCGGTGGCATCCGCTCGCTCAACGTGGCGCTGCGGCAGATTCTCGATCTCTACACCTGTCTGCGCCCCGTCCGCTACTTTGACGGCGTCCCCAGCCCCGTGAAAGCCCCGGAACTGACCGACATGGTCATCTTCCGCGAGAACTCCGAGGACATCTACGCCGGCATCGAGTTCCAGGCGGGCACCGACGATTGCGAGGAGTTCCGCAAACTGTTCAAGAAGAACTTCGAGGAGCGGTACAACAAGGTGCGCTTCCCCAAGACCACCGGCTTCGGCATCAAGCCCATCTCGCAGAAGGGCACCGAGCGGATCATGAAGGCGGCCATCGAGTACGCCCTGGCCAACGGACGCACCAGCGTCACGATCGTGCACAAGGGCAACATCATGAAGTACACGGAGGGGGCCTTCCGTGACTGGGCGTATCAGACGGCGGTGGACCACTTCGGCGCCACGCCGCTGGACGGCGGGCCCTGGCACGTCATCGACTGCTCGCAGATGTCTTCGTGCTGTTGCGGCGGCGGCGGGTGCGGGCGGCAGATCACGCACCGCCCCACTCTGGCCGGCAAGGCCAAGGCCGACCCCTCCAAACTCATCATCAAGGACGTCATCGCCGACGCCTTCCTCCAGCAGATCCTGACGCGCCCCGCCGAGTACGACGTGGTCTGCACCATGAACCTCAACGGCGACTACATCTCCGACGCCCTGGCCGCCTGCGTGGGCGGCATCGGCATCGCCCCGGGCGCCAACATCAACTACGACACCGGCCACGCGATCTTCGAAGCCACCCACGGCACCGCCCCCAAGTACGCCGGCAAGGACCAGGTCAACCCCGGCTCGGTCATCCTCTCCGGCGAGATGATGTTCCGCTACATGGGCTGGACCGAGGCGGCCGACCTCATCATCAAGGGCATCGAAGGCGCCATCGCCGCCAAGACCGTCACCTACGACTTCGAGCGCCTCATGTCGGGCGCCAAACTCCTCAAGTGCTCGGAGTTCGGCGACGCGATCGTGAAGCACATGGGGTAACGAGGCAGGGCGGGCAGGGTGGCATCAATCGCCCACTTGCCCGTGCCACCGAAGTCCGTCTTCGGACTTCGGTGCTTCTCCCCGCAAAACGACCACGGGAGGCCCGTGCCTCCCGTGACCGAGAAAGGATGCCGCCGCCCGTTCCCTTCTCACGGCGGCCATGGCTCAAACTCAGCGCGGCTCACGCCGCCATCTTGACCGCCACCGCGTCGCTGGTCACGCTGGCGATGGTGCCGGCGCCCGCCCCGGTGCCAAACGTCACCGTGAACTGGGCCGGGTTGCCGCGGGTGGTGGAGCGCGCCGCGGTGATCTGATAGGTCACCGAGGCGGCCCCGGCCGGCACGCCGGCGTCAACGAACTGGCGCTGGCCGGGCGCGTCCAGGTAGGAGAACGGACCCGAGCCGACCCGGCGCATGATTTCATACACCGTGCCCGAGGCGCCCGACGGATTGTGACACTTCCACTTCAGTTCCAGCGCCCCGTTCTGGAGCAGGCCGACCTTGAAGGCAAACGGAGTCCCGGGCGCGGGCACCGGGCCGGGCGTGGCCGGCGGGGGGATCTGCGCGAGAACGTAGACATTGGGATTGTTGCTGCTCTGCGCAAAGGCGCGGATGGTCCGGATCATGTCAGAGCCCGCGCCCGGCCCCGCGTGCATGGCCGCGACCTTGTCATAATAATTGGCGGTCGCCGCGCGGGCCGCGGCCTGGGCCGCGACGTGCGCGTTGTAGGCCGTCCGCGCCGCGGCGGTCAGCGTGGCCAAACTGGTCACCGATCCGGCGGTCAGTCCGATGGCCACGGCGTTGGTCCCCCACGCGGGCAGGTGCGATTCATAAAACTCGATCTTGCCGAGATTCGTCGTCGGCACGGTGGCCATGTCGATGCCTCCTGCGGGCTCGGCCCGCGGCTGAGCGCGGGGCACACCCGCGCGGGTGCGGGCTTGGCCCGCGTGCTGGTTCGACTCGGGCATCGACCGGCAGATGGAGGGCCCGCGAGTTTCGAGCCACGTCGCACGTCCCCGGAACGCCCCCCGGCACTTCCTGCGCCCCCCCGGAACCCCCGGACCCCCGGAACCCCCGGAACCCCCGGAACCCCGGACCCCCGGAACCCCGGACCCCCGGAACCCCGGACCCCCGGAACCCCCGGAACCCCGGACCCCCGGAACCCCCGGAACCCCCCGGCTCGCCGGCGCTTCCACCTGGCATCCCTCCCTGCCTGCCGGCCGGCCGTGAGGCCCTTCACAACGCCTATCAGGCCCTTCACAACGCCTATCAGGCCCTTCACAACGCTTGTCAGGCCCTTCACAACGCCTATCAAGCCCTTCACAATGCTTGTCAAGCCCTTCACAACGCTTGTCAAGCCCTTCACAATGCTTGTCAAGCCCTTCACAACGCTTGTGAAGGGCCGCCGCGCGGATCGGGCGCCACCGCGCGCCACCCCTCCAGGGGGCGGCGCCGTGGTGGATGGGCTCAGGCCATGCACCAAGGCCGGCGCGGCGCCGCGTGGGAGCCGTGTGGTCCGGCATGTCTGGGGTGGCCGCCAGTTGCGGCGCCCCCGCCGGCTGTGCGGGGCACCCGGGGCACGGGTGCGGGTTTCCGGCCCGAGGGAGGCAGGGTGTCACCGTCGGTCCGGCCTGGCAGGCGGCGCCGGCTTTGCGAAGAAGTCTTGTGGACGCCCGGACTGCCAGCGGTTGACCGACGCATCAGGGGTCCGTATACTCCCCCGCAGTATGATGTGCGCCTCCAGCAGCCCCGTTCGCACCTTGGTCAGCCTGCTCCTGGCCTGTGCGCTGCCGTGGTGCTGCTGCAACGTCGGCATGGTGCTCGGCGGCGGCCGGTCGTGTCTGAACGGCACGCTGCCGCAGGACAGGGCCGGTGTGGCCGGCCTGATCGTCACGGCCGCCCCCGCCCCGGCCGCGGCCCCCGCCCCCGCCGCGGCCCCGGCCCCGGCCCCGGCCCCGGCGACGCGGACCTGTTGTCACGGCCCATCGGCAAGCCAGGGCACGCACCGGCAATCCCCCTCGGAGAAGGCCCCCGCAGACCACCCCAAGGACTGCCCGTGTGGGCACGCCGGCGGCAAGATGCTCGCGGCCGAGAAGTCGAACCTGGAGGCGCCGGCGCAGGTCGTCGAGGCGGTCCTGAACTGGGGCCGGCGGCGCGAAATCCGTCCGCACGAGTGGGCCGGAGGCCGCTGGCGCGTGGATGAGGCATTTCCGCGACCTCTGACGTCGCTGGTGCGCATGCACTGCGCGCTGATCGTCTAGCAGGTCGGCCCGGCCGGTGCCCAGGGTCGTCCTGCGACGTTCCCGCGCAGAGCATGGGCGCCGGACTGCCAGAGAACCCACATTTCCATGCGCTGTTCGCGCGCTGGCGTGGCCGGTGGTTTCCCCGGTTGACGGAGGTTGCACATGATCGTTGGCACATCCATCGCTCTGGCCGCGGTCCTTGCCGTGGGCGTGGTGCTCACCGGCGCTGCCCGGCCCGAGCATCAGGACCATCGCGCCCATGCACTGGACCTTCGGCGATGCCGCCGTGGCGCGCAAGGCAGGCCGGCCATGAGACGGACCGTTCTTGGCCGGGGCCGTGCCGTGGTCATCGTGCTTTCCGCGGCTCTGCTGGCCGGCTGTGCCGGCAGGCCCATCGCAAGCCAGCGCCAGGCGAGGGCTGACCTGGAGAGTGTCCGATCGGTGTACCGGCCCGGCGACGCGAAGCCAACCCTTCCCCCGCTCACGACCGAGTCGCCGCTGGCCGAGTACCTGCGGTACGCCATCCTCAACAATCCGCGTGTCGAGGCGTCGTACTACGCGTGGGCGGGCTCGGTCGAGCGCATCACCCCGGCACGGTCGTTGCCTGATCCGCGGCTGACCTTCGAGGCCGACATCACCGACATGCTGGAGGCGGTGATGCCCGGTCTGATGCTCGACCTGCCCGGACCCGGCAAGTTGCGCGCCGCCGCAGACGTGGCCGCGGCCGAGGCGCAGGTGGGGTACTTCGGATTCCAGCGCCAGGTGCTGGCAACCGCGTATGCCACCAAGTCCGCGTACATCCGGCTGCACTTTCTGAGCGACACCATCCGAGTTCAGCGCGACGCGCTGGCGCTGCTTGAAGATGTTGAGTTGCAGGCCCAGCAGCAGGTCGGCGCCGGCCGGGGCACGATCCAGGATGTGCTGCGTGCTCAGATCGAGCGTGATCAACTCGCCAACCAGATCGCCAACCTGGAGGATTCGCGCAGCGTTCTGGAGGCTGAGTTTCGGGCCGCCCTCGGTCACTCGCCGGCCGACACGTCCGTGCCCATCCCCGGCACGTTCGAGGGCGGCACGCCGCCCCCATCTGCGGACGCGGTGCTGGTGATGGCCGCGGAGCGCAACCCCGTGCTTCGGCAGATGGAGGCCGACGTGCGGCGGGGCGAGGCGATGCTTGGCCTGGCGCGGACGAGCCGGGTGCCCGACTTGACGATCGGCATCGAGGCGGACGTGAAGGCCAGCCCGATCATGTGGCGACCCATCGCAAGCATGACCCTTCCGATCTGGCGCGACAAGATCGAGGCCGAGATCGCCGCGGCACAGGCGGACAAGCGGTCGGCCGAGGCCCGGCTGTCGGCCGAGCAGATCGCGATTGCGGCCGAGTTGGCCTCGATGCTCTACATGTACCGGGAGAGCGGACGGAACGCGACGTTGTTCGGATCGACGCTTCTTCCCAAAGCGCAGCAGTCGCTGGAGGCCGCGCGCTCGGGCTACGCGAGCGGGCGATCCACGTTCCTCGATGTGATCGATGCGCAGCGTCGATTGCTCGAGTTCGAACTCGCCGCCATTGAAGCGAAGGCCCAGCGCGAACTGGCCATCGCGTCGATTTCTCTTGTGATTGCCGGCGCGACACCGGACGGAGCGCCGGTGCTGCCCGTGAACGCCTCGAAGTCTTCGGAGCCCAAGGAGGCCCGTCCATGAAGCGAAGCACCGCCATTGTGTCGATCGTTGCCGTGATCGTGCTTGCCGCCGCCGGAGGGTATTGGCTGGGGCGAGGAAGCGGCGCACGGCCCACATCCGGCGTGGCGGCGTCCGGCCAGGCCGTTCCCGCGCCCGCCAAGCAGGTCTACACCTGCTCGATGCACCCGCAGGTCCGGCTGGATCGCCCGGGCGACTGCCCGATCTGCGAGATGCCGCTCATTCCGGCGGCCTCGGCGGCGGCGAACGCGGCCGGCGAGGTTCCCACGCTTCAACTCTCCGAACACGCGCTTGCGATGGCGAGCGTGGAGACGGTGGCTGTCGAGCATCGCCCGCTGTCGCGTGAACTCCAGGCCGTCGGACGCATCGAGTACAACGAGTCCTCGCTGGCCACGATCACGGCGCGGGTGGACGGGTACGCCGAGAGGCTGTTCGTGAACTTCACCGGCGTGGAGATTCGCAAGGGCGACCACCTGGCGGAGGTCTATAGCCCCGAACTGCTGGTGGCGCAACAGGAACTTCTCATTTCCTTGCAAGCCGGCGGGGCGGGGGAGGCACTGGCGAACGTTGCCAAGACCCGGCTCCGTCTGCTCGGGCTCACCGATGCGCAGATCGCCAGCCTGGTCGACCAGAAGCAGACGACCGACCGCGTCACGCTCTATTCGCCGATCAGCGGCACAGTCATTGAAAAGGCGATCGTGCAGAATGCGTCCTTCAGGGCCGGGGACATGCTCTACCGGATCGCCAACCTTGATTCGGTCTGGGTGTACCTGGAGGTGTACGAGTTCGACCTTCCGTGGATCCGGTACGGCCAGAAGGTGCGGCTGTCAGCGGAGGCCATTCCCGGTCGCACGTTCGAAGGGTTGGTCACGTTCGTGCAACCGATCGTGAACGAACCGTCCCGGACGATTCGCATCCCGGTCCACATCGACAACCACGACCACGCGCTCAAGCCGGGGATGTTCGTGACGGCGTCGATCTCGGCGACGCTGACCTCCGAGGGACGGGCCGCGCCGACGGGCGTCGAGGGCAAGTTCACCTGCCCGATGCACCCTCAGGTGCTCACGGAAGCAGACGGGGCCTGCCCGATCTGCGAGATGCCCCTGGAACAGATCCCGGGCGAGCCGACGGGCAGCCCCGCACATCACGCCGAACACGCCGCGCACAGTGACGAGCACGGCGATACATCTGTGGCAACGCCGTCGCCGGCGGCCAGGTACCTCTGTCCGATGAAGTGCGAGGGCGAGAAGACATACGACGAACCGGGACGCTGCCCGGTGTGCAGGATGAAACTCAAGGAGGTCGAAGCGGCTCCCGCGGAGGCGGCACGCACCGGTGGCGGCGTGCTGTCGGTGCCCGTGGTGGCCGTGCTGGATGCTGGTACCCGCCAGATCGTGTACGTGGAGAAGGCTCGCGGCCTGTTCGAGCCGCGAGAACTCACGCTCGGGCCGAGGGCGGGCGCGTACTTCCCCGTGCTGTCGGGCCTGTCGGCGGGGGAGCGCGTGGTGACCCGCGGCAACTTCCTGATCGACAGCCAGTTCCAGGTCACCGGGCACCCGAGCCTCTTCTACCCCGGCGGGCTGCACGCAACGATGGGCCATGACCACGGAGGAACCGCAAAGCAAGCCGGCACGCCGGCGCAGCCCGGTGCTGACGCGATGCCATCAACAACGCCCGCGCCAACCGGCGGCCACAAGCACTGAGCGGAGGAACCACCCATGGTCAACGCCGTCATTGGCTGGTGCATGAAGAACACGTTCCTGATGACACTCATCATCCTCGGCATCTGTGCTGCCGGGTACTGGACCATTCTCCGGCTGCCAGTGGACGCGATTCCCGACATCGGCGAGAAGCAGGTGATCGTGTACGCCGACTGGGAGGGGCGCAGCCCGCAGGACGTTGACGATCAGGTGACCTATCCGCTCACGACAAGCCTGACCGGCACGCCCGGGGTGAAGGCGATCCGATCCATGTCCGGCTTCGGGTTCTCGATGGTCTTCGTGATCTTCGAGGACAGCGTGGATTACTACTGGGCGCGGGCGCGCGTGCTCGAGCGGATGAACGTCGCCCAGCAGCGACTGCCCGCGGGCGTGACCCCTGTGCTCGGCCCGGACGCCACCGCGCTCGGTCAGATCTACTGGTACACGGTCGAGGGGGAAGGGTTCGACCTCGCCGAACTGCGATCGATCCAGGACTGGTACATACGCTACCAACTGCAGACGGTGCCGGGCGTGAGCGAGGTCGCGAGCGTCGGCGGCTTCGTCAAGCAGTACCAGATCGACATCAACCCGGACAAGATGCGGGCTCACGGGGTGACGTTGATGGAGATTGTCGAGGCTGTCGGCAAGAGCAACATCGACGTTGGTGCGAAGGTCATTGAGCAGAACGGCGTCGAGTACTTCATACGCGGGCTGGGGTTCATCAAGTCCGTGGACGATCTTGAGCGGGTCGTGATCCGCCAGGAGGAGGGCACGCCTCTGTACCTGCGCAGCGTGGCGACGGTCCATCTTGGCCCTGATTTCCGGCGCGGCGCGCTGGACAGGGGCGGCGTTGAGGCGGTCGGCGGCGTGGTGCTCATGCGGTACGGCGAGAACCCGCGTGAGGTGATCGCGCGTGTCAAGGAGAAGATCGCCCTGCTCGAGGCAGGTCTTCCCCGCAAGACGCTCGCTGACGGGCGGGTGTCGGGCGTGAGGCTTGTACCGTTCTATGACCGCACCACCATCGTGCAGGAGACCATCGACACGCTGAAGAGGGCGTTGTTTGAAGAGGCGCTGATCGCCGGGGTCGTCGTGCTGTTCTTCCTGATGCACCTGCGTTCGACGGCGACCGTCCTGCCGACGCTCCCGCTGGCCCTGGCGGGGTCATTCATCCTGATGTACGTGGTCGGCGTGGACAGCAACATCATGTCGCTGGCGGGCCTGGCGATCGCCATCGGCAGCATCACGGACATGGGCATCATCATGACGGAGAACATCTACCGCCGAATCGCCACCGCGTCGGCGGAAGAACGGCAGGAGAAGGGGCACTTCGGCCTGGTGTACGATGGTGCGGCGGAGGTCGGCGGCGCGATCCTCACGGCCGTCACGAACACGATCGTCTCGTTCATCCCGGTGTTCTTCCTGACCGACCAGGAAGGCAAACTCTTCAAGCCGCTGGCCTTTACCAAGACGTTTGCGATCGGGTCGTCGGTGATCCTCGCCATCACGGTGGTTCCCTTCCTGTGCTACCTGCTCTATCGGCCGGTGGCGTGGAAGCACCGGACTACAGTCGCGGTCGCGGTTGGCGTCGGGCTTCTGGCCACGCTCGCGACACACCTGGCCTTCATGTGGGGGCTGGGAGGGGCCCACGATCGTGGATGGCTGGCGGCGGCCGGTGTGGGGATTGGGGTCGGGTTGTGCGCGATTCGAATGACGCGCGAGAAGTTCCACCCGATGGAGCGAAACCCGGTGTCGCGGGTCATCGCCCGGGGATACGTGCCGACGCTCCGCTGGGTGCTGGACCACAAGAGGCTCTTCATGGTGGCGCCGGTTCTGATCCTCTTTGCCGGGCTCTCGGTGTGGCTCGGCATCCACCGCACCCTGGCGCCCGTCGAGTGGGTGGTGAACGCGTTTGCATCAGAGCAGGCCTCACCGCAACTCAAGCACGCCATGTACGAGCCGGGGGACGCCGACATCACGCGGCCACTTCTGGAACTCGATCAACTCCGCTGGCAGCGTGTCCGCGATGCGAAAGGCGCCGAGAGGATCCGTCTTCTCTGGCGTCGCCAGGATCCCGCAGAGCGCGACGCCGAGTCGGGCGCTGGTCTTGAGGTTCTCAAGGAGGGACGCATCCTCCCCGGCCTGGGCCGGGAGTTCATGCCGCCCTTGGACGAAGGCTCGCTTCTGTACATGCCGTCGCTGCTGCCCCAGGCATCCCTGTCCCAGGCGGTCGAGGTCAACAGCAAGCAGGATCTGGCCATCGCGAGTGTACCGGAGGTGGAGAGCGTCGTCGGCAAGATCGGGCGTGCCGAATCCGCACTGGACCCCGCGCCCATCGGGATGATGGAATCCATCGTCATCTTGAAGCCCGAGAGCCAGTGGCGCACCTACAGGGTTGAACGGTTCTTCTCCGACTGGCCGGGCGTCATCCGCACGCCGCTCTCGTGGATCTGGCCCGAGGAGCGGCGGATCACCAAGCAGGAGATCATTGCTGAACTCCAGGAGAAAACCGCCATCCCCGGGGTGCTTCCCACGTGGCTCCAGCCGATCCAGACACGGCTGGTCATGCTCCAGACCGGCTTCCGCGCCATGATGGGCGTGAAGATCTACGGGAGCGATCTCCGCGAGATCGAGAAGATCGGACTCCAGATCGAGCAGTTGCTCAGGGAAGTGCCGGGCGCGACGGACATCGTTGCGGACCGCATCGTCGGCAAGCCGTACATCCAGATCGAGATCGACCGCGAGCGGATCGCCCGCTACGGCGTCAACATCCGCGACGTGCAGGACGTCATCGAGATGGCGCTGGGCGGGATGAACCTCATGGAGTCGGTCGAGGGGCGTGAGCGGTACCCAATCCGGGTTCGGCTCGCGCGCGACTTCCGCGAGGACATGGACGCGATCCAGCGAATCAACGTGCCGTCGTCCACCGGTGCGCAGGTGCCGCTCGCACAACTTGCGAGCATCTCGACGGTGCTCGGCCCGCAGGAGATCAAGGGCGAACGTGGGCTGCTGGTCGGCTACGTGACCATGAACACGCGTGATCGCGACGAGGTCTCCGTGGTTCAGGACGCCGAGCGTGTTCTGCGTCAGGCGCTCACGGACGGGCGGCTGACGCTCCCACCCGGTTACTACTGGGAGTGGTCGGGGCAGTTTGAAAACCAGGTCCGCGCCACCAAGCGGATGCAGATCCTCGTTCCCATCACGCTCACGATCATGTTCGTGATGCTGTACCTGGGCTTCTCGCGCTGGTGGATCGCACCGGTCATCTTCTTCGGCGTAATCATCTCGGCATCGGGCGGGTTCATCATGCTCGCCCTCTGGGGTGTCAACCTCTCGGTCGCGGTGTGGGTCGGCTTCCTGGTGCTCTTCGGAGTCGTAGACGACGACGGCGTGGTCATGTCGACCTACCTCGAAGCAATCTTCAAGGACCGCAGGTTCGCCTCGGTCCGCGAGATCCGCGAGGCGGTGATCGAAGCCGGGCTCAAGCGCATCCGTCCTTGTCTCATGACCAGCGCCACCACCATCTTCGCACTCATGCCGATCTTCTGGGCCACCGGGCGCGGCGCGGACATCATGCAGCCGATGGCCATTCCGTCGGTGGGAGGCATGACCGTGTCGCTGATCACGCTGTTCATCGTGCCGTGCGCGTTCTGCGCGGTCGAGGAGTGGAAGTGGAAGCGTCAGGTGCGCAGCGAGGCGATCCGGTGAGCGGTGCAGAAGAGGGTCACTTTCGGCCGCTCCGTGCGGGGGAATCGGCCCTGGGTGTGCTCGCTGGTGCTCCCACAAACATGATGGCTTGAGTTGACATGTCTGTTGACATATATACTGGGGGGGAGTATCATCCACAAGGGAGATTCGGGATGAGTTCGACCAATACTGCACCTTCCAACCACACCTCGTTCACACTCACCATCGACGACATGACGTGCGGGCACTGCGTGCAGAGCGTGACGAACGCAGTGGTCGGGGTACAAGGCGTGGCCGTCCGGTCGGTCGCAGCGGGCAGCGCGACGAAGAGCGCATTGTGCTGGGTTGGAATGAACCAGAACGCCGCCCGCGGCGAGTGTTGCGGGTAACGATGCAGTCTAGGGTGAGCGTCAACGGATACTCACAAGGAATGAGCAGTCATGAAGAAGCGGGACGCGGCAAAGAGGGGGCGGGGCGGCAAGGGTGCGGCGGCGGCATCTGACAGGGGCGCAGCGGCGTGCTGCGGGTGCGGTGTAGCGGCCGGCTTGGAGGCCGCGCGCGATGGTGTCGGCCCGGGCGCGCACGCGTCAGGCGTGGATGCGGCCATCAAGTCGGCGAACCTCAAGCACCTCAGGCGGATCGAGGGGCAGGTCCGGGGTATCGCCGCCATGATCGAGGACGATCGGTACTGCGCCGACATCATCCAGCAGTGCGCGGCAGTGCAGGAGTCGCTGCGGTCTGTCGCCAAGAACCTGCTGCGAAACCACCTCTCCCACTGCGCCAACCACGCCATGCACGGCGACAAGGACCAGCAGGCAGCGATGGTGGAGGAAATTGTCGAACTGGTTGGGAGGATTGCGAGGTAATCAGTCCAGGACCGATCGCCTGGGACAACGCGCATGAGCACCGAGAATCACGACGCGTCCCCGGCGCACACGCACGGGGCAGCGGCCGCTCGCACGTTGGCGACGTCACAAGTGCGCTGCGACCTGCCGGTCCAGGGCATGACCTGGGCCTCATGCGCAAACCCGATCGAGAAGCGGCTCGCCAGGCAGCCCGGCGCCTCTTCGGCGAGCGTGAACTTCGCCACCAGGGTGGCGACGGTAAAGCATGAGCCCACAGCGACGCGACCGGAGACGCTTGCCAAGGCAGTGGACAACAGACAAGGCAATCTTGCCGCAGGTGACAGTCCGAGCGATGAAACCTCCGCGCGGGCACGTGGGGCACGACCACGAGCCGATGCTGGCGGCACTGAGAGCCGGAGCACACGCTGGGCACGCGATGCGCGGCGGCGGGTGCGCCGACGACCACGCGACCCACATGAACGTGGGCGAAATTGAGACCCGGCGACTGCCCCGAAAAGCGATCGTCGGCGCGGCGATGCCACTGCCCGTACTTGCCATCGCCATGTCGCACGGGAAGATCGAGGCGCTCAACGTTCCCCGGATCAACAGGCTCCAGTTCGCGCTCACGACGCCGGTGATTTTCTGGTGCGGGTGGCAGTTCTTCCGATCCGCGTGGAAGGGTCTGCGGCACTTCAGCGCCAACATGGACACGCTCGTGGCGATGCGCACGGGCGCGGAGTACCTCTACTCGCTCGCCGCGGCGATCGTCTGTGAGGCCACGGCACGCGAACGATCGCTCGCCGAACCCATCGGCTTCCGGGCCGTGGTCGGGCACGGCGTCGAGGCCACGGTGGACGGGCACGCCGTGCTGGCCGGCAAGGCGGCGTTGCTGGCTCAGCGCGGTAACCGGTCCGCGCTGGCGGAGAAGACCGCGGCTTTGGAGGCGAAGGGGCGCACGCCAGTGTACGTCGCGATGGATGGCCGCGGTGCGGGGATCGTGGCCGTGTCTGACACGGTACGGCCCGAATCGACGGATGCCATCGCCACGATCAACGCACTGAGGCGGCGCGTGGTGATGATGACTGGCGACAACCAGCGAACGGCCGAGGTGGCCGCCTCACAAGTCGGCGTCGATGTGGCCTTCGCCGACGTGCTGCCCAAGGGCTGGGCGGACAAGGTTAAAGACCTCCAGGCCGAGGTCACGTCGTGGGCATGGTCGTCGACGGCATCCACGATGCCCCGGCGCTCGCACAGGCCGATATCGGCCTCGCGGCCGCGGGCATCGCCGTCCGCGACGAGGCCGGGCGCGTCATCGACTTCCACGCCCTGCGGCACACGTTCATCACGCGGCTCGCCCGCTCGGGCGTGACGCCGAAGGTCGCGCAGACGCTGGCCCGCCACTCGACCATCACGCTGACGATGGACCGCTGCGCCCAGGTCGCGCTGGCGGATACGTCGAAGGCGCTCGACGCGCTGCCCGCTCTCCCCCTAGCCAACAGCGCCGCCGCCGAGGCCGCCGTTGCCGCCACGGGGACGCACGGGCGGGAAGGGGCCCAACGGGCAGGGTCGGCGGCTCGTTCCGCCCACGGGCCAACGTCGCCCAACGGGGCGGGGACTGGCCCGACATCCGCGCTGCGAATCACGCCCAAAGGCCGCCAGGAATCGCAGCGCCCGCAGCAGCGCGCAGATTCAATCCCGGCCAATCCGCGTCATCCCCCGCCAACGACGCGAGCGCAGCAAAACGCACCGCGGCGGCCTCGGAAGGCCGCCGCAACTCGCGTAAAGGTCGGGATTTGTGCGCTCTTGGGCGCGCCGTGTCATCGGCTGCCAACGCGGCGTTTTCAAGCGAGGCGGACGGGACTCGAACCCGCAACCACCGGATCGACAGTCCGGGACTCTAACCAATTGAGCTACCGCCCCAACGTGTCGCCGACAGCATCGCTCCCGGCAACGCGAAATGTAGCCCTGCGCTCCGGCGAGTCAAGCATTTCCGGCCAGTCCGCCCATCTGCGCGCGTGCCCTCGCCACGCAGACCCCCGGCCGGCAGCCGGTTGAACCGGCCCGTGCGGCCATCGCCACCACGCCCCGCCGCTGGGTTTCCGGGTCATCGGTCCCGGCCCGGGGCCCACAGCGGGCACCCCTCACCCCAAAAACAACAGCCCCCGCCGCGTCGGCGAGGGCCGCGTTTGTTCTTGAATCTCGGGCTTCGCACCCGCCGCAGAGCCTCAAACCCCGGCGTCCAAGGCCGGGACGTCCGGGGGCGGGGCCGCGCCGCGGGGTCTTGGCCACCGCCTGACCCCTTATTAGCGCTTCAATTGAATCCGCCCCTGCTGTTGCAACTCGAACGGGCTTCCGTTGACGCCCACCTTTGAGGCATTGATCCACAGCACCGCGCAGGCCGTGGCCAGCGCCACGACGGCGACGAACATCAGGGCCGTGTACACGTCGGGCACCGGGCCGCGTGACTGCCTCCCGCCGGGCATCTGCATTCCGAACTGGCTCATGTCCTGATCCTTTCCTTGCAGAGTGCGCGTCAGGGCTGCAATTTCGACACCACGGTGTCACCGGCCTGCACGACCTTGCCGGCCTGCAGGAGCGTCACACGGGCGGTTGACACGTTCAGGTCGCTGCTGATGACCACCACATCGGCGATGTACTCGTTGCCCCGGGTGATGATCAACTTGTTGTTGCGATTGACCCGGTCATTCTGCCCCAGGTTGACCTGGACGACGTACTGCCCCATGGCCGAGTCAAACGTGACGTTCTGCACCAGGCCGCGGATGACCGCACCGGGAATCTCCTGCGGCTCGGTGGGTCCACCGGTCTGGGCCGGCCTGCTTCCCACGCCCTGAAGGTTGGCGATCTGCTCCTGCAGCGCCCGGTTGCTGGCCTCCATCACCTGAATGCGTGAGATCTCGTTGCTGAGGCGTTCTTCCAACTGGAGCATCTGCTCGCGGGCCTGCAGTTCGTTGTTCCGCAACTGGGTCACTTCGTTCTTGTAGGCCTCGATGATCAAGGCCTGTGCCTTGGTCGCCTCGAGCGCCCCCTGCACGCGGCGGTCGGCCGCCGCCTTGTCGGCCTGCACGCCGCGAAGGTCGGTCTGAAGGCGCCCGTTGGCCGACTCGAGATCGCGCATCGCCGCCGTGTTCGCCTGCAACTGGGCCCGCAGCGACTGGATCTCCGAGTCCTTTTCGCGGCTGACCAGTTCGTGCTGGGCCGTCTGCGCCCGCAGCGACTCCGAGGCCACCTCCGCCGACGCCAGCGCGTCGTTGTAGTTGGACACGATCTGGTCCGTGTTGATCGTGTACGAAATCGTCAGCGCCGACAGCATGATGCTCAGCACCGCCGCGAACAGCACGAATACCTTCGTCAAGATATGCACGCCTGACTCCTCGCCTGAGTCGGGCCGATGTGCTCGGCCCTCGTTTGCCCTGCCCGCGACGATTCACCCCTTCGCCGGGCCCCAACCCGCCTGTCGCCCCGACTCCATCCGGAAGCCGGAGGACTCAAAGCATAGCGGCCGCTTCGTGCCAATGCGTGATCGCCAGCCTGCCCAAACTCTTTCCGCCTCTGCACACAGCACCACATGCCCGCTCGGCGGGGGAACCATACGCCTCCAACACCTTTGCAGATCGACCCCGACGGTCCTTTTTCGCCCCCTACAGCCCCGCCGAAGCCTGGTCCTGCTTCAAAATCCTCAGCACCGCCGTAGCCGCCGACACCCGCGTCAGCCCGCTCTCATCCCCCAGCAGCGCGTCCAACCTGCCGAGGTTGTCCACACGACCGATCTGGCCATACACAAAGGCCGCCTGCGCCCGCACGGCCTCTTGCCCGCTGCCAACATACCGGTCGGCCACAAACGTCCCGTCGGGCACGCCCAGCGTGCTCAGGGCCCCCGCCACTGCCAGCATCACCTCGGCCGGGGGCTCTGTCCCCTGCTGACCCCGATAGGCCGACAGGTTGATGAGACGGTCAATCGATTCCCGGTCCTGCAGCGACCCGATGATCTGCGCCGCCAGCGCCGCCGACTCGAGCATCTCTGGGCTCGAGGGCAGCAACGCGGCACGGATCGGGTCTAATTGCGACCTTTCCCCCAGTTTGACCATCGCCTCGGCGATCTGAAGTTCCAGCACCTTCTGCTCGGCCTGCGTGGCGCCCGGGGTCCGCTGGCGGGCCGCCTCGGAGAGCATCGGCAATGCCGACCTGTCCCCCAACTCGCCCAGAATGAACGCCGCGTGCGCCCGCTTCCGCGTCGAACGATCGTCAAACAGCAGGTCGGACAACGGCGTGCGATCCGGATCCTCTCCCAGGCGCGTCAACGCGAAGATCGCAGAAGCACGGACATACGCCGATGAGTCGGTCAGCATCGGCCTGACCGACGCCGCCAGCGACCCGAGGCGCGCTCGCCCCACCACCATCGCCGCGACCGATCGCACGCCCTCGTTCTCGTCCTTCAGACCCGCCGCCGCGATGGCCTCCACGCGCGATGGGGCCTCCAGCAGCCCCTCGATCGCGTTGGCCCGCTCCAGCGCCCACTCACTCGAAGCCGCCCTCATCAACTCATCGAGCGCCCGCTCCCGCAACTGCGACCGCACCACCGGGTCGGAATACGCCAGTGTGGTAGCCGGGGGGGTCACGGTTTCCCTCGGCTTGGAGGTGTTCCCCGTCGAGCTGCTCGTGGCGCAGCCGCCCGCCAAGGCCGCCACGCAGAGCCCCGCCTTCATCCACGTCGCCCAGTTCCGCATCATTCGCTTCCTCATTCCACCGCCTGACTTCACGACGCCCGATCTGCGTCCGGAGTTCGCCCGACGCACCCATCTCCCAGCGGCAACCTCTTCCAGACGCCCTTCTGCTACCCCGCCTTTTCCCCGCGCTTTGATCGGCCTCTCACCGCCGCCGCCAGCACAAGTCCCGCGCTGGCCCCCAGGCACCCCCACCCCGCCACATCTCCCACGCGCGCATACATCGTTCGCCCCGACACCGTCGGAATCTCCATCACCGCCACCCCCGATCCCCGCCCGGGAACTTCGCGCCCGACCGCATCCACCACTCCCTGTGCGACCACTCGTCCGCGCTGGTCAAACGCCCCGCTGATGCCCGTGTTGGCCACCCGCACCATCGGCACGCCCAGTTCCAGGCACCGCCACCGGGCCGTCAGCATGTGGTGCTCACGCCCCGGCTCCCACCAGCCGAACCACCCGTCGTTGGTCAGGTTGATCATTGCCTGGGCCGACCCTGCCCTGCCCACCACTCGACGACAGACCGAGGGCATCGTCGCTTCGAAACACACCGGCGCCGCCACCGACACCGTCCGCCCATCGGCCAGCCTGACCTCCAGCGGTTCGGCCCGCTTTCCCGCGTCCAGGTCAAACTGCATCCCCGACGCCCCGATCCCCAGCAACTGCTTCTCCAGCCAGTCCGAGCGCGAGATGTAGGGCATGTACTCGCCAAACGGCGTCAACGCCACCTTATCATATCGCTTGGTCGGCGCTTGCCCATCCTCGATCACGAACACCGAGTTGTATCGCTCCTCGGCCAGGTACCAGAAACGCCGATGCTCGTCGGGCTCGATGTGCAACCCCTCGAATCCCGGTCCGCCAATCATGATCGGCGTCCGCAACGCGCCCTGCATCAGGATCAACTCATCGGCGAACAGCGTCACCGGGTAGCGCTCCATCACCCCATCGGGCCCGCGCCGTTCAAACTCGAGCATCTTCCGCCGCTCGTGCTCGAGCGACACCGCGTCAAGCGTCCAACCCGGGCTCATCGCCTCGGGCAGCGCGATCAGGTCAGGCTCCAGTGCCCCCGCCTGCGCGATCAACGCCTTCATCGCCTGCCAGTCCTCGAAACGCTGACCCATCGCCCAGTCGATCTTGATGTCCTGCGGCACGTCGGTCTGCACCACGCCCACGCGCAGATGGCCAGTCGCCTCAGGCCACGGGTCCACCGCCACCCCCGCGACCACCCACGCCAGGCACACGCCCGCCCATGCCCATGCCACGCGACGCCGCCCGATGCTCCAAGCCACCAGCGCCGTCGCCGGCAGCGTCACCAGCAGACTGACCGCATACGTCCCCGCCATCGCCGCGGGCCAGGCCAGAAAACGCTGCCCCGCCAGCGGATGTGCCAGGAAGTACCACGCATACCCGCCCGCGAGAATCTGCCCGCGCAGAAACTCAAACCCGACCCAGATCAGCCCCCACGTCCACACCGACCACGCAAACCGCCGTTGCACGCCCGCGACGGCCCACACCGCCGCACCCGTCAGCGCCGACAGGACGATCACCAGCGGCACGACCCCGAACGCCGACACCCGGGCAACCCAGATGTGCGCCAGGAGCCACCACGGCGACACGCCGATCGCGCACCAGAAGGCGCACGTCAGCGCCCGCTCCCGCGCGTGCCAACTGACCAGCACCAGCGGCAGCGGCGCCACGAACACCAGCCCCCACAGCCACACCGGGGGGTAGGCCAACGCCATCAACAGCCCGAAAGCCATCCCCGCCAGCAACCCGCTCACCCGCGGGCGCGACGCGATCCACCGCCCCAGCGCCTCGAAGTCACCCGCCCGCATAGTCGATCAGGCGCGCAATCTCCGTGCGCAAGTCCTTGCGGGCCACCACGCGGTCGACCAGTCCCGACTGCATCAGGAACTCGGCCCGCTGGAACCCGTCGGGCAGATCCTGTCGGATCGTCTGCCGGATCACCCGGGGCCCGGCAAACCCGATCAGCGCCTTCGGCTCGGCGAGTATCACGTCTCCCAGCATCGCAAAACTGGCCGTCACCCCGCCGGTGGTGGGGTCGGTCAGCACGCTGATGAACAGCCCGCCGGCGTGATCAAAGCGAGCCAGGGCCGCCGACGTCTTGGCCATCTGCATCAGGCTCAGCCCGGACTCCTGCATCCGCGCCCCGCCCGAGCAACTGACGATCACCAGCGGCAACTTCTGCTCCATCGCCGACTCGATTGTGCGCGTCACCGTCTCGCCGACCACGCAGCCCATCGACCCCATCATGAACGTCAGGTCCAGGCAGCACACCATCGTGGGACGGCCCTTGACGAAGCAGCGCCCGGCCACCACCGCATCGTCCTGGCCCGTCCGCCGCTGCTCGCTGGCCAGGCGTTCCGAGTAGGACTTGAGATCGCAGAACTGGAGTGGGTCGGTCGATGTCAGCCCGGTGAACATCGCCTCGAAGGTGCCGGGGTCGCTCAACTGGTTGACGCGCTCCGTCGCCGAAATGCGGAAGTGGTGCTGACACTCCGGGCATACATGGAGATTGGCTTCCATCTGCCGCCGGTACACCATCTGTCCACAACTGGGGCAACGCAGCCACAAACCTTCGGGGATCGCCGAGCGACGGGCCGGCTTGAGTTCCGCCCACGTCCGTGCAGCCACATTGGTCATGCCGATGTTCCGTTTCAAGATCGGCCCCCACAGAACCGACCCCGCCTGATTTCTTCCACTACTTCCGAGTCAACGGCTCACGATTCCGAATCCGTCGAACCGGCGGCGCTGAGCAACTGCCCAAGGTCCGCTTCGTGCCATGCCAAGAGCGGGGCATCACGCAACGCCTCCCAGACCTGACTCGACGGCATCGATCCAAGCCAACAGCGTAGCACCGCCCAAGCCATCGGGCGCACCACCACCCCAATCCGGGTATTCCTGGCGCGGGACTTCTCCATCGCCCGCACAAGCCCATCGACAATCCGCTCCCGCGCCCCGTGAAACGACTCGCCCCCCGGCACCTGCACCGAGCCAGGGTCGGCCTGCCATTGACGAAAAGCGGTCGGATAGCGCTCGGCCAATTGATCCGCCTGCAGCCCTTCCCACAGCCCGAGGTGAATGTCGGCAAGGCTCTCCACGACTCTAACCCTGGCGTTGGTGCTCCCGGCCACCAGTTCGGCAATCTGCACCGAACTCTCGTCCGGCGAACTGAAAACCAGGTCCAGATCGATCGGGCCCATCGCATCCAGCGCCTGCTCGAGGCGTCCGCGCCCCGACTCGCACAGCGGCAGGTCACTCGAACCCACCAGCCGCCCGCAATCGTCCCACTCCGTCGCACACGAGCGGATCAGCAGTAACGTGAAATCGCGAGCCTTGGCCATAGACGTTCGTTCTCAGGCGAACCCCAATCCCGCCAGCGCGAGAATCCTATCAACACCACCATCGGCAGCAAACACCCGAATCGATCATCCGCTCCACAGCGGTGTACGGTGTCTGTTAGAAACTTCCGCTCTGGCAGGTCAAAGAACCGCGATTGTCTCCTTTCTGTCATTCCCCCGAACTGCGGAGACCGGAAATCGCCCCAGGGCGATTATCGGGCGGCAGTCCGAAGATCGCCGACGCCGCGACCAGCACGTCGACCCCGGCCCCTCGCACCTGCGCGGCGTTTTTCGGGCCCACCCCCCCGTCCATCTGGATCCACCCGCGATATCCCTGCTCGCGCAGCCGCCGCGCCTTCTCCAGCACCTCGGGCCGAAACGCCTGTCCGGAAAACCCCGGCTGGACGCTCATCACCAGGATCATCTCGAACTGATCGGCGATGGAGAGCACCGGCTCGATCGGTGTCATCGGATTGACCGCAAGTCCGGCGGTAACTCCCAACTGGCGCACGTCGTCGGCCAGCGCGGCCGCCTTGTCCGAATTCATCACCTCGAGATGGAACGTCAGGTGATCGGCCCCGGCCTGCGCAAAGGGCTCAAAAAACTGCTCGGGATAACTCACCATGAGGTGCACGTCGAGACAGGCATCGGCAAAGCGAGCGCGCAAACACCGGCACACGTCCGGGCCCATCGTCAGATTTGGCACGAAGTGCCCGTCCATCACGTCCAGGTGCAGCCCATCGGCGCCGGATTGGAGCACCCCGGCGCTCTCTTCGCCCAGGCTCGCGAAATCGGCCGACAGGATCGAGGGAAAAACCAGTGTGTGCCCGTCGGTGCGCTTGAGTCGATCACGCATGCCAGACTCTACTCCCGTCTACCATCGACCACACCCCGACGGAGACGCGATCGTGTCCAGAATCGACCAACTCCGCTCCCGACTCGAAGCGGTCGGGCAGTCGCACCTGCTCACCTTCGCCTCGGACCTGAGCGAGTCGGAACTGGCGGCTCTGGTCGTCCAGGTCGAGGCGATCGACCTGCACCAACTGCCCGCGCTGATCGACCGGTACGTCCGCTCCGAAGCGCCGGCCTCCGTCCCGAACGATCTCGAACCGGCCCCCTATTACGCCCGCAATGCGCGAGACTGGGACGCGCGGCACTACCGCGCTTTGGGCGAAGACCTGCTCGAAGCCGGTCGCGTCGCCTGCTTCACCGTGGCGGGTGGACAGGGAAGCCGCCTGGGGTACGAAGGCCCCAAGGGGTGCTATCCGACGGCGCCCGTGAGCGGCAAGAGCCTGTTCCAGATCTTCGCCGAGAAGATCCGCGGGGCCGAGCGCACCTACGGCGCCGACGTGCCGTGGTACGTGATGACCAGCCCGATCAACCACGACGAAACTCGTCGCTACTTTGCGCGCTGGGACTATTTTGACCTGGACCCGCAAAACATCATGTTCTTCACCCAGGGCACCATGCCCTCGTTTGACAAGGTGAGCGGG
The DNA here is from genome assembly GCA_023382935.1 of Phycisphaerales bacterium. GTDB lineage: Bacteria > Planctomycetota > Phycisphaerae > Phycisphaerales > UBA1924 > J022. The sequence goes on from JAHDXL010000001.1 coordinate 463,177, forward strand.
CGCATCCTGCTGGCCGAGAAGGGCACCATCGCGACCAATCCCGATGGACACGGCGGGGCGCTTCGCGCCCTGCACGTCTCGGGCGCACTGGCCGACATGAAACGCCGGGGCATCGAGGTGCTCAGTTACTTCCAGGTGGACAACCCAAACGTGAACATCACGGACCCGGTGTTCATCGGGCTGCACGCGGCCGCGCCCGATTCCTCGGGCGAGATGTCCAGCAAGATGGTCCCCAAGACCGGACCGGACGAAAAGGTTGGCGTGTTCTGTCGCTCGGGCGGCAAACTCCATGTGATCGAATACTCCGACCTGCCTTCCTCGCTGGCCCAGGCGCGTGATGCAAACGGGCAACTGCGCTTCCTGGCCGGCTCGATCGCGATTCACCTGCTCAGCGTGTCATTCGTGGACAAGGTCAATGCCGATCCGTCGTTCGCGCTGCCCTGGCACCGCGCGGTGAAGAAGGTGCCATACATCGACCTTCAGACCGGCCAGCGAGTGGATCCGAAGGAGCCCAACGCGGTCAAACTCGAGCGATTTGTCTTTGACGCCATTCCGCTGGCGCGCTCGTCGATCGTGCTGGAGACCGACCGGGTGGAGGAGTTCGCGCCGGTGAAAAACGCGACTGGCGTCGACAGCATCGAGACCAGTCGGCAGTTGCAGACCGAAAAAGCCGCCCGCTGGCTCGAAGCCGTCGGCGTCAAGGTTCCGCGCCGCGCCGACGGGCGCCCGGATTGCGTGCTCGAACTGTCCGGCGTCACCGCCATCGAGCCTGAGCGCCTCGACCGACAGTCGCTTCCGCAGTCGATCGACCCCGGATCGGTGGTGGCCATCTGATGACCAACCGCTTTCACGAACTTCCGCGATTTCTGGCTGAACGTTCGCGCTTCACCACGCTGGGGCCGGCCCCGGCGCTCCTGGCGCACCCCGACTGGGAGTCCGAGGCCCCGGTCCTGCTGTGGATGCACGGGCGCACGGCGCACAAGGAACTGGACCCCGGGCGCTACACCCGTCTGCTCCGCGCCGGCATCGCCTGCTGCGCCATCGACCTGCCCGCCCACGGGCAGCGCCGCGACGAGCGATCAGACGACCCGGCGCACTCCATCGCGTTGGTCGACCAGACCGTCGGCGAAATCGACATGATCGTCTCGACATTGGCACGCCTCGAAGGCGGGCGCTTCAACACCAGCCGCATGGGTATCGGCGGCATGTCGATGGGCGGCATGGTCGCGCTGCGCCGCCTGTGCGAGCCGCACCCGTTCGTTGCCGCCGCCGTCGACGCCTCGTGCGGCAACCTGTCCGAACTCTACTTCCCCGCCGACGGCTCTCCGGGCCCCTGGAAGGTGAGCCACGACCGGGCCGAGGTGGCGCGCGTCGATCCATCGCAGCACCTGGCGGGCTGGACACCCATTCCGCTGCTGGCGGTGCACAGCCGCGGCGATCGCGTGGTGCCTTGGCAGGCGCAGGAGAAGTTCCTCGATCAACTGGCCGATCACTACCGGCAGGTCGGCGCTGATCCGGGCCTGATCGAGCGTTGTGTTTTTGACAAAACCGGGGCGGCCATGGAGCACCTCGGCTTCGGCACACATGCGACCGAGGCCAAGAACACGCAGGCCGAGTTCCTCGCCCGGCATCTCCTTTCCCGAGGTGCCTGAGCAATCGGGCTGTCGGTCTGCGGAATAAACCCTTTGGCCGACGGGTACTGGTCCCTACGATGGATCGACCGGGGTAGGGCCTTCGCGGCCGAGCATCCCCCAAGGAGAACCGAGCATGAGTCGGAAGAGTCTTTGCTGCAGGGCGTTTGCCGTTTTGGCCACGTTCAACGCGGTGGCCTTTGCTCAACCCGACCAGGCGACGCTGAAGGCCAAGGTGCGTCAGTTTGAGGAGGGCATGCGCGACGCCCCGCGGCAGGAGGCAGCCGCCAGGCAGAAGCAACTGGCCATGCAGCTGCTGGCCGACGAGAATTTCAGCGAATACACGCCCGCGCAAATCGCCACGATCATGCCGCTGCTGCAGGCGGCCCCGGAACGCAAGGACGCGGCCCTCAGCCACCTCAAGCAACTGTCCACCGAGTCCAGCCGTGGGGGTCTGCACGCACAGGTGCTCGTCGCCATGCTGGATCGGGCGAACCCCTACACGCCGCCGTCGCAGGAGGCTCTGGACAAGATCCTCACCAGCGAGCACCTGCCGGCGTTGATCGCATCGGGCGAGGGCTTTGAACTGTTCGTGCTTCTTCAGTCGGCCAAGCCCGAGATGTACGCCGCCCACACCGATCAATTGCTCAAGGTCGTCAGCGTCCTGCCCGAGAAGATCGACGAATCAGGCGTCGAGCCGGTGTCCAACTTCTACCGCACGATGGCCTACGCCGTGCCCGACCCGGCGAGGCAACTCGAATCGCTCCGCACGCGCAGCCTGGCCTACCTCGATCCGCTGATCGAGAGCCTCAAAAAGCAGGAGGGACAGGGACCGGCGCGTCGCGTCGCGTCGCTCGAACGCACGCGGGCCCAACTGGCCGCGGTCAACGAGCCGGCCCCGCAGATGAACTTCCTGTGGTCCTCGGGCGACGGGCAACTCAAGTCGCTGGCCGACCTCAAGGGCAAGGTCGTCCTCATCGATTTCTGGGCCACCTGGTGCGGGCCGTGCATCGCCGCCTTCCCCAAGGTCCGCCAGTTGCAGGCTCACTACGAGGGCTACCCGGTGGTGGTGCTCGGGCTGACCAGCATCCAGGGCAGCCACACCAAGGTCGACCCGGCCTCGGGCAAGCGCGAACGCATCGACACGCGCGACAACCCCCAGAAGGAGTTTGAACTCATGCCCGAGTTCATGAGCGCCCTGCAGATGACCTGGCCGGTGGCCTTCTCCAGTGAGAACGTCTTTGACCCGCGCTTCGGCGTCTACGGCATCCCGCACATTGCCATCATCGACCCGGCGGGCAACGTCCGCGTCAACGGGCTGAACCCGCACTTCCTCACTGAAACACAGGAGCACGCGCTGATCGACACGATCCTGCGCGAGTTCAACCTGCCGACGCCGCAAGTCTCGCCGGAGGGATGAGCGCGGCGGTCGGAGAGTCGTTAGACGCGAGCCCCGCCCCTTCCCGGGCGGGGTCTTTTCATGGACGCCCCGTGGGTGTTGCCGGCGCCCGGAATCCGTTGGCCTTCCCTTCCGCTACCCTCTCCGACATGCCATTCCCCCTCAATCCCTTCCGAGGCCTGCCCAACGGGCGCGAGGTGTGGGCCTGGGGCATGTATGACCTGGCCAACCAGTCGTTTCAACTGCTCATCAACACGCTGCTGTTCAGCCTCTTCGTCGCCAACGTCATCGCCCCCACCCGCCAGGCCGGGCTTGCGATGTGGAGCCAGATGGGGGCGGCCGCGATGATCCTGGTCGTCCTGCTCAGCCCCATCGCCGGCGCCCTGGCCGACCAGCGCGCGTGGAAGCGCGAGATCCTGCTCACCACCGGCATCGTCTGCGCCGCGCTAACCACCTCGCTCGCCCTGCTCGCCCCCGGACAGATCGCGCTGACGTGGGTGCTCTATCTCTCGGCTGCGGTGGCGTGCGGACTGGGCGAGAACTTTCTCGGCTCGTTTCTACCCGAGATTTCGACGGCAAGGAACGTCGGGCGCGTCTCCGCGATCGGCTGGACCATGAGTTACGTCGGCGCGCTGCTGCTGCTGGGCGTGACAGCCGCCTACACGCTCGTGTTCCAGCGCGGCGAGATTGAGCAGATGCGCCCGATGTTCGTCTTTAGCGGGCTGTGGTTCGCCGCGGGAATTCTGCCCGCGTTCTTCCTGCTGCGCGAGAGGGCCGCCCCGCAGAGCGGGCGCGCCGCCAGCGCCATCGCGGCCGCGTTTGTGCGCCTGGCTGAATCGGCCCGACAATCTGCCCGCTATCGGCAACTGGTCCGCTTCTTCCTCGCCTTCTTCGTCTACAGCATGGGCGTGCTGACGATGGTCTACTTCCTGGGGCTGATCGGCGACCGGCTGGGCTTCCAACTTCCGCAACTGATCGTGCTGGCGCTGGTCATCGCCGTCACCGCCGGCGCCGCGGCCGCCGTCGTCGCTCGCGTGCAGGACCGCGTCGGACACAAACGCACCATCGCCGCGTTCCTGCTCGCGTGGATTGCCGCGACGCTGGCCATGGCCGGCGCCGAACTCTTCCATGTGCCCGCCGCGGCCTACTGGGTCGTGGCGGCGCTGATCGGCGTGGCCCTGGGCGGCGTCGGCACCGCCAGCCGCGCCATGGTCGGCGCCTTCACGCCCCCGCAGCGCGCCGGCGAGTTCTTCGGGCTGTGGGGCATGGTCTACAAACTCGGCGGCATCGCCGGGGTGCTGGCCTTCGGACTGCTTGCCTCGGCGCTGGGGCAGCCGGCCGCCCTGCTCATCGTGGCCGCTTGGTTCACCGCCGGCCTGCTGCTGCTGCAGCGCGTCGATGAACGCGAAGGAGTCGAGGCGGCAGCAGGCATGCCGTCGGTCGGGTAGTCCGCCGCGTCCGCCTTCGTCGCTCCGTCGCATCGTGCCTGTCTCCCTACACTCCCCAGCCATGCCCGAGCACGAAGCACCCGCTCCCATCCGCCTGTCCCACCTTCCCACGCCCGACGGCCGATTCGGCCAGTTCGGCGGGGCCTACGTGCCCGAAACCTTGGTCAACGCCCTCGAACAACTGGCCGAAACTTACGAGCGCGTCCGCATGAACGACCAGTTCTGGGGTGAACTGACCGACCTGTTCCGCACCTACGTCGGGCGTCCGACGCCGCTCTACTGCGCCGAGGGGCTGACCCGGCACCTCCGCCAGAACCTGCCCCGGGATCGCGGCGCCACGCTCTGGCTCAAGCGCGAAGACCTCGCCCACACCGGCGCTCACAAGATCAACAACGCCCTCGGGCAGGGACTTCTCGCGGTCAAAATGAGCAAGCAGCGCATCATCGCCGAGACCGGCGCCGGCCAGCACGGCGTGGCCACCGCCACCGCCTGCGCTCACCTCGGCCTTCAGTGCGAAGTTTACATGGGCTCGGAGGACATGCGCCGCCAGCACCTCAACGTCACCCGCATGCGCATGCTCGGCGCCCGCGTCGTGCCGGTGGACTCCGGCTCGCGCACGCTCAAGGACGCCACCAATGAGGCCATGCGCGACTGGATGGGCTCGGTCGAAACCACCCACTACATCATCGGCTCGGTCGTCGGCCCGCACCCCTTCCCCATGATTGTCCGCGACTTCCAGTGCATCATCGGGCGCGAAGCCAAGGCCCAGTCACTGCGGCACATCGGGCGCCTGCCCGATGCGGTGGTCGCCTGCGTCGGCGGCGGGTCCAATGCCGCGGGCATCTTCTTCCCCTTCATCGAGGATGAAGTCCGCCTCGTGGGGGTCGAGGCCGGCGGAACCGCCAGCACGCTCGGGCAGCACGCCGCGCCGCTGAGTTTCGGCTCACCCGGCGTCCTGCACGGCTCGCTCAGTTACGTCCTGCAGGACGAGGACGGGCAGACCGCCCCCGTGCACTCCTGTTCGGCCGGGCTGGATTATCCCGGCGTCGGACCCGAGCACAGCGCCTGGAAGGACGCCGGCCGCGTCGAGTATGTGGCCGTCACCGACGCCGAGGCCCTCGACGCCTTTCTGCTGCTGGCCCGCACCGAGGGCATCATCCCCGCGCTCGAATCCTCGCACGCGATCGCCCACGCGATGAAACTGGCCTCGGACATGCCGCGCGAGAGCGACATCGTGGTCAACCTCTCGGGGCGCGGCGACAAGGACGTCGAAGAAGCCCTGCGCCTCATGGGCGGCTCAGTCGCCCCCGCCGACGCCCGACGCCCCGCGCGCCGCTCCAAGGACAAACCCCGTAGGGAAGCCCGGCCCGAACAACCCGCCGGCGCCGACGAGACCGACGACGACGCGAGCGAATAGCACGCTCGCGCCGGCAATTTGTCTTCCAGGCTGCTGCCCTGCTCGCCAGTTGCAGCGTTGTCACAGCAACCTTCGAAGACGAAGGTTGCTGGCGCGCTCACCGCTGGTCCATCGGGATGTATGGCGCGTTGTGCGGGCCGATATACTCGGCCTTGGGGCGGAACAGGCGGTTGTCATGCAACTGCTCGATGATGTGTCCGCTCCACCCCCCGAGGCGCGACATCGCGAACATCGGCGTGAACAGGTCCAGCCGCAGACCGATGCAGTGGTACGTCGTCGCGCTGTAGAAGTCGACGTTCGGGTAGATCCCCTTGGCCGCCACTTCGCGCTCCATGATCTCCTCGATCCTGCTGCTCTTGATGTACAACTCCTCGTTGCCGGTGTCCTTGGCCAGTTGCGCGGCCAGTTTCTTGAGCGCCAGAGCCCGCGGGTCACGCGTCTTGTAAACGCGGTGCCCGAAGCCCATGATCTTCTCCTTGCGTTCCAATTTGCCCTTGACGTAATCCTCGACCGCGTCGATCGACGGAATCTCATTGAGCATCTTCATCACGCCCTCGTTGGCCCCGCCGTGCAGAGGCCCGCGCAGCGAGCCCAGCGCCCCCGTCAGCGCCGAATACACGTCCGACATGGTCGAAATGATGACCCTGGCGGCAAACGTCGAGTTGTTCAGCCCGTGGTCGGCGTGCAGGATCATGCAGATGTCGAACGCGCGCTCCATCGTGGGCGTCGGCTTCTCCCCGTTGAGCATGTACAGGAAGTTGGCCGCGAATGACAGGGACGGGTCCGGCTCGATGAGGTGCAGCCCACGGCGATAGCGGTCAAAGTGCGCGATGATCGCCGGCGCCCGCGCCAGGATGAACAGCGACTTGATCCGCGCCGACTCCACGTCGTTCGCGTCCGGGTGCTCATCGTGCATCGACAGCGCCGACACCATCGTCCGCAGCACGTGCATCGGCTCGGCCTTCATCGGCAGGGCCATCAGTCGGTTGGCCATGCCCGCCGGAAGGTAGTACCGCGAACGCAGTTCACGCTGGAACTGCGCCAGTTCGTCCTTCTTGGGCAGACGCCGGTTCCAGAGCAGGTACACCGTTTCCTCGAAGGTGCTCTTCTCGCTCAACTCGCCGATCGGGATGCCGACGTATTCCAAGATTCCCTGCTGCCCGTCGATGAAAGACATCTCCGTTTGCGCGGCGACGACACCCTCGAGACCCTTGACGAACGTGCTCATGCTCTATTCCCTTGAGTGTGGGACAAGCCCGGGCATCCGACCAAACGCGACAACACCATCCCCTTCGCCCCCGGCTCGAGATGCGATCATAGTGCCCACAAACTCCACACTCCACCGACGCGACTCGTGCGACTTACCATCCGGCCGTGCTCATCCCCCTCGGAACCGAACAGGCCGCCCGACGCTCTCCGGTCCTTACCGGCGTCCTCCTCGCGCTCACGGTCACCGCCCACCTGTTTATGGCCACCCTCACCCACGCCGACCCCGACCTGCACGCCCGCATCCTCGGGCTCTTCAAACTCGGGGTCGGGACCGACTTCCGCTGGTGGGGACTGTTCACCTGCACCCTCCTGCACGCCAACTGGATCCACCTGGCCGGCAACATGTTCTTCTTCTGGACCTTCGCCCCGGCCATCGAAGACCGCTTCGGACGCCTCGGCTTCCTGGTCTTTTACCTCGCCGGAGCGGCTGCCTCGAGCGGGGCCCACGCCGCACTTGAATCCGTCCCGGCGATCGGGGCGTCAGGGGCCATCGCCGCCGTCACCGGGGCCTACCTCGTCCTGTTCCCCTTCACTCGAGTCCGGTGCCTGTGGCTTTTCGGCGCGACCATCATCCACCCTCCGGCGTGGTGGCTGATCAGTCTCGGCATCGCCTGGAACATCATCGCCCGCGGCCTCGGTGCCGAGCAAGGCGTCGCCCACGTCGCCCACCTTGCCGGCTACGCCTTCGGCATCGCTGTGCCCATGATCCTCCTCTGGGCCAATGTCTTCCCGCGCCAGCCCTACGACCTCTTCACCTTCTTTCGACAGGCCCGGCGTCGGCGTGAACTGCGGGCCGCCACCAGCGGACAGAACGCCATCACCCGCCCGGAGCGTGCCGCCGCCCGCCCCAACGACCACACCCTCGACGCCATTTCAGCCGCCCGCGCCCGCGTGTCCACCTTCATCTCGCAGCGCCGCCTCCCCGAGGCCGCCGACGCCTATCTCGATTTCTGCAACGCCTTTGCCCATCGCCCCGAACTGCTCACCCTGGCCCGAAACGCACAGTACGAAATCGCGACCTGGTTCTATCGCGAGTCCCGCTATTCCGACGCGGCCGTCGCCTTCTCTCGCTTCCTCGACGTCTACCCCAACGACCGCGAGGCTGACCCCATCCGCATGCTGCTCGCTCGCACCTATCTGACCCGCCTGGATCGTCCCGCCGACGCCCAGCCGCTGCTCGTGCGACTGAGCGAGCAGTCCAGCGACGAGGGCCTGCGTGCCCTTGCCCGTGATGAACTGGCGCACCTCCAACGCACACAGGAATGACACATGTCCCGCACGCGCATCAAGATCTGTGGCCTGCGTGACGCCGATGCCCTCGCCGCCGCCGTCGAAGCGGGCGCCGACGCCGTCGGCTTCAACCTCATCCCTCAATCCCCCCGCTTCATCGAGCCGGAGGAGGCAACGGAACTGATGTACATGCTCCCGCCAATGGTTACGGCGGTCGGCGTGGTCCGCAATCTCTCCGTTGATCAATACTGCGAGATTGAGGCCCGCTTCCCCGCGCCCATCATGCAGTTGCACGGCACCGAGCCGGAGAAGACCGTCGCCGCCTGCGGGCCCGGCATCATCAAGGCCATCCAGTTCCACCCGCAGACCATCGACGCCGATCTGAAGCGGTGGAACGACCTCGACGAGGTCGACGCCATCCTCATCGACGGCTCGGCGGGCGGAGAGGGCAAGACCTTCGACTGGAACGCCCTAGCACAGAAACTGGAACTGGTCGACAAGCCTGTCTTCCTCGCCGGCGGCCTGACACCCGACAACGTCGGCGACGCCATCCGCGCCGTCCGCCCCTACGCCGTCGACGTCGCCTCCGGCGTCGAAACAGCACCGGGCGTCAAAGACCGCGCGAAGATCGAGGCCTTCTGCCGGGCCGTGGCGGCCGCCGATCAGACTGTTCCCTGAACCCGGCGTGCCCGACACGCTGCCGCCCGGGAGGCTGAAAGGCTCCACCCCTTCTCACAGAACCAGCGCCCGGCACCCTGGCAGCCGGTGCCTAGTGCGTGCCGGTGCTCCCGAATCCCCCGCCCCCGCGCTCGGTCTCTTCCAACTCAGTCACCTCCATGACACGGGCGCGGGCCACCGGAGCAATGACCAGTTGCGCCACTCGTTCGCCGTGGCGCACTGTGTAGGGCTTTTGTCCTAGGTTGATCAAAGCCACGAACACCTCGCCGCGGTAATCGGCGTCGATCGTCCCCGGCGCATTGGGCACCGTTACGCCGAACTTCGTCGCCAGCCCCGACCTGGGCCTCACCTGTCCCTCATACCCCTCCGGCACCGCGACCACGATTCCAATGGGGATTTTCACGATCGCCGCGGGCTGGATGGTCACGCTTTCGGACGTGTGCTCGTGCCGGGGCAGGCAGGCCGCCAAGTCCAGACCGGCCGCCAGCGGCGAATGGGCCTTGGGCATCGCGGCTCGCGGGTCGAGTTTTACGCATCGCAGCGTGGGTCGATCGGCTCCAGACATGGGCCCATGCTAGTCCCATGGGACCAGTGAAAAAGGCGGGCACGGGCCCGCCTTCAGGTCTCTTTCGTCATGGCCCGGGCCCTGGCCCGGATACATCTCACGACACCGACGGCGCCCGCTTTTCCAGGCTGCCCAGCATCGCCAGATCCTCTTCATCCAACTCATCTCGCAACTGGTCGAGCACCCGGTTGAACGCGTCGATGAGCCGCTGCGTGCTGGCGATGGCGTTGTCCATGCTGCTCGCCCCGGTCACCTTTTTCAGGAAATCCGTCTGATTGATCTTGGCCAAGTTCTGCTCAGATCGGTTCTTCGCCTGGCGCAGCGCCTCCAGAAGTTGCAGGGCCCGGTCCCGCTGCGCCTGTGTTTCAACCATCATTTTCGATCTCTGAGTCATCGTCATGTGCTCGGCCTCCGCCTGTTGGGTCGGTTCAACAGGCAGGGTCATGCACATGGACAGGGTTCGGCCCACCAAAGGCACATTCTCGCAACGGCACGGATGGGATCAAGTTCACCAGACCACACCAACGGACTTCCCATAGGATACGTCGCAGTCTCATATCCGCAAGTCCTGCTCTGCCCAGCATCGGTGTTATGGGAGGATCGTCCACAAAACGCGTGGACAACCCGTGAAAACCGGGACTTGCCGACCCCTCAGGCCGCCACCCGCTGTCCACCCATCTGTGGGACGAATCGAGCCATCGCCCGTACAACCCGCTCACCCGAACCCTCCCGGCGCGCCCGGTCCAGGTGCTCGACCATCGCCGCCAGGGTCGCCTCGTCGGGAGCCCAGGAGTCCCGTAATGCCATGATTCCCGGGTGCGCCGTCGCCCGCAGCGACTCCGCGTCGTACGCCAACTGCTCGTGCAACTTCTCACCCGGGCGAATCCCCGTGAGAGAGATCTCCATCTCGTTCCAGGCCTCGGGCGCCCGGCCTACAACCGGCTCGAGCCCATGCGCCCGCACAAAGCGCTTCGCCAACTCCACAATCGACACCGGCTGCCCCATGTCGAGCACGAAAACCTCGGCCTGCGCCGGCGTCGACAGGCTGGCCGCGTGCACCACCAGCCCCGCCGCCTCGGGAATCGTCATGAAGTACCGCGTCATCCGCGCGTCGGTCACCGTCACCGGCCCGCCCTCGGCGATCTGGCTCTCCCAAATCGGCAGCACGCTGCACGCACTGCCCAGCACGTTGCCGAACCGCACCATGCTCAACTGCGTCGCGCCCCCGCCGCGCCGACCCAGCCCCTGCACGTACATCTCCGCCAGCCGCTTGGTCGCCCCCATCACGCTCGTCGGATTCACCGCCTTGTCCGACGAAATCAGCACAAACCGCCCCACCCCCGCCTCCATCGCCGCGTCGGCGATCGACCGCGTTCCGAAGAAGTTGTTCGTTAGCGCGTGCGACGGGTGATCCTCCATCAACGGCACATGCTTGTGCGCCGCCGCGTGGAAGATCAGGTCCGGGCGCGTCTGCTCGACCAACACCCGCGTCGCCTCGCGGTCCACGACGTCATGGAGCACGGCCCGTCGCGGCACACCGCGATGCGTCGCGCCCAGTGTCCGGTCGATTTCGAACACCGCGTTCTCGGACCTGTCGGCCAGCACCAGCAGCGCGGGGTCGAAACTGGCGCACAGCCGTGCGATTTCCGACCCGATCGACCCCCCCGCGCCCGTGATCATCACCCGCGACCCGCTGAGCAGGCGCTCCAGTTGCACCCGATCCACGGGATGAGGGCTTCGTCCAACCAGGCTGGCAAGGTCCACCGTCTGCGGTCGTCGCAGCGCGATGGGAATTGCCTCGCGGCTGAGCAGTTCATCCAGTGGTGGCACCACCCGCGTCCGTACGCCGCACCGAGTCAGGACGGCCCGGATCTCGCGTTCCTGGCCTGCCAGGGCCCCGGGGAGCGAGATCACCGCCACCGCCGGCCGATGGGCCCGACAGACGCTCTCGAGTTCTCCGAGCCCACCCAGGTCCAGCAGCCTTCCGGGCGAACGCTGGTCACCCACGTAAACCGCCCCGATTGGGGTAGGCGCTTCCGGCACCACATCCAGTTGCCTAGCCAGCAACTCCACCGTGTCGGGCGTCCCGATGAGCAGGCATCGATCGTCGCGCGAGGTTCTCACGCACCGGCTATCGGTCCCGCCCCGGCCCGGTGCCCACGTTCGCCCACCGCGCCCGGTCCGGGCGCAAAGCGTGCCTTGGTTGAGTCAAGGCCCGCACTGACGGCAGACCTTGCGAAAGACAGACACCCTTACCGCCCCATCCGCATGGCGGCCCCCTCTGGTAGCATGCCGCCCCGAAGGAGTCTTGGCCATGAGCACCGCCCTATCACGTCGGCATTTCGTCGGGCTCAGCGTCGCCTGGGGCGTATCGCTCGCCTCGTCGGCCCGCGCTTTTCGCGATGACGACCAGATTCTTGGACACGGCTCGCACCGCTACCGGCTCATCCGTGGCTGGGGAGCGGCCGACCCCTCGGCCACGCCTGTCCGCGACTGCCACGAGATGGTCCAGACCCGCGACGGCCGCCTGTTCATGTTCGGCAACGACACCCGCAACAACATGCTGATCTACAACAGGGACGGGCGGGTGGTCGGCGCCTGGGGCACCCAGTTTCCCGGCGGACACGGATGCACCTTGGCCGACGAAAACGGCGAGGAGTTCCTCTTCCTGACCGACCCCGATCGACACCAGGTCTTCAAGACGACGCTTGATGGACGGATCTTGCTCACGCTCGATGCCCCGCTCGACGCCGAGCCATACACCGACGCCAACAACTACCGCCCGACCGAGACAGCCGTGGCCCCGAACGGCGACATCTACGTGGCCGACGGATACGGGAGCCAGTACCTGATCCACTACTCGCCCCGGGGGGAACTCAAGGGCGTCTACGGCGGACCGGGCGATGCGCAGTTCCGCAACATGCACGGCGTCGCACTCGATACGCGCGACCCGAACAACCCCACGCTCCTGCTCACCGAGCGGGCCGGCAACCGCTTCGAGCGCTACAGCCTCGATGGCCGGCGCCTCGAGGTCGTCGCCACACCCGGCGCGTGGATCTGCCGCCCGGTGATCCACGGGCACGATCTCTACTTCGCGGTCATCATCTCCGGCCTGGCCCAGTGGCAGTCCAACCGCTCCGGCTTCGTGGCCATCCTCGACCGGAACAACCGCGTCGTGTCGTGCCCCGGCGGACATGAGCCGGTCTACAGGGACGGCCGGCTCCAGCCGCTCGGGCAGTCGCGACCCGACGTGTTCAAGCACCCGCATGACGTGTGCGTCGATCGCGACGGGAACCTGTGCGTGCCGCAGTGGAACTCGGGCCGCACCTATCCGCTGAGACTGGAAAGAGTTTGAATGAGGGGCGACGCCCCACATTCGCACCCCATTTTGGTGGCAATTCCGCAACTTGGCGTCACAGTTGGGGTGAGCCGAACCCCAGGCTCTGATCCGGGGCGGTCGTTGCTTGTGAAGTTGGGAGGCATCCGATGTTCCGTTCGTTCGCGCTCATTGCCGTCGCCTCGTGCGCAAGTGCCGCATCGGCTTCGATCTACAACCTTCAGAGCGACTGGAGCGAACTGAGCAACCCCTTCGGCCCGTGGGGTCTGCGCGAGGGGCTGAACTACCTGCCGCACGTGGACGCCTGGCAGCGCGTGCTCGGCGGGTGGAGCACGTTCCAGCCCGGTTGGGCACGTTCGGAAGACGCCAACACCCGGCTGCCGTTCTTCTTCAAGAGTAACGGCTCGGAGACCTTCGGCCATGACTGGAGCGAGGGCGAGGTCGTCGTCCACACCACCGACCCGGGCAACGGCGTCGGCTCGGGACACGCCAACGTCATCTTCACCGTGCAGCAGACCGGCACGCTGTCGGTCACCGGCGGGCTGTGGATCGGGCGCGACATCGGGCGCTCGATGAACTGGGAAGTCTTCCTCAACGGGACGATCCTGACCGGCGGGTTCCTCGCCTCCGGAGACGCGTACTCGTCGGCCAATCCCTTCGAGTTCAACCAAGGCTACGGCGGCACCAACGCCCTGACGAACCTGTCGGTCACGGCCGGCGACGTGCTGGAACTGCGCTTCACGACCCAGACCAACGCGGGCGACTTCGTGGTCATCGACATGACGGTGGAAAACATCCCGGCGCCCGGGGCTGTGGCTGGGTTGCTGACGATGGGCCTGATGTCCGCGCGCCGTCGCCGCTGAAGGGGAATGCGGCCAGCGCTCATTGCAGGTAGTTTCCGCTGCTGGTCTGATACCCGCGGTCTAGGTTGACGAGCATGTAGCGCAGGGCGTCGACCGCGTGGTCGGAGCCGTCCTTGACCGGCGTGAGGGTCTCGGGGTTCTCTGCCGGGTAACGATACTTTTCGAGAGACTCGATCAACTGCGCGCAGCGCTCATGGATGTGAAGACTGGGCTGCCCCCCGGCGGGCCTGAGGCGAGCCCGCACGAGGCTGAGGCCCTCGGCCACGCTGGTGCGTCGGGCGCGGCAGCGCAGCCCGGCGCGGATGAGTGTCTGCACGTCGCTGATGCCGGTCTGGTTGCTGCGGCCTTTTCCGGCCGGATCGACGCCGATCCATTCGGGCACGGGCCAGCACGCTTCGAGAATGGCGCGGGCGTGCTGGCTGAGGATCACGTCGGAGGCAACGCGCTCGTCGATGACGAAGACGTGGCCATCGGGATCGACGCGCGCCCACAAGACGACGGTCGGGGCGCGGATGCCGAAGTCCATCCCCCCGATCCACGTCGCGCCGTCCTGCTCGGGCGGGATTTGGCTGACGACGTGGACGTCGCGGTTGAACTCGGGGAGCACGCAATCGCTGCGGCGAGGTCGCGAGCAGAGCATCTCGGCGTCCCAGGTCGATTCGCAGACGCGCTGCTGCTGTCGCATCGCGTCATGCACGTCGATGTGCCCGGGCGGCTGGCCGCTCGCGTCGCGCTGCTTGGCGCGACCCTGGCAGGCGGAAAACAACGGGCAAACGGGCTCGCCCGAGTCATCGCGGCAGGCGTGCGCCTGCCCGCACGAGCCGAGCACGTCGATCACGCCCCACTTGAACAGGGCGCGCCTGTGCTCGCGAGCCTCGGCCACGAGGCGGTACATCAGCCCGTAGGGCAGGTGCATGGTCGAGAGACACTCGATCGAGCCCGAGACCAGGATGCCGCCGCAGTCCTTACTGCGCGTGGTGAGTTGGGCGGCCTCCCAGACTTCGGGGTCGAACAACTCGACTTCGTCGCAGCGGAGTTTCTGCACGCGCGTGCCGCGCACGGAGGTCTGGGACTGTGCGAGCAGTTCGACCGACGAGCCGTTGAGCAGGTGCAGGCGCTTCTCGGTGATCCTGCCCTGGACCAGTTCGGCGAAGTGAGCGCGCGCGAAGATGGCGCGGAGGTGGTTGTGCATGCGCCGGGCCTGCTCGAGCGAGCCGCCGAGGATGCGGATCTCGATGCCGGGCTTGAACACCAGGTCGAGAGCGGTGGCGACGGCGGCGAGGAAGGTCTTGCCTCCGCCGCGGTTGGCCCACACGACACAATCACGGGCCCGCGTCGGATCGACCTCGAAGAAGGCGTGGCAGAGATAGTCGAACGGGGCGGCGTGCCCCAGCATGAGAGCCTGGCGCGGCAGCAGCAGGTCGAGGTGGACGCGCAGCCACTCGTGCAACTCGTCGGAGGTGAGCGGCCTGTGCGCGAACGCGATCGGATCGAGGCGGTCACTCACGAATCTCCCCCCTTTCAGTCGTGTTCGATGCCCAGAGCCCGCAGCAGGGCCTCGGCACGGCGCGCGTGGTGGGCGCGCAAGGTTTGCAGCACGGCGCGGCGCTGTCCTGCGGTAAGGAAGAACGTCAGCGCGTGCGGGAGATGGTCTTCCAGCGTCGGCGGAGCGCACGCCTCGAGCGACGGATGCACGCGATCCTCAAGCGGGGGCGGCGTCCTGCCACCTGGGCCCTCGCTCCGGCCGGGGCCACTTTGCACTTCGTCTCTCGGTCTCCCGGTCTCCCGGTTTCTTCTGGATGCCCCCATGTCGTTCCCCCTTGCGTCGGTTCGACGGCGTGTTCGGGGGGAACACATGTGCATAGGCCAAGGGTGTGACGCACAGTCGCGCGGCGGCCAATCGCGCGCGTTCACCCGGTTCAGTCTGCAGGACGTGACGACAGCGCGCCCAACGCTCGATTTCACGCGCCAGCAGCGGCGAGCGCACGATGTGGCGCGCCCGATCGGCGTCGGCAAGCATCCAGGGCTCGTGCCCCTGGCTTTCGAGCGCGTCGGCGAGGCGCGCGTCGGCGGCGTCGCGCGGCAGGTGATAGGCCGTCATCCCGGCGCGCTCGAAAAAGGGGCAAATGGAGCCCATCGCCGCGACGGCCTCGGTGGCGAGTGTCAGCGGATCGGACAGGTACGCCTCGACGAGTCGGCGTGCCACGCCACGCCCGCGAAAGCGCGGATCGACGATGACGCGGGAAATGCATCGGACTTCGGCGTTGAGGCGTGCAACGGCGCCGCGGCGGTCGCGCCCGGAATAGCGCCCGGGCCAGGCCTGGGCACGCCACGCGCCGTTGAGCGTCGGCATCGAAACGACGAGCACGCCGGCCAGTTCGTCATGCGCGCCGTCGATGGCGCGCAGGCAGCCGACGCGGGTGGCGGGCGAGCCGGCCAGATAGTGGTGTGCGATCAGCCGATCGACGTCGCGCTTCGAGCCGGGCTCGATGATGATGCGGTCCGGCGCGGGCCTGGCCGGTTCGCACTGATGCCACGATCCGGTCGAGTCGAAGCGCAAGTGCAGGTCGGGCGCGAGGTGGTCCGTCAGATCGTCGTGGGCGGTGGCGCAGACCACGCGCATGCCCGAGGCGTGGGCGGCGCGGGCGAACGTGTGCGCGACCCCCTCGGCCGTCACGCGGTCGAGCACCGAGCAGAACTCATCGACGAGGATCCATTCGGCGCGGGCGTGATCGGCGCGCCAGAAGGCTTCGGCGAGTAGCGCGCGGTGACGCTGGCCTTCAGAGAGTTCATGCACGCGGCGGGCCAGCAGAGCCGGCTCGGCCAGCCCGAAGCGGGCCAGATGCGCAACGACCAGATCCGGCGCCAGGTGGTCGCCGAGTATGTCGATCAGAAGCAGGCCAGCGCGCAGCGAGTCTGCCTGCGGGCGGACCACGGCCTGCGACCGGCGACACAGATGTTCGGCCAGCACGAGCAGCGTGCGAGACTTGCCGCTCCCGCTGGGGCCGGTGAGCAGGGCGATCTGCCCGGCCCGCAGGCTGGTGCGCAGTCGAGCAGCCGACTCGCGCCAGTCAGTCGGTGGCGCGAGCCCGGCGCGCAGGTGCAGCCCGAAGGGGGCGCAGGCGGCGATCTGCCTCGGCGTGGGCGGGTTGGTGGTGAGGATGATCTTGCCGGTGGGTGGTGTCATGGGTTGCTCGGCGAATGGGCAACGGTGCAGGCAACTGGCCCACGTCACCCGCGGGGATTGGTGATGAGAGCCGGACGGACACAGGGATGGAGCGACGAAGAGACGAAGTTGGTTCAGGCAGTGCGGCGGGCGGGCGGCCGGGCAGGCGCGGCGCGTTGATCGGAGTCGTAGAGCGCGTTGATCGCGTCGGCGTGTCGGCGCACCGAGTAGAGACTCATGCGCAGGTGCATCGACGCGGCCCGCATCGACAGGCCCTGCATGACCATGGCGGTGGCGACGCGACGACGCGAGGGCGACCAGGACTCGAAGTTGCGCAGGACGAACGAGAAGCGATCGGAAAGAAGGCGCTCGGTGAGTCGGCGAAGACGACGGCTCAGCACGCGCGGGTCGGTGTTTGAGGCCTCGGCAAGGATCTTGATGGTTCGCCCGTCGCGAAAGTAGGACTCGACGAGCAGACGTTCGGCGGGGGCAAGGAAGGCGGCCCGGGCAACGACGCAGTCGGCGCGGTCGCGCCGGAAGCGCTTGCGCAAATCGAGGGCCTGATCGGGATCGGTGTGCCTCCATTGGCCTTTCGAGTCTGTTCGGGTCAGATGCTGCACGTTGGCTTC
Source organism: Phycisphaerales bacterium (assembly GCA_023382935.1). GTDB lineage: Bacteria > Planctomycetota > Phycisphaerae > Phycisphaerales > UBA1924 > J022. Next base: position 480,809 of record JAHDXL010000001.1, read on the forward strand.
CTCCTTCGCGGCTGCAACCACGGATTTGTGGTTTTCCCCCAACTGTTCGCACGTCCTTGTGGATTCGCTATTTAGCGAACTCACACATAGGGTTCTACCAATCGGCGAACGAGATTCAAGGACTTTGGGACCGAACTCCACGAACGCGCGCACAGCCGCATACGATCGGATCTTGTATGGCATATGATTGGCTCGGACCAGAGTCTGGACGGAGGTTCGATCATGTCGCGCGAGATTCCGAACACCGACCCCCGGCCTCTGGGGGTGCGCCTGCGTCAGGCCCGCGAGAATCGGGGGCTGAACCTGGAGGATCTGGGGCGACGGGCAGGGTGCGCCAAGTCGTACCTGTCGGAGATCGAGACGGGGCGACGAGGGCCTCCGAGTGACGAGGTGCTGGGCAGGCTTGAGCGAGCGTTGGGGCTGGAAGCGGGTGAACTGGTGCGTCTGGCTGAGTGGGCGCGCACGCCGCGGGAGGTGCGGCGTGAGATGAGCGGGCTGACGTTGTCGTCGCAGGCGGCCAGGAAACTGGCAGAGATTGTGCGCGCGGGCGGTTCGCTCGACGAGGCGTATCGGTCGGGGGCGCTGCGCGGGCTGGTCGAGGCGGCGTGCCCAGCGGAAGAGGGCTTGGCCAGCGCGCTGCCGAGGGAGGTGCCGCTGATCAACCGCGTGAGCGCCGGGTATCCGGCGGACTTTACGGATCTGGGGTATCCGGCGCGCGTGGCGGATGAGTATGTGCGCTGCCCGGGGCTGTCAGACCCGGATGCGTTTGCGGCCCGGGTGGTGGGCGACTCGATGATGCCCGAGTATCGGGAGGGGGACATCGTGGTGTTCAGTCCGGCGCGCGACGTGGGCAGCGGGGACGACTGCTTCGTGCGGCTTGCGCCCGATCACGAGAGCACGTTCAAGCGCGTGTACTTCGAGGGCCAAGAAGGGTCGGAGATGATCCGGTTGCAGCCGATCAACAACCGGTATGCGCCGCGGGTGCTGTCGCGAGAGGACGTGCTGGGGCTGTACCGGGCGGTGAGCGTGACGCGGGTGATTTGAGCAGAAGAGGGTTTCGTCGGGTCCCGCGCTCCTCCGGCCGGGACGGGAACCTGCGGATCCGGCGTCACGGCGTGACAACTTGCCCCATACACTCCGCCCATGACCCCGTACTACGTCACGACGCCGATTTACTACGTGAATGATCGTCCGCACATCGGGCACTGTTACACGACGCTGATTGCCGACGTGGCGGCCCGGATGCATCGGCTGATCGGGCGGGACGTGTTCTTTCTGACGGGGACGGATGAGCACGCGGAGAAGGTGGTGGTCAAGGCGGCCGAGAACGGGGTTTCGCCGATGGAGTGGGCCGACCGCAATGCGGGCGAGTTTCGCAGGGCGTTCGAGTTCATGAACTTCTCGAACGACGACTTTGTGCGCACGACCGAGGAGCGGCACAAGTCGCGCGCGAGCGCGTACATCCAGAGGCTGGTCGACTCGGGCGACATTGAACTGGGCGACTACGAGGGGTGGTGGGACGTCAGCCAGGAAGAGTACGTGACGGAGACGGTGGCCAAGGAGCACGACTACAAGAGCCCGGTGACCGGGCGTCCGCTCGAGAAGCGCAGAGAGCAGAACTACTTCTTCCGGCTGGACCGGTACGCGGGCTGGCTGGAGGACCAGATCGGCAGTGACACGATCCGCGTGCTGCCCGAAGCGCGCAAGAACGAGGTGCTGGGGCGAATTCGGCTTGGGTTGCAGAAGGTGCCGGTGTCGCGGCGGATCAAGCCGGGCGACGCGGACTGGGGCGTGAGGATGCCCAACGACCCGGAGCACCGGGTGTACGTGTGGATCGAGGCGTTGTGCAACTACCTGACGGTGGTGGATACGCCGGAGCGGCGCCGGTGGTGGCCAGCCGACGTGCACCTGATGGCCAAGGACATCCTGTGGTTTCACGCGGTGATCTGGCCGGCGATGTTGAAGGCGCTGGGGGAGAAGGCGCCGCGGACGGTGTACGCGCACGCGTACTTCATCTCCGAAGGCCGGAAGATGAGCAAGAGTCTGGGCAACTTCATCGAGATCGACCAGTTGCGTGCCTATGCGGGCAAGTACAGCCTCGACGCGCTGCGGTGGTTCCTGGTGACACAGGGGCCGCTGGGGGCCAACGACGCGGACTTTGCGTATCAGCGCTTCGTCGAGGTGTACAACGCGGACCTGGCCAACGGGATCGGCAACGCGACCAGTCGCGTGTCGAACATGATCGCAAAGTACTTTGACGGGAAGGTGCCGGCGCCGGTCGAGGGCGCGGTGGCGATGCCGAGCGATGCGTCGATGGACCCGAAGCGCACCGCAAGCAACGTGAGCGAGACGTTTACGAAGTACGCAGGGGCGATGCAGATGGGGGAGGGGCTGGCGCTGGCAATCCAGTTGGTGACGAGCGTGGATCGCTTCATCAACGAGACGCGGCCGTTCTCGCTCGCAAAGCAGATGGACAAGGGTGAGCATCCGGACCCGGCGCGCGGACGTGCGGAACTCGGGACCACCCTGTATCTGTGCGCCGAGGCGTTGCGGATCGCGTCGCTGCTGCTGTATCCGGCGATGCCGGAGAAGATGGCCGAGTTGTGGACGCGGTGGAACTGCAGGCACCTGGTTGACCCGAGTGACTGCAACTCGGCGTTCGTGGCGCCACTGGTCGAACTGGCCGAGTGGGGTGGCAAGCACGGGCTCCAGGTCGGGCAAGAGGTGGTCAAGGGAGACGCGCTGTTCATGCGGGCCGACGCGAGCGAGCCGGCCCCGGGGTGAGTGTGCCAACAACCTTGTCTTCAAGGTTGCCGTGACCGGCTAAGTCCGAGGAAGGACATTGCCTGCACGGCGCGCGTGCGGGCGCTTTTGGGGTGTCGCTTCGTCACTCCATCGTCTCCCGGCTTTCCCCACAAGCGGTGTGTGACTCCCCGAAGAATGGGAAAGTGGGGACCGTCTTGACCTTGCTGAAACCCCGGCTGTAATTGCTGCGAACCATCTGCACAAGCGGTTGGGTCCGGCTCGACGGAGAATGAGCCGGGCGCAGGGCGTGTGACGCAGGTCGGCGGTTCGACCGTTGGCGTTTACGGCCGGGCGGAGAGCACCCGGAACCCTGGAACTCCTGAACCCCCGGAACCCCCGGAACCCCCGGAACCCCCGGAAGAGGAAAGGTCATGAAGTTATGTCAATCGTGGGTCGTCAGCGCGCTATGCCTGGGAACGCTCGGAAGCACGGCGATGGGGCAGTGGGTGACCGCGGGCGCGAACATCTACTACACCGCAGGGAACGTGGGGATCGGGACGGCGGCGCCGGCCTACCCGCTGGAAGTGCGTTCAACCGGTGACCGGGCCATCTCGGCGTTGTGCACCAATGAAGTCGGCGTGACCTACGGGCTGTTCAGCGTGGCACGCAGCACCTCGGCGCGCGGGGTGTACGGTCTGGCCAACAACGTCGACGGGACCGGCTACGGCGTGCTGGGCGTGAGCAACGGAAGCACGGGACACGGGGTGCGCGGCATGGCGCAAGCCAACGCCACCAATAAGGCCAGTTACGGCGTGTCGGGCAAGGCCGAGTCGGTCAAGGGCGCCGGCGTGTTCGGCGAGGCGACGCGCGGGGTGGGCGTGCTCGGACAGGCCAACTCGACGGCCGACGGAGTGAACAACGGCTCGACCTCCATCGCGGGTGTGCGCGGCGTCATCAGTTCGACCACACCCGGCTCATTCTCGGCCGGCGTGTGGGGCATCAACAACAGCACCACCGTCAAGGGCATCGGGGTGGCGGGCTACCAGGCCGGCTCGGGTTACGGCGTGTTCGGCAAGGTCGTGTCGAACAACGGGTACGCGGGGTACTTCGAGGGAGGACGCAACTACTTCCAGGGACGCACCGGCTTCGGACATACGGCGCCGACTGCCCAGGTCGACGTGGCCGGGGACATGCGCATCCGCACCGGTGACCGCTTCTACTTTGGCGCCGACACGGAAAACGATGACCCGACCTACTTCGAGCGCGACTACAACGGGGAAGACAACACCATCCTGCGGCTGGTGATCGGCGACGACCCGTCGGGCGCGCAACTGGACTGGTTCATCATCGCGACGCGGTCGCTCACCGGCGGGTCGGAGCAGAACAAGATCTGGCTGGGCAGCGACGGATCGGCCTTCAAGCCAGGTGGAGGCGTGTGGAGCGCCACATCAGACCGTCGCGTCAAGCGCGACATTCAGCCCCTGCAAGGCTCGCTCGATCGCATGCTCGAACTGCACGGCGTGAGTTTCGAGTACCTCGACCCGACGCTGCCCGGCGCCAGCGAGGGCCTGCAGCGCGGGTTCGTGGCGCAGGAAGTCGAGTCGGTGTTTCCCGAGTGGGTCGGCGAGATGAACGGGCTCAAGACCCTGACCATCCGCGGCTTCGAGGCGCTGACGGTCGAGTCGTTGCGCGAACTGCGCGAGGAGAAGGACCGGCAGATCGCCGAGTTGAAGAGCGAGAACGACGAACTGCGGGCGAGGCTGGAGAAGATCGAAGCGACGCTCGAAGCGCGGCGGTGAGTGGGACGGCCGGGCGATGAGACAAGCGGCACTCCCGTGCCGGCCACGTCCGTGTGCGGTCGTTGCTGCCTCCACGCCGGGTTCCAGCCGGTGAATCAGCAACCTTGAAGACAAGATCGCTGGCACAACGCCGGCGCCGGGGTCTATGCTCTCCGGTTGCAAGCCCAGACCAAGCCCAGCGTCGACCTGTCAGTCGTGGCGCCTGCTCACAACGAGGAGGGCAACGTGGCCGAACTGGCCCGGCAGATCGAGGCGTCGCTGCGCCCGACGGGAATCGACTTCGAGTTCGTGCTGGTTGATGACGGCTCGACCGATCGCACGGGCGCGATCGCGCTGGATCTGGCCGGCGAGCGTCGGTGGATGCGTGTGGTGCGGATGCTGGAGACGCCGGCGGGGCGGGGCAACGGGCAGAGTGCGGCCTTTCACGCGGGGTTTCGCGCGGCGCGCGGGCGCCTGATCGCGGTGCTCGACGCCGATCTGCAGAACGACCCGGCCGACATTCCGGCGATGCTGGCGCTGATGGAGCGCGAGGGGGCCGACCTGGTGCAGGGCGATCGCTCGCACGCCCGGGCCGACAACTGGGCGCGCAAACAGACAAGCAAGGTCGGGCGGCTGTTCCGGCGCGTGCTTCTGGGCGACACCATTCGCGACACCGGGTGCTCGCTCCGGGTGATGAAGCGCGAGGTGGCGCTGCGTCTGCCGCTGGAGTTCAAGGGCATGCACCGGTTCATCCCGGCGACGGCCCGGCATATGGGGTACAAGGTCGTGGAGATGCCGGTGCACCACCGCGCGCGGGCGAGCGGAGAAACCAAGTACGGGAGCATGGGCATCACCAAGCGCGCGATTCCCGGGCTGGTCGATTGCCTTGCGGTGCGTTACATGCGATCGCGCCGTCGCCCGGTGCGGTGCGAAGAAATCACATGCTCGATGCTGACGAACCCCGAGCGTGGTGGAGAGGTTCCGACCTTGCCTGTCGTCGAGGCGCGCAGCGTGCCGGAGCACACGGAGTCTGCACTGTGAAGCCCGGCCCGCTGCTGGCGATGCTTGCGCTGCTGTTCCTGGGCATGTGGCTGGTGCTCCAGCCTTCGCTGCGGCGCGAGAAGTATGACTTCGTGGTGCAGGTCGGCTCGGTGGAGTTGAAGGTCGACGAGTTGGACGACGGGCGTTTCCGGTTTGTGACCCCGGAGTCGCTCGCATTGCGCGGCGAGATGAACGGGGCCGAGTTTGCCGAGGCGCTGCGCTCGCAGTGGAGCCAGTGGCTGGCCCGTCCGGCGTTCGAGCGGACGATGATGGGCTTTTTCAACATCTCCGACTGGACGAACTTTGCGTGGGTGGCCGTCGGGCTGGGGGGGCAGTGCGCGTTTTTTGCGCGCATGCTGGTGCAGTGGGTGGTCAGCGAGAAGAGCCGCAAGAGCCAGGTGCCCGAGGCCTTCTGGTGGTTCAGCCTGCTGGGGGGCATCTGCCTGTTCACGTACTTCGTGTGGCGTGTGGACATGGTGGGCGTGCTGGGGCAGAGCACGGGCATCGTGATCTACGCCCGGAACCTGCGGCTGATCTGGAAAGAGCGGCGGCGCAGCGCCCGCACAGAACGCTCGGTGCGGGCATGATCATCGTCGCACGATATCAGGACGCGATTCCCGCACAGCAGGCGGCCGCATATCTGCGCTCACAGCGCATCGTCGCGGGAGTGACGGGCGGGCTGCTGAGCGGACATGGCCCAGTCTCCGGCGCGATCAAGGGTCAGTATTGCGTGATGGTCGCTGACGAAACGATCGCTCGGCGTGCCCGCGATCTGCTGCGCGTGCTGGAAGCCACAGCCATCGAACTCTCACCGACCTGGGAAGAGCAGTCCGAGCCGGACCTGTCGCTGCTCGACCCGGCGCTGGTGCCGCCGTGTCCGGCGTGCGGGGGAAAACTCGAACCGGCGCGATCGTCGTGCCCGAACTGCGGGGTCGAGGTCGACGTGGTGGCGCTGGTGGTCGAGGCGCACGGTCCGGAAGGCCTGGAAGGCTGTTACCCGGACCCGGGCCAATGGGAGCGTGACCTGAGCGACGCGGAGCGCCTGATGCTCGAGTTGCCGTTGGAACTGAGCCCGGGCGAGCAGGTGGCGCTGGACGTGCCGTGCGTGGGGTGCGGGTATGCGCTGGCGGGTCTGCCCTTTACGGGAGTTTGCCCCGAGTGCGGGAGACAGTACAGCAAGTTTGACGTTTTGTCGTGACGCCGGCCGTGTTGGCGCGGGGTCAAGAGGCCGCGAAGTCGGGCGATTGGATTGCCGACCAGTTGGTCCCATGCTAACCTTTGAAACCGGCCTCGGCGATGAGGCGGTGCTGGAGACTCCGATGACACACGTGATCGCAGAGCCGTGTGAAGGAACCAAGGACACCGGTTGCGTCTCGGTCTGCCCGGTGGACTGCATCCATCCGACCAAGGACGAGCCGGAGTTCGAAACCACTCCCATGCTCTACATCGACCCGGACACCTGCATCGACTGCGGGCTGTGCGTGGACGAGTGCCCGGTGCATGCCATCTACCAGGATGAGGATCTGCCCGAGGAGTACGCCAAGTACGTCCAGATCAACCTGGATTACTACAAGAAGTAATCAGGCGGCCTCGCGGCGTGCGGCCCGGCGCGGCGCGGGCGCCAACACCAGCGCGGTCAGATCGTCCGGCTGGTGCAGCGAGCCCAGTTGCTGATCGAGCGTGCGCTCAAAGTCTTCGACCGATCGCTCGAACTGCCCGCTCTCGCAGCAGGCCCGCCCCAGCGCTCCCAGCCGGTTGATGTGATCCGTGGTCGGCATGCGCAGCGAGAGCGCATCGCTGCCGGCCGACGGAAAGGCGTTCTCGAATCCGTCAGTGAAGACGATGAGTGCGTCGTGAGGACGGAGCGTGATGCGCTTCTGCTCGAACCGGGCCTCTTCGAAGATGCCCAGCAGCGGGCCGCTGGTTTCGACGCGCTCCAGGCGTTCGGGGCGGGCGACGATCGGCGGGGGATGCCCGGCGCCGGCCACGTCGCAAGCGCCGGTGTGAACATTCATCACCCCATACACGGCGGTTGCAAAGCGCGAACCGGAGACGTTTCGCTCGACCATGTCGCGATTGAGCGCTTCGAGCACCTGCGCAGGCGCAATCACGTGCCCGTCGGCATCGAGCGGACGCACCGAGCGCGCGATCAGCAGCGTGAACAGCGCCGCCGGCACGCCGTGACCGACCGCGTCGGCCACGAAGAAGCCCACGCGGTCCTCGTCCAGGCGCTCGACGCGGAAGAGGTCGCCGCTGACGAACCCGGCCGGCCGACAGATCACCGCCAGGTCCAGTCCTTCGATCACGGGCGCCTTGCGCGGGATGAGTTCCTGCTGAATCTGCGACGCCAGCGTCAGTTCTTCCTGCATCTGCTCCATCTGCGCCCGCACACCGGCCTGGGCCTGGAGCATCTGGTTCTGTTCGGCCAGCAGTTCGTCCACCACGCTCTGGCGGTCGTGCAGTGTGCGCAGCAACACCCCCACTGCGCCGGGGTCGCTCGCCCGGTCACGCACCAGCACGCCGGGGGGTGCCAAGCGCGCCAGTTCTTGTGGCTTTCCGGACAGCACGAGCGTGGGCATGCACCGACTGGAGGCCCGATCCAACGCACGGCACAGCGTGCTCCCGTGTTCACATGCGCTGGCCCACACCACCAGCAGCGCCTGGTCCGGGAACTCGAACGCCCGGTCGTTGATCATCTCCAGCGTGACGCGCCGAACGATGGGCCGGGGCTCGCCCCAGCCGCAGATGACGCGCTCCACCCACAGCGGGTGGGCGCCCGGCTGGGCGCTGGATGACGCGAGCAGCAGCGTCGGCCTGTCGGGACGATGACGCACGGGAGGCTCCCTAGTCCTGCCCGTGCTATCGGATCATCGCGCCAGGTTCTGAAGCCGAACCACGTCCAGCGCGATCTTGTCTCCCTGCTTGACTCCGAGTTTCTCGATCTGCCCGGCCTGAAGTTCGATGGCGAACTGGGCCGTGAATCGGCTCGAGTACTTCTTGAGGCGGTTCTCATACAGCAGTTCAGTCTCGCCCGGGCGCCGGGGTTCTTCGGGCGGCATGGTGTGGGTCGCCGTCACCAGGCCCGAGGAGTCCACGAAGATGATGTCGATGGGCACGAGGCAGTCGCGCATGACGAAGTTGAGCCGGGTGGGCACTCGGAAGACGAAGAGCATGCCGCCTCGTTCGTCGATGTGATCGCGCCCGCCCAGACCTTTCATCCGCGTCGGGTTGTCGGCCGCCAGTTCGAGGTCGTAGGTGACGCCGTGGATGGTCACGCGCTCGATGCCCCCCGGGGCCCGGGCCCCCACTTCGCGCTGGGTGTCCTTGTCCGAGGTGGTGGCGATGCTCTCGCGCCGTTCGCACCCTCCGGGCACGGTGGTCACGACCACCGCGGCGATGATGGCCAGCAGAGCCGCACCAGCGAGCATCCGCACCACGGGCGAGCCTTTCGACGGCTTTTTCACGATCGGGCCTGCAGCCAACGTTCGTCCTCCTCGGAAAAGACGATGTCCTCGCAACTGATCCTATCGATCCGAAGCGACCGGCGAAACACCTCGGGCGACATCGGCTCGGGCTTCTCGATGATCCCGCACCACCGGGCGATCAACCCGATGATGCGCTCGGCCGGAACTCCCTGCTGTCGATAGGCCGTCAGGCGCGTGTCGCCGTGGCGTTTGGCCAGGCGTCGTCCGTCGGAACCTCGCACCAGCGGGAGATGGCAGTAGGACGGTTCCGGACGGAGACCCAGGGCTCGATACAGCAACAGTTGCCGGCCCGCCGAGCCGAGCAGGTCGTCGCCTCGGACGACTCGCGTCACGCCCTGCCGATGGTCGTCAACAACGACGGCGAGTTGGTACGAAGGCTGCCCGCGCCGGGTCCAGATGACGTAGTCACCCACCTCGGCGCTGGGGAGGACGCGAGTCGGACCCCGGAACTCATCCACGAACTCAACCACCTCTTCCGGGCAGACAAAACGCCAGTTGGTGCTTTCTCGATCAAAGCGGACGGGTCGGAGCGGTGGGCGCAGTTCCTTTGGGAAGCGGGTCTCGTGGACGCCCTCCTGCGGTGCCGAGGCCGCGTCCTCGATCTGTCCCCGGGTCAGTTCGCAGGAATAGGCAAGCCCCCGTCCGGCCAGCGATCGCATGGCGTGCCGGTAAGGCTCCAGGTCATGCGACTGGACGAGCGGGCCCTGGTCCCAGTCCATGCCGAGCCAGGCGAGCAGGTCGATGGTCTGTTCGATGGCCCCGGGCTTGACGCGGGGGGAGTCGAGATCCTCGATGCGCAGGACGATTTGGCAGTTCTGTTGACGAGCCAAAGCCCAGTTGACCAGGAAGGTGCGGGCATTGCCCAGGTGCAGGGCGCCGGTGGGCGACGGGGCGAGCCGAGTTCGATCGGTCTTTGTGTGGGCTGTCGCTGGCATCGTGATCGGAACCCGCTACACTCTGTCCGAACATGCTTGGCGCCCTCGGGCGTCGGCGAAGGGGGTAGGAGTGATGAGCAGACTATCAGAGGCCGAGATCAAGGCCTCCCTTGCCGACGTGCCGGACTGGTCGGAGTTGGACGGTGAGATCCAGAGAACCTACCAGTTCTCGGACTTTGATGAGGCGATGCGATTCGTCAACCGGGTGGCCGAGCAGGCCGAGTCATCGCAGCACCACCCCGACATCCTGATCCGGTACAACAAGGTGACCCTGTCGCTGTCCACGCACGACGCGGGCGGGATTACGAGCAAGGATTTTGAACTGGCTCGTCAGGCCGACCTGTTCGCGTCAACCTGAGTAAGGTCAGAGGGGCTCGGGGTGTCGATTGGCAGCGTCCTCGTGGTGCGCGGCGAGCGTGCGGCCGACCGCGGCGCGATCAGCGCGGTGCATCGGGCGGCGTTCGGGCGTGAGGACGAAGCCGACCTGGTGGACCGCCTGCGGACAGAACGGCGTCCAGGGTCGTCATGCACCTTGGCGTTCAATCAGGACGGATCTGGCAGGTCTTCGGTGTTTTCGTTCTCCATCGTCCGGAACGGGCTGTCGGTCCCGTTCGAGTGTCTGTCAGACGGTGAGACGGTTCTCACCGCGGCCGCGTTCCTGTCTGCGCTCCAGTCGATCAAGACGGGGCCAGGGACACTGCTCACGCTCAACACGGAGGGTGTTGGACGCAGAGCAGTTTGAGCGGCTCAATGAGGCGTTGCCGCGACTGAAACTGGATCATCTGATAATCGCCAACAACCGTGCGCACTGCGCGGAGGCGAACGGGTGGTAGACTGTCAACATGGGTTGACTGGAGGTTGCCATGAACGGGGTAGCGATCGGGTTGGTTCTGGGACAGGTGGGGCAGGTCGCGCCGCCGGCGTCTGCCCAGAAGGTCGGCCTGTTCGCCCACCAGCGGAGCATCTGGCCCAGTTGCTTCGACGAGCCGTGGACGCCGTTCGACATCTCGATCGTGGTCGGCTAGGGCGTGCATGAGGACGTCGGGTACACCTGGGGCAACACATCGAGGGGAGAGTCCTTCACGTTCGACGGGTTTCTCCACATGGCGCACGTCGACCTGGCATCGCTCTCGGACCAGTTCCGTGGGGCCGGAGTCGAACAGGGGTTCGAAGAGGCGTCGGTCGTGGCCGGGTGGCTCACGGGCCCTCGGGTTCGGAGGCGTGCCTGGCGATCGTCGTCTCGCTTGATGGCTGCGACATCATCCAAATCGCCTACCAACTGGACGACGCCAGCGTCGCCATGCTCGAGGACCATGCGGCCAGGTCGCTGCCGACCGCGTACTGCGTCGACGACGCCGGCAATCCCATCCCTGAGGATGCCTTGCTTGACACCTGCCGCGCTCTCGTGGACCTGAGGTACGATCGCGACCGCCGCTGTCTGACTACTGCTTCTGGGCTGGGATTCGTCGTTGGTGTCGGCCTGAACATCATCGGGTGCTGGACGGTCGTCGCGCTGGGCGGCGGCATCGCCACGCCCGCGTGCATTGCCCTCGCGGCCGGAACCTCGATGTATGTTGGCTGCATGCTCGCGCAGTGGGAGTTCCTGTCATTCGACCGAGACTACGCCATGGGCTGCTGCTGCACGCTTGCCGAGTGCCGGGCGACCGGGGAGCCGAACTGCCCGGACATTGAGATGTGCATCGAAGAGAGTCGGTTCTGCGACGAAGTCCCGTGCATGCCGGGGTTGTAACCATGACCACAACGACATTCATCGCGATGGTTCTGTTGTTCATCGGCGCGCTCGGCATGGGTGTAGCGATCGCGCAGGCGTACAAGGCTGGCGCGAAGAGTCGCCAGTACGGGGTCAACCAACCTGCGCCAACACACCTTCGGCCACCGCCACCGCCAGGGCCACCGCCGCCGCCGCCACCTCCACGGAAAGGCAAAAGGCCATGGGGGTGATCCAACCACTGAGAAGGGAGGGAGAAGCATCCCATGATTCAACTCTCAAGCAAGATTGAACTACCGGACCCTGCCGCCAGCGAGACGACAGCCATCATCGGCGTGCGTGGCGGCGGCAAAACCAACTCGGCCGGGGTCATGGTCGAGCAGATCATCGGCTCCGGCGGTCAGTGCGCCGTCATCGTCTGGTGGGGCCTCAAGTCCAGCCGCACCGGCAAGACGGTCGGCCTGGATGTCGTGGTATTCGGCGGTGAGCATGGCGACCTGCCACTCGAGGAACAGCACGCCACGCTCATCGCCGAGCTCGTGGTCCGTGAACGGTTCAACGTCATCCTCTCCCTCCGGCACATGAGGAAGGCGGCACAAGTTCGGTTCGTCGCCGAGTTCGCCGAGACCCTGTATCACCTGACGGCGGCCGACCGTCGGCCTGACGATGGCGATCGACCAGTGCGCGAAGTTCGCGCCCCAGGTGCGCATCAGCCAGGATGCCTCAGCACGAAGCCTCGGTGCGATCGAGGACATCGTCAACCGCGGAAGGGCCAGCGGCTTCGGCATCGTGCTCATCGGTCAGCGGCCGGCGAACATCGCAACGGACGTTCTCACCCAGGTCGAGGTTCTGATCACCCACCAACTCGTCTCGCCCCAGGACCGGAAGGCACTGTCTGAGTGGGTGCAGGCACACGACTCCGGCAACCACCAGCAGGAGTTCTTCGGATCGCTGGCCTCGCTCAAGGTTGGCCAGGCATGGGTCTGGAGTCCGCGCCTGGATTTGTTCGCCCGCGGCAAGGTGAACATGCGAACCACGTTCGATTCATCCAACACCCCGGAGTACGGCGAGCGCGTCGAGCCGCCCAAGGCCCTGGCCCAGGTCGACGTGGAGAAGATCCGGGCGGCCATGGGTGACGCGGTCAGGGAGATTGACGCCAACGACCCGAAGAAGATGCGCAAGCAAGTGGCTGAGATGCGGGCGCAGGTCGAGCGCCTTTCGGCCGTCGAGCAGCCGGACGTCGAACGCATCATCGCCGATGCCAACAGCGAGGCGTTGCGGGGGATGAAGAGCCTGGTCGCCCCGATTGCCAGATCCGTGAACGAGGTCAAGATCCAGCACGCCGCGATCGCGGAACGCCTGGAGACCATCGCGGCCGAGTGCGCCTCGCTCGAAACCCTCATGGGCACGGAGAAGATCGTCGTCAACGTCCCGCGGAAGTCGATTCCCATGCGGGTGCGCGATGAGAGTGGGCCCAAGGACTTCTGGGGCAAACTCGCTGATCGTCATAAGCGGGTGCTCAACGCCTGCGCGTACTGGGAATCCATCGGTCAGAGGTCGCCGTCACGCGCCCAGGTCGCCATCGCCGCTGGATACTCCCACAAGTCGTCTGGGTACGAGAAGACCGTCTCGCAGCTTTCGTCGCTCGGGTTCGTGGAGTATCCGTCAGCCGGCATGGTCGCCGCTTCGGACCTCTGCTTCCCGGCTGGTCTTGGGTGATAGGAGTTGCCGTGGCTCATCTTCGTCTCACCATCCGAGTTGGAGAAGCGATCGTCATCAAGGACCGAGACGGTCGCGAGATCGTGGTGACGGCCGAGCCCAGCGGTTCGCAGTGCGCAATGGGCATCAAGGCACCGCTGGAGTTCGACATTTCACGCCGAAAGACGAAGCATGGAACTCGACCAGGATCAAACATCGTGTCTTCAGGCGATCACTGAGAATCGAGCGCTGTTCGTCGTCGCCAGCCCCGGGTCCGGCAAGACCAGGGTGCTCACCGAGGCAGTCCGTAAGACCTTGGCCAGCGGCATCAGCCCCAACCGCGTGCTCGGTCTGACGTTCACCAGGCTGGCGGCCCGCCAGATGAAGGATCGGCTGCGTGGGGTCGGTCGCCTTCCCACCATCGGCACCTTCCACGCGGTCTGCCACGACCTGATCGAGTTGAACTGGAAGGCACTTGGGTTCTCGTCGCCGGATATCGAGATCATCGACGAGGCCAAACAGGCGAACGCGCTCGATGAACCGCTCGCGACCTCGCGTCCCTGTCCTGGTGGCCGAGTGCAAGGGGCGCGTGGTCGGGCACATCATGCTCACGAGGGCGCGCGTGGAGTGCGCGTGCGGCGACGTGGGTGCGCTGGCGTTGGCGCTGATGGCGGTGCTGCCGCGGATGCAGCGCCGAGGCGTGGGGGCGGCCTTGGTGCGGGGCGCGCTGGGCGAAGCCGAGAAGGCTGGACATTTACTGGTGGTCGCGCTCGGGCACGCGGCGTATAACCCGCGTTTCGGATTCAAGCCTGCGTCGATGTACGGGATTGTCGCGTTGTTCCCGGTTGCCGACGAGGCTTTTCTGGCCGAGTGGCTCGGGGATGCGCGTCCGCGTGTGCTCGACGGGAAGAAGCGTTCCGCCGCTCCGTTCGAGGGTCTGAGGTGATGAGTCGGGGGGCCGAGCCACGCGCGCAGACGAAGCAGGTGTCCGCCCCGGCTGGCTGGGGTTATGGGGTCGCGAGACGCGGTTCAAGCGAGGCGCCGCGGCGATCATTTTTCCGCCTCGGAGTGCTCCATAACCCTCTGGATGCAGTGACGGCATGCACCGGTCCCCTTGCAGACTGGGCAGCCCATGCGCATGTCTTCTGGGCGGAAGTCGGATAGTGACCCGGTCTGGTGGTCCGGGCGCGCGGAGATCCAGCCGCGTCCCCGGCAGGGGCGGCACAGGCCGCTCCCGCCGCAGTGCTTGCAGTCCATGAGATGTCTCCCGACTCATTCCCGGCCCAGACGGAGCCAGAAGGCGTTCCCAGCAGGGGCCCGGCCAAGCCGGGGCCCCAAGGGGAGCGAAAACGAGTTCAATCTCTCACGCGGACCACGACGAGAGTTTCATCGTCCCGCTGCGGGGCCAGACCGGCGTACCGGCGTGTGTCCCACAGGAGGTGGTCGAGGATGCCCTCGGCCGAGGCGCCGGGGTTGGTCTTGAGAATGGACAGCAGCGAGGCGCGGAGGCGGGCGCGCCCGTAGCGGCGGCCCTGGAAGTCGGTCGCGTCGGGCAGCCCGTCGGTGAAGGCGACCATGACGTCGCCGGGTTCGAGGCGCGAGATGCGCCGGTCGTACCTCTGGTTCGGGAGCACCCCGACCACCAGTCCGGTCGAACGCAGTTCCTCGACGTGGTTCTCGTCGGTGCGGCGTTTGCGGACCACCATGGGCGGATCGTGCCCGGCCGAGCCATAGGTCATGGTGAGCGTGCGGGGGTCGATGACGCCGTACCAGATGGTGGCAAACTCGTTGGAGAGGGTGTCGCGGACCATGGCCTCGTTGACGCGGGCGAGGACTTCGTCGAGGTCGTAGACATCGTCGGCGTAGGCGCGCAGACTGGAGCGGACGGCGCTCATGAGCAGAGCGGCCCCGATGCCCTTTCCCGCCACGTCGCCGATGACAATGCCGATGCTCCCGCCGAGCGGGATGAGATCGTAGAAGTCGCCCCCGAGTTCAAAGCAGGGCTCGCAGCGGGCGGCGATGTCCAACGTGGGAATCTGCGGCATGCGGCGCGGGAGCATGCGGGCCTGAATGTCCATCGCCAGCGACAGTTGCCGCTGGATGCGCTTTTCCTCGGCCTGAATCTCGAGCAGGCGGGCCTGATTCACGGCGGCGCCGGCCTGCTGGCCCAGCGAGCGCAGAAGCGTGCGATCCTGTTCGCTGAACGAGCGTGACTGGCGCCCGTAGAGCCGGATGACGCCGGCGATGCGGTCACGGTAGACCACGCCGGCGCTGAGAAAACTGCCCAGCCCCTCCATGCGGCAGCGCTGCGCATCGAGCACATCGGGGTGGTTGAGCAGATCGGGCACCGACACGACCTCGCCGGACATGACCTTGCGGTCGAAGATGCGGCTGCGGCTCAGAGGCAGGGGGCTGGTCAACCACTCCTGCGAAAGGTTGCGGCTGGCGATGAGGCGTAACTCCTCTTCGTGGTCCGAGGCGGGGAGGCGATCGGAGTCTTCGGGAAAGAGCACGATGGAGCCGGCGTCGAGTTCGAGGGCGCGCAGCGCCGCGTCGAGCGTGGCTTCCAGCACCTGCTCGAGCCCGGCGCCCGAGGCGAGCAGCGAACTGACGTGGTAGAGCATCTCCAGTGCGATGACGCGGTGGCGAAGTTCCACCACGTCGGCGCAGAGTTCGGAAGCGGTGGCCGCGATGAGGCGCAGGGCCTGCCCGAGGCGAGCCGGTCCGTCGGCTGAGAGGGTCAATTCGCCCGGCGCCAGCGTGATGGTGCCGATGGTCTGCCCATCGACGAGCAGGGGGTAACCGCCGGAGAGTTCATCGGGCCCGAGCACGTCGGACTCGTCGATGCGCCAGGGGGTGGGTCCGTCAACTGCGACGATGCGGCGCCCGAGTTCATCGCGCAGGCGCACGGGCCGACCGGTCATCGCTTCCAGTTCGGCGCACAGGCGTGCCAGAGTGCCGTCGGTGAGAAACGCGGAGATCGAAAGACCTGACTTGCCCTGGCACGCGGAGTTCATTCGGACCCGTTCTCTCCCTGCACCTGCCTGATGAGGTCAAGAAGTCTTGCCTCGCGCGCGTCTTCTTCGTTGGGCGCCTGCCGGTAGACCAGGTCGACGGCGTGGCGTGCCGCGTCGAGCCCTTCGTTCAACACGTTCTTGTCGCCCGTCTGATACCCAAGGTAGGCCATCAGAAGCCCCGCCGCCCGGGCCTGGCGCAGCGCCCGCAACGTCGGATCATCGCGGCGTGCCTCGGGCAGCGCTTCGCGCAGGCGCGACACGGTTTCGTCAATGCGCCGGGCGCTGGGCAGCAGGGCCGGTTCGTAACGCGCCGACACCAGTTCGGGATGTTCGAGGAAGAGCGTGCGCAGGTTGACAGCCGCTGAGAGGAACATCCCCGCCCCCAGTTGAGCGTGGATGCGGGCGACCTGTGCGTCGACGTCTCCGGGGCGGATGGTCAGCGCCTGTGTGAAGCGTTCCTCGGCGTCGAAGTACCGTTCGGAGGCGAGGAGCCGCTGTCCGGATTTCATGTGCTCGGCGTAGACGCCCAGAGAGTCCGGGGGAATGAAGTCCTTCGCGACCGTGCCCCCGGAGTTTTGGAGCATGCGCAGGGTTGCCGGGTCGAGGAACAGGCGAGTGGGATCCTGGGGCGCGGATGGCGCCGTGACATCCGGCTGAGTCTGATCGGGCTGAATCGGTTCGGGCTGGGGCGACTCAAACGGGGAGCCGAGGAGATCCTGTCGCAGTGCGTCGAGGCGTTTGAACCACTCCGGGCGTGTGTCCGCCTCGGCCCCCGGCTGCGGGTTGAGAGGCTGGGCGGCGGCCTCGGCGTCCAGACGCTCCATGAGGCGCGTGTAACTGGTGTCGATCGGGTGCGTGGCCAGAGAGGTTTGGATGCGACTGGCGGCGGTCTGCGGCTCGAGGATGTCGGCTCGCCGGATGCCGCGCAGTTCCGAGGCCGTCACACCGAACTGGTCCGGCTCCTTCGGATCGCCCGTGGCGAGCAGGACGGGCTGGTAACTGCGATTGGTTTCGTAAGCCGACGGGGCGCGAAGCGACCAGAGCATGGTACCGGCGTCGGGCTCGACCATCTGCGGGGCCTGCTGGATGGGGAAGGAGGGGTTGAGCGCGGCGGGCAGGCGGCCGGTGGTGACCGAGGAGGATGCACCGCGAGGCACGGCCAACGAACCGATCAGGTTCTGCGGGGGCATTCCGCCGGTGGTCATGGCGAACTGGAATTGGAGGGCCTCGGTCCCGCGGATGCCCATGCCGGCCAGCCCGGAGTACAGGGTGTCGCGGCGAAAGGCGAAGAGGTCGTCGGAGCCGAGGTCGCCGCGGAAATCACCCGGGGCGGTGTAGCCCAGGTCGCCGCGGAAGGAGAGCCCTCCGGGAGCGTTGCCCGTGGCGATGGCGTTGCGGAAGCGGACTTCATTGGCCAGACTGGGCCTCTGGTAGTTGAGGCGCGTGGTCGCCGAGAGGTTGTTGTCCAGAAGCCGCCCGTCGCCTAGGGCGTCCTGCGCCAAGGCGAGCGGGGACGTGGACAGCGCCAGCCCGACAAGTGAGAAAATGGTTGTGCGCATCATCACACCTCCCACCGATGGTACTCGACCCGTCGGCGCGAAGATCGGTCGATTCCCGCTCGGCGATTGACCTCGAGAAGGTCGATGGGGGCTAGAACTTGGCGGACGGCGGACTGATCCCCAAGTCTGCAAAGACCTTGTCGCAACCCGGGGTTTCGTCGAAGACTGCGTAGTAGACCACTCCGCCGTTGATCCAAGCGACGATTCGCGTGCCGGCGACGCCGCACTTCTTGGTGTCCAGCACGTAGGTCTTGCCAGGCTGGAAGGGCAGTTCACCGGAATCGGGCTTCAGGAAGATGGAGATTCGGGGGCCGCCGGCGGCGGGGTGGTACATGACGTGAGCAGAGGGCCCGCTTCCGGGGATGCCGCACGGTCCGGCGCCGTCGAAGCGGATTTCGGGTCGGCGGTTCTGGCAGGGAAGCGACACGGAGTGCCCCATCCAGGCGCTGAGCACGGATTCGGCCTCGGCGGGGTCGGAGATGCTGAGTTTGGACCTGGCCGTGTCGGGCGATCCGCAGCAGCGTCCGTGCTCGCTTGCGACGAAACTGGCCACCTGCTGGCGATAGGCCAGTTGAGATTCGTTGAGGTCCGGGGTCGAAAGTGAGAGGGCCTGAACCAGCAGGGCGGCTCCGAGCGTGAGCACGATCGTGGCCGCGAGCAGGCCGGTCAGCCGACGGGTGCCCCAGAAAGAAGGACGGCGGGTGTGCTCGGCCAGTTGCTCGGGCAGGGACTGGGCGTTGGAAGCCACGGCCGTCCGCACCTGCTCAGCCAATCCCGCGGGGATCGCAACCGAGCCCATCGCGCTGCCCACCGCGTCGCGCAAACGGCGCTCGAAGGCAATCGCCACGTCCACTTGGGGATCCGCACGCCGTGCCTCATCGAGCGCACGCTGCTGTCCGGGCGTCAGTTCGCCGTCGGACGCGGCGCGAATCAGCGCTCCGAGTGAGGTGGGCCGGGATTGGTCGGGCAGGTTACTCATGGTCGGTCAGTCACGCGGAAGGCGGTCAATACCCAGATTCTCGGCCGTCCGGGCGTCGGAGGTCAGTTGGTCGGCCAGCAGTCTGCGGGCGCGGTGCAAACGGCTCATCACGGTGCCGATGGGCACGTCGAGGATGGTGGCGATTTCGCGATACTTGAGCCCCTCGACCCCCCACATCAAGAGCACTTCGCGATACTCGGGCTTGAGGCCGTCGATGGCTTGCCTGAGTCTGCCGTCCACCTGCTCCCAGTCGAGTTGGGAGAGGTCGAAGGCCGGGGGAGGCTGGTCGGGCGGAGTCTCGCTCGACTCGGCGCCGTAGAACTCGTCGACCGGCGCCGGACGGCGGGCGTCGCGCTTGAGTTTGGTGTAGAAGAGGTTGTGACAGATGGCGAACAGCCACGAGCGCATGCCTCCTGAGCCGACCGATTCTTCGAACCGAGCCACCGTGCCGGGACGCAAAGCCCGGACGTAGACCTCCTGCACGAGATCGGCCGCCTCGTCCGAACGGCGTGTGAGGTGAAAGGCCATCCGGTACACCGCGTCGAGGTGTTCGAGAGCGAGGCGCTCGAACTCGTTCCGCTCCAAACGGGGCCCTTTCCATGCAGAGGTCAACAACGGGGAAGGTGCCGGTGTTCCCGCGTTTCTCGGCGGGCAGGCGAACCTGCACCCCTGTGCCGGACGGTTCGATCATAACGGCTCGAGGCACCGGGGAGAGCGATGGTCCGACAATCTGTCGGGGAATATGTGAACGTCGGGGCCGCGACCGGTGTCGGACGAGTCGACGGTTTCTTTGACCTGTCTGGTTTGAACAGCGCTGGGGTGCCCGCGCGCCGGGAGAATCCGGAGAGGCACCCAAGCCGGCCCGTGCTCCGGCGTCGTTGTTTGGCACGTTCGGTTCAGGCGGCCTTGCCGAAGTTCTCGTCGAACTCGTCGAGGGCGTCCAACTGCTCCTGTCGACGGCCTCGCTCTTCCCAGCGATCGGGGCGGACGTTTGCTGGTGCGTTGGGCGGCTCGCGCCAGTCCTCGGCATTGGGGAGGTTGAGTTCGCTGGGCATGGTCTTGCGATAGCCCAGCAAACGAACCACCTCGAGCACGTCGCTCCAGGTGGGGTATTGCTTGCTGTTGGCTCGCTTGAAGGCGTCGATGGCCATGAGGAAGAGGAACTGCTCGCGGTTCATCTCGCCTTCCTCGGCCGCGCGGGTGAAGTCGGAACGTCGGCGTCCCGGCCCCCGCCTTCTCTCCAGCCCGGTGTCGCTGACGTTGCGGCGACGATCCAAGCCGATTCTCCGGTCCACGACCTGCCCGAGATCGGGGGCGTTGTCATCGGCCGGGGGAAGAGGGCGCTGAGTGGGCATGCCTGGCTCCGAGAACGAGCGGCCGCCCACTCACGCGCGGACGACCGGCTCAAAGATCCTCGTCTTCCTCGTCCAGATCGTCGTCGAGGTCATCTTCGTAGTCATCGTCCTCAAATTCTTCGGCCTCGTATTCCTCATCTTCGTCTTCGTCGTCATAGAAGTCGTCGTCCTCGTCGTCGAGGGACTCGTCGAGGTCGTCGTCGTCGCGTGCGGCGGTGGGACCGAAAACCAGCGCCGCCCGGTCGATTCCCAGCATTTCTTCCGTTTCGAAGACTTCCACATCAAGCAGCGCACTGGCCATCGAATTCGCCTCCTGTCCTGCGTACCTGCGCTGTCCCCATTCCGCGCCGACCGGGTGGGCCCATGCCTTCCCCGGGAGGTCTGGTGACTCGGCGGGTACGGTACCTTCATCCTCGCCGCTGTCAAACCAGATTGCCCCACCAATCCGCACATTGCTGTCTGCGCCAGCGTAGACTGTCGCCCAACGCTCCGCCTGCCCCACGAGGGGGATTATGCCACAGACCTCTGAAGACCAGATGAACCTCGCCGCCGGCATCCTGGGCTTGCTCTTTCCAGGCGCCGGGCACCTGTATCTTGGGCAGCGTCGGAGGGGTGTCCTAGCGTGCATCGGGGTTCTGGGCCTGTTCCTGGGAGGGCTGCTCATCGGCGGGATTGACGTGGTGGATCGAAAAGAGGACAAGTGGTGGTTCCTCGGGCAGGCCTTGGTCGGGCCGCTGACCTTCGCGGTCGACTATTACCACCAGAACCACTTGAAGGCCTATCCACTCGACCCGGCCGAAGTTGCGAACGGGCGCGTCCGCGCGGACCGTCTGGCCCAACTTCCGCGTCGGAGTTTGATGCCCGGGGAGAAGCGGGCGGTCGGCAAGGTCGAGATCGTTGCCCCATCGCGTGAAAGCGATGCCCAGGGCCGCTCCAGCGCGCGTTTTTCGGCCGGACAGACCGTGCGGATCGCCTACGCGGTGCCCGCCGGTGCTGGGGAGGGGCCCCCGAATACCAAGTCGATCGGGCGGATGAACGAGTTGGGAATGCTCAGCGTGACGATCGCGGGAATGCTCAACTTCATCATCTTTCTGGACGCCTTGTTCCCGGCCGTGCTTCCGGGCCGGGGCACCTCGCCGGGCGGGGGAGGACGCCCATGAACTTTCTCACGCTGGCCTGGCGCCCATTCCTCGACCCGCTGAACCTGGACCAAGTGTGGTACGTGCTGCTGATCCCGATGAGTTTTTTCCTGGCGATGGGGTACAAGGCGGTGCGGACGGTGGACATGGATAAGTACTGGCCACAGGTGGCGATATTCACGTTCCAGTTGACGATCGGGCTGATTGGGCTGGGCGCGGGGTTTTATGTGCTGGTGAGGATCCTGCTGCCGGCGCTGGCCCCGATGGACCGCTGACCGGACCGGTCCGGGCTGGGCGGTTCGTGTAGACTCACCCTATGAAGGTGTACCTCGACGAGCAGATGCTGTCGGAAGGCCCGCAGTCCGTGGCCGGGGCGATCGAGGCCGGTCGCCTGGCCGCCGAGGCACGGGGGCGGATGGTGATTGAGGTGCATGCCGACGGGCAGCCCTTGGCGTCTGAACTTCTGGACAACCCGCCGGAGCATGAGGCGGGGATCGTCGAACTGAAGATGATCTCGACACCTCCTGGCCCGTTCATCCGGACAACGCTACTGGACGCGATCGAGTTGCTGGGCCCGATCGAGCGGGACCAGGGCCAGGCGGTCAAGTTGCTTCACGCCGGGCACATCGAGGAGGCGTTCGAGCCGTTGCAGCGGGCGCTGCTGTCGTGGTCGATCCTTCGAGACCTGGTGGACAAGAGCGCGCAGTTGGGGCTGACGGATCCGTCGCGGGTGATCGTGCAGGGGGAGGCCTGGGCGACGGCCCGGGCGGGGGGCGAGTTCATCGCCGACCTGGCGTTGCACCTGGGCGAGGTGAAGCGGACGCTGGAGATCCAGGATTTCACGGCGTTGGCCGACGTGCTGGAGGGCGACCTGGCGGTCGACGCGCGGGGGTGGGGACATTTCCTGCGTGCGATGGCGGATGAGGCGGGAGGAGCGGCCTAGCCGGTCGTGGGCATGAGTGACGCCGTCAGGGCCAACGCGATCGATCGGTTGATGGAGCGTGCCAGTCAGGCCCTGACGGAAACGGATTATTTTGAGGCCGAGGCGTTGTGCGTGCGGGCGCTGGAGAAGGCGCGTCGGGCGAATGATTTTGAGCGGGTGTCGCGGATTGCGTTGCCGTTGCAGGAGGCTCGGCGTCAGATCCGCGAGCAGGCAGCCGACCGGAGGCTGGTGCGGGTGGTCGAGCGTCCTTCGGACGTGCCCGAGCCGCTGGAGCCGGGGTGTTATCTGGTGCAGCCGCCGCTGATCGGGCTGGATGCCAGGACGCTGTGGCAGTTGGGGCTGCGTCGGCGGGTGCCGCTGGTGGCGTTGGCGCGCGAGCCGCTGACGCGGGACGGGCGTTGGCCGATCGTGGCGGTGTCGGAGGTGAGCGTGCGTGTGAAGGTGGAGACGCCGGCGCCAATCGAGCGCGTCGAGTCTCGGATGAGCAAGGACGACTATCGCGGGCCGGTGTCGGTCGAGTGGTTCATCGATGCGTATGAACGGCTGGGCGAGGCGGGGATCGCCAGCGTGGACCCGAGCGAGCCGGCCGCGTGGCGGGTGGACGATTTGCTGGAGCGGCTTGGGGCACTGCCGTTCCATGAGAAGTTGCACCAGGCGCTGGCGACGGCGGCGCGGCAGGCGATGCATGAGCCGCTGCCGGAGATGCCGCGTCGACGCCCGGCGGTGTTTGACCCCCACTCGTTCTGAGGTATGCCCGGGAAGAGGCTCTTGCGATCGTTTTTCGCCCGCCCGGCCGACGAACTGGCGCCGCGGCTGCTTGGGTGCCGCCTGATGCGCCGTCTGGAGGATGGCACGGTGCTGGGCGGCGTGATCGTGGAGACGGAGGCGTACCTGGGCCCGGAGGATCGCGCGGCGCATTCCTTCGGCGGACGTCGAACTCCAAGAACTGAGCCGATGTTCATGGCTCCGGGGACGAGTTACGTGTACTTCACGTACGGGATGCACCACTGCATGAACGTGTCGGCGATGGCCAAGGAAGTTCCCCACGCGGTACTGCTGCGGGCGCTGGAGCCGACGGAGGGGCTGGATCGCATGTGCGAGTTGCGCGGGCGCCCCGGGGGTCGGGCGAGCGAGTTGTGCAACGGTCCGGGCAAGTTGTGTCAGGCACTGGCGATCGACCGGAGTTTGAGCGCGGTGGACACCTGTACGAGCGAGGCGTTGTGGTTTGAGCGGGGGCGAAAACTATCGGACGCGGCGATCGGGTGTTCAGCGCGGGTCGGGATCGGGTATGCGGGAGAATGGGTCGAGAAGCCTCTGCGCTGGTTTGTGCTGGGAAACTCGTGCGTGAGTCGTGGTCCGCGTGCGCACAAGTTGAGCGGGTGATGGAGATTTGGCTGGGCGAAGGGGCGAAGAGCCGATACAGTTCTGCATCAGACGGGGATCCCCCGGTTGGAGTGTGTGGACGTGTCCGAGTTCCAGGTGGATCTGAAGTCGATTCTGTCCAAGGCCGGGGGGTATGCCCCCGAGGCCTATCGGTTCATCTCCGACGGGCTGGCGCACACGGTGGCCAGCGTGCACGGGGAAGAGGCGGTGCGTCAGGCCGAGCATGTGGACGATGATTCGCTGCACGTTTCGGGGCAGCAGTTGTGCCTGGGGCTGCGTGACTACGCGCTGCAGAGGTATGGTCTGCTGGCCCGGACGGTGCTGCGCAAGTGGAACATTCACCACACCGAGGACTTTGGTCGGATCGTTTTTGCGCTGGTCGAGTCGGGGCTGATGCGCAAGACCGAAGAAGACCGGCTCGAGGACTTCCAAGGCGTGTACGACTTCGATGAGGAGTTCGTCGAGCCCGCGCCGACCAGCGACGAGGCGTTTGTGCCCACTCGCCGGACGATCGGCTAAGCGGGCGGCGCCGTTGCCGCGTCAGGCATGCCGGAGCCGGGCAGGCGTCGGGGAGGCTGCCCGCCTATCTTTGGGCTCATCGGCCGCCCGCGCGGGACAGGCCAATCCGGGTGCGAGGGACGAGGAACCGCGATGCACTTTGACTGGAAACCCCAGCCGGCGGGGCAGGCGATCGTCGATGCGTTGATCGAGGGGTGCGTGAGTGACTGCGCAGCGCTGGCCGAACTGGGCGAGCGGATGAAGCACGAGTGCGGCACCAAACTGGGTGACTGGGTGGATTTCATCGAGACGCCGGTGGATGGGGGGCTGGAGGCGCGCCTGCTCGATGCGGGCTTTGAGCCGCTGGAAGTGGAAGGGCAGGAGCGCGCCTGGGAGCATCGCGGCGCGATGTTCCCGGTCATCGTCGCCGGAGACGTGGGATTGCGCAAGATCGGCGTGAAAGTGGACAGCGTGGCGGACTTCGCGGCCGCTCACGTGATTCCGAATGCGCGGCGGATCGAGGGCGTGCCGTGGGGCCCGGTGCGGCTGCTGCACGCCTACGACGGTGAGGGCGTGGAGGTGATGGCGGTGGAGCGGCACGGGTCGCGCGGATTCGTGCCGGGCACCGACGCGCACCGGACGGTGCGAGCGTTGCACCACTTCGAGTGTCTGCGCCGGCGCGAGCGTCGGCTGGGGCGCGACGAGGCCAAGGCCTTTGACTGGCTTGAGACGCTGATCGACCGATCGATCGCGGACATCGGGGTGGATGCGACGTGTGACATATTCTTTTTCGCCGAGCGGGAGTTCTGGCAGCGGCGCAATACCGCGGCGCGGGTGCAGAAGGCGCGTCAGGACCTGCTCGGGCTGGGGTGGGCCAACCACGATCATCACACCTATCGATCGAGCCGCGCGTGGTTCTGGCGGCTGGTGCGCGTGCTGGAGAAACTGGGATTCCAGAAGCGTGAGCGGTTCTATGCCGGTGCCGAGGCGGGCTGGGGCGCTCAGGTGCTTGAACAGCCGGTGTGCCGCATCACGGTGTTTGCCGACGTGGACCTTTCGCCGGAGGAACTGGCGGGCGACTTCACGGGCGGGCCACTGCCGGAGCGCCGCGAACTGGGCACGGTGGGGCTGTGGTGTGCGCTGCATGGGGAGTCGATGCTGACGGCCGGAATGCACCACCTGGAATGTCAGTTTGATTTTGACGCCCTGCGCGACCAGTTGGCCGGGCACGGGGTGAAGATGATGGACCCGTTCACGAACATGCCGGTGCTGAGGCAGGCGTTCACCGAGGGCGAACGCTGGAGCGTGGACGAAGACCGCGTGCGTCTGCTGCGGGAGAAGGGTCTGATTACGGCCGCGCAGGCGGACGGGTTCCTGACCAACGGAGCGGTGGGCTCGCACCTGGAGAATCTCGAGCGCCGCGACGGGTACAAGGGATTCAATCAGAAGGGCGTGAGCGACATTATTCTGAGGACGGACCCGAGGGCGCGCGCGGGGGCGTGAGAAGACCGCGACCGGAATGTCGGAGGTTTGGAATCCGGGGGCGCGACGCCTTGGCCGAGTGTTCGAGGCAGGGGGTGACGGCGGTGGTCGAGGCACGCCCTGGCGAGGACGGCCAAGGCGTGGGACTCTGAAGCGACCACTATCACACTTTCCGATCCAGCAGGCGGTAACTGACGGCCTCGGAGACGTGGGCGGCGGTGATGGTGGTTTGGTCGGCGAGGTCGGCGATGGTGCGCGAGATGCGGCGGATCTTGTCGTAGGCGCGGGCGGAGAGCCCGAGTTCGGTGATGGCGGCACCGAGCAGCGATTCGGCGGCGGTGTCCATCGGCGCGAGTTTGTCGAGTTGCTTGCCGCTGAGGCGCGCGTTGGGGGTTGTGGGGCCCTGGCGTTCGTACTGGCGGGCGCGGGCGGCGGCCACCTGGTCGCGCATCTTCGCGGTGCCGGTGCCGACGGGGGCGCTGCGGAGTTGCTTGTAGGGCACGGCCGGGGCTTCGATGTGAATGTCGATGCGATCGAGCACGGGCCCGCTGATGCGGGAGAGGTATCGGTCCATCTCGCGGCGCCCCACCTCGCCGGGCGCGACGTCGCCCTTGGGCGTGGGGTTCATGGCGGCGACGAGCATGAAACTGGCGGGAAACTGGAGCGTGCTGCTCGCCCGCGCGATGGTGACGACGTGGTCTTCGAGCGGCTGGCGGAGGGTTTCGAGGACGGCGCGGGGGAACTCGGGCAGTTCGTCGAGGAAGAGGACGCCGCGGTGGGCGAGGGAGATCTCGCCGGCCTTTGGGATGGCGCCGCCGCCGACGATGGCAGGGGACGAGGCGGTGTGATGCGGCGTCCGCACGGGGCGTTTTGTGACGAGCCCCTGTCCGGGCGCGAGCAGGCCCGCGGCCGAGTAGATGCGCGTGATCTCGAGCGCCTCGGGCGGGTTTAGCGGCGGGAGAATCCCGGGCAGGGCTTTGGCCATCATGGTTTTGCCGGTGCCGGCAGGCCCGAGCATGATCAGGTTGTGCCCTCCCGCGGCCGCGACGACGATGGCGCGCTTGACCGACTCCTGCCCGCGCACCTCGGCAAAGTCGATGGGCGGCTCGGCCTGCTGGAGCATGGCGACGATGTCGGGCGCGGGAAATGGCTCGGCGTCGAGTTCGCCCTGCAGCAGGCCGACCAGTTGGGAGATGGTGCGCACGGCGAACACGTTAACGCTGGTGACCACGGCGGCCTCGGCGCCGTTCTCGGCCGGGACGATGAGTGACTCGAAGCCCTTGTCGCGTGCGAGCAGGGCGGCGGCAATGCACCCGCGCACCGGGCGCACGCGCCCGTCGAGCGCGAGTTCGCCGGCCACGATTGTTTTGCGGAGGTCGAGCATGGGGGGCGCGGTGCGGAAGAAGCCCTGCGCCGCGAGCAGCCCGACGGCCATCGGTAGGTCGTACATCGGACCTTCCTTGCGGACATCGGCCGGAGCGAGGTTGATGAGGGTGCGTCCGATGGGGAAGGCGTAGCCGGAGTTCATGAGAGCCGAGCGGACTCGCTCGAGGGATTCCTTGACGGCCGCATCGGGAAGCCCAACGAGGAGTTGCTTGTCGATTTCGGTGGGATCGAGGTCGATCTCGATCTCGCAAGGCGAGGCGTCGATGCCGTTGAGGAGGAAGGACTGGACGCGGGCGATCATGGGACGAGCAGTGTGTTCGTGAGTCGTTCGGAGAGTGTAGCAGGAATGGGGCGCTCGGAAGGCTGTGGCTTGGCGCTGGTTCGCTGGTTGTTGCGGGTCTTGTGGCGTCTGCCAATGGTCGCGCGACCCGAGCGGCTGATAATCCTGCAGGAGGTGCCCCGTGCCGAAGATCCTTGGTCGTTCGATCGTGGCCTGTCAGACGGTTGCTGCCGACCCCGGGGCCGAGGTGTTCGGGTCGTTCGACCCCGGCCGCGGGAGGCCGACGGGACGCAAGTTCCAGGCGGCGACGGACGCGGAGGTCGACCGGGCGGCCGAGTCGGCGTGGGAGGCCTTCGGCGTGCTGCGTTCGATCGAGCCGGAGCGTCGAGCGGCGTTGCTCGACACGATGGCCGAGCGGATCGCCGCGCTGGGACAGGATCTCATCGACATCTGCTCGGAGGAGACGGGCCTGGGCACGACCCGCGTGATTTCGGAGCGTGAGCGAACGACCAACATGAGCAGGATGTTCGCCCGATTTGTGCGCGACGGGTCGTGGTGCCGTGCGTGCATCGAAACCGGCGACGCGGCCCGCAAGCCGATTCCGAAGCCGGATCTGCGGCGCATGCTGCGTCCGCTGGGGCCTGTGGCGGTGTTTGGGGCGAGCAACTTTCCGCTGGCGTACAGCACGGCCGGAGGTGACACGGCGTCGGCGCTGGCGGCCGGGTGCCCGGTGATCGTGAAAGGGCACCCGCTGCACCCCGGGACGGGGGAAGTCGTGGCGCTGGCGATCGCCGAGGCAGTCAGGTCGGTCGGGCTGCCTCCGGGCACGTTCAGTTTCCTGCACTCGGGGGGCACGCGCGAGCGGGCGATCGGCGAGCGGCTGGTCAAACACCCTTGCGTGCGGGCAGTAGGGTTCACCGGCTCGCTGGGCGGGGGCACGGCCATCGAGCGGATGGGGCGCGAGCGCGAAAGCCCGATCCCGGTGTTCAGTGAGATGGGCTCGACCAACCCGGTGTTCGTGCTGCCCAGCGCGGTAGAGACGCGCGGGCGCGACATCGCCGAGAGGCTGGTGGCGTCGGCCACCAATGCCTGCGGGCAGATGTGCACGTGCCCGGGGCTGATTTTTGCGATTCGGAATGAGACGCTGGAGGTTCTGGAGCGCGGGCTGGCCGAGGGGATCGATGCGGTCGAGGCGCAGGTGATGCTCTCGCCGGGGATGAGAGATCGGTACGAGTCGGAACTGGAGCGTGCGCGCGGGGTGAGCGGCGTTGAGCAGCGGGCCGGGGGCGTCGGTCGGAAAATCGCAGGCGGACGGGACGACGACCCACATCCGGTGCGTGGACACGCCGGACTGTTGCGAACCACCGGGGCCACCTTCCTCAAGGAGCGGCAACTGCGCGAGGAAATCTTCGGACCGGCGACGATTCTGGTGGTGTGCGCCAACGAAAACGAATTGAAGCGATGTGCGGCGGCGATCATCGGGAGTCTGACGGGTTCGATCTTCGCGGGGCCTTATGACGCGGCGCTGGCGGGCGAGTTACAGAAGATCATCGAGTTGCGAGTGGGGCGGGTGATTTTCAACGGGGTGCCGACGGGGGTGGAGGTCAACTCGGCGATGGTGCACGGGGGTCCGTTTCCGGCGACGACGGCCCCGCACACGACGGCGCAGGGGGTGATGGCGATGGAGCGGTGGTGCCGTCCGGTGTGCTGGCAGAACACGCCGGAGGCGGCGCTTCCGGCGGAGTTGCAGGACGCCAACCCGCTGGGCATCGAGCGGGAGGTGAACGGCGTGAGGAGGAGGGATCGGTTGTCGGGCGAGGCGCGTGCATCCTGAGGGCGATGCGGATACGCTCGGTCCGAGCCAGATCCCGGTCGAGAGAGGCGACCGGGGGATTGAAGAGACGAAGCCCGGGCGACGGGAGTCGGCCTGAGCGGAGTCGGCGAACGGAAACGCCGATTTTGTCAGCCAGGAAGGTGCAAAATAGCCGATGGCGCGTCAAGTGTTGAATCAGCAGGATGAGAGGCCTCGTGGGCGGGCGGGGAAGGTGGCGCTGTGGATGGCGCTGGCCGCTGCGTGGGTTTTTGTCGTCGTCAGTCTGCTGAGTTTCGACGCGGGGGACGCCCCGAGCCACGCGGTGTGGCCCCGCAATGAGTACATGGCCAACTGGTGCGGGCCTGTGGGGTCGGCAGCGGCGTATGCGCTGCTGCGTCTGCTGGGGCTGTCGGTGGTGATCCCGGTGGGGTTCTGCGGTTTTGCCCTGGTATACGCGGGCTGGAAGGGCCGCGTGCGACACCCGCTGTTCCGGGGGCTGGGCGTGGCGTTGCTGACACTGGGCGTCAGTGTCATTCTGGGGAGTTTCGCGCGCGACGCGGGTCCCCTGGCGGGCCTGGGCGGGGGGACGCTGGGTCTGGTGATCGCTGAGCGGTTGATGATCCCGAACTTCTCGGTGGGGGGGACGGTGTTGTGGCTCTCGTTGGTGTGCCTGGTCGGGCTCATCCTCGCGGCCGACCGGTTCATGTACGCCCTTCCGGCCCTGATTTGGCGAGCGGCGGTGCCGGCGGCGGCGGGGACGAAGGCGATGGCGCAGCAGGCGCGCGGATTGACCGCGGCCGGCTCGCGCGGGCTGGCCGCTCGCGTCAAGGGCTGGCTCTTGCAGCGCCGGCAGACGCGTCTGGTGAGGCTGGACGACCTGGAAGAGCCGGTGGAGGTGGAGATCAAGCGTCCGTCGCGCCGCCCGCGCCCGGCGCCGGCCGAGGCCGAGCCGATCGATCTGGACAGCGTCGATGATGAGCACGTGTACCTGCCCGAAGACGAGGGCGACGAGGATGCGCTGCCCGGCGCACCGCAAGTGTTCGACCGCGAGAAGTTGAAAGAGAAGGTTGCGGCGCTGAACGTGCGTTTTGCCGGGGCCGACAAGGCGGTGGCGACGGACGAAGACCTGCACGATTTCCAGAACGCGGTGGAGTTGGAGGGGTATCAGTTCCCCGGGCTGGACCTTCTGGAGGATCCGGAGGAGGACTTCAATTCGGCGTTGGAGACGCTGGTGCGCCAGCAGGCCGAGAGCCTGGAGGAGGCGCTGCAGGAGTACCGGATCAACGGCGAGGTGGTGGACATCGAGTCGGGCCCGGTGATCACGCTGTTCCACGTGCGTTTGGCGCCGGGGACGAAGGTGAGCCAGTTGAACGCGGTGGCCAGCGACCTGGCACGCCTGCTCAAGGCAGTGAACATCCGCATCGTCTCGAACATCGAGGGGCGCGACACGGTGGGCATCGAGGTGCCGAACCTGACGAAGGAGAAGGTGCGGCTGAAGGAGTTGATGAGCAATCGGGAGCGATTCGCGAATATGAAGTTGCCGATGTTCCTGGGCAAGGACGCGGCCGGGGATCCGCTGATCAGCGACCTGACGCGGATGCCGCACATGCTGATCGCGGGCACAACCGGGTCGGGCAAGAGCGTGTGCATGAACGCGATCATCATGTCGTTCCTGTATACGAAGAAGCCAAACGAACTGAAACTGGTGCTGGTGGACCCGAAGATGGTCGAGATGAGCCAGTTTCGCGACATCCCGCACCTGATGTGCCCGGTGGTGACGGAAATGAGCAAGGCGGCCGCGATTCTGGAGTGGGCCTGCCAGAAGATGGACGAGCGCTACGAACTGCTGGCCGACGCGGGGTGTCGCGACATTTCGGCGTACAACGGGTTGGAATGGGAGGAACTGAAGGAGCGGTTGCAGCCGGCCAGCGAGGCGGAAGAGGCGCGTATTCCGCGCAAACTTCCGTACATGGTGTTCATCATCGATGAGTTGGCCGACTTGATGATGACCAACAAGGAGGTCGAGAGTTCGATCATCCGCATCGCGCAGAAGGCCCGTGCGGTGGGCATCCACCTGATCCTGGCGACGCAGCGCCCGCAGGCCAACGTGGTGACGGGGCTGATCAAGAGCAACATGCCCTGCCGCATCTCGTTCAAGGTTGCGAGCAACATCGACTCGCGGGTGGTGCTCGACCAGAAGGGGGGCGAGTTGCTGCTCGGGCAAGGCGACATGCTCTACCTCAGCCCGTCAAGCCACAAGGTCAGCCGCGCACAGGGCACACTGGTCGATGACCAGGAGATCCGCCGGGTCGTGAAGTTCATGAAGACGATCGCGGCCCCGAGTTTCGAGCGCCAACTGATCCAACTGCGCTCGGGCGGCGAGG
Source organism: Phycisphaerales bacterium (assembly GCA_023382935.1). Lineage (GTDB taxonomy): Bacteria > Planctomycetota > Phycisphaerae > Phycisphaerales > UBA1924 > J022. The sequence continues at coordinate 512,438 of JAHDXL010000001.1, forward strand.
ATGAGGAGAAGATCCTGGCCAGCGAGAACAACTCGTCGGCATCACTGGCGGCGGCGCAGGAAGACCCGATGTTTGACCGGGCGGTCGAGATCGTGCTCGAGACGCGCCGCGGGAGCGTGAGTCTGCTGCAGCGGCGCCTGGCGATCGGGTACACGCGGGCCAGCCGTCTGATCGATCTGATGGGCATCGCGGGGATCATCGGGGAGCACAAGGGCTCGGTGGCGCGCGAGGTGATGATCACTCCCGAGGAATGGGAGGAGATGAAGCGGATCGGCGCCGAAATGGCCAAGGCCCAGCGCGGTCAAGGCTCGCTGTTTGACGAGGCCGCGGCGAGCCGATCGCCGGGTGAGGACGAAAACGATGAGCCCGAACTGGCCGACTCCGACGAGGAATACGAGTTCGAGGATGAGGCGTACGCAGCCGACGAGAATTATGAGTACGTCGAAGAGGACGAAGAGGGGGACGAAGAACCCACTGATTCAGGGGAAGATTCCAGCGGGACTCCCGTGATTCGCATGCGGCGACGTGAGGAACCAGAGTCGGCGCCCTGATCGGGTCGACCTACGCTATCCGAAGTCCACCCCGGGGAATCGGGGCACGTGCAACGTGCGCCCCGTACTTGCCAAAGAGAGGGGAGCCCCGTGGGGTGGAGGGCTTGAGGTACACCATCAGCGAAAGGACTGACATGAGGATGAGCAAGCAGGTGATGATGGGGCTGGCCAGCGGCATGGCCATGTGTTGGTCGGCCGTGGCGGCGCCGCCCCCGGCACTGGATCGGGTGCCGGATGACGCGGCCGTGGCGTTCGTGATGCCGACGGTGCAGGGCTTCGTGACCGACCTGCGCACGTTCGTGAATCGCGTGGTGCCCGAGGCCGAACGCGCCGATGCGAACGCCGGTCTGGACATGTTCCACAGCGTGGTGAACATGCCGGGGATGAACCCGGCCGGTTCGGCGGCCGCGGTGATGTACATGGACCAGGACGACGGCATGGGCACGCCTCCGATCGTGCTGGTGCTTCCGGTCAGCGATTTTGCGCAGTTGCGCGAGTCGATGTCGGCCGAGGGGCAGGGCCCGGTGTACCAGGGCGAGATCACCGGACAGACGATGTACATGAAGGACATCGGCGGGGGCTTTGCGGCGGTGGGCCCGATGCCCGCGCTGGTGCAGGAGTTCAGCGGGAACGCCGGGCACATGGGCGGGCACGTGCAGCGCCTGGGCAGCCAGGGACAGGCGGCGCTGAGCGCCAATGACGTGGTGATGATCGCCAACCTGGAGATTCTGTCGCCCTACATCAAGATGGCCGGTGCGCAGATGCAGCAGCAGATGGGCATGGTGGCGATGATGATGGGCCCGCAGGCGGGGCAGATTCAGCCGATGATGGAGATGGTCAGCGGGCTGATGACGCGCTTGGCCGACGAGGGTCGCACCGCGGTGGTGGGCGCGCAGATCGACGACAAGGGCGTGTCGTTTGACTCGGGCGTGCAGTTCAAGGACGGGACCGAGTCGTTTGCGATGCTGGCCGACAAGGGCAACGCGACCAAACTGCTCAACCACCTGCCGGGATCGGATTTCATGTTCGCCTATGCGCTGGATGCGTCGCACTCGGGGGTGGCCAGGGCGTTCCAGGCCATGGCCAAGTTGTCCGAGCAGGCGGGTGCACAGATGAAGGGTGTGTCGTTCCTGGAGATGGTGCAGAACGCCAAGGGGATGGCCGGGACGATGGGCAGCGTTCCCATGATGGGGGCTGGTCTGTTCAGCAACTTCGTGACGGTGACGGTGACAGACGAGGCCAAGCAGACGCTCCAGACGATGGGCACGGCGGTGAAGGAAGCCAACGGGCAGAGCGCCCAGGGGCTCAAGTACACGACCACGTGGCAGGATGCGGCGGCGGACATCGCGGGCGTGAAGGTGTCGAGTTACTCGATGCAGATGATGCCTGACGGCTCGCCGGAGAGCCAGCAGATTGCGCCGATGATGATGATCATGCCCACGTTGTTCGGACCCAACGGCGGGCCGAACGGGTTCATGGCGGCCGTGGACGGCGCCGTGGTGCAGACCATGAGCCAGAACACCCCGCTGATGGAGAAGGCAATCAAGGCGGCCAGGGAAGGCAACGGGCTTGGTTCGGGCGAGGCGATCAAGGCGGTGGGAAGCCACCTGCCCGACAACCGCGTGTTGGAGGTCTACTTCTCGGTGGACCAGGTGATGAACACGGCGGGCCCGCTGGCGGCCATGTTCGGCGCTCTGCCGAACTTCGAGAAGGTCGAGAAGATGAACCCCATTGGTTTCGGCGCATCCGCAGGCGACGGAGGGATGCTCAACCGCATCTATGTCCCCAACGACGTGCTGAGTTGGTTCGTCAAGTTCAGCGAGCAGATGCAGGGTGGCGGGTTTGAGGAAGCCCCGGCCGAGCAGGGCGGACGTCCGCGCTTCTGAGCGACGATGGTGTGAGCGAACAGGCGTCGTCGCGTCGAGAGGCGCGACGACGTTTTTTGATGACCGGCCTGTGGACATTTGCAGGGCGCTCGCTCACGCTCGACCGCCCGCGCGTGATGGCGATTCTGAACGTCACGCCGGACAGTTTTTTTGACGGCGGCGTGCTCGCCGGTCCGGAGGCGGCGGTGGCAGCGGCGCACCGGGCGGTTGGCGAAGGGGCCGATTTGCTCGACATTGGCGGAGAGTCGACGCGTCCCGGGGCGCGGCGTGTGCCAGAGGAGGAGCAGATCGGCCGCGTGGTGCCGGTCATCGAGGCGATTCGAGCCGCGGGCGTCGACCTGCCGATCAGCGTGGATACGACGCGGGCTTCGGTGGCGCGGGCGGCGGCCGAGGCGGGGGCGCAAATCGTCAACGATGTGTCGGGCGGGGAGGAAGACCCGGAAATGCTCGGGCTTGTGGCTCAACTGGGCCTGGGGCTGGTGCTCATGCACCGGCTGAGGCCGCCGGAGAGCGACAATTACTCCGACCGGTACGGCGAGGCGCCTCGCTATGGCGACGTGGTGGAGGAGGTGCGGACGTATCTGGCCGGAAGGGTCGCGGCGGCCGAGGGGGCGGGGTTGCCGGCGTCGGCAGTGCTGGTGGACCCGGGACTGGGCTTCGGCAAGTCGGTCGAACAGAACTTGGATCTGGTGCGGGGGACGGGGCGATTGCGGGGACTGGGGGCGGGAGTGCTCAGCGCGGCCAGCCGGAAGAGTTTTGTCGGGCGGGTGTCGCTGGGACGGGACTCCGAGCCGAGCGAGCGTCTGGCGGGTTCGATTGCGTTCAGCCTGATGCACCTGAAGGCGGGGGCGCGGGTGTTCCGGGTGCATGACGTGGGCGAGCAGGGACGGGCGTTGCGGGCGGGGTGGATGCTGATGGACCGCAGCGCCCCGGGCATGGGTGGGTGAATACGATTGCCCGGCCCGGGGAGAGCATGGCTCGGGCGCTGACGAAGGAGCATCCATGGCAGGCCAGAACGTGATCGAGTTCACCGACGCCAACTTCCAGGACGAGGTGATGAAGTCAGACAAGCCGGTGATGGTGGATTTCTGGGCCGAGTGGTGCGCTCCGTGCCGTCGGCTGGCGCCCGCGATCGCGGAGATTGCCGACAAGTTTGCGGGTCGTGCCAAGGTGGGGAAGGTGGACATTGAGAACAACCGCGAGATCACGGGGAGTTTCGAGATCCAGGCGATCCCGACGATCGTGATCGTCAAGGGCGGTCGCGTGGTGGAACGCTTCACCGGGCTTCGTGGCAGCGCCGAACTGGGCGCGGCGCTTGAGCGTGCCCTGAACGACTGACGACCCGGGGCCGAGCGGTCCCCCGAGCCAGACATGTCCTCGAACGCGAGCAGGAACGGGCGGATGAACGACGTGCTTCGGTGCGGGGTGGTCGGTGTGGGGCGGATGGGGCAGCACCATGCCCGGGTGTACGCGCAGATGCCCGGGGTTGAACTGGTGGGCGTGGTGGACCGCGATCCGGCCCGGGCCGCGGCGGTGGCCGAACGCCACGGCACGCGCGTGTTCGAGACTGAAGAAGCGCTGATCGAGGCGGGAGTGGACGCGGTGAGCGTGGCGGTGCCGACAACCAGCCACAAGCGCAGCGCCTCGCCGTTTCTGGAACGCGGGCTGGCATGCCTGATCGAGAAGCCCCTGGCGCCCGACGCGGCCACGGCCGGTGAACTCAAGGATCTGGCCGACCGGTCCAGCGCCTGCCTGATGGTGGGGCACATCGAGCGATTCAATCCGGTGATGCGTGCGATGCAGCGAGCGACACGCGACGGGTTCGAGGTGGTGCCTCGCTTCATTGAGGTGCACCGCGTCAGCCCGATGACGTTCCGCAGCGTGGACATCGGCGTGGTGATGGACATGATGATCCACGACCTGGACGTGGTGCTCATGCTGATGGGCGGGCGTGAGCCGGATCACGTCGAGGCGGCGGGCGTGGCCGTGGTCACCGAACACGAGGATCTGTGCAACGCGAGGTTGACGTTTGAGTTGCCGGGTGACCGCGGGCGCTGCGTGGCGAACATCACTGCCAGCCGGCTGGCGCTCAAGACCGAGCGGGTGACGCGGATCACGGGGGAGAACGGGTACATCAAGATCGACTACGCGGCCAAGAAGGGGACGATCATCCGTCGCACGGCCAACGAGTTGCAGATGCGTGAAGTGGCTGAGCAGTTGCGCGAGGGTGCGGACCTGACCAGTCTGAACTGGATGGAACTGGTGAATATTGAGCCGCTGGAGATTGACGACGGGGAGCCGCTGCGTCTGGAGATCGAGGAGTTTCTGGATGCGGTGCGTGGGGGTCGTCGTCCGGAGATTGACGCGACGGCGGGATTCGTAAACGTTCGGACGGCCGAGCGGATCGTGGCGTCGATCAAGGACTTCATTCGGTCGGGGCAGGCGCTGGGAGCCGGGGGGCGCTAGTTCTGGGACGCAGCGCGTCAAAACCCCCAGAGGTGTGCGAGAGCGGGAGAAGATTGCTGAACACGTGGCGTGCTCGGGCCGTTGGAGTACACTGCGCAGGGAGGTGGGGGGCAGGTAACCCCCTGAATAGTGGAGTCTGGCGAGATGCCGGACGTTTTGGTGAAAGCCGATGCAGACGAACGCGGATCAGACGATGCAGAATGAAGCGGGAACGGGCACTCCGAGCGGTTCGAATCCGCCGCATGCGCAGGGCGCGAGCGAGGGTGGACTGTCGGAGGAGATGCGTGCGGAGATCGAGGCGGCCATGGAAGAGATGGCCGAGGCGACGCACGATCGCCCGCATGCGATCCGCGGTCCGCGGGTGGTGCAGGCCGGGCGTGAGCACCGCAAGGGTCATGTGGTCAGCGTTGGCCCGACGGACATTTTCGTGGAGTTCGGGCCGAGGGAACTGGGTGTCATCGAGCGCATCAACTGGCGTGAGGGCGAGGCCCTTCCGGTGGTGGGCGATGAGATCGAGGTCGTGGTGCTGCGGCGGGACGACAACGAGGGCATATTCCTGTGCACGCGCCCGGGCGCGGTGCAGAAGGCCGACTGGGAGATGCTCGAACCAGGGCAGACGGTCGAGGCTCGCGTAGTCGGGACGAACAAGGGCGGGCTGGAACTGGAGATTGCCGGGCACCGTGCGTTCATGCCGGCCGGCCAGGTTTCGCTGGATCACATCGCCGACCTGAGCGTGCTGGTGGGCGAGAAAATGGCCTGCCGCGTGCAGCGGGTGGATCGGCGCGGAAAGGGCAACATCGTTCTGAGCAGGCGGGAGATTCTGGCCGAAGAGCGCAAGGTCAAGGCGGCCCAACTGCGCCAGACGCTGGTCGAGGGCGCGGTGGTGGAGGGCACGGTGCGGAAGATCATGCCCTTCGGCGCGTTTGTGGATCTGGGCGGGGTCGACGGGCTGGTGCACATTTCCGACCTGTCGCACGATCGCGTGGGTCACGGGGAGAAGCAGGTGGCTCGGCACGTGAAGGAAGGCCAGCACGTGCGCGTGCAGATCCTCAAACTCGACTGGGAGAACGACCGGATCAGCCTGGGGATCAAGCAGTTGGAGTCCGATCCGTTTGCACAGGCCGCCAGCGAGATCACCGAAGGCGCGGTGGTGACGGGCAAGGTGACCAAGATTCTCGAGTTCGGGTGTTTCGTGGAAGTGGCGCCCGGGGTCGAGGGGCTGGTGCACATCTCCGAACTGGACTGGAAGCGGGTGAATAAGGTCGAGGACGTGGTGCGCCAGGACGAGGTGATCAGCGTCAAGGTGCTGCGCATCGACCAAGGCGGGCGCAAGATTGCGCTAAGCCTCAAGGCGACCAAGGAGCCTCCGGCCCGCGAAGGCGCGCCGGCTCGCGGGGGACGCGGGCGAGGCGAGCGTGACACGCGCACGCCGGAGGAGATTCGCAAGGAGACGCCCGCGCTGCGTCGCCTGCGCGAGAAGTTCCAGCAGGGAGGCGGGTTGAAGGGTGGACTCGGCTGAGCCGACCGAGCGCGGACAGACTGGGCCGAAAAGCGCCCCCAACTGGCTGACGCCCACGCACATCGGGCTGGTGGTGGTCATTACGCTGGTTTTCGCCAGCGTCGGCGTGATGATGGTGCTGCTGGTGGCCATGTCCGGCTCGAGCGGGCTGGGCTGGCGTTCGTTCATCGACGGGCTGACCAGTTGGCGGACCATGGCGTTTCTGCTCGGGTGTCCGCTGTTGTGCGCGGGAACCTGGGTCGGCGTGCGGGCGCTGCAGCGGCGACTGGCCTGGGACCGCCGCACCGGACTGCTCATGCTACTGCTGGCATGGATGCTGGTGTGCACGGCGTCGGCGCTGGCGGCCTTCGGCACGGGCTCGCTGCTGCTGCTCCAGTTTGCCTGGGGCGGACTGCTGCCGCTGGGCACGGGCTTCATCACGCACGGACTGACGCGAAGGGTCGGCACGGCCCCCCACTGCTCACACTGCGGCTATGAGTTTGACTCCGAACTGGACCGATGCCCGGAGTGCGGCGCCGCTTGGAGGCGCCGCGGCGGAGTGATCGAGGGGCGCCCGCACCGCTCGCGCGTGCTGGTTGGCACCGGCGTGGCGCTGCTCGTGCTGGGGGTGCTGCTGACGATTCGCCCGCTGCTGGGGCAGGCCTTCAGCCCGCTGGTGCCAACTCGGTTTCTGATCGCGCAGGCGTCGGGGCGCGACACCTGGTCGCCTTCGGACTGGACGGAACTGATGTCGCGCCGCCTCAGCGGCGAGCAGGTGCAGCGACTGGCCGACGGATTGCTTGATCGGCGCTGGCACACGGGTCGGCTGGATCCTTCGGCCTCGGGTTGGCTGGAAAAGGAGATCGTCGGCAACACTCTGGCGGCGACGACGCGAGAGAGGTACTTCCGCGAGATGGTGATGATGCACCTGCGCGGGCCGAGCAGGGCGCGGGTGGGTGAGCGGGTGAAGGTGGAGGCGCTGGTGGACGATCGCTCGACGCCCTTTGCGGGGCTGGGCGCGCGCGTGCTGTTCGCGGGCTTTCGAGTGAACGGGCAGGCGATCGAATCAACGCGGCTGGATCGGCTGGCGTCGGCATATGACTTTGACGAGTGGTCGGTGAAGCGCAAGCCGGGCGCCGCGCTGCCTTCGGTCGAAGTGGCGGCCGAGCGGACCGGCGTGCTGGTAATCGAGGTGCAGGCGTGGATCCTGTATGGGCCCGAGGGGCTGCTGGGCTGGGGGCGGGCGTGGAATGACGACGGCTCGCCGCTGCTGCCGGAGGATCCGCTGTGGGTCGAGGTGGTGCACCTGCGGCATGAAATCAGCGTGGAGTAGGTGGGCGTGAAGGGACACCACAGCAACGGGCGGGGCGTGGACGCGGAGCCGACGGGCGCCCGCACCAGGCGCCCGGCACCACGCGCCGGGACTTCTTCGGCTACGCTGCGGGCATGACCCATGCCCTGCTGCTCATCTTCGCTGCCACACTGGTCGCGCTGCTTCTCGGAGCCGGCGTGCTGCACGCGCTGGCGAAAGCCGGGCTTGGCGGGCTGTCACGATGGCTGTGCCGCGCGCCGGGGCTGGACCTGGTGATTCTCTACTTCACCGTCCTGCCGATGGTCGGCGGGCCGATCGCGGGCGTGCAGATGCACGCGCGGCTGGCCGAGCCGGGCATGCCGGGCTGGGCGGCCGGTTGGCTGGGGCTCGTAGCGGCCGTGCTCGGGCAGATCGGCACGGTGATGATCTGGACCGTGCTGCACGAGGTTGCCAATCGCAAGCACCTGCGCGGGCCGCGCATCGTGCACCAGTTGAACCGGACGGTGGGTCGCACGCGCAACCACGCGGCGGTGTGGTGGACGGCCTGGGCGGTGCCGCTTTTTGCGATCGTGCGTGCGGCCGAGTATTTCATCTATCCGCCGCTGATCTACCTGGTGCGTTTTCCGCGGTACAAGCAAGGCGAGTGGGTGAACGTCAGCCGGCACAAGTTCTCGGGGCTGGTGGGGCACGATTTGATCTGGTGCCTCTACTGCGACTGGATGACCGGCGTGTGGAGTTTGGGCACGGAGATGCTGCGCAACGTCGAGAGTTTCTGGTGCCCGATCCGGTTCGACTCGACCAAGAAGTGCGAGAACTGCCGGGTGGACTTCCCGGACATCGAGGGCGGCTGGGTGCCGGCCGACGGAAGCATGCAGGACGTGGTCCACACCCTCGACACCCACTACGGCAAGACCGGGGTGAACGCGTGGTACGGACACCCGGCACGACTGACGGTGGAGGGGCGAGAGGCGGAGAAGTAGGACGACCGCAAGCAGGGTGCGGGGCAGGTGAACGAGTTGGGGAGTGTGCGACTGCCGTGACGCACGCCTCCGCGCCAGATAGCGTCACGGCTGCGGGCTATTTTCGGCGGGGGGCGGCGCGGGCAGGTCTGGCAGATCGGCCAGCGTGGGGCAGAGGAACTGGTCACCGAGGTTGCGGGCCGCGTCGGAGTAAACAGCCGTGCGCAGTTGTCCGTCGGGGTCGACAGTCCACACGCAGTATCCGACCTCGCCCGCAACGTCCTCGATCATCACATGCACCACGCCGGGCGCGTGTTCGTTGGGCGCGGCTGATTCGAGGCGCATGCGGTAGAGGTCGTTGGCCTGCGGCGGCCAAAGGCAGCGGTACCAGTCGGCGTCCTCGCCGGCGCGTGCCATGCGCGGGTTGAGCCAGCCTTGCATCTGCCCGAACTGCGGCTGGAAGGAGAACAGCACTCTTGGCCAGCGAATCTCGAAGCCTGGATGCCCCAGGGCCTCCCAAGGCGCTTCGTTGTTGGTGCCGGTGCAGACGAGCGATCGGGTTTCGCCCAGCCAGCGGACGCCCTTCTCCACGCCGCCCCAGTGCCAGGCCTCGAAGAGCACCTCTCCCTTGAGCGTGTAGATGCGGATGGCAGTCGGGTCGAAGCGGAAGTGCGGATGGAGGATGAGCAGTTCGAGCCCCGGCGATTCGGGGAAGATGTCGGCCAGAAGCGACTGTCCGATGCTGAACACGTCGCCGGTGGCCAGATAGTCGGCGCTGGTCAGAGGAGGAAGGTTGACTCGGGGGGCGCGGAGAGAGACGAATGCCTGGTCGGCGCTCCACAGGAGTTCGTCGGGCTTGCGGGCATCCCAGACGCACAAGCGGGTGGCGCGGTCGGGCGCGCCCAGCGGACGCTGGATGTTGGTGACGACGACCGGCCGGTCCCAGACGGACTCGTCCACCAGATCGGCGTGCAGGATGCCGCCGCCTTCGTCGGCGCGCCAGGAGTGCAGCACGCGGCCGCTGGCCGAGACGAGTTGGGCCCACTTGGGAGAAGGGCTGGTGTCGAGGCGCACGGCGAAGGGCTTGAAGGACAGGTGCCACTGGACCAGAGCAGTGCCGCCGAGGGTGCCCAGCGCGATCACGGCGCACAGGGCGGTGGTAAGGAGGGCGGGGTGGTGAGCGGCCCAGTCGGTGCAGGCGCGCCACAGACCGGGCGCAGTCGCCTCGACAGTGCGGCCATCGAGATAACGGCGCAGGTCGGCGGCCAGTTCAGAGGCCGAGCCGTAGCGGTCGGCGGGGCGCATGGCGCACGCCTTGGCAAGAACCGCCGACAGCGCCTTGGGCAGGCGTGGGGCGATGGCGCGGGGCGAGCGGGGCTGGTCGCTGCCGACGCGGCGCACGGCCTCGTGCAGCGTGGCGCCGGTGAGATCATGCGGCGTCTGCCCGGTCAGCAGCCAGAGGCCGATGGCGCCGAGGGCATAGACATCGCTGCGGGTGGAAATCAGGCTGCGTTCGCCGCGGGCCTGCTCGGGGGCCATGAACGCGGGCGTGCCGACGGGGGTGCCGTCGGTGGTCAGGGTCTGCATGGGGTCGGGGCTGATGAGCAGGGCGATTCCCAGGTCGATGATGAAGGGCTCGTCGCCGGCGGCGATGATGACGTTAGAGGGCTTGAGGTCGCGGTGGATGACGCCGAGTTCGTGGAGGGTGTGGGCGGCCGCGGCCAAGCGGGCCAGCAGCGTGACGCGCGTTCGCAGGTCGTCAAGGTCGGCGGGGGTCGCGGTCTGGAAGCGCCGGCTGAGTGGGGCACCCTCGACAAACTCGGTGGCGACGTACAGGGAGTGCCCCGTGACTCCAAAGTCGAGCAAGCGCGGGACGTTGGGCGAGCGGATCTGCTGGAGGAGGTCGAGTTCGCGCCAGGCGCGTCGGTCGTCGGGCCCCTGGCCAAAGACGGCGTGGAGGACTTTGAGGGCCACGTGAGCATGGGAGGCCTGTTTGCTGGCCAGGTAGGTGACGCCGCCGGCGCCGCGACCCAGTTCGCGCTCGATGACGTAACCATCGATTATATTGGAACTTGCGCCGTTGGGGTCGGCGGATTCCACGTCGATGGCCACGAGGACGCGGCGCATGGCGTCGAGCGGAAGAGGGGGCGGATTGGTACTGGTAGGCTCCTCCATGCCGAAACCTTCCGCGCACAACAGAGGACAATACCTTGCAGTACGCACCCGGATCGCCAAAATAGGAAGATCCGCGGGAGTTTCCTCATGACGGAACTGGAGCAGGCCAACGCAAGTTTTGCGACCACGCAGTGGACGTTGCTCCAGCAGTTGAAGGAAGGCGATGAGGGCGTGCGCCGGGCCGCGGCCGAGCGAATCGCGCAGGCGTACTGGCCGCCCGTGTATGCATCGGCGTTGCGGCTGACCCATTCGCCGGATGCAGCGGTGGATCTCACGCAGGGCTTTTTCGCGGACGTGGTGTTCGGGCGCAACCTGCTCGAGCGCGCCGACAAGGACCACGGCACACTGCGGTCGCTGATTCGCTCGGCGTTGCGGCGCTATGCGACCGACCAATGGCGGCGGGAAATGGCACGCGGGCGCGGGCGTGTGGTGTCACTGCGTGATCTGCAAGTCGAGGCCGAGCGCCGCGTGGAAGGCGACGCCGACACGGCGTTTGATCGGCGCTGGGCGATGGCGCTGTTTGATGAAGCCCTGCATCGGTGCGCGAAGCACTTTGTGGATCACGGGCGCGCGGCGCACTGGAAGTTGTTCGAAGCGCGGCTGGTGCGGCCGGCGCTTCAGGGCATCCCGCCGCCGGAACTGATCGGACTGGCGGCTGAGTTCGGGTTTGAGACCGGCAACGCGGCGACGGCGGCGGTGCAGACGGTCAAACGCCGGTTCGAGATGATCTTCCGCGCAGTGGTCGCCGAGACGGTCAGCCGCCCCGATCAGATCGAGGAGGAGTGGCGCGCGGTGCGCGAGGCGATTGCGGGCGCGTGAGTGTCACTGCCGGCGCGGGACTTCAACAGCAAAAGGGGAGCATCGTGCTGATGCTCCCCGTGGGCCGAGTCGGATGGCCGTCGCGCTCAGCAGCCGGCGGAGAACGCCTGGAGGAACGACTGCACGTCGAAGAAGTTGAACTGTCCGTCGCCGGTGAAGTCGGCGATCGGGTTGTGTGCCGAGAAGGCCTGGAGGAAGGCCTGCACATCGAAGAAGTTGAGCGTGCCGTCGTTGTTCAGGTCGGGGCGACAGATATCTTCGCAGCGCCAGCGCGCGATGTTGGCTGAGGGAGCGCCGCCCCAGGTATCGAAGTCGCCCCCCACGTAGAGCGCCGGGCCGGTGCCGTCATCGTGGATCGTCATGGCGGAGATCGTGGACAGCGGCAGCCCGCCGCCGACGTCGGCCCATTGCTGCCCGTTCCACATCGCGGGGTTGGTGTGCGAAGCGTGCGGGACGAATTCACAGCCGACGAAGAGGCAGGGCTCGCCGTCCTGCTCGTGCACCAGCAGCGCGTTGACGGCCGACTCGATGTCATCCGTCCCACCAACCGTGCTCCAGTTGCCGCCATTCCAGCGGGCGATGTGCCAGGCGACGAGACCATCAACATTACTGAACAGGCCTCCGACATAGAGCCCCGGCGCGGCCGGATGACTGAACCACTCGAGCGCGTAGACGTGAGAGTTGGTGCCGGCGCCCATGGTCGACCACTCGGTGCCATCGAGCCTGGCGATGTTGTTGGCAACGATGCCGCCGCCGACGTAGTAGAAACTGCCACCCACGAACAATGTCTCGGCCCCACCAAAGCCAATCGCACAGAGCGCGCGCACGGGACCATCGGGGCTCTGCCAGCCGTAGGCGCCCGCAGGGCTCCACGTCGAGCCATCCCATCGCACGAGGTTCTGCGCTGATGTGATGGCCTCATTGAAACTGCCGCCCACGTAGAGCACGCGGTTCATGCCGTCGTCGAGCGATTCGAGGGCATAGACCTCGCCGGAGAGGTTGGCCCCCAGGCCCGACCAGGCATGTCCGTCCCAGCGTGCCACGCCGGGCGCCCACAGGCCGCCGGCGGTGAGGAACTTGCCGCCCGCGTAGAGGTCCGGGCCGCCGCCATCGTCATAGACGCAGAGGGCGTAGACCTCGTCGCTGACGCCGCCGACAGTTTGCCACGACGTGCCGTCCCAGCACTTGATGAACGAGACGGCGCTGGTGGCAGGATCAATAAAGCGTCCTCCGGCGTAGAGCATGGCGCCGCCGCCGTCGTCAAACGAGGCGAGCGCGTAGACGGTGCCGTCGAGCCCGGCGCCGACGGCCTGCCACTCGCACCGTTGCTGGGCGTGTGCTGAACCAACGAAGACGAAGAGAGCCAAAGCAATGGTTGCAGGGCGCATGGTAAGGCTCCTGTGTCTGTGCCCGGGAAACCGGGACGCCCAGCGATCCTGGGCGTTCGAGAGTCTGCATGCCCGGCGTGACCAGGCGTGTATCCGTCCCCCGGCAATACAGCGGAATACCGCGACGGAGTGTCACCCCTGGAATCGTTCCAAGCCTTGTGCGAAGCCATCGTTGTGATGACGACATGTGCATACACAAGAGCACCGAAAATAGTTCAAATCTGGGCTTGACCCGCTTTCAATCGAGATGGAGCATGGGCATAATGAGAGCGTTCGCAAGGTCGTGACCCGGTGGGAAACACGGTGGTCACAGGAAGGAGCGCACCGTGCTCGTCCGCAACACCTTGCCGGGTGCAAGCCTCGTCGCGTCGGCGGCGTGGGCGATCGAACGAGCACTCTACCTTGATCGTCCGGGAGACCTGCCGAGCGGGCAGGCGATTTCAGACCACGCCGGGCAACACGTCGATGTGTGCCCGCACGGGAAGCATGTCCGATCTGCAGCCGATCTGCCGATGGGTTTTGTCGCGATGGGGTTGACGAGATACCTGGTCAGCATCGTCGGGCATTTTTCAGGTAACCCTCATGACCCCTGGTGGGGCTGGCGCACGAGCGGCACGACCCACTTCGCCACAGCGGTGGTGAAGCGGGGCGGGTCTGAGTTCGTGCGCATCTCCGATCCGCCGTTCAACATGCCCTGCCAGGACAAGGCGCTGGTGCTCGAGGGACGAGCCGTACCGGCGCCCTGGGTGGTCGCTCCGCTGGCGGCGCCGCTCATGCCGCGCCGCCGGCGGGACTGATGAGTCCCCCCGGGCCGTGTCGCCACGGTGGCGCGCGGCCCATTTTCGGGGCGTCTGTCCGCGAACTTCGCGCGGGCGGCGCCGGAGAGAGAGGGTGTTGGGGGAGAGGAGGTTCTGGGGGAGAGGGGATCGTGCGGGTGACACTCGGGCGCTGCCTGTGCGTCACCCATTCAGTTCGTCGCGCAGGCGCGTGAGTTCGCGATCCAGGTCGATCGCGGGCAGGGTGTGGGGGTGGGCCGGCCGGGGAAACGTTGTGGGGTCATGGTCTTCCCCCGCGGCCACGGCTTGAGCCAGCCGCTGCTGTGCGCGGGCCGCGTTTCGGCGCGCCACCAGCGTGTGCGTGCTGCGGCGCGATTCTTCCAGCCGCCGGCGCAGGTCGCTCACGTGCATCTCCGCGGCGCGACATCGCGCGTCCAGTTCCTTCACCTGCGCCCCCGCGTCCTGCGAGGCCTGATAGACCCTTGCCCACTGCACCAGGTGATCGCGTGCAGCAGCCTCGTCGTGCGGCAGGGCCGCCCGCGCGCTCTCACGCATGCTCTGCGCGTGCGCATCCAGCCGCAGCGCTTCGGCGCGGCGACGATTGCGCTCACTCATCTGCGTGGACAACTCCGACAACGCGGCGGCCAGTTGCGTTTCGAGCAACTGCTGCGCCTCGCGCAGGCGCTGCTCGACGCCTAGACTCGACTCAGGGCGATCCTCGCGCCCCAGACCCATGATGATGTGTATGAGGCGCTTCATGGGATAGTCCTCTCGATCAACGCGCGGGCGAACAACACGTCGACCAACAGGAACTCGATGCAACTGAGCAGGTCGTCGCGATCTTCCGGGCCCATGTCTTGGAGTTTGCAGAAGTTGTTCAGCGTCACCGCCACGGTGCCGTCGGATCGTTCGACCAGCCGGAAACTCGAAGTGGAGATGCCGTTGCCCGAAGTAATCATGCGCCCGAGCAAATCGCCCGTGAGTTGGTGCGGGGGGACCGACAGGCAGGAGATCGTGAAGAACAGCACGCTGCCCTCCAGCGCCGCCAGCACCACCACGCCGCTCTCAGGCTCGACCACGCGGAGCAGGTTGTCGGCCACGGCGCTGACGTGATACCCGTCGTCGGCTAGCACCGCCGCGATTTCCTCGCAGCGGATCGGGCCGCGCGACCAACCGGCGCGATCTGCCGGAGAGGTCGTGTTCACTGCTCGCGCTCCGTCGGAAAGCGCAGCGGCCGCGGGCCCGAACAGCAGATCGGACGCCCTTCGTCCTCGCACCCGCACTTGGGCTTCCTGCGCGGCGGGGTGTACGAACTCATCAGCGCCCCCGCCACGATCACCACAAAGGCCAGCAGCGGCACCATCGGCGGCAGATGCACGTTGTACCTGGGAAGCACTGCCAGACACAGGATGGCCAGCAGCGCCACGAGCACGAACGCGACCACCAGCCGCCTGAGAATGGCCGAACTCTCTCCCGGGCCCTCGTCCTGTTCGCGCAGGCGACGACGCGCATCTTCGATGAGCATCGAGGGCTGGTCATCCAGCGGCGCGCCGGGCCTGGGATTCGGCAGGCCTGGGCCGATCAGCATGCGCCCCTCGAAATCGCGCGGCGTGTCGCTCACGTTTGTAGTTTAGGGATGCTGCTCGCCCGCTTTCGCAAGGACCGAGAACATACCTACGGCCGGTCGAACTTCCATGTCGGCTCGAAGTCGAACTCGATCGGAAGCCCGAGCATCTGGGCGCGGATCATCTCCACTGGAATGGGGCCCTGCTGGAGAAGTGCGTCGTTGAACTCGCGCTGGCCCAGGCGTCCCTGCCCCACCACCTCGTCGCGCAGGGCGCGGACCTGGATCCCCCCGATCATGTACGCGACCTGATAGAGCGGGCTGTACATGCCGTTGATCGAGCGGCGGACCTCGCTGGTGGCGCTGGCGCGCTCGTGCCCGACTTGCGTGACCAGGAAGTCGATCCACTGTTCGGGACTCATTTGCCCGAGGTGAAACTGGAGGCTGGTGATGATGCGGGCGGCGCGGTGCGACCGCCAGAACAGCATGCCGACCCGGTCCTCGGGAGACCGGGCATAGCCCCGGTCCCAGAGTTCAAACTCCCAATAAAGCGCCCACCCCTCGACGAAGAAGGGAGTCTCGAAGGCACGCCGGTACGGGCGCACGCGGTCGTGCATGAAGCGCTGGAGGTGGTGCCCGGGAATCAACTCGTGTGGCACGACGAGGCGCGTGAAGTGACGGTTATTGCCGCGCATCGACATCAACTTGTCGGCGGTGTCCATCTCATCGGTGGCGTAGGAGACCATGACCACGGCATCGCCATAGGCGGCGAAGGGCCAAATGCGCTGGTCGTGGGTCGGGATCATCTGCGTGCGCCACAACTGTGCACACAGATCGGGCACCGTCACGAGTTCGTCGACAAAGTCGATCGCTTCCCGGGCCTGTCGGGTGACGTAGCCCGGCTGCTCACCCGGCGGGACATGCTGCTGCTTGACCTTTTCGATGGCGGCGCGGAAGTCGTCGCCCAGTCCCATCTCCAGCGCGGCCGCCCGCATCTCGGCCTGGCACCAGGCCAGTTCGCGCTGCCCGATGGCAATGAGTTCCTCGGGCGTGTAGGCGATCATCTCGCGGCGGAGTTCCTGCGCCAGTCGCTCGCGCCCGACCGGGTCGCCCACCAGCGGGTCGCCCGGCTCGCCCGGCTGGCCGGCCAGATCGGCGCGGAGGAAGTGGTGATAGTCGCGCAGGGCGTCGCGGGCGGCGGCGAGCGGCTTGTCCATCCACCACGCAAACTCAGGCACGAAGTCGCGGTAGTGCCGATTCCATCGCTCGAGTTTGTCCAGCGCATCCTCGCTGGCGGCCGCAGCACGCAAGGCCAGCGTGGGAGAAACCACGATCGAGGCTTCGCCGGCCGTGTCTCCCGGGCGAATGATGCGGGCGCGGACCTGGCGGATCTGCTCGGGAATGTCGGAGAAATGGCCGGCCAGCGCGGACGGATCGAGCGGGGCCATCTCGGAGCGTGCGGCCTCGATCTGCTCGATCAGCGGCAGATGTGGAAGCAGCGGGCGCATTTCCTCGAGGCGCGTCCGGTCGAGTGCGATCGAAGCCAGGGAATCTTCAAGCAGGGAGCGCAGCAGAACAGCGTCGGCCCGGGCAGTCGCGTCAAGCGAGTCGAAGGGAACGGCGCTGAGTTCGGCCAGTCGCCGGCGTGCCAGTTGCTCCTGAGCGTCGAAGCGCGCGCCCGACCAGCGCAGGTCAAAGAACGTGCGCACGGACTGGTCATCGGCCTGATACTGTCGCACAAGGGGGGCCAGCGAAGAATCGGGCGAGAGTTCCTGGGCGCACGCGGGCGCGCATGACAGCACGATCGCCAGCAGCGCGACGGACCAGTGCGGGCGTTTCATGACCAGTCGAGTCCTTCGTGCAGGCGGTTGAGGTTGAGGTACCCGGTCTCGGTGACGATGACCATGTCTTCGACGCGGACGCCGCCGAGGCGACGGTGGTACAGCCCCGGCTCGATGGTCAGGCAGTCGCCGACGACGAGGGGGATTCCGCCGGTGTCGAGCAGGGGTGGCTCGTGGACCTCAAGCCCGACGCCATGGCCGAGTCCGTGCTGCATGGAGCAGTAGTCGGGCGAGGAGTCAGGCCCGGGCAACCCGCGGTCCCAGCCGTGCCTGCGGATGACGTTGATGCAGGTCTGGTAGAGCGCATCGCCGGTGACGCCGGGGCGGGTGGCGTCGATCGAGGCCTTCTTGGCTTCGCAGACGGCCTTGTGCATGCGGACGATTTCGTCGGGGGCGCGGCCGTGGACGACGGTGCGGGTGCAGTCGCCGTTGTAGCGGGTCTTTCGGTTCTGGGGGAAGATGTCGACGATGATGGGTTGCCCGGTGCGCAGCAGGCCGGAGCCGTGGTTGTGGCAGTCGCCGCCGTCGGCGCCGCCGGCGACGATGTTGCCGGGGGTGGTGTAGTTGTGTTTGAGGAAGAAGATATCGATTTCGGAGTTGACCCGTTCGCTGGTCAGTTCGGCGCCGTCGTGCATGAGGACGCCGTCGGCGCGGGGCTTGGCGTGGGCGATCATGGTGCAGGCCATTTCCATGGCACGCTCGGTCATGGCCTGCGCTTCGCGGAGCCACTCGACTTCCTGAGCGTCCTTGGCGCGGCGCGACTTGGTGCCTAGGTCTGGGTCGTAGACCACCTCGATGCCGGCCCGGCGCATGTGTTCGGCATAGACCAGTTGCAGAGTCGCGTCGGAGCGGACGCGGGTGACGCCGTGCTTCTTGAGCAGTTCGACCAGCGCCTGGGCTGTCTCGGTGGGGCGATCGGTCGACAGGCCTCCCTTGGGCGCGTGCTCCTGCGGACAGGTGACTTCGTCGGCCCGGGCGTACTTGCGGGCGCGCTCCATCTCGATGTTGCGGCACATGAAGATGGATCGGCCGTCCTCAAGCGTGACGATCGCGGTGGGATCGCCGACGTTGAAGCGGACGCGGTGGTAGAGGGTGAGGTTGTTGGCGGGCGCGCCGGCCATGACGGTTGCGGTGGTCATGGCGAAGTTTAGGGCAGAGGCAAAGCCGCCAGATGGTCCTGGCTCAGTCGGCCCTCCGAACCGATGCGCGGGTGGACACAGCGTGCGTGGCGAGAATCATGGAACGCAAGGGGAGAAGGCAGAACAACGCGGGCCCTTCATCCGCCTCGACGCGGCGCATGCAACCTACTTTCCGCCCGGGTGGGGAGAAGGATGAAGGCCGCTCTCTCACGGTCGCGGCTCGTTCAGATGACTTGGGGCGGTTCGATTTTCGCCGTCGCGCCAGTCGCCATGGCCGTCATCACGTCGAGCACGTGCAGCGCCAGGGCGCCGCTGGCGCGGTGCGGGCGGTTCTCGGCGATGGCGACGGCCATGTCTTCGACGCCGAAGCCGCGTGCGTTGTGCGCAGGAGCGTCGACCAGCGGGGCGTCGGACCAGTCCTGGTCGCCGGGCCTGAAGATGGAGACCGGGCCGCCGAAGCCGTTGGGGTCGGGCACGGCCAGCGCGCCCTCGGTACCCCAGACCTCGATGTTGGCGCATCGCGAGCGATGCACGTCAAAGGAGAGCGTCGCGCTGACGCTGGCGCCCGAGGCGAACTCGAGGATGCCGACACAATGCGTGGCGACTTCGACGTCGATGGTCTGCCCGCGCCTGGGCGCGCTGGTGATGGTGCGCTGCGGGCGTGTCATGCGGGCGACGCTGCGCACGCCGGCGACCGGCCCGAGAATGGTTACCAGCGCGGTGATGTAGTAGGGCCCCATGTCGAGCACAGGCCCGCCACCTTTCTTGTAGTAGAAGGCCGGATCGGGGTGCCACGATTCGTGCCCCGGACAAAGCATGAAGGCCAGTCCGCCGACGGGCTTGCCGATGGCGCCGTCGGCCACGAGTTTACGGCTGGTCTGGATGCCCGCGCCCAGCACCGTGTCGGGCGCGCAGCCGACACGGACACCTTTGCGCCGGGCCAGTTCGAGCAGGTTTCGGGCGCCGGCGGGATCAATGCACAGGGGCTTTTCGTTGTAGACGTGCTTGCCGGCCTCGACGGCGCGGCGGGCCAGCGACTCGTGCGCATCGGGCGTAGTGAGATTGAGCACAATGTCAACGTCGCGCGCGTCGATGAGTTCATCGACGGTGAGCGCGCGCCCGCCGTACTTGGCGGCGGCAGCCTTGGCGCGGGAGGCGTCGAGGTCGGCCATCGCCGCCACACGCACGCGACGGGACTTGGTGAGGTTTTCGAGGTAGATGCCAGAGATGGCGCCGCAGCCGATGATGCCGATGTTCATGTCCGAATCGTAGGTGGCGAGCAGCCTTGGGAGCGACGCACAGGGTGCCGAGTATCCTGCTTCTTCGGGTCCATCCCTCTATGCTTGGCCTCCATGCGAGCACTGCTGATCTTGATGTGCCTGGTGCTGGGCGCGTGTTCATCATCGCCGACGGGGCGCGCCGGGCGCGAGGTCGGGGTGGGCGCCCAGGTTGCGGTGGCGCGGTCGGACTGGCGAACGATCGGCACCAGCGTGCTGGGCGCGCCGATCGAGGCCGCGGAGTTCGGCTCAGGCCCGCCGCGCGTGCTCATCGTCGGCGGGATTCACGGAGACGAGAGGGAGGCGGCGCCGGCGGTCGAGGCGTTGCGGCGTCACCTCGTGATCTTCCCGCCACGGGCGCGGGTGGTGCTCATTCGAGACCTGAACCCCGACGGGACCAAGGCCGGCACGCGCGGCAACGCGCATGGGGTCGATCTCAACCGCAACTGGCCGGCACGGTCATTCCAAGCGAGCCTTGCGCACGGCAGCGCCGCGCTGAGCGAGCCGGAGGCGCGCGTGCTGCATGAACAGATCGAGGCATTTGACCCGCACTTGATGATCGTGCTCCATTCGGCGCGGGGGGGGCCTTTCGTGAACTTCGACGGGCCGGCGATGGAATTGGCTCATCGCTTCGCCGCGGCCGCGCGGGTGAGCGACCATCGCTGGCACGTTCGCCCGGAGATGGGCTACGCCACACCGGGGTCGCTGGGTTCCTACATCGGGGTGGATCGGGGGATTCCGGTCCTGACGATCGAGTTTGCGCGCGGGCACGAGGCGGGGCCGGCGATGTTGGCGCTGATGGACGGAGTCACGGCCACGCTGGAGGGAGCAGCGGGACTGGCCAAGTAACCGATGGGTGCCGAGCGCGCGATCGGGCGAGTTCCTCGTTGATGAGAGCGAGCGCTTCCTCACGCGAGTAACATTTCACGTGCGCTTCGTTGAACACGATCAGAATGTGCTCCGTGTTCAGATCGGGGCTTTCGTACAGCAGGACGAACGCGGCCGAGAAGTCGTTGAGCCTCGGATCCGAAGCAAGATACCACCACGGTCCGTCAAAGCCCGGCGGCGCGAACTCGGGATCCATGAACTCAACCGCGTTCGAGCAGTTGAACACCACGTGATCGATTGCCTCCTCGATTGACAGCGACGGCCGGGTCAGCGGTGCGCCCTTGTGTCCCGGCAATGGATAGTCGTCGCGGTTCTGATTCGCGAAGACCGCGATGGCCTGAGCGATGTTGCGGCCGGCCGTCGATCGTCGCAGCAGGCTCCTGGTCTCCTGGTGCTGTTGCCAACGGGAGTAGCCGAAGATCGAGCCGCCGGCCGCCAGAACGAGCACGGACACCAGCATGATCACGCGCACGAGCCTTGATCGTGAGGGCTTCATGCAATTTGGTACGCAGAGGAAGCCAGTGCGCGCCATTCGCTGGCCAGCCGATCCCAAGAATTCTCGCTGCCGCAGCCCGTTCGAGTAATGAAACTGGGCGCAAGCCCGGTGCTCTGGAAGAGACCGGTTGGAAACCGGTCTTACTGAAGAGAACCCCCTCAGTCGGCTGCGGCGCCGCCGAGATCCCGCCCAGGTGGGCGGGGGTAACGGCTCACTCCCACTCAATGGTCGCGGGCGGCTTGCTTGAGATGTCGTAAACCACGCGGTTGACGCCGCGGACCTCGTTGATGATTCGGTTCGAGATCGTCGCCAGCACGTCGTAGGGCAGGCGGGCCCAGTCGGCGGTCATGAAGTCCTGCGTTTCGACCGCCCGCACGGCCACGGCGCTTTCATAGGTTCGACCGTCGCCCATTACGCCCACGGACTGCACCGGCAGCAGCACCGCGAAGACCTGGCTGGTGCGCCGGTACAACTGGTTGGCCACGACTTCCTCGAGCAGGATCTCGTCGCAGTCGCGCAGCAGGTCGAGTTTGTCGCGCGTCACTTCGCCGAGCACGCGCACGGCCAGCCCGGGGCCGGGAAAGGGATGCCGCCAGACGATCTGGTCGGGCAGCCCGAGCACTTCGCCCAGTTTGCGCACCTCGTCCTTGAACAGGTCGCGCAGCGGCTCGATGAGTTCGAAGCCCAGATCCTCGGGCAGCCCCCCGACGTTGTGGTGCAGTTTGATGTTGGCGCTGTGCCCGGCGTGCCCGTGCCCGGACTCGATCACGTCCGGGTAGAGTGTGCCCTGCGCAAGGAAGCGTGCGTCCCTGATGTCAGCCGTCGCGGTCTTGAACACGTCGATGAAGCGGTGCCCGATGCGCCGGCGCTTCTCCTGCGGATCGCTGACGCCGGCCAGATCCGCGAGGAACTGCTCCGACGCATCAACCACGCGCAGGTCGATCGCGAAGTGGTCGCGGAAGGTTGTCTCGACCAGGTGACGTTCGCTCTTGCGCAGCAGTCCGTTGTCGACGAAGACGCAGGTCAGTTGATCGCCGATGGCCCGGTGGATGAGCACGGCCGCGACCGACGAATCAACCCCGCCCGACAACCCGCAGATGACGCGCGACGCACCGACGCGGGCGCGGATCTGCTCGATCGCCTCGCGGGCAAAGTCAGCCATGCGCCAGGAGCCCGAGCACCCGCAGATCTCATAGATGAAGTTGCGGAGCATGTCGATGCCGTGCGGCGTGTGCGTCACCTCGGGGTGAAACTGGACGCCGAAGAAGCGGCGCTGCCCCTGCCGGTAAGCCACGGCCGCGTGCGGGCAGGTGGGCGTGGTCGCCAGCGTGGTAAACCGCTGCGGGTCGAGGTCGCGCACCTGGTCGCCGTGCGACATCCAGACGGCGGTGCGCTGGGGAACCGCGTCGAGCAAGGCGCCGGGCTGGGTGATGTGGAGGGCGGCGCGCCCGAACTCGCGCGACTCGGCCTTGTCGATGGTGGCGCCCAGAAGTTTGCACACCAGTTGCATGCCGTAGCAGATACCCAGGACGGGCACGCCCAGGTCGAGGATGCCCAGGTCGCAGGTGGGCGCGCCGGCCTCCATTGTGCTGGCCGGCCCGCCCGAGAGGATGATCCCCCGGGGGTTCATGGCCTTGATTTCGGCCAGAGAGATCGAGGGGCTGACCAGCACCGCGTAGGCACCCGTCTCACGCACCCGCCGGGCGATGAGTTGGGCGGTCTGCGAGCCGAAGTCGAGGATCGGGATGACGTCGTCGTGCGGGCGCTGTGACATGGTCTGGCCTGAGAAAAAGGGAACGCGAGTCTAGGCCGAAAGCCCGGATGCGGAAGGCGGTCGGTCTCTGGTGAGTCGAGTGGGGCGGCTGGCTCAGGCGGCTGGTGTCCGGGAGCGTGTCGGCAATGTCAGTCCCCGGGGTCGAAGGCAGAGGCGCAACCCTGAAGACAAGGCTGCCGGCACGGTCGGGACTCCCTGGAGGAGGGTTGCTGCCCGGCGGCAGTCCCCCGCGCACGGGGTGGAGAGGCACCTACACTTTGCCCGTGCATCGTCTGCCGCTGATTCCGGTGGTGCTGCTGGCGGGTTGTGCCCCCATCCCGATGGGCTTTGACGCCCCGTCGGAGACCAAGCGTCAGGATGCGATCGTGGCCGCTGCCGCGTCGGGAGATCGCAGCCCCCAGACCCTGCGCGGACTGATCTCGCAACTGGACAGCCCAGACCCGGCGACGCGGATGCTCGCGATCCGAACGCTGGAGCGCCTCACGGGGCAGACGTTCGGGTACGATTACAGCGATCCGTCCTGGAAGCGGGAGCGGTTCGTGCAGGCGTGGGTGGATTGGTACGACTCGGAATATGGAACGGCCTCCGCACCGGAAGCAGACCATGGATGATCGGGCTCACATTCGCGTCGAACTGCTCAGCAACCCCGCCTATTTGAGCGGGGCACGCGAACTCATCTCTTCGGTGTGCAAGCGGCTGGGCTTTGACGACCTGACCTGCTCGAAGGTTGCGCTGGCGGTGGACGAGGCGCTGTGCAACGTGATCCGGCACGGGTACAAGCACTCGGAGGATCGCCCGATCTGGATCAGCCTGTGGCCGCTCTCCAATGAAGCCGGTCAGCCCGACGGGGTGAAACTGGTGATCGAGGACGAGGCCGAGCAGGTGGACCCGGAGAAGATGAAGGGGCGGGAGTTGACCGACATTCGCCCCGGGGGGCTTGGGGTTCACATCATTCGCGACGTCATGGACGACGTGCGCTACGAGCGCAGGGAGCAGGTGGGCATGCGGCTGACGATGATCAAGCGCGTACCGCGTTGCTGCACGCCCGCGCGTCTATCGGGCGGGATGGCCGCCGATCGAGGGGGTTGAGCATCACATGCCCGAGGAGCAGGTTCGAATAGCGCGCGAGGGGTCGGGCACGGTGATCGTGGCCCCGCGGGGCGACGTGGACATGAGTTGCTCGCCGGTGCTGCGGACCGCGCTGCGCGGGGAGCAAGATCGGCGCCCGCGCCGGCTGATCGTCGACCTGGCCGACGTGGGTTACATGGACAGCAGCGGGCTGGCCACGCTGGTGGAGGCGATGCGCACCGCCAAGCGCAACGGCACGCACATGGTGCTGTGCGGCATGAACGACAAGGTCCGCGCGATCTTCGAAATCGCCCGCCTGCACCAGTTTTTCACCATCGTCGAAGACCTTTCCAAGGCCCGGGAGGGTTGAGCCGCCCCACCGGCTGACGCGCCATGCCCGAGACTCGAACACCCGGCGCCAAACTGCTCGGCACGTTGCTCTGGCCCATGGAGCGACTGGGCGCCGGCGCGCTGGCCACGCTGGAACACATCGGCTCGATGGTGTGGCTGTTCATCGAGGCGGCCGCGTGGGTGCTGCGCGCCGTGTTCGGACGCCGCGTGCGCCTCGGACGCTTTGCCATCGTGTCGCAGATCGTGCGGGTGGGTGTGCGTAGCGTGTTCATCGTCACGCTGGTGTCGGGGGCGGTCGGGCTGATTCTTTCGATGCAGTTAGCGCCCCCGCTGGACCAGTTCGGGCAGCGGGCGCTGATCGCCAACATCATCAGCGTGGCCGTGCTGCGTGAACTGGGCCCGCTGATCGGCGCGATCGTGCTGACCGGGTTTGCCGGGGCCGCCATCGCCGCCGAGATCGGCACCATGGTGGTCAGTGAAGAGATCGAGGCCCTCGAGGCGCACGCGCTCAACCCGGTGCGCTTCCTTGTCGTGCCTCGTCTGACGGCCACGATCGTGAGCATGACCTGCCTGGGCGTACTGTCGAGTTTCGTCGCCATCGTCGCCTCGGTGGGCATCTCGGTCATCATGCTCGACATCCCCCTGGAGACCTACTTCAAGAACATGGAGACCCAGACCAAGATGGTCGACTTCCTCACGGGCTTGTCCAAGGGCACCATCTTCGGGCTGCTGATCGGAATCATCGCCTGCGGCAACGGACTGAAGGTCACCGGGGGGGCGGCCGGCGTGGGCAACGCCACCACGCAGACGGTGGTTCAGTGCGTGGTGGCCATCGTCATCGCCGACCTGGTGTTCACCGCGATCTTCTTTGCACTCAACTTGGTGTAGATCGGCGGTGCGTGGTTGCGATTCTTGGGCATTCCCTCACACAACCTGAGCAGGTTCTGAATGAACCTCGTCGCCTGTCGACGATAGCCTGTGCCCATGATTGCACAGACCCTGCTTGTTTGCCTTGTCATCGCGGCCCACGACGGGCCTGACCCGATCCTCTCCTACGCACTGCGACAGGACGACGTGCGCGGGCAGACGCTGCGCTCGGTGCTCGGACCCGAAGCCCGCCTGGCGCGAACACTCGACTTCGTGCCCACCGAGGAGGGTGGCGGGGCCGAACTGTGCGCCGACGACCTCATCCTCATCGCCGAAGATCACACCAGCGTGCGTGAACTGCTGCCCACGCGGGAGATGACCGTGTCGGCGTGGGTCTCGGTGACCACTCCACGCCGCTGGGGAGGCATCGTCTCGGTGATCCAGGACAACGGCGAGGCAGAAAGGGGCTGGGTGCTCGGGTACGACACCGAGCACTTCACCTTCGGGCTGGCCACCACCGGCGCCGACGACGGCGACGGGCATATGACGTACCTGACCGGCAAGACACGATACCGGGAAGGACGCCTCTACCATGTGGTGGCCACCTTCGACGGGCAGACCACGCGCTTGTTCGTCAACGGACGCCTCGACGCCGAATCCAGGGCCCAGGCCGGCAACATCCTCTACCCCGACCACGCACCCGTGGTGCTCGGGGCGTACAAGGACGCCGACGAGTTCTATCCGCATGAAGGACGCCTGATGGACGTGCGGGTCTACGACCTGGCGGCCGGCGCGTCGTGGGTAAGCGACCAGTTCGGGCATCACGCCGACCGCGCGTCGCTGGTGCGCCTGGCGCCGCAGCGCCCCGTGTCGGAAAGCCTCGGCTGGCAGGTGCCCCCGATTCTGCAGTACGCCACCGGACACTCGATCCGCGTGGTCTTCGAGACCACGCGACCAGTGACCGGGCGGGTCGACTTCGGCGAAAGCGAGAAGTTCGCGCGCGCAATCGCGATCGACGAACCGGTCATGCTGGGCGAGGTCGTGCTCGACGGGCTGAACCCCGACGAGCCGTACTTCTACAAGGTCGTCGTGACCGACGACCGGGGGCGCGAACTGACAACCGATGTGCTGACCTTCCAGACGGCCGCCCCGCGCGGAACCCCCGTCGCCTTCGCCGTCATCGGCGACACGCAGGACAACCCGGCGGTGGCGGGCACGCTGGCGGCCCACATCTGGGCCCAGCGTCCCGGCTTCGTGCTCCACGCGGGCGACCTGACCGGCACCGGCTCGCGCAAGGGCGACTGGACCGAGGAGTTCTTCCCCAGCATGGGCCCGCTCATGTCGCGCGTCACGCTCTACCCCGTGCTTGGGAACCACGAAGAAAACGCTCGCCACTATTACAAGTACTTCTCCCTCCCCCAGCCGGAGTACTACTACTCGTTCAGCCAGGGCGACGTGGACTTCTTCATGATCGACAGCAACCGGGAGGTGTCGCCGGGGTCCGAGCAGTATGTGTGGCTGGATCAGGCGCTCGGCTCGTCCGACGCAACGTGGAAGGTGGCAGTGCACCACCATCCGCCCTATTCCTCGGACGAAGACGACTACGGCGACACCTGGAAGGGTCGCAGCACACGCGGCGATCTGCGCATCCGTTCACTGTCCGAACTCTACGAAGCGCACGGGGTCGACCTGGTGCTCAACGGACACATCCACAGTTACGAGCGCACCTGGCCCATCGTGGGCGGCAAGGCCGTCACCGACGGCGGCGTGATCTACGCCATCACCGGGGGCGGGGGCGGCGGGCTCGAAACCCCTGGCCCCACCCGCGCCAACTTCAGCAACACCGTCTACCGCGGACACCACTACTGCATGGTCCGCGTCAACGGGCCGACGCTCGAGTTCTTTGCCTACGACCTGGAAGGCCGCCTGTTCGACCACATGAAGATCGAGAAGAAGTAGAGCACGCCGGACGACTCGACCCCGGACTGTGAGCCCTCCAACGTGCGCTTCAACGTGCCGGCCATTTTCTGACTCGGGAGTTGCTGCAACCGGTCGGCTGTCCGCGCAAAGAGCCGCGGCGTGCAGATGGTGTTGCTGCCACGACGTCCGGCCGCTCCAGGATGCCCCGGGGAGCAAGACGCCGGCATTCTCCTCATCTCCGATATCCCACGGGGTGCTCGACCAGCCCGTACAACTCGCGCATGACGTTCATGCCGATCACACCGGCCAGAGCCAGTCCGCTCATGATCGCCCCCTGCACCAGCAGCCCGCTTCCCAGAAGCCACGTGCACGCATACAGCGCCAGCCAGATCGTCCCGTGGCGGTGAATCTTCTCGGCCAGGCGCGGGCCCGGGCCCAGCGCGCGGGCACGCCGATACACGTTCAGCCCGAACAACGCCGCCAGCACGA
Source organism: Phycisphaerales bacterium (assembly GCA_023382935.1). Taxonomy (GTDB): domain Bacteria; phylum Planctomycetota; class Phycisphaerae; order Phycisphaerales; family UBA1924; genus J022. The sequence goes on from JAHDXL010000001.1 coordinate 539,942, forward strand.
CGCACACCACCGGGCCCGTCCACCCATGTGCCACCGGCGATTGAAGGCGATTCCCTTCAGGCGCTGGCAGCAGGAACAGCAGCACCGACCACAGCACCCAGCCCGCCAGCGCAAAGCCGATCGCACGCCGCGTCATTGGCGGGGTCTTGCGCCCCAGCACGTGCGCCAGCCCCGCCACCGCCAGCCCATGCGTCATCGCCAGCCAGACCGGCCACACAAACCTCAACTCCACGTTGGGCACCAGCATGTAGCCCGCGTAAATCAGCCCGAGGAGCAGCAGACCAATCGCCGGGATGAACTTGCCCGTCGCGTTGAACGCCAGCACCGCCACCAGCAGCCCCACCATCAGCACCACCCCCACCGTCCCGAACGTGGCCGCTCCCAGCACGGCGACGATCATCGTGACAGCCGTGCTCACCACCGCTGCGTCGATCCTGATGTTGCCCGACACCAAGGGCTTGCCCGGCTTGAGTTGTGCATCGCGGTGATAGTCAAGTATGTCGTTGAGGCAGGTGCCGAAGGCGTACAACCCCCCGGCGGCAAACGCACCCCCAACCAGCAGAATCCACAATTGCCCCTCGACGAGGCTCTCCGGCGGGTGCTCCCCCGGGGCCCCACGCGACCAGAGAATGACGAACCAGACGTTGGCCACGGCGGCAAACGCGGTCGAAATCCGCGTCAGCCGCAGAATCGAGGCAACCTGGAGAAGTCTGTTCCTCACCGGGTCGATGGTACCCGCCCCTCCGCAGCGGGAGGGGGGCACGCCCCTCACCTCAAGACAACGGGCGCGTGCGGCTCTACGATCGCGTTCCCATGAGCCCCGCTTCCACACAAATGCCCCCGGTGGCGATCATCGTCAGCCGGTACAACGAGACCATCACCAGCGCCCTGTTGGAGGGGGCCCGCAGCACCTACCTGGCCGCTGGCGGAATCGCCGAACGCCTCGGCGTGATCGAAGCCCCGGGGGCCTTCGAGTTGCCGGTGCTGGCCAACGCGGCCGCCCAGAGCGGTCTCTATCGCGGCGTGGTCGCCCTCGGCTGCATCATCAAGGGCGAGACTCGGCATGACGAGTACATCGCCGGCGCCATTGCCCACGCCATCGCCGATATCGGGGTCAGAACGGGCGTGCCGGTGGCCTTCGGCGTGCTGACCACCGAGAACACCGAGCAGGCAAAGGCACGCGCCGGCGGCGACAAGGGCAACAAGGGCGCCGAAGCCATGATCGCCCTGCTCGAAACGCTCCACGCCCTCAAGTCCATCGGTGAGGCGGCCGACACGCACACCCCCGGCATCGCCTGCCGCATCAGGACGCCGGCGAGGGACAAATCGCGGGGGAACGGGTGATGGCCACGCCGCGGCTCATCCGCAAACTGGCGCTGCTGGCGCTGTACCAACTCGACGCTCGCGGAGAGCAGGACGCCGAGCACGTCCGCGCTTCGCTCTCGGACGCCGAGAGCCTGGCCGAGGAAGGCCTGTGTTTCGATGAAAATGACGAGAAACTGACCGAGCGCGACTATGCCCGGGCCTATGAGATGGCGCTGAGGGCCTATCGCCTCCGCGGACAGGCCGACCGCCTGCTTCTTGAACTGGCGCCCGACTGGCCCCCCCACCGCCAGGCGGCCATCGACCGCGCGATCCTGCGCCTCGGCTACTACGAGATCGTCTCAAACAAGGTTCCGTACCGCGACGCGATCAATGAGGCCGTCGAACTGGCTCGGTCGTTCAGCACCGAGAAATCTCCCACGTTCATCAAAGGGCTGCTGGCCGCCGTATACAAGCGGCACGCGGCCGGGAAGAACCCCGAGGCTTCGTCGTGATCCGGTCGGTCTTCACCAAAATCAAGGGTGGCCTGGAGCGGACGCGGCAGGGCTTCGTGTCTCAGTTGCGCTCGCTGCTGCGCGGCCAGCGTCTGAGCCCCGAACTGATCAGCCAACTCGAAACCCGCCTGATCGAGTCCGACGTGGGCGTCCACGCGACGCGCCGGCTGATCGAAGGAATCCGCACCGACTTCAAGTCCGGCCACATGAGCAGAGGCGAGGATGCCCTGGAGTATCTCAAGCGCGAACTCAAAGCCATGTGGCCCGAGGCCGACCGTCGCCTGCGCCTGGCCGAAAGCAGTCCCACCGTGATCCTCGTCACCGGCGTGAACGGCGCGGGCAAGACCACCAGCATCGCCAAACTCTGCCACGCGCTCAAGGCCGACGGCAGGAGCGTGATGCTCGGTGCGTGCGATACCTTTCGCGCTGGCGCGGTGCGCCAACTGGAAATCTGGGCCGAAAGGCTCGGCGTGCCGGTGATCAAGGGCCAGCAGGGGGGCGACCCCGCGGCCGTGGCGTTTGACGCCTGCGGCGCAGCCAAGTCACGCGGGGTCGACGTGCTCATCCTTGACACGGCCGGACGCCTGCACACGCAGGATCCACTGATGCGGCAACTCACCAAGATCCGCTCCGTGGCCGAGAAGCAGATCACCGGAGCGCCCCACGAGGTGCTGCTCGTGCTCGATGCGACGAGCGGGCAGAACGCGCTCCGCCAAGCCGAGGAGTTCTCCAAGGCCGTCGGCGTCACCGGCATCTTCCTGACCAAACTCGACGGCACGGCCAAGGGCGGCATCGTGGTCGCCGTGCGTGAGGCGACCGACATTCCGGTCAAGTTCATCGGCGTGGGCGAGCGACCCGAGGACATTCAGCCTTTCGACCCCGAGCAGTTCATCGAAGCGATGTTCGAGGAGTAGGCACGAAGAAGCGTCCCCGCCTCTCCGGGGAGGGCAGCGCGACGAAGCGATGAAGGGGGATCACATCAGAGCCCCTCGCCCACGCGAGGGCCGTGCCGGCAATGCCCGCCCTCGGAGTTGCTGCGACCGGTCGCCCCGCCGCGCGCCGGCAGAAGCCTCGGAAAGACGGGGCTCGCCGTCACATCACCCCACGCCTTCCACCTGCGCCATGGCCACGTGCAGCGGGCGGAACATGGACATCTTCTTCCGCTGGTGCGGCTCCATGCGCGTCAGAATGTCGCTCAGCGTCCGCACGGCGCTCAGGATCTCCGGTCCCTTGTTCAGCATCACGCACTCGGCCCGCTGCGCCATCGCCGCGTCGGTGATTTCCGCGCGAGTCGGCCTGCCCTGCTTGGCCAGCGACGCCAGAACCTCGGTCGCCCAGATCACCGGCGTGTGCGCCGCCTCGCACAGCCACAGAATCTCCTCCTGAATCTCGGCCATGCGCTCGAACCCGCACTCGATTGCCAGATCCCCTCGCGCAATCATCACGCCGCCCACCGGCGTGCGCATCAATTCAAACAGCAGCGAGGGCAGGTTGTGGAAGCCCTCGCGGGTTTCGATCTTGAGCACCTGCGCGATCAAACGATCCGTCACCTCCGCCAGCGCCATCCGCAGGTCGGCCACGTCCCTGGCCGTGCGCACAAACGACAGTGCCAGCCCATCCACGTGCGGCGCCAGCACGCGCATGGCCGCCCGATCCTCCTCGCTCAGCGCGGGCAGGTTGATCCGCGTGTCGGGAAGGTTCAGCCCCTTCTCCAGCCGCAGTTTCTGCCCGCCCGGCTTGGTGAACTCCACGCGCAGCGTGGCGCCGCGCTCGTCCAGCGACGCGACCTCGGCCCCGATCTTGCCGTCGTCAAACCACACCTGGTGCCCAGGCCGCAATCCACTGAGCACCTCCGCGTGCGAGCAGCCCACCGCCGGTATCGGCAGCATCCTGCCCGGATCCTGCGTCTCGACTTCCAGGTCCGGCGAACTGTGCAGCAGCAGCGTGTCTCCCGCGTGCAGTCGAATGGCCTCGCGACGCTGTCCCTTCTTCACGATCGACGTGGTCCGCAGTTTCGGCCCGGAGAGATCGGCAAACACCCGGCAGTCGCGCCCCGTCGCGCGCCGCGCATCGCGCAGGTTCTCAATCATCGCCAACCACTCGTCCGGCCCGTCGTGTGCGGTGTTGATCCGCATCACGTTCATTCCGCGCTCGACACATCCGCGCACGAACGACGTGTCCGTCGCCGCCTCGGTCGGCATGGTCACCATGATGCGGACGGTCCGCTCCCGAGGCCGCGGACCCAGCAACGCATCGGTCTGCCGATCGAGCAGCGATCGCCCCACCTCGAAAGGAAGTGCCCCCGCCCGCGCCCGCTCGGCCGGCAACGGCGGCTCGGCGAGGCGCGCGGCTGCATAGCGCACCGCCGAAATCGCCCACTCCACGCACGGCTCGGCCCGACCCAAACTCGACAGGCCCAGCGACGCCAGCCTCTTCTGCAACGGGCGCAGGTCGTGCTCGCGCATCGACAGGTAGTGCACCAGGTTGCGTGCGCTCTGCACCCGCGACGGAGACGCCGCCTCGATCCGCCCACGCTGCACTTCCTCCCGCCGCCAGGCCTCGGTCAGCAGGATCGAGAGGTCTTCATAGACGCGCCGCGCCGAGTCCGTCTGCGTCTCACCCGTGTGATTGGATAATGCGCTCCCCATGCCCAGATCATATGAACGGGCACGATTCGGTCTGCGCTAAAAATGCGTCAGGTGTACCACTCGGTGCACAAGTCTGCATCGCCCAGACAACTCAGATCACGAGTTCCATCGGCGCCGGCACCGTCCAAGCACGCTTCCGATCACCAGCAAGCCGGCCGTGCCCGGCGCCGGTACGCCGTAGAACTCGACCTCGCTGAGAAACACCCAAGGGTGCGTGCCGTCGTAGACCGTCAGCGTGATCGTGTCCGACGCCAGCGCCAGGTCGCTGATCGAAAACGTAATTGGATCGCCCGAAGCGCCGTCGGGAATCGCGTACACCGCGTCAAACGCCCCCGCCTGCACACGCACCGACCCGGGCGTGGAGACGCCGCCCCGACCGTTCGAGTCGTCGGCGTGGATCACGATGGTGTCGATGATCGTCCCCGGATTGAAGTGAAAGGTAATCGCCGGCTCCACCGTCCACCAACCGACATATGGGCTAGGCGTGATGTCCCAGTTGGTCGTGGCGATGATGCCGTCAGTCAGGTCGCCCAACCCGCCCGACAGCGGCGAGAGCGACTGCGTCGTGTTGCCCGTCCCGTTGTACGAGTCGTCCCAGTAGGTGAACGACCCGGTCTCGCCGTTGAGCATGTCGTAACTCAGCGGCATGACCTGACCAGACGCCGCCGCCGTGCCCGCCAGCACCATCGTGAGCAACAATCGCTTTCGCATAGGGCTTCCTCTCTCAGCGCGCACACTTATGCACACGTTGATTCTAGAGCGAAATCGGTCGCATGCAACCCAATTCAGGGTGCCACCGCGCGATCTTGGTCCGGTAACGCTCATGCTCGTTACGCCTGCTCGGGCATCTGCTTGACGTTCGGGCACACATCCACCCACTTCGCGCCCTGCGGCCTCGCCCAGCGCACCGCGTTGGCAATCACCCGCTGGATCTGCGGGTGGTGATACGTTGGGTAACTCTCGTGCCCTGGGCGGAAGTAGAAAATCCGCCCCGCTCCGCGCTGCCAGCACACCCCCGATCGGAAGACCTCGCCCCCCTTGAACCACGAGATGAACACCGTCTCCTCCGGCTCGGGGATTCCGAACGGCTCGCCGTACATCTCCTCGCGATCGAGCACGATGCATCGGTCGATTCCGGCCGCGATCGGATGTGACGGATTGGTCACCCACAGCCGCTCACGTTCGTCGGCCTCGCGCCAGCACAGCGAACAGGTCGTTCCCATCAGCCGCTTGAAGATCTTCGAGTAGTGACCCGAGTGCAGCACGATCAGCCCCATGCCCTCGAGCACGCGCTTGTGCACGTGCTCGACGATCGCATCCTCAACCTTGTCATGGGCCATGTGCCCCCACCAGATCAGCACGTCGGTCGTGTCCAGCCGCTTCTGCGTCAGACCGTGCTCAACCTGTTCGAGCGTGGCCGTCGACACGGAAATTTCCGCGTCCTTCGCCAGCGCCGCGGCGATGCACCCGTGAATGCCCTCGGGATAGTTCTTCCGAATGTTCTCGTGCGTGCGCTCGTGGACGTTCTCGTTCCAGACAATGGTGTGGATGGGCATGGTGGATCGTAGCGGGGATTCGGTGTGCCACGACTCCGTGAGTCGTGCGATCCGCCGCGACCGATCTCCGTTTCACGCGATCGACGTTTCCGCCCACAGCCCGCTGTGGGCCGAGCGCTCGCATGAATCCAGGTAGAACTGGATCTGCGCCCCGCGGACCAGGTCCGGCTCGCCCGGGCGGTTCTCCCGAATGGCCGACACGAAGCGCTCGATGTTGTTCGGCGTCGGCGCCAGCCGCACCGGCTCCCACTCCCCGCTGATCAACCCCACGCCCCGGCACACGCGCACCAGGTGCGGGTCTTCGGCCAGATCCACCATCACCGCCCCCTCGGTGCCAAACAACTCGAGGCGCTCCTGGTTCGGCACGCCCGCGGCCCAGCGCGTCAGTTGCACCACTCCCACGCCCCCCTCGCTGGGAACGATCTCAATGATCGCCGAGTCGTTGGCGTCCAGCGGGCGGCCTTTATATTCCGTCACCGGCACGCCATCGAGCATCTTGGGCAGACATGCCAGCGTGCAGCGGATGCGCGCCAGCGGCCCGGCGACGGCCGACGCCAGATCGAGCATGTGGCTGCCGATATCCGTCAGTGCTCCGCCCTCGCCATGGTGAGGCTTGTGCAGGCGCCACAGCCAGTGCGGCTCGGTCCAGTGTCCCCACACGCGCGTCGCGATCCAACTCTGGAAGTAACTTGCGTGCAGGTAGCGGATATGCCCGAGCGCCCCCGAGCGCGCCAGCCGGATGGCCTCCTGCACGGCGCTGGCGTTGCGCTTCGTGAAGTTGATCATGTGCACAACCGGCGCGTTGCGTGCCGCCTCGGCCACCGCGCGCGCTTCTTCCACCGTCACGCACAGCGGTTTCTCGCACAGCACGTGCTTCCCGGCCGCCAGCGCCGAGAGCACGATCTCCGCGTGCACATCCTCCGGCGTGGTGATCGACACCGCATCGCAGGCGTCAAACACCTCTTCCCGTGTGGAAACCGAATGGGCGAACCCATGCTTTTCCGCAAACGCCCGCGCCCGCGCCGGGTCGATGTCGCAGCAGGCCGACAACTTCACCCCAGGCACCTCCGCATACCGCTCGGCGTGCCAGTTCGCGAAACCTCCCGTCCCGATGATGCCCACGCGCAGGTTGCTCATGTGCTCGCCCCTCTCAGATAGACCTATCGTAATCCGGCGCACGACGCGAGGCCGAATGGCGAGGGGAGGGGCATGAACATCCTGGTGACCGGAGGCGCAGGGTACATCGGCTCGCACGCCGTGCAGCGCCTGCTGCGCGACGGGAACACCGTCGTCTGCGTTGACAACCTCTTCCGCGGACACGCCCGGGCCATGCACCTGCTCGCCCCCTGCGAGCGGCTCGTGTTTGAACGAAGTGATGTTGGTGACGGCACGCGCATGGAGCGCCTCATGCTCGATCATGGCGTCGACACCATCCTCCACTTCGCCGCGCTGGCCTACGTCGGCGAAAGCGTCGACCAGCCGCTCCTCTACTACGAGAACAACGTCGCCGCCCCGCTCCACCTGCTCGAGGCAGCCGACCGTGCCGGCGTCGGTCGCTTCATCTTCTCCTCCAGTTGCGCCACCTACGGCGAGCCCCCGGCCGACCAGGTGCCCATTCGCGAAACCTGCCCACAGAAACCGATCAGCCCCTACGGACAGACCAAACTCGACTTCGAGCACATCCTCCGCTCCTGGGGCCTCGCCCGCGCCCGCGCCGGCAGGCCCGTCGCCATTGCCATGCTCCGATACTTCAACGTGGCCGGCGCCGATCGCTCAGGCCTGCTCGGCGAAGATCACACGCCCGAAACTCACCTCATTCCCGTCGCCATACAGGCCGCGCTGGGCAAGCGCCAGGGCATGGCCATCTTCGGCACCGACTACCCCACCCCCGACGGCACCTGCGTGCGCGACTATGTCCACGTCGAAGACCTCATAGACGCCCATGTGCGCGTGATGGAGAAGATCAACCCGGGCGACCTCCGCGCCTACAACGTGGGCATTGGCAAGGGTTACTCCGTCCGCCAGGTGCTCGACTCGGTCCGCCGTGTGACCGGACGGAACTTTGAAATCCGCCAGGAGCCCCGCCGCTCAGGGGATCCCGCGGCCTTGTTCAACAACCCGACCCTCATCCGCCGCGAACTCGGCTGGCAGGCGTCGGTCACCGATCTTGACGTCATCGTTGATTCGGCGTGGCAATGGATGAAGCGCCACCCCGATGGATACGCGACCAGATAGAAGGATGGAATCATGGCCAGGGCGCTTTTCGTGTGGGGCGGCTGGGACGGACACCAGCCTCAACAGTGCACCGAACTCATCGCCGACCGTGTCCGTGCACGCGGCATCGACTGCGACATCTCCGACTCGCTGGCCGTCTTCGATGACGCCGACTCGCTCAAGAACTACAGCGTCATCGTTCCGTGCTGGACAATGGGCGAAATCGCCCACGAGCGCGTACAGGCGCTCGAGGCGGCTGTCCGCAATGGCTGCGGGCTGGCCGGCTGGCACGGCGGCATGGGCGACGCCTTCCGCATCTCCACCGACTACCAGTTCATGGTCGGCGGACAGTTCGTCGCCCACCCCGGCAACATCATCAGGTACACCGTCGATGTCGCCAATACCCGCCACCCCATCACGCGCGGGCTGTTCGACGCCGGAAAACGCTCCTTCCGCGTCCACAGCGAGCAGTACTACATGCACGTCGATCCGGGCAATCGCGTGCTCGCCACCTCCACCTTCTCCGGAAAGCACGCCCCCTGGACCAAGGGCGTCAAGATGCCGGTCCTGTGGACGCGCCAGCACGGGCAGGGCCGCGTCGCCTACTGCTCCATCGGACACAACACCACCGACCTGGGCACCAAGCCGGTCCCCGAACTGGTCACACGCTGCATTCTCTGGGCAGCGGGCGAAATGTGAGACCCGCCGACGGGGCCACCCCCGTCACGGCCTCGCATGCCATCACTTCCGCTCGATCTTCACGATCGACTGCGTAGCCATCTCCATCTTCACCCCGGCCTGATCCACCGTCCACCGCGCCTCGCTCACCGTCTCGAGTTTCGACAACAGCCCGCGACCCGTGTCCCACGTCGCCTTGCCGGTCGTCTTCTCTTCCCGCCCTGAGGCCGGCTTGGCCTCGGGATCAGGCCCGACTTCGACCTCGGCCGCCTCCCCCCGCACGCTCCTGAGCGTCAACTCGTACCGACGCGCCTTCATCCCCAGCCCCGGCAGCGATCCCACCTCGTAGTACCACCGCTGCCCCACGCGCGTCTCCCCGCCCTCCAGCCGCATCGACAGCACCGGCTGAAACATCGCCCGAAACGCACGGGCGTCGAACAGGTCGCCGAACTGCAATGGCGTCACGCCCGCGGCCTTGATCTTTTCCAGCCCCTCCACGCCCTCGATTTTCCCGTGCTCTCCCACTTTCACCTTCAGTTCCTGTCCCAGCAGCGGACGGCACACCAGGTCAAGCGGATTCTTGTCGTCCGGGGCGTTCTTCGAATCAAACTCGCCCTGCAGCGCGCTGCCCGAAAACTTCACCTTCATCGCCGTGAACTTCATCATCAGTTCCGGCGCCTGCCCGCTGATCTCAAACGTGGCCTCCATGCTCGCCTCGGTCGCCTGCTCCACATCACCCACGCCCGCGTGCAGCCCGGTATGGGCCAGGTAGGAAAACGTCGCGGGAAAAGTGCCGGGCCCGAGTTTCGGTTCGAGCGACACGCCCTGCGCCCTCGCCCAGCCGCACATCAGCGTCAGGGCCGTCATCGCCACCGCCACAAACCACCCTGATCGACACATGGCCACGTCCTCCTCGCCGCGCTCATCGCCGCCCGAGCACGCGAATGACCATCGACACCGTCCGTCCGCGCGCCAGCGCGATCACGCCCGGGTGAGCCGGGGCCGCCTCGCGCGACAAAGACGCGACCGCCCGCGCGCTGGCCAGCAGCGCCGCATCACCGGGCATCTCCACCATCCGCACGGACACTTCCCCGATCACCACGCGCACCTCGTCCGGGTCCGGCTCGCCCAGATTTGCCGCCGCCCGGTCAAACGCGCGCCGGTACGCCGTCGCCGCCCCGCGCACGTCCGCCTCGCGACTGCCCGCCCCCGTCTCGGCCAGCGCGTCGCGCAACGCGATCAACTCAGGCTCGAGTTTCTCGCGCGCCTCCAGCAATCGCTCGGCACGCCCCTCAATCAACACCGGCAGCGCCACGGTGGCCAGCGACTGCCACAGCCGCTCCTCATGTCGTTGCGCCAGCGACACCGGATGTCCCCGTACCACGACCATCTCATGCCGACCGGCGAAACGGTCCAGACCCGCCGCCATCGGGATCGTCAGCGCTGGGTCCGGGCCCCCGCGCAACAGATCGTGCGCCAAGGCCTGCAGATAACTCTGCTCATCGGGAAACTCGGCCAGCAGCGGGCGAATCTCCGCATACTCGGCGCGCGCCATGATCTCTCCGTGCGCCTCCTGCACGGCCTCTCCCACCGACAGCCCCTCCACCTCCGCGCACAGCACCCCCGCATTCCACAACGGAACGCTCCAACTCCACGACTCGACCAGCCTCGCGTAGCGCGGCGCCCGCTCAGCCAGGCGCTCAGCCTGCAACCGCCCGTCGTTCCCCGCCGGCGCCGGCGCCATCGTCACCACGCGATCGCACAGCAGCAGCGCCGCCATCGCCGGCGCCTCGCGCGTCGTCAGGTGATATGGGCTGACCACGCCGAACAGGCTCATTCCCGCGCCTCACCCGTCGCCGCCTTGCCCGTCCCCAGGTGCTCATCCAGCCACTTGAGGATCGAAGGCGTGTAGTTGTTCAGCGTCAGGAACAGCAACTCGTGACCGGCCGCAAACATCCACCGCTCCGGCTGCCCCAGACGCTCCCACAACTGATCGCCGAACCGCGACGGCACCGCCTTGTCGGCCGAGCCCTGCAACACGAGCACCGGCTTGCCGCGCACCAGCGCTGCGAGGTGATACCCGTCCAGCGGCGCCCGCTCCATGTATGCATTCGACAACTCGGCCAGGTGCTTGTCCCCGTCGGCCAGACGATCGAACGGCACCCCCCAATCCAGACGGATCGCCTGCACCCATCCCGCGTAGTTGCTCTCCTCATTAATCATCAGGAAGTTCGTTCCGCCGGCCACCAGCACCACCGCGTCGTACGCGTCCGGCTCCAGCGCGTGCACCGTCGGCCCGGCCATCGCTCCCCCGCTCATCCCGATCAGCACATGCGGCTCTTTCGCGATCTCCGGGCGAATCTCATGCACATGCCGCACCCCCGCTTGGGCCGCATACGCCACCTCGGCCGCACGCTGCCCCAGTTCATCGGCAATGCGCTGCGCCGACGCCCCCATGTCCGCAAACTCGATCGGAAACCGCGTGCGCTCCGTGAACCGCGACGGGTGCGCCAGCATCCGCAACACCGCCCACCCGTCCGCCACGCACAACTCCACAAATCGGTCGTTCACCGGCTCCGGCACTCCAAACAGCCCCGGCACCATCACGATCAGCCCGCGACGCTGCATGCCCCCGCCCGCGTCGTAATACCCGAACCACGTCCGCTCGATCATCACCACTTCGACGCCGTTGGTCTTCCCCATCGGCCGACCCGATACGAAGCGAAACATGGCGTCGGGCCTGGAACTGGTCGAACGGCCCTTCAGAAACCGGTCGGCCTTGCGAAACACGAACGCGCCCGGACCTTCCAGCACGTACTGGTAACCCGTCTCCATCCGCGCCACCTTCGCCACGGCCGCCGCGTCGCTGGCATCCTCCGGAGCGCTCCGCAGATAGTGGTCCTCCCCCAGCCTGACCCCTACCCAGTCCGCCAGCGTCCCCTCCATTGGGATGATCGCTCCGCGCACGTTCTCGCTCTTCGACCAGCGCTGTGGCCAGATCGATGCCCGATTCTGCGGCACCGGCTCGCGCGTCGGCGACGACCCACCGCCTTGCTCGAGTTGCAGCGGTACGGCTTCCTGGATGCGCAGACACCCGGCCAGCACCGCCGCGACCATCCCGGCCCACACGCACCACCCACGTCGTGCTTTCATGCGCTGCATCGTATCGACCCAACCCGTCCGTTCGATCGGGGAATCGCCGGAACTGTGCCCGCAACTTTGTCCGCTCGGTTGCTGCCACCCGGGCGATTCAGCAGCGTCCGGAGTCGGACGTCGCCGGCACTCACCTTTTTGTCCCGATCACGTAGAACCCCTGGCTCACCTTCAACAACTCGTACACCGCCAGCGGGTCACTCGGGCCCTGGCTCGCGCTGGTGTTGATCGACACCTCAAGACCCAGCGACTCAAACCGGCCCGCGAACCAGAACGGATCCGTCACGTTCCCGGCCGCCATGCCGGTGATCGGGTTGACCGGCGCCCTCTCCCAGCCTCCGACGAACGGGCTCGCGGGCGCCACCCCCGCCGAGACATAGGCCCGCACCGCCTGCTCCAGTTCCGGCCCCCCCATGTAGCAGGTGTTCCGCGCCAAACGCTCGGCCGCTGCTGATGCTGGCCCCACACGCAGCATCGACGCAATGTGCTCCCGCCGCACAACGTGCAATACGCCGCCCGGACGCTGTTCGCTCCCCTCGCCGATTTCGCGCTGCCGGTACACTCGCTCCAGGCGCTCCAGCGTGGCTGGACAGTGCGGGTTGTTCGAGTCGCAGAACACCAGCCGTCCCCCAGGCCGCAGGATCCGGGCGATCTCCGCGGTGGCCACCTCAAACCCGTCCGGACGCATGTTGCAAAACACCTGGTTGACGTACACCCAATCGACCGACCGGCTGGGCAGCGGCACAATGCCGCCCGCGTTCCAGACAAAGTGCACGCTCTCGAGGCCGAACTGCTTCGTCCACCGTTCCGCGAACATCGCCGTGCTCGGGTTAATCTCCACCCCGATCACGCGCCGCGGGCCCAGCATGCTCAGGATCCACGAACCCAGGCCCGTCCAGCATCCGAAGTCCACGCCCGTCGTCCCGTCCACCGATCCAATCACCGGTATCACGCTCGACTCATACAACGCCACCCAGCCGCGAATCTTCTCGTCGTCGTCGAATCCCGCAAGGTGCGCCGCCACGTCCCGCGCGTGCGCCCCGGACTCGGCGTGGTCGAGCATCCAGTCTCGCACCTCGCCCACGCGCGCGATCAGTTCCTGCTCGCTCATGCGCGGCCTTTCAGAGCGCATCGGACAGCAGAGGCCCCAGCGCGTCATACAGCGCCCGCCCCGCCAGCCGATGCCCGGTGTGACTCCATGTGCCCGACGCACGCCAGTGCGTCGGCGCGCCGCGGTGCGACAGAAAACGCTCATACGGGTCGACCAGTTCCACTCCCGCCGCCCGCACCCACGCTCCCACCACCTCCAGCGTGTGCTGGTGCGCCGCCGCGTCGTCCGTGCAGCGCCCCCGCCAGTATCCCGCCGACTCGCCGCACTCGCACAGCAGACACAGCACCCGTGCCCCACTTGCTCGCACTGCCCCGGCGTAATGCGTCAGGCAGGCACCGATCTTTTCCATGTCCCTGCCGCCGCGACCGTGCAGACTCTCCGGTTCGGCCAGCGAAGGACGCAACTCCGGCGTCTGCGGGCGACCGCGCCGGATCAACGCCCCCCTTGACCGCCCCACCACGCGCACCGCACCATCCTCTCCCACCCACAGATACTCCCCGCCCGGGTGCGACACGCTCCAGCCGCTGTGCGCTGTCCACAGGTCCGGGCGCGAGTTGAGCACTTCGTCGGCCCCCACGCCGATCACCACCACGTCATGCCGCTCACGCTGGCTCACCCGCTCAAACCACCCGTAATGCCGACACAGCCCCATCCCCGGAAACGCCAGTTTCCGCACCCGCACCTTCACGCCCAGCGCCTCACTCAGCCGGGCGCCCGCCTGCATATGACAGTGCTCCGGGATTCCCACCTCGAACCCATCAAGATTGCGCCCGCCCAGCACCAACACGCGCTTCTCATCCGCCCCGACGCTGGCGGGCGGCGGCACATCGAGCATCCCGCGCTCGTCGGCGTAGTTCAGACTCTGATACTCCACCCGCCCGTCCACCTCGCCGAAATCAGCCTGTACCGTGTGCGGCTCGTAGGTGTCCCAACCAAGGTCGGAGTTTGCAGCCACGCTGCGCTGGCGCGTCCGCACAGCCGGAGCGCTCGTGCGCGCGTGGCGCGCCCCGTAATACAGCGGATGCACGTTGAGAATCAGCCAGTAGCCCGGGTCAAACGAGCGGATCTGCTCGATCATCCGCTCCTGGTCGATGAACCTGTCCTCGCCCGGATCCTTGTGCTTGCGCCACTCCTTCAGGTGGTGATCCCAGCGCCACCGGTTCAGGTAGCGTGTCGCTCCGTACTCGATCCGCACGTCCTTGCGCCGGAAAAAGTCGTTGCCCTCGTAGGCGAGTCCCAGTTCGGCCTCGTCGAGCACACCCAGCGGCGCCCACTTGCCCTCGTGCACGATTTCGTCCAGCAGCGCGTCGCCCGGCTCGCCGCGCGAGCCCAGCGCCAGCCCGCGCCGGTTCTTTCCCCTGAAGATCGCGAAGTTCTCGATCCCGTAGATCGGCGCGGAGTTGTGCGCCACGGTCCCGGTGATCCGCAGCCCCTGCGCGCGCAGCCAGGCGATTTCCTCGCGCACCGCCTGCGCACCGTCCAGTTTCATGTTCTGATACAGGTGCAGTGGATCGGTATGCAGCGCCATTTCATGGCCCAGATCCTGGATCTGCCTGTACAGGTGCGCCATGCACCCGTTGCGATAATGCACCCCGTCGACCCACGACCCGTAGTACGGGGCCGTGTGCAGGATGAAGTAACTCGTGCGCGCGCCGTACGCCCTTTCGATCTCCGCCTCGGCCAGGGCTGCCCGCATGTCCGCGTCCACGTCGTGACGGATCGAGCACACCACCTCTCCGGGCGGGCACCCGTAGTCGTTCAACTCGGTGTGCGGCACGAACACCAGGTTCGGAATCGACGCCAGTTCGCGGATCAACTTCTCATATTGCGCCAGCGTGTCCACCGTCACGCGCCCCTGGTCCGGGTGAGGCCCGGCGCGCAGGTCGGGCCCGTAGCACTCGAAGCAACTCAGGTTCACCTGCGCCAGCACGTCGCGCACACTGCGCCCGCTGTCGATTACTCGGTAAGGCGCGATTCCGTGCTCCCGCTCGATGGCCACGCTCATCCGAACACCCCTGACGCCGCCATGAGCGACAGCACCCCCAACACCACCGCCAACGCGATCACCGCGATGACCGCGCCGGGCGCCCCCGTGCGTGCACCCGTCACGCCGCTGGCGCCCCGCCCCGACATCGCAGACGCCAACAGAGGCGAAGGCGGCTCGAGCGCACGGACCGTCGACCCCGACGCCACCGTCGCCGGCTCGATCGGTGCGAGCACCGGGGGTGCCGCGCTCGGCGTCGGCTCGACCGGTCCAGCCGATGAAGATTCCACCGCTGGCTGGCCCGACTCCAGCGCCCACTCCGCGCTGAAGGTCGCCCACTCCTCAGCCGTGAACCGGTCGCGCTCGTATCCAAACTCAGCGTTCCGCCGGCCACAGATCACATCGAAGAGAAACAACTCGCGTGTTGAGCGGCGTTCGCGCCAGCGGTCTGCCTCAAATTGGTGGCCTGGATTCTCGATCAGTTTGCGGTACTGCTCCTCATAGAACGCCCGGTCGCGCGCGTGGGACGACACCGAGATGCCCTGGAACTGCTTGATCATGAAGATCGGGCCTTGGTTTCCGGCGGCCGGATGGTGGTCGAACTCCCAGAACCGCAGCGCCCGCTCGTCATAGCGCAGTCCGACGAACCGTCCGACCCGCTCCAGCATCCCGCACTGGTCGGCCAAGACGTCCTCATAGCGCAGACACAGGCGATCGGGGTCATCTGGATCCCACTGAAACTGGTGGAATGAGGGAGCCAGCCAGTCGCGGCACACCTCCAAAAAGGCCAGGTTGGGAAACTTGGAAGCGTAACTGTCGGCCACCGCGCGACCGTCGCGGATCAGATAGATCGGCTTGACCACCACATCAGGGTGTTCGAGCGATTTGGCTGCCCCTTGAGGCAGTGGGTTGTTGGTGACAATGACGCGTTTTCCGGAGGAGCGGGCGAGGTGGAGGAAGAAGTTTGCGCCTTCCGGCCAAGTCTCGTAAAACCTGGGCCAGAATGGGCAGGACGTCCCGTGAACCCGGCAGGCTTCGACCGCTTTGTCCGGCGTGAGCCCGAGGGGACGATCGCAGGGTCCGAGCGCAAAGGCGTCGGGGTGCGACCCGAGCACAAAGTTGAGCCAGGTGGTGCCCGTGTAACTGAGTGAGTAGATCACGACCACCGTGACGGGTTGGTTCATGGAATCCTCTTTGGGGTGCGGCCGGGGCAGTATAGACGCCGACCCTTGAAACCCCCGTGGAAAGCGCCTCCAGGGGGTGGGACTCGTGTACCCTATCCTCCTGCGTATGAGGCCGTTCTTCGTCCTTTCCAGCGCGCGGGCGGGTTCAACCTCGCTGGCGACGATCCTTGACGGTGCCCGAAATGGGTGCTGCCTGGTGGAGCCTTCGCCCAATCTGAACCGCGAGACACGGCTGGCGATGGAGGGGCGTCTGTCCGACCCCGGGGCGGTGGTGCGCGACGTGATCGTGCCGCGCGTTCGGGCATCGGGCAGGGACATTCACGGCGAGAAAAACGTGACCTACGGGCCGTTCATCCCGCACCTGCACGAGCAACTGGGCGCCCGCTTCGTGCTGCTGACGCGTGACGGGCGTGACGTGGTGCGATCACTGATGGACTGGCACGAGCGGCTGTTCGGGACGGTGTATAGGGAGGCGGTGGACGCTGGCGTGCTGTCGGGAGAGGCGCGCAAGGCGGCCGGCGCGTTGCCGGTGCATCTGGACACCTCGGACTTTGCCCGCCCGCGTCCGCTCCCCGGCGAGCGGATGTACGAGCGATGGTCGAGGGCGACGCGATTCGAGATGTGCTGCTACTACTGGGCCCGCATCTACGAGTTGTACCTGGATGAACTCGAGCGTCTGCCGATGGATGCCTGGACGCGGATTGACTACACGAGCGCGACGGCCGAGGACGTGCTGCGCGTGGCCGATTTCCTGGGCCTGAGCGGGCTGGAACGTTGGCGCGTGCAGGGGCTGCTCGACCGGCGCGTCAACTCGTTGAAGGACCGGTGCGACGAGGAGGCTCGCTACCCGGCGTGGCCGGACTGGGACGGGCGGCAGCGGGCCGCCTTTGACGAGATCGCCGGCGCGACGATGCGGCGGCTGGCATACTCCAGCGACGAGGCGACGCGCTGGAAGCCGGCGGGATACGGGCGGTGCTGGCACGAGAAGGGCGCCGACCTGGGGTGGTACGAGTGGATGTACGACGGGCGTCGGCGGATGCACGAGGAGGCCATTGCGTGGGTGCGCGGTCGCGGCGACGTGCGCAGCGTGATGGATCTGGGCTGCGGACTGGGCGTGGGGTACGCGGACGGTTTTTCGGATCTGGAGTATGTCGGCGTGGACCTCTCGCCCAGGTCGATCGAGTGGTGCCGGTCGAATCGACGGAACTCGCTGCATCGGTATGAAGCGCGCGACTTTGTGGAAAGGCCCTTCGAGAAGCAGGCCGACGTGGTGATGTCGAGCGGGACGATTGACAATGCCTATGACCCGGAGGCCTACCTGGATGCGATGATTCGCGCGTCGAAGCGATACATCTATCTGACGTGCTATCGGGGCTGGTTTGATGAACTGCAGGATCACCGGTTCGCGTTCAACCGGGAGCACGGGTGTTTCTACGCGGACCTATCGCCGCGGCGGCTGCGTGAGCATCTGGAGCGGCGCGGATGCAGCGACATCGTGATCGAGCCGAGGGCGACGGGTCGGACGGACATCCCCGCTGAGACACGGGTGATCGCGCGGGTGCCGCAGGAGGCGGGTGCATGAGGAGTGAGTCGGAAGTCAAGCCGGTCAGGCGGCGCGATCGCATGGCACAACTGGAGCGCGATCTGGCGATTGAACGTGAGCGTGCCAAGATGCTGCGTGAAGACCTGCGACAGGCGCTGCGCGAGTTGAATGCGATGCACGCGGCCATGGACATCACCGGCACGCGCCCACCGGGGCTTGCCGACCTGTCGGGCAAGCCGGTGCGTCCGCTGGCGATCAACGAGATGGACCTGGCCGATTATTTCCGTCAGGTGGACCACAACTACCGCGGCTACGCCAATCCGTTTCATCATTACGAGCAGTTGCTGACGATGCTCGAGTCGCACGCGCGGGTGACGCTGGCGCCGTGCTACGAGTTGGCGGCCGCGCCGCGGGGAACCTCGGTGCAGGTGGCGCTGCGGCACGATATTGACGCGGACCCGGTGACGGCGGTCCGAATGGCGCGGCTGCTGGCGCAGCGCGGCATCGGCTCCACCTTCTACCTGCTGCACACGGCGATCTACTACGGGCAGTTTTTCGGGTCGCTGTTCTTCCGTCACCGCGAACTGCCGCGCTGGGTCGAGCAGATGCTGGTAGCCGGTTGTGAACTGGGCGTGCACAACGACGCGCTGGGGGCGCACCGGCGGCTGGGGGTGGACGGCCCGGCGGCGCTGGTGCAGGAGATCGAGTGGCTGCGCACACAGGGAGCGACCATCCGGGGCACGGCGGGGCACAACAGCGCGCCGGTGTACCAGGCCGAGAACTCGGAAGTTTTCCGCGGGCGCGTGCTGTGGAACACGGATGACGTGGTGCGCGGGCGTCTGCCGCTGGGTGTGCTCGATGAACAGGCGCTGGGGCTGTCCTACGAAGGCACGTTCGCGGCGCGCCGTCGCACGACGAGCGGGGCGAGTGCCTTTGCCGGGGACCGGGCGTCGGCCGACATCCGCAGCCCGTCGTGGATGAAAACGTACCTGTGTGAGAACCCGTGCTGCGAGTGGCAGGTGGACATGCAGGTGTGGGTGGTCGGGCAGAACCGTTGGGTCGCCGGCGGACGGCTGGGCGGGGAAGTCTATTTTCGAGATGGCCTAACGCTGGCGGACCTGCGCTCGGTGATGGATGACCTGCCGGGCGGGGGGCGGTGCCTGTTCGTGCTGCACCCGGAGTATTTCAGAGCGTGACGGCGACCATGACTCCAACCGAGCCGCTCATCGAACCAAAGCCCGCGCCGCGCCCGGAGCGCTGGACGCCCGAGCCGTCGGCCTTCGACTGGGAGGGGTGGCTCAAGCACTTCGAGGCTGCGCACGGGCGGCGGCCTCGCATCCTGCACATCGGCAACGTGGCCAACAACGGATACAACAACGCCAAGGTGCTGGTGGAGGCGGGTTTTGACTGCGACGCCCTGTGCTACGACTACTACCACATCATGGGCTGCCCGGAGTGGGAAGACGCCGATTTCGCGGGCATGGTGCGGGATCACTTCATGCCGAACTGGCGTGACGTGGACCTGCGCGGATTTCAGCGGCAGCACTGGTTTGCGCAGGGCCCGCGCTACTGGGCCATCGGGTATCTGCTGGCACGGAGGGCCGGGCGGGCGCGCCAGGCGGCGATTCTGTGGCGCATCCTGTCGTTCGGACAGTGGATGGCGTCCAAGCGTCCGTCGCGGTGGTACAAGTTCGCCAAACGCTCCTGGATATTCGCCGTTCAGCAGTACGAGCGCCTCCGCGTCGTGGGCCCGCGCGTGTCGCAGACGATTTCACGGGGGATGAGATGGACGCGGAACCGCGTCGCGGCCGTGGTGAGCGCCGCCGTACCCGACTATCGTCACCTGCGCAGGACCGCGATCTGGCGGGCGCGCCGGCAGCGTCGTCTATGGCGCATGGCATGGAAGAAGTGGCGTGCCTGGGGCGCGCACTGGCGCTGGCCTCTGGCCACGATTTGGAAAGTGCTGCTGCAACTGCTGCTCACGCCCCTGTTGCTTGTCGGGCTGGTGGTGCTGGTCGCCTGTATCCCGCTGGTGCTTCTCGACTCGCTCGGACGCCGCATCCACAAGCGTCAGAGGCACCAGGCGCGGCCCCGGGCGGCCAGGCCGGTTTCCACTGGACTGCCGCTGTCGTTCCGGTTGTCACGGCGGTTGATGGGCTGGCGGCATGGCATCTTTGCACGACTGACCGGAGTCGACCCGCGCGCGCTCGACACACCTGCGTTTGAGGCTGAGTTTCAGGCGCGCTGCGCCGAACTGATCGCCGACTTTGATCGGCGCTTTCCCAATCGCCCGGACCGGCTCGTGATGCTCGACATGCTGCCCTATCGCAGCGTCCTCCCGCTGTGGAAAGAACTGTTCAGTCGATACGACCTTGTCGAGGCCTACGCGACCGATCCGATCCTGACGATGCTCACCGGCTATCAGCCCTGTGTCGCGTATGAGCATGGCACCATCCGCGAGATTCCCTTCGCCGACAATCCCACGGCCCGGCTGACAGCGCTCGCGTATGCGCGCTGCGATGCAGTGGTGATCACCAACCCGGACTGCCGCGAGGCCGCCGACAGGCTGGGCGTGAAGAGGTTCGTGCCCATTCCGCACTTGATCGACCGCAAGTACTACGACCCGGGCATCGCCGACGACGGGCCTCTGCCTCCGGAAGTGTGTCCGCCGTACATCTTCAGCCCGGCGCGGCACGACTGGGACGTGAAGGGGACGGACATTCTGATCCGGGCCTTCGCGGCCATTGCGCACGAGTATCCAGACCTGCAACTGGTCACTCCCTCCTGGGGCATGGACGTGCAGCGTTCGCGCGACCTGATCGCACAACTGGGGCTGAGCGACCGGGTCGCGATGATCGAGCCGCTGAACATTCACAACCTCATCCGCGTGACGCGCGGGGCGCGAGCGCTGGTCGACCAGTTCCGTTTCGGCGTGTTCGGGGGCATCGGCCCGACGGCACTGGCGGTGGGAACGCCGCTGATCACTCACCTTGATCACGACAAGAGCGACTGGTGCATGGAGCCGCCGCCCTATTTTCAGGCCCACGACGTGGCGACCTGCGTGCAGGCGCTGCGTGCGGCGCTGGAGTGTGATCCCGGCTCGCTGCGGGCATCGCTGCGCGCGTGGATGCGGCGCAACTACTGGCACGGGCAGGTGGTGGAGCGTCACGCCACGCTGTTCGCACGATTGATCGACCAATATCCGAGGAGCACGCCATGAAACGCGACGCGCTTCCCCTTCTCCGCGATCCGCTGACCGGAGCCCGGCTCGAACTCGAGGTTTTCGAGTCGCGTGATGGCGAGATCATCGAGGCGCTGCTCACCAGCCCCGCCAACTGGTACCCGGTCAGCGAGGGCGTGCCGAGGCTGCTGACCGGCGACGTGCGCGGCGACGACTCGGCCTTTCTCACGCGCCACCGACTGCACGAACGACTCGGCGTGCAGCCTCGCCCCGCCTCCACCAGCACTCAGGTTGAGACCAACAAGACCTTCTCCGACAAGTGGCGACGGTTCAGGAACTACGGCTTCGAGGCCGAGCACCAGAAGTTTCTCGGCGGCTGGTTCGTCAAGAAGTTCGGGCTCTCATCTCCGGATGAATTGCCGCCGTTTTACAGGCAATTCAGGAGCATTCTCGAGATCGGGCCGGGCTCGGGCTTCAATACGCGCTTCATGGCCGAGCACTGCGCGGGCACGGTGATGTCGGTCGACATCTCCGAGGCCGCGGACACCACCTACGGCAACGTGGGGGCAATGCCCAACGTGCACGTGGTGCAGGCCGACTGCAACCTCGTGCCGTGCGAGGATGGGGTGTTCGATTTTGCGATCGCCGACGGAGTGCTGCATCACACGCCGAACACGCGGGAGGCCGTGGCCAACGTACTGCGCAAGGTGCGTCCGGGCGGGCAGTTTTTCTTCTATGTCTACAAGCAGATGGGTGCGGCCCGTCGCTTCTGCGATCGGCACCTGCGCGAGCACCTGTCGCCGCTTGAGCCGGAAGACTGCTATGCCGCGTGCGAGGGCATCACGGAACTGGGGCGTGAACTCAGCCGCCTGAACGCGACGGTGCGGCTGGAGAAGGGGATCCCCCTGCTGGGCATTCCGCCGGGCGAGCACAACGTGCAGCGACTGCTCTACTACAACTTCCTCAAGTGCTTCTGGAATGACGCGTTCGACTGGGAGACCAACAACATGGTCAACTTCGACTGGTATCACCCGCACGACGCCTGGCAGCACACCGAGGAGGAAGTCCGGGGGTGGCTGGCCGATCTGGGGGTGCGCGACTACGCCATCCATGACGCCAACCCCAACGGCATCTCGGTGCTGTTGCTCAAGCCGGAATGACTACCCGCCATGCGCCGCTTCCTGCGCACCGTCGCGGTCCTTGTGCTCAGCCTGCTCGTCGCTCCGGTGGCGATGATCGCCGGGAAGGCGATCCGTCGCGGGCGACCTCTGCGCAGTCTGTGGGCCGTGCATCCGGTGCCGACGGTGCCTCTCAAGGCGCGGGCCGAGCGCAGCCTTGGGGTGGAAGTGGAGACGCTGGCCTTCGAGACCAACCGACTTGTGGATCAGTTCGATCATGTGCTGTCGCGGCGCGGGAATCGGCTGTGGAGCGGCGTGGCGGCCTTCATTGCCTTTGTGTGGAGCGTGCGCCGGTTTGATCGCCTGCACTTCTTCTTCGACCGCGGCCTGCTGCCCGGGCTGCGCCCGCGCCAGTTCAACCCGGTCGAATTGTGGGTGTATCGCGTGCTCGGCAAGCAGGCTTTCTTCTGGGCCTACGGGGCCGACGTGCGCACGCGGCAGTCCACGCTCGGGCTGTCCGCGCCCAACTGCTGCCTGGCCTGCCCGCAGCCGGGTCGATTCTGCGTCTGCCATGATCAGGCGGCGGAAAGATGCCAGCGGCGCATCGCGCGCACCGCCGCCGCAACATTCTCCCTCGGCGACATGAAGCGATACACGCCGGGAAGCATCAACGACCTGTTCTACTGGCCGATCGACCTGGCCGAGCCAGCCTTCGATCCGGCCTATCCCGATTCGGCGTCCCGCGCCCCGCTGCTGGTGGTGCATGCGCCCAACCACCGCTTCTTCAAGGGCACCGACCATCTCCTGGACGCGATCGAGCAGTTGAAAGGGCGCGGCGTCGAGATCGAACTCGACCTGATCGAGGGACTGCCCCGCGACCAGGCCTTGCTCCGCTATCGTCGGGCCGACGTGGTGTTCGACCAGTGCCTGATCGGCTTCCACGGATATTTCGCGCTCGAGGTGATGGGCATGGGCAAGCCGGTGCTGTGCTTCCTTCGTGATCCGCAGGCGGACCTGCTCGCGCCCGACCAGTGCCCCATCATCAATGTGCGGCCCGAGACCATCGCCGGGCAACTCGAGCGTCTGGCGTGCGATCGCGTGCTGGCTCACCAACTCGGGCGGCAGGGCCGCGCGTACGTTGGGCGCTACTACACTGTGGAGGCGTTCGCCGAACGACTGGCCGCTACATACGCCAGGCTGGGGGTCCGCACATCATGAACTCGGCCATCATCGGAGCAACGGGTTTCATCGGCAGGCACCTGGCGCGTGAACTGTCGCGCCTCGGGCACTGCGCCGGCTATGACCTGCACGCGGCCGATCTGGGCGAGACGCGCGTCGAAGTCTGTGACATCGCGCGGCAGGCGCCGGTGCTTCCCGCCGACACCGACGCGGTGTTTTACCTCGCGCAGTATCCGGGCTATCGCAGTTTCCCGACACGCGGAGGTGACCTCTGGGGCGTGAATGCAGGGGGCGCGTTGCGTGCCGTCGAGGCCGCCCGGGTCGTCGGGGCGCGAGCGTTCATCTACGCTTCGACCGGCACCGTCTACGCGCCCTCGTTTGCGCCCCTGTCAGAATCGGCGCCGGTGCGGCGCGACCAGCCCTATGCCCTTTCCAAGGTGGCTGGCGAGGAAGCGTTGGCGTTGATTGACCAGCCTCGAACCTGCTGCGTGCGCCTCTTCGGCGTGTTCGGGCCGCGACAGACGACCATGCTCGTGCCCGCCATTGCCAACCGCATCCGCCAGGGCCAGCCTGTCACCATCGAGCCGCATCCGACCGATCCGGGGGACCGCGACGGGCTGCGGATCAGCCTGACCGACGTCGGCGATGTGTGCGCCGGCATGATCGCACTGGCCCGTCGCCTGCTCGACGGAAGTGACGTGCCGCGGGTGGTCAACCTCGCGGCCCCACGGGCAGTGTCCATCCGGCAACTGGGCCAGACCATCGCACGCACGCTGGGCACGGAAGCCTGCTTCGAGACGGCCGCACAGCCGCGAGCAGGCGACTACATCGCCGACATCACGCTGCTGCGTGGCACTGTGAGCCTGTCATTCACCGCCTTTGACGCCGGCATCGCGCGCGCCCTGCTCGACCAATGACCTCCAAGGCCCGACCTCTGCGCGTGCTTCACTGCCCGACCGACGTGGGAGGGCATCCCTGCGAACTGGCGCGCGCGGAGCGCCGAATCGGGCTGGACAGCACCGTCGCGGTCACGCGCCGCGGCCCGTTCGACTATCCGGTCGACATCGACCTCGGACTGGCCGGCGCCTCGCGCCTGCGTCGGCTGATCGGGCGCGTGCAGTTGCTTGCGCACGCCTTCGGGCGCTATGACGTGATCCACTTCAACTTCGGACAGCGCCTGCTGCCCATGCTCGGGCCGGTGTGTCTCGATCTGCCGCTGCTGCGGGCGGCCGGGGCGCGCCTTTTCACAACCTTCCAGGGCTGCGATGTCCGCCTGCCCACCCACTGCCCGATCTGTCGCAATGGAAACGGCCGGTGCGCGCTCAAACTGGCACGCACGCGCCTGCGGGCGGCCCGCGCGTCGGCGCGGTGGAGCGAGCGAACGTTTGCCCTCAACCCCGATCTGCTGGACACCGTGCCCGGCGCGGTCTTTCTGCCCTACGCACGTCTCGATCCGCGCACGGTGCAGCCGGTGTATCCCTCGCAGCACGCCGGACCTCTGCGCGTCGCCCACGCCCCCACCAACCGCATGGTCAAGGGGACAGAGGCGGTGCTCGACGCGGCGCGGCAACTCGGCGGATTGATCGAACTGGACCTCGTCGAAGGCGTCACGAACCAGCAGGCGCTCGATCGCATCGCCCGGGCCGACGTGGTGGTCGATCAACTGCGACTGGGTTGGTATGGAGGGCTGGCAGCCGAGGCGATGGCGCTGGGCAAACCGGTGATCGCCTTCATCGACCCGCGCGCCCGCAAGCGCATTCCGCGCGCGATGGCCACGGAAATGCCAATCATCTCCGCCGAGCCACGCTCCCTGCACGCGACGCTGGAAGGCCTGGCGTCGGAGGCGCGTTCGACGCTGCCCGATCGCGGCATGGCCTCCCGCCGGTTTGTCGAGCGCTGGCACGACCCGATCGCCATTGCGCGATGGATGGCGCGGGTGTATGCCGAGCCTGCGGCCGCCGACGGTGGCTTCATGCCGGAAGCGTGAAGAGACGAAGAGACGGAGCGGGGTCATGCCGAGGCCTCCTGCGCCCGGCGGGCGGTGCCGATTCCGAAGCGGGAGAAGATGAAACCGGCCCGACCGGCGGCACGAGAGGTCGAATCACCCGCGAGAAAAGAACAAGGCCGCCGCTGGCGTGGCGACCTTGCGAAGAGCCATGAGCGACCGAACCTCGAAACTCAGCGACGACGACGGCCCGAGAGCAGGCCCGCACCGACGAGCAGCGTGGCGCCCGCGGCCGGGGTCGGGATGACCACGAACACGCTGGTGCCGCCCGCGCTGTCGTTGGCCGTCAGGCGGAAAGCCCACTGAATGCCCATTTCGCTGAGAGGCCCGGCAAAGGCGGCGAAGTTGCCGGCGCCAGCGGGATACTCATCGCTGGTGGTGCGGGAATCGAACGGCGTTCCGAACCCGAAGGGGCCCGAGATCAGGTTGGCAAACACCGCACCGGCGTCGTAGTACGCCTCGTACATGGTGCCGCCGGCCTGCAAGCCGGTCAGGGTGGCGCCATTGCCGTTCGTGTCGGTCAGCGTGACACCGGCCGAGGCGCGACCCAACGGGTTGGCGATGTTCGGCGTCGAGACGATGCCACTGCCGAGGCTGAAGTTGGTGTCCGCATTGCCCGCCTGGACCACGAAACTGTGGCTGACGTTGCCGGACGTGGTGAACATGAGCGAACCGAACAGGACCGACGCGATGGTGGCGCCATTGCCCGAGTCGACGATCTGCACTGGGGAACTAAGCACCCAGATGAACGTTCCGTCGGGAAGGGTGACGCCGTCATCGGTCGAAACCTGGAAAGAGCCGGCGCCGAACGAAGACGACGCTTGAATGGTCAAGGCGACGTCCGCGCTCGCGGTTGCTGCAGCGAAACCAGCAACACCGGCGACGAGCCAACCGCTCCGCATGCTGAGCCCGTGCATTACTTGCCTCCACCCGGACCTGTGCCGGGCACACTCTCTCTCATTCCCCGAAGAGCCCCGACTCGAGGCGGAACGTGGAAACGGCGTTCCGCCCTCTCTCCGACCCGGTGCCGCTCTTCTCTCTTGTCTCTCAAACTCCCTGACTCGGACAACGCGAACTCGCCGCGAGCGCCGGAGGAACCAGCGCTCGAGGCGGGTGATCGGACAGACTCACCGACGACGACGCATGGCCAGGCCGCCCAACCCGAGCAGCGCCAGGCTGGCCGGAGCGGGAACAACCGTGAACACGCTGGTGCCGGACGCGATGTCGAAGGCGGAGACAGCAAAGGTCCACTCAGCGCTGATGTCGGCCACCGAGCCGGCGACCGGGCCGAACAGCCCGCCGCCCGGGAACTCAGCCGAAGCCGTGGCCGTCGAGAACGCACCGGCGACCACCGATCCGTTCAACAGGCTGGCAAAGGTCGAGCCGAAGGCGTTGTAGTAGGCGGTGTAGGCCGCACCACCGACGGCGGCGAGCGTCGCGCCGTTGCCCAGCGTATCGGTCACGCTCACGCCGGCCGAAGCGCGACCCCACGCGGTGGGATACGCGGCCCCGAACTGGGCGCTGGTCACCTGGAAGACGGTATTGGAAGCGCCGGCGGCAACGTTGAAGTTCAGCGTCACAGTCTGCCCGGCCACCCGGCTCCCGCTTCCCATGCTGGCGGAAATCGACTCGATCAGCCCAACTCCATCGAGGTCCATCGATTGGTTGAGTTCGTAGACCCACATGCTCCCTTCCCAACGACCGTCCTCGAAGTTGACGACGAACGACGCGCTCTCACCGTTGCTGCTTGCGGTGATGCGGAACGCTTCGGTCAGATCGGCCTGTGCGCATGTCGCAGCACCCGCAACCAGAGCCACAGCGGCTTTCACAATCGTCTTGGTCATGGCTTCTCTCTTCTCCCTGTGTCCGGGGTCTCTCAACCCGGCTCCTTCTCTCTCGTCCTACACCCCGGGGGGGCGGAAGCCCCCGGAGACTCTCACAGGCTCGCAGGTTCTTTTCCAGATGTCAAGCAATTTTGAGATAAATCCACAAAATGCGGGCCAAGCCTTTGCCTCGAAATTTCCACCGTTTCTGGTGATTGCAAATCCTGCTTTGCCAAGTGCTTGTCATTCCGCACAAAAATGGCGCTCGCATGTCGGTTATCGAGTCGGTACACTGCCCACCCGGGCGGCCAGGCGTGGGTGCCCGCGTGCGGTCGATAAGAAGAGAGAGAGAAGAGATGCGTTGGTCGACCTCGGCTCGGCTTTTGTCGGGGTTGGCAATCCTGTCGGGTTGCCAGGTTGCGGTGGGCCAGGCCTTGAGCACTCCCGAGGCCCCACAGCCCCGCATCATCGTTCGAGTGCGACCCGGCGTGGTCGCCTTGTCCGGGCAGGTGGGGTTCACCGGCCCCGGAGTATCGTCCCGACAAGTGGACGCCTGTGCTCGTGCGCTTGAGTCATCTCACGCCTTGAGCGTGCGGCGTGCTGTGCAAGCGCTCGACTCCGAACTTGCGGCCCGGATCGGGCTTGACCGATACTACGCGGTTGAAGTTCCAGACGAGGCACGCTTGCTTGCCCAGGTTCTGACCGAGTTCGACGAGATGTTTGAGGTTGTGGAGGTCGACGTGCCGGTGCAGGCCGCTCTCGGGCTGAACTCGCCGCCGCCAGAGGGAACCGCGGACGCGCTGGTGAATGACCCGATGTTCGACCAGCAATGGTCGCTCGAGAACACGGGGCAACTGATCCGAGGGGTGTGGGGCACGCCCGGGGCCGATGTGGGGGCCTTCGCAGCATGGACCTACACGCGCGGAAGGCACGACGTCGTCGTTGCCGTGCTCGATTCGGGCATCAGTTTGAGCCATCCAGAACTGGTTGGACAGTTGGTGGAGGGCATCAACCTAACCAGCACCAATGCGGCGGACGTGGACGATCCGTGGGTTTCACACGGGACGTTCATCTCGGGGATCATCGCGGCGCGGCAGGGGAACCAGGAGGGCATTTCAGGCTTGGCACCGGGCTGCCGCATCATGCCTGTGCGGATCATCAACCGGTTCAACTGGACCCTGGAGCAGTGGCTGGCGCAGGGAGTGGTGTGGGCAACCGACCACGGGGCGTCGGTCCTGAACATCAGCCTGGGATTTCCTTCAGCGACGGCGATGCAGCGCGACGCGATCCGGTACGCCTTCGAACGTGACGTGGTGATCTGCGCTTCATCGGGCAATATCGCAACTGATCCGATCGGCTTTCCTGCACGCCTCGACGAGACGATCGCGGTGGGCGCGACGGACAACCGCGACGGGGTGACGTCGTTCACTTCGACCGGACCGGCGTTGACGTTGTGCGCGCCGGGCCGGGACATCATTTCGACTTGGGACACCGGTTCGACACCTGACACCTACGTGGTGCAATCGGGGACGTCGTTTGCGGTGCCGCATGTGGCGGCGGCGGCGGCATTGGTCCGTTCGCTGAACCCTCGACTGACCGGGCCTCAGGTCCGGCGGGTGCTGTCGGTGACCTGCCGCGACTTGGGGTCGCCGGGCAGGGACCACCAGTCCGGGTGGGGTCGGCTGGACGTACCGGCGGCCCTGGAACTTGCGTTGAGTTACCCCGTTGGAGTCGATGCGACTTGCGCGAGCGATTTCAATGGCGATGGGCACGTGGACTTCCTGGATCTGCAGATTTTTCTTGAGGCCTTCGCGGATGGGGAGAGACTGGGTGACTGGAACAACGACGGGCTTTTCACCTTTCACGACATTCTCGGATACTTGACTGCATACGAGCGAGGCTGCCCCTGACAAGTTCCGGACGTCAATGATCTTGACGCAACCGGCGAATGCTCTTTCGCGAAGGCTCCGCTGCCGATAGCATGTGGATGGGGTGATACGTCCCGTGGGCGGAAAGGAACTGAACATGAAGGTCGGCGTGATTCTGGCAGGTCTGACGGTGTGGGTGGGGCTGGCGGCGTCGATGGCTGTGGCCCAGACTTCCCCGTCGGCGCCTGTCGTTGGCACGGCTCCGGGGCAGTTGGAGCGAGACACGATCACCAAGATGCTCCGCCCAGTGACGGTGGAGTTCTCCGGGCATCGCCTGGCCGACGTGATGGACTACATCACAACTGTCACCGGCGCCGAAATGGAAGTGCTGTGGATCGACGACAGCGCCAGTGGGATCGGGCTGGATCCGGAGGCGACGATCACGCTTCGGGCGCGCAATGTATCGGCGCTGGCGCTGCTGGAGCGGGTGCTCGAGCAGGCAGGCAGCCAGATGGGCGAGCCGGACTCGAACACTTGGCAGTTCACCGAGGACGGGCTTTTCGAGGTCGGTCCCAAGGAACGCCTCAACGCGCACCGTCGCATCGAGATGTATGACATCAACGACCTGCTCTTTGAAGTGCCGGACTATGCCGACGCGCCGCAGTTTGACCTCAACAGCGCGTTTCAGAACACGGGCGGGGGACGCGGGGGTGGTGGCGGCGGAGGCGGCGGCCGCAGCCCGTTCACACAGACCGGTCAGGGGCAGCAGAACCAGGCCAACCGACCCACGCGCGAGGAACTGGCGGACAATCTGATTGACATGATCACGTCGCTGGTCGAGACCGACCAGTGGCAGGAGAATGGCGGCGAGGCGGGCAGCATCCGCTTCTTCCAGGGGCACCTGATCATCAACGCGCCGGACTACATGCATCGCGGCGTGAACGGGTATCGCTGGTGGCCGAGCCGCCTGACCACGCGCTACGGGAGCGCCGACGAGCGGCGCGGTGTGACGCTGACGAGCAACGAGATCCGCAAACTCCGTCGCGATTCCGAACTGGTCGATCCGCGCCAGCCAAAGGCCCCGGCGCGAGGCGAAGGTGCGACCGAACCGGGCGAGGCTTCCAAGCCTGCCAAGAAGACCCGCGTTCCCGATTGACGGTCGAAATCATGAATGCCGCACCAGCGGGCACGTCCAAGGGCGTGCCCGCTCGTGTTTTGTGCTGCTACTCTGTGGCGGGAATCTGTGAAGGGGTGAAGCATGCGGACCTGGCTTGCCTGTCTGACGGCCTTGGTCGCCCCGGCATGGGCGCAGACGATGCTGGTGGACGGGAAATTCGGCGACTGGCCGAGGGAGGCGGCGTGCGTGGTCGATCCGTCGGGTGACTCGACGGGCGAACTCGATGCGACGCTGCTCAAGGGGGTGCTGGCCGGCAACACCGTGCATGTGTGTCTGGAGATTGCGGAGACGCGAAACATCCAGGCGGGGGCACAGACCGACCCTGACCTGATGCTGCGCATCGAGCCCGACGGGCTGCCCGCGCTGGAGATGGCCTGCCGCGGACGGGTGATTCGTCGCATGGATAACGGGCAGGCGGTGCGATGGGACGCGGTGCGATTTGCCGGCGCGCCGACTTTTGCGGCTGAGCGTTTCGAGATGCGTTTTGACCTGTCGGTGCTGGGGACGGTGGGACCGGAGGGCGTGCGGCTGAGTTTGTCGGGCTGCGACGAGTTGTCCGAGGTCGTGGTGCTTCGTGAGGCCGCACGCGAGGAGTTGCCCGCGCCGGCGGCGATCGAGCCGGAGGGCAAGCCGTCGCTGCGTCTGGCGAGTTTGAACACCTGGCGGACGGGGCTGCTGGCACCCGCGCAGGCGCCACAACTGACGCGGCTGCTCAAAGCGACTGAGGCCGACGTGTATTTGTTGCAGGAGGAGTACAACTCGTCGGCAGCGCAGTTGATGTCGATTTTCAACACCATGCGCCCGCTGCCCGGGGGTGCGAGTTGGCAGGTGCACAAGCGCGGCGATACGGCGGTGGTGTCGCGCTTTCCGCTGATCGTGCTGCCGAACTACGACACGAGTTACTCGGCCGCGGCGATACAGACCGGGCAGGGCCCCGTGGTGGTCGCCAGTGTGCATCCCAAGTGCTGCGGATACATCGGGAGCACCGAGGACCAGCAGCGGATCACGCAGGCGGGGCTGGCGGCCAGACTGATCGAGGAGATTCGTGCGGGGCAGCACAATGGACAGGCGGGCTTGTCGGAGGCGCCGGTCATCATCGGGGGCGACTGGAACCTCGTCGGGTCGCGAGGCCCGCTGGACCGGCTGACCGACCCGCAACTGGCGGACATGGCCGAACTGGGGCTGGTCCGAACCGGGGCTGCGGATACGGCAACGTGGCGTGAACCGGGGGGGCTGGGCTTTGCGCCCGGACGGCTGGACCTGGTGGTGTATGACCGGCAGCGGCTGAAGGCCTTGAAGGCGGAGATTTGGGACACGTCGCTGATGAGCGAGGAAACACTCGCGCGACTCGGCTTGCGGGGCAACGACAGCGACGGGTCAGACCATTTTCTGCTGGTGGCGGAGTTTGCGTTCAAGGCCGGTTCGTAAGGGAACCTTGTCGTCCACGAGGCCGGGGTGCGGCTTGGGGCGGTTCAGTGCGCGCGGGTCGTCCCGTTGGAACCGCTTGTGTCCGGGCGACGTAACGGCATCGGCAACCCACCCCAGCGCTCCCACGGCGGGAGCGCCGGGCCCCGCGGCGACAGCAAGCCCACCGAGCGCCGCACAGGGGGCCCAAACCGGCATCGCGAGCGGACGACCACCCCGGAGGTGGACGTGCGCGCGGGCCCTCTGCCGTCGCCGCCTGACGGCGCGAAGGCAGAGTCGAAACAGCCCAGACCCCCTCTTCTCCTGTTCGCCCAGGTCGATCGATCGCGGGCGGGCAGAGAACCCCTTGTGCGCGCCCGCCCCATCGCGGGCGCGCGCTTTGCCGGGAGCGGCCGGCGCGCAGTTCGCGAGCACCTTCGATCACGCGGTCCCAGTCAAAGGCCGGACCGGGGTCGACCTTGTTCTGCTGCACATGAAAGTGCCCAAGAAGCCCGGCATAGCCGTTCCATTCATCGTCGTTGAGCACGCGGGTGATCAGGCGGCCCTGCTCGTCGCGCGGGTAATCGCAGGCAAGGAGCGGGAAGATCTCGGTCAGCGCGGCCGTGAGTTGGATCAACGCCTGGTACTGGGCGTCGGTCAGGTCGCACATTTCGAGGGTCT
The DNA here is from genome assembly GCA_023382935.1 of Phycisphaerales bacterium. Taxonomy (GTDB): domain Bacteria; phylum Planctomycetota; class Phycisphaerae; order Phycisphaerales; family UBA1924; genus J022. Next base: position 572,266 of record JAHDXL010000001.1, read on the forward strand.
GGCCCTGCACGATGCCTCGCACCGGAAGAGAGCGTGCGGGGCGTGCGACGAAACCGGGTGTGCGCACGCCGCCGTCGCCCCCGCCGGGGATGGTCATGCGTGGGCCGATTGCATCGTGCGTGTACCAACGGTCGAGCGTCGCGTCGCCGGGGGGATAGGCGCCGATGTTGGCGATCTCGATGCCGATGGAGCGTGAGTTGGCCTTGGTGGCGTGCCAGGCGCGTTCCTTGAGATCGAGCGTCTGGTAGATCGTGCCGTCGACGTCGAGCATGAAGTGGACAGAGAGTCCGCGCATGTCGTGGAGGACGCGGAAGCAGCGCTGGCTGGTGCCGCACGCGTCGTAGTGGATGACGAACTGATTGACGACGCCCTGAAGTTGATGCAGGGTCCAGCCGCCGCCGCGAACATGCTCGAAGAGGGCCGGGTCTGCCACGTCGCGGATGCCGTAGCGGTTGGGGGTTTCGAGCGAGGCGCTGCTGACGTTCCACGCGGCCTGGTCGGGCGGAACGAAGCGTCGCTCGACGCGGTAGGCGTCGTAGCCGCCGGGGTCGGTCCACAGGACGACGGGCGTGCCGGTGTGGAAGAGTTGTCCGCAGACCATGATTTCGTCGCCACGGCGATCGAGGCGCTGTGCGACGACGGGGCGCTGCGGGCGTGCGCAGCCGGTGGAAACGGTGGCCAGCGTGATGGCCGCCAGACCGAGGACCGCGTACCTGATGGAGAGGTGCGTCATGCGGGCAGCGTAGACCGCGTCGTACCGCTACGCTGTGCCGCATGGGTGAAGGGCGATTGCTGACGCTCGACTGGATCGTCCTGCTGGGCTATTTCGGGCTGTTGGTGGCGTCGGGGCTGTGGTTCAGCCGGCGCAGGCAGGTCGACACCGAGGATTATTTTTTGGCGGGGCGACGGATGCCGGCGTGGGCGGTGTCGGTGTCGATCGTGGCCACGTCGATGTCAGCCGCGTCTTTCATCGGGGTGCCGCAGTCGAGTTACAACGGCAACCTGACGTACCTGGCGACGAACATCGGCATGGTGATCGCGGCGGTGGTCATCGCGCTGGTGTTCATCCCGGCGTTTTACCGGGAGCGGGTGCAGACCATCTACGAACTGTTGGGGGCGCGCTTTGGGCCGGGCGCTGCGACCAGCGCCAGCGTGGCGTTCATGCTGGGGCGCGTGATGGCCAGCGGGGCGCGCATCTACATCGGTGCGATTCCGGCTTCGATCGTGGTGTTCGGCGATCTCGAACCGGGGCACCTGGTGCTGGCCATCGCGCTGCTGGCGATCATCGGCATCGTCTATACGCTGGTTGGGGGCGTCAGCAGCGTGATCTGGACGGACGTGATACAGATGGGAGTGTTCATCGGTGCGTGCGTCGTGGCCATCGCGCTCATCGCCGGGCACATCGAGGCGCCGTGGTCAGAAGTCCTGGCGGCGTTGCGCGACAACGGGGGCGGAGGGTCGAAACTCATGCTCATCGACCCGGGTGTGCGCCCGGGGGGCCTTGACTGGTGGTCCCCCTTTACGCTGCCGGCCTGCATCATCGGTTTCACGATCATGGGCGTGGGCTCGTACGGCGTCGACCACGACCTGGTGCAGCGCATGCTCACCTGCCGCGACGCCAGGCGCGGCAGCGCGTCCGTCATCGGCGGAATCCTGCTGGGCATGCCGTCGGTGGCGCTGTTTCTGATGGTCGGGCTGCTGCTGTGGGTGTTCTACCAGAGGCCGGACCTGACCGATGCGCACGCCGTAGCACCGGCCGACACGCGGCGGGTGTTTCTCAATTTCATCATCGAGCAGATGCCGGCGGGCGTGAGCGGACTGATGCTCTCGGGCCTGTTTGCCGCGGGACTCTCCAGCGTGAACAGCACGATCAACGCGATGAGCGCCACGTTCGTCAACGACGTGTACCGCAAGATCGCGCGCGGGCGTGAGGAGAAGCACTACCTGGCCGCCGGGCGGCTGTGCGTGGTCGGGTGGGGCGTGGTGCTCGGCGCCTTTGCATGCCTGTGCGTGTTCTGGCAGCAGCACGGCGGGCGCTTCAACGAGTCGTCGGGCCTGCTCGATTTCGCGCTGTCGGTGATGACGTTCGCATACGCCGGGCTGGTGGCGGTATTTCTGACGGCCCTGCTCACGCGGCGCGGCACCAGCGCCAGCGCGATCGCGGCATTGGTCGTGGGCTTTCTTGGCGTGCTGCTGCTCGATCCGCTGTTTTGGCGACTGTTCGTCGATCTCGATGCCATGAAGCAGACCTTCGCGGAGACAGGACACCGGCCAATGCTGCTGGCGCTGGTGTCGCTTGCTTTTGTGTGGAAACTGGTGCTGGCCGCATCTGCCGCGATGATCGTGTGCCTGCTGCCGCGCGGGAAAGACGCGCACAGGCGCAGAGCCGATGCACAACGAGCCCGCAGCCCCGGCGAGGGTGGAGTCAACCGCGTAGAGCCGACAACCTGAACTCTGCCCGACCGGAAGGACAGTTCGTCGCACGCACGAAGGGACCAAGACGCAAGGCGAGATTGAACCACAGCCTCCTGCACGAGTGGAGGTCGAAGCACTCCCGGCTTGCGCCGGGGGCCCTGACGATGAGGCCCGAGCCGCGCCGGCCAGAGCCTCCCGCGTCAGCGGGAGAGGGCATGCAGCAAGTCCGAAGACACGGTTGCCGGCACAATACACCCGAAGCATCGACTGACTCACGCATCTTGCATCGCCAGCCATCCGGCTCCCGCAGCGGCGTGGTGGTCGCTGTCTCCCACCTCGAGCGTCCAGCCGGGCTGAGCGACGCAGGTGAGTTCCGTGGCGACGGCGGCACGGATGGCTTCCAATCGCGGTGCCAGGCGAATCCCCACGCCCCCGAGCAGCACCACGCGCGCGGGGCGATAGATCGCGTGGCAGATGCGCACGGCCCGCACGAGCGCCTTCATCGGCGGCTCATCGATCGCAAGCGTGCCGAGGCGCTCGTCAACGTGCTCGCCATAGCGTTCCCGCAGCGCCTCGACGCCCAGGTAGCCCTCGAGGCTGTTGCGTCCCCCGTCGGGTCCGAGCGGCTGGTCCTGTCCGCATGGGCCGACATCGATTTGTCCAACATGTCCCGACGAGCCGCCGGTGACGCCAAGCCAGGCTCCGGCGTCGAGCACACAGGCGCCCACTCCGGTGCCCAGCGCCAGCCCGAGCAGTCGGTCGGCGCTGGGGTGGACCTTCCAGTAGCCGAAGGCGCTGGCGTGCGCGTCGTTGACCACGCGCACCCTCACCTGGCGCCCCAGCACCGCGGCCACCAGTTCACGCAGAAGCACACCTTCGATACCAGGGATGTTCACCGCCCTGAGCACCATCGAGCGATCAGGCGCGAGAATGCCGGGCAGGCAGAGTCCGACGGCCTGGACGGCGCGGGCGCCGGGCAGCGCGTCGCAGCAGGCTGTCAGACCGGCCTCCAGTTGCGCCCGATCTGGCCGCAGATAGGCCTGGCTGCGTGCGGTGCCGATGATGGACGCCTGTTCCACCAGGGCGGCCTTGATCGAGGTGCCTCCGATGTCCAGCCCGAGGGCTCTCAAGGTTTGCGCTCGCTCTCGCGGCGGATATAGGGGCGCAGGCCTTCGCGCATGTTGCGGCGCTGGTCCCTGGCGGCCTGGGTCTTCGACTCGGCCGGGTTGGCGCTGTCGAAGATGGTCGCGTAGGCGAACAGGGCATAGCCGACCGGGCTTTTGGCGATCTCGATCTGCCGCACCGTCTGTGCCGGGCTCTTGTGCTTGTAGACTCCGATGCCGGGCACGATGCGATCGGCGCCGGCGGCGGCCTTCCACGCCTCGTAGTCGGCGCGGAACATCGCGTCGTCGTCGGTGTAGATCATGGGCATGACCAGGTCGAGGGTGCCCTCCTTGACCCACAGGGCCGCATCCTGGAGATACTGGATCTGCCCGATGCTCGGGTCGCGCCACACGGCGGCGGTGTACATCACGCCGGAGCGCCGTTCCACCGCTTCCTTCTTGATCCGGCGCACCAGGTCGGTGATGCGGTTGCGCTTCCACGCGCGGAAGGCCCGCTGGTCATCTTCGCTCACCAGCCCGCGACGCCCGGTCGCCTTGGTGAACAGCCCGATGGAACGCGGGTCGCCGGGGTAGGTCGCCTTGGAATCCATGGCTTCTGAGACGAAGCGGATGTAATCCAGATGCACGCCGTCGACGTCGTATCGCACCACGATGTCGGCCACCACGCGCACGATGTAGTCCTGCACCTCTTCGAGCACGGGGTTTGCGATCACATAGTGGTCGCCCAGTTCCTGCATGTGCCCGCTCTGGTCGTAGAGGCGCCATTCCGGGTGCGCGTTCCAGGGGTGTTCAGGCGACTTGGGCGGGGTCTTGCCCTTCCACAACGGCATCACGTTGATCCACGCGTGCAGGCGCATCCCCTTGAGGTGGGCCTGCACCACCGCTAATTCCAGCGGGTCGAAGCCGGGGTCGCGCGTGCCTCTGGGCAGATCGGCCAGCAAATCCTCGCCCCACGGCTCGATCCGGCTGCGGTAAAACGCATCTCCCTGTCCGCGCACCTGCCAGAAGATGTCGGTCACACCAAGCGCCGCGGCCCGGTCAATGGCCTCGGTCACATCTTTCGGCGTGCGATAGTCCCAGCGCGTGATCCACAGCCCGCGCATCGGGCCCTTGGCCAGTACCGCCGGGCGCTGAGGCTCCTTTGTGGTCCCCCCGAAATCAATAGTCGGAAGCGACACGCTCTCGCAGGCCGCCAGCCCGACCAGAAGCACCGACAGTAGCGCCGCGATCCAGTATTTCATCGCGTGATGGTATTGCCATCCGTGCATCATGGACGCTCCAATCGTCCGACCAGTTCGCCGATGCTCGCCGCTCCGTGGCGGAGCACCCAGGACTCCAGTCCCCTCATCACTCTCATCGGCGTTTTGGTGTCGATGAAAAGACCCGTACCGATTCCCACGGCCGAGGCACCCGCCAGCACGAAGGCAGCCGCGTCCTCCCACCGCGTCACCCCGCCCAGTCCGATGATCGGCACACCCGCTTCGCGGGCGAACCCTTGGAACACCATGTGAATCAAGCGCGTCACGATGGGGTGGATCGCCGGTCCCGACAGCCCTCCTGTCACGTTGGCCAGGCGCGGGCGACGTTCGTCCACGTTGATCGACATGGCCGGCACGGTGTTGCACAGGGTCAGCACGTCGGCTCCGCCCTCCACCGCCGCCTGCGCCAGGTCCACGATGCCGGTCGGAGTTCCGATCACGACCGGAGGGAGTTTGACAATCAGAGGCCTGGCGCCCCAAGCCTCCCGGCAGGCCCCGACCAGTTCGCGCATCGCCCCCGCATCGGCCCCGAACTCGATTCCCCCGTGTACGTTGGGGCATGAGACGTTGAGTTCGACGGCGGCCATTTTTTCGGCCAACGCGAAGCCCGACACCACGTGCACGTAGTCCTCGATGGAGAATCCGGCCGCCGAACCGATCACGCGACAGGGCACACCCCCGATGCGCGGGGCATACTCGCGGAGGAAGCCATCAATGCCCGGGTTGGCCAGCCCGATGGCGTTGAGCATGGCGCCTCGCTCGGGCAGCACACGCCAGGGCGCGTTGCCCGCTCGCGGCTGCGGCGTGATGGACTTGGTCACCACCGCGCCGATGCGGGCGAGGTCGAGGATGTCGGCGGTTTCGCTCAGGACGCCGGCCGTGCCGGCCGCCAGCACGATCGGCGAGGCGAGGTCGATTCCCGCCAGCGTGGTCCGCAGGTTGGAGTCGCGGCGCCCGGTCATGCTGCGGACAAGGTACGCCCGCCCCGACCCCGCGTCCACGCGACGCTATCGTTGGGCAGGCCGGGGAAACTGGCAGAGTGGCAGAGCAAGGAAGGTGGCGCAGGCGTCCGGCCCGCGTCGGGCGCCGATGACCGGAGCCCCGAGGCCAAGGGAGCAATTATGGATCTGAACGAACGCATCGCACGCTTCGAGGCACTGGTCGAGCAGGATCCCGAGAACGACATGGCCTACTTCTCGCTGGGAGGGGCGTACAACCAGAACTCCCAGTTCGACAAGGCGGCGGCGGCCTACATCCGCTGCACCGAACTCAACCCGTCGATGAGCAAGGCCTACCAGTTGGCTGGCGCCGCGCTCATGGCGGCCCAGGATGTCGAACGGGCCAAGGCGGTGCTGACCGAGGGGTACAAGGTCGCGGCCGGGCGTGGGGATCTGATGCCGCAGAAGGGCATCGCCGAACTGCTCGAGAAACTCGGCGTTCCGGTCCCCGAGGCCGGGAAGGCGGCAGCGCCCGCACCCACGGACGGCTTCATCTGCCGCAAGACCGGGCGCCCCGGGCACCGGATGGTCCGCCCGCCGTACAACACGCCACTGGGCAAGTGGATCCAGGACCATATCGCGCAGGAGACTTTCTACGACGGGTGGCTGCCCACGGGCACGAAGATCATCAACGAGTTGCGTCTGGACCTGACGCGCGACCCCGACGCGGCGATCTACGACCACGCGATGCGAGCGTACCTGGGCATCGACACGAAGACCTACCAGCAGGTCACGGGGCGCGAGCCGAAGCCCGTCGACCCGCAGTCACGTGACATGATCGAGCGCATGTTCGGCAACCCGGACGAAATCGCCCAGTACAAGGGCGGACTACGCGAAATGGTTGAACGCGGGAAGTAAAGCGTTTCGAGCCACAGAGAACGCGCCTCACATCGCCGAGCCGAGTCCCATGCAGCGCCGCCATGTGCTCACCTGCCCCAGGTGCATCATCGGGTGTCCGGCCGCGTAGAAGTTCACCGCTCCACCGATGTTGGGGAACAACTCGGCCATGCGCCCGCCCGTCGTAATCGCACCTTCCAGCACGCGGTCATCGACGTGGTCCAGCGCCGCGGCCACTCGCTCGGTCCAATCGAGGAGCGATTGGACCAGCACATCCTTGCCGGGGTAGATGCTCGCGTGCGGGTCGTTGCGACACTCGACTCCGGCGGCGAACAACTCCGCCCACTCCGCCGGCGGCCTCATGCCCGAGGCATCCTGCCCGATCATCTCCATTGCCCGCGACGGGTACATCGCCAGGTGCCCGTACACGAAGGCCGGGTGATTGGTCTGCACCTCGCGCCCGTCGATGACGGGTCGCACACCAAACCTCTTCGGCTCGATTCCCTCGGCCAGGAGCCCGCCGAGCCGCACCACCATCCGCGCATTGGCCGCAATCGCCTTGCCCATCGCACCCATCATTGCCCCCTCCGAAATTCGCCCCGGGGCGAGTCTTGCGCTTCAGCAAGCGATCGCCCCTGCCCGCTCTCTCACCGTCGCACTGATTGTCTCTCACGTTCCGACATACCGAGCATAGATCGCCCGCGCCCGCTCGGGCGAGCGCACGCCGCGCACCACGGCCCGCCCGTCGGCGAACACCGTCAATCCCACCGGCTCGCCGCGCTCGCCGCGTTCCTCGCCCAGCGTGCCGCTCACGAGAAACTCGGTCAGACGAAACGAACCCACCCCCGTCAGCCGCTCGTGCAGCCGCTCGAGTTCCATCGTCATTTCCTGTGGCGGGGTGATCTGCACGGCTCCCTGTCCGCACAGCGACGCCACCGCGCCCGCGTCCGCGGCGTCGAGATAGTCGAACCGCCTGTGCACACAGCAGCGGCAGTCGGGATCACGCGGCGGCTCGAGGCGCGTTCGACGCCCCTGCCAGAGATCAAAACTGAGCAGCGAGCGCAGCAAGCGATCGTGCAGCCCGAGCAGGATTTTCATCGCCTCGCCCGCCTGGTAGCCCGCGACGATCGACACCGCAGGCCCGAACACCCCGGCCGTGTCGCAGGTCGGCTGCGAGCCGGGAGGCGGCGGTTCGGCAAAAACGCAGCGCAGGCAGGCCGTCTGCCCGGGAATCACCAGCAGGGCCATCCCGCCGGCGCCCACCACGCCCGCGTAGACGAAGGGAATGCCGTGCCTGACCGCCGCGTCATTGATGAGGAAGCGCGTCTCGAAGTTGTCCGTGCCGTCGAGGATGATGTCGGGCCGGTGCTCGGCGATGATGCGGGTGGCGCAGCGCGGCGCGAAATCAGCAACCAGCGCGTGCACCTGGACGTCGGAGTTCACGTCATTCAGGCGTCGCCTGGCCGCAACGGCCTTGGGCGTCGCGTCGCGCGCGTCGCGCTGATCGAAGAGCGTCTGCCGCTGAAGATTGGTCCACTCCACCACGTCGCGGTCGATGATGACCAGCCGCCCGACGCCCGCTCGGCAGAGCAGGTCGGCCGAAGCGCAGCCGAGCGCGCCGCAGCCGACGATGAGGGCACACTGCTGTCGCAGACGCCGCTGCCCTTCGGCGCCGACGCCGGGGAGCAACTCCTGCCTGTGATATCGGCCAGGACTGGACATCGTGCAACTTTATGGCACAAGCCCAACGGGGCCGGAATCACCAGCCGGGCGGAATTTCCACACCATGGAGGGCGGAAGCCTCCGCTCCTGCCCCATCGAACATACCGGGCGGACTCAGTTGCCGAACACACGCTCGATCCGGTCGAGTCCGACGCCGAGCACCTGCCTGGCGATGGCATCCAGGGCCGCGCGATCGCCTTCGAAGTGCATCACCCGCTCGATATGCACCGCGCGCTCGCCGGGCTTGAGGGCCAGGGCCGGGCTGGAAGTTTCGATCTCGTAGAACGGGCCCAGTGGGGGCTGCCCCGGCCCGGTCGGGCCGTCGTTGTAACTGTTGACCACGTCGCCCGCGTAAGGGTCGCGCTGCTGGCGCCATTCCGAGTTGACGTAGTCGGTGGCACCCGCAGGCCGGTTGAACTGCACAAACGTCAGCACCCCGCGCGCCGCGTCCCAACTGCCCGCGGTCGGCTTGACCCGCTGGGGCTTGATCCCGATCTTGGTGCGGTATTCCCCGTCGCAGCGGAAGAAGATCACCCCGTCGTCGACCACCAGCCGATCGGGCGGGGCCTTGCCGAAGTATGAGTCGTTGTAAACCGGTCCGAGTGTGGCCTCATCGCCCTCGACAAACGGAATCACCACCGTCGTTTTCGGGCCGGGCGTGAACATGCACAGCATCCACACGCTGAGCAGCCCGGTGTCCTTCTTCCATGCCTCGCGTCCGCGATTGGTGACGCCGTTGATGCTCTCATACGCCACCGCGTGGACACCCTGCGGCACGGGCACGCCCAGCATCGCGCCCGTCTCCACCGCGCTGAGCAGGCGCACCGTGCGATCGACGCCGACGAGGAAGCGCGTGCCCGACCAGTTGGTCAGGTCGGCCGAGCCGGAGAAGGTCGCGCTGCGGTCGCTGTGCGAGGTGAGGCTGAACGGCTCGGTGTCGATGAAGGCGGGCACCTGCCAGTGCTCGAACTCGAACGGCTTGCCCGGAGGGAAGTAGATGGAAAACTGTCCGCCCTCGGGCCCCATCCAGAAGCGCTCCTCCCCGCCGAACACGTTCATGTGCGGCACCAACTCGCCCTTCTCGATGAACGAGCGGTTGATCCATCCGTAACTGGTTCCCGCGTCGCCCCCGGCGGTGCTGGTCATCACCCGGGCCTGCCACTCGGGCACGATCACGACGCGGGCGTCGCCGTCTTGCAGGACGACGGTGTTCACGTATCCATCGAGGAAACGGACATCATCCCCGAACGAGCCGGCGCCGATCCTGTCTGAAGTCTGGTGGTCCCGCTTCACGCCCGAGCACCCCGCCAGCAGCGCGCCGAGCAATGCTGCGCCTGCGACCAGTCTGTTCATCATGCACCTCCGAGACGTGTCAGTGTACCAGGCGTCGCCGCGGCGCTCTCAGCGGCGCGACATCTCGGTCGCCAAGTCACCCACATCCTGCCCGTCGTTCAACTTGCGCATCGAGAGATAGAGCACCGACGAGGCCGACCCGATGTAACTGACCACGAACGAGGCAACCACCAGCGACAGAAGCGAGCGCCAGAAGTCGAGCACCGCCGCGGCGGCGGCGCGCGTGCCTTCCAGCGGCGGGTCACCCGGGCTGGGCGTGACAATCGCCGAGTCCTCGGCCGCCAGCAGCAGGCTCATGCTCCGCGTGGCCAGTTCGTGTCCGGCGTGCAGCACCAGTTCCACCACGGCGGTGAGCAGCACGCCCATGACGACCAGCAGCGCGACGTAGATGACATAGCGCAGCGGGCGTCCGAGGACATAGGCCATGGACCGCTGAATCGCGTCGAAGGCATCCGGTCCTTCGCAGGCCAGCGCCGGGGGCACCAGCAGGAGCCCGGCTGCCCACAGCGCGGCCACGAAGGCCATCGCCACGCACAGGACCAGCCCGAGGCCCCACAGCACGGCCGACAGCACATCGAGGACCGGAAAGGAGATCAGCAGCCACCCGCCGCCGGCGATCACCGCCAGCAGGATGCCGATCAGCGCCGGCACGCCGAACACGCCGAGCATCATCGACCCGAGGCGCTGCACCCCGCGCGCCACGCTGACGGTCCATGCCTCGGGCGCATGGACGCCGAATTCCCAGGCTGCCGAACGCGCGATGGCAAACCAGCCGACCAGGAACAACATGACCATCGGCAGGCCCAGCACGACCGAACTGACGGGAAACTCTCGCAGCAATTGGGCCGGTGCGTGCAGAAAAACCGCCTGCGCGCCGATCCACAATCGCGGCAGCGGCAACTGCCAGATCCGCATCAGGTCGATCGACCCAATCGTGTCGCCCAGGCGCTCGAACGCCCCCCCGAACACTTCGCCGGCCCGCGATCCGAACGAAACCTCCGACCACAGGCGATTCAGCGAGCCAAGCACCCCCACCCCCACCAGCGTGCAGGCCGCCAAGAACAGTCGCTGCGGCGAGAACGCCAGTCCCCCTGCCTGCAACAGCCGCGGCCAGACCAACTCGTTCAGGAGGTCCGCCAGCGTCAGATCTGGAAAGCGGGCCCGACCCTTCGGTTCATTTCCGTTCGACATCGTCGCTCCGCAGGCTTGCCATCCGCCCTCGAACCGCCCAAGATCCGTTCCATGGTACGAACTGTTGGACGCTGGATGCTGCCGGTCCTGGCCCTGTTCCTCGTGGGCCCGGTCATCACCCTTCCACTGGCCGGCCTCCGCGGGATCGACGCGGGGCATGATGTCTCGCTCCTGGTCGGCTCCAGCCCGGCGCTGGGGGTGATCCTCGGGCTGGCGCTGCTCGCGGCCACGACTGTTTACGGGCTGCTCTCGGCCCGGTTCGTGGACGCCCGCACCGGCACCCTTTCGGCCGGCTTCGTGCTGGCCTGGGGAGCCTGGCGCACGGGAAACATGGAATGGCTTTTCCGCCTCGAGCCTTCGGCGGGCACGCTGATCCGGCTGTCCGTGGAAGCGGGCATGGTCGGCGTCGGCGCAATGCTGATCGCCCTGCTCATCGCCTCCTCGGGTCGCCCGCGATCGGAAACTCCGCACGCTGACCTGCCCGGCCCGCACCTGGGCAGCCTCCGGCAACTCGTTCAACCTCAGGTTCTCGCAGGAGTTGCAGCCGGTGCCCTGGCCGGGCTGGTCATCGCCCATCTGGTCGCCTTCAATCCCCTGCGGGGTCAGGCTCTGGTCGCCTCGGTATTCGCTTCGATCGCCGCCGGAGCGGTTGCCAGGCTTGTCATCCGCGCCGCGGCCAACCGCGAGGCCCCGTCGGCCTCGCCCTACGCGGCCGTCCTGCTGGCGGGCATGGCCGGGCCCCTGATCGGATTCATCAAGCCCGGGGCTGCCCATCTGGAGGACGCCGCACTGCAAGGGACGCTGCTGGGGCCCCTGCTTGTGCAGCCGCTGGACTGGGCCGCGGGCATGCTCATCGGCACCCCCATCGGCCTGGCCTGGGCGGGGGCGGCCGTTCACAAGGCGCATGACGTCGAATCTGCGTCATCGCGCTGAACGAAGACGGGCGGGCCTGCAGCCCCCACGAGGATCACCATGACTCCCCCCGCCAAAGACGCCTCCGCCATTCCCGACGTCCAGGCGTCGGCCGACATCCGCCAGGTACCCATTGACAAGGTGGGCGTCAAGGACGTCACCTACCCCGTCCGCCTGCGCAATCGCGACGGCGGCGAGCAGACCACCGTCGCATCCATCAACATGTACGTCGCCCTGCCCCATACCCAGAAGGGCACGCACATGAGCCGTTTCCTCGAGGTGCTCAATGATCACACCGGAGAGCCGGTCACGCCCGACCGCATCCCGGTCATCACCCGCGCCATCTGCCATCGCCTCGAGGCCGAGGAGGCTCACTTCGAGGCCCGCTTCACCTACTTCATCAAGAAGTTTGCTCCCGTCACCCGCCAGCCCGGGCTGATGAACTACGAAGTGGTCTTCGAGTGCACCGCCAACAGCCACGAGGACTTCATCCTCTCCGTGTCGGCCCCGGCCACCAGCCTGTGCCCGTGCTCGAAGGAAATCTCCGAGTACGGCGCCCACAACCAGCGCTGCCGCATCGAGGCCAAGGTTCGCTTCAACGGCACCCTGTGGATCGAGGATCTCGTTGAACTGCTGGAAGGAGCCGCGTCACACCCCGTCTACGCCGTGCTCAAGCGCCCGGACGAAAAGTTCGTGACCGAGAAGGCCTTTGAGAACCCCAAGTTCGTCGAGGACATCGTCCGCGACCTGGCGCTGGCCCTGGAAGACGACCCGCGCATCACCTGGTACTCGATCAACTCGGAGAACTACGAGTCGATCCACAGCCACAACGCGTATGCCCAACTCACGCGGACCAAACCCAGAGGCTGAAGGCGTACGGCGAGTCGCGGAGATCACGCGGAGGACGCGTGCCCTCCGCGTGCCTCGTTACGGGCATCCCGCGCTGAAGGCCCCCAGGAACGCCTGCACGTCGAAGAAGTTGAACTGTCCGTCATCGACAAAGTCGGCCCGGTCATCGTGCGCGCTGAACAACGCCAGGAACTGCTGCACGTCAAAGAAGTTCAGCACCCCGTCATCGTTCATGTCGGCCGCGCACGGCGCTGCAATCAGCACGATCCCGGCCGCGCTCGGCCCGCCCAGCCCCGCAATCTCCGCGCCCGTCAGCGCCGTGTCCGCGAAGTAGTAGTTGGCCAGGTACACCACCTCCGACCGCCCGCCGGCAAGGTCGGCGAACAGGGAGAAGGTCGATGACAGCAGCGTCGGGCCTGTCGAACCCGGATGATTCCCGCTCGACTGTGCCCACGGATTGGGAAAACCGCCCCAACTCGACCAGGCCGCCGGGCTGACCGGCTCGTCATCGCCGTACGTTGGCGCCGTCGGATCGACCGCGCAATACAGCCAGTCGGCCTCGATGTTGCCCACGTACACGCCGTTGAGATACACCCGGCTGGCGCTGGCCGTGAAGTAATCGCACGCCACCGCCAAGCGGAACCATTGATTGGGCCCGATGCCGATGGGGATGTACTGCGAGAAGTCGTCGCTGTTGTACCCGATCCGGGTCACGCCGCCCGAGTTGCGAATGAACAGGTCGGCCGAACTGTTGTTGTTGGCGCTGTCCTCGAGCAGGGCCACGGGAAACTCGCGCACCACGGTGTTGGCCGGATAGTCGGCGTACCAACTTGACGCGGGGATGTACATGTCCCAGATCATGGTCCACTGCCCGAAGAACTCGCCGGGGAACTCCGGCCGCAGCATCGGCCCCACGCTCAGCCCGATGCCGCGCCGGTCCTTGGCCAGCCCCGTGGTCAGGTTGCGTGCCGGGCTGGTGACGTACACCGTGTCCACCTGGCCGCCCGGACCAGGAATGCCCAGGGCCGTGGTGGTCGCAAAACTCGACTGCGCGTCGGTGACGCCCACGGGAGTCGTCGGATCGGGCGTATCGAGACTGCCGACCCCGCCGAGAATGGGCGCAAAGGCCGGGTCGTCCATGTAGCGCATCATCCCACCCGCGCTTCCGGGAGCCGAGTCGAGCGAACCGTCAAAGTGCCACTCGCTCTCCTGAGGGGCCGACGGAGCCCAGGTCTGGATGGTCGCCGACCCGCTGGTGACTTCCATCGAGCCGGCCAAGATGCCCAACGGGATGTTGATGTCGTAGACGCGGAACTGTCCCACGCCGGTGTTGCTCACGGCCACCGACATCGACAGGCCCATCTGGATGCCGGAAAACTCGCCCTGGTACCGCTGCATGAACACCTGGTTGACCGGGTTGGGCAGCCCGCCGGCATAATTGCGGCTGAACCCGTGCAGGACGCGCGAGCCGCCGGGCTGAATGGCGTCCAGCGCCTGGTCAAGCGTCGAGCCGTTGGGAATGAACGAGCCCATCAACCCGCTGGTGGCCACCACGCCGGCAATGTCGTAGCGGTAGCCCGAAGCGGGGAGGATGTACTGCGGCGTGCCCGGGGGCAGGGGATTGGCGAAACTGTCGCGGTACTGGTCCGGGAAGCAGGGCCCGAACAACTGGCAGCGCAGCGACACCCCGGCCGCATTCACCACCACGTCGTTGTCCGCCTGCCCCAGCGCCGAAGCCGCAAGACCGCACGCCAACGCCACACACCAGGTTCCCCGCATTCCCATCTCCTCCATCTTGACGTCAACCCTCATCAACCCCGGCCAGGGGCTGGACAGTGTACCCGCTGGGCGCCAACTCCCAATGCGATTTGTGTACACTACACGCGCACACCCGCACGGGGGATTTCCCGACCGATGACCAGAAGCCGCGCTTTCACGCTCATCGAACTGCTGGTGGTGATCGCGATCATCGCGCTGCTCATCGGTATCCTGCTGCCCGCCCTAGCCCGCGCGCGCGACGCCGCCCGGCGGTCCGTGTGCCTGTCCAACACGCGCCAACTGGCGATGGCGTGCAACACCTACTCGGGCGATAACACCCGGCAGCTCTACATGCCCACCTTCTTCTCGTGGGAGGACAACATCGGGTGGCTCTTCCCCGACTACATCTCGACGTATGACGTGGCCATCTGCCCCAGCACCCGCAACCGCATCGAGCCGAACAACATGCTCTCCGACGTGTCGATGCTGGCCGACATCGAACTGCTCTACGGGCGCGACTTCCCCTTCGACCTGTTCTTTCCCGCGCACGACGCGGCCGACGACTCCGGAGGACACTCCTACGAGACGTTCATCTGGTTCATGCCCGGCAAGTATCCCGACGGACAACTAATGCCACCGCCCCCCTTCAACGGCTCGATCGGCAGCCAACTGGGGTGGCGCGCCCCCTCCGGCGTCGGCGGGGTCGGCATTCTCGCCGAGCCGGCGCCCTCGCCCGTGAAGACGCAGAACTCCGTCAAGTTCCCCTCGCGCACGCTGCTCATCCTCGACAACGACAACGACGACAACTCCAACCCCGTCGGCGTAGCGCTGGGCGTGGTCCGGCCCGAGGGCGGCACCACCAACTGGCCCGATGAGTGGAACAACCACAAGGCCGATGGACTTCACGCCGGCTTTGCGGATGGCTCGGCCCGCTTCGTCAAGACCGGCGAAGATCTCGTCGAAACCTACATCGGCTCGCTTGAAGGCCCCGGCAGCGGCCCCAACCCCTCGTGGCCCACCCAGTTTCTCGAACAGTACTCCCGCTACCGCATGCGCCCCTACACCTATCAGAACCGCTCGATCGACGAGTACTACCGCGTCGACTGAGATGCGGTCCGATCGACTTCTTCCCGCCGGCGATGCCGGGGAGGGAAGGGGACGCGGCATCGTCCGGCATGGAGCGCCTGTCTGAATCACACAGCGCTTACCGCCGCGTGAGCCCGACGGGAACCGCCACGCGCTCGACGATTTCTAGCCCGAACGCCCGCAGTTGCGGATAGTCCACATCGCTGTTGGTCAGCAGGCGCAACTTCGAGAGCCCCAGCGCCCGCAGGATCTGGCTGCCCACCCCATATTCGAGCACCGCGGGCGATACCGACAGGTGCGGGCGGTCCTGCTCGCTGCGATCGAGCAGCCGCGTCAGATGCCCCGACAGCCCGTCGCCCGTGTTGCTCGGTCGCAGGTACACGATCGCGCCGCGTCCCTCAGCCTGGATCATCCGCATCGACGCTCGCAGCGTCTGCCCCGTCGAAATCCCGCCGCCCGAATCAAGATCGTCGAAGATGTCGCCCAGCAGGTCGCGCCGATGCACACGCACCAGCGTCGGCTCGGGCGAGCCGATGACGCTCCCGTCCTCGTCCAGCCGCCCCACGTCTCCGACCGTCAACGCGATGTGGGGCAGCGGATCAACGACGGCCCGGAACGCAAACAGGCGAAACACCCCGTCCGGTGTCGCGATTGGGCTTCCGTGGCGCGGCTCCAGGCGCTCGATGATGTGCGACTGGCTCATCCGGTGCTCAATGATCTGCCGCACCGTGCACATCTTGAGCCGGTGTCTGGCGCTGAACTCAGCCAGACTCTGCCCTCGCAGCATCTCCCCGTCGTCACCCATGATTTCGATGATGCAGGCCGCCGGATACAGGCCCGCCAGGCGGCACAGGTCCAGCGATCCCTCTGTCTGACCGATGCGCACCAACACGCCCCCGTCGCGGCTGCGCAGCGGGTTGATGTGCCCGGGGCGCACGAAGTCCGAAGGCCCGGTCTTCGGATCGATAAGCATCTGGATCGTCCTGGCCCGCTCCCGAGCCGACACGCCGGTCGTGAACCCGTGCCTAGGGTGCCCGTCAACGGAGACCGTGAATGGCGTGCCGCGCATGGAGGTGTTCACCGCCGCCTGCGGGCTCAACTCAAGCCGATCGCAGTCGTGCTCAGTCAGGCTCAGGCACAGGTACCCACGGGCGGCCGTGAGCATGAACGTCACCGCCTCGGGTGTGACAAACTGGGCCGGGAGCACCAGGTCGCCCTCGTTCTCGCGGTCCTCGTCGTCGGCCAGCACGATCATCCGACCGGCTCGCAGTTCGTCGAGAATCTCGTCAATCGGGCTGAACATGCTGCGATGGTAGCCTGTTCTCGCAGAGGTCCCAACGGGCTCATCGGACCCGTGCCGCGGCGAACGGCTCGCTTCTCAGAACATGTCCGGCATGCTCGAACCGCTCGCCGGGAAGACGACATCGAGCGCATCGACCTGCGCATCGTCGCCCTCGATTAGACCCATCAGTCGCAACTGTCGCGCCGAAAGGTGCCCGCCACAGAGCGCCGCCAGCGCCCGGTCGGTCAGCCTGGCCCCGTCGTGTCCACCGCGGGATACATGCCCGCCCCCGCCTTCCAATTCCAGCCTCCAGTGCCCACTCTGTTCTTCAAAGACCTGATCGACCAGTTCAAACGACGCCGCGCCACGCAGCCCGCGCGCATACCCGCGCCCCTCGAGCGCACGCCGCACATCGATCACCCGCAGCATCCAGTGGTCTGTCAGGTCCATCGCATAGCGCCGATCGTCGAGCATGCCCAGCAGCGGGTGCGAGGGGCCCCCGAAGAAGGTCACCCTGCCCGCGATGGAGGAAAATCCGCCAAGGAACGCCATCAGCGCGCGCATACCACCGGGCGTTCGGGCCCCCAGATCGGTCACCTCCAGCACCTGCGGCTGGCAGGGGTCGGCCGACCCCGCCTGGTGCAGGTACACATACGCCTCGATTTCGCCTCGATCATCGCGCGTGACAAACCCGCGCATGGGTGTCCCGCGCCAGTTCTCGATGCGTGCCCACACGTAGGGGCCTCGATCCAAGTGCCCGTCACACCGCGAAGCCCACGCCTGGTAGCAGTTCTTCACCTGCTCGACCGCGCCGGTCGGCAGTTCTTCAAACTGCCGCGACCCGCCTGGCAGCAGGTGCAGCGGCACACTGATCCTGAACCGGCATCCGGCCTGCTCAAATCCCACAGACCGGTACAGCGGGTGCATCGCCGAGTACAGACCCGATAACGCCGCCCCCTCACGTCCCATTTCGCGCACGGCTTCGTGCATCATCCAGCGAGCCACTCCGCGCCCACGGAAGCCGGGGTCCACCGCCACGCCGGCCACCCCGGTCAGGGGCACGCTGCGCCCCCCGTAGTAGATCCCCATCGGGATGAGCATCAGCACCGACGCCACGCGGTCCCCGGCCATCACCCGCCGGAACAGGGTGCGCCCAGACCGCTCAATCCACTCGCGGGCCTTTTCCGGGCTCATCCCGAACGCGATCGCCAGAATCTTTGCTTCGGCGTCAAGGTCGCTACCCAAAGGCAACGTTTCGTATCGCAGTCCGACATCACCCATCGTGCGCTTCTCCCCGGCAGGCGGGCCAATGCGGATTCATAGGTCCGTTCATTGGCCCCTCGTGCTCTCAACCATGTGCGGGATACTCGACAAACCCGAGATGCATGGCTGCATGCTTGAGATGCAAATGCAACCACTGTTCGTGCGTCAAGGAGCCAAAAAGCGGACTTGGCTGTCGCATTTGTTCGCCCGAATGGATGCGTGCCAACTGCGTGCGCAGCAACGCGATGCCGGCTCCATGGGTGATGTCCGGGTCAGGCAGGCTGGACACCGCGTCCTTCGGAAGCCGGATCCCGCGCGGCACGGGTCCGTCACCCATCGCAAGGCGCTTGAACACCAAGCGACCGAGCACTCGCACCGGCAGGGGCGGGCGGCCGTCAAAGCCGTCATACGAGCAACGGACAAACTTGCCCAGATGCTCGCAAATCTGCCCGAGCGTCCAGTTTCCCGTCGTGCGAAGGGTTCCCGCCGCCGAAGCCGCTTCGATACGGGCCAGTTCGGCCTCCAGAGATTCCAGCGAGCCGAATCGCAGGCTTCGGTGAGCCGCCGTTCTGGTGTTGATCGTCGCCATGGTGCCATTCCTCCCCGATCGGGGCGTCGCCCGTGTGCCCCTTTGGCGGCCGATCCTCGTCGCGCCGGACCATGCGCCGAAACGCCGCGTGAGTCAGGGCGCCCGATTTCGCTTTCTGTGTGCGCAGACCACTTTCAGCGGAGAGGCCTCCGCTTCCGTCGCGTGATGATGAAGAGAGCAGGATCCGTTCGGGTTCCGCACGTCCACATTCAGTAGAGGGAGCATTCACAATGTCCGTGATCGTACCGCTTCAGCGAGTTCTCCTCGCGGCGGGCCTGGGAGTTCTGGCCGGCGTCTCGCCGGCCCAGGTCATCCCACAGCCCATTCCCACGCCTATGCAGACGGTTTCGCCGGTGGGCGGACAGCACATTGTCTCGCCCTTCGTGCCGAGCGCCGACCTGCGGATCGCGCGCCCCGAGCATCCCCCGTTTGACCAGATTCCCCCGATGCCGCTGCCGGACTCGTCGGACTATGTGCCCAGCGCCCATCCCACCGGGACGGTGATGATGCACGACTCCACCACCGGGCAGACCACGCTTCTCCCCGCTGTTCGCAGGTTCTCGCGTTCCGACTGGACCGTCTCCCCCGAGGGCGACTATCCCGGCGCGGACAACTACGTCGAGGGCGAGCCCAACACCCGCGGCTTCGGCACCATGGTCGCTGCCGGTTCGCTGGACACCTGGCCTCGCTCGGGCAACGTCAAACTGGTGATGGAGTTCATCGACCAGAACGGCATCGCCCGCTGGTTCACCGCCTCCGGCTCGATGCAGGACGCCGGCGTGGTGCTCACCGCGGCCCACTGCGTCTATGCGCGCAATCCCAACGGCATCAACATCTTTGACTGGGCCGACCGCATCTACATCTACCCCGGCTGGGACGGCGACGCATCCATCCCGCAGTTCGGCGAGGTCGCCAGTGACGCTGTCGTGCAATACTTCGGCTTCTGCCGCGGCGACGTTTTCCAAGCCGGTTCGGATTACGTAAACAACGGCGACTTCGACGCCGACGTCGGCACCATCCGCATCAACCGCGGCTCGTCCCGCAACATCGGCATGCTCACCGGGTGGTTCGCCTGGGCCTACGGCGGCTCATGCTCCTATCACCAGGGTCTGACTTACAACAACTTCTCGTACCCCGCCGAAACGTGCAGCGGCAGTCTCCACACCGGCCGCACCATGTACTACTGGTCGGGCACATGGGACTCCTGCCCGGGCAACCAGATGCACTTGGACACCACGCCCGGCTGCTTCACCGCGGTCTGGGGCGGCATGTCCGGCTCCGGGGCCTACTACATCGAAAACGACAATCGTTATATCCACGCCGTCTGCTCCAACTCCAACCGCTCCACGTCGGGCAACTACGCCCGCCTGTGGGAAGGGTACGTCAATGCGATGATCGACTTTGAGAACACAACCCGCGGCAACGTCTTCGACCTCGAACTGCTGCGTTGCCGTGCCACGGGGAGCACAACCATCCAGGCCGGCACCAGCGCCAACGCCCAGTTCCAGGTCTACGTCGCCAACGCGACCAACAACAACCCGGCCGCCGGTAGTTACACCCTCCGCGTGTACCTCTCCACCAACAACAACATCTCGGATGCCGACACGCTGCTGGCCACGTGGATCTACAACTACGATTTCGCGGCCATGGGTGGCGCGACCTTCAACATTCCCGCGCCGTTCATCCCCGCCACGGTCCCTCCGGGCACCTACTGGATCGGCGCCATTCTTGACAGCGGCACCGACACCATCCCTGACAACAACGACACCGACACCTGGGACGCCCAGCAGGTGACCATCACGCTGGCCCTGCCCGACGCGCCCACGATTCTCAGCCCGGCCAACAACTCGACGGGCAACAACATCAACGTTGACCTAGACTGGAACGCGGCCGCCCGCGCTACCTCGTACGACGTGTACTTCGGCACCGATTCGACCCCCGACGCGGGCGAGTACGTCGGCAACACCACTTCGACCGCCTGGGCGCTGGGCACGCTGGCCCTTGACACCCAGTACTACTGGCAGATCGTCTCCCGCAACAGTGCCGGCACAACCGCCGGACCGGTCTGGACGTTCCGCACCGAGCCAGCCATCGTCGACCTGGCCAGCATCTCGTGCGACGCGGACTCGGGAACCTACTATCGCGGCCAATCGATTCCGGTGGACTTCGTGGTGCAGAACATCGGCAACACCGCCAGCGGCTCCTACGTCGCCGAAGTGCGCCTGTCCAGCAACCGGATCATCTCCCTTTCCGATGCGCTCATGGCCACCAACAACTACTCCGGGCTCAATCCCGGCGCCACGCGCACCGTCACCAACCTCATGGTGCAGATCCCCCTGGACACCTACCCTGGCATCTACTATGTCGGAGAGCGCCACACCGGAGGCGGTGACGCCTCGACCGGCAACAACTACATCGCCGACGTGGACACCATCACCGTCCTCTCCTGCGACGCCGACTTTGCCGCGCCCTACGGCGTCCTCAACTTCTTCGACGTGCAGACCTTCCTCAACTACTTCAGCGCCCACGACGCGCGGGCCGACGTCAACAACGACGGGCAGTGGAACTTCTTCGACGTGCAGACCTACCTCAACTGGTTCAGCGGCGGCTGCTAAGCCTCACCACTGATCCGACTCGACACGAAGGGAGGTCGCGGCCATCCGCGGCCTCCCTCGCTTTTTTTGCCATTCCCCGCCGGCGCGTGCCTCGTGCCTAGTTGAACCAGAACGAGAACCGGAACACGCGCTGGTCGAAGACATCCACCAGCCGCGCCCACGTCCCGTCGCTGGTGAACTCGCCTTCACGCAAGTACGGCCCGGCCGCCGATCCCTGGATCCAGTACAGCAGGTCAAACTCGCGCGGCTGTTCGAACACCTTCACCACGTCGATTCCCTGGGTTCCGTGACCGCGCCAGAACCGCAGCACCTTGCGCCCGGCCAGCAGGTCGTCGCACTCGCCGAGGAACAGCAGCCAGGCCTCGCGCATCTCCGCGTCCACCTCGACGCCGAGCACGCCGGCGTGCTGGCCTGGATTGGGGATCCACTCGCGATCGTCGTCCGTCTCCGCGTCGTAGCGCGTCCACATTTCCTTCCCATGCACCACGGTTGCGCGGAAGTGTTCCAGTGCCGCCTTCATCCGCGCCGGCTCGTCCACCGGCATTTCGAAGTTCCCGATCATCGCGATTAGATCGGTCACGTCGAACGGCGTCGGCGTTCGGTCACCCATCGCCTCGATGAAAAACGTCGAGTCCTTCAGGAAGTCGCACCTCATCTGCGCATCCGGAAACAGCACGTGCCCGGTCCGGTCAAACCAGTCCTGCCCGTCGTGCGCCAGCCACACCTCCCCCACGCCCATCAGGAAGTGGCAATACCCGCGCAGCCACGACGCGTCGCCGTGATCGAAGGCGATGGTCAACTCCTCCGGCACCAGCGGCACCTCCACGTACCGCTCCTCCCGCTCGTCATACACCCATCGCGCCGGCAACGCGCCCATCAGTGCGCCGATGCCTTCCTTCTCATCGGCCCGGCCGTCGGAGTTCACATCGAAGCGGATCGCCGGCACGTTGATCGCGCACTTGAACGGACCGAGCGCAGCCAGCTGCTCCTCGGCCCGCCCCAGCATCGAAACAAACCCCTGCACCGCCGCGTCCATGTCGGCGTAACTCGTGGGCGCGGACTGGTCATTGAAGATCCAAGACACCAGGTTGCCCGCGCCGGTCATTGCAGCCACCGGGCGCATGGTGCTGAGAAAGCCGTGCCGGTGCGCCGCCTGCACCAGCCCCTCGCCGGCCATCAGGAAGTCCACCGCGGAGATCGCAAACTTCACTGCGTCGTCGCCCGCGTCACTGGCCAGCGTCGCCCGCACCTGCGCCAGCGTCGCACCCTGCAACTGCATCGCGAACGCCGCGTCGATCTTCTCCTGCACGTCGCCCGGCGCTGCCCCGCAGCACCACACCAATGCGCCCGCCGCCCCGATCATCGTCTTCATTCGTCGTCCTTTCAAGGCCCCGCTGTCATCGTACAGCGCTGCGGCCCTGCACCCTATCCTCCACGCATGACCTGGGCCGTACCGGTGCATCTCGAGAACCAGTTTGCCGTCCTTCGCCCGCTGACGCTCGACGACGCCGCTCCGCTGGCCGAGGCGGCCGAATCGCTGGACACCTTCCGCTTCTTCTCACGCAAGCCGCATGACCTTTCCACGCAGGGCATGCGTACCTTTCTCGAGTTTCTGCTCGCCCAGCCGAGCACCAGCGCCTTCTGCGTCCTCGAACCGGCCGGCCGGGCGCCCGTCGGCGTCACCACCTACCTCGACATCCGCGAGGCCCACCGCGGGCTGGAAATCGGGTGGACCTGGTACGCCCCGCGCCTGCGCGGGGGCACGCTCAATCCGGCCTGCAAACTGCTGCTCCTGCAACACGCCTTTGAGAATCTGGGCGCCATCCGCGTGCAACTGAAAACCGATGAACGCAATGCCCGCTCGCGCGCTGCCATCCTCAAACTCGGCGCTGTCTTTGAAGGCATCCTGCGTGAGAACGTCATCATGCCCGACGGCTTCCACCGTTCGACGGCGATGTACGCAATCCTCGCCTCCGAGTGGCCAGCCATCCGCGCCCGCCTGCACGAGCGTCTGCAGATCCTGCCCATTGCCGCGCGAGCATCAAGGTGGGGCGGCTTCCCGCCGCCGGTCGACCAACCCGGCGTGACTGTCTCCATCGCCCGCGACCACTATCGCGCCACCATCGACGCTTCCGGGCACATTCTCATCGCCGACGAGCCTGCCTCGCTGGGGGGCCGCGACTCCGGTCCGGCGCCGATGGACCTGCTTCTCTCGGCCCTTGGCGCGTGCAAGGCGATCACCTGCCGCATGTACGCCGACCGAAAGGGCATCCCGCTCCAAGCCATGCGCGTCGCGTTGTCGATCCCGCGGAGCGAAGCCCCGTCTCCTCCGGCGCGCGATCTCAAGCACACCGCGATCGACGCCCGCATCACGCTGGAGGGTGACCTGAGCGACGAGCAGCGCCGGCGGCTACTCGATATCGCGGCCCGCTGCCCGGTGGAACGCACGCTGGCCGGCACCATCACGGTGCAGAATCAACTGACGAAGTGAGGCCCGGGCGCGACATGGCCCAAGCCCAAACGGAGGTCACAGGCCGCGCAGGTCCGCCCTCAGCAAGGGGGTCAGTGCGTGCCGGGGCGGCACACCTTGCCTCCCAGACCCCGTCAGGGGGTGGCAAGTGCCCCCCGGCTCCCGCCTGCCTACCCTCTACTCCCACAAAACACGAAAACCGCCCGCCGTGCGGGCTTGGAGACTCACATGAAGGCCACCGACCTTCGCCCCGGTCAGGGCGTCAAGATGGACGGCAAGTTGTTCGTCATCACCCAGTTCGAGCACCGCACACCCGGCAATCTGCGCGCGTTCATCCAGATCAAGATCCGCGACGTCATCTCCGGCAAGTACCTGGAGAAGCGCCTGGCCTCCTCCGAGGAAATCGAGACCATCAACCTCGACCGCCGTGGCATGGAGTTCCTCTTCGGCGACGGCGTCGGCGGTGGCACCTTCATGGACCTGGAGACCTTCGACCAGGTCGAACTCCAGCCCGAACTGCTCGGCGACGCCCTGCTCTACATGGCCCCGAATACCCAGTGCACCGTCCTCTTCCACGAATCCACCCCCGTTTCCATTGAACTTCCCGCCGCCGTCGAGGTTACCGTCACTCAAACCCCGCCGGGCATCAAGGGCGCCACGGCCACCAACCAGTTGAAGGAAGCCACCTGCGACACCGGGCTGAAGACCAAGGTGCCGCCCTTCATCGAGATCGGCGAGAAGATCAAGGTCTCCACAGCCGACGGCTCATACATCTCACGAGCCTGATACACCGGTTTCGACCGCGCAAATCTTCTGACAAGATGACAAACCGCGCGCCCATTTCGCCGGCGGTTGGCGCTATGAATCGCGCCCAGCCCTGCACGGAGCCGATCATGCCTGCCACCGCATCGACCGACAAACTCCTGTTCACGCCCGGGCCGCTGACCACCAGCATGAGCGTCAAGCAGGCCATGCTGCGAGACCTCGGCTCACGCGATGCCGAGTTCATCGCCACGGTCCGCCGCGTCCGCAGCCGCCTGCTCGCGGCCGCCGGGTTGTCGCGCCAGGACGGGTACGAGGCGGTGCTCTTGCAGGGCAGCGGCACCTACGGCATCGAGGCCGTCCTCACCTGCGCCGTCCCTCCCGGCGGCAAGTGGCTCGCCGTCGCCAACGGGACGTATGGCGAGCGCATGGTCAAGATCCTCAGGATGCACCGGATCGATCACGCGGTCATCCGCGCGCCGGAGAATCAGCCGACCGATCCCACCGCGGTGGACGCCGCTCTGGCCACCGATCCTGCGATCACCGCCGTTGCCGTGGTCCACTGCGAAACCACCACCGGGCTGATGAACCCCGTGGAGCAGATCGGGCGCGTGGTCCACCAGCACGGCCGCACGTTCTTCGTGGACTCGATGAGTGCGTTCGGGGCGGTGGAGTTTGGCTTTCGCGCCGCACACATCGACTTCCTCGTTTCTTCGTCCAACAAGTGCATCGAGGGCGTGCCCGGCTTCTCGTTCTGCATCGCCCGCCGCGAGGCGCTGCTGGCCTCCGAGACCTGGTCGCGCACGCTCGTGCTCGATCTGTGCGCCCAGTGGAAAGGCCTCGATGCCGACGGGCAGTTTCGCTTCACACCGCCGACGCATGCGATCCTTGCCTTCGACCAGGCACTGTCCGAACTCGAGGCCGAGGGAGGCCCCGCCGGGCGAGCGGCTCGCTACAGCGCGTGCCATCGCACGCTCGTGGCCGGCATGAAGGCGATGGGATTCGAGATGTTCCTGCCGCCGGAGATACAGGGGCACATCATCACGTCGTTCCGCTGCCCGGCCGATCCTAACTTCCAGTTTGACGCCTTCTACCGCCACCTGAGCGATCGCGGATATGTCATCTATCCCGGCAAGGTGAGTCAGGCCGACTGCTTCCGCATCGGCACCATCGGGCGGCTGACGCAGGCCGACGTGACGTCGCTGCTCGACGCGATTGCCGATGTCCTCTCCGAGATGGGCATAACCAACACCAGCGCGTCGTGATCCTCACCCCTTGCTTCCCTGGCGGGAAGTGGTGGCGGGAAGCAAGCCACAGCGGCCTCGGTTCGCCGCACCGCGTTACACTTGCCCATGCGACTGACACTCCTTGTGCTGCTGGTTTCCGTCCTTTGTTCCTGCCGCTCGCACCAGACCGCCGCGCCGCCGCAACCGGCCTGGTACGAGAACGAGATCCGGGCGTTCGAAGAGGCCGACGCGGTCAACCCGCCGACGCCCGGGCAGGTGCTGGCGATCGGCAGTTCTTCGATCCGCATGTGGACGACGCTCGGCGAAGACCTGGCCCCCGCGCCGGTGCTCAACCGCGGGTTCGGCGGCTCTAGGACGCACGAAGTGCTCGCGGTCTTCGATCGCATTGTCAGGCCCTGCAACCCCAGCGTCATCATCTACTACTGCGGCGATAACGACCTGGGCACCGACAACACCGACGCACGAGCGGCCGCCGACGGCTTCATGGCGTTTGAGCAACGGGCCCGGGCGCTGTGGCCTCAGGTCGAGGTGTTCTACATCGCGATCAAGCCGAGCATGGCGCGCTGGACCAACTGGCCCGCGATGGCGACGACCAACGCGCTGGTGCGGCAGTACTGCGAATCCACGCCCGGGGCACACTTC
The DNA here is from genome assembly GCA_023382935.1 of Phycisphaerales bacterium. Taxonomy (GTDB): domain Bacteria; phylum Planctomycetota; class Phycisphaerae; order Phycisphaerales; family UBA1924; genus J022. The sequence goes on from JAHDXL010000001.1 coordinate 598,640, forward strand.
CTGGACATCGCCACGCCCATGCTGACGCCGCGCGGACCCGACCCGATGCTCTTCCTGCCAGACGGGCTGCACCTCAACAAGAGAGGCTACGAACTTTGGACCTCCATCGTCCGCCCGCCGGTGGTGGAGGCCTGGCAGAAGCAAGTGGGCCGCCCATGAACCGCTGCGCCTGGGCCCGCAGCGATCTGGCGATTGTCTACCACGACCAGGAATGGGGCCGCCCGGTGCACGATGACCGCGTGCTCTTCGAGTTCCTCATCCTCGAAGGTGCCCAGGCCGGGCTGAGTTGGGACACGATTCTCAGGAAGCGAGCGCGGTATCGGAAGGTCTTTGAAGGCTTCGACCCGGCGAAAGTTGCTCGATTTCGGGCGGCGCGCATCGAGAACCTGCTACTCGACCCCGGCATCGTGCGCCATCGCCTCAAGGTCGCATCGGCCATCGACAACGCCAAGGCCTTTCTGAGAGTGCAGCGCGAGTTCGGCTCGTTTGACACGTACATCTGGCGGTTCATCGACCCCAGCGGGAAGCAATGCCCTCGCGTGAATGCATGGAAGTCGATGCATGAAGTCCCGGCGAAAACGCCCGAGTCAGACGCGATGTCGAAAGACCTGAAGCAACGCGGATTCCGCTTCGTCGGCAGCACGATCTGCTACGCCTTCATGCAGGCTGTCGGCATGGTGAACGATCACACGACCGACTGCGCTTTGCGGGAGCCTGGCCGGGCGCTGCCCTCTCTCTGACGCGGGAGGCTCAGGTCACCCCTCGCCCACATCCAGCACGGCCATGAAGGCTTCCTGCGGGATGTTCACGCTCCCGATCGACTTCATGCGCTCCTTGCCCTTCTTCTGCTTTTCGAGCAATTTGCGCTTGCGGGTCACGTCGCCGCCATAGCATTTGGCCGTCACGTCCTTGCGGTAGGCCTTGATGGTCTCGCGCGCGATCACCTTGCCGCCAATCGCGGCCTGGAGCGGGATCTCGAACTGGTGCCGGTCGATCTGCTTGCGGAGTTTGGTGAGCAGCAGGCGTCCGCGTCCCTCGGCCTTTTCGCGGTGCGTGATGAGGCTGAGCGCCTCGACCGGGTCGCCGTTGATGAGGATGTCGACCTTGACGAGGTTGTCCTTCTGGAAGCGGATGACCTCGTAGTCCATGGTGCCGTAGCCGCTGGTCATGCCCTTGAGTTTGTCGTAGAAGTCGTAGATCAGTTCGGCCAGGGGAATCTCGAACGTCAACATCTCGCGCGTTTCGCTAACGAACATCTGGCTCCGGTAGACGCCGCGGCGGTCGAGACACAGTTTCATGACGTCGCCGATGTACTCCTTCGGGAGCATGATCTCGACCTTACAGATCGGCTCGCGGATCTCGATGACCTGTCCCATGTCGGGCAGGTCGGCGGGATTGTGAACTTCCCTTTCGATCAGTTCCCCGCCCTTGCCGCGGATGACGATCTCGTAACTGACCGTCGGGGCCGTCTGCACCAGTTCGAGATCAAACTCGCGCTCCAGCCGCTCCTGGATGATGTCCATGTGCAGCAGCCCGAGGAACCCACAGCGGAAGCCGAAGCCCAGTGCCTCGCTGTGCACGGCCTGAAAGGTGAAACTCGCGTCGTTGAGCGAGAGTTTCTCGATTGCGTCACGCATCTCCTCGAACGAGCCGCCCTTCTTCTCCGTGTTGGTGGCCGGGTAGAAGTCGCAGAAGACCATCTGGTGCGGGGGCTTGTAGCCTTCGAGCGGCTCGGCGGCCGGGTTGTTGTCCAGCGTCACGGTGTCGCCGATGCGCACGTCGCCCAGAGTCTTGATCTGCGCGACGACGTAGCAGGTTTCGCCCGGACCAACCTCGTCGACCTTCACCTGCTTGGGCGTGTACTTTCCCAGTTCGGTAACCAGGAAGTGTCGCCCCATGCCCATCATGCGGATCTTGTCACCCACGCGCAGATGCCCGTCGAACACGCGGCAGTAGAGCACGACTCCGCGATAGTCGTCGTACACCGCGTCGAAAATGAGCGCCCGCAGGTGCTCGGCGTCGGTCTCGTGCGGAGGAGGCAGACGCTCGCAGATGGCCTTGAGCAAATCGGGAATGCCGAACCCGGTCTTGGCCGACACGCTGATGCAGTCTTCGGCCGGCAACCCGAGCACCTGCTCAACTTCCATCGCAACCTCATCGGGACGGGCGCCGGGCAGGTCGATCTTGTTGAGCACCGGGATCATCTCGAGGTTCTGCTCGACCGCCAGGTAGGCATTAACCACCGTCTGGGCCTCGACGCCCTGCGAGGCATCCACGACCAGCAGCGCGCCTTCGCACGCCTTGAGCGCCCGCGAGACTTCGTACCCGAAGTCCACATGCCCGGGCGTGTCAATGAAATTGAGCATGTACTCTTCGCCGTTGTGGTGATGGATCACCGTGACGGCCGAGGCCTTGATCGTGATCCCGCGCTCGCGCTCCAGGTCCATCGAGTCGAGCATCTGCTCCTTGGCCTCGCGGTCGGAAACGGCGTGCGTCGCCTGGAGCAGCCGGTCGGCCAGGGTGCTCTTCCCGTGGTCGATGTGGGCGATGATGGAGAAGTTCCGGATGTGTGGTGTCTTATCGGTCATGCGCTCAGGCTCGTGTGCCCTTTCCCCCAATCATACGGTTGAAGCGCCCGCATCCCCCGCCGGGCTGGCTCGAAGCCCCGGGCAGGGTATGCTCCACATGGCACCAGCCCCGGAGGTCGCCATGCCCGATTCACGTCTGCGTCCGATTCGTCGCATCCTCGTCGGCACGGGCCTGACCGTCGAGTCGGTCGGAGCCGTCCTCCTGGCACACTGGCTGAGCGACCAACTGTCAGCCGAACTGCACGCGGTCCACGCCATCAGCCCCATCTCGCCGGCCGCCGAACAGGCCATCCCCGGGCTGGCCAACACGCACATCGCTCAGGCCGAGGAGGAACTGGAGAAGTTCGTCGCCGCTCACAATATCCGTGACTTCGCCCAACTCCACGTCATCAAGGGTCGGCCTGCGGTCGAAATCATCCGCCTGGGCATGAAGATTGACGCCGACCTGCTCGTCATCGGCCGCTACGGGCGGGGCGGGCTGAAGCGCGGCATCCTCGGAGCCGTCGCCGAGCGCGTCGTCCGCAAGAACCCCACCAGCGTGCTGGTCGTCCAGCCCGAGTTCCGCGGCCCGATCCAGAAAGTCGGCGTTGCCAGCGCCTGCGAAGACAACCTGAACTTGGAACTCGAACGCGGGCTGGAACTGGCCTCACGCTTCGGCATGCCCACCATCACCATGATCAAGGCCTACGAAGTGCCCACCGGGTATCACATGGTCTCCACCTACGAACAGGCCAGCGCCAAACTCGCGGAAGTGCACGCGAAGATCGCGCAGGAGCAGGTCCGGCTCGCCAGCGCCAGACTGGGCAACCCGCCTGCAGTCGAAGTCCAGACCCGCCTGGGCAGGCCGATCGACGTGCTTCCGAAGTTTGCCGAAGACGCGGGCCTTGACCTGTTGGTCATCGGCACACATTCGCGCACTCAGCCCGCCGAACTCCTGCTCGACAATATTTCCGAGGCCATCGTCCGGCGGGCGAACTGCAACATCTGGGCCGAGAAGAGTCCGGCCGAGACCCAGACGCTCCGTGGGTTCTTCCGAGCGCTGCTGGACTGACAGATCGACCGTGGCACGGCATTTCTCCGCTCATGAAGTCACACCCATGCAATCTGCGCAGACACGACCCGGGCACTGAACCACCAACGCTGATCGTCCCTTGACGGCCGTCTTCCGATTGGTTGGCCTCATCGCACATGGACATGGACATGGACATGGCGGGGATGGGGTGGGCAGTCGCCTTGGCCGATTGGTCCGGGTGCTCACGCTGCTGATGATATCGGTTTGTGCCACCGATCTTTCACACGCGCAGGATCTGGGCTCGCTGGATTGGTTCAAAAGGCAGTGGGCGGCCGCGCGTGACGTCGCATTGCCGGCCAACATTTACATCGAGTTCGACATCGAGAGCCCCGTCCCTGGCGACCGGTCAGATCTTGACCGCCTGCGGGAGGCTGTCGAGGCCAGGCCCGATCATCCCCTTCGCCAGCAATATGAGAGGCTCAAGTGGCAGTTCGAACATGGCCCCGAAAGGACTCGCCACCGGCTCCGGTACGGCGGGCCAACCCGATGGCGCCTTTCCCAGGACTTCGAGGGAAGTCTGCCTATCAACTACGTGGATACCGCAGTGCGGGACCGGAACGCATGGCAACTCACCGAGCGAGCCCTGAGCCTCATGAGTCCCCGGAATCCGCCGCCGGATCGTGATCCCATGGCGCCGATCTCACCGTTGCGGTTCTACTTTCAGGCTTGGCTGTATCCGGGCATGACCGCCGGCTCCCCGCTCGATCTCTCCCCGGTCAGCGCGTCCGTTGTCGAAGGCAAGTGGACTGGATTGATCGAATCGCCCTCCGGCGATCGCCGCCTGGTGCTTCGAGGCCAGGTCATCGATGAAACCTGGATTCGCGTGGACAGTGTTGAGACGACCCTCGCCCTCGATGCTCCGGACGTGGTCGGGTCCACCAGGTTCTTCTCCGAATGGCGCTACTTTGATTTCCTCCGATCATGGGTTGCCGCTCGACAAGGCGGGCTGGACGTGCACGGATCGCCGCTCCAGAGCGTCTTGCTCCGCGACATTCGTCCGTTGCGGGGCGACGAACTCGATCCACTCCTGAACACCCCCGCGCCCGACGGGCAAGATCCGATCCGCGGGCCGGCAACGTTTGTCTCCATCAATGACTATCAATCCGGCACCAAGGTCACGCTCGACGCCCCGGAGCCTTTCAAGGAGAAACTGACCGCTTCGCACGCTCGCCCGCCGGCACCCAACTGGCTTCGGCCCCTGGGCTGGCTGCTTGCCGGCGTTCTGATCGTCGCACTCGTGTGGGCGCGGCTCCGTCGTATCAGAACAACCTGAACCCACCGGAGTATCTGTGATGGCACCTTCCATCTGGTATCGCAGAGGAATCGCCGCTTTCATGGCCGCTCTCGCGGCGTCGCTCGTGACGGCCAACTGCTGCAGACAACTGAATCCCCTGCCTGCCTGTGACCTGGTTTCCAGCGACACCGCCAGCGCCTGCGACCAGCCGTGGGTCGTCATGAATGAAGATGTGAAGACGACGTCAAATGACGGCAACCGAACTGTGAATCCAGCACATAACTTTGCATGCTGGCGAGCGTGGCACACCCCTGATCCGGAGACCCACTTCTGCTCCGTGTACCAGTTCTGTGCCCCCACCGTTGCGGGGCGACTTGTCTCGGGCGGCATTTGCCCCTCGGTGCCCCCGGGATGATGCCGTGTCACCGGACGCTCCGCCTAAAGCCGTTCACCCTGAACCCAAACCAAGCCCTCGCACACGAGCGCCTGGTGTGATCTTGTTCGCCGCGCGCCTCCTGCCCTCCATCGCGATGTTGGCGCTCGGAGTTGCAGGTCTGGCCAAAAGCCCCGATCTTCAGTCCTTTGCCGCCTCGCTGCAAGGCTGGAAGATCGTGCCGCCAGGATGGGAGATCGGGTTGGCTCCCGCGATTGTCGCCGCCGAAGTGACGGTCGCCGTGCTCTGGTTCCTGTGGATCGGGAGCAGGGGTCTACTCGTCGCGGCCCTGTTGCTGCTCTTGTTGGTGACCGGTGCCTTTGGCGCCGAAGCCATCATCGCCCGGTCCCCGGATTGCCATTGCTACGGAATTCTGCTGAGGCACGAGAATCACCAGTCATCGCTGCGCACGCTGATGACACGGAACATCTTGCTGATGGCCTTCCTGTCGGCCGGGCTCGTGACTGCTTGCCGCCGTCCCCATCACCCGGAGGCTGCATCGTGAATCCGCCAGGCCGATCTCGACATACCGCATTCACGTTGGTGGAGATGTTTCTCTTGACGGCCCTGTTCGCACTCCTCGTCGCTCTTCTCCTCCCATCGCTCGGGCGGGCCCGGGCGCTGGCCGCCGATGGTGTATTCATCGCGCAACTTCGATCCCACGCCCAGGTGCTTGCCGCGTATGCAATCGACTGGGGGGACTCCGTTCCAGCGTTCACAGATCCTCATGCCACACGCTCCGTTATCCGCGGCTGCGATCGGGTCGTGGTCGTCCCCTACTTTCATGCGGCGTACCTGTGGAACGTCGCGCTGTGCGATGCCTATTACGATGGCAATGCCAGCCATCCCTCGTTCTTTCACCCGTCCGCTTCGCAAGATCCTCCGCCCATAGGCTATCTCCTCACCGCCTCATTCATGGCCACTCCCGACTACTGGAGCCCCGAGACTCGCCTGGCGGGCGCTGGCCAGTGGGGACATTCCCGCCTCAATTTCACCACCTTCCCTTCGCAGAAGGCCCTGCTCACCGAGTGGCATCCCCTCGGGGGCCTTCCCCTCCTCACCAACAACTCCGTGCCGATCCGGGGCGTCGGGCTCGCGTTTGCCGATGCCAGCGCCGCTCGCCTGGACTTTCCCGATCTCCTCCCTCCTTACCCGGTCGGCGACGGCGGAGGCGACGCAGGCTTCCTCGGCTGGGGCGTTTATGGAATGCACACGCTCCAAGGATGGAACGGACGTGACAGAAGGTAGCGGCAGGCGCCGCCCCGGTTGCACGCACTGCTGATGACTCCGGTACCCGCGCGAACGCCGCCGTCACGCCCCCATCTGTTGCGTATCGTGCTCCATGCACTGGAACAACTTCCACCGACTCCGCGACCACCTGGCCCGCTCCGGCCACGAAGGGGCCATCATCACACGCCGCGCCAACATCTCGTGGCTCACCGGGGCCGACACGCACGTCGACGGCTCCTCACCCTTTGCCATCTGCCGCCTCCACGTAACCTCGTCGGGTACGTGCACCGTCGTCACTGACCGCATCGAGGCCCCACGCTTGCGCGTCGAGGAGTTTGACGGCGATCTCACCTACGAGATCCGCGACTGGTTCGCCCCGCCCCCGCCCACACCCGAGGGCTGGCTTTCCGACGAGATCGCCGACTTCTGCCAGCCGCTGCGCGCTTCGCTCAGCCCTCCCGAACTCGACGCGGCACGCACCCTCGCCCGCGAGTGCGCCGACGTGATGCAACAGGCGATGCGCGACGTGCGGCCGGGTATGACCGAGCACCGACTGGCCGCCCGCATCGTCGGCGACCTGCGCGTGCACGGCATCTTCACCCCGGTGATGCTTGTGGCCGCCGATCAGCGCCTGCCCGCCTATCGGCACCCAATCCCCACCTATCACAAGATCAATCGCACAGTGATGGCGGCCATCTGCGCGCAGCGCCACGGACTGATCGTCAGCATCACGCGCCTGGTGCACTTCGGCCCGATGCACGACGACCTGAAGCGCCGGCATATGGCCTGCCAGCAAGTCAACGCCGCACTGCGCGAGGCCACCCGGCCCGGCGCCCGCTGGTGCGACATCCTCCAGAAGGCTATCGACACCTACGACGCCCACGGGTATCGAGACGAGTGGAAACTGCACCACCAAGGCGGGCCCATGGGATATGCCGCGCGCGACTTCGTCGCCACGCCGACGGAGACGCGCACCGTCCAGCCCGATCAACTCGTGGGCTGGAACCCCACCGTCACCGGCACCAAGTGCGAGGACACCATCCTCTCCAGCGGGGAAGTGCTCACCTGCATGAAGGACTGGCCGACGACCGGGGGCCAGGCCGACATCCTGGAGATGTGAGCGTGATCATTCGGTTCCCGGGCAGGCGTGCTCCGGCGACGTGGCGTCGACGGTGATGCTCGATCCACTCACTGGCCCAGAGTCGGCAGGCATTTGAATCACGCTCGGTGCCCTTAGTGCTCTCCGCGGTTCACAGCCCCCGCAGCGCCTCGCTGAGCGGCAGCCCCGCCGCGCTGGTCCCGCACAGATGCACCTCGATCCCCATCGCCTCGGCCATCGCCGCCTTGGCCGCCAGCGCCCGATCCGCCGTCGCCGCATCAGGTGCATACACCACCTGGATGTGATTGCTCTGGTGCTTGGCCATGAACTGGTCGCGACTGACGCCATGGATCACCGCGTGCATGATCGGCCACACCGGGGTCGTGCTCTCCCAGCGCCGCTTCGTCTCCGCCTCGGGCAGCGCGATCGCCTTCAGTCGCCCGACGTCCATGCACAGTTTCCCGCCCGGGCCACCGCTCACACCGTCCACATACACACGGCTCCACACCACTTCGCCCACTTTGCTCACGCCGGTCACCGTGCTCCCGCCGGGCGCAAAGTACATCGCCGGCTGCCGCTCGCCGCGCGCGTCGGCCCAGCCTCTGGCAAAGTGCGACGCCGGCACCGCACCGGAAATCTCGAACACCCACACGTACTCGCCCGTCGTACCCGACGCGTCCCGATCGCCCCAGCGCACGTCGTGCAACGTGTTGTCCGGACGCAGCCCCATCGCGCTCCACACGCGATCGGTGATCAGCGCATCCAGCCCCGCACACTCGTCCACCTCGTTGAAGTGCGGCAGCGCTCGCCCCTCGTGAATCACCTTCCCGGCGTTGGGCCCCTCCACCGCCTTCACCGGAGGCCGCTCCGTGCAGTTGAGCATCCCTTCCACTAGGTCGCTGGCCGCGCACGTCATCGTCAGCCCCAGTTGATACTGAATGCCGATCAGGTCACACCCGTACTTGTCAGCAAGACGCAACGCCGCGACGTACATGCGACACTGTTCGAGCACCTGCCGCTCCGTCAGGTCGGTCGCCTCGTTCTTCCCGAAGTTGAACTTCATGCCGCGCTCGCGCAGCCACTCGTACACGCTCCGGGTGTCCGTCTCGCTCACCTTCCCCATCGCGGCAAACAGCGTCGACTGGCTCAATCGCTCCTTGTACACCCCGCACGGGTGCAGCAGGTGATCGGGAATGATCGCGTTGAACATCCCCATGCAGCCCTCATCGAACACCCCCATGATCGCCGGGCGGCCCGCCAGTTCGCACGCCAGCGCCCGCCCCAACTCGCGCTCCGCCTTCGGAAGCGACGCGCTGAGCAGCGGCCGCACATGCGACAAATCGTGCGCAATCGACCCCGTCTGGCACCACTGCTTCAACTTGTCCATGAAAACCGGGTCGCTGAAGTCTTCGCCCCATAGCAGACTGTGCTTCACGCCAGCCTTGGTCAAACTCCCGCGCAGGTTCAGCGCCCCCACAAGCCCGGGCCATTGCCCCGACCAGTTCGCCAGAATCAGGATCGGCCCGCGGTGCCGCACCAGCCCCGCCAGCACGTGCTGCGAATACTGCCACACGCTCTCAACCACCACCAGCGGCACATCGCGATGGATGTTCGCGAACACCTCACGCCCGTGCGCCTGGCTGAACACAAACCCGTGCGGTTCGGCGTCCGAGTACCGCTCCGGACTGGCTCGCTCCAGCGTCCACCCGAATTTCGCAAACGCCGCCCGCGCCTGCCGCTCGGTTTCCAACTGCGTGGGCCAACACAGGGCGTTGGCCGACAGGCGGCTGTCGCCGCTGGCGATCATCAACGCCGTGCGCGCCGCGGGCATGGCTGGCTCGGAAATCGAAGGACGGCGGTACGTGCTGGTCATGCGCAAGAACCTCCCCCACATTGTTGGCACTGGGCAACGGCTGCCCCTTTTTGAATCGTGTCCGCCTGGGGAGTTTGATGGAAAGCCAGGCTCTTCGGCGTCAGCGAGCACGGGCTCAGGCCTAACCCGGGGAGGTGCCCGCAGACGGACACATCTTCGACGTCGTTACCGTCGCCCGCACTCCGTCGCTCCCCCGTCTACACTTGCCCCATGGCCATCCGCGACGATGAAGTCATCCTGATTGAAATCCCCTCGATGACCCGCACCGAGTCGGTCTACCTGCCGGAGATCGTCCGCGGATTCGGGACGACCATGCGGCATTTCTTCACGTCGTTCGGGCAGGGGCGCACCAGCCGGACCATGCAGTATCCCGAGGAACGCCGCGAGAACCTGCCCATCGAGCAGGGTGGACTGAACGCCTCAAACTTTCGTGGCGTGCACCGGCTCAACCGCGACTCGGCCGGGCGCGTCAAGTGCGTTGCCTGCATGATGTGCCCGACCATCTGCCCGGCCAACTGCATCCACATCGAAGCGGCCGAGAGCCCCTGGGACGACCGGGAGAAGTACCCCGCCAAGTTCGAAATCGACGAGTTGCGGTGCATCTTCTGCGGCATGTGCGAAGAAGCCTGCCCCGTCGATGCCATTGAACTGACCACCGAGTACGACGTCGTTGGGCTCACACGGCAGGAGATGGTCTTTGACAAGACCAAACTGCTGAGCATCTTCGACGCCACGATCGACAAGAAACCCATGTGACCCGCCTGGTTTTGGCGGGTTTTTGTTCGGCTCCAGGCCGCCGCTTCATCACATCCGAATCGCGCTCAAACTACCCATTCAGGGCAGTTCATTCCCATCTGGTCAGACACCAACGGTTCGCGTCAAGGCGAGCCGAATCCAGAAACGACCAATTCTGGTTGGTCTGATAACGAGCCGCTGGGCACGTTGAGCGGATCAACAGTCCTTTCCCATTGAACTGGGACACTTCGCCCAAACCACTCGCGTCCCGGCGGCGGGCGTTCGGTCACAAGTTCAGCAAACAACGAAGGTTATCTGCAAAGACCCCGGATATCAGACCTGGAGCGCAGGTCCGGGTCCGGTGTTATCTATGTCGATTGAACGCAAAAACTTGCAGATGTCTTGCGTTCCTCGGTTTGTGGTGTACATCTGCTGACAGAGGACGCTACCCGTCTGTGCGGCGGGTAGTTCATTGACGACTTGAGTGAGATTGGAGAAGGAGGGCCCCATGGTCCGGAATGCTGTGTTCGCTGGGCTTGTCGGGCTCGCTGCTTCGGCCGCGTCCGCTGATATCGCGTCGTTCGGTTTCACCGACCTGAACGGCAGCTTCAACCTTGGAAGCATGCAGTTCACCGCGATGGCTACCGCCGGGGGCACGAGTTCGACCGCTGGAGACGTCACCCGCTTCGCCGAAGGCGGCGGGAACTCGGCTGAGTTCGACTCCGGCTTCTTTGGCGGCGGCTCGATGGCCGACGTTCAAATCATCATCGACGTGAGCAACGTCGTCGGCCCCATGGCCGACGGCAACGGCTCGTTCACCATCACCGACGCCGACGGTGACACCATCACCGGCACCGTCTCCGGCACGTGGTTCGCCGGCGCGATGGGCTTCGTGTTCATGAACGGCCACACGACCGGCATCACCTTCAACAGCACCGGCGACGGGATGTTCGAAGGCCCCTCCGGCGGCGCGTTCAGCATCACCGGGCTCGTGGACGAGTACTTCGGCGCCCTCTCCATCCTCCTCCGCACCCCTCAGGGAGTCGGCTTCTTCAATACTTCCTTCTCCGAAGTCTCGACCCAGGCCGACGGGCTGATCGTCCCCACCCCGGCGACGATCGCTCTGGCCGGCTGCGGTCTGGCGCTGACCGTTCGTCGTCGCCGCTGATTCGTCGCCCTGCGGGGCAACGACTGCTGAAAGCGATCACCGGCTCCCCACGCGGGAGCCGGTGTTCATTTTCTCGCGTTCCGACACACTCATCACCCCGCCAGCGCGCTCAACTCTCGCACCAACTCCAAGGCCGCACGGTGCACCGACGCCTGCCAGTCTTCGCCCGCCGCCTTGGGATAGAGCACGGACCGCGAGGCGTTCACCACCACTCCCAACCCGCCCACGTCCGCCGCTCCGGCCCGGCGCATCGGGCCCAACTCGCTCAGCGTGCCGCCTTGGGTGCCGAACCCCGGCGCCAGAAACACCGTGTCCGGCATGAGGGCTCGCAGTCGCGCCACCTCGCTGGCTTCCTTCGTCGCCCCCACCACCGCGCCCACCGCCGACAGCCCGCAGGCCCCAACCCGCGAGCATCCCGACTCGGCCAGCATCTCGGCCACCCGCTCGGCCAGCGTCCGCGCGCCCGCGTCCAACGCCTGCAACCGCCCCGAGTCGGGGTTGCTGGTCCGACACAGTGCAAACACGCCCAGCCCCACCTCCAGGAAGGGCTCAATCGTCGAAGGGCCCATGTACGGACTGACCGTGATCCAGTCCGCGCCCATTGCCATCGCACCGTGCGCATAGTGCCGCGCCGACGAGTCGATATCTCCGCGCTTGGCATCGAGGATCACCACCAGATCGCGATGACGCGCCCAGGCCACCACCTCCTCCAGCACCGCATACCCGCGAGCACCAAATCGCTCGAAGCACGCGCACTGAGGCTTGACCACCCCCACCACGTCAGCCACCGCGTCGATCACCCCCAGGCAGAACGTTCGCACCTGCTCGACGTCATCGCCCGGCCGGCTTCGCACTCGCATGGGAAGGCGATCCAGATCCGGGTCGATCCCCACGCAGGCGCACGTTCCCTTTGCCTGAATCACGCTTGCCAGTCGGTCTGCAGGATGCGTCATGCTCGGGCTATGCTAGCGTCGGGGCCGTCGGCAGCGTTCATCCGCTTCCCGCTCCGGTGAAGACCATGCACATTCCTCGCAAGATCGACCTGAAAAAGGACCGCGGGCTGGCCATCGAATGGGACGACGGCCAGGCGTCGTACTTCTCCATTGCCTATCTCCGGCGCATGTCTCCCTCCGCCGACATGCGCGAACTGCGCAAAGCCATGGAAGACAACCCGCTCACCGTGCTTCCCGGCGTTCGCTCCCCGGGCCCGATCGTCGCCACCGGCGCCGAACTGGTCGGCAACTATGCCATCCGCATTTCCTTCTCCGACGGGCACGACACCGGCATCTACACCTGGGCCTACCTACGCTCGCTCGACCCGGAACAGCAGAACCCTTCCGGGCGCGCTCCGGGCGACCAGACGCCCCCGCACGCCGATCCACTGGGACTCGGCCCGTGAGCAAGCCACACGCTTCCACTCCCAGCCACAAGCCCCAGCAGCCTGCGCCGCGCGATCTGGCCACCAGCGTGCGCTTCCTCACCGGCGTCGGACCTGCTCGGGCCGAGGCACTGGCCGAACTCGGACTGACCAACATCGCTCGCCTCGTCACCCACCTGCCCTTCCGCTACGAGTGGGAACGGGCCGAGTCGCCAGTCAACCAACTCCAGCCCGGCGTCATGTCCTCGGCACGCGGGCAGATCACGGCGACCCGCCTGGCCGGACGCGGCGGCAGGCAGCGCTTCGAGGCCGTGCTGATGGATGAGTCCGGACGCCTCGACCTCGTCTGGTTCAACCAGCCCTACCTCAAGGACACCATCGTGCCCGGGCTGCGCCTGTGGGTGCAGGGCAAGCCCGTGCGCCGCGGCGGCTCGCTCCAGATGTCTCACCCGTTCTTTGAAGTCCTCCCCGACAACGAACCCGACCGGCGCCTCGAACGTCTCCGTCCCGTCTACCCCGCCACCGCGCGCATCTCCTCGCGCCAGATTCAGCATCTCATCGAAGACGTGCTCCCAGACGCCGTCGCGCAGATCGACGATCACTTCGACGAAGCCTACCGCCGTACACGCGAACTCCCCACGCTCGCCGACGCCTATCGCATGATGCACGCCCCCGCCAGCGAGCAGGAACTGGCCGATGCACGTCGGCGACTGGCGTATGACGAACTATTCATGCTGCAACTGGCCGTGCATCTCAAGCGCGCTCACCTGCGCGAGCACCTTCGCGCCCCGCCCCTGCCCTCTTCGCCGGCCGTCGAGCGCCGCATCCGCGATCGACTGCCCTTCACACTCACCTCCGCCCAGCAGCGCGTGGTGCGCGAAATCTCTGATGACCTCTCGCGCCCCACGCCGGCCAACCGGCTCATCCAGGGCGACGTCGGCTCGGGGAAGACGGCCGTCGCCGCCTGGGCCATGCTGCTGGCCGTCGCCAATGGGCACCAGGCCGCACTCATGGCCCCGACAGAAATCCTCGCCGAGCAACACTACGACGCTTTCACACGGCTGCTGGAAAACTCCCGCGTGCGCATCGCCCTGCTCACCGGAGCCCTGTCCGCCCACGAGCACGAGCAACTTCTGTCGCACCTCACGGCCGGAGAAATCGACCTGCTCATCGGCACCCATGCACTCTTGACCGAGCGCGTCGAGTTTGCCTCGCTGGCGCTGGCCGTGATCGACGAGCAGCACCGCTTCGGCGTCCACCAGCGCGCCGCCCTGCGCGCCAAGGGCGCCGACGAGCACTCCAGCCCGCACACGCTCGTCATGACGGCCACGCCCATCCCGCGCACTGTCGCCATGACACTCTTCGGCGACTTGGATGTCTCGATCATCGACGAACTTCCACCGGGGCGCTCGCGCATCGCCACGCGGGTGCTTCCGCCCGAACGCCGCGACGAAGCCTACGCCTTCCTGCGCGATCGCCTCGCCCGCGGCGACCAGGCCTACGTCGTCGTGCCGACGATCGACTCGGACCAGTCCTCCGGCGTCGAGGCCGTGCTCGAGCGATTGCGCACCGGCGCGCTGGCGGGCCACCGCGTCGAACCGATGCACGCGCGCCTGCCTCGCCGCCAGCGTGAGCAGACCATGGCCGACTTCCGCGACGGGCACATCCACTGCCTCGTCTGCACCACCGTCATCGAGGTCGGTGTCGACGTGCCCAACGCCACGGTTATGCTCATCGAAGAGGCCGACCGCTTCGGACTGGCGCAACTCCACCAGTTGCGCGGGCGCGTCGGCCGCGGACCGCGAGCCTCGGCCTGCGTCCTGATCGCCGACCCAAAGACCCCCGACGCCGTCGAACGCCTCGAAGCCATGCGCACCATCGCCGACGGCTTTGAACTGGCCGAACGCGACTTCCAGATCCGCGGGCCCGGCGAACTCATCGGCGCGCGCCAGTCGGGCGACATGCTGCTCGAAGTGGCCGATCTCTCGCGCGACCTTGACCTGCTCAAACTCTCGCGCGCCGACGCGGCCGCATGGGTCAATCTCTCCCCCCGACTCGACCGACCCGCCGACGCACTCCTGCGCCGACGCCTGGTCAAGAAGTACGGCGACGCGCTCGGCCTGGCCGACGTGGGCTAACTCCTCCCCCTCGGGGGTAAATCCCAGACGCCCCGAGACGGCAGTTGCGATCTTCCCGCATCGATCGCTTCCACGACGCCCGACCATGCGGGAGCGGTCGGTCCGTGCATGCCGCACTCATGCGAGTCGCGTGGCTCTCTCTCCCCGACGCGCGATTCGCGCCTCTACACTTGCCCATGCCCGGCCGCTCGCACAAGCCGCTCTTCGAACACCTCGCCAAGGCGCGCGAGGAGAATCTTCCGCCCGTCGAATCGCCGCGCGCCCCGGTGCTGCGGACCCCCGCGCCCAGGCCGACCGCTGCCCCCGGCAGCCCGACACCCGCTCTCACGCCGCGCCAGCCCATCGAGTCCGCACCGACCTCCGATCGCTATGCCCCGCCGCCGCCTCCAGCCGTCGCACCTGCCGGGCACGGGCGCCTGACGCTGTCCTACGCCGCGATCTACGGCTTCGTGGCCGCCGCCCTGGCTCTCGCGGTAGCCGCTTGGTCCATCGGGTATCGCGTGGGCTTCGGGGCCGGCGAGCGATCCTGGGCCGAGCAGACCCAGCCGACCAACCTGCCACCAGCCGGTCCCTTGGCGATTCCCAACGACTCCAACCAGGCCCTCAATCCCGTCCGACCGGGCAACAACACCAGCACCGACCCGCCACGGTCCGAGAACCAGGCCCAACCTCCCCGCACCGACGCCGCTGCCACCACCGCCGGCATCCTGTCTCCCAGCGGGACGCTGTACGCAGACCCGCGCGTTTCCGGGTCCAACTACCTGGAACTGGCGACCCTTTCGCGCGATCAGGCCGACGCCGCCATTCAGTTCCTGGCCTCCCGGGGCGTTCCGGCCATTGCGGTGCCGGTGGATTCGCGCCAGGGCACGGCCAACAATCCCGCCCGGTACCGGCTCGTCTCCATGAAACTGGGCATCCCCAGCGAGCAGTACCGCGACACCGGCGCCCAGCGACGGGCCCACGAAGAAGAAGTCAAGCGCCTCGGCGCTGAATGGCAGGCCAACGGGGGCGCGTCCAACTTCGCCAAGCCCCTCTGGACCAGATTCCCCTGAGGAGTGTCGTGATGAGCATGGATCCCTCCCTCAAGTCGAAGAACAAACTCGCCGGCGTGCGCTCCGTCATGAACCGCGCCGAACGCATTGCCAAACTAAGCACCGACAAGCGCCTAGATCCCAAGAAGGATTCGGCGCTGGGTCTGCCCAAGACCAAGCCCACCTCCAAGTGATCCCATGGACGTCGCCTCCCTGCTGGCGCGCCGCGCCCTGCAGATCGATGTCTCCGGCATCCGTCGCGTCTTCGAACTCGGTTCGAAACTGACCGACCCCATCAACCTTTCCATCGGGCAGCCCGACTTCCCGGTTCCCCCCGCGGTCAAGCAGGCCGCCATCGACGCCATTCGCGCCGACCAGAACGGGTACACCCTCACCCAGGGCACCGCTCCGCTGCGCCAGCGCATCGCCCGGCACTTGGCCTCCGACCTCAACTGGCCCACCATCGGGCCGGGCGCTCCCGGCATCGCCGTCACCAGCGGTACCTCGGGCGCCCTCCTGCTGGCCTTCCTCTCCATCCTCAACCCCGGCGATGAAGTCGTCATCCCCGATCCCTATTTCGTCGTCTATCCGCCGCTGGCCGAGATGTGCGGCGCCAGGGCCGTGCTCGCCGACACCTATCCCGACTTCCGGCTCACCGCCGCCCGTGTCGAGCCACTGCTGACCAGCCGCACCAAGATCGTGCTGCTCAACTCGCCGTCGAACCCGGCCGGGGTGGTGGCGCGCGAACAAGACTGCCGCGACCTGCTCGACCTGTGCCGCTCGCGCAACATCGTGCTCATCTCCGACGAAATCTACGACGCGTTCACCTTCTCCGACGGGCGCACGCAGCGCGATCCGTCGGGGCATCTGCGCTGCCCGACGCCCGCGCGCTTCGCCGGCTCGCACGAGTCCATGCTGCTCGTGCGCGGCTTCGGCAAGACCTACGGGTGCACCGGCTGGCGCCTCGGCTATGCCGCCGGCCCGGCGCCGCTCATCGAGCAGATCACCAAACTCCAGCAATACACCTTCGTCTGCGCCCCCGCTCCGTTGCAAGCCGGCGCCGCCGCCGCGCTCGACACCGACGTGGGCGACTTCGTTCATGACTACGAGCAGCGCCGCGACCTGGTCGTCGAGAAACTCTCGCGCGTCACTGAACTGACCCCGCCCTGCGGCGCGTTCTACGCCTTCCCCAAAGTGCCTGAACACCTCGGGCTGACCGGCTCGCAGTTCGCCGAGCGCTGCATCGAGCACAAGGTTCTGCTCATCCCGGGCCGCGTGTTCAGCGCTCGCGACACCCACATCCGCCTGTCCTTCGCGGCCCCGCGTGCCAAACTCGAACAGGGGCTGGACATAATCGCCAGGCTGATGAGGCCCTAGGCACTCAGCGATCACAAGCCAGAAGAACGCCGGAGGAGTGCCCGTCTCCGGGCATCTCGTGGAGGTTCCTCACGCGCCCTTCCCCGCCTGCAGCGCCAGTGCCTTGAGATCGCGCGTGGTGACGATGCGGTCCGCCTCCGTTTCTTTCACTCCCAGGTTCTTCAGCGCCGTCGCGGCCTGTTTCCACAGGCGCGCCGACTTCTTCTCGTCGCCCGCGCACAGGTACAACTCGCCCACCAGTTCCGAGAGTTTCGTCGCAGAAATGGTGTCCCGATGCTCGTAGTACCGACTCACAATCTTCTTCTGCTGGTTCGTCAGGTCGGGTCGCTTGGCCATGAGCGATTGTTGGCCGCATCGGGGAACCGGCGGGCCCGACGCCCGTATCGAACTCGTCTCCCCGTCCGGTCTCGGGCTCTTCGACCCTGCGGAGGGACTCGGGACACTTCGACCCTCCGAGGCGATGTCGTTCTTGGAGAGAACGACCCACCCCGGATGTCCGGTGCACCCCAACGCGCCGCTGATCTGAAATCCCATACCTCTCACGAGTGTGCGCGCGCCGGCGACCGAGCGGACGGCGCGTGCACACTCTTCTTCCGTTTTCCTTCTGCGCCTTGATTCCCCGGCACTTGCGCTCCTTTCCCGCGGCTCGCAACTCCATCCTCATGCGCGCGCCCGCGTCCGTGCCGGGCATGGGTATGCCCCGCACCGGGCGAGGGAAGGAGACGGGCACCCATGTCCTACCGGCTCGAAGCGTTTTCCAGCGTCGGCCTCGATGAGGCATTGCTCCAACTCGTCATCGACGAGCACACCTCGGGGCGCATCCCCCGACTTACGCAACTCTGGACGTACTTCCGGAATCCGCTCGAGCCGGTGGGCGTGGGTGATGCTCTCGCACGCCTGCCCGCACAACGCCGCGGACTGCCCCCGCGCCTGGTCGCGCCCGCGTCCCCGCTGCTCGACGATCGCATGCGCTCCACGCGCGAAATCGTCATCGAGAACGACATCGCCTGGCGCATTGCCACCATGGTCGACTTCATGTTCGGAAAACCCTTGCAACTGCTCAGCACCGCCGACGACGAACCGCTCCGCCGCACCATCGAACGCCTGCTCGACGCCGTCTGGGAGCGCTCCGGCGGAATCGCGCTGCTCCAGGACATGGCCCTGCTCGGGCATGTCTATGGCTACGTCGACCTGCTCGTCCGTCTCGACGAGCCCGCCCTCGCCCGCACGGGCACACTCGTCCCCGGCGACGAATCCACGCACCTCATCGACCGCATCGCCTCGCTGGTCAGCATCGAAATCATCGAGCCCACACGCGGCATCCCCATCGTCAGCCCCGAGGACTACCGAACCCTCGACGCCTACGTAGTCCACTTCGAACGCGAAATCAACCTGGCCGAACCGGCCCGCGAGCCGCGTCGCTCGCTCTTCCCCCGCCAGCGCCCGCAGACGCCCGCGCCGCTCCATCGCCGACACCGCAGCGCCGTCACCGAAGTTTTCGGGCCCGGGCTGTGGCATCGCTACGAAGATGAACAACTCGTCGCCGAATCGCGCAGCACGCTGCTGCCCGGCGTCGTGCCCGTCATCCATGTCCAGAACATGGCCCAGCCCTTCCGCTACGAAGGGCTCAGCGAGGTCGAGCCGCTCATCCCCCTCCAGGACGAACTCAACACGCGCCTGTCCGACCGCGCCAACCGCGTGACCATGCAATGCTTCAAGATGTATCTGGCCACCGGGCTCGACGGCTTCGACCGCGCGCCCGTCGCCCCTGGGCAGATCTGGGTCACCGACAACCCCGACGCAAGAATCGAGTCCTTCGGCGGCGACGCCGACTCGCCCAGCGAGCGAGCCCACATCGACGAAATCCGCGAGGCCATGGACAAAATCAGCGCCGTTCCGCCGCTGGCCGGGGGTGTCATTCGCGCCAAAATCGGAAACCTCTCCAGCGCCACGGCGCTCAAGGTCACGCTCATGGGCCTGCTCGCCAAGACCGCGCGCAAGCGCGTTACCTACGGGCGCGGGCTCGTCGGCGTGTGTGAACTCGTGCTCACCGCGCTCGACGCGGCCGGCGTGCTGCACACCACGCCCCAGGATCGGCGCATCCGCATTCTGTGGCCTAATCCGCAGCCCCTCGATGCGCACGAAGAGGTCGCGGCCGCTCGTGGCAAGATCGAACTGGGTGTTCCCGCCGAGCGCGTGCTCGGGGAACTGGGCTACGCCGACAGCGATCCCGGCATCGCCTGATCGCGCCAAGCCCGCCATGCACACCAACAGCAAGGGAGAAGCATCATGGGATCAATCGGAGGCGGCGGCAGCATCGGAGGCGGCGGACCCATCGGCGGCGGCTCGGGCGAACAGCAACCGCCCGCCGATTCGCCCGTCTCCGCTTCGCCCGCGATCAGCGAGGAAATGGTCTGGAAAGCCCGGGCCGTACGCGCCGAAGCCCGCGTGGGCGAACTCGAGGAACGCATCGCCCAGATCGAGCAGGAAATGCAGGATTTGCGCGCCAGCACCGCGCAACAGCAGCGTCAGCGCAACATGGAACTCGAACTCACCCTGGCCGAGGCCATCGACGTGGAGATCGCACGCCTGCTCGTCGAGCGCGTGCTCGAGGCCGACGCATCGCTCGACGTGCCCGCAGCCGTGGCGGAGGTAAAGCGCACCAAGCCCTTCCTCTTCCGCGGCACCCCTCGTCGCTCCGTGATGAGCGGGCAGGCGGTCTGTGAAGGGCGCGACCTGCTCGCCGGGCTGGCCGACGAAGCCAAGGCCTCGGGCGACCGGGCCGCTCTGCTTCGGTATCTCCGCGCTCGACGCGGCGCGTAACTGAGTTCATCAAGCCGTTTCGCACACCTGACAAGGAGAGGAAAGGAACATGGCATTCACCGGCAAGGCAACCTACGACGGCGGGAGTTCGTTCCCGGAACTCATGGAGGACGTCTCCGACGTCATCGGGATCATCAGTCCCTTCGAGACGCCGCTGCTCGATCATCTCGGCGACGCCAAGCGACCGGCGATGAGCACGCTGCACGAGTGGATCGAGGACAAACTGCTGCCCAACACCGGGCAGATCAACCAGACCACCTTCACGCCCACGCCGCAGACCTGCGCCGCCATCATCGTCGATGACGCGACCATCTTCCAGGTGGGCGACCTGGTGCGCCCCGGCTCATCGAGCGAAGTGATGTTCGTCGCGGCGATCAACCTGGGCACGCAGACTCTGACGGTGGCCCGCTCCTACGGCGGCACAACTCCGGCGACGCTGGCCAACGACATGGTGCTCTACATCCTCGGCAACGCAGCCCTCGAAGGCGCCGAGGCCCCGCAGGCCCGCTTCACCACCCGCGTCCGCAAGCAGAACTACACACAGATCTTCACGGCCGCCATCGAGGTCAGCGGCTCCATGCAGGCGGCCCGCGCGCACGGGGTCGGCGACGAGATCGACTACCAGAAGCAGGAACGCATGCGCGAACTCCTGCGCGATCTGGAGAACTGTGTCATCAACGGCGTGGCGCCTACCACCAACCAGCAGGGCTCGTCCACCGTCCGCCGCTCCATGAACGGCATCCGGCATTCCATTCAGTCCAACCGCTTCACGCCGGGCACCGGGGACATTCCCGACGGCGACGGAGACGGAAGCGAACTCAACGAGGCCGTCCTCAACGCGGCCCTGCGCGCCATCTGGGAACAGTCCAGCGGCTCGGTCGACACCATCGTCGTCGGCGGGACGCAGAAGCGCCGGCTCAACTCCTTCACCACCGGCAGCCGCGCCTATCTGCCTGAGGATACGGCGTACCGCAATCTCGTGTCGGTGTACGAGAGCGACTTCGGCGTCTGCCGCATCATCCTCAGCCGCTGGATGCCCGCGGACTCCCTGCTTCTGATCGACTCCAGCCGCATCGCCGTGCCCCCGCTCCAGGGGCGCAGTTTCCACTACAAGCCGCTGGCGGCCAAGGGTGACTCGGTCAGCGGACAGGTCATCGGCGAGTACACGCTCGAGTTCAAGAACGAGGCGGCCCACGGACTGATCTCCGGGCTGGCAGTGTAGTTTCGCGGGGACCGGGGGGACTCGCGTGCGCTCCGGGCGGGGGTCACACCCCGCCCGGGGTTTCTCACAAGGAGGGTCACATGAGTTTCGCAAACGACGTGCTGCTGCTCACGCTCGAGCCAGCCCTGTTCCGCGATGTCGCATGGGTCAGCCAGCGCCTGGTGCTGGGAACCGGGTCGTGCACGGGCACCGTTCTGACAATGGCTTCACAGGACGTGCTCTTCGACGCTGCCGGGGTTCAGGCGGGTCACGTCGTGCTGGTCGCGGGCACGGCCTATGAGGTGATCGCACGCGTGTCCGGCACGGTGCTCACCATCTCGCGCCTCCGCTCATCGGGCGATGATGCGCTCATTCCCGCCAGCGGCTCGACGGGCGTGGAGGTCAGCGTGCTCACCTTTGCGCCGCAGATCGCGATGGTGCACCGGCAGGTGCTGCGCATGATCGGCATCGAGCCCGACGTGCACGAGCGGGAGGAGAGCATCGGCGTCTCGGCGATTGTCAACCCCGAGGCGATGGCGCGCGTCGAGGCGCTGGGCGCTCTGCACCTGGTCTACACCGGCGCCAGTTCGGCGATGGGGCCCGAATCTCCACTGGCGCACAAGGCCGAGTTCTATCGACAGCGCTTCGCCGACGAGCGCCAGCGCGCGGTGGCGATGATCGACACCGACGGCGACGGGCAGCCCGACGCGGTCCGCCGGCTCAACATCCTGGCGCTGGTGAGGGGGTAAGGCGATGCTGGTGCTCAATCCGGAGAAGGTCACGTTCAACGGGCAGGCGTGGGAGAGGGTCGAGTCGATCGCCATCGATCGGCTGGCGCATCGCCTGGTGCAGGAGTGGAGCGATGCGGGCCCGCAGATGGTGTGGACCGACGCGCCCGAGCAGCGCGTGCGCATCGCCCTGGTGCAGCGCCTGGACAGCGGCTCAATCGAAAGCCCGCTGCCGGGGGCCCTCGGGCCGCTGCGCTTCGAGGTCGCCCGCTCGGGCACCGACGCTGGGCGTGTCATCATCGAAGCACAGGTCGTCGTCGGCGACGTGCGACACGAAGTGACGCGCAGGGGAGGACTGCGGTCGATCGTGCTGTGGGCGCTGTCCGCAGACGGCGTGAGCGACCCGATCAGCGTGGGAGGTGGAGGATGAGCAGTTCGTTCAAGGCGCTTGATCTCTTCGGCTCAGGCCCGCACCGCTTCTGCATGGGCGAGCAGGGCCTGTACACGGTGGCGCTGCGCGCATTCGGGGATCCGTCGATTCCCGGATCGGCGGCCTTTGGCACGCTGGAACTGGAGGTGGTGGTGCGCGGGCGATTGACGGCCTCCAGCGACAGTGCCCTGTGGACGCTGCGCGACGCGATCAAGGCGCAGGCTACGCACCCGGCAACGGCCGGGACGCTGGTGGACCATCACGGGCGCTCGTGGACGGGCATGACGCTTGTGAAGTTCGACGAACTGGACCGGGTGGACCGCGGGCGGGTGGTCAGCGTGGGATACGAAGCCAGGTTCCGCATGTTGGCCGGGTGAGGGCGCGACGACCCGAACGTGGCGCAGGCGGAGACGGGAAGTGGAGGCGCCGGGCCCTGCAGGAGGGCCGGGGGGCCCTGAGCATCGGCGTGCCGGCCGGAATCGGACCTACGGGGCCGAACAGCCGGTTGCGCGCCTTTTCTGCACATGCACTTGCATCAGCCACACCGACGGGCTATCTTCTTGCGAATGCGTATGCATGTGCGATATTTGACCGGACCCGGATTCACGCTCATCGAGTTGCTGGTGGTCATCTCGATCAGCGCGCTGTTGATCGGGGTTTTGCTCCCGGGGTTATCCAGTGCGCGGCGGACGGCCCGCGCCCTGGCGTGCCTGTCGAACATGCGGCAACTGGAGACGGCGCACCAGATGTATCTGGAGGGGTCGAGCGGCGCCTTCATTGACGCGGCCCTACCGCACGGGGGCGTCGCCAACGACTTTCCGTCGTCGTGGCTGGCGACGTTATCGGAGTATTACGGCTCGCCGCTGGTCACGCGGTCACCGGCCGACCGGAGCGTCTACTGGAATGTCGCCGACGGGGGGCAGGACACGGGGCTGGTCCTTCCTGAATTGTTGAACTTCTTTGAAGAGCACCGGCGGGAGTTTTCGGATGGCGATCCGTCGAACGATCCGGCGATTCCGGCGTTCAGCCGGCTGAGCAGTTACGGGCTGAACAACTTCACGACGCGCAGCGTGGGCCCTTTCCTGCTGCATGACCCGGTGACGCATCGGCGCACGACGCGGACGAGTTATGACGCGCTTCACAAGATCCCCAGGCCGGGGGAAACCGTGCACTTTCTGATGATGGCCCAGCAGGGCCCGACGGAAACCAGCGTGGGATTTGCCAAGTCGGACCATGTGCATGCCGAGGCATGGGGCGATTGGCCGGACGAGGCGATTCCGACGTTCGCCGCCAAGGAGATGCAGATCGACGCGCACGGGGGACCGGAGAAGTCGATTTCGTCGATTGCCAATTATGGGTTCCTCGACGGGCACGCCCAGACGCTGCAGTTTGGCCAGGTGTACGAGAGCACGCTGAGGAACCGGTTTCACCCGGAAGCGGGCCTGCCATCGCGGTAAGAGCGTGCCGGAATGGAGAGAAAGTCATGTGCAACATGACGTGGAAGTGGTTTGTCGGCGGCTTCATTGCATCGGTACTGGCCGAGGCCAGCGGAGCGCAGGTGCACACCGCTGACGTGATTCTCAGCGTCGGGTGGGGAAACCGGATCGAGACAAACCGTTCAACCGACGGAATCGCCATTGAGCCGGCGCGGGTGTTTGCGGCCAGGTTCGGGGCCGAGGGATTTGCTGATTTTACCAACGATCCCGGCTTCGACTCCCTGGTTGGCGCTCTGCCACCCGGTGCCGTGTTTGGGTTTGACATCATGCGCGGACTGCGCCGGTGGGATGCCGCGGCCCAGGAGTTCCCGGAGGTCATTCCGACCGAGCGCATCCGCATTCGCAGGAGCGGCATCGACCGGTTCACGCCCACAAGTGACATGATCGTGCCGGGCTATGCCTTCGGTGACGTGAGCGGAGCGGGCGTATTTCATCATCACTTGGGTTTTGCGCTCATCGGTGGAGGCAGCGCGATGAGCGGCGTGTGGCTGCTGGAACTGACGCTGTGGACCGAGGGCGGGGTGCTCTCGCCCAGCGAGCCGTTCTGGGTGGTCTTTGCGCAAGGCGAGGGCCTGCCCGAGCAGGAGGGGGCAATGCGGTGGGTGCTCGATCACCTGACGGGGCCCGCGTGCGTGCCTGATTTCAACGCTGATGGCGCGCTCAACTTCTTTGACGTGCAGGCGTTTCTTGCGGCTCTTGCGTCGCATGACGCCCGCGCCGACCTGAACGGCGACGGGATGTTCAACTTCTTTGATGTGCAGAACTTCCTGGGCTTGTTCGCAGGAGGGTGTAATTGAGTGGGGAGCGGGAGCGTGGAGGAGACATCCACGCCGTTGTTAGAGCGTGACGGGTGTCCGGTTCGTCCACGTCGGAAGATCTGCGTGGCCGGCACGCAACGCGGTTGGCTGAACGCTGCGACGCGGCGTTCTCGGGGAAGGAGAGTTGTGTCATGGGACGTCAAGGGGGACGGGTGATTTCGGCTTGTCTGATGGGTGTTGCCAGCGGGGCGGCCTTCGGGCACGGGGAGAACGGCGACTACGGGCTGGTGGTGCGAAACGGGCGGATCGTGGTCGGGCTGGGCGATCACGACACGGGCACGGTGACCGACCTAGGTGCGCGTGTGTTCGCAGCCGAGATGAGTTTCAACGGAAGCGTCGTGGCGTCTGACGAGCCGGGGGTATTCATCCCGGCCGACGAGTTTGCGCCCGGCACGGGAATCGGCTTTGACGTGCTGGCAGCACTGCGGGTGTGGAACGCGAGCGGGCAGCACTTCCACGACGTAGCAGGCGACGCCATGACGATCGAGTTCGGACCCAACTCGGTGAGCACGCCGGGTGTCGATGGCGTCGTGCCCGGGTTCCATATTGTCTACACCGGCGGAGTGTTTGATGAACACTATGACTTTCTGCTTCCGCAGTCGGCGGCGGCGGGCATCTATCTGCTCCAACTGCGTTTTGCCGCGACAGACCCCGGCATCGCCGCGTCGAAGTCCATCTGGACGGTGTTCAACCACGGCATGAGCGAACAGGAACACGACGCCGCGATCGAGTGGGCCGAACGCAACGTGCCCTCTCCGGCGACGGGGATGCTCGTCGGCATGCTGGTGCCGATGAGGAGGCGCGGTCGCTGATCGCGGGTCCAGGCCCTTTCGGCTAGACTGCGCCCATGACCAGATGCATGGGTGCCGTCAAGTTCTGTGGGACGCCAATCGTGTGCGGTGCGGTGGCGTGCGCGAACAACGCATTGCTTTGGGGCTGTGCGGGTGCTGGGCATCGGCATGGCGCGATGCGCGAGGTGAATGCGGCGCTGGATGGCTTTCACGCGGCGGCGGCGCGGGCCGACATGGAGGGCTACGTCGGTCGCCTGAGCGCCGACGGCGTGTTCCTCGGCACCGACGCCGGCGAGCGATGGACGCGCGAGGAGTTTCGGGCATTCTGCAAGCCGTACTTCCGTGCGGGGCGAGGGTGGGAATATGTGCCGCACGAACGGCATGTGGCGTTTTCGGCGGACGGGCGCACGGCCTGGTTCGACGAGATCCTGAGCAACGAGGCCTACGGCACGCTGCGAGGCTCGGGTGTGCTGACGCTCCAGAACGGGCAGTGGCGGGTCGAGCAGTACAACCTGGCGATGCTGGTGCCCAACGACGTGGCCAAGGCGGTGGCGGAGTTGATTGGCCAGTGGGAGGTCGGGAAGAGGCCTGCAGATCCGTGAGGTGCGGGCGCGAGGCGGTTTGCCAGTTCGAGGCGAGGTCATTCACGGAGACAACGCGCGCGCCGCTCACCCCAGCACGCCGCGGGCGCGGAGGGTATGGAGCATGAAGTGGTTGAGGTCGGTGTCGCTGGGGACGAGCATCCAGCGCATGGATCGGGCCTTGCAGTCGGCTTCGAGGCGGGCAAGCAAGTCGCGGAGGCGCTGTTCATAGCGGCGGATGACGTCGCGGGTGACGGTGACCTCCGTGGCGCGGCCGGACTCGACGTCGGTCAATCGCACGTCGCCGACAAGCCCGCGTTCGATTTCGAGTGCGGGTTCGAGTTCGCCGCGTGCGAGGATCTGCAGGCAGGTGACGTCGAAGCCGCCTCCGGCGTGGGCAAGGTAGTTGAGGGCGCTGGTCCAGCCGGAGGGGTAGAGGAAGTCGCTCATGAGGATGAGGACGCCGCGCCCACCCTGGCTGGCGGCGATGCGTCGGACGGCCGATGCGAGGTCGGCCTGCCCCGGGGCGGCGGTGGACAAGGTCAGGCCTTCGAGGAGGAAATCGGCGAGGCGCTGCAGGCTCTGGCGTCCGCGCACGGGCCGGAGTTGCTCGACGCGACCGGTGTGGTCGAAGCGTGCGGCGGAGAGGCGGTTCTGGTTGACCAGGGCGACGTATCCCAGGGCCATGGCCAAGCGATTGGCAAAGATGAGTTTGGAAGGCGAACCGACGTCCATGGAAGACGAACAGTCGAGGACGAGGACGACGGAGAGGTCTTCCTCTTCGCGGAAGAGTTTGATGAAGAGTCGGTTGAGTCGTGCGTAGACGTTCCAATCGACGTGTCGGAGGTCGTCGCCGGCGACGTAGGGGCGGAAGTCTTCGAACTCGACGCTCTGCCCGCGCTTCTTGGAACGGCGCTCGCCCGGGAGTTTGCCGGCGAAAACCTTGCGGCTGATCACGTCGAGACGATCGAGACGGCGCATGATCTCCGGGGAAAGGAGTTCATCGAGCGACTGGGGCCTTGGCGTCCGTTGTCCGATGATCATGTCGAGGTGGTACAGTAGGTGGGACAGGAGACGCACCATGGTCGCACGCATTCAGATGTTGGCGGTATTGCTGGCGGCGTGGCTGGGCGGACTGGCGCCAGCCCAGGAGGAGACGCCGGCCGAGTTGCGCAACGAGATTGCGCTGCTGCGGGAGAAGGTGGCGCTGCTCGAGGCCGAGCGCGAGCAGTTGGCGGAGAACCTGGAAGCCGCGTTGGTGGAGAACAGATCGCTGGCCGAGCGTCTCGGGCAGACCGAGGCGAAGGCGCGAGCGCTGGAGGAACAGTTGGCCCAGCGCTCGGCGGCTCCGTCGCCAGTCCAGCCCGAGCCACAGCGGGCGCCGACGCAGGCTCCCGAGCAGATCAGTCCGGCGGAGATTGCCCAGGAAGCACCCATCCCGGCCGATCCGCTGGCGTCGCCGGCTTCGCTGCTGCGGTCGCTGCGCGAGTCGTGGGAACGGTCGTTTGCCGGCCTGTCGCTGGCGTCGGACGACGCGCGAGCCGAGTACCAGCGCCGGCTGGGGCAGTGGATCGACTCGGTGCAGCGGTCGATGCACGGGAACACGCGCTGGCGGCTGCTGATCTCGGAGATTCGGCCCGGTCCGCGGAATCGTGACGCCAACGCGCGTTTCCAGGTGATCGATCCGGGAACGGGACTTCCGATCGGCAGGTCGTTCCTGGGGACGATCCCCTCGCGCATGGTGCTGAAGATGGACGACCTGACGGGTGCGCAGTTGTGGGACGTGACGTTGACGCTCACTCCCAGGCCGAAGATCAACACCAGCCGGCTCAGCGCGGGCCCGTTCGACTATCCGCCGCTGATCGGGCCGATGGTGGAGTTTCAGTTCGAGTTTGACTGGATCGGGATGAAGCGTGTGACCGAACAGGGCGCCCCGACGCCGGACAACCCGCAGCCCGAGGGTGCTCCGAGGCCTTGAGAGTTAGCGAACGCGGCGTGGGTTGGTGGCGGGCTTGCCGTCGGCGTATTCCCAGATGGTGACCTTGAGGCGCTGTCGCCCCCACTTGCGGGCCTGGGAATGTGAGGGATACAGGACGTCGAGACGGTTGCCCTTGATCGCTTGTCCGCAGTCGAGGACGGGGACGATGTCGCCCGAGGCGTAGCCGGGGACGCTCACGATGGAACCATAGGGTAACACCCTGGGGTCGGCAGCCACGATCTGCATGGCGTTGGTGCAAACCGAGTGGAGGGTGGCGGTCCGGCCGTCGGCGAAGTCTCCGCACGAACGGGCGTCGGGGGAATAGGCGGTGACGACCATGGTCACCACTCGGGCAGGGCGGACCGGACGCCCGTCGAACCAGCGGATGTTCGAGGCTTGGCGGACGGGCACGTGCTCGACCACCTGTTCTTCATGCTCCGGTTCAGGATCGGCGAAGAGGTGCCCGGCGGGCAGGGCGAGGGCCTGACGGGCCGGAAGAGTCTCGACGCGGGCGAGGGGTGGAGCCGAACCGAGTTCCTTGACCACGATGGCCGAGGCGGCCGTGGCAAAGGTGGCGAAGGTCCACGCGAGAGCGGTCAGTGCCGGGTTGGCGCGCGCACGACAACCGCGCGGAGAGTTCGCCTTTGCGTATCTCACGGTTCAAGTCTCCCGATCATCGCCTCACCCGCATCAACGTGGAGGGCAGATCCCACCCTGCACACCACGCCGCCGGGCCTGGTCCCAAAACCAAGCCCGAACGAGATCGGCAACGGGAGACACTGTAGCCCAGATTCAGGTCGGGCACACCGGAGTGGATTCGAAGGGTGCTCGGGGTTGCGCCCTGTGACGCCTGAAACGGGTGGATACACGAACACAGACCATATCACGAGTGCGCGGGACGGCTGTGCCCGAGGGACGCCGAGGGAAGGGCGGGGGCGGGGTCGCACGGTCGCGGGGCGTAGCATGTCGGCTTTGCGGAGGGTTGCCGGGTGTTCGTGTTCGTGGCCACGCTTCTGATCGGACTGGGGGCCGGCGTTGTCGGCGGACTTGCCGGCATCGGAGGTTCGATCATCATGCTGCCCGGGCTGGCGATTGTTCTGGGCTATGCCACGCCGGCGCGGGACGAGCACCACCTGTACATGGCGTCGGCCATGCTGGTGAACGTGGTCGTGGCCTACTTCTCACGGGTGCAGCACGCCCGGCAGGGAGCGGTGCGGCGAGAACTGGTGCGTCCGATCCTGGCCTCGATGAGCGTGTCGATCGTATTGGGAGTGCTGGCGGTCAACCTGTTTGACGGTACGGTGGCCAAGAACGTGCTGATTGTCTTTCTCGGGTGCTACTGCCTTTTCAATCTGTACTCGGCGGTTCGCAAACTCCCGGAGCCCGAGCCTCACCATCAATGGGGGGGCAGGTTGCTGTTGGTGAGCATCGGGTGCGTGACGGGGTTTCTCGGCGGGTTCCTTGGGATCGGCGGGGGCATCGTGATGGTGCCATTGCTGCAGATCGTGGCCAAGGTGCCGTTGAGACAGTGCATCGCGGCCAGCGCGGCGGTGATGTGGGTGACGGCGCTGATCGGTTCGGTGACCAAACTGGCCCTGCTGCACACGCACGGGCAACACTGGCTGGACGCGCTGGCGATCGCGGGGCCGATGGGGCTGGGAGCGGTGGCCGGGGCGCGGTTCGGCGCGTGGTGCACGCACCGGCTGCACCTGCCATATCTCAAGGTCGCGATTTCGGTGATTCTCGGGGCGTCGGCGGTGAAGATGGCGTACGACAGCCTGACACAGTTCAAGGCCCGCCAGACTGACAGCGCCGCGGTCGAACAGACGCCGGGCGGGCAGGAGCCGACAGCCCTGACGCGGCCGGAAAGCCCCTGAGAACCCGGCACGCGGTATGCACGTAGTCTGACGCGGAAAGGGCTGGGTGCCTTCTCCAAACAAAGAGGAGACGCTCAAAGAGGTCATCATGCACGGATTTGTGAACAATGCGAAGACGGCGATCCTGCTGGGCGCGCTCATGGGCCTGTTCGTGGCCGTGGGCGGCGCGATCGGGCAGGAATACCTGTGGATGGGGCTGATTTTCGGCGGGATCGTGAACCTCATCGCGTTCTTCTTTTCGGACAAGATCGCGATTGCGGCGATGCGCGGGCGCGAACTGACGCCGGAGACGGGCGGCGACCTGTATCGCATGGTCGATCGGCTGCGCCAACGCGCCGGGCTGCCGATGCCGCGGGTGTACCTGTGCCCGCATCAGGCGCCCAATGCGTTTGCGACCGGGCGCAGCCCGCGCAAGGCGGCGGTGGCGTTTACGCAGGGGGCGATTGACCTGCTGTCGCCGCACGAGTTGGAAGGGGTGGCGGCGCACGAGTTGGCGCACATCAAGAACCGGGACACGCTGATTTCGACCGTGGCCGCGATGATCGCGGGGACGCTGGCGTTCATTGCGCAGTACGGGTTCTTCTTCATGATGGGCAACCGTCGCGAGGGCGGGAACCCACTGGTGATGTTCGGGGCGATTCTGCTCGGCGCGATCGGGGCGGCGTTGATTCGGGCGATGATCAGCCGGACGCGGGAGTTTGAGGCCGACGCGGACGGGGCGGCGATCGCCGGCTCGCCGAACGGGCTGATGAGCGCGCTGCAGAAACTCGAGGTGTATGCGAAGCGGATTCCGCTGGACCAGCCGAACCCGGCGCAGAACAACCTGTTCATCGTGGAGCCGTTCTCGGGCGGAGGGCAGACGCTGGTGAACCTGTTTGCGACGCACCCGCCGACGGAGAAGCGGCTGGCGGCGCTGGCGCGGCTGCGGTAGTGGGACCGGCTTCCAGCCGGTGGGCATCACGCCGCTGCTCAATCGTTCGAGTAACTGTCGAGGAAGGTGGCAACGTCATCGGCGGTTTGGGCCGTGTCGAGGTTCAGGTCGGTCATCGCCTCGGCACTGGTGTAGTCGATGAGGTTGAGTGCCGCGTCGATGGTTTCGATGTTCCCGTCGCCGTTCCAGTCGGCGGGAAGTGTGTACTTTGTCACCTCTCCGACGGCCTCGCGCGCATTCATCAGACCAGCACCCGTCGACTGGTCGTAGCCCGGTACTCCGATGTTGGTCGCCGTGACTTCGAGAATGTACTTCAAGGCTTCGAAGGTCAGCGCGGGATTGACGCCGAGCATGAGCGCGACCATGCCGGGCACCTGCGGCGAGGCCCACGAGGTTCCAGCAACGTTTTCGTTGAGAAACCCGTAGAGAGCCCCGGGCGGACTCTGCGTCTGGTCGTACACAAAGGTGGCGATCATGTCCTCGATCGGGGCAACAACACTGAGCACGGGCAGCGGGGTGCAGGTCGGGTCGTCCGGATCGGCCAGAGCTTCCCAGCACACGCCAACATCGTTGCCGGTGATCGCAATGATAATACACCCGCGCGCGTGGGCTTTGTCGATAGCGCGGTTGAGCACGTTATTGTCATCGCAGAAGACGTTCGCATTGTTGTATTTGGCGATTCCGTCGGTGGCGGTGCAGATGACCCGTGCCCTTACAGGATTCCACCCGGAATCAACATCTTCACTCTGTTCGGGGTTCCAGCCAGCGGCGGAATGAATGCTCGCGGCGACCGGCCCAGCGGTGGCACGGCAACTGTTGGTGCAGTCTTGCCTGGTGTTGCGATGAAAGGTCGCGACCCTCAGAACCAGCAGCCTGCAATCCCAGCATACCCCGGCAATACCTTCGGCGTTTTGCGCGTAGGCGCCGGCAATACCCGCGACGATGGTGCCGTGCGGCAGTATACCTGGCTGAATCGCCCAAAGCCTGTCCTGCACGTCGGTTGGCCCGCCTTCGGGGTCAGGGGGTCGTCGATGGAGGAAACGCAGTCGCAGCCTGCGCATGCGGGAAACCCCTCCTGAACAAATGTCGCGCTCGCCGGGTGGAGTTTCCATGGCACCACGCCATCCCCACCAAACTCGTGGTGATCCATGTTAATGCCGCTGTCGATGAGTGCAATCGTGCGGTTGGGGTTGTTGTGGTCAACCGTGTAAGGCTGGTCGTAACCCACCAGTCGCCACGCATAGGTCACCTTGGTCGTGTGCAGCCAGTGCTGCCCATACGGCGAGAGGCTCGATGGCGAGAAGTGCGGGTCATTGAGCAGCGTGATCGGCTCGATGCCCTGGTACCCTCCTCCGATCTGACCGTACACCCCCCCCCACGGGAAGGAAAACAAGGCCGAACACGACCGCCCCCAGCAACCGAACTGCCGACCAACCAAACATGGATTCCTCCGATCTGGTTGACACGCCCCGGAAACTGTTGCACGATAGAGGAAACACGCTCCGTACGCAAGTCGAAAACTCAGGGGGGGTGATAGCGATGCTGCGAAGGCTGACTCAAATCGCCGTATTGGCCGGGGTGCCGGTCGTCGCGCCAGCCCTGGCGCAGGCACAGGAACACATGTTCCGCACCTGGTTTGAAGCGCCAGAGTCGGTCATGGCCGGCGATACGTTTCAAGTGTGGTTGTGGGCAAAGTATGAAGTCAATGGCGTGCCGATACTGGGCATCGAAGGGCGATATTTGAATGGCGTGTATGCCAGCGTCGAAACGGCGGGTTCACTCGGATCGCTCGATCATCTGTCTCCTGTTCTCGCTGGGTTCTACAGGCTCAGCCCCGGAACATCCGACGGCGCGTGACTGAGGGATTTTATGGTCTTTCAAGGGGAAGGCTGGCCTGTTCAACCTGTAGATTATAACAACCCACTGCCGGTGGCGATGTTCGAAGTGACAACCGTCGGAGCAAACCGAGGTACGTTAGAGTTCTTCCTTCGTGCGCCGTCCAGCATGCCTGTACCCTACCTTGTCTGGTTGGATTATCATGAAGACCTCGTCATTGCGACCGCTGACCAGGGGACCGGTGACGTGGACCTGTTGGCCGGCCTGACCACATCGCCGATTTCCGTCCGCGTCATCCCCGCGCCGGCGGGCGTAGTGATCTTGGTGCTGGGCGAACTCGTCCGCGGCGGGCGGCGGAGGCGGTCTTCGCGTCACGATCCCCAAGAAGTGTCGCTGGTGGATGGATCGCTCCCTTTCGATCGGGCCTGCTTCAATCGTTGTCGACCGATGCGATGACCTCCCGCTCGCGCGGGAGGCTCTGATCTCCCTCGCCGGCGCTTCGGGCTCGCTTCGCTCCGTCCCTTCGTGCCTTCCAGTACAATGCGCTTCCGCGCTTGCGGGGACATGGAGGGTCGACATGAATCGCGCGATCAATCGTCTGGTGCTCTTGGGTGTCGTGATGCCGATGCTGGTGCTTGCTTCGTGCGGGCAGAAGCGGGCGGCGTCGTTGTTCAACGGGACTGATCTGGCGGGATGGCATGCGGACGTGCCGGCGGCCGACGGCGGCGCGAGCGTGCCCCCGAGTTTCGTGGCGCGGGACGGTCTGCTGGTGAGCATGGGCAACCCGCCGGGGCACCTGATCACGGACGAGTCGTACCAGGACTATCGGCTGGACATCGAGTATCGGTTCCCGGGCGAGGCGGGCAACTGCGGGGTGCTGGTGCACTTGTCGAGGCCGCGGGCGTTGTACGGGATGTTCCCGGCTTCGATCGAGGTGCAGATGCACTCGGGGAACGCGGGGGATTTCTGGTGCATCGGGGAGAACATCAAGGTGGAGAACATGGCGGCGCGGCGCGGGGGGCCGCCGGAGAAATGGGGCGGCGGGCCCGAGGATTCGCGGCGGATTCTCAACCTGACCGACGGGAGCGAGAACCCTGTGGGTGAGTGGAACCGCATGGTGATCGAGGCGCTGGGAGGCCGGCTGCGTGTGTGGGTGAACGGCGACCTGGTGAATGACGGGTTTGAGTGCACGGCGACGAGCGGGCAGATCGCGCTGCAGGCCGAGGGATCGGTGGTGGAGTTCCGGAAACTGGAGATGAAGCCGATCAAGAAGTTGAGCGAGCCGGAGTGCGGCGCCAAGTGGGTGGCGGGGAAGTGAGAACCTCAATGACGAGGCGAGGGTGCGGGCCCGCGTTTCATGGATGCCAAAGGAGCCCCCCGCGGGCGCGGGGGGCTCTGATTATGGTTCGCGATGTGAGCCCATCGGCTGGGAGAGCCCATCTACCCAGAGGCACATATCAGCCCCAGAAGTAGTGCCACTGCCAGGTAAGGTCGACGTGCTGGCCGGGGTCGAGTTGGAGTTCCCACTTGACACGGGCGGCACCATTGAGTCGGCTCCACCACCAGGGCCAGCCATACCAGCGGTACCACTGGAAGTTGGGGTTGCTCCAGTCGAGGTCGGTGTAGAAGTCGATCTGTTCGACCTTGCCGTCGTGTGAGGCGCCGTCGCCCAGGCCGAGGACGAACTTGGTGACTTCGAGTTTGACGGGGCGGGTTTTGTAGTTTGTGATCGCGGCGGCGCCTTCGAGGTTGATGCGCGCGTAGGTGTGGTCGTTCCAGCGGAGGCCATCCTGGGCGCGGGTGGTTTCCTTCTGCGAGGTTTCGACGCGGATGTCGACGGCCTTGGTGACATCGAGGTCGACCTTGGCCGACTTTGCGGTGTACTTCAGCAAGCCCTGAGCGAGTGGGCGTCCGTCGCGGATGATGAGGGCCGGGGCGGTGGTGAAGGGGTGATCGGTGGAGTTGGTCATGCGCAGGACGTGGGTGGCGGTGGGCTTGCTGAGCATGGCGGCGATCTGCCGCTGCTGGTCGGTGTTGAAGTACTGCCAGGCCTCGGTGGGCGGTGCGACGGGCAGGGTGAGGGTATAGACCGGCTCGAAAGGGACTTCGGCCGAGGCGATGGGGACGACGAGGCGCTCGCCCTTGCGGAGGGTGAGATGTTCGAGATGGAAGACGTAGAGGTCTTCCGTGCTTTCGGAGCCTCCGACTTCGATGTCGGCGGGCGGGGCGCCGTCATCGCTGACATAGCCGCCTGCGCCGCCGCGAGCACGAGATTCGCCCATGCGGGCGGTCTGCGACATGATGGCGTTGCTGAGGGCGTAGGCGGTCTGGTCGGCGCGGCCGAAGAATTGACCGAGCGGCGCGATCTGCTCCTGGAGCGCGATGGGGTCGATGGTGTCGGCGAAGGCGAAGGTGGGGACGCCGACGACGAGATGGGCGGAGACGTCTTCGAGGTCGGCCAGTTCATTGACGAGGGTGGCCTGGAGTTCGATGCGGGCGGTGTCGTCGTCAAGGAGGGTGACGCGGTAGGAGGGGATCCAGCGCAAGCCTCTCTGGATGTACATCATGCCGACGTCGGCCTGTTTGGCAGGGGAGTTTTGCCATGCCAGATCGATGGAGAGTCGGTTGCGCAGCACGGTGGTGCGCTGGCGGGCCTGCGCGGCGGAGGCGTCGGTGAAGTGGACGCGGCGGATGTCGGACAGAGGGATGGCGACGAGGGTGTCGCTCTGGATGAGGGCCGTGCCCGAGACGCTGCCCACGACCTTGACCAGCGTGCCAGTGACGGTGTTGGCGTCCATGAGCGTGACGGTCATGTGCTCGCCGATGCTCAACAGGAGCAGGTCTGTGAGATTGCCGGGGTCGACCTCGATGGGCTCTTCGACGGTGCCGGCCTTGACGCTGCGCAGCGTGGCGCCGTCCTGATTCTCGAAGGCCCAGAAGGTGCCGAGAATGGGCTGGGGGAGTTCCTCCAGCGTGACATCGCCGGCTTCGTTGGTGGGCATGGAGCCCGAGTGCAGAACCATGGCGTGCCCGTCCTTGAAGATGGTGACTTCGCGGATGGGAAGCGTTTCCTTCGCGATGGCGTGGCCGGCGAGCAGGACAAGAGCGAGCAATGCGGTGCGCTGCATGGTGAACCTCCTTGCCTAGTGATACCAAATCGAAGCGTGGGCGGGCGTCACCGGTGCGTAACAGGCGAGAGAACAAAACGAAAGCCCGGCCGCTCGAGAGCGACCGGGCGTCTGGGCTGGGTTGCATCCCGTCGGGAAATGACTAGGCGACGGGGTTACGGGCAGCCGGCGGCGAAGAGGGCGAGAAAGGCCTGAACGTCGAAGAAGTCGAAGGAGTTGTCATCGTTGATGTCGGCCGAGGCGTTGTGGGCGGCAAAGGCGGCCAGGAAGTTCTGCACGTCGAAGAAGTCGAGGGCGCCGTCGTGGTTGAAGTCCGCCGGGCAGGGGTCTGGCGCGGCGGTGGAGTAGAACCAGGCTGAGGTGGGGATGACCGCCGGAGTCAGCCCGTCGAGCGCGTTGCGGACGATGAGCGCGGCGTTTCCGGTGGCCTCGAAGTACTCGATGTGGACCTGGTGCAGTCCGGGGAGCAGGCCGACCACGCCCCAGTCGGTCTGAACATCGTGCAGGCCGGAGTTGTCGACGACGAGATCATCTCCGATCCAGAGGACGGCGCCATCGCTGGATTCGACCTCGAAGCGATAGAGACCGGGGAAGGGGACGTTCACATAGCCATCGAAGACGGCGCCGACGTTCTGGTTGAGCGCGCTGGTGGCGAAGTTGCCGGTGGTGGAGGGATAGTTGATATTGGGCAGGATGTCGGAGAAGTAGGGCGTCATGCTGTCGAAGTTGGGCATGCCGGTGGGGTTGGTGAGCATGTAATAGGAAACCTGGACGCCGGGCTGAGGCTCGGCAGGGTTGTCGGGGCTGCGGAGGCTGTGCACCTCGACGCTGACGTTTCCGGCAAGTCCGTCGTTGATGGTGTAGGTGAAGGTATCGAGGCCGCTGAAGTTGGCCGGCGGGGTGTACTGGATCTTCTGGAAGGGGGAGCCGGCGATGATGGAGGCCGTGCCGCCGTGTGCGGTGGGCGACTGCACGCCGAGCAAACTGGGAGTAGAGCAGGAGGCGGCGTCATCGTTGGCGAGCACGTCGATGGCCACTGGCATGCCGGCGAGGGTGTAGGCCTGGTCATCGACAGTCACATAGGAGCCGGTGGAAGTGTCGATGCAACTGGCAGCCTGAGCGCGGCTTTGCATGATGGCGGCGATGCTGGGGTAGAAGTTGAGGACAATGTTGCGGACTCCGCCCGAGCAGAGGTGGCAGTAACTCATGATGGTGCCACCCCAGGCGCCGGCGCAGTTGCCGCTGCCGCACTGGTCGATGGGCGGGTTGTAGTCGTGGGTGTGCTGGGCGCCGAAGTTATGTCCGATTTCGTGTGGAACGACGATGATGTCCCAGTTGGCGTTGCTGTGGTCCTGCGGCGGGTTTGGAAATGAGCCGGCGAGGCTGGAAGAGACGCCGTAGCCGAGGTTGCGTGAGCACAGGACGTTGAGATAGGCGACGCCGCCGCCGAGGTTGCGCCCGGACAGTCCGTGCACGACGACGCGACTGATGGCGGTCATGTTGGTGCGCCACTCGGAGCGGACCTGTTCGAGGAAGGTGTCGAGGTTGCCGGTGGTGTATGGGTCGATGTTGCTGCCCCAGACGCGCAGGTATCCGATGGAGATGGAGACGCCGATGTCGCGCTCGTAGATCGTGGAAGTGGCGCCCAAGAGGGTCTGGGCGTAGTCGGCCGAGGCGCTGGTGTTGTTGCCGAACAGACGGTTGGTGAACTCGTAATCGCTGTCGATGGCCAGGCTGGCCAGACGGCAGGTCGTGCCGCGGGAGGTGAACAGGGGTTGATCGTCGGCCTCGATCGGTCCCTCGCGCGTGGGATTCAGTTTCGCGATGCCGGGGTCGTAGTGGCAGAACGAGTCAGTGGTGGCGGTGAGGTCGAAGTTGCTGGTGACGGCGACTTCGGCGTCGGGCGCGAGCAGGCCGGTGTACGGGCCGGTGGTGATGGAGAAGAACTCGTCGTTGAGCGTGACCAGCCCGTTGATGCCCCACTTGCCAACGGCGATGAATACGCTGGACTGTTCGTCGTGCCCGACGACGGTGCCCTTGAGCAGGACCAGCCCGGTGTCGGGCAGATCGACGTCGCCGGCGACCGTGCCCTCGACAATGCGGCCGCCGGGCGTGATGACCGAGAATCGGGTGACATCAAGGGCAAAGCGACCGGCGTCGGCAAGCGGGAAGTCTTCGAGGATGGTCGACTCTCCCATCGCCAGGGCGCTGAGGCGAGCGTGGCTCAGCAGGTCGGCGGCCGAGGGAAGGTCAGCAATGGCGGACGACCCGGAGAGCACCAGACCGGTGGCGAATGCCATCAGGGCACGCATTCTGTTCTTCGACACGATGGAAACCCCCTTACCGAGAAAAACCCCTCATTGGAAGACCGAAGCAGGATCGGCCGACGCGATTTGATGCTGGCGAGCGAACGCCAAAACGAGTGATAGAACCGAGCCCTGCCGCGGCGGATGCGG
This sequence comes from Phycisphaerales bacterium, assembly GCA_023382935.1. Classification (GTDB taxonomy): domain Bacteria; phylum Planctomycetota; class Phycisphaerae; order Phycisphaerales; family UBA1924; genus J022. Next base: position 637,070 of record JAHDXL010000001.1, read on the forward strand.
CAAGCCGGTCCGAAAACGGCATGGTTCCCCTCACCGCGTGGGAGCACGGTATCCTCTTGCACCGGCTTCCGGTACCTGAATCGACCCGTGGCGGTTCCGTCTTTGTGAGTGAAACGGAACCATCCGTCGGTGAAATATGGGGTTTTTTCTTGTCGGGGAGTGTTGGGAAGGCAGGAGCAAACAATGTCGAAATGGTTGGTCTTTGTTCTGATGCTCGGACTGGTGACTCCTGCGCTGGCGCAAGAGGAAGAGCAAGCGACGTCGGAAAGCACCGCGTTTCGGCAGGACGAGGGCGGCAATGAGCCCGAAGAGAGCGAAGTGGCGGCTGGAGAGGAAAGGAAGGACAAGCCGCGCGTGCTTGACGTCATCAACGCGCTCAAGTTCCGCTCGATTGGGCCCGCCTTCATGTCCGGGCGCATCGGCGACCTGGCGGTGGACCCGACCAACTACTCGCGGTTTTTCGTGGCGGTGGCCTCGGGCGGGGTGTGGCTGACCACCGACGCGGGCGTGACCTTCAAGCCGGTGTTCGATGGGGAGAACTCGTACTCGATCGGGTGCGTGAGCATCGACCCCAACAACCCGCAGGTGGTCTGGGTGGGCACGGGCGAGAACAACTCGCAGCGCAGCGTGTCGTGGGGCGACGGGGTGTACAAGTCGGTGGACGGGGGCTCGTCGTGGATCAACGTGGGCCTCAAGGCCAGCGAGCACATCGGAAAGATCATCATCGACCCGCGCGACTCGAACACCGTCTATGTGGCCGCTCAGGGCCCGCTGTGGAAGGCGGGCGGGGACCGCGGGCTTTACAAGACCACCGACGGTGGCGCGACATGGGAGAAGATCCTCGACATCTCCGAGAACACAGGCGTGAACGAGGTGCACCTTGACCCGCGCGACCCCGACACGCTGTACGCCTCGGCCTATCAGCGCCGCCGGCACGTGTGGACGCTGATCAACGGCGGGCCGGAGTCGGGGCTCTACAAGTCCACCGACGCGGGCAGAACCTGGCGCAAGATCGAGAAGGGCCTGCCGGGCGTGGACAAGGGACGCATCGGGCTGGCGGTCTCGCCGGCCAACCCTGACGTGATCTATGCGATCGTCGAGGCGGCCGAGGACAAGGGCGGCGTCTTCCGCTCGACCGATCGGGGCGAGAGCTGGGAAAAGCGATCGAGTTACATGAGTTCCAGCCCGCAGTATTACAACGAACTGGTGCCCGACCCGCGCCACGTGGACCGGGTCTACTCGCTCGATACATACCTGCAGGTGACCAACGACGGCGGCGCGACGTGGATGCGCGTACCCAACAACAGCCGGCACGTCGACGATCACGCGCTGTGGATCAATCCCCACGACTCCGACCACCTCCGGGTCGGCTGCGACGGCGGGCTCTACGAATCATGGAATCGCGGGCAGACCTGGCGCTATGCGCCGAATCTGCCCGTCACCCAGTTCTACAAGGTGGCGGTCGACAACTCCGAACCGTTTTATTACATTTACGGCGGCACGCAGGACAACAACACGGTGGGCGGACCTTCGCGCACGACCGATCGCGTCGGCATCACGAACGAAAACTGGTTCGTGGTGGTCGGGGGCGACGGGTTCGAGCCGCAGATCGACCCGACGGACCCGAACATCGTGTACGGGCAGTATCAGCACGGCGGACTGGTGCGCTATGACCGGCGCAGCGGGCAGGCGGTGTCGATCGTTCCGCGCGAGGCGCCCGGCGAAGAGCCGCAGGTGTTCAACTGGGACTCGCCGCTGCTCATCAGCCCCCACTCGCACACCCGGCTGTACTTCGGCGGACGCCGGCTGTATCGCTCCGACGATCGCGGGGAAAACTGGCAGGCGGTGTCAGGCAACCTGACGCGCCGCATCGACCGCAACGCGCTGGAAGTGATGGGCGTGATCCAGAAGCCCGAGGCGGTGGCCAAGCACAACTCGACCTCGATCTACGGGAACACCGTGGCGCTGTCCGAGTCGCCACTGGTCGAAGGGTTGATCTACGTGGGCACCGACGACGGGCTGATTCAGACCACCGAGGACGCCGGACAGACGTGGCGGCGGCTGGAGGTGGAACTGATCGGCAATGTGCCGAAACTGACATACGTGTCATCACTGCGCGCGTCAGTCACCAGGCCGGACACCGTGTTTGCAACCTTCGATAATCACAAACAGGGCGATTTTGCGCCGTATGTCTATCGCTCGGACGACCGTGGGCACTCATGGACTTCCATCGTCGGCGACCTGCCGGAGGGGCACGTGGTGTACGCGCTGGCGCAGGACGAGGTGGACGAGAATCTGCTCTTCGTCGGCACCGAGTTCGGCGTGTTCTGCTCGCTCGACGGGGGGGCGCACTGGCACAAACTCAAGGGCATGCCGACCATCTCGGCCCGCGACATCGAGATCCAGCGGCGCGAGCATGACCTGGTTGCTGGCACGTTCGGACGCGGTTTCTACGTGCTCGATGACTATACGGCCCTGCGTCATCTCTCTGAAGAAGCGCTGGCGGCCGAGGCGGTGGTCTTCCCAGTGCGGAACCCGAAGTTATATTACGAGCGCACTCGGCTGGGCAACCGCAACGGGCGCGGGTCGGCGGGGGCGACGCTGTACGCGGCCGAGAACCCGCCCTACGGCGCCGTGTTCACGTATTACCTGAAGGAGAAGTTCAGGACGCTGAAGGAAGTGCGCCAGGAAGCGGAAAAAAAGGAGGGATGGAGGTACCCGACGATGGACGAGTTCCGGGCCGAGGATGCGCAGCGTGCACCGCGCGTGCTGCTCGTGGTGCGCGACGCGGAGGGCTCGGTGGTGCGGCGCATCGTGGGAAGCCGCGACAGGGGCGCGCACCGGGTGGCGTGGGATCTGCGTTATCCGTCGTGGCAGCCGATTTCGTTCAGCGTCAGCGAGCCGGAGCCGTGGGATGATCGCCCGAGCGGATGCGTGGCGGCGCCGGGGACATACACGGTGGAACTGGCCAGCGAAGTGGAAGGCGTGGTGACGGCGCTGACCGAGCCGGTGGCGTTTGAACTCTCGGCCCTGGGGCTGGGGCTGCTCGAGCCGCAAGACCGGGCGGCGCTGCTGGCGTTCCAGCGCAAGGTGGGCGACCTGCAGCGCGCGGTGCTGGGCGCCAACCGACTGATCCACGACGCCCAACAGCGCGTGAGGCACCTGCGGCAGGCGATTCTGGAAACGCCCGGCGCCGATCCGGCGCTGGCACAGCGGGAGGAAACGCTGCGGCTCAAACTGCGCGGTTTGGAGATCCGCCTGTCGGGTGATCCGACGGTCAGCGCGCAGGACGAAGCGCAGGAGGCCACGATCAACGAGCGCGTGGAGAGCATCGTCGATCGCCTTTGGTCGGGCGCGGTGGCGCCGGCAGCCAGCGACGAGGCGCAGTACCGCTACGCAGGCGAGGCATTCACCGAGGTGCTGGTGTCGCTCAAGACGATCGTGGAGTGGGACATTCCCTCGCTCGAGGCCGACTTGGAAAAGGCCGGAGCGCCGTGGACGCCGGGGCGTCTGCCGGAGTGGAAGTTGCAGCCATAAGCGAAAACGGATGTGAGCATCTGGTACTCACCAAGGCCGCACACCTTCGTGCGGCCTCGTAATGGTGCGCCCGAACAAATATATACGCCTCAGTTTATCTGTTATAAGACGGTCTGATAACGAGGAAAAGTCATCCGCATCTCGTGCCATAACTCACTCGGCAAGAACGGATTGAAGCCCAATAACCACCTGTGGTCGGCACAGGCTGAACATAATTTCTGCAAATCGAGTGGACACATGGCTCTTTTGTGTTCCGGGAAGGAACCCTAGGCTAGACTGGAGCGAACGGCTGACTGGAGAGAGACAGGCCGAGCATCGGCCAAGCCGTAGCAACAGGGCGCCCCGGGGGGCGTGATCAAGAGGAGAGAGACCATGCGCGCCATCAGTATGTCCGCGATCGTTGCGTTTGCCCTGGCCGGTGCGGCCCAGGCAGACATCGTCAACATTTCCGGCTCGGTCATGAACAGCACCGAGCAGACCGGCGCCAACTACACAGGCACGCTCGACTACACCTACGGCGGGGGGTCGAGCGGCACGCTGATCGTCAGCCTGACCAACACCACGCCCGGCGGCGTGGGCGGGTTCCTGACCGGGTTTGTGTTCAACATCAACTCGACCGACGCCGGGGCCTCGGCCATCCTGACCAGCACGACCAACGCCAACTTCCTGAACACCGGCAACGAGTCGGCTTCTCCCTACGGAAACTTCGACGCTGGCGCGGCCCTGGGCGCCAACTGGACGGGCGGCGGCAGCCCCGCTGACGGCATCGCCGTCGGCGGCTCGGCGACGTTCACCTTCGCCGTGACCGCGCTGGACGCCAACTTGCTCAGCGCCTCTTCGTTCATGAACGGGCCGAACCAGTGGAACTTCCTCGTCCGCTTCCGCGGGCTGGCCAATGGCGGCTCGGACAAGGTTCCGGGCGTGCCGGCTCCGGGCGCGCTGGCGCTGCTCGGACTGGGGGCGGCCGCGGCCCGTCGTCGCCGCTGATTGCAACAACCAGTTTCGACACCATCGACCCGCTTCGGCGGGTCGATTTGCTTTTGTGCACCGCGTCCCAGCCGCGGGCAGCGGTCTACATGGCCGGGCGGCAGACCACCAGTTGACACCCGTGCCAGGCGCGCGTCTGTAGCGGGCTTTGGGCGCGGAGAGCATGCTCCGCGTCGTCGAGGCGCGCCGGAGGCAGCAACTCGTGACGGAGGATCTCGAATCCGCGCGAGGAGACGTACCTGGCGAATTCGGCCGCATTCCACTCACGTACATGCACGTCCTTGACTGATCCCATGCAGTCGGCGCCGCGCACGATGTCGCGCTCCGGCGTGGAGAGGAAGCAGAAGCGCCCGGTCAGGCTGCGCAGGAACTCCATGCAAGGGTCGGGGTCGAGCAGGTGTTCGATCACGTCGGCGCAGATGACCAGGTCAAAGGACTCGTCGCTGGTGCCGGGGCAGGCCAGATCGATCGGGCGAAACTCGGCCCCCGGGGCGTGCCGATGCACGACCTCCGCCAGCGTTGGCTGATCGAAGGCAACGACGCGATATCCCCTGAAGAAGTGGTTGAGTTTCCAGCCCGTTCCACAGCCGACGTCGGCGACGGAGCGGGGGCCGGTCGCGTCGGCCATTTGTCGCGCGGATTGGTACACATCGAACTGGTATTTTGAGGCCTGTTGGACGCGCCAGGGCTGCCAGTAGGCACCGGGGGCCGCTTCGAGCGAGTGGGCGGTCGTCTGGGGTACATAACCGTCTTTGATGCAGTAGCGATCGGGCATGCGCCCATCGTCGGCCCGGGGGCAGGGGCGGCTGGACTTTCCCATCCTGCGACTGACCATACATCCTGCCCAGCAGGTATGGTGGATATGGCCCGTCGCGGTCGTCTCGGTCGCGAATGCAAATCGGGGGCGAAAGATGCGAGTATGGGGGGTTTGTGTGTTCTTGGCCGCGTGCGGGATGGTTTCAGGGTGCTGCACGATCCGCTCGTGGATGGAGTGTGAGCCATGCGCGGCCCGGCAGAAGGCGAACGCGGCCGGGACGGACACGCAGCGCGGGCTTCTGGCGGGCGACCGGGCCCCGGATGCGACTCTGCAGGCTGCGGACGGGCAGGAGGTGCAACTGGCGGACGTGTACGCCCGGGGGCCGGTGGTGCTGGCGTTCTATCGCGGCGGGTGGTGCCCGTATTGTGCGAACGAACTGAAGGAGTGGCAGGATCGGCTCGAGGAGTTGCGCGATCTGGGGGGCGAGTTGATCGCCATCACGCCGGAGTCGCCGGGCTTTGCATCACAAACCGCTGGCAAGCATGGACTTGGGTTCACTGTGCTGTCGGACGCGCGCGGAGAGGCGGCAGCGAGGTTTGATTTGGGCTTCACGCTCGACGCGCGGACGAGAGAGAGGTATCGGGGGCTCGGGATCGACCTGGAGCAGGTCAACGCGCAGAAGAACTGGGATCTGGTGATTCCGGCGACGTACCTCATCGACGAGGACGGCGTGATTCGGTATGCGTACGTGAATGAGGACTACACCAAGCGGGCCAGGCCCGACGAAGTGCTGGCGGCGCTGCGTCGGCTGGAATGACCGGTGCCGGACTGCAATGTCCGGGAACTATGATCGTTGGTCTCACGCGGGCGCCGAGAGTGCGCCCCGATTCCAGAAGATTCAATACAGGGAGACGGTCCATGAAGAAGACGAACTGGCTGGCGTTGGCGGTGGTTCCGGTGCTTGGTCTGGCGGCCGCGTCGGGGCTGGCCCAGCAGGGCGGGCAGCCCTCGAACCAGCCTGGGGTGCAGCCGGTTCGGCAGGGGCAGCCCGGGCGCGAGGGGCAGCCGGGGCGTCAGTTTGACCCGGCGCAGATGATCGAGCGCATGATGCAGCAGGATGCCAATGGCGACGGGAAACTGTCGCGTGAGGAGGTCGCGGGCGGTCCGGGCGAACGCATGTTCGAGCGTGCGGACACCAACAAGGACGGGTATCTGGATCGGGCCGAACTGGAAGCGAATTTCGCGGCCCGCCAGCCGGGGCGTGAAGGCGGGCCCGCGGTGGAAGGCGCGCCGGGGGCTGCGATGACCTTCGAGGGCGGGATGTCGCAGGCCGGGCGTGCGATGCGGCGGCTGGGGCGGAGCGAGTTTGCGGCCGCGACGCGCGACGGCGATCTGGCGGCGCTTGAGCAGGTGCAGGTGGGGCTGGTGATGGCCAAGCAGCATCTGGCAACGGTCGAGATGTCCGAAGCCGCCCGGGCCAAGTTCGGCGAGAACAAGGCCGCGTACCAGATGGCGATGCGGGAGTCGCTGGTCAAGTCCATCCGCGAGACGCTGGAACTGGAACTGGCGATCGCGGCCGGGGACAGCGCCAAGGCCACCGCGGCCCGCGCGCGCCTCATCGAACTCCGGGATGCGGCTCACGACCTGTTCCAGACGGAAGAGGAGGAAGACGAAGGCGGGCGTCCGGGCGGCGGGCCTAGCGTTCGCCCCGTGCGCCCTGGAGCGGGCGGGTAAACCGAGCCCGTTGACACAGGACGACTAGAACTGGCGTTGAGGCGAGCGCTCCCGTTCACAAGGACGGCTCGTCGGGCGCCGGTTCTTTTTTTGAGTCTGGGACCGGGCTCAGGCGGCCATGCGAGGCTCGTCGGGCGACGAAGCGGGCGCTGTGTCTTCGATGATCTCGACTTCACCCTCGAGGGGTTGGTAGGTTGCGATGATCTGCTTGAGGTACCCGATGCGGACCTCGAAGACGCGGCGGCGCAGGTCGTGCAGGGCTTGGCCGTTGCGGACCTGAACGGCCATGGCGCGCAGCAGCGAGAGGACGGCGGCGGCAACCACGGCGGCCAAGCAGAACCAGGCCCATTGCGGCGTATGGGACATGCGTGGGGCATCGGCTGAATCCGGTCGTCGCTTGATCGGTAGAATCCAGCCAAGTGACACGCGTGCGGCATCTGGGCATACTTCTGGGGGTTTTCGTGCTGCTGGCGCCGCCTGCGGGGCGTCAGGCTCATGCGCAGGAAGTGCCGGACGGGGTGCGCCTGGACCTGGGGAGGTTTGGTCCGGGTAACGTGGCCCGCGAAGGGTCGTGGACGGGGCTGCGGCTGGAGGTAGCCGACCAGGGGCTCAGTCCGCAGCGAGAGATCATTCTGCGGGTGCGAGTGCCCGATCCCGACGGCGACGAGACCGACTACGACCGGGTAGTCACTTCCAATGCGGGAGTGGTGCAGAGTTTCTGGCTGTACTTCCCAGTTCCAACGGGCGGGGCCGGGGTGGACAGCCTCGAAGTGTTTGCGTATGAGGCCGAAGAGAGCGATGCGGACGCGCGCTTCGGCTTTCGAGCCGGGCGGGTGCTGGGGCGAAGCACCATGTCGCTGAGCCGGGCGATTCCCGCCAGCAGCGGAGTGATCGGGGTGGTGGGATCGGCGCGTCTGGGGCTGGATGACTACGGACCGTCGGGCAACATCACTTCGCACCTGCCTTTGGGGCACGAGGTGAGTCGGCTGGCTTCCGGGCTGGAGGTGTCGGACATTCCCGATCGGTGGCAGGGGCTGGCGGGTGTGGACGTTTTGTGCTGGACATCGACGCGGGCCGGGGCCGACCCGGGGCAGTTGACGACGGACAAGGCGCGGGCGATCCGGGACTGGATCGAGCGGGGCGGGCATTTCGTGGTCGTACTGCCCTCGGTGGGGCAGGAGTGGTTCAGCACGGTGGGCAATCCGCTGGCGTCACTGATGCCGGCGATCAAGCCGCCGCAGACGGTCGAGGGCGTGGATCTTGGGGCATACCGGGCGTTGCTGACGTCGGATCGGGAAGCGCGACTGCCGACCAATGGGGTGGTGCGGTTCTTTGAGCGGGCCGACGGGGCCGGGACCGGCGAGGCGATGCCGATTCTGAACGACCCGGAGGGGCGTTGCATCGTGATGCGGCGTCTGGTGGGGTGCGGCGCGGTGACGCTGGTGGGGATTGACTTGAGCCTGAGCGGGCTGCGGGCCGGCGGGTTGCCCGATGCGGATGTGTTCTGGCACCGGGTGCTTGGTCGGCGTGGGCAGTTGCTCACGCCGGACGAGGCGGCGCAGAAGGGCATCGTGCAGTTTGCCACGCGGCTGGCGAGCCGGACGCCGATTCAACTGGACATCGATCTGGAAAGCCAGATCGCCATGCGCGGCACGGCGGCGATGGGCGTGGCACTTGGGTTCGTGGTGTTTCTGCTGTATTGGCTGACCGCCGGGCCGGTGGGCTACATGCTGCTGGGTCGCGCGGGACTGAAGCGTCACGCGTGGACGGCGTTCGTGGGGTCGGTGGCGGCGTTCACGGTCGTGTCGTGGGTGGCGGCGACGGCTTCGAGGCCGCATCGGGCCAGCATCCGGCACATAACGCTGCTGCACGGGGTGCATGGACAGTCAACGCAGCGCGCCCGCTCGTGGATGGCGATTCTCACGCCGTTCTACGGGCAGGCACAGGTCGACGTGGGAGCGGAAGACACGGGAGCGGGGTCGAACCTGGTGGCGCCGCTGCGGACGTCGGCCGCGTCGCTGTCGCTGGGCGGATTTCCGGACAATCGCTCGTATCGAGTGGAGTCGCGCCAGCCGGACCAGATGGTGTTTCCCGCGCGTTCGACGGTAAAGGAACTGATGGTGGACTGGGCCGGGACGGGCGGATGGTCGCTGCCGCACCCGGTGGGACAGCCGGGCGACCTCGAGGAACCGCGCCTGCGCGCAACGGGGGCTGAGGAGTTCACGGCCGAAGGGACGCGGGTGGACTATGAGATCGAGGGGGAGTTGATCCACAACCTGCCGGGCCCGTTGGAGGACGTCCTCGTGCTGGTGAACACCGGGCAGGTGACGGTCGTCGAGGGGGCGCAACTGGGGGCGAATCTCTCGGCCAACGTGCTGGCGTATGAACTGCCGGATCCGTGGCGGCCGGGGACGCGGCTGTCGATGCCGGAGGTGACGCGGCGCGGGGCCACGCAGGGCGGGCGCCGGCGTCAACTGGCGTCGGCGTACCTGGAGTCGCTGCTGGCGTCGGAGAATCCCGGGCCGGCCGGGGGCATCAGGCCCGACCCGCGGCGACTGAGCGAGAGGCTCAAGGCGTTGGCGCTGTTTCCGCAATTGGGGCCGCCGACGTTCAATGATGGGCCGGGAGTGCGCGACAAACTGGCCAGGCGTGATCGCACGCACGGGTTCGATGTTGGGATGTGGTTCACGCAGCCGTCGGTGATGGTGCTGGGGCTGGTGAACCAGACAGGGCGTGACGCGGCGGGGGTGGTGCCGGTGAGGCTGGACGGGGAGAGCGTGCCGGCGGAAGGGACGACGTTGGTGATGTGGGTGTATCCGCTCGACCCATCGCCTCCCGAGGTTCGTAGGGCAGGAAGCAGCGAATGAGGAGTCTTTGCCCGTGCCGATGATCGAGACGATCAACCTGACCAAGCGCTACGGGGAACTGGTGGCGCTGGACAATCTGAACCTCTCGATTGAGGAGGGGGCGTGCTTCGGGTTCATCGGTCCAAACGGGGCCGGGAAGACGACGACGATCAAGATTCTGGCCACGCTGCTCAAGCCATCGAGCGGGCAGGCGCAGATCGCGGGGCTGACGGTGGGGTATCAGAACCGCCTGATCCGTCCGCAGATCGGGTACGTGCCGGACTTCATGGGCGCGTATGAGGACATGGTGGTGACGGAGTACCTGGAGTTTTTCGCGGCCGCGTACAACATCCACGGCCAGCAGCGCCGGAAAGTCGTGCGGGACGTGTTGGAGTTGACAGATCTCGGATACAAGGCGACGGCGGAGGTAAACAGCCTGAGCCGCGGCATGCAGCAGCGGCTGAGCATTGCGCGGGTGCTGCTGCACGACCCGAAGGTGCTGCTGATGGACGAGCCGGCGTCGGGGCTGGACCCGCGGGCGCGCATCGAGATCCGCGAGTTGCTCAAGGAACTGAAGCGGATGGGCAAGACCATCTTGATATCCAGCCACATTCTGCACGAACTGGCCGAGTTGTGCAACACGGTGGGAATCATCGAGCGCGGGCAGTTGCTGTTCAGCGGCACGGTGGAGGCGATTCTGCGGCGAGCCAAGGTGGGGCACGTGATTCACGTCGGGGTGGTGGACCGGCTGGAGCAGGCGGCCGAAGCGGTGGCGGCGGTGCCGGGCGTGGAAAAAGTCCGCATTGTGTCCGGCGACGGGACGGCGGTGGGCGGGTCGGGGCGGCACCTGCACGTGGAGTACAACGAGCAGCGCGGTGGCTCGTACACCGATCTGGCGAATATCCTCGTCAATCAGGGCTACCGGCTCACGCAGTTCACGGAGGAGCCGGTGAACCTAGAGACGGCGTTCATGCGATTGACCAAGGGTCTGGTCCAGTAGGGCCTCGTGGGAACAGGCGGTTGGAAGGAGGCGCGATGCGCAGGTTCTTGTTGCTCAGCCTGGTGGTTTCGTGCGGTTCGCTCGCGGTTGCCGAGCCCCCGCAGACACGCAGGGAAACCGTGAAGGAGACCATCCACGGCGTGCAGATCGTCGACGACTATCGCTGGCTGGAGGGCGACAACTCGGACCCGGCTGCAATGGGCAAACCCACCCCCGAAGTCGACGAGTGGACGCATGCCCAGAACGCCTACACGCGAGGCGTGCTCGACTCGCTGCCGGGGCGGAGCAAACTCGAAGCGCGGATGCGGCAGTTGATGGAGGTCGGGACAATCAGTGCTCCGCAGATGGCGGGCAACCGCTACTTCTACTCCAAGCGCGAGGGGTCGCAGGCCCAAGCCGTGATCTACATGCGCGAGGGGGCCAGCGGCAAGCCGGTGGAACTGCTGAACCCGAACACGCTGGACGAGAGCGGGCTGCTGACGGTCTCGTGGGTGTCGCCGAACGATGACGGCTCGCTGCTGGCCTTTGGCATGTACCGGGCGGGCGACGAAAACTCGACGTGCTACGTGATGGACGTGCAGTCGAGGGTGTGGCTGGCCGACGAGATCCCGGGCAAGGTGAACGGGGTGGACTGGCAGCCGGACGGGCGGTCGTTCTTCTATGAGAACCTGGAGAGCACGAGCGACCCGTATTCGGGGCAGATCAAGTTTCACAGGATCGGCACGCACGAGCGTGAAGACCTGACGCTGTATTCGCAGCGTGACTTCGTGGAGATGTACCGGGCGTCGGGGCTGTACAGCGCCAAGCAACTGGACGAGGTGGCCAAGACCTACGGCTCGTTCGCGTACGCGAGCGACAACGGGCGGTGGCTGATCGTGGGGTATTACACGGGCACGCGGTCCAACGACCTGTGGGCGATGGACCTGTCGGCCTTTCACCGCACGGGTGAGAAGAAACTGGTTCCGATTCTGGCCGACACGATCAACAGCAAGGCCAGCGGCATCGGTCCGGTGATCGGCGACACGATCTTCATGCAGACGACGCTGGATGCGCCGAACGGGTGCGTGGTGGCGGTGGACCTGCACAACCCGGCGCCGTCGGGGTGGAAGACGGTGGTGCCGCACCAGGCGAACAAGGTGATCGAGAGTTCTTCTCCGGCGCGCGGCATGCTGGCGGTGGAATACCTGGTGAACGCGACGACACGGATCGAGCGGTTCACGCTGGACGGCAGGAGTCTGGGAGAACTGACGCTGCCGGGCATCGGGTCGGCCGGCATCTCGACGGACATCGATCGCACGGAGGCCTTTCTGACCTTCACCAGTTTCAACGAGCCGCCTTCGATCTATCACGTGGACGTGGCAACCGACAGCCGCACGCTCTGGGAGCGTCCGGATGTGCCGGTGGACCCGTCGCTGGTCGAGGTCAAGCAGGTGTGGTACACGTCGAAGGACGGAACCAGGGTTTCGATGTTCATCGTGCACCGCAAGGGGCTGAGCCTTGATGGCAACAACCCGACGATCCTGTATGGATATGGGGGGTTCAACATCGCGATGACGCCGACGTTCAGCGCCACCATGTTTCCCTGGTACGAGTCGGGCGGGGTGTACGCCGTCGCGAACCTGCGCGGGGGCGGCGAGTATGGCGAAGCCTGGCACCAAGCGGGCATGCTCGACCGCAAGCAGAACGTTTTTGATGACTTCATCAGCGCCGCCGAGTGGCTGATCTCCAACGGATACACAAGGCCCGAGCGGCTGGGCATCGCGGGCGGGTCCAACGGCGGACTGCTGACCGGAGCGGCGGTGACGCAGAGGCCCGACCTGTTCGCGGCTGCGATCTCGGCGGTGCCGCTGCTGGACATGATCCGCTACCAGGACTTCCTGATGGCGCGGTACTGGATTCCCGAGTATGGAAGCAGTGAAGATCCCAACCAGTTCAAGTCCATCATCAAGTATTCTCCGTACCAGAAGATCACACCTGGCACGAAGTATCCCGCGATGCTGATCACGGCCGGCGCCAATGACGCCCGCGTGCATCCGATGCATGCGCGCAAGATGGTGGCGGCGTTGCAGGCGGCAACCGCCTCGAGCCCGGACACGGATCCGGTCCTGCTCTGGGTGGACTACGACGCCGGTCACGGGGCGGGCAAGCCGCTCCACCTGCGCGTGCGCGACGTGGTGGACCAACGCATCTTCATGATGTGGCAACTGGGCATGCTTGAGTGAACCGATCCGCGGGCCCGGCGACAGTCGGGCCCGTCGGCTTGTCAGGGTGATCGTCTCGACCCGGACTTGACCCCGCGCGGCCCGGGCGCATAAGCCTTTTCGGTCTCGGCCGGGCTCTCGCGGGCGCCGGGAGACCTACGGAACGGACGCATGATCGAACTCAGGAAACTGTGCAAACGGTTCGGAACCATCGTCGCCGTCGATGACCTTTCGCTGGGTGTGGCGCCCGGCGAGGTTCTGGGCTTTCTCGGGCCGAATGGCGCGGGCAAGAGCACGACCATGAAGATGGTCACAGGCTTCCTGCGTCCCACGTCCGGCTCGGCGAGCGTGTGCGGGCACGACGTGCAGCAGGAGCCGATGGCCGCGAAGAGACGCATCGGCTACCTTCCCGAGGGGGCGCCGGCCTACCCGGACATGACGCCGGAGTCGTACCTGCGCTTCATCGCGCAGGTGCGCGGGTTGGATGGAGCGGCCCGCAAGCGACGGATCGCCGAGGTTGCCTCGCTGGTGCATCTCGAGGGCGTGATGCGGCAGCCGATCGAGACGCTGTCAAAGGGCTACAAGCGCCGCGTCGGGCTGGCGCAGGCCATTCTGCACGACCCGGACGTGCTGATCCTCGACGAGCCGACCGACGGGCTGGATCCGAACCAGAAGCACGAGGTGCGCGAACTCATCCGCCGGATGGCGGGGGGCGCGCAGCCGGGCAAACTGATCGTGCTTTCGACACACATTCTCGAGGAGGTCGAGGCGGTGTGCACGCGGGCGGTGGTGATCGCGCGCGGGCGGGTGCTGGCTGACCAGACGCCGGCAGCCCTGCAGGCGCGTTCGCGCTTGCACAACGCGGTGACGCTGGGCGTGCGGGCGCCGGCCGAAGGGCTGGCGGCGGCGCTGCGGCAGTTGCCCGGCGTGCAGGCGGTGGAGGAACTCGGACAGCGGGACGGCTCGCTGAGGCTGCGGGTTTTCCCAAGGGGTGGAGCGCTGATCGTGCAGGAAGTGCGCGAAGTGGCGGCCGCTCGCGGGTGCGCGGTGGACGAGATGCGCGTCGAACCCGGCCGACTCGACGAGGTGTTCCGCACGATCACGATCGGAGGTGCGGCATGAGGGGCCTGGCGGCCGTGCTGAAGCGCGAACTGGCGGGGTACTTCATCACCCCGGTGGCGTACGTGTTCATCGTGGTGTTCTTGGTGCTGGTTGGAGTGTTCACGTTCAACGAGAACTTCGGCAACTTCTTCGGGTCAAACCCCGAGGGCAGCGGGCAGGCCAACCTGCAGGCGTTTTTCGCTTATCAGCCGTGGCTGTACCTGTTCCTGATCCCGGCGATCTCGATGCGCCTGTGGGCCGAGGAGCACCGCAGCGGCACCATTGAACTGCTGGCGACGCTGCCGATCGCGACATGGGCGGTGGTGTGCGGGAAGTTCGCGGCCGCGTGGGTGTTCGCGGGCATCGCGCTGGCACTGACGTTTCCGATTTGGATGACGGTGAACTTCCTCGGCGAGCCGGACAACGGCGTGATCGCGGCGGGATACCTGGGCTCGTTCGTGCTCGCGGGCGGATTCCTGGCCATCGGGGCGTGCATCTCGGCGGCGACGAAGAGCCAGGTGATCGCCTTCGTGCTCTCGGTGGTGTTGTGCCTAGCGTTTCTGCTGGCGGGCTTCTCGCCGGTGCTTGGGTTCATCGAATCGTGGGCGCCGCAGGCGATCGTCGAGACGGTGGCCAGTTTCAGTTTCCTGACGCACTTCCAGGCGATTTCGCAGGGCGTGATCGAGGCTCGCGACGTGGTCTTCTTCGCCAGCCTGATCGGGCTGGCTCTGCTGGTCAACGCCATTGTCCTTGAAGTGCGCCGCAGCGCCTGAGAAAGGAGTCTTGCATGCACAGGCGACTGTTCTCGCTGCTTGCCCTGACTGCCATCATCGTGGTGTTCTTCGCGGTCAACATGCTGGCGTCGATGGCGCTGCGCTCGATGAGCGCGGACCTGACCCGGGACAGGCTGTACACGCTGCCGGTTGGCGCACGGAACATCGCGCGGGGCGTGGAAGAGCCGATCCGGGTGCGGGTCTACTTCTCGAAGACGCTGTTTGCCGACCAGCCGGGCGCCATCGCGCTGCAGCGTCGCGTGGAGGACACGCTCCGCCAGTTCGTGGCCGCGTCGGGCGGGAAGATCGAACTGGAGGTGATCGACCCCGAGCCATTCAGCGAGGAGGAGGACCAGGCGATCGCCGCCGGTCTGTCGGGGCGTCCGGTCGGCGCGGGCGGCGAGAAGGTCTACTTCGGGCTGGTGGCGACCAACTCGACGGACGGGCGCGAAGTGATTCCGTGGATGGGGGCAATCGAGCCGCGGCTGCTCAACTATGAACTGGCGCGGCTGATCTACGTGCTCAACAACCCGGTCAAGCCGAAGATCGCGGTGATCAGCGGGCTGCCCATCGATGGGGCGGAGATGGACCCCATGACCGGGCGTCCGCAGCGACCGTGGCTGATCATGAACGAACTGCGCGGGCAGTACGACGTGCAGGTGCTCAAGCCGGGCGTGTCGAGCATCCCGGAAGATATCGGCGTACTGCTGGTGGTGTTCCCCAAGTCGTTCAGCGCCGAGACCTGGTACGCCATCGACCAGTTCATCATGCGCGGCGGGCGGGCGGTCTTCACGCTCGACTCCCAGTGCCAGTCGTACGTTCCACCGGAAGCCATGGCCAACCAGATGGCGCTCTACACCGCCGACCGCTCGGCCAACCTCGGTCCGATCGGAAAGGCGTGGAAGATCGACCTGGCGCCGCAGGTGGTGGCGGGCGACCAGCAGAACGCGATCATGGTGGATGCTCCGGGACAGGACGCGCGGCAGGTGTCGTATGTGGTGTATCTGCTGCTCAAGGGCGACCTGCTCAGCAAGGATGACGCCGTCACCACGGCGCTGCAACTGGTGACCGTGCAGGCCGGCGGGGTGATCGAGCAGCAGGCCGACAGCCCGCTGGCGATGGACGTGCTCGCGTCAACCGGGCCTGAGTCGATGCGCATCGCGGTGGAGAAGGTCAGTTTCCCGGATCCGATGGCCCTGATTCGCGACTTCGTGCCCTCAGGCCAGCCTCTTCCCATCGCGGTGCGGGTCAGGGGCGAGGCTCCGTCGGCCTTTGCGTCCGGTCCGCCTTCGGTGAATATCCCGGCCGACCAGCACCTGGCCAGTTCGACCGGGCCGATCAACGTCATCATTCTGTCCGACTCGGACATGCTCTATGACCGGGCGTGGGCGCAGGAGATGAACCTGGGCGGGATGACGCTGGGCTATCAGAAGTTCGCCGACAACGGCTCGCTGCTGCTCAACGCGGTGGAGAATCTCTCCGGCAACTCGGACCTGATGTCGATTCGGGCCAGCGCGTCGTACTTCCGCCCGTTCACGCGCGTGGACGAGATGCGCAAGACGGCCGAGAAGGAGAGCCTTGCCGAAGAGCAGCGCCTGCAGGACGAGTTGCGGGCGGCCGAGCAACGGATCAACGAGATTCAGCGCACGCGCACGGACGGACAGGCGATGACGCTGACGCTGGAGCAGAAGTCCGAACTGGAGCGAGCCCGCAACCAGCAGATCGAGGCGCGCAAGAAACTGAGGCAGGTGCAACTGGACCTGAACCGCGAGATTCACAACCTCGGGACCCTGCTGCGGGTGATCAACATTGCGCTGGTCCCGGCGGTGGTTGCCCTGTTTGCGATCAGCCTTGGGGTCTATCGCGTGTCGAGGCGCGGCGCCGACCGGCGTCGGGTGCGTGAGGCGGAGGTCAAGGCGTCATGAACACCCGGGGAATCCTGTTGCTGGTTGCGGTGGCCGCTCTGCTGGCCGGGCTGGCGGCGCTGGTGTACGTGTCATCGCGGTCCGCGCCGACGGTGGCGCCTTCAGAACGGCTTTTCCCGGATCTGCTGGCGCGCATCAACGACGTCGCCTCCGTCGAACTGAGCGGCGCGGGCGGGCAGGTGCGTCTTGCGCGACAGGACGGCGCATGGGTGCTGCCCGAGAAGGCCGGGGTGCCCGCGGTCGAGGCGCGGGTGCGCCCGATCATCATCGCGTTGGCCGAACTCCAGACCGGCGAACCCAAGACCCGCAACCCCGACCTGTACGCCCGCATCGGGGTTGAAGATCCGGGCGAGGGCGGCACTTCAACCCTGCTGACGCTCAGCGACGCCTCCGGGCAGACGCTCGCGTCGCTGATCCTGGGCAAGACCGAGTGGATCAGTTCAAACCAGATGAGGTATGTGCGCAAGAGCGGAGAGGCCCAGTCGTGGCTGCTCGAGTTCAAGCCCGACACCAGCCTCGACGCGACGGTGTGGGCCGACAAGACGCTGGCGCGGGTGGACGGCTCACGCATCCGCAGCGTGGTCATCCGGCAGCCGACCGGCGAGGAGATGCGGCTGACGAAGGAAACGCCCGAGCAGGAGCACTTTGCGGTGGCGCCGATGCCCGAGGGCCGCACGCTGCGTTCCGAGGGTGTGGCCGACCCGCTCGCCCGGGGGCTGCAGCAACTGAACTTCGAGGATGTGCGCTCCGCGGGCGAAAGCCTCGAGGGGCTGGTGACCACGATCACATTTCAGACGTTCGACGGTCTGACGGTCACAATGCGCGTGGTGGACGAGGATGGGGAGCGGTGGGCGACGCTGACGGCCGAGGGCGATGAGGCGGAGCGGGCGGAGGAACTGGTCGAACTCCAGAATCGCTTTGCGGGGCGGGAGTTCAAACTCGCGACGTGGGCGTTCAACAACCTGAACAAGCGTGTGATCGACATGATCGCCAGCACGGCGCCGAAGCCGGACGACCCGCTCGATCAACCGATCGGGCCGGTGCTCGACGTTGACGATTAGGTGGGATCGATGGGTGGGCAACGGAGATGTCGTTCTCGGAGTGAACGACTCATGCAGGGAACCCCGGCCCCCCCCACATTCGGACGGTCCTGCGGGCTTTTCGACGCCGTGCCGTACAATCTCCCCACGGGAGGTACCCATGGCCAAGGCCGTCGTCGACCCGGAAGAACTGCGTCGCTTCGCCCAGTCGCTCAAGCGATTCAACGCGAACCTGACGCAGCAGATGAATGCGTTGAACGGGCAGATGCAGTCGCTCAGCCAGACCTGGCGTGACCAGGAGCACGCAAAGTTTGTCAGCGAGTTTGAGCACACGCTGCGCACGCTGACCCGATTCACGCAGGCGGCCGAGCAGCACATTCCCTTCCTGCTGCGGAAGGCCGATCGGGTCGAGGAATACCTGAGGCAGAGGTAGGCGCATGTCGGGCGGTGCGAGAATCACGTCCATCGCGGCCTTGCGGGAGTTTCGCCCTGCGCTGATCAAGTTTGTGGAAGAGGCCCGGGCGGCGCTGAT
Source organism: Phycisphaerales bacterium (assembly GCA_023382935.1). Classification (GTDB taxonomy): domain Bacteria; phylum Planctomycetota; class Phycisphaerae; order Phycisphaerales; family UBA1924; genus J022. Next base: position 655,503 of record JAHDXL010000001.1, read on the forward strand.
CGCGGCCGAGGCCGACGCCTCACGCACCATCGACTGGCTGAGTCGCGATCAGGCCCCGTTCTGGAAGAAGGAGATCCGGCGCCGGCAGGACGCGATCGTGCAGGCCAAGACCAACCTGTTCAACAAGCAGCGGACGGCCAGCGGAGATCCCCGCTCGGCGGTGGAAGAACGCAAGGCGCTGGAGTTGGCCCAGCGTCGGCTGGAAGAGGCCGAGACCAGGGCCGCCAATACACAATACTGGATCCGGCAACTCGAAAAGGAGCACATGGCCTACAAGGGCGCGGCCCAGATGCTCAGTTCTCAACTGGTGGCGCTGGAAGACAAGGCTCTGTACGACCTTGACCGCATGAGCGCGGCCCTGGAAGAGTACGTGGCCATCCAGGCGCCGGCGATGGGAGAGATGGGTCCGTCGCCAGAGCCAGCGGGCTTTGCCAAGGCCGCCGGCGAGAGTTTCGCGGATCGCGACCGCTTTCGGGACGCGCGTCCGTCGCCCTATGCCATCTATCGGCAGGCAACGCCCGGGCCCGGTCGGCGTCGCCGGGCCGAGGCGCTGGCTTCGCTGGAAACGTTGCCCCGTTTTGACCTGTCGCGCGTGGACCGGATCCGGCAGTCGGACGTGATTTCAGAACTGGATCCGTCAGAAACGCTGGATACGAGCCTGTGGGTTCGGCTGTCGCCAGGGGTGCTGGAGCAGGAGCGCATCTACCTTGAACGCGCCGAGCCGGTGGACGCAGAGGACTCGGGCTGGTACGTCGGACCGGCGGGGAACGACCTCCATCCCGAGCCGGAGCGGCGAGAACTGGACCGGGTGCGGCTTTCGGACGTGATCACGCTGCGTCCGCCGCTGGAGTTGGTGCTGCGCCTGGCGCGGGGGATGCTGGTGATCGTGCATGGGGCGGGGGTTGAGAGCGTCACGCTGCCGAACGACACGCTGGCTTTTCCGCGGGAGCAGGCTCCATGAGTTCGGCGGTTGGACGAGCGATGTTGGCCGACGCACACAAGCAACTGACCACCGCGTGGCTGCGCGCCCGCGACGTGTGGAACGACCAGGCGGCCCGCGACTTTGAACAACGCTATCTTGAAGCACTGGGGCCGAAGATCCGCTCGACGCTCTCGGCCATGGAAAAACTCTCCGACGCCACCGCGACGGCGCGGCGCGCCTGCTCCGAATGAACGGCATGACCACACCCGAAGAGCCCATCACCGTCGAGCACCTGATGCAAGGGCCCTTCGCCCAGCGCCAGCGTGCCCTGATTACCCTGTTTCAACAGACCGTCGCCGAGTTTGCCGGCGAATCAGGTTCGCTGGACAAGCGCATCAGCGAGCAGACCGAGCAGGCCGAGCGTGAATACCGGCACGAGCGCCACAAGGCGCGGCAGGAAAGCGAATCGCGGCTGAAGGAACTCCACGAGAAGCGTGAGCGCACACTGGCCCGCCTGAACGAGCGGTTCTCCCAGAGTCTCACCGAGGCTCATCGCGCCTACGAGCAGGAACGCCTCGGGCTGATTGAGAAACTGAACAACGAGCAGCGGGCCGCCGACGAGAAATTGAAGGAGCAGGCCTGGCTGGCCGAGACGGTATACGACGCCGGCGAAGCCAAGCCGCGGCTGACCTACGACCGCGTCGCGCGCGGGATCGAGACGTTGCGCAAGCAGGCGAGCGAACTGGACACGGCCGCGCGTTACTTCGCCCAGTCCGCCGCCAACGGCGTAGGTGCTCCGTCGCCTGCGGTCCCCCCGCTGCCGCCGGTGGACGCCGAAGAGTGCCTCACGCACGTCAAACTCCGCATCGACGAAGCCTCGCGTTTACTCGTTCGCCTCCAACGTGCCGGGCTGCTCAAGACCTTCCGCGTCATGCTTTTCGTGACGCCATTGATCGCCCTGAGCGGCGGCGTGGTAGCCGGAGCGATGACCGGCTGGTCTCAGTGGCTCGCGCCCGCCCTGGCCGTCGCGGGGACCGGCGCCGTCGTCGCGCTGCTGCTCATCCCGTTGCGCCTGTTGGGGCTGGCGCAGTTGCGCAAGAGATACTTCCCGATCATCGAGCAGACATCTGTGGTGCGCGGGTTGTGCGACGCCATCGACCAGCGCGCGGCTTTGGTCCGCGACACCGAGGCTCGCGCCCTGCTGGAGAAGAAGCGTGCGGACGTGCATCGCGCCCAGGCGGCGCATGCCAAGCGTCGCGAGATCATCGAGCAGCGCCGGCGCGACGACGTCGCGGCCGTCGACCATCGCCACCAGCCCGCGATCGAGGAGATGAAACAGCATCACGCCGTGGAACTGGCGCAGGTCATCGCTCAGGCCGACGAGCAACTGGCCCAGGTCCAGGCCGAGGACTCCCAGCGTTCGGCCCGCATCGAGTCTGACCACGCTGCGCGTCTGGCCGAACTGACCGAGCAGCACCGTCTGGAACGTGAGCGCCTTGAACAGACCTGGTTCGAGCGTCACAGGATGATCCGCGCCGCGGCCGAGGACATGGAAGACCGCGCCGCCGCGCTGTTTCCCTCTTGGAACGACGAGCGTTGGCGTGAGTATCACCCACCGGCCGCCTCCCCCACCGCCATCATGTTCGGGCGCATGGGCGCCGACGCGGCCCGTTTCGACGGCGGGCTCCCTTCCGAGCCCCGCCTGCTCGAGGGCATCCGCACGCGCTACGACCTGCCCGCGATGATGGACTTTCCCGGGCGCTGCTCGCTTCTGCTCGAGTGCGGTCCGGCGCAGCGCGACGCGGCCATCGCGACGCTCCAGAACACGATGCTCCGCCTGCTCACGTCGATCCCGCCGGGCAAACTGCGGTTCACCATCATCGATCCGGTGGGGCTGGGGCAATCGTTCGCCGGGTACATGCACCTGGCCGACTTTGAAGAAGCCTTGGTGACCAACCGCATCTGGACAGATCCCAAGCACATCGAACAGCGTCTGACCGACCTGACCGAGCACATGGAAAAGGTCATCCAGAAGTATCTGCGCAACGAGTTTGAGAGCATCGAGGCGTACAACGTCTCGGCAGGGGAAATCGCAGAACCCTACCGCTTCCTGGTCATCGCCGACTACCCCACCGCCTTCACCGACGCGGCCGCCCAGCGGCTCAAGAGCATCATCGAGTCGGGCGCCCGTTGCGGGGTGTACACGCTCATGCTGGTCGACCCCGCTTCCAAACTGCCTAGCGCCCTCAAGATCGACGATCTGGAGCGCCACGCGGTCACGGTGCTGGAGACCGAACACGGACTGCGCCTGGCCGGAGCACCGCTCGACCAGTTGCCGCTCAAACTCGAGGCCCCGCCCTCCGACGAGTTTCTCTCGCGCATCGTGCGCCGGGTCGGCGAACTGTCGAAGGATGCCGGGCGCGTCGAGGTTCCCTTCCGCAAGATCACGCCGACCACCGGGCAGTTGTGGAGTGAAGACTGCTCGCGTGAACTGCGTGTGCCGCTGGGGCGAGCAGGAGCGACCAAACTCCAGTACCTGGAACTCGGCCGCGGCACCAGCCAGCACGTGCTGATCGCGGGCAAGACCGGCTCGGGCAAGTCGACGCTGCTGCATGTGCTGATCTCGTCGCTGGCGATGTGGTACTCTCCGAAGCAGGTCGAGTTCTACCTCGTCGACTTCAAGAAGGGCGTGGAGTTCAAGACCTACGCCACGCACAAGTTGGCACACGCGCGCGCGGTGGCCGTCGAGTCAGACCGCGAGTTCGGGCTCTCGGTCCTGCACCGGCTGGACGACGAGTTGAAGCGGCGTGGTGACCTGTTCCGCGAGGCGGGCACGGCCGAGATCGCGGCCTTCCGCGAGAAGCGCCCGGACGTGCACATGCCGCGCACGCTGCTGATCATCGACGAGTTCCAGGAATTCTTCGTGGAGGACGACAAGATCGCGCAGGACGCCTCGCTGCTGCTCGACCGGCTTGTCCGACAGGGGCGTGCCTTCGGCATGCATGTGCTGCTCGGCTCGCAGACGCTCAGCGGCGCGTACTCGTTGGCGCGCAGCACGATGGGGCAGATGGCCGTACGCATCGCGCTGCAGTGCTCGGAGACCGACTCATACATCATCCTCTCGGAGGACAACGCGGCCGCCCGGCTGCTGGCACGCCCGGGCGAGGCGATTTACAACGATGCGAACGGGATGATCGAGGGCAACAGCCCCTTCCAGATCGCCTGGCTGCCCGACAAGGTGCGTGACCAGGCGCTTCAACAGGTGCATGACCGCGTCGAGGCCGATCATTACCGGCCGCCGCAGCCGCAGATCGTCTTCGAGGGCAACGTGCCGGCACGCCTGGAGGAGAACCACCTGCTGGCGGCGGCGCTGCGAGAACCGACGCGCATCATGCCCGCGGCCGCTCGCGCCTGGCTGGGTGAGCCCGTGGCGATCAAGGAGCCGACCTGCGCCGTGTTCCGGCGTCACACCGGCGCCAACTGCCTGCTGGTCGGACAGCAGGACGATCCAGCGCTGGCTCTTGCGGCGTCGGCTCTGCTCAGCCTGGCGGCCCAGCACCCGCGCAACGCGGCGCGGTTCGTCATTCTCGACGGCACGCCGGCCGACGATCCGCGCTTCGGCACGCTCAAGTCAATCGCCGGCGCGATGCCCCAACAGTCGGTCATCGGGTCGTGGCGTGACGCCGACGCGCTGCTGGGCGAGGTGGCGGCCGACCTTCGCAATCGCGAGGCGCAGAATCTGACCGACGAACTGGCGGTGTACCTGTTCATTCACGGGCTCCACCGCTTCCGCTCGCTGCGGCGCAAGGAGGATGACTTCTCGTTCAACGCAGACCCGGACTCGCCGCTCAGCGCCGACAGGCACCTGGCCTCGATCATCCGCGAAGGCCCGGGACTGGGCATCCACACCTTCCTCTGGGCCGACACCGTCGGCAATCTCGAGCGTGCCCTCGACCGCCCCACCATCGGCGAGTTTGACACGCGCGTGCTGTTCCAGATGAACGCGGCCGACTCGACCACGCTCATCGACTCGCCCGCGGCCGGCAAACTCGGCATGCAGCGCGCCCTGCTCTACAACGAAGAATCGGGCACACTGGAGAAGTTCCGCCCGTACTCGCTTCCCGGACCGAACTGGCTCACCGAGTTTGCACAGGCGCTGCGCCGATGAGCGTCGCGCCCGTGGGCATACGCCCCGCACACAAAAAGAGGCCCGAGATCCGGCACGAACCTGTCGCGTTCACATCCGCTCGTACAGCGGCAACTCGCCCACCAGCGGACGGCAGTAGTCCATGAACGCCTGACTCACGTTGTTGTGTCCGTCAAGGAACTCGGGCGGCATCTGCCGCGTCTTGGCCGCCACCGCCGTCAGTTCCACACGCTCGAAGCGCACCGCGTACGGCTGTCCACTTCCCGGTTCATTGACGCGCTTGATGGTTACCGACCCGTCCAGGTCGCCCGAGAGGGCCAACTGGGCCGCATACTTGCCGACCCCGCGGGCTTCGTATGAATCGACGCGGGCCTGATCGGGGAAACAGCGCTGCACGTATCCGAAGGTGTCGGCCCGCACACGCGGCGCCTTCCCGCCCTTGGGCGTCAACTTCGACTTGATGATCGCCGCCAACTGGTCGCCCAGGGCGCCCGAGCCGGACAACTGCACGTTGCCGTGCGGGTCGATCTGCCCGCCCTGGATGAGCCGCGCCCCGATCGGCACTCCCTCGGCGTCGCGAATGCCCTCGGATACGGCGATGTGGCAGCGCCCGATCTGCTCGTACACCGTCGCCACGTCATTGAGGAAACGCTCGGTGTCAAACGGAACTTCGGGCACGTAGATGAACTGCGGACCGTCATTCAGTTTGTCGTAGCCTTCTTCCCGCCGCGCCAGCGCTGCCGCCGCCGTGAGGAATCCGGCGTGCCGGCCCATGATGACGTTGATCTTGATGCCGGGAAGGGAGATGTTGTCGAGAAAGTCGGCCATGCAGGCCTTGGCGACGAACCGGGCCGCCGACGGATACCCCGGCGTGTGGTCGTTCTCGACCAGGTCGTTGTCCACGGTCTTGGGGATGTGGAAACACCGCAGGGCGTATCCGCGTTCGTGCGCCAGGTCGTTCACGATGCGGCAGGTATCCGAACTGTCGTTGCCCCCGATGTAGAAGAAGTAGCGGATGCTGTTCTCTTCGCAGGCGCGGAAGATCCGCTCGCAATACTCCTGGTCAGGCTTGTCGCGCGTGGAGCCCAGCCCGGCCGACGGCGTGCGGCTGAGCACCTCGAGCCGGTCGCGGTGCAGGTTCGTCAGGTCGTGGAACAACCCCTTGACCAGCCCGTTGACCCCGTGACGCATCCCCAGGATCTTGCGGATCGGGTGTCCGGGCGAACCGGCCCCGCCGGCACGCAGGCCCAGAATCACCCCCACCAGCGACTGATTGATCACGGCGGTCGGACCACCCGACTGACCGACCACCGCGTTTCCCGGCAAAATGTCAGGCATCCCGCCCCGAACCTTTCTGCAAAGACGGGATCATAGGTGGGCTTCCCACTCAACTTCGATCATCGCTCGATGAGCAACTCGCCCACCAGCACCGCTTCCGCCCCCTCCGGCGTGGCGGTCGTCAGGCGAACCTGCACACGAAACTTGCCCGGGCCCGCCGCCGCCCGATCGCCCCCGGGCGCCATCGCCTCCACCCAGTCGGGAAGCCCGGAAAGGCTGAATCGATAGGTCTGCGTCGCTGGGTCGAAGAATGCCGCGTTTCTCTCCAAGTCCCAAAGGTCCACCTGCCATTGGAGAATCTGGTTTTCCTGTCCGGAACCCCCCAGCCCGGTCGGCTGGAACAGCCCTAGGTGCACCACCCCCACTCCCTTGCAGATGTCTGACCAGCGGTCGCGCAACTGCACATGCACCCGCAGGTACACGGGCCCTTCCGGGTCACGCTCCAAATGCGTCAGCGGGTGTACCCACAGCGAAGCCGGCGCAAAAGGGCCCACCGGCACCTCGGCCTGCGAAGGACCCGTTCCACCATGCCCGGACGTGCGCGCCAGCGCGCACCCCCAAATACACGCCGCGAGTCCTGCCAACGCCACCAGTCTCAGCCACCTGTGCATCTGACCAGTCTAAGTCGGAGGGCGCCTCACCGCACACCGGGCATGGTCGCACCGACGCGCCCCGCTCAGCCTCGGGCGATAGCGCGCAAAGATCCTGTACAGCCCATCGAACACCGGCCTGAGCACCGGCCATCCGGTCGGGGCCCACACCCACCCCCACCCGAGTGTTCCGTACGCACGCCGGAACACCTCCATTCCGGTGACCAGTCTGCCATCACCGGTCAGCCCGTGAATCGAGCCCATGAGCGCCTCGTGGCTGACCCCGATTTCGCGAGGGTCGAAGTCCGGGGAGGTGAAGTCCACCAGGCGCACACGCCCCCGACCCCGATCCAGGCGACGCAGGAGCGAGGCCTCATGTCGGCACACGGGGCACAATCCGTCGTAGTAGATCCGAAACTCCGCGGTCATCTTGCCGAACCCTTCTGCCTGCCTTCCGGTTCACCCCCTGAGTCGGTCAGTCAGGCCCGTTCCGAGTCCATCGACCCGGCCCGCAGAATCGGCACCATCGGCACCACCCCAACCTCGCCGGCCGGAGGGACGGGCCGATTCGTCGGGCCGCGCCGGGCGCAGTCGATGCTACCGACGTGCGTCCACGAACTCACCACGCCATCGCTGTGGTTGCCACTTTGCTTTCGCTGGTTTTGGCGCGCCCGATGCACGCCGAGCCGACGCGAGCAGGTGATCCCTTTATCGAGGTGGATGCGATCGTGGCCAAGGGGGATCTGGCCCAAGCGGACCGGATGCTGCGGGCGCTGGCCGAGCAAGAGCCATACCGTCTTCGGGCCATCCAGGCGCTGGAGAACCTGCACCGCTCGCCGGGCTTCGAGTTGCGGGCCGACGAGGTGGAGATTGCCAGGGCCCTCGATTCGGTGCAGACGCGGATGCACCGGTACGAGACGGCCCATTTCGTGACGCTCTCGGACTGCGACGCGACGTGGACGCGGGAAAAGTCGGCCCTGCTGGAGCGCACCCACCACCAGTTCTTCCGATGGGTTTCGCAGATCGGGCTGGACCTGCTGCCGCCGGAGCGCAAACTGCTGTGCATCATCTTCCGCGACTACGAGCAGTATCGGTCATTCGCGCAGAGGGTGGACAACGTGGACGCTCCCTGGGCCGGGGGCTACTTTGCCACCCGCGCCAACCGGGTGGTGCTGTTTGACGATCGCAACTCCCCGTCCATCGTCGAGGCGATGTCCAAACTGGCCGAGCACGAGCGCAAGGTAGCCGAGACCCGCGAACGGGCCCGGCAGACGGCCCGCAACGGGATGCAGTCAATGGCCGACTCGCTGAACGCCGGCGCCGACCGGCTCGAAGCCGAGATCCGTGCCAACAAGGAACGCATCCGCGCGCACGCCGAACGCATGTCCACCGCCAAGACGATCCACGAATCGGTGCACATGCTCTCGTACAACACCGGGCTGCAACAGCCTGGGCGTGTGTATCCGTTCTGGATCAGCGAAGGGCTTGCGACGGCCTTTGAAACCGGCGACCCCGCCAGGCCCTTCGGCCCGCGCGAGCGCTACCAGCCTCGCGAAGACTCCTTTGACCGTGTGATGGAAGAAGGGCGACTGATCCCGCTGGAGAAGGTAGTGACCGTGGCGGCGGGAATCGCCGGAGCCGACGAACTCGGTGACCCGGTGTACGCGCAGAGTTACCTGCTCTTCGTGTACCTCTCCCGCACCGCGCCGGATTCGATGAAGCGCTATCTCCGCGAACTCAACCGCCTCCCGAACGGGTATTACACCCCCGAGTATCACCTGACGCTGTTCGAGAATCACTTCGGGCGCGTCGACGCCGTGGAACGGGCGATGATGCGCACTCGCCCGGCGGCCACGCGGTCGGCGTCGGCCGAATAGGTCGCTTGCGTGGGGTCGTTGGGTGGTGTAGTGTCTCCGAGATCACTCGGGAGACATGCCGTGACCACGCGCCCCGCCCTTGTTGCTCTGCTCTCCCTGGCCGCCGCTGCTTCGGGCCAGGACTCTTCCCCCGTCCAGAACGCGGAGACAAAACCACTGGCAAACACCTCCTTTTCGCTCTCGTTCGGCGGCACCTGGATCGGTGAGGCCGACCTGGACGAGTCGCCCGGCTCGCTGGGCATCGCCCGGGCGGCCGCCCGCTTCGGCGTGGGTCACAAACTGTCGGAAATGATCTCACTCCACTTCGGCGCCGACCTGGACTACTCGGTCTACGACTTCAGCGACGCCACGGGCCTGGTGGCCGGCACCGACGATCCCTTCGATGACGCGACCACCGTCACGCTCTCCCTGGGAGCAGATTTCAAGAGCGGGGAACGCAACACATGGTTCGTCACGGGGTTTGCCCGCTCGGCCGGCGAAAGCGGCGCCGAGTTTGACAAGACCATCACCGGAGGCGGCATCGTCGGATTCTCGCACTCGTTCTCCGACGACTTCACGCTCGGCATCGGCGTGCTGGTCTCCAGCGAACTCGAGGACGACGTGTACGTCATCCCCGTTCCGATCATCCGCTGGAACATCAACGAACGCTGGTCGCTCAACTCGGGCGATCGCGCCAACGTGCAGTTGGCCTACGCGCCGTCGGATCGCTGGACCATCGGGGCCGAGGTCTCCTGGGACAGACGCCGGTTCCGTCTGGATGACGAAGGCCCGCTGCCTTCCGGCGTCGTCGAGGAAAGGCATGTCCCCGTCGGCGTCTTCGCGGTCTTCACGCCCAATCCCAACATCGAACTGGCGGCCCGTGTCGGCGCACACCTCGGCTCGGAGATCAAGATCGACGATGACAACGGCGACCGGGTGGGCAAGGACGACCTGGAGTCGGCCCTGTACGCCGGCTTTGACGTGCGCTTCCGATTCTGACCGCGGCTCTCCCTCGCTCACCACGCGACGTCCATCACTACCGCGGCCTTCAGACGGCGCTTGTATTCGCACCGCGGGATCTCGACGCACCCGAACTGGTTCATGTGCGGATTGCGAAACTGCGTGTCCAGCAGCACAAACCCCCGCCGCCGCAGGTGTTCGACCAGGTGCACGAGGCACACCTTGCTGGCGTCGGTGCCGCCGTCTTCCGGACGGCAGAACATGCTTTCGCCGGCGAAAAACCCGCCGATGGCCACGCCATAGAGTCCGCCGACCAGGCGGCGCCGTCCCTCCCAGGTGCGCCAGGCCTCGACGGAGTGAGCGCGTCCATGCCGGTGCAGGATGCCGTAGACCGCGATGATCTGATCGTTGATCCAGCAGCCGTCGCGCTTTTCGGGCCTAGCGCAGGCGCAAATGACCTCATCGAAAGCCGAGTCGTGCGTAATCTCGAACCGGCCTGACCGCACGCGCTGGCGAAGCGAGCGGGAGACGTGAAATCGCCCCTCTTCAAGCGGGATGATGGCCCGCGGGTCGGGGTCGTACCACCCGATCTGCCCGGTCCACGGGTCAGCCATGGGAAACAGCCCGTGGCGGTAGGCCTCGATCATCCCCCGAACAAGTTCGGCTTCGCTCCGGCGACTCATGGCAATTCTCGCGGGACCGACCCCCCAGCGTAGTAGAATGCGTCCGCAGGGTGAAAGCCGCACCGCCCGGTTTCCCAAGAACTCTGACAGCCGGAGGATTGCGCCATGGAGAACATCATCCAGCAACTGCTCGACAACGAAGATACGTTGCTCATGCTGCTGATCGCGGGCACGGTGATCATCTGCTCGCTGTTCAGCGCGGTGACGAAGATCGCCACGGGCCTGGCCCGCGAGCGGACGCGCCGCGAGATCGCCGCGTACATCGCCGAGGGGTCGATGAGTCCGGAACAGGGCGAACGGATTCTGAACTCACGCCAGCGAGCCTGACGGGGAGCGACGACATGGCCACACTGGGCGCCGAGATCGAAGCCGTGCTTTTCATTGCCGTGGGCGGGGGCGTGTTCGCCCTGTGGATTGTCATGGCCACGCTGCACTCGACGTTCAAGCGATTGGCGTATGAGAAGTCGCGGCGTGAGATTGCCGCGTATGTCGCAGAGGGATCGATGAGCCCGGAAGACGGCGAGCGGCTGCTCAAGGCCGAGTCCGCCGGCATGAAAGACGCCTGAACAGGAACTAAGCCATGCAGACCGAGTTGATCCAGGCCCAAGACCTCATCCCCCTCGTCGCGATCGTAGGCGGTATCGCGGTGGCCATCATCGCGATTATCGCGGGGACGATCCGGGCGACGTGCCGGACGAAGGAAGTCGAAACGACGCGCCGTGAGATGGCCGCGTATGTGGCCGAAGGCTCGATCACGCCGGGCGACGCGGAGCGCCTGCTCAAGGCTTCGTCACAGACTGAGTCGGAGTGCTGAACCGGAGCGCCGCGATGCCCAGCGAGTTCTTCCAGCCCGGGAACATCATTCCGCTGGTCGGGTTGAGCGTCAGCGCAGTCGCGATCGCGGGGTCGATCGCGTGGGGTGCGGCCCGTTCGAGAGAACGCACGAGAGAACGGGAAGCCGCGCGGCGCAGGGTGGCCGCGGCGGTGGCCGAGGGCACCATGACGCCCGACGAAGCCGAGCAGATTCTCAGCCAGTCACGGGCTTCTCGCCGCCGGTGCGGGTGCGGGTGTTCGCGCCGCTGACGAGCATCCATGCACGCAGCAGTTCGCCGACCGACCAGGCCTGCGCCGGGCAGCCGTCGGGCGTGTGCGGTTCGTCGCCCCCGCAGACTTCGCTGACCTGCCCGAGGCAATGCACTTCCATGCGTGCGGTGAGAGGGCGCAGCAAAGAGCGCAACTCGGCGTGTGACTTGTCGGAGTCATCGACGCGCAGGGCCGCCTCGACGTAGGGCCCCATGAGCCAGGGCCACACGGTGCCGTTGTGGTACGCGGCGTCGCGCTCAAACAGGTTGCCCTCGAACCTGCCGCGATAGCCCGGGCTTCCCGGCGCGAGCGTGCGCAGACCAAAGGGTGTCAACAGGCTCTTGCGCACCGTGCGCACCACGTCGGCGCGGTGGGCGTCGTCGAGCGGCCCGTGCGAGAGCGAGGCCGCGAAAATCTGGTTCGGACGCGCCTCGGACACGGGCATCCACCGGGTAGCCGAGGGTTGCAGGCGGTCATACAGCCCGCCTTCCGGACAGACGAACCACGCGAAACTGGCGGCGCAACGCTCGGCCATTTCGCTCATCTCGCCCACGCGATAGGGCAGGTGCTCGCGAAGCGCCTCGGCCAGACGGCGCAGCCCGTGGTGCCACAGCGCGTTGATCTCGACGCACTTGCCGAATCGCGGCGTAAAGGTCACGCCGTCGCGCTGCGCGTCCATCCAGGTCAGTTGGGTGTGGGCCGAGCCCGAGGCGATCAGCCCGTCGGCGTCCAGGTGAATCTCGTAGTCCGTTCCGCAGCGGTAGGCCTCGACAATCTTGAGGCACGGATCGATCAGTCTCGCAAAGCCAACTTCGTCACCGGTGCGGAGGCGGTACTCGGTGGCCGCGTGCAGGAACCACAGCGAGGCGTCGACCGTGTTGTAGTGGGCCCCGCCGGTGTAGTCATCGAAGCGATTGGGCACCAGACCGCGGCGGACGTGCCGCCCGAACAATTCGAGCGTGGTCAGGGCTTCCCCGAATCGGCCGGTTTCGAGCAGCAGCCCGGGCAGGGCGATCATGGTGTCGCGTCCCCAGTCGGAGAACCACGGATACCCGGCGATGACGGTGACGCCGCCGCGCCCGTCGAGACCGGCCTTGCGCCCGACGACGAACGTCGAGGCCGCCTCGGCCAGGCGCGCGACGGCTCGCCGAGCCTCGTCGTCCTTCTTCGGGACACGCGAGACGGCGTACTCCAGCCCGGGAACCGGTGCCGGCTGAAAGGCGGCCCCGCCGACCCCGGATTCCGCCTCGGCCGAGAACCGCAGTTCGCACACGCAATCGCGACCAGCCTCGATCTTCAGAAGGTAACGCCGCGGCATGAACAGGTCTTCGGCGCAGTCCAGCCCGCGGCGCGATTCCCACTCGTAATAGAGGTGGCGCCACTGCTCGCGCTGGTCGTCAAAGGTCAGCCCCTCGTGCTCGATCAGCACGCCAGCCTGGCGCGCCGCGACGATCAGCGCCTCGCCTCTCGTGCGCACTGAGTATTCGTGCATGTCGCGGCGTAGCAGCGCGTGAAAGTCGCGCAGCGCCAGCAGCGGCCTCAGTTCGAGTCGACCTCCCCGCGTCGCCCCCTCGACGCGGTATCGCACGCGGGCGGCGTTGCGTCGGCGAGCCAGATCCAGGCGCTTCTCCATGGTGCCGCCATCGGGAAGGGAAAAAACCCATCGAACCCACGAGGGGCCCTTCTCAAAGCCGGTCAGCAGCCCGGCGTCGGTCGGTCGCGGGCCACTCTCGAAGCGCAAGGGCGTCAACCAGTGCTCGCTTGGTGCCCGGTCCGTCTGTGCACCAGGCAACCCACCACCTTCCAACACCAGGCGCTCCACAATCTGGGTCAGAACGGCCACGCGCTCGACCGGCGGGTGCACGGCCGCCACCAGAAGCCCGTGGTAGCGGCGTGTGGGCACCCCCAGGGCCGTTCCCATGGCGAACCCCCCGAGTTCGTCTGGCAGCAGCCACTCGGTCTCCAGCGCCCGCTCGACCGTGCCCGACCCGACTTCCAAGCGATAGGTCAACTCGTCCATCGTGGCTCACGATACGAGCGTCGCATGGGCAGATCCCGCCTTTGCGCCGCCCATTGCCCGGCTCCCTCTTGACCCGTGCCCCCCGTGGTGCAACGCTATCCCATGGGGACCCTCACCAAAACACAGTTCGACCTGTCCGTCGCACAGCCTGGGTCGCGCATCGCGGCCGAAGGCATCACCTTTGACGACGTGCTGCTCATCCCGCGGCGCAGCAGCGTGCTGCCGGCGCACGCGCAGACGGACTCGCGCCTCACGCGCAACGTCCGCATCCGCATCCCCCTGGTGTCGGCGCCGATGGACACCGTCACCGAGTCGGCGCTGGCGATCGCGCTGGCGCAGGAGGGCGGGATCGGCATCATCCACAAGAACATGCCCATCGAGGCCCAGGCCCGCGAAGTGGCCAAGGTCAAACGCACCGCCAACGGCGTCATCTCCGACCCCGTCACCCTGCGTCCCAATGACACCATCGCCCGCGCCAAGTCGCTGATGCGCGAGCACTACGTCTCCGGCTTCCCCGTCACCGAGACCCCGCCCGCCGGACGCCACACCGGCGGCAGGGTGGTCGGCATCCTCACTCGGCGCGACCTCAAGTTCGGCGTGGACGAAACCACGCTGGTGCGCGACGTGATGACCAGCCAGAACCTGATCACGGCCCCGCCCGGCACCACACTCGAACAGGCCGAACTCATTCTCAACGCCCAGAAGGTCGAAAAACTGCTGCTCGTCGATGAGCACTTCAACCTGGCCGGGCTGATCACCATGCGCGACATCGAGCGACAGGCCCGTTTCCCCAGCGCCTGCATCGATGCACGCGGACGCCTGCTGTGCGGGGCGGCCGTGGGACCGGGGCAACATGATCGCATCAGCGCGCTGATCGAGGCGGGCGTGGACGTGCTGGTGGTGGACACGGCGCACGGACACTCGGAAAACGTCATCCGCACCGTGCAGGAAGTCAAGCAGCGCCACCACATCGACGTGATCGCGGGCAACATCGCCACCGCCGAGGCCGCGGTCGATCTCATCCGCGCCGGCGCCGACGCGGTAAAGGTGGGCATCGGCCCGGGGTCGATCTGCACGACGCGGGTGGTGACGGGGGTCGGGGTGCCGCAGATCACGGCCATTTTCAACGCGGTCGAAGGCGTGCACTCCATCGGCGAGGATGTGCCGGTGATCGCCGACGGTGGCATCCGCCTCTCGGGCGACATCGCCAAGGCCATCGCCGCCGGCGCCTCGTCGGTGATGATGGGTTCTCTGTTCGCCGGTCTGGACGAAAGCCCGGGCGAACTGGTCATCTCTGGCGGGCGCCGGTACAAGTCGTACCGCGGGATGGGTTCGGAAGGCGCGATGATGCGCGGCTCGGCCGACCGCTACCGGCAGGACGACAAACTGGGCGCCGACGGCGCCCCGACCATGAAGTTCGTGCCCGAGGGCGTCGAGGGGCTGGTTCCTTATCGAGGCCCACTGGCTGAGTTTGTCTACCAACTCGTGGGGGGACTGCGTTCCGCGATGGGATATTGCGGGTGCGCCACCATCGACGAGTTCCGTACCCTCCCCCGATTTTCGCGTGTCTCGACCGCGACCAGGGCTGAAAACCATCCCCACGACATCAAGATCACCAAGGAGTCTCCCAACTACACTTGGGAGCAGGCCAACGAGGCCCATTAGCGACTCGAACGACCGTTTTCCGGAGGTTTACCCATGCTTCGCGCCGGCAACCCCGCCATGCAGCCGTTCGTCCAGCCTCAGCGTTACGACGCGCTCTCGCCCACGTCGCAGACACGCCCCCGCGCCATGACGCTCCAGGGCACCATCAACGCATCGGCGGTCCTTCTCGGTCTGACCGCCATCTCCGCGCTGGCCAGCGTCACCTTCGCACGCGACTTCATCATGCCTCTCACGTTCGGCGGCATGATCGCCGGACTGGTGCTCGCCCTCATCATCGCCTTTGCCCCGCGCGTGGCCCCGGTGCTCGGGCCGGTGTATGCGATCGTCGAGGGCGCCTTCCTCGGCGGCGTCTCGCTCTTCTACGCCAGTTGGGCGCAGGGACAATCGGCCGCCCAGTCCGACAGCATCGTCACCTCCCTGTCCGACTCGATCGTCCTCCAGGCCGTCATGCTAACCTTCGGCGTCGCGGGCACCATGCTGCTGGCCTACTCGCTCCGCGTCATTCGGGCCACACCCATGCTCATCAAGGGCATTATCATGCTCACCGGCGCTGTCGTGCTGGTCAGCCTCTTGACCTTCGTCCTTCGTTTCTTCATCGACATCCCCTACCTGCACCAGATGGGCGGCATCGGCATCGCGATCGCGGTGGGCGTGATCGTTCTGGCGGCCTTCAACCTCATCCTCGACTTCCACGTCATCGAGGAAGGGGTCAAGCACGGGGCCCCGAAGTACATGGAGTGGTACGGCGCCTTCGCGCTGACCGTGACGCTGGTGTGGCTCTACCTGCGAATCCTCTACCTGCTGGCGATGCTGCGGCGGAACGACTGATACGAGTCCGCTTTGAGATTCGGACGTCGGCGGACGCCGGAATCGCGGGCGTCTTCGACCACCAGTCCCGGTTGAAACTGCCTGATTCGATCAAGTGTTGATCGTCCTCGAACCCGGAGAGGTGCCCGCACACGGACACCTCTCCGGCGTCCCTTTCCGCCCGAGTTCCACGACGAATTGCGATCAATCACAACCCGCGCTGAACAGGCCCAGGTAGGCGGCCACGTCGAAGAAATCGAAAACGCCGTCGCGCGTAAAGTCCACCGACGGATCGTGGCTGGAGAATGCGGCCAGAAACGCGGCTACGTCGAAGAAGTCGAGCAGGCTGTCGTGATTCAGGTCTGCCACGCACCCGCCGCCGCTGGCCAGGACCGTGATGGTTCCGCCGGCGCTGTTTGCCGTCACGATGTCCAGTAGCCCGTCGGCGTTGAAGTCGGCGGCCACCACTTCGACGGGCACGGCCCCCACCGCGTACAGGAGCGAGTAGTCGTATCCGCCGGTCCCGTCGTTCATCCGCACTTCAACCTGGTTGGTGTTGGTGGAAACCATCAACAAGTCCGGGGCGTTGTCCGAGTTCAAGTCCACGGCGCGCACGTCCGTCGGGCCGATCTGCACGGTGTACGACGTGGAAATGGAAAACGCCCCTGCGCCGTTGTTGCCGAAGATGTACAGGGTTTCATCGACGTAGTCGGTGATGGCAAGATCGAGGTCGCCATCGCGGTCGAAATCGACGAGGGCGATGGAATCGGGCCTCAGGCCGAAGTTGTAGAGGTCGCCCGTCGGAAACAGCCCGGCGCCGCTGTTGAAGCCGACCACCATGCCGTGCAGCCACGTCAGCACCACGTCGAGGTCGCCGTCGCCGTCGATGTCGCCCAGGTTGATCGCGCGCGGGTTGGGCTGAATGATGCGCGTCGACGCCGTGAATCCGCCGACGCCGTTGTTGAACAGCATGGTCCAGCCGTTCGCCAGGTAGTTAGCCGTCGCCAGGTCCGGGCGCGTGTCGCCGTTGATGTCGCCCGTCACGATGCAGTTGGGCCCGTATCCCACCTGCACCTGCGTCTGCGCGAAATTGCCCCCGCTGTTGGTGAACAGGCGCACCACGCTGAAGTTGGTGCCGCCGGCGTAGGCGACCGTTTCGGCCAGGTCGATGTCACCGTCGCCATCGAAGTCGGCACCGACCACGTCGGTTGGCTCAGTCATGCCGGCGGGCAACGGGTAGTGGACCGAGATGGTGAAGTGGGCGTGTCCGTCGTTGAGCAGAATGCTCAGACCCGCCGGCGCGGTGGCGTTGACGACCGCCAGATCGAGGTCGCCATCGCCGTCAAAGTCGTGAGCGGCCAGCGCGATCGGCTCAGGGGCCACCGCAATGTCGAGCCGGGTGAATTCCGGCGCCGCCCAAGCGCTGACGGTCACGAACGAGACGAGGACGCCACCGGCCAGACCGGAAACGCGCGGACAGTGCATTGCTGAACTCCTTGCGAAAGGGAACATTCCAGATCATGCTGTCCCTTTTGTCGCCTCTAGGCAAGCAAAATTCCTGGAACTCATGAAATTGGCCATAGTTGTTGCCACATCTCCGGGATGTCGCGGGCCCTTGCCTCTCTGTACCAGGTGCTTGTCGCCTCGACGCCGTCGAAGCCGCTCTCGAACATGGGCGCATTTGGGTCCAAGCCGCCGCCGCGGGGCTGACAACGGGAGCCTTCCGCCCGAGAACGCACACCGGTGTAAACGGCGCGCACCGGTGGCTCGAAGAATGGGACTGCTCGGCCACGCCCGACCTCGACTCCGGCCCATCGCCCGAAACCGAGGGAACCTGGGGTGGAAACCGAACCGACGCGCGTCCGCAATCACATCCGCGCCCCGCGTCTTGAGCATGGCCCGTTCGCCCGGCAGCAACCGGCCCTGCACGCCGGTGTCAGCCGACAAGCGCCCAACGCCATCGAAGGGGGCGGATATTCGCCGTCGCTCGACGTGGCCCGTCACATAGCGCGCGTCTTCGGGAAGCCAGTGGACGAGGTGCTTGCAGATGTCGAGGGCTGAGGCGCGCCGCTACGCACCCGCGGCCGCCTTGGCGTCGGCCCAGATCTGTTCGGGCGTTTTGCCGTACTTGTCCTGCCAGTATGTCTCCGAGTACCGCCCTGAACGACAGTCGTCGTTGATCCTGGTGATCGCGTCAGGGTCGAGGCTGCGGACGATGTAATCAAGGAACGTGGCCGAGGGGAAGTAGGCCTGGTCGTAGTTGGCGCGGTTCCAGTCGATGCGCCGGCGCTTCTCGATCGGCTCGAATTGGTACCATCGAATGTGATCGGCAATACCTTCGACCAGCCAGCCCGGCGGACGATTCCCGCCCCGGTAGTTGCCATACTGCTGCACTACATGCACCAGTTCGTGCACCACGCTGCCGACGGCCTCGGTCTGCAGGTTGTTGCGATACCAAGGCCCGGCGCACACGATGTCCTTGCCGCTGGTGTGCGCTACGCCGTCCATCTTGTCGCGGAAGGTCACGGTGAACTCGGTCGGCGGCTGGAAGCCCTCGCCGCGCAGTTGCTCGCAAATGCGCGGGTACCACGCGCGACAAGCGGGCATCAGGTCGCTCTGCACCCACGGGCGCAGGTCCGGCGTCTCGGTTGTATCAAAGTGAATCCTGGTCTGGTCGCCGATGGCGAGGATGTCGATCACTCTGTCGAGTGCCGCGGCATCTGCGGCCGGAGGTTCGGCCGGCTTGGACTGCGGCCGGGCCGTGGGTTGGGCGGCGGGCTTCTGCTCGCTGTCCGGGAGATTCAGAACCTCGATCTTGCGGATGCTCACGAGGCTCTTCGGGTCGTGCTGCTGAAAGGCGAAGTGTCCAGGCCCAAACTGCTTGGTGAAGTCCAGATGCTCGTACAACTCCTTCCCGTTGACGATAACCTTGATGCGCGTCATCTCCCGGCCTCGCCACACGTCGTCGCGCACGTCGATCTGATACGTGAACCATGCGTCGGGCTCGACGAGTTTCGTGTAAACGTGGCACAGGCCGTACAGCGAGCCGGTGCGGATGGGATCGGTGTGCGTGCTGTCCACCTGCGCCTCGTAGCCGTCGAGGAAGCCGGGCTCGGGCGTGGTGCGGAAGTAGAGCCCTGAGTTGCCGCCGTCGTTGATCTTCATTTCGACGCGGTAGCGGAAGTTCTTGTAGGGACCAGTCGTGGAAACAAGCATGGAGGGCTGGCCGGAGCCAACGATGGCGCCTTCGAGAACTTCCCACTTCGTTTGGGCCGAGCCGACGACTTTCCAGCCGTCGAGCGTCTTGCCGTCAAACAGCGACTGCCAGCGCTCGGGCTGGGCGTCCTGTGCGCTGGCGAGCGGCGAGCACACCAGAGCCACGGCAAGGCAGGCGGGTGCAAGACATCGGAACCACATGCGAAAGACTCCCAAACCAGGCGGCGCGGCCGCGGTGCGTGCAGACTTCCACAGCGTAGCAGACTGGGCGCCGCATCCGGGGCGGCCTGGAAAGGGAATCAGGTCGGACTGGTGCAGGGCGGAAGAGGCCCCAGAAGAAGTAGAGACCCGAACGGCACGTCCGTTGCGGAGCGGGGGATATGTCCACGTACGATTCACTCACAGCGTGGCTGGCCGATCACGACGGCGCAGCCTTTTCCATCGCCTTTGCCGCTCTTGAAGGCGTGCTCGATTCTGCACTGCCCCCGGCCGCCCGCGACCAGCGCGAGTGGTGGTCGAACAGCCCCGACGCCGGACCGCAGAGCGCGGCCTGGTCGGCCGCGGGCTGGAAGGTCGTCTCAGTCGATTTGGCCGCGCAGAAGGTGCGCTTCGAGCGCCGGGGCGCAGCGGCCAGGGCGGCGTGAAGCGGGCAACCACCTCAAAACACGCGGGCCCGGCGTTTGCCGAGCCCGCGCGGTGAAACAACTCGCTGGGGGGTGGATCAATAGTCCATGTCATCCATCCCGGCGCCGCTCGGCACGGGCGCCTTCTTCTCCTTGATCTCGACGATCGCCGCGTCGGTCGTGAGGAGCAGGCCGGCGATGCTGGCCGCGTTCTGCAGCGCGACGCGTTCGACCTTGGTCGGGACAATGACCCCCATGCTCATCAGGTCCCCGTACTCCTGCGTCAGCGCGTTGAAGCCGAAGTTGGTATCGGTTGACTCCTCGACCTTGCTGGCGATCACCGAGCCGTCCAGCCCGCAGTTCTTGGCAATCTGCTTGATCGGGGCGGCCACGGCGCGAGCAACAATGTCGATGCCCAGGCGCTCATCGCCGGTCGCCTTCTTGCGAACACCCTCCAGGCTCTTGCGGGCACGCAGGATGGCCACGCCGCCGCCAGGCAGGATGCCCTCTTCGACCGCCGCGCGACAGGCGTGCAGCGCATCCTCGACGCGGGCCTTCTTCTCCTTCATTTCCACCTCGGTGGCCGCACCAACGTTGATCTGCGCCACCCCGCCGGCCAGTTTGGCCAGACGCTCTTCCAACTTCTCGCGGTCATAATCGCTCGACGTGTTCTCGATCTGGTGGCGGATCATGTCGATGCGCCCCTTGATCGCGTCGGACGAGCCGGCGCCCTCGACGATGGTGGTGTTGTCCTTGTCGATCGTCACCTTCTTGGCCCGACCCAGTTCGGCAAGGGTCAACTTCTCCAGGTCGATCCCCAGTTCCTCCATGATCGCCGTGCCGCCCGTCAGCGTGGCGATGTCCTCGAGCATGGCCTTGCGCCGGTCGCCGAAGCCCGGGGCCTTGACGGCCGCGACCTTCAGCACGCCGCGCAACTTGTTGACCACCAGCGTCGCCAGCGCCTCGGAATCAATGTCCTCGGCGATGATGAGCAGGCTCTCGCCGCTCTCGGCGATCTTGCCGAGAAGGGGCAGCAGATCCTTGGCACTGCTCAACTTCTTCTCGTGGATGAAGATGTAAGGCTTCTCGAGCACGCACTCCATTGTCGCCGTGTTGGTGACGAAGTGGGGCGAAAGATAGCCCTTGTCAAACTGCATGCCCTCCACCAGTTCCACCTCGGTCTGAAGGCTCTTGCCCTCTTCGACGGTGATGACGCCGTCCTTGCCCACCTTGTCCATCGCTGTGGCAATAATCTTGCCGATATCCTCGTCCTGGTTGGCCGAGCATGTGCCGACCTGCGCAATCTCCTTCGACGAAGCCACCGGCTTGCTCATCTTGGCCAGTTCGGCAACGATCGCCGCGACCGCCTTGTCGATGCCTCGCTTCACCTGGTTGGCGTTGGCGCCCGAAGTGATGTTCTTGAGGCCCTCGGTGAAGATCGCCTCGGCGTAAATCGTCGCAGTGGTCGTGCCGTCGCCCGCCTCCTTCGACGACTTGGACGCGACCTCCTTCACCATCTGCGCGCCCATGTTCTCATACGGATCGTCGAGCGTGATCTCCTTGGCCACGGTCACCCCGTCCTTGGTCACCGTCGGCGAGCCGAACGACTTCTCCAGGACGACCACACGCCCGGATGGGCCGAGCGTGACCTTGACGGCGTTGGACAGTTTCTGCACCCCGCGAAGAATCTTCTCGCGGGCATCGTTGCTGAATGCGATTTGTTTGGCGGCCATTGATTGCTCCCTGAGGCTCTCGGCACTCGGCACTCGGCACGAGGCACTGGTTCCAAATGCGTGTTATTGCAAACCGATCCGGATGTACGCGACGCGCTCGGCGTCGAGGATGAAAATGCTCTGCCCGTCCGTGAGTTTGATCAGGTGATCCGGCTCATCGGGCACCAGCATCGCGTTGCGAACGGCCAGCGACGTGTTCGGCTCGGGTACGCCGTGAAACACGAAGGTCGCGGTACGCTGACCTTTCAATTCGGCCAGGGCCTTGCGGAGTTGATCAGAGTTCACGGGCGTGCCTTTTCGCTTCGCGCCGCGTCCCGACGGTCGCGGCTACCTGTCTTCAAGGTCAGTCGATGATCGCGAGGATGTCTTCCTCGCTCATGATCAGCAGTTCCTCCCCCTCCAGTTTGATCTCGGTCCCCGCGTACGACGAGAAAATCACCCGGTCGCCGGTCTTGACCGTCAGCGGAATCCGCTGCCCCGTCTCCGTGTTCAGCGAGCCGTCGCCCACCGCTTTGACGGTGCCGGTCTTCGGACGGTCCTTGCTCGACTCGGGCAGATAGATCCCCGACTCGGTGCGCCCCTCGGCCTCGTCACGCTCGACGAGAATCTTGTTGTGCAGCGGACGAACGCCGATGTTGGTCGCCTTCTTGGTCTTGGTCGCCATGTTTGAAACTCCAATCTCCAGAGTTGTGTGACACCTTGCATCGCCCGAGGGGGCGCTAACTAACAGTTGGATGCTCCCGGCCAGCGATTGTGATAGAACCGGCGCAGGCAGCGCTGAAGCACGCCCAGCATCAGTTCCAAGTCGCCCTGCCCGTGCGGACGATCCACCACCGCATACACACCCGCCCGCAACGCCGCGGCAATCTGCCGCGCATCATCCCGATGCGATCGCGCCGGCTTGACCACCACAATCGGTGGCGGCGCGTCGAGCCGGCGCAGCAGTTCGAGAATCCGCGGGCCCGCCTCGGCCACGTCCGCCTTGTCGGGCGACCACTGCTCCATCGGCAGCCCCAGGTCCACCACCGCAATATGGACCGGAAAATGCTGAATCACCCGCGTCGCCTCGACGCAGTTCGCCGCCCGCAACGAGTGAACCCCCAGCGGCTCCAGCAGCAGCGGCAGACGATCGACCCACGAGTCATCCGAGAACCCCGCGTACGACAGCAACAGGTTCAACCGCGAGCGCGGCATGTCTTCCCCCGCGTACCCGCCGTCGGGAATGGGAGCGTTGGGATGTGGGCGCACGTTCCGCACGGGGGAAGCATGGCAAAGTGGGTGCCGGACTATCGCGCCGCGCAAGTGCCTTGTCACAATGCCTTTGTGCCACCACCACCCACTCGCCGCCGCTCGCCCTCCTGCCACGCGGTGGCTCGGATCGCTTCCGGGGTGCCAACTTGGCAGGGAGTGGTTGCCTCCCACGCTTCACGCACCAGACGCCGCCCCAAAGCCTTCTTCGCCTTACAATCCCCTCATGGAACTCCTGACCTGGCTCTTGGGGATCGTGGCGCTCGCCGCCGTCGGAGTAACAGCCTATCTGCTCGCCGAACGGCGCGGGCTGCTTGCCGGACGCGACGAGGCCGCCCGCGCCCGCGAGGCCGCCGAGCGCTCGCTGGCCGAGACACGCTCTCGCCTCCAGAGCGCCCAGGACCAGTTGCAACACGAGCGTGAGCGTCTGGATCGCGAACTCAAGGACGCGGCTGCCCGTGCCGACGCCTCCACCGACCGCGTGCTCGACCTGAGCCAGCAAAACGCCACGCTCAAGCAGCAACTCG
The DNA here is from genome assembly GCA_023382935.1 of Phycisphaerales bacterium. GTDB lineage: Bacteria > Planctomycetota > Phycisphaerae > Phycisphaerales > UBA1924 > J022. The sequence goes on from JAHDXL010000001.1 coordinate 678,921, forward strand.
AAGAGGCCGCCCGGCGACTCGACGAACACGCGGCCATCGAAAAGCGCATGACCGACGCCTTCCGCAGCCTGACCACCGACGCTTTGAAAATGTCGCGCGAGGAGTTCCTGGTGCAGGCTCGCCAGGTCTTCGAGGCCGCGAAGAAAGAGCAGAGCGATCTGGTCAGGCCGATCAACGACGTGCTCGCCTCCACGCGCGAAAAACTCGACGCGATCGAGAAACTCCGCGTCGAGAGTTTCGCTCGCCTGCACGAGAAACTCGAAGGCGTGACCGGCGCCAGCGAAGGCCTGCGCAGCGAAACCGAACGCCTCACCCGCGCTCTCTCGCGCCCCGAGGTCCGCGGACGATACGGCGAAATCCAGTTGCGCCGCGTGGCTGAACTGGCCGGCATGACCAGTTACTGCGACTTTAGTGAGCAGGACAGCACGCGCGACGACGATGGCCGTCTGCAGCGCCCCGACATGGTCGTCAAACTGCCCAATGACCGCGTCGTCGCCGTCGATGCCAAGACCAACACCTACGCCTACATCGAAGCCGTCAACGCCCGTGATGACGCCGAACGCAACCGGCTCATGGACGACTTTGCCCGGCATGTGTACGAGCAGGCCAGGAAACTCGGCGACAAGGCCTACTGGAAGGAGTTCCGCGACTCGCCAGAGTTCGTCGTCATGTTCGTGCCCGGCGACCACTTCATCGACGCCGCCCTCACCCGCCGACCCGACTTGATCGAGTTCGCCGCCGAGCGGCGCGTGGTGCTCGCCAGCCCCTCGACGCTGATCGCGCTGCTCCGGGCCGTGGCCGTCGGCTGGCGCGAGCACAACCTCAGCGAACAGGCCGCCGAGTTATTCCAACTCGGGCGCGAGTTGCACGAGCGGGCGGCCGTCGCGTTCGAGAAGATCAGCGACCTGGGCAAACTGATCGGCAACGCGGGCAAGAAGTACAACGAGGTGGTCGGCTCGATCGACGGCCGCCTCGTGCCGACGCTCCGCAAGTTCGAGGAGGCCGGCGCGAAGAGCGCTCGCACGTTCGCCGAACTCAAACCGGTGGACGAAACCACGCGACAGTTGGAGGCAGGGAAGGAGTGAGGCCGCCCTGGAGACTCTTTCCCATGACGCCGGCTTGCGCCTCGAGCGGCCGGTGCGGAGCGGAGGCGCCACGCCCTTTCCAGGTCCGCAAGGCAAGGCATGCACCCACGCGTCATACCACTCCTTGTCAAAGACGGGCAGAGCGGGCCACTCGCCTTGGCAGGTGGCGGTGATGTGAGCCGTGATGAAAAAACAGGCCCGAGCGCGCACTCGTGCTGTGAAGAACTGACTTCACCGCGTGTGATCCGAGCCGAGCGAACTCAGCGGCGACGACGCGCGACCATCAGGCCGCCCGCGGCGCGGAGGAGCCGATCCCCGCCGCACTGCCGAGCGACGAGCCGCTGTTCGACGTTCCCGACGGGCTCATCCGCATCTTCGACCGCGACCTGGTCTTCGCCGGGCTGGCCCGCGTCGAGAGTCGCGGCGGCAAGGAGGTCGTCATCAAGACCGACAATCGCGTACGCACGATCGACATCCACGCCTTGCGCCACACTTTCGGCACGCACCTGTCGAAAGCGGGCGTTCCGCTGCGGACGGCCCAGGCCGCCATGCGGCACAGCGACCCGAGCCTCACGGCCAACGTCTACACCGACCCCAAACTGCTCGACGTGGCCGGTGCGGTGGCGAGCCTGCCAGACCTGCCGTTGGCGGGGAAAGCGTAGTGAGTGGTCGCAGTTCTACTGCTAGTACGCAAAGCAACCTTCCACACCCGCAACCGACGCAGCGGGCGTGAGCGTCGAATGGTGCGCCAGACACACAACGTTCGAGCCAACTCACCGCCGGCGACGAATGGCGAGCACGGTTCCGACGCCGAGGACTGCAGCGGTCGCAGGAGTAGGCACAACCTGCCAACGTATCGGCGATGGCAATGCGTGCCACGAGGCGCCATCATCGAGGCTCACCTCCAAGAACACGTCGAAGAAGCCCGAGATGCGGTACTGACCCGGCCCGATCAACTCCGAGGTCACGAATCCTGCAGAGGGTTGAGCGGCGGAGATGCGCACCATGCTCGCGAGAATGTCGGAAAACACCCAATCCTGGCTGTACCTGCGGAACTCGATATCTTCGCAGTACATCTCGGCCTTGATCCGCCTGAAAGCGCCCTCTCCCTGCCAGTCGTCAATGAAATGGGCGGTTCCAATGATCCTTTGGCCGTCGATGCCCCAGTATTCAGTCGTGCCATTGCGCACGACCGTCGCGAGCACACCGGAAGAAAAGTGCATATCGGCCGCCACCTGGGGCTGCTCCGGCGTGGGTGTGTTGACGAACGTCGAGTTCGTGATGTTGAGATTGAAGTTGCTGAAGGTCATGTGTCCGGGCCCACTGCCTGGAGAGGCCGGAATCTCGACGGTCGGAATCGCCCCGACCTGAGACAACCCGCGATCGGGACCCAGCCACGAAGGGTTCGGTGACACGAAACTTGCTTGTGCCGCCACTGGGGCGAAACCAACGAGAACTCCGGATACCAGTACGTACCGACCAAGAATTGAAGAGTGCGAACCGATCATGTCTCTCTCCTCGACGATGCCGCTGACATCTGATGTCCGATTTACCAGCAAGCGAACACCTTACATGTACTACCATATTCCGGCAGGCACGCAAGCTCCGAGAACTGGAATAACCTCCACTCCTCAACACCCCCTCAATCAAGGGATGGTCTGGTGGACCGGCCAACTCATCGGCAGCCTCTTCCCCGCCACACCTTGCACAACCACTTGCACACGCGCTTGCACAAGCGCTTGCACAAGCGAGCGTCCACCTGGGTCATTCCCTGCCATCGTCCGGCTGTTCGCCCCGATCCCGCCGCTCCCGCCCATCTCGACGGAACTCGCGGAACCCGCGGAGTCTGTCAACGAAAAGCCGCCGGTGTCATCGTGTGACATCGGCGGCAGTCAAAGCGGGTGATCGGGATCGAACCGACGACATTCAGCTTGGGAAGCTGACGTTCTACCGCTGAACTACACCCGCATTCTGCCGGCTCTCCGGCGGCCGGTTACCCGGCTTCCTCATTGTGCCCGCTTTCCACCCGGGAATCAAGCCAACCCGTGAAACCCATGCCCACCTGTCCTGCGGCCACCGTATCCCCGGCGGGACGAGCGCGGCGCACCGGCACTTCGCACCGCGAGCCGACTTCACCCCCCCGCCATCCTCGACAACTCGGCTCCCCGGTCCCGGGCCGCCACGATCGCGCGCACCACCATCGCCTCAAACTCTCCCCTTTCCAACACCTCCAGCGCCGCCGCCGTCGTACCGCCCCTGCTTGTCACGCGGGCACGCAGTTCGCCCGGACTTTCAGGCGAATCGCCCAGCAGAAGCCCCGCCCCCGCGATCGTCTCGCGCACGGCCAGCAGCGCGTCCCGCGGATCCAGCCCCGACTCGATCGCCCCGGCCACCATGGCCTCAGCCAGTCGGAATACATATGCCGGGCCCGACCCCCCCACGGCCGTGAACGCGTCCATCTGCGACTCGGCGACCTCGATCACCTTTCCCACGGCTTTGAAAAGCGTGCGGGCAAGATCGGCCTCGTGCGGCCCGGCGCCGTCGCCCAGGCACAACGCGCTCATGCCACGCCCCACCAACGCTGGAGTATTGGGCATCACACGCACCACGCTGGCCCGGCCTGCGAAGGCCTCGCGCACGCGGGCCGCCGTCGCCCCGGCGAGGATGCTGATGACCACGCGCCGCCCTCCCCACGCCCCGCCGTCCATCGCTGCACGCACATCGCGGGCGACCTCGGGGAGCATCTGAGGCTTCACCGCCAGCAGCACCTGCCCGGAGCCGGGGATCTCCTCCACGGCCGACAGTTGGATGATCGCCTGCGAGGCACGCTCCACGGAACGGGCAAACAACGCCCGGCGCTCCGCGCTTGGGTCGGCGACAATCACATGCTCAGGCAGCACGCCGGCACGGGCGGCCCCATCGAGAATGGCTTTGGCCATGTTTCCGCCGCCAATCACCGCCAGCGCCTTGCTCATCGCCACTCCCTTCCGCCGGCAGGCGCCGATTACCGGTCCTTTGTCGCCGCGGCAACGGGCACGATACACTGTGCGGTCGACGCCGAACAACCCACCATGCCTGCCTTCTACCAACTCGATTTCGAGCGACCGATCCGTGAGATCGAAGAGCGCATCGCCCGCGCGAAATCCTCGCCCGCCGAGATTCCCGCGTTGCCGGGCATCGAGGCACGCGAAGTGCCCAGCGTCGAGACACCCGAGTCGCTGCTGGCCGAGCGCGAGCGCATCCTCGGCGAGTTGTACGCGCGCCTGTCGCCGTGGAACACCGTTCGGGTCGCCCGGCACCCCAATCGCCCGCAGACGCGCGACTACATCGCCTTGATGTGCCGCGACTTCGTGGAACTGCACGGCGACCGGCGCTTCGGCGACGACCCGGCCCTGGTCACCGGCTTCGGGCGAATCGGGCAGCGCAAATGCCTGGTCGTCGGACACCAGAAAGGCAAGAACACGCAAGAGAAGATCGCCTGCCACTTCGGGTGTGCCCACCCCGAGGGCTATCGCAAGGCCCTGGCCAAGATGAAACTGGCCGAAAAGTTCCACCTGCCCATCGTCACGCTGGTGGACACCCCCGGGGCCTATCCGGGCGTGGGCGCCGAGCAGCGTGGGCAGGCCGAGGCCATCGCCGTCAACCTCCTCGAAATGTCGCGCCTGCGCACGCCGATCGTCAGCGTCATCATCGGCGAAGGCGGCTCGGGAGGGGCGCTGGGCATCGCCGTCGCCGATCGCGTCGGCATGCTTCAATACAGTTGGTACTCGGTCATCAGCCCCGAGGGCTGCGCCGCCATCCTCTGGAAGCAGGCCAACGAGCAGACCAACTCCGCCGCCGCCGACGCGCTGCGCCTGACCGCGCGCGACAACCTCGAACTGGGCATCATCGACGCCATCATCCCCGAACCGATCGGTGCCGCACATCGCGACCCCTCCGGAGCGGCCGCTGCGCTGCAGGTATGGATCACCCACCAACTCGACGCCATCTGCGACCTGCCCATCGACCAACTGGTCGAACAACGCTACCAGCGCTTTCGTCGCATGGGGCAACTGGCCGAGTCGAAGCCCCGGGATGAGGCTCCGGATTCCGTCGGCACCTGACACCCCGGGGGCGTGAATGGGTGACTCATGGAAGTACCCATGAACAGGGGGCTATGCGCTCGAAAACTCGCCCGTTTTCCACAATCTGTCGGGCAAAGGCCGATTTCTGTAAACCACTGATTCGCAACCAGTTGAGGCGTGACCAGCCCGTGACACACCTAGGCTGCGCTCGTTTTGACTGGTTTACACGCGGGGAATACCCTTCGCCCGCGTGCGTCACGGGGTTTTGATTCCCAAGGCACGCGCGGAGATGACAGTGCCGCGGAAATCAGCCCCCGCCAAAAAGAAGACCTCCAAGCGGGCTGCCGGGGCTTCCAAGCCCGCCAAGGGCACTCGGAAGACTTCCGTCAAGCCGGGCAAGAAGGGTTCCAGCACGTCCAAATCCGCCAACAAGACTCGCAAGTCCGCTGCACAGTCGGCGAGCAAGTCGACCACTTCCAAACCAGGCCCGAAACGCCACGCCGGGCAGAGTGCCGAGCCCAAGGCCAACTCCCACGCCAAGCCTGAAAAGTCCGCCCCCCACAAACCGGTTGTCGAAAAGCCGGCAACCTCCGTGGCCGCGGAGAAGCCGCGTTTACCGCCGAAGGGCAACTCGGCCGACAAGCAGTCCAAGCGCAAGGGCATCTCGATTCATGGCGACAAGCCCGCCAAGCCCCCGCGCCGACAGAGCATCACCTCGCCCCCCAGTCCGCACCGCACGCAGTTGCTCGGACCGGATGCGCCCAAGCGCGCACCGTTGATCCCCAGCGGCCCCGACGCGGCACGCGGCGCTGGGCTGGACACCACCGGCGGACGCAAACCGGCCAAGTCGCCTTTCCGCAAGCGCGAACTCGACAAGTTCCGCACGGTGCTGATGCAGAAACGCGCCGCCCTGGTCGGCGATATCTCCCAACTTGAGTCCGAGGCGCTCAACCTCGGACGCGGCGAACTCAGCCACACGCCCCAGCACATGGCCGAGCAGGGCTCGGACAGTGCCGAGCAGACCCTGGCGCTCGACCTGGCCGCCGCCGACCGCAAACTCATCCGCGAGATCGACGACGCGATCAGACGCATCGACGAGGGCCGCTACGGCCTGTGCGAACTGACCGGGCGCCCGATCCGCGTCGAACGCCTGCGAGAACTTCCGTGGGCGCGCTACTCGATCGATGCGGCCCGGGAGTTGGAGCGCCGCAGCCCGTCGGGCGTGTGGTAAGCAGTGTCCGACCTACCCGCTCACCGCCTGGAGCACCTTCCCGCGTACCGCTCGGTGCGTGCCTGGGCGCTACTGACGATCGTGACTGCCCTGGGGCTGCTGACCGACCTGGCCAGCAAGTCACTCGCCTTCGCGCACGTGGTCGGGCTGCCGGTAGGCATCGACCGCGATGCGGTCTTGGGCGCGCAGCGACTCGACCTGCTGATCCCCACCCACAAGCCGGTGGTGGTGATCCCCAACCTGCTCGAACTCACGCTGGTCCTCAATCCCGGCGCGGTGTTTGGCGTCGGCGCCGGAAGACGCTGGTTCTTCGTCGGCTTCACCGTGCTCGCCCTCGCGTTCGCCACCTTGATCTTCGGGCTCTGGACGCGGGCACGCGACCAGTGGGCCCATGTGGCCATCGGGCTGATCGCGGCCGGCGGACTGGGCAATCTGTATGACCGCCTGCGATTCGCGTGTGTGCGCGACTTCATCCACCCACTGCCCGGGCTCAAACTTCCGTTCGGCATCAAGTGGCCCGGCGGCTCGGACGAGGTCTGGCCCTATGTCTCTAACGTCGCAGACCTCTACCTCATCATCGGCATCGCCATCCTGCTGCTGCTCAACTGGTCGCGCCCGAAGCACGCGACCAGTTCCGCACCGGCGCAGGGAGGGCGCACGAAGGAGGAACCCGGCTCACCACCTTCAGGCTGACACGCCCATGGCCGCCCGCTGCCGGATCCCGTCGATCATCTCTCGAATTTCCGCCGCCATGCGCGTGTTGGGAAACTCGCGGATAATGCGGTCGCCGACGATCGCCGCCGTGGCCCACTGACGATCTTGCACCGCCAGTTTGAACTGCACGCCCAGGTTTTCGCGGGCCCGCCCGATCACGCCGCGAGCGACCTCCCGATATGGCTCGGCCTCGGACTCGGTCAGGTAGTTGTCCAACTCCTTGAGCAGTTCCAGCGCTTCTTCCACGTCCCCGCTCTCCGACGCGGTGAGAAACCGCCGCTCCAGTTCGGCCTTGTACCGCTGCCGCGCCGTCTCCACACGGTGCCGAAGCCCTTCCACCCGAGGCGAGTCGGGGTAGAGCCGGCTGAGGCGGGCCGCCTCGGCGTTGGCCTCGGTCCAGCGCAACTGCACGATCAGGTTGTCCAGCGCGCGGATGCCCTCATCGACACGCCGTTCGACCATCTGGTACCGCGCCGTCTCGATCCGCGTGCGAAACTCCTCCGCGTCGCTGCGGTAGCCGAACCGCTCGGCCAGTTCCTTGACCAGCACCATCGCCGCATCCCAGTCCTCGACAGCGATGTCCTCCTCGATCGCCTTGCGCAGCAAGTCACGCTCGCGACGACGATTCAGCACACGCCGCGCATCGTCCGAGAGCGACTGCTCGTCGGCCAGGTGCCGCACCGCCCCCACCAGCGCGTTCACCTCGCTCGAGGGGGGCCCCTGCCCAGCGCCGCGCGCCGCCAGGCGCACCCCGATCGGCAGGGTGCACAGCGACATTGCCAGCGCCAGCCCTGCGGTCATGCTCATGGCCTCATGCGCGCGATTCAGCCCGACCGCCAGCGCGGCCCCGGAGCCGACGATGAGCACCACGTACAGCCCGATCGTCCAGTAAGGCAGAGTCCGTTCGCCCGACATAGTGGCACCTCCGATCAACTTCCGGGCACTGGGTCGCCGCAATTGCGCGTCACCGGCACGATGCACAGGAACCGCAGCGCCTCCTGCGCCGAGGCTCTGAACTGATGCTCCTGGTCGGCCGGCACGTAGATCACGTCGCCGCCACGGATCGCGCGGTACTGCCCTTCCAGCAGCACCTCGCCCTGCCCCGAGACGACGTACACCTCGTGTTCGTAGTCATGTGCGTGCCGGGGCGTGTTGCCTCCCGGTTCGATCTCGAACTGCCGCAGGGCGAAGTTGGGCGCCCCGTCCTCGCGCCCGACCATCACGGCCATGCTGGCGCCCTTCACCCCATCCATCTTCACCGGCGCACGCTTCGTCTCTTCGATGTTTCGGATCACCATGCCCCAGGCTCCTGTCTCTCCATTCTACCTACACTCCCGACGTGCCCGAGTCGAGTGGCCAAGGTCCGATCATCGAGTGTTTCCCCCTCGGGGACTACCAGACCAACTGCTATATCGTCCGATCCCAGGCGTCGTGCTGGGTCGCCGACGTCGGTTTTGAGCCCGAACTCCTGCTCGAACGTCTCGAAGAACTCGCTCTCCCGGTGGAAGCCATCGTGCTGACCCACTGCCACGTCGACCACATCGCCGGGCTCCACGAGGCCCGCAGCGCCCTGCCCAAGGTGCCCATCTGGGTCCATCAGGCCGAGGAACGCTGGCTCTCCGACCCGATGTTGAACCTCTCGGCCATGATGGGCCTGCGCGTCACCGGGCCCGCGCCCGCCCGATTGCTCAACGACGCCGACACGCTCACTCTTGCCGGGCACGAGTGGAACGTGCTCCACACCCCAGGGCACTCGCCCGGCGGAATCTCCCTCTACCACGCCCCCTCCCGCCAGGCCCTGGTCGGCGACGCGCTGTTCAACGGCTCCATCGGGCGCACCGACTTCCCCGGATCCGACTTCCAGACCCTCGCCCGCTCCATCCGCACCCGGTTGTATACGCTGCCGGATGACACGCGCGTGTATCCGGGTCATGGCCCGTCCACCACCATCGGGCACGAGAAACGCACCAATCCGTTTGTCCGCCCGTGAATGCTCAGCCGGCGCGGGGTCCATCGAGCGGCCGCAAGTCGCTGCGGAAACACTTGGGGGACATTGGCTGAAGAATCCTGAACAGCACGCAGAGGCCGCGCGCGCCGGCGCTGCGAATGCCGGTCTTGATGACGCGCTTGAACGTGCGGATGATCATGTCGTCCGCGGAACACGAGATCGCAGGCCATCAGGCAGGGCCGATCGTCATGCGCAGTGAAGCGGAACGTGTGAACCCATCGCCGGGTTGGGTCAAACTCGAGAATGTCGCCCACGACTCCGGCGTACTTGCCGTCGGGTGTGCGCATGCCCAGCATCGAGGTCAGCGCCAAGCCGCGACCACGCTTCTGCGAGTTGAACAAGCACGTGATGCGCGCCAGTCCGCGCGATTTCGCGAAAGACGGCGTCGATCGGGCCTTCGATCAAGACGCGGAACTTGAAGAGTCGTCCGCACGACCGTCTGAACCCCGGCCATCTCGGGCAGGCTTCTGCTCCCTGTCGCCGGATTGTGACCCCACGCGCGTCTTCTTGACCTCGTCTGGCCCGGCCGCCCAGGATGCGCTGTACTGGTCGGTCCACCGGTCGTAAATCAACCGGACCGGCATCGGGTTGAAGTACAGGCGTCGCTCGCGCCCCGCCCGCTCGGAGATGACCAGTTCAGCCGCTGCGAGCACGCGCAGGTGCTTGAGCACCATCACGCGCGAGCAGGCGAAGTGCGACGACAGCGCTTTGACGCTCAATCCGGGCGCCTGCACCAGCAGTTCGAGCATCCGCCGACGATCTCCGTGAGCCAGCGCGGCGAAGATGGCATCAAAGTCATGCACCATGAGTAACCTAAATGTTACTCATTGAACACGCGCTCCGTCAATCGTAATTGTGATGACCACATTGGGGCGTGGACCGAGAGCGTGTCTGAAAATGTGAACAATTTTGGCCAATTTATTGGTACAAACCCCAGAAATGACCTTGCTGGAAGGGGGCAATCGACTCGTTTGGGTGGTTGGCTTCCCGTGGGGTTGCATCACACTTCGACACCGGCAGCGGTCAGACGTTCCAGTTCTACGGGAACACGACGGCGTCGGCCGGTTCGGGCGACGTGTTCGTGGGCGGCAACGTCGAACTCGACGACTTCGTCGCCGCCTCGTATTTCGGCACGGGCGGAAACTCGGCCATCTTCGACTTTGGTTCGGGAGCCACCTACACACTCAATGACGCGGTCATCAAGGCGTGGATCGTCCCTGCTCCGTCGAGTGCGGCCCTGCTGGGCCTGAGCGCTCTGGCGGCCGGTCGTCGTCGTCGCTGAATCGGTCTGCGTCTCATGCCAAGCACAAGGGCCCGCCAAACGGCGGGCCTTTTTTTCGTTGCACAGATGAGGGCTGGGGCTTGGGTGCGATCACCGCGGCAACACCGACGCCAACTGTTCGCCCAGACCGGGCAAACCCAACTTCTCGCCTTCCTCGTCGATCACCTCGGCCACGGCTGCCTGCGCCTTCCTGAGCGCCTCATTGACCGCCGCCGCGATCATCGCGCTGGCCATCTGTCGCGTGTGGGCGTCACTTGACCCCAGCCCGGCGCCCAGCGAGGGCGACACCTCGATGGACAGCACTTCCATCTTGCCGCTGAGCACGGCCTTGACCAGCCCGCCCTCGCTCCTGCCCTCGATGCGGAGCGTGTCGAGCCGAGACTGGATGCGCTCACCCGCGGCCTTGATCTGATCGCGGTTCTTGAGCAGCCCGGCCACCGCACCCATCATCTTCAACTGATCGAACAACTCACCCTCACTTTCCACGCGGCTCGATGCGCTTGGGCGTCGCGCCAAACAAACTCGCGACTTCCTTCACCAGGGGATGCTCCAACTCCGCGTCAGCGCTCGCGCGGAGCATCGGCACTTCCACTTCAGGCCTGTCTCCTGGCTCCACCTCGACCCCATCGGCCAGGCGCAGCGACAGATCGCGAACGCCCACCACCTTTTCGAACACCGGCCGCAGTTCCCACAGGTGGGCTTCCACCATCGCCCGCTGCGAAGCCTCGACGTGCAACTCGAACTCGTCGCTGCCGACCTGCTCGATGCGCACCCGGGCCAGCAGCGTGCGAAGACGCGGCCCGCACACCGCCGCCAGGCGCTGAGCGAGCGGCTCGCTGCCTGCCGACGCCGAATGCTCTTCTTCCCGCGCGACCCGGTCAGCACCGCGCGAGCGAATTGGCTCGGGCGCCGCGGTGGGAACCCCGCCGACAGGCACGCGCGAAAAGACGCTCGATGCCGGAGGCTCTTCATCGGGCGGAGCCGACGAACCGCGGTCCGCCCTTACCGTTTTTTTACAGCAGTCCCCGAGCCGCCCGCCGAGCCGGCGGCCAGTGCGGCCGCGTCGGCAAATGTGTCCGACAACGCCAGCCTCACCAGCGCCGCTTCCACCAGCGCCTTCGGCGCCGCAGACGTGCGCAGCATCCGCTGCACCGCGTCGCAGATCGCGATCATGTGGACGATGGCGGCGGCGTCAAACTTCTCGGCCCGAGCCGCCTCCTCTTCACGCATCTCCCCCGTCAGTTCGACCAGGCTGGTCTCAGGCCCACACGCCGAGAGCACCATCAGGTCGCGCAGCCGCTCGGTCAGCGATTCAAGGAACAGGTCGGGCCCGGAACCCCGCCCGAGCAGTTCGTCCCCGGCCTTGAGCACGCCCGGCACATCGCCGCTGGCGATCGAGTCGATCAGCGCCCCCATCAGTTTGCGGTCGGGCAGTCCGAGCAGGTCCTCGAGCAGGGCGAGGGTGAGCCTCTTCTCGCCCGCCGCAATCACGCGATCAAGCAGACTCAGCGCATCGCGCATCGACCCGTTGCCCAGGCGCGCAATCTCATGCACCAGCGCAGGCTCGGCCGTGAGCCCTTCCTGCCTGATGACGCCCGAGAGATGCTCGGCGATCTTGGCCACCGGGATGTTGCGGAAGTCAAACCGCTGGCAGCGGCTCTGGATCGTCGCCGGCACCTTGTGCGCCTCCGTGGTGCACAGCACGAACTTGACGTGCTCCGGCGGTTCTTCCATGGTCTTGAGCAGCGCGTTGAACGCCGCCGTCGACAGCATGTGCACTTCGTCGATGATGTAGACCTTGTAGGGCCCGCGCATCGGCAGGTAGTTGGCGTTGGCAATCAGTTCGCGCGCGTGGTCAACGCCGGTGTTGCTGGCCGCGTCGATCTCGATCACGTCCGTGTCCTGCCCGCTCATGATCGCCCGGGCCACCTCGGGGTTGTCATCGGCGTGATTGAGCGCCTTGGCGAAGATGCGCGCGATCGAGGTCTTGCCCACTCCCCGCGTCCCGCAGAACAGGTACGCGTGCGCCACGCGGTCCTGGTCGATGGCCGCCTGGAGCGTGCGCGCAATCGCCTCCTGCCCGACGACCTCGCCGAAACTGGTGGAACGGTAACGACGTGCCAGAACCGTGTACGCCATGCGGGGCGATTCTAGCGGGCACTCGGGCGCTAGCCGCCAAGTTCGATGACGATGGTCTTGCCGCCCCCCTTCGATTCGGCCGGGGCCCCGCCTGATTCCGGGACCGTCTGGTTCAAGGCCGTCACGCCAGTGCCGTTGACGGCGTTGTACAGGGCGATCGTCGCCGCCGCGTTGCCCAGGTCAGCCACGCGCACACGCACCTGCCCGTTGTCGCGATTGTACCAGTACGCAGCCTTGCCCCCGCCCACCACCTTGATCGTCGGCTCGGTCACACCCGCCCCCCCGTTCACGGCCTGAACGCCTCGCGACGGGTTTCCCGCGTACGGGTTCGACGGGATGCGCCCCCCCAAGAACCAGTTGGGGTCAATCGTGCTCGGCCATTCGCCCATCAGCCCCTGATACTCGATCACCTTCTCCTGCATCGCGCGGACGGACGACGCGGCTGCCTGCACCTTCGACCCGGCGGCGAATCCGCTCATGCGGGGCACGGCGATGGCCGCGATGACCCCGATGATCACCACCACCACCACCAACTCCAGCAAACTGAACGCGCGCACCATCATGCCGGCACCCCCCAAATCATCGGGCCACCGACTCCTCGCCTGCACCACGGGAACCGATCGCACCACCTGCATGACCGTCACGCACCACGCAGGCGGCACATCCCGCCCCCGCCGCGGGCTCGATCGACCGAAAATCGTTGGACACGAGCCCCCACGCGGTTGACGGCCAGGACACCGGCGGCACCGGGCCATGTCCGCTTATGGCTGCTGCGGTCAAGCCCTGACCAGGTTCACGGCACAACCCGTGCACCGGGCCCGGCCGTCAACCGACGCGGGAGCACCCATGCTAGAACCGCCGCCCCCCCGGGTACACTCTCCGATATGCCCCCCCAAGGCCCCCCTGATCTGCCCGCGCTCCCCGCCGCACGCGAAAGGCCGCACGCCGCGGAAACTCTCCCCCACGACCACGGGCGCATCTTCCTCATCCGAATCATCCGCATCTGCTTCGTCGCCCTGTTTTTCACCGTCACCTTGCTCTCCATCGTCGGCGTGCAGTCCGATTCCAAGGAAGCCGAGATCCGATGGGCCATCGCCTATCCGGCCATCCTGCTCATGGCCGGTGCCGTTGCGGGCGTCGTGCTGCTCATCGACTACCTCACCCCCAAGAAGAAAATCTCCACCTTGTTCAGCATCCTGATCGGGATCCTGGGCGCGGTGGTTGCCTCGATCGCCCTGGGCTTCGTGATCGACCTGCTGCTGGAGACCTGGATCATTGACCTGCACTCGCGTGAGGCCATCGCGCCGATCGTCGCCACCATCAAGGTTCTGCTGGGCATCACGCTGGCATATCTCTCGATCACCACGGTGCTGCAGACGCAGGACGACTTCCGCCTCGTCATCCCCTATGTCGAGTTTGCCAAGCAGATCCGCGGCATGAGGCCCATGCTGCTCGACTCCTCCGTGCTCATCGACGGACGCATCCTCGACGTGTGCCAGACCGGATTCATCCAGGCCCCACTAGTCATCCCTCACTTCGTGGTCGCCGAATTGCAACTGCTGGCCGACTCCACCGACAAACAGAAACGCTCGCGCGGCCGACGCGGGCTGGACTACATCTCCACCCTCCAGCGCTCGCCGGCCATTGACATCTCCATCGACGAGACCAGCGTACCCGGAAAGGCCGTCGACCAGATGCTCGTCGAACTCGCCCGGCAGATGCCCGCCATCGTGGTGACAACCGACACCGGTCTGGTGCGCGTGGCCGCCATTCACGGCGTCGTCGCCGTCAACCTCAATGACCTGGCCATCGCCCTCAAGCCGGCCGTGATGACCGGGCAGGAACTCTCGATCAACGTCACTCGCCCGGGCGAGCAGCCCGGTCAGGGCGTTGGCTACCTCGACGACGGCACGATGGTCGTGGTCGAAGACGGCGCCGGCGCGGTTGGAAAGCAGGTCAGCGTCACCGTCACCAGCACCTTGCAGACCAGCGCCGGGCGACTGGTCTTTGCCCGGCAGGACGAACGCAGGCACACTGAGCCGGCGCCGCAAGCCGGCACCCACGCAGATCAGCACGCCGCCGAACCGTCCCCCCAGTCGCATGATGAAATCGGCCAGCCGGAGGATCACAACCCCCTCCTGCCCCCGCGCGGCCCGCGCCAGCGGGGCGTCCGAGGCCGAAACCCGCGACGGTAAGGCGGTACGCAGTGAGCCCAGAGTCCTCGCTCACCCCTGCGTACTAACCTTCACCGGAGGTGCTCCATGCGGACTTTCCTGATCGCGGCCCTGGTGAGCATGTTGGTCGGCTGCGCCTCGACGGGCATCGCCGTCCGCGAGGCCCTGGGAAACCCGAAGCGCGAGCAACTGGTCGACCGCGTGCAGAAAGCCCGCGACGACCAGCAGCAGGCCAAGGCGCAGTTCTCCTCGGCTCTGGAAGAGTTCCTCGCCCTGACCAACGCCGACACGCGCGACCTTGAAAAGACCTACGAGCGCCTGAAAAGAGAACTCACACGCTCGGAGAGCCAGGCCAACACGGTGCGCGACCGCATTCGCGACGTCGAGCGCGTGGCCGATGCACTCTTCAAGGAATGGAACGCCGAACTAGCGCAGTATCACAGCGATGAACTCCGCCGCTCCAGCCAGCAGCAACTCGACCGGACAAAGGCTCGCTACGACGACCTCCTGGCGGCCATGAAGAGCGCTGAGGCGCGGATGCAGCCGGTGCTCAACGCCTTCAACGACCAGGTGCTCTTCCTCAAGCACAATCTCAACGCCCGCGCCATCGCCTCGCTCGACCGCGAGGTGGCCTCGGTGCAGAACAACGTGGCCAAACTGATCGACGAGATGAACGCCTCGATCGAGCAAGCCAACGCCTTCATCGCCGAAATGGCCAAGGAGTGAACCGGCCGTCACGGCGGCCCCCGACACACGGCAACACGGGAGACCTCATGCAATATCGCAAACTCGGTCGCACCGGCCTGAAGGTCAGCCCCCTCTGCCTGGGCACCATGAACTTCGCGTGGAAGACCGACGAACCCGACTCCCGCGCCATCATGAACCGCGCCCTCGAACTGGGCATCAACTTCTTCGACACCGCCGATGTCTATGGCTGGGGCGGGCAGAAGGGAGACACCGAGCGATTCATCGGCCGCTGGTGGAAAGACGACGTCCGCAAACGTGACGACGTCATCCTCGCGACCAAGGTCTACCACGCGCTGCCCGAAACCCACTGGGAGCCCAACCGCGGCACGCCCGGACTCAGCGCGCGCAAAATCGTGCGCCATTGCGAAGATTCACTCCGCCGCCTGCAAACCGACTACATCGACCTCTACCAGATGCACCACGTCGATCGCGCCTGCCCCTGGGATGAAATCTGGGAAGCCCTGGAAACCCTCATCCGACAGGGCAAGGTCATCTATGTCGGCTCGTCCAACTTCGCCGCCTGGGACATCGCCACCGCCAACCAGGTCGCATCACGCCGCCACCTCACCGGCCTCGTCAGCGAGCAGTCGCTCTACAACCTCGACGTGCGCATGATCGAACTCGAACTGGTCCCCTGCTGCCGTCACTATGGCGTGGGCATCATCCCCTGGAGCCCGCTGGCGGGCGGACTGCTCGGAGGCGTGCTCTCCGGCGACGGCGTCCGACGTCACGATCCCAACCTCAGGAAAAAAATCGACGCCAAACGCCCGCAACTCGAAAAATGGGAGAAACTCTGCGCCCACCTCGGACACCGTCCGGCCGACGTCGCCTTGGCCTGGCTGCTCCATAATCCCGTCGTCACCGCGCCCATCATCGGCCCGCGAACCCTGCAGCAACTCGAACAGTCATTGACGGCCCTGGAAATCAGACTCGCACCCGAAACCCTCGCCCAACTTGACGCCATCTTCCCCGGCCCAGGCGGCGAAGCGCCCGCCGCATATGCGTGGTGACCCTCGCACCGCTCACCGGAAGGAGGGGCGGCCTCCCGTCGCCCGGCAGGTTCCAAGCATTCTCCCTCCCGTCCTGCCTACACTCCCTCCCCGCCAACCACTTCCCGTTGGGGCGCCGCGGCGGGGAGGCGCTCCTCAACTCGGCCAGGGTAGATCGGCTCTCCAAGCCGATGCGGGTCTGCCCCCTGCCCCGGTCCAGGACAGCGAAAGGCTCTCCTCATGGCAAAGTCGCTCAAACTGCTCCTCACCGAAAACGTCGACAACCTCGGCATCGTCGGCGACGTGGTCAACGTCCGCCTCGGATATGCCCGCAACTTCCTCCTCCCCCGCGGCCTGGCCACCCAGCCCAGCGACGAACTGCTCGCCAGTCTGGCCGAAAAACGCAAGGCCGCCGAAAAGGAACTCGCTGAACTCCGCAAGCAGCGCGAAGGCATCATCGGCAAACTCGACGGCGTCGAGATCACGCTCACCCGAGCCTGCAACGACCAAGGGCAATTGTACGGGTCCGTCACCCAGAACGACCTGGCCGAAGCACTCACCGGGCTGGGCTTCCCCGTCCGCCCTCGCGAGGTGCGCCTGCCCGGCACCATCAAGCGCATCGACAACTACGACGTGCACATCCGCTACGAGTCCGACCTCGAGGCCACCGTCAAGGTCTACGTCGTGCCCGACCGCGAACTTCACGTCGATGAGCGCGACGAAATGGAGTTCGACAACGAGGGCAACCTGATCGAGAAAAGGCCCGAAAAGTCCCATAAGGGTGAAAAGCCTGACATGGGCGCCAAGCCTCAAAAAGGCGAGAAGGGCGATCACGCCGAGCCCAAGTCCGACAAGTCAGAGCGCAAAACCAGGAAGCGCGACCGCGGCGACGAGTAACGTCCACTGCATTGCCGAACCACGTCCAGCCCGCGCCGCCTCATCCCTGCGCGGGTTGTTTCCTATCCTGTGCCAGTCAAGGGCGCGCACCCTCCCGGCCGACAACTCCTCCGGAGTGGCCCATGCTGCGAGTCGCCGTCATCACGCTCGGCCTGGTGCTTGCCCACCCATTGTGGGCACAACAAGCCGATCCCAACGCCCCGGACCACACTCCTCCGGCCCAGTCGCCTCCCCGTGACGATGGAACCGTCACCGATCCGGCCGTACGCGCCGTACTCGGTCTGCCTCGAAAGACCCAGGACGCTCCTCCCATCCGTCCCTTGATCACCAACCCGCCCAAGCCCGTCCAGCCCGGCCTGACCGGCGGACACGACTGGCTCGAGGGCCTCGCCGTCCGGCACACGGAACTGCCCCACCCCGCTCGACTGCCCGAGGGCATCTTCCTCAACGCCAGGCAGGGGCAACTCTGGCCCGGACCCGGCGGACTGTGGATCTTTCTGCCCGACCTCGAAGCACGCAAGCCCGGCGAGGGCGCCATGATCCTGGCTCCCAACCAGACGCTGGAACGCCTGGCCGCCTCACTCGAGTCGCAGCCCCTCCCCGCCTCCGTGAGCCTCTCCGGCCAGACTCTGCTCTACCACAACTACAACTACCTCCTGCTCACCGACTACACGCGCCGGCCCCAAGCAGACATGGAAGATCCCACGCCGACAGCCTCGGGTTCGGGAACTCCCTCCGAGCCGCCCACCGAGGTGGCCGACCTGATCTCCGACCTGCAGGGTGCCTCGCGCGCCGGCACACGCCGCAGCGATGCGCTCCGCGAACGCCTGCTGGCGGCCGATCGTCAGCAGAACGCCACCCGGGAGGCCGCCCCGACCGGCAGTCCGCCGCTGCTCCCCGACGGGTCTTATCTTGCCCAGCGCCGAGCCCGCCTCGAGCGCCTCAGCGGCGGCGAGTGGGCCCTCACCTTCGACAATGACACCCAGACTCTCGGCGACGCACCGCTGGTTGTCATCCCCGGGCGCACCCTCATGCGCATGGAAGCCCGGGCCGGCGCCGCCCGCACCATGACCATGACCGTGTCCGGCCGCGTCTACGGCGCCAACGGCCGCGGATACTTCCTCCCCACCCTCTTCACCGTCAACCCGCCAGGCGACCTGCAGCCGCTGCAATAGCAGGCCGCGCCGCACCGCAGGTCCCGCACGGACTACGCCACCCCGGCCATCTCGTTTACCCGCACCATCGGACCGACCAGGAACAGATACTCGGTGTTCTCGAGCCTTCCCACCGTCCCCACGCGCTCGCCACGCGGGTTGTGAATCCCGATCTTCGCGCCCACGTAGCGCTTGTTCGCGCACTCCACCGTGCGCACGCGCCCTCGCCGTCCCAGCAACTCCTCCATCCGCTCGCGCGCGATGTACCCCTCATCATTGAACGACACCAGCATCCACCGCGCATCAATCGCGTCGATCACGCTCTCGAGCGCCGCCTCCGCTCGCACCTTCGAATTAAAATCGCTGCGTCGCTCCCGACAGTCCACCCGCTTGCACGCCACGCCGTAGTGCTCCGGCCTGTCCCACCGCGTGATCGTCTCCCACACGTGGTAGTTGCCCAAGTAACTGTGCTGGTTGTACGGCGGGTCCAGATAGGCCAGGTCGGCATGCACGCGCCGCGCCGCCTCGCCCGCGTCCATCATCAGCGCCCGCCCGGCTCCGGCCCTGGCACGCGGCAGCACGTCGGGCATGCGTAACTCGATTGCGTTGTATGATCGGGGCGCCCACCGCTTGACGTAGGCCATCTGCACGCCCGTCGTCGAATCCACCCGGTCGGCCGCCTCGAGCAGGCTCGTCAGCACCACCGCGCGCAACTCGTTCGTCAGCCCCATCGCCTCGATCCGGTCACGCATCGCGTCGATCCGCTCCCCGTTGTGCGGCTGAAAGAACCGCGACTTCTCGCAGAAAACCTCGGTCACGTACCCCGCCCGCCCGGGCAGCCCGTTCAACTCAGCGATCACCCGAGCCGCATCACGCTCCACGCGCTCCCGATCGGCCTGCACGTAGCACGTCGCCAGCGCGTGCGCAAAACTCAGCAGGTCGTTGGCGATCACGCGATATCCGGCCCGCTTCAGTGCATGCCCCACGCGCGACGTCCCGCTGAACGCATCGAACACCGTCCGCACGCCATCGAGCGAGCCCACGATCTCCACGATCCGCGGCAACAGCACCCGCTTGGAACCGATGTACTTGACCATGCCCCACTGACATCGGCCACCGGGCGCGATCGGCTTGACCTGCCCTCGATCCTGTTCCCTCCCCGGCCCCGCAGCATCCTGCCCCCCGGCAGGCTGAAAGCCCCCTGCCGCACCCAGGGGCGCCGTTCAGCCACAGTTTCGCGCCACAACGTCCGTCCACGGACGTTGCGGCCGCTGATCCTGCGACTTCCCGTGCCGCTCTACTTCGTCAAGCCCAGCCGCGTCATCTCCGCGATCAACTGCTCGAGGTGCTTGTAAATGCCCTCGCGCCCGCGGTTGAGTTCCACCCCCAGCGTCTGCGCCGCCGACTTGTCAAACATGTTCTCCGGTTCGGCCGGGCTGCTCACCGTGATTTCCGGGCGAATCTGCAGGATCTCCGCCGCCATCTTCGCCCAATCGCTCCAGCGCGCATAGCAGTCCGCCAGGTTGTACGCGTGTCCGGCCGCCGCCTGGTTGCCCAGCAGCGCCACCGCCGCCTTGGCCACGTCATCGACGTGCACAAACTTGCCCCCGCCCGACTTGTTGTACTTGCGCTCCTCGATCAACTGGCGCACGATGGCGAACCCGTGCGAGCGGTCGAGTTTCGGATCCATCCCGTACACCGCGCAGGGGCGAATGGCGCTGGTGTGCCGGCCGCGCGAAAAGTGCTCAGCCCACAGGTGCGCCTCGACCGCGGCCTTGAACGCCCCGTACACGTTGCCCGGGCGCAGCGGATGGTCCTCGTCGGGCTTGCCGCGCCAGCGCGGGCTCATGTCGTGATGCACCGCGATCGAACTGACGTAGATGAACTGCCGTGGATGGCTCAAGTCGAGCAGGCGCAGCGAACCAACGAGGTTCTCCTTGTAGTGCATCCGCAGCCCGCCCTTCTGCTCGTGCCCGCCGCGGATGGGGCCCCAGTCCACCGAGTTGTGAATGACCGCATCGCACCCGTCGAGCAGTTCGGGCCACAGCGTTTCGTCGGCCTGGTCCCCTACCACCAGGCGCTCGACCAGCGGACGGATGTGGTCCCGCGTGCTGGTTTCGCGCACCAGCCCGCAAACCGTGTGCCCGGCCGCGACCAGGTGCCGCGCGATCGTCGATCCGATGAACCCGCTCACCCCCGTCAGTGCGACGCGCATGAAAAACTCCTCCCACAATCGATACAGGAGCAGTCTAATCCCTGCAATGAGCACACGCCGCTCGCGACCGCCGCGTGCTCACGCAGACGCCCGCGTTCCCGTCACAGCCCCACCGGCACGCTCGGATCCCCGAACACCATGAACTTCATCCCCTGGAAGAAAATGCTCGCCGGGTACCACCCCTCGTCGGGCACGATGGTGTCGAGATGCTCGCGGATGTAATACTGCGACACCGCGAAGCGCCAGCAGTCGCCCAGGCGCGGGCGCTCCAGCGTGCCGGCCGCCTCGACGAACCCATTCACCAGCGTCAGCCCGCAAGGCTGGCTGCCCGTGTTGCACCCGATGTACGCCACCGCGCCCCCCGGTCCACCGACCAGCAACTGCTCGCCCAGCCCGGTCATGTTGTATTTCCCGCGCGCGTACACCGCAGGCGGGGGCGGCGGCTCGCCGAACACCTGCCCGCTATTCGTTCCCGCGTGCTCGACGCCGTGCACGTCCTCATACGCCTCGTACGGCGGCAGCGTCGCGAAGCGGGCCGTCGAACACCCGGCCGACATCACCACCGCCAGTTGATCAGCGTTGTCCAGTTGCGGCAGGTGCCCGGTTGCAAGGCACTGGTCCCACGAGTCGTCACTGCCGTGTCCGGCGTGCACCAGCAGCCCCAGGCCGTCGTTGAGCAGCGCGATGATCTGCTCGGCGCTGGGCTCGGACACGTTGTAGGCGCTGCCCTCGTAGTAGCGCCGTTCGACCTCGAAGCGCTCGTCGAGCGCGTCGCGCAGGTGCTCGAAGTTGGGGCGCGCATCGATCCACCCGCCGACCATCACCAGCCCGGCCTTGGCAGGCCAAGTCTTGAGCGGCGCGCCTGCTGAAGTCGCTGTCTGGGTCGGCGCGACTTTCGATTCGGCCCGCGCCGCCTCGACGCCGCGCTCATACCGCATGGTTTTTGCCGCCACCATCGCCACGCCCTCCGGCGTGCTCACCGGCCACCGCCCCACGCCCAGTTCCGGGCGATAATCGACGGCGTCGAAGTTGATCGGATCGTCCTTGAAGTGCTCGCCGCGCACCTCGCCGAAGTATCCGGCGTGAAAGCCCTCGGCCTGCGCGTTCCAGTTCTCGAACGAGCCGTCCTGCTTGGCCACGTCAGCGTAGTAGAGGTCGCTCGGATAAAACGCATAATGGAACGCCGGCTCGGTTACGCGATCGAGCACCATGTAACGCACCGGCATCACGTCGGCGTCGCCGACCAGCAGCACGTACTCAACTTCGCCCGATCTCCAGCGCTTGTGCAGATAGCGCTTGAGTTTCTCCGGGTCATCGACGCCTTCGCTTTTAGCCAACACGGCTTCGAGGGTGACCAGTTCGGTGGGTAGGCGTTCGTTCTTGAACGCAGCGAACTCGCTCAGGCCCCCCGTCAGCGCCTCGGGCGCGACGATGAGCAGCCCATCAGCAGCCAAGGCCGTGCCCGCAACGAGCCCCATGATGCTGACTGCCCAGACTGTCATATCCGCTCCTTCACTTCAATCCCGCTCCCTCGCGGGCGCCTCACGACGTCGTCACATTCTCTCTCTGGTTCAAACCACCTCGGCCTCCACCGCGATCAACGGCTCCGGCCCCCCGCCTTCCTTTCCCACACGCAGCAGCGCCACGATCACCAGTGCCGCGCCCATCACCGCCGACGCCGACCAGAAAGGCCAACCCCAGCCCACATGGTCATACAACGGCCCGGCCGCCATCGGCCCGAACACCAGCCCCAGTGCCGCGATCGACTGCGAGGCCCCCATCACGCTCCCCTCCGTCCCCGCCGGTGCCGCACGCGACAAAATCCCGGTCAGACTCGGCGTGGCCATCCCAGCCCCCAGCCCCATGAGCGTCAGAGCCCCGATCAGCGGCCCCCAGTGCTCCGTCGGCGCCAGTGGGATCATCGCATAGCCCGCCATCGCCAGCGGCAGCCCCGCCAGCACCATGCGCCGATCCCCGACCTTCGGCGACACGCGACGCACCAGCCCGCCCTGCACCATCACCGCCACGAACCCGATCCACGTGAACACGTGCGCCGCCTGCATCTCCGTGTACCGAAACTTGTCACGCAGCAGCACGATCAGGCTGGCCCGCAATTCCGCGTGCGCAAACGCCGTCGCAAAAATCGCCGCCAGCACCGCCGACACCGTCGGCAGGCGCATCGTCTGCACGATCACCGCCAGAGGGTTCAGTTCGCCGACGCCGATCGACCGCCGACGACGCTCCGGCCGCAGTGACTCGGGCAGGAACAGCGCCACCAGCGCGAACGTCACCAATGACAGCCCCGCGGCCGTCCACACCGGCGTCATCAGCCCGTAGCGCACCAGCACCGAACTGAACGCCGGACCCAGCACAAAACCAAGTCCAAACGCCGCCCCGATCAACCCATACGCCTTCGCACGGTCCTTGGGCGCCGTCATGTCCGCAATTGCCGCCTGCGCCGCCGAAATGTTTCCCCCTGTCAGCCCCGCCAACACACGCGCCGCATAAAGCAGCGGCAGCGCCCCGGCCGTCGCGAAGATCACGTATCCCCCCGCCGAGCCGAGCAAACTGAGCATGAGCACCGGACGCCGCCCGTAGCGATCGGACAGCGCCCCCAGCACCGGCGTGGCCACGAACTGGGCCGCCGAGTAGCACATCGTCAGCATCGCCACCGAAGTGCCCGAGGTGCTGAACCGCTCGACGATGAACGCCGTCAGCGGCACGATCAGCCCGACCCCCAGCAGATCGAGGAAAACGATCAGAAAAATCAGCGCGGCCGCCGACTTCTTCGGCCTCAGTTCCACCAACTCGGGCGCAGAACTCGTCGTCATGGAGCGTTGAGGATAGCGCGCCTCCCCACTCCTCCCCCGATCCCGGCAAGGAACCCGAAGCACGCGGCCAGAGTGAGGGAGCCTTGCGGACTCCCCGGCCTGCCCCGCCCATGCCAAGTCCGCCTTGCTTTCCCGGCGTATCCTGCTCCGAAACCTCCCCATGCCTTCATCCGACCCCGTCCAGATCCTGCTCGACACCAGCGATTGGGCCACGCGCAACCTGCTTGACGCCTGCGCCCCGCTCTCGCACGACCAGTTCCACCGCCGCTTCGACCTCGGCCCCGGCTCGCTCCACGACACCCTCACCCACATCCTCGGCTCCACCCGCGCCTGGACCGACATGCTCGCCTCGCGCTCGCAGCGCGATCGCCTCGAGGCCCAGGGTCCGCATACCTGTGCACGTCTGGCGACACTGGCCGATGACATCCTCGCCGACTTCCGACGCCACGCCCTGGCCCGACCCTTCCACGAATCCGTCACCGGCCAGCGCGGCGATCGCACCTACACCTTCACACGCGGCGGCATCATCACCCATGTCCTAACCCACGGCTTCCACCACCGCGCCCAGTGTCTCAACATGCTCCGCCACCTCGGCGTCGAACGCCTCCCGCGCTCGGCCGTCGTCGAGTGGATGCTCAAGGTCGACGAACAGGGCTGACTCGTTGGCGCCCCATGCGGCACTGGACAGCCTTCACCAAATTCTGACAGTACTTGGCCGACTTTGGTTGCATCCTTCCGCGGACGTGGTACATCCTCAGCGAAGCCGAACGCGCCGAAGGGCGCGGCCTTCTGGTTGTGGCTCGAGAGAGGAGTCCGTATGTTGCCTCGATTCGCAGTTCTCGCTGTGGGTGTCTTCGCATCCGCTTCCTGCGCCCAGATGTTGGGCCAGACCATCACCGCCGAGTGGCACTTCGGCGGGCTGGGCGTGCCGATCGAGTCGCACCAGATCGTCGTCGGCAACGGCGTTGAACTCACAGCCGACGACATCCTCAATGACACCAAGTTCTCCATCGACCTGACCGGCGATCGCGTCAGTTTCGCCTTCAACGCTGAGAGCATCTGGACCGTCAACACCTTCAACGGCTGGTATTTTGCCGACACCAACGCCGTCCTGCCTGACGTCATCGGATACTTCATCTGGTCGTTCTCCGGCGTCGGCAACCCCGTGGTCACCACCGGCTGGAATGACAACGCCTTCTGGGCCGACTTCACCGACTCCCACTTCTACGCTGGCGACGTCATCACCATGGAAGTGATCTTCGTCCCCACCCCTTCCACGGCGCTGGCAGGCTTGGTCGGACTTGCCGCCCTGCGCCGCCGTCGCCGCTGACTGCGTACTTTGCTGCCGACTGGTTCTGGCGCGCGGCCACCAACCATTGCTCCCATGAACCGCTGACCCGCCTTCGGGTCAGTGCTTTTTTCCCTACACTTCACCCATGCAAATCGGGCCATATGCGGCGATCCTCGCTCTGATGTTCAGCGTTCCGCAACAGACCGATCCGCCGTCGCGCGCGGCGATCGAGCAGCCTCTCCCCCACCTCGCGCTGGCCTTCTACTACCCCTGGTACGGCCGCCCAGCCGGCGCCTCGCGCAGCACCGACTGGGTCCATTGGTCCGGCGTCGACGAAATCGCCCGCGCCATCGCTTCCTCGACCAACTACCCCACGCTCGGTCCTTACGACTCTCACGATCCGGGCGTCATCGAGCAGCACTGCGCCTGGGCAAAACAGGTCGGCATTGACGGATTCGTCGTCTCATGGTGGGGCCGCGACTCGTTCGAGGATCGCGCTGTGCCGGCCATCCTCGACGCTGCCGCGGCGCACGACCTCAAAATCTCCATCTACATCGAAAAAGTCCCCCGGGGCCAAGGTCTCGCCGCCGCGCCGCCGACGGCCAGCGAAATCCGCTGGATCACCGACACCTACGGGCGGCACCCGGCTTTCCTGCGGCTGGATGATCGCCCGGTCCTTTTCGCATACGTGCGCCTCAACCAGCAACTGACCAACGCCGGCTGGGACGCCGTGTTCGCGCGGCTGCGCGGACAGGATGAGACACAACCGCTCATCATCGCCGACCGACCGCCTGAGCCCATCGCGGCCAACTTCGACGGGTGGCACACCTATGACCCAATGGGTCAGATCTTCCACGAACGCGCTCGCTTCGACTCCCTCGACGCCTGGGCCACGCACACCTTCCCCAACTGGATGAGTCGCGGGCGTGCGCACAACGGCATCACCTGCGTGACGATCTGTCCCGGGTACGACGATCGGTACTTTCGCTCGCCCGGCGTGTTTGTCCCGCGCGACCAGGGGCAGACCTACCGCACGCTCTGGCAGCGCGCCATCGCCGCCGGCCCCGACTGGATCCTCATCACCTCCTTCAACGAGTGGCACGAGTCCAGCGAGATCGAGCCTTCCGACCAGCACGGCCCTGTGTACCTCGACATCACGCGGGAAATGACCGCCAAATGGAAGGCCTCGCACGCCACCGCGCGCACCATCTTCCGAGAGGCAATCGCCGTGCTCTCCACGCGCGCCCTCGGACGCGAGCGCATCGACTGGTCCGCGCTCGAAGCCGAACTGTGCGCCGATCTCCGCGACACCGACCCGCCGTCGGCCGCTTATCCCGCGATCGACGCCGCACTCGCCCGCTACCACGACCCCCACGCACGCTTCCAGCCCGCCTCGCCTCCTGCGCCGGCCCCGGACCATGCAACGCCCGTCTCGCCCGACGCACCAGACTCCCCCCCCGGTGCACAC
Source organism: Phycisphaerales bacterium (assembly GCA_023382935.1). Lineage (GTDB taxonomy): Bacteria > Planctomycetota > Phycisphaerae > Phycisphaerales > UBA1924 > J022. The sequence continues at coordinate 705,210 of JAHDXL010000001.1, forward strand.
CCGCCCGCCGACGCACCCGCGCCTGCTCCCTCGCCGCATGTTCCAGCCATGCCCGAAGCCCGACTGCTCGACGACGGCATCGCCTACCTCGTCATTCCAGGGTGCAGCGCCGCACACGCCGACGACCTGCGCGCCTTCGCACTCGCCCTGGCCAATGAACTCGCTCACCTCCACGCCCAATCGCCCAGCGGCTACCTCATCGACCTCCGACTCAACGCCGGCGGAAACCTCTGGCCCATGCTCCTCGGCCTCCACCCGCTCCTTGGCGACGGACCGGCATTGACCATGATCGACGCCAACCAACACGCCAGCATCTTCGGGCTCGATGCTCGCTCAACGTGGATTGACTTCGGCCAGGGCCACCAAACCCAACTCGACTGGGCCGCCATCACGCCGCCCCAAACTCCCTCGCTCGCCGACGTGCGCGTCGCCGTCCTGCTCGGCCCATGGACCATGTCCAGCGGCGAAGCACTGGCCATCACGCTGGGCGATCGTCCCCACACCCGCACCTTCGGCGAGCCCACCGCCGGGCTCACCACCGTCACCAACGACCACCCGCTCTCCGACGGCTCACGGCTCATCATCCCCGAAACCCGAATGGGCGACCGCAATGCCCGAGCCGTCATCGGCCCCGTCACGCCGCAGCAGCCCGCGCCCTTCCCCGACTGGCCAACCGCCGACGACCCCGCCGCCACCGCCGCCCGCGCCTGGCTGCTCAACAACGAGTAGCGCAGGGTGCCAACCAACCGCGCATGCCGGGAAAATCCGTTTCGGCCGCCGCGACCGCTCTGTTCATGCGTATCACTCTCCCGGAGGGAACCATGGGCCGCACTCCCGCACGGGCTCGCCCGCGCACATCTCGTCTCTTCTCATCGCTGCGCCGCCTCCTGCTTGTCCTCCTGACCCTCGTGCTCATCGCCCGACTCACAAACTTTGCCGAGTCGCTCTTCTACGGGCCCACACGCGACACGGGCAACACGGCCGCGATCGACGAAGACATCTGGTTCACCAACGCCGAAGGCCTGCGCCTGCACGGGTGGTTCATGCGCGCCCGCAACCTCGCGCCCGGCACGCCCGCCCCGGCCGTCCTGCACGTCCACGGCAACGCCGGCAACATCGCATACCACGACTCCTTTTCCCGCTTCCTCACCGAATCAGGATTCCACGTCTTCATCTTCGACTACCGTCGCTACGGCCGCTCCGACGATCAAGGCCCGCTCAACCGCGACGCTCTGCTCCGCGATACTCACGCCGCCCTCGACGCGCTGCTGGCCCACCCCGACGTCGACACCACGCGCGTCGGCGTGTACGGCGTGAGCCTCGGCGGCGCCTTCGCGATTCCGCTGGCCGCGCAACGCCCCGAAGTCCGCGCCCTGGTCACCCTCTCAGCCTTCTCGTCGTGGACCGGCGTCGCCAACGACCACGCGCCCCTTCTGGGCTCCCTCCTCCTGCCCCGAGGCTGGAACCCCGAACACTTCGTCCCCGATCTGGCCGGCCGACCCTGGCTCATCGCCCATGGAGACGCCGACCGCATCGTCCGCATCCGGCACGCTCACCGCCTCAAGAGCCTCGCCGACCTTGCGGGCGTCGACGCGACCCTCCTCGCCGCCCCCGGCGCCGATCACAACGAAATCCTCAGCACCCATCCCGAGGTCCGCATCGCCATTGCGGAGTTCCTGAGCCGACTTCTGGACCAGCAATAGCCGCTTCCCTGGGAACCTGGACCACCATCCGACATGCTCACTCGGCAAGGCATCACAGCCCCCTACACTTCCCCGATCGCGCGGGGCGTCGCCACGTAGACCGGCGGCTGAGAAGGCACCCGTCGAACCTGATCCGGATCACACCGGCGGAGGGAACGCGATCACCGGGGATCCCGGCCCTCCGCCCGCACACGCGGAGAGTCCCATGAACAACAACCCCAGCGGGAACCACGGCCCTCTCGGGTCGAACGGCTCGCATATCCCGACCGCCTCAACCAGCCAATCCGGTCAAACCAGGCCCGCCCGGCTCCCCCCCGCCCGGAAGGCCGATTTCTACACCACCCGCACCCTGCGCACTCGCGCCGAAATGCTCGGTGTTGCAGGCCTCCCCTCCGTGGCTCGCCTCACCTCCCCCGCCCCCGCCTACCCCGGAGCCCCGGCGCTGCCCGGGTTCTCCGTTCCCGTCCACGGCGCCTTCAACCCAGGCTCCGAACCCGCGGCCACCACGCCCGGCTCCTTCGCCCTGGCTCCCCACATTGGTGGGCCGCTCATGTTCGCCAGCCCTGACACCCCCGGCATGCCCGCACCGTCCGACAAGACCGCCTGGGACTTCCTGCCGGACGGATGGACAACCCAGCCTCACCCACAGGGCTGCCGCGGCCACAACAAGGGCGCCGAGCCCATCATCGCGGTCCCTGCCGGCGAACAGCCGCTTGATCCCTCCGTTCCTCCGTCCCTCCGTCGCTTCGTTGCGTTCCAGCCCGTCACGCAACTCGAGTACGCTCGCCTGGGAATCATCACCCCCCAGATGCGCCGTGTCGCACAGCGCGAACCGCACCTGACCCCCGAGCAGGTTCGTGACGAAATCGCCGCCGGGCGGCTCATCATCCCCGCCAACATCCACCACCTGGCGCACCAACTCGACCCCATGTGCATCGGCCGCGCCAGCAAGACCAAGGTCAATGCCAACATGGGCGCCAGCCCCGTCTCCAGCAGCACCGACGAAGAAATCGAGAAACTCCGGTGGGCCGAACACTGGGGCGCCGACACCGTCATGGACCTCTCTACCGGCGGCGACCTGGACGCCTGCCGCGAGGCGATCATCAGGAACGCGAAGGTGCCCATCGGCACCGTGCCCATCTACTCCATGATCATCGGGCGCAAGTTGGAAGACCTCACGCCCAGGATCATCCTCGACACCATCGAGCACCAGGCGCAGCAAGGGGTCGACTACATGACCGTTCATGCCGGCGTCCTGCGCCGCCACCTGCCGCTGGTCCGCAACCGCCTCATCGGCATCGTCTCCCGCGGAGGCTCGCTGCTGGCCAAGTGGATGCTCACCCACGACGCCGAAAACCCCATGTTCACCCTCTGGGACGACATCTGCCGCATCCTCCGCCGCCATGACGTGTCCTTCTCCATCGGCGACGGGCTGCGCCCCGGCGGCCTGGCCGACGCCAGCGATCAGGCGCAACTGGCCGAACTGGCCGTGATCGGCGAATTGACCGAGCGCGCCTGGCGCCACGGCGTGCAGGTGATGGTCGAGGGCCCGGGACACGTGCCCTTCGACCAGATCGAGTACAACGCCAAACTCCAGCGCACCCTCTGCCACGGCGCGCCCTTCTACGTCCTCGGTCCCCTCGTCACCGACGTCTTCCCCGGTTACGACCACATCACCAGTTGCATCGGCGCCACCGCCATCGCCTACCACGGCGCTGCCATGCTGTGCTATGTGACGCCCAAGGAGCACCTGGGCCTGCCCAAGCGCGGCGACGTCAAGGAAGGCTGCATCGCCTACAAGATCGCTGCCCACGCCGCCGACGTGGCGCTGGGAATCCCCGGCACACGCGACTGGGACGACGAACTGACCAAGGCCCGCGCCGCACTCAACTGGCAGCGGCACTTTGAACTCGCCTATGACGAGGACACCGCCCGCGCCTATCACGACGAAGACCTCGATGTCGACACCGACTTCTGCGCCATGTGCGGACACGACTGGTGCAGCGTGCGCATCAGCAAGGAGATCCAGGACTTCGCCAGCGGCAAGGCCGAGGGCTTCGAACGCGGCAAGGCCGTGAAGTCCGCAGCCCTCTCGCCCGAGCAGCAGGCCATCCTGGAGCAGCGCGGCTATCTCAAGCCGAGTGAGATCCACAAACTCGCCAGCAAACTCAGGGGCAAGGGGAGCGACAAGGCCGCCTGCCACTCCGATTACGCCGACGAAGACCAGGCCAAACGCCTGCAGCGCCAGGCGCTGGGCGGTGAACTGGTGCAGTTGAACACCGCCGAGGCTCACAACCTCCCGCGCGAAGACCGCATCATCTGACGCACCCCGCCCTCACTCCAGCCGCAGATCCTCCGGCTCCCACGGCCTGCCTCCCCAAGCGCCAGCCCAACCGTCTGCCATCAACCGTCGTTGCAACAGGCATCTGACCCCGGCCACATCTGGGCGCCGCCGGCACGCACTGGCCGGTCACCACGCCCCTCGCGGGCCGTTGTGACCGCAAAAAGCCTGATCTATTGTCGGCACAACTATTGCACCCCGCCTCCTGTCCACGCAGCGAGCGCGTTGCGGCCGGGGGTCGGCTGACCAGCATTCGCTTGGACACCGGAGGCTCGATCCATGAAACGGAACCTTGTCACGGCACTCCTCGTCACTTCATGCCTGGCCGGCTCAGCCTTCGCCCAGGGAGGCAACCCCGACTACCGCGTCCGGGCCACCTTCCGCGCTCCCGCCGACGGCGCATGGGCTTCCAACCAGTCGATCGGCCACGCCGAGTTCCGCGTCCACTCCCGCTTCGGTCACCTCTACTACGGCGGAGTCATCCGCCTCGATGACTACAAGTTCAGCGTTCAGATCGACTTCCGCAGTGTCAGCGGCTTCGACACCCAGTTCGCCTCCAGCCCCTACGACACTGACTACGACCTCTACATCAACAACGGGTATGTCGGGCGCGCGCTCATGGGCTCCCAGTCGCCCGGGCTGGCCGAACTCGTCTACGACAGCCGCCACGCCACTCCGCCCGCCCTGCCGCTGCCGGAAAACTTCCCAGAGCCCGTCGGCGCCGGCGATGGAGTCAGCGTCTACTTCGCCGCCCCAACCGAGCCGCTGATCGGAGACCCCGCCCCGGCCGACTCGCCGATCTTCGCCTCCACCCTCGAGGAACGATACCTGCGCGGCGACGTCAACTTCGACGGGAAGGTCGACGAAGACGACTACCCATACCTGGCCAACAACTACGACCCCCACCACCGGCTCGGCGATCATATCGGGCCGGTCGCAGGTGACTTCACCGGCGACAACCTGGCCGACCGCGCCGACTACGACCTGTTCATCGCCAACTGGACCGACAGCCACGACGCGCCGTCCGAGCCCGACCCCGTCATCGGACCCTGCGACCCCGACCTGAACGCCGACGGCGCGCTCAACTTCTTCGACGTGCAGGCTTTCCTGGGCCTGTTCTCCAACTCGGCGCCCCAGGCCGACCTGAACGCCGACGGCGCGCTCGACTTCTTCGACGTGCAGGCCTTCCTGAACCAGTTCTCGCAGGGCTGCTGAGTCTCTGGCTCCAACGCACTCGACGTGCGGGAGAACCCCCGCGCGTCGGGCTTTCACCACTCATCGCCCCCGGCGCGCCCGGAAGATCCCGGCCCACGCAGCCAGAGACAATGCGCCCGCCGAAGGAAACTGCACCGCGAGCAGTCGCGAGCACCCGACATTCAATTTCCATCCCCCACGCGGTCTTTCGGCTGGATGAACCACATGAAGTGCCTGACTTCGCTCTCGTAGAAGCGCGTGGCGAGTCCCCCCGCCGGAGCGTCCGGGCCGCGATAGAGACCCTTGGCGCCCTGCCAAGAGGCGCTCTTGTCGGACTTCGCCTCGACGTGCGCGTCGGTGAACACGGCGGGGCGCTTGCCGGCCTTCGGGTGGCTGCCCTCGTTGGGGATGTCGGTGCCCAAGTCGCCGTCGACGAACGGATCGGCCGGCACGTCGCTGGCGCGGCGATAGAACTCCCGCGCGTCGATGTGCTCGTGCATGAACACGTAGAAGCAGACATTGTCCATGAGCATGATGAGTTCCGACGGGCGGTCGAACATGCTCAGCCGGCGCCAGCCGCTGCCGCCGAAGCGGGCGTCCCAGCCTGGCATGGCATCGACCCAGGCGTTGACTTCGCCGGTCTGCTCGTCGGCGTCGATGATGCCGAACATGAACTGGTTGGGCGCGTAGTAGAGCATGCCGTTGTGCGTCAGTCGGGTGCCGTGGTTTCCGTTCTCGGCGTCAGGGCAGACCCAGACGCCGGTCGGCTGAGAAAAGGCCGTGCCGGGCATCGGCGGAAACGGCTCACCCAGCGCGCCGGCGACCCATCCGTTCAGCAGGTCGCGGTGTAGTTCGTAAGCGCCTTCATCATCGCGTTGATTGATCCAGGCCAGCCTGGGCGGGAGCGCGTCCTGATTGTCCAGTGCGTACTGAGTGACCATCTCGCCCTGCTGTCGCACGTTGGACTGGCAGACGAGCAATCGCGCCTGGTGCCGCGCCATCGCGAGGGCAGGCAGGAGTGTGCCGATCAAAAGCGCGATGATCGCGATGACGACGAGGACTTCGATGAGCGTGAACGCCCGAACGGATCGGGCGCTCGGACTGGACATGAAGGATTGTAAGCGGGAGAAAGTGACGACGAGACGGAAACACGAAGGGGGAGTCGGACCTGGCGATCTGGTGACTTGGCGACCTGGTGATTGGACAAACTCGGAGAGGTGCTCGAGGACTCGCACTTTCCCGTCGTCGGGGTAGGTGACTGGGGAGTGGTGGTCTCTTCGCTGGCGCGAGGGACGCTGAGGGGATTCGAGAGTGATAGTTCTCCTGAAAGTCCGGGGGCAGCGACCTTCGATACCCAAGGTTGCCGGCACGGGGAATCCGGATCGGCGAGCCGGGACACCGACAGGCGGACGAGGGAGTTGCACGCTCGCTGGGCGGTGGCGCGGTCGCGCGGGGTGTCGAGCGTCG
>JAHDXL010000002.1:0-386591 GCA_023382935.1 Phycisphaerales bacterium
GGCGTGCACGGCCCGGCGGCCCGTTTGCACCCGTGCACGGCGGGCGTGCACGGCCTGAGGGCGGGGGCGTGGCCGGGAAATGGCCGCGCGCACGGCTGCTTTTTCCAGTCGGTCGGCCGACCGGGCCGACCAGAACGCCCGGCCATCGCCGCAGAAGGGAGCGCTCATGGGCACGACGCCAAGAACGCGGGTGGGCAAGATCGAGTTCTACGAGGCGCATCTGCCCGCGTGGGAGGCGCACGCCGGTGCGATCGGCCTGTCGGTCGCGTCGGTGGACGACCTTTCGGCCCTGACAGCCTCGGCCCGCGCCGCCTACGAGGAACAGCGGCAGGCCGAGGCGGCGCTGCGCGCGGCGACGGCACGGTTTCACGAAAGAGTCGCGGCCATGCATGGTGGGGCCGGGGCCGGGGCGGACATGATCAGGACCATCCGTGCCTTTGCGGAAAGCACCGGCGACCCCGGCGTGTACCACCTGGCGCAGATCCCGCCGCCGGCCGTGCCGGGGGTGGTCGGCGCGCCGGGAACTCCGTTTGACTTCCGGGTGACGCTGCTCCCGACCGGGGCGATCGAACTGAGGTGGAAGTGTCGGCATCCGCGCGGGGCCGAGGGGACGGTGTACGAGGTGCGGCGCTGCGTGGATGGCCCATCCGGGGGCGGGGGCGGGGGCGGGGGAGCGGCCGGGGGAGCGGCCGGGGGAGGAGCCGGGGGAGCGGCCGGGGGAGGAGCCGGGGGAGGAGCCGGGGGAGGAGCCGGGGGAGGGGCGTTTTCGTTTGTCGGCAGCGTGGGGGCGGGCAAGAAGTTCACGGACCAGACGGTGCCGATCGGGGCCGCGATGGTGACCTACCAGGTGACGGCGGTGCGGCCGACCGGCCGCGGCGAGCCGGCGCGCTGCACGGTGCGCTTCGGGTCGGAAGGGCGCGCGGTGACGATGAACATGGCGGCGTGAAGCGGAATGGGGCCGGCTCGCCGGCGCTGCGACCTCCTATCAGGCGGCCGCGTTCTTGCGGAAGCGCCCCGCGTAGAGCACGCCCGCCAGCGCGATCCAGGCCAGGCCGATCAGGGCGGCCGATCGGTTGGACTCGTTGAGCAGCGAGCCGGCGACGATGCCGATCTCGCCGAGGACGAACAGCAGCGGGATGAAGGGATACCCGAGTGATCGCAGCGCGGCGGCGCGCTGGCGCTGCTCGGCGGTGCCGGCGCCGCTTCGCCGGGCCAGGACGAACACGGCCGCCCCGGTCAGGCCGAAGAACACGCCGTCCACCGCGACCACGCCGTTGACGAGGGTTTCCACCGCCTGGCGCTGCATCCCCGCGGCCGCCAACAGGACCAGCCCGGCGCCGCCGAGCAGGAAGATCGAGGCCGTCGGCGTGCGGAAACGCGGATGCAGGCGCGCAAAGGGCGCGAAGAAGCGCCCGTCGGCGGCCATGCCGTAGAGCAAACGCGGGCCGGAGAGGAACTGCGCGTTGAGCACGCCAAAGGCCGAGACGCCGACGGCGGCGGCGACCAGGCGCGCCCCGCTGCCGGGCAGCACGGTGCTCACGGCTTCGGCGGCCAGTGCCCTGCTCTCGGCCACGCCCGGCACGCCGAGCAGGTGCAGATAGGCCCAGTTGGCCAGCAGGTAGACGACCACGACGATGGCCACGCCGCCGAGAATGGCGCGCGGCAGGTTGCGGCGCGGCTGGCGCACTTCGCCGGCGATCCACAGCGCGTGCTGCCAGCCGCCGTAGGCAAAGAACGCGGGCACCAGGGCGGCCATCACGCCGACGAGGGCGCGGGTGGGCTCGTTCATCGGCGCTTCGACCGGCGGGCGGATGTCCGTCCAGGGCACACCCTTGGAGAAGAACGCGGCGGCGGCGGCGACGGCCAGCAGCGTGAGGATCTTGCAGATCACGGTCAGGTTCTGGATGCGCGAGCCCCAGCGCACGCCGACGATGTTGGCGCCGGCGAGAAGCACGATCAGCACCACGGCGGTGGCGAAGGCCGGGCCCGTGTGTGCTTGCGCCCCTGTCAGCGCGAAGATGAGATGCTGGGCGCAGATGAGGCTGATGATGGCAATGGCGCCGGGCTGAATGACGGTGGCGTTGCAGAACACGAAGAGAAAGCCGGGCAAGGGGCCATAGGCGTCGCGCAGGATCTCGTACTGAGCGCCGCTGGCGTGGGAGCGCCGGCCCAGGGCGGCGAAGGTGAGGGCGCCGCACAGCGCGATCAAGCCGCCGATGGCCCAGGCGAGCAGTGCGAGTTGACCGGTGCCGGTGAGTCGGACGACGCCGCTGGGATTGAAGAAGATCCCCACGCCGATGATGGCGCCGATGACCACGCAGGTGGCGTCGAAGCCGGACAGGACGCGGGCAGGAGAGTCGGAGGTCGCCGGGCCGGATGACTCTTCGGGGCCGGGCGTGGGCCGATCGACGGTAGACATGACCGGCAGCGTACCACCCGCCGGCAACGACCGCATGAGCCTCGCGCCGGGGATGCGAACCTGATACGCTGTGCCCATGCCCACCACCGCCGTCTACGCCGGGAGTTTCGACCCACCCACCCGCGGGCATGAGTGGATGATCGAGCGCGGGGCCGAGTTGTTTGGTCGGATCATCGTGGCGGTGGCGCGCAACCCGGAGAAGCCGTACACCTACCCGCTGGAGCAGCGTGTCGGCTGGCTGACCGAACTGGTCAAGCGATTTTCCAACGCCCAGGTTGCGACGATCCAGAACGAATTTCTGGCGCACTTTGCGGCGCGGGTGGGTGCGTCCTACGTGATCCGCGGCATCCGGGACGAGGATGACTACCGCTACGAACGCGCGATGAGGTATGTGAACAGCGACCTCAACGGCACCCTGACCACCGTGTTCCTCATGCCGCCGCGGGAGTTGTGCGAGGTGTCGTCGAGTTTCGTGAAGGGGATGATCGGGCCGGAGGGCTGGCAGGAGATCGTGCGGCGGTACGTGCCCGACGCGGTGTTCCGCGACCTGTCGCTTGCGCACGGTTGATCGGTCGGCTCCGAAAGCACAAAGGGGCGAGCCCTCGGCTCGCCCCTGGTGATGACGCAAAGCAAAAGTGTGTCGGCGATGTCAGCGACGGCGGCGCGTCGCGACGAGTCCGGCCGCGCCGAACAGCCCGATGACGCCGGGCGTGGGCACAAAGGCGGCGGCGGAGAAGGTTCCGCTGCCTGTAAACGTGGAAGGCAGCGTCCCGATCAGACTGCCCGTCGAGATGTCGTACATGTAGAAGTTCATCTGCGTGGTGTTGGGCCCGTCGGTGACGTAGTAGGCGATGCCGTTGTGGACGGCCAGGCCGTCGATGTCGGTCTCGCCGGCCGGATAGGGCGCGACGAAGGAGATGGTCTGGTTGGCATCGTCGATGTGGTAGAGCCCGGCGCCGCCGGAGTCGCTGAGCCCGAACAACTTGCCGCTGGTCGCGTCGACGTCCAGTCCGCCGAAGTCAAAGGTGGTGGAGTAGGCCCAGTTGAGCGTCGCGACTCCCGTCACGGGGTTGATCGTGTAAACGCCTTCGGTCGAGATGTTGCGGGTGCCGACGAGGGCGCCGTTGCGCCAGCCCAGCCCGACGAAGTTGACGTTGCCCCCGTTGTAGGACATGGTGGCCACCAGCGTGGGGGTCAACCCGCCAAGGCTGAACGGAGAGGCGTACAAACTCCCCCCGTTGTTCCAGTAGAGCGTGTTGGAACCGGGGTCATACGCCATGCCCCAGGCCTTGGCCTCGGCGGTACTTGAACTGTACAGGGCGGTGGCGATGCCGGTGCCGATGTCCACGTGCCAGATGGTGCCCACCCCCGACTGGTCATTGGCCACGATGAGTTGTGCCTGGCTCGCGGATGCAACAATCGCGAGCGCACCCATTCCGGTCCACAAACTGCGCATGGTCTTGCCTCCTGAAATCCTCTCCCGGGCAGGGGCTGAGCCGGCCCACTGCGATGGCACGGCGCCACCGCTCCGGCATCTCAGCATACAAGGGCCACCCCATCAGACGCAAGGCCAAGCGGCAAACTCTTGCGGAGACTCTACTTGAGCAGACGCTCGAGGAAGTGGATGTCCACGTTCCCGCTCCGGAACTCCGACTGCTCCATCAGGCGGCTGTGCAGCGGGATCGTCGTGCGGATCGGTCCGACATTGAACTCGCGCAGCGCCCGGACCGTGCGCTCGATGCACTGCGCGCGGTCGTCGGCGTGACAGATCAGTTTCCCGACCATCGAGTCGTAATTCGGCGGCACGCGGTAGCCGGGCACCACGTGCGAATCGAGCCGTACGCCGGGGCCGCCCGGGGGTTCCCATGTGGAAATCACACCGGCCGAGGGCATGAAGCCCTTGTCGGGGTCTTCGGCGTTGATGCGGCACTCGATGGCGTGCCCCTTGATGTTGACGTCGCGCTGGCGGAAAGGCAGTTCTTCACCGGCCGCGACAAGGATGGTCGTCTTGACGATGTCGATGCCGGTGATGAACTCCGTGACCGGGTGCTCAACCTGCACGCGCGTGTTGACCTCGAGCATGTAGAAGTTCTGCTTCCCGTCCATCAGAAACTCGACCGTCGCGGCGCCGGAATACTCGGCGCTCTTGACCAGTCGTGCGGCCGAGTCGCACACACGCTCGATCTTCTTGCGGTCGATGCCGGGGCCCGGGGCCTCCTCGATGATCTTCTGGTGCCGGCGCTGCATGGAGCAGTCTCGTTCCCAGAGATGGATGGCGTTGCCGTGCTTGTCGCCGAGCACCTGCACCTCGACGTGCCGTGCGGATTCGAGGAATTTCTCGATGAAGACCGATCCGTTGCCGAAGGCGGCCATCGCCTCCTGCTGGGCCTTCTTGATGTTGGCTCGCAGGGTTGCTTCATTGTGGCAGACGCGCATGCCGCGCCCGCCCCCGCCCGCCGCCGCCTTGATGATCACCGGGTACCCGATCTCGTTGGCGACTTCGACGGCCTCTTCCTCATTCTCAATCGCGCCTTCAGAACCCGGAAAGGTGGGCACCTTGGCGGCCCGGGCGAACCGCTTGGCCTCGACCTTGTCACCCAGGCGCTTCATGGCCTCGGGGCTGGGGCCTATGAACTCGATCTTGCACTCGCGGCAGATCTCGCTGAACTCGGCGCGCTCCGCCAGAAAGCCGTAGCCGGGATGGATCGCATCCACGTCGGCGATCTCCGCAGCAGACACGATGCGCGATATGTTCAGGTAACTCTCCCGCGCCGGGGCCGGGCCGATGCAGATGGCGCGATCGGCCAGTCGCAGGTAGGGGGCGTCGCGGTCGGCCTCGGAATAGACGCAGACCGTCTCGATTCCCAGTTCCTGGCACGCCCGCATGATGCGGAGGGCGATCTCGCCACGGTTTGCGATGAGCACACGCTTGAACATGACTTCTCTTCACGCCAGTCAGGCCGGGCGGACCAAGAACAGTTTCTGCCCGAACTCAATGGCCTCACCGTCCTTGACCAGTTGGCGCTCAATCTTCCCGCTCACGCCGGCCTTGATCTCGTTGAAAACCTTCATGGCCTCCACGAGGCAGACGATCGAATCCTCCGACACCGAACTGCCCACCGAGACATACGGATCGGCGTCCGGGTTCGGGGCCGAGTAGAAGGTGCCCACCATCGGAGATTCAATGGCGATCAGTTCGCCGTCCACGTCCGCTCCTTCCGCCCCGTTCCCGTCGACGCTCGGCTCGGAGCCGAAGTCCTCGGCCGCGGGCACGCGCGGGCGCAGCCCGCTCGCTGGCGCCGGGCCTCCCACGCCCTGGTAGATCACGGGCTGATGGTTGACCACCGTCTGGGTTTCCGAGCCGCGGCGGATCTTGACCGTCTCCTGCTGATCTTCAAGGTCGAGTTCGGTCAACTCGTTCTCCACCATCAGCCGCACGAGTTCTTTCAGTTTGCGAATGTCGATCATGGTCTCTTGCCAATCCGGCTCGAAGGTGACCGCAGGTATGTCTTCCAGCGCGTACGCACCGGTACGCCTCACAATTTCCCCACGCCCGGGGAACGTGATGATACAGCGTTGGCGCGGCGTTTGCTCGCTCGGTCGCGCTTCGGATGCGTCCGGTACACTTTGCCCGGACGGGTCCCGACTCCTTCAACCCCGCTGGAGCCTTGTCCCCGTGACGTGGAACACCAGGCATTCTCCTCGCGCGGGCGCCTTCACGCTCATCCTTCTGTCGGGTGTGTTGCTGGGGCCTCTGCTCGTCGAGTTGGTCGGTGGCGCTGCGGGGGCGCTCCTGCGCGGCGCACCACCATGGCCCGGACACCGCGTGATGCTCCGCACTATTGCGGTGTCTCTGACAATCGGCGCGCTGGCCACGGGCCTGGGCTGGTTTCCGGCTCGCGTGCTGGCCTCCCGTCGCGCCGGCCGGCTCGGCGCCCTGTGCCTGGTTCCGATGCTCATGCCGCCGTACTTGGCGTACTCGGGTTACTCGATCCTGCGAGATCCCTCGTGGATCACAGGTGATTGGCTCGAATCGCTCAGCGTCCGTGGACAGGCGTGGGTTACGATCGGCCTCGGACGCGGGCTTGCACTGCTTGGCATGGCGCTGTGGGCCTGGCCGATCAGCGCTTGTGTGCTGGCGACCGGCATGCGCGGGCAGGCGGTCGATGATGCCCTGCGACTCGATGCGCCGCCTCTGCGCCGCACCTGGGAGCGCGTGTGGATGCACCGAGCGAGCATCGCGGGCGCCGTGCTGCTCGTAGCACTGGTGGCCATCGGGTCTGCGGTGCCGCTCCACCTGGCACAGGTCGAGACCATCGCCATCGACCTTTGGCGCCGCATGGGTGAGTCGTCCCCGGAGCAGTGGGGTTCGGCGTGGCTGGCTGCCTGGCCGATCATCGTCGCCGCGGTGGCGGGGTCGGTCGTCCTGCCGCGCGTGGTCCGGCGCCTGGTGATGCACGCGCCGACGGAGCCCGACTCCTGTGATGCATCCGGGCACACGCGCCTGGCGGCGTGGCTGGCGTGGACGGCTGCGACCGGCTTGCCGCTGCTCCTCTTCGTTCTCACCATCCACAGTCCGCGTTCGCTGGTCGAGTTTTGGAAACTGAGCGGCCCGGGACTCTGGAATGGATTCGTGACCGCTTTCGCGGTCGCGATCCTGTCCGGCCTGCTGGGACTCGGCTTTGCCTATGTCGTCGATATGTCCCGTCGACCGCCCCACGCTCTGGTAGGCATCATTCTCGGCGGGTGGGTGTTCACGGCCGTCATCCCGGGGGTCTTCATCGGTGCGGCGCTGGCGAGGCTGGGGACGCATCTCCCGCGCGGGTGGAGTGATGTCCTGCTGATGGATGCGCTGCTTGCCCGCTTCGGGTGTGTGCCGGTGCTGGTCGGGGGCGTCTGTGCACTGTCAGAGTCATCCGAACTGCGTGAACTGCGAGAAGTCGAAGGGGCTACCCGCTGGCGTGCCTGGGTGCATGCATGCCTGCCGCGACGCATGCCCGTCGTGGGGGCGGCTCTGGCGGCCGGCATCATGGCCATTCACGAGATCGAGGCCACGACCATGCTCCTCCCCCCTGGACGTCACAACCTCGCCCAGCAGATTCTCGGGTATCTGCACTTTTCGCGGATGGAGGAGATGTCGGCGGCGGCCGTCTACCTGATCGGGGGCGGCATGGTGCTCGGCGCGTGTGTTTCGACTCTGATGTGGCGCACATGGCGCAGATCCTGAACCCAAATCCCAACGAACCTGTACCATGTCTCGGGTGAGGAAGGTGCCTTCCATCTTCGGTCTCGGCGCGGCGCTCTCGGCCGCGCTTGTTTCCGGGTGCCTGTCCAAACCCGAAGGCGAAGTATTCCGTCCGACCATCATTTTCGGAGAGCCCGGTCTGTTTCCGGGCCAGTTCAGTTACCCCCGGGCGATCGAGTCATTTGGCGATTCGATTCTCGTTGTCGATAAGTCCGCCCGGATCCAGCGGTTGGAGGCAAAAACCGGGCGCTATCTCGGCGGATTTCGCATGCCGGAGTGGGATCTTGGCAAACCGACCGGGCTGACGGTCGGACCCAGTCCGTTTGACCCTGGCTCGGCTGTGCTTTACGTTGCCGACACGCACTACCACCGCGTGGCGGTGTACCCCATTCCCGACGACCCCGACGCCGATGCTCGCCGGTCGGTCGAGCCACTGTTTTCCTTCGGCGAGTACGGCACCGGGTTGGGGCAGTTCGTATACGTCACCGACGTTGCGATTGATGCCGACGACACGGGCAGCGTCTGCCGAATCTACGTGAGCGAGTACGGCGGCAATGACCGCATTACCGTCTTCGAACTCGAGGGCGGGCAAGTTGTGCCAAGGTTCACGTTCGGTTATTTCGCCGACGGCCCGGGCGAGGTCGGGTCGAGTCGCGTGCCCTTTGAGCGGCCTCAGGCCATCGAGATCGACGACCGTGCGAGGGAACTGATCGTCCTCGATACCTGCAACCACCGCATCGCGCGTCTGAGCATGGATGGGGAACTGATCGCATGGATCGGGGATGACCCGGGCGAGGCGACCTTTCTGAATCCACAGGGACTGGTGCTCCTGGAGAGCCGTCGGGCGCTCGTGGCCGAGTTCCTGGGCAATCGCGTGCAAGTCGTGGACCTTGATTCGGGCAAGTCGCTGGGAACCTACGGCGTGGCCGGGCGGATGCCGGGTGAACTGGCCAGCCCGTGGGCGGTGACAGCGATCGGAGACCGGGGCTACGTCCTCGACTCGGGCAACAATCGCGTGCAGGGCTTCCGCATCGATTCGTCGCGCCTCGCGCCGCCTTGGAGCAGGGTTGCTTCATGGACACACGCAGGAGGGCGTCCGTGAGCGCCGTGGCGACGCTGGCATCGCTGGTGCTCGGGCCGATTCAGTTTGATCGACCGATGTGGCTCATGCTCATCCCTGGACTCGGGCTGCTGACCTGGTGGATCGGCAGACGGAGCCTTGCCGGGCTGGACTCAAAGGTGCGGTGGGTTGCGTTCTTTGCGCGGCTGTTGGTGATCGGGCTGATCTCCGCGGCCTTGGCCGAGCCTGCCACCCGCCGAACCAGCAGGGACGTGTCGGTCACCATCGTTCAGGATCTCAGCCGATCGATTCCGCGCGTACTCGACGAACGCACCGATGCCTACATCGCCCAGGCGCGGGCGGCCTCGAAGAAGCCCGACGACCTTCTCGGGCTCGTGACGGCCGGTGTCAGCGCCTATGTGCAGATGCTCCCGAGCAGGAACGCGCAGGGTCTGGAGCGTCAGTTCGTCGGCGCCACCGATGGCACGAACCTGGCGGAGGCGGTGCGCCTGGCGCTGGGCGTCATGCCGCAGGACGCCGCCAACCGTATCGTGCTGATTTCGGACGGGAACGAGACGATCGGGAGTTTGCGTTCGGCGGCCGAGCACGCGCGGGCGGTGGGCGTGCCCATCGACGTCGTACCTGTGGAGTTGAAGTACGACGCCGAGGTGATCGTCGAGCGCGTGTCGCTGCCGGCCACGGTGCGCGGGGGCGAAGTGGTGAACGTCAAGGTGGTGATCACGGCCACCAGACCCACTGCCGGAAGGCTCATGCTCACTCAGAATGGCGACCCGATCGACCTTGATCCGTCGTCGGATTCGATGGGCTACGAGGTGGTGCTCGACGCGGGCAAGAACGTGCTTTCGATCCCGGTACCTCCGTCGCGCCCGGGCGCGCAGGAGTTCGAGGCCGAGTTTGTGCCCATCGGCGTGGTGAACGAGCAGGGATTCGTGACAGCCGCACCAGCCGACTCGGTGGTGGAGAACAACCGGGCGCAGGGTGTGACGTTCGTGGGGCGCGAGGGCTGGGTGCTGGTGGTAGCCGAGGAGTTTGAGGAGGCCGAGAGTTTCCGGCGCATGCTGACCGAGTCTGACATCCGTCACGAGGTCATCACGGCCGACCTCATGCCCAACTCACTGACCGACCTCAACAGTTACGAGGCAATCATCCTGCTCAATGAGCCGGCCTATCACTTCAACGAGCGCCAGCAGGAGAATCTGCGTCAGTACGTGCATGACACGGGCGGCGGGCTGCTGATGGTGGGCGGGCCGGAGAGTTTCGGCGCCGGCGGCTGGATCGGCTCGCCGCTGGAAGATGCCCTGCCCATTCGCTTGGACCCCCCGCAGAAGCGTCAGATGCCGCGCGGGGCGCTGGTGCTGGTCATCCACTCGGTCGAGATGCCCAACGGCGTGTATTGGGGCAAGCAGGTGTGCAATGCGGCTGTCGACGCCCTCTCCAGCCTCGATCTGGCGGGAATCATCGAGGTCAACTGGTCACAGGGCGTGGACTGGGTGCACCCGCTGATCCCGCTGGGCGACCGCGTGGCCATCAAGCAGGCGATCAACAAACTCACCTTCGGCGACATGCAGGACTTCGGCCCCTCGCTCAACCTGGCGCTCAACGGGCTTCAGAACGCGGACGCGGGACAGAAGCACTGCATCGTGATTTCCGATGGCGACCCGACGCTCAGCCGCAGCATTCTCCAGCAATTTGTCGCGTCGGGCGTCAGCATTTCGGCTGTAGGCGTGTTCCCGCACAGCACGCGCGACTTCAACACGCTCAAAGACATGGCCGAGTTCACAGGTGGCACCTTCTACCCCGTCAACTCGCAGGCGGCCCTCACGACGCTTCCCGAAATCTTCATCAAGGAAGCCCAGACCGTGAAGCGTTCGTTGATCTGGGAGGGCGAGCCCTTCAGCCCCGCCATCGTCGCGGCGCCGGTCGAGTCCATGCGCGGCATCACCGGCGTGCCGCCCATCACCGGCTACGTCGTTGCCGCCGACCGCGGCGGATTGAGCATGGTCACGCTGCGCGGGCAGGAGGAAGATCCGGTGGCGGCGCAGTGGCAGTACGGACTCGGGCGCGTGTACACGTTCACCAGTGACGCCAGTTCGCGATGGGCTGCGTCGTGGGTGGCCTGGCAGCAGTTCAAGGCCTTCTGGGAGCAGCAGGTGCGCTGGACCATGCGCCCGGGCGGCGATGCGAACATGCGCGTTTCGACGCGACAGGACGGCGACGACACCATCGTCGAAATCGAGGCCCTCGACGCGCAGGGCGAACGCATCAACTTCGCCAACTTTCAGGCTCGCGTGGCCCGTCCCGATGGCTCGGGTCAGGACGTGCAGATCCGCCAGGTCGGCCCGGGCTTGTTCCAGGGCACCATCAAGACCGAAATCGCCGGCTCCTACGTGCTCAACATGGCCTACAAATCGCCGGGCGCCGAGGGACAACCGCCGATTGAGGGCACGGTGCAGGCCGCCGTCACGCGGCCCTTCGCCGACGAGTTCCGCAACCTGACCGACAACCTGCCTTTGCTGCGCGATGTGGCCTCGCTCACTGGCGGGCGCGTCCTCCAGTGGAACCCCGGCGCCGACGACCTCTGGCGACGCGACGGGCTGACTATGCCCGTGGCCACGCGATCGATCTGGCTCTGGCTGGCGACCGTCGCGGTGGGCGTGTTTCTGCTCGACGTGGGCGTGCGACGCGTGCGTATCGACTTGCGAGCAGTTGCGCTCGGCCTGGTGCACGCCGTGCGCCGCGGGCCTGAGACCAAGGCCGGTCAACAGATGGACTCCCTGCACGCTGCTCGCGAAAAGGCGCGCCAGCGACTGGCGCAGCAGGCGTCGGCCGAGGAAAGGAAGCGAGCCGCTCGCAAGTTCGAAGCGGGTGGGGCGCCACCGAGTGCTGAGCCGGTGACACGGTCCGGTCCGCCGCAGCCCAGCGAAGGCAAGGCCAGGATCCTTACCGGGAAACCCACACCGAAGCCCGGCGAAGCAGATGATGAAGAGGGCATGTCGCGCCTGCTCAAGGCCAAACGCCGTGCCCAGGACGAATACAAGGACGACGACAGGTGACCCCGCGGTCAGGAGCGTGAATCATGGCAGGAGTCGAAAACGTTCAATCCGCCGAAGTCAAGGCAGCCTGCGACCAGTTTCGCACCACCTTCGCCACCCTCAAGAGCGAGATCGGCAAGGTGATGGTCGGGCAGCACGAAGTCGTCGACGCGGTGCTCACCACGCTGTTCGCTGGCGGCAACGTGTTGCTCGAAGGCGTGCCCGGGCTGGGCAAAACACTGCTTGTCCGCACGCTGGCCGAGGCGCTGCACCTGCCGTTCAGCCGCATCCAGTTTACGCCCGACCTGATGCCCGCCGACGTCGTGGGCACGAACATCGTGACGGAAGATCCGGATACGGGACGCCGGCAGTTCGAGTTTCAGCAGGGCCCCATCTTCGCGCAGATCGTGCTGGCCGACGAAATCAACCGCGCCACGCCAAAGACCCAGTCGGCCCTCCTCGAAGCCATGCAGGAACGCAGCGTCACCGTCGGTGGAGAAACCTACAAACTCCAGCAGCCCTTCCTCGTCCTCGCCACACAGAATCCCATCGAGCAGGAAGGCACCTACCCGCTCCCCGAGGCACAGTTGGACCGCTTCCTGCAGAAGGTCAACGTCGGCTACTCGCAACTCGATGATCTAATGGTCATCCTCGATCGAACCACCGGCGCCGAGACGCCCAGGGTGAGGCCCGTGCTTGACGGCCCGGGCATTCTTGCCGCCCAGCAACTCATCCGCGGCGTCGTCATCGCCCCGCACGTCAAGGAGTATGCCGCCCGCATCGTGCTGGCCACGCACCCGGGCGGACGCTTCGCCGCCGGCGGCGACTCCGGACCGGTGAACCGCTACATCCGCTGCGGCGCCAGCCCGCGCGGGGCGCAGGCCCTGGTGCTGTGTGCCAAGGTTCGGGCCGTCACCGACGGGCGCTACCACGTCGGCAACCAGGACATCAAGGACGTGGCGATGAACTGCCTGCGGCACCGATTGCTGCTGAACTTCGAGGCCGAGGCTGATCGCGTCGATCCCGATGACATTGTGCGCCAGGTGCTGGAGATGACCCCGACCCAGCCCGTCGGCATGCCCGCGCCGGCGGTGAAGGCATGACTCCATGCTCCGCACCCCGAATCCAACCCGACCCAAGGCCATCGACGAACTGCTTGATTCGAAACTCATCGCTCGCATCGGGCAACTCGACCTGACCAGCCGCAAGATCTTCGCCGGCAAACTCAAGGGCGAACGCCGCAGCAAGAAGCGCGGCGAATCCGTCGAGTTCGCCGATCACCGCCCCTACGTCTCCGGCGACGATCTGCGCCACATCGACTGGAACATCTATGGACGTCTCGACCGCTTCTTCTTGAAACTCTTCATGGAGGAGGAAGACCTCTCCCTCCACATCGTGCTCGACTGCTCGGAAAGCACGGACTGCGGAAATCCCAGCAAGTTCCTCTACATGCAGCAAACGGCCATGGCGCTGGGGTATATCGGGCTGGTCAATCTCAACCGCGTGGCCGTGACCGCCATCGGCGGGCTGTTCGTGCCGCCCGGCATGACCGACAAGGAGGCCGCGGATCTGCACGCCGCTGGCACAGCCATCGGTGACACGGGCGTCCCGCCCGTAGGTGACGACGCATCGCCCGTCTACAACATTCGCGACCTGCGCGGCCGCCGGCGCGTGCAGGATTTGGCCCGCTTTCTCTGCTCGCTGCGCCCGACCGGCGGCACGTCATTTGCCGAGCAGGCCAAGCGCATCGCGCTCACCCGTCGCGGCAAGGGCGTCATGGTCGTCCTGTCCGACTTCTTCATGAAGGAGGGATATGAAAGCGGGCTGCGCCTGCTCGTCGGCCGCGGCTACGACCTCTTCGCCATCCAGATCCTCAGCCCCCAGGAAGTCGAGCCCGACATCAAGGGCGACCTGCGCCTGCGCGACGTCGAAGACTACGACATGGCCGAGGTCACCATCTCCGCGCCGCTGCTCAAGAAGTACAAGCAGGTACTGGAAGCCTATTGCGGCGGGCTGCGCGACTTCTGTTCCCGACGCGAGATCACATGCCTGACCGTCCAGAGCAACATGCCCATCGACTCTCTCCTGCTCGATTACCTGCGGAAGCGAGGGCTGCTGCGATGAGAACGACGCGGAAGCAGCACGGTGCACAAGCACAGAGTGGTGCTCTGCGCCTTCGTGCCGTCGTCGCCCCCTGCCCGGAGGCGACGCAATGACCTGGGCCACTCCCATGCTGGCCATCATCGCTGCGGCCATCGCCGTGCCGACGCTTATCATCCTCTACTTCCTCAAACTGCGCCGGCGCGACGTGGAGATTTCTTCGACGCTTCTGTGGAAGAAGGCCATCCAGGATCTCCAGGCCAACGCTCCCTTCCAGCGGCTCCGCCGAAACCTGCTGCTGTTCCTGCAACTGCTGGTGCTCGCGGCCGCCATTCTCGCTCTCGCGCAGCCCCAGATCATGTCGCAGCGCACCACCGGCGAACTCAAGATCATCATGATCGACCGTTCCGCCTCGATGAACGCGCTCGACGGGCAGCCCGATACCACGCGCAAGATCTCCCGCCTCGACCGCGCCAAGGAACTGGCCATCGACGAAGTCAACGCCATGCGTGAGGCCGGGCTGTTCGGCGATCAGAAGGCCGACCAGGCCATGGTCATCGCCTTTGACACCACGGCCGTCGTCGTGCAGCAGTTCACCAGCGACAAGGATGCCCTCCGCACCGCTATCCGGTCGATTCAGCCCGGGCAGGGTCCGTCTGCTCTCGGTGAGGCGATGCAACTGGCCAAGAGCCGCAAGCCGCCTCGCATCTTCCTCGACAACGCGGGCGACGAGTCTCAAGCCGGCACGCCCACGCCGGTCGAAGGGCTCACCGCTGGCCCGCCGCAGCAGATTCACATCTTCTCCGACGGGCGACTTCGCGACGCCGATCGGGTCGTCCCCGCGGCGGAGGACTCTGTCTTCTTCCACGCGCTGGGCGACCAGACTGCCCGCAACATCGGCATCACGGCCGTGCGCGCCGAGCGCAGTTACGAAAACCCGGTCGATCTGACCGTGTTCGCCTCGATCGAGAGCACGGATGCGGTTCCTCGCGATGTCGACGTGGAACTGCGAGTCGACGGCGTGCCGGTCGCCACGCGCCGCATCAGGGTGCCCGCATCCTTCGCTTCGGCCACGGTGACCAGTGACAGCAGGACTGATGGTGAGCCCGCCGCCTCGCGACCGGCCCCCGGCGCGACAGGCATCGCATTCCCCTTCGCACTCGCGCAGGGAGCGCTAGTCGAAGTTCGCCTCATCACCGGCGACGACGTGGCTGGAAACGTGCTCGAGGCCGATGATCGCGGCTACCTGATCGTGCCCCCGGCTCGACAGACCGCCGTTGCGGTCGTCTCGCAGAGCGACATCTTCCTTTCCGAAGCACTGGGCGGCATGCCGCTCTCCCGACTGGATTCACTCACGCCCACGCAGTATCAGGCCAAACTCGCTGACGGCTCGGCAGCCGAGTACGACGTCGTTCTGCTCGACCGTTACCTTCCCCCCACGTCGAGCGGCCGGGGCGAACCGCTGCCGCCTGGGCGCTGGTTGGTCTTCGGCGCCGTTCCGGCTGGACAGGGCGGGCTGATCGACGAGGGCGATGCGGGAGTGGCGACCATCATCGACGCGCGCACCGACCACCCGGTGCTGCGCCCCCTCACCCTCGACCCGCTGGTCATTGGCAAGTCACGTCGCGTCAGGATTCCCTCGGATTCCAACGCCCGCTCACTGGCCGACACCGCCGAGGGCCCCGCCATCATCGAAATGTCCGGCGTCGAGTATCGCGCCCTCGTCGTCCCCTGGAACGTCGAACAGTCCAACTGGCCTTTCCAGGTCAACTACGTCATCTTCTTGGCCGCCAGCGTCGAGTATCTCTCCTCCGATTTGTTCTCCGAGGCCGAGGCCGCGGGCGCCGCACGACAGTTCCGCCCCGGCGATATCCTCGTTGACCGACTCCCTCTCGACGCAACCAGCGTGGACGTCACGCGCGTTCCCGGAGGCACGCCGATTGCCACCACGCCCACCGGCGATGGGCGCATCACCTTCGGCCCGCTCGAAAACACCGGCGTCTACCGCATCCGCTGGACCGGCTCGGCCGGAGCAACCGACGTGGTCGACTCCGGGCGTGTCTCCCGCTTCTTCGCTTCCAACATCGAGAGTTCCGCCGAGTCCGACGTGCGCCGCGTCGAGAAACTTGTTCTTGGCTCGCAGACCCTTTCGCCCGAGCAGGGCGAAACCCGCGCCGAGGTTCGGCGCCTTTGGCCGTGGCTGCTGCTGGCGGCATTGGGCATCATCATGTTCGAGTGGTTCATCTACAACCGCAAGGTGTACGTGTGATGCGAACGCGCCTGCTGCTCATGCTGGTTCTGTCTCTGTCTGTGCTCGTTGCGCCGGCGACCCGTGCTCAACTCCCGCAGCGAGATGATGACCAGATCATCATCGTGCCCTCTTTCGGCTTCGACTCGATCATGCCCGCCGAACGCTGGGGCCCGATTCGATTCACCATCACCTCGCCGCAGCGGCACCTCGTCGGCTTGCTTTCGCTCACCTACCCCCAGGATGGCTCGCAGGCCTTCGTCGCTTCCATGCCCGTCACGCTCACGGCCGGTACGCCCACAGCCATCGACTTTGCCGTCTGCCTGCCTCGCTCGGTCGACCGCATGACGCTGGCCATGCAGAACGACCGAGGGCGTCCGATCTTCACCGAAACGTTTCGCATTTCTGGTTCGGGCGGTCCTTTGGCCGACCTGTCGGCCACGTTCGTCCCTCCCTCGCTCGTCGATCAGCGCATCACCATCCTTTCGCTCGGAATTGACGACCTTCAGCAGGCGGGCGATCTCTGGTCGCGCTCGCTCTTCGTCCCTTCGATCTGGAGCAGCGGACCACAGAATGAGCCCCTCGAGTTCGAACAGCGCTACCGCGTCTCCACCCTCGCGCCGGAGAGTGCCTTTGCCGCCTGGCCCGCGTACCAAGGCCTTGTCGCCCTCGTGGCCGACGCCTCCAGCCTCGGACGCCTCCCCGAGCGCGTTCGGCGTGAACTGCTCCATTATCTCCAGGGCGGTGGCACCCTCATCCTCCGCGTTGATGACAACTCCGACGTGTGGCGACGCTGGCTGCCCGCCTCTTCACACTGGGATGTTCTCACGCTTGACGAGCGACGCCCTGTTGAAGTGCCCGGCGGTCTGGCCGCTCGTGTTCCACCGCGCGCCAAGGCCGCGGGCCTGTTCACTGCGGACTCGCTCGAAACCGCATCTTCCATCACCGCCCGCGCGGTGCGTCTGACTTCGCGCTCCGCGCAACTGGGCTTCGAGCCTCTGTGGCCGATTGACGACCAACGGTCCCTGGCTGCACGCGGACCAGTGGGCTTCGGCACTCTCATCGTCCTCGGCTACGACCCCGCTCACTTGTCGGCCCTGCGGTCGGCGTCCGGCGCTGCCGCCGGGTGGGCCGCCACGCTGGACGCCGTCATCACGCACGATCGGTCCCCGGGTGGCACCGTGTGGTCCTACCAGTACAGTTCCGGTGCCTCGATCGCCAACACGCAGTCCATCGCCGCCCTGGTTGATTCGGCCGTGGTCGGCGGCGGCATCTCCGTCCTCGCACTGGTGCTCGTGGTGCTCATGCTCATCGCATTGGCCGTCGCCATCGGGCCATTCGACGCCATCTTCCTCAAACTCCGTGGCAAGCGACACTGGTCGTGGCTCACCGCCTCCGGATGGATCACGCTCTTCTCCGGGTTCATGCTCGTCTTCCCCGAACTGCAGCACAGCGACATCTCCGTGCTCACCCGCTCCGTCATGACCGACGCACTGCTCGACGAGAACGCCAACGCCATCGTCTCCTGGAAAACCGGGCTCAACGTGGCCTATGCCGGGCAGAACGGTCTCATCGGCCCGCTCGATGAGCGCGCCGGAGCCTGGTGGCGCGGCGTCTCCCCGCTCCAGAACTGGTACTTCGACGGCAGCAAGCCGACCCTCAGCCCCCTTCGCGCGCTCCAGCAGCCGCTGCCCGGTCCCGATGGGGCCCGCGCCTCCTGCTTGCTTCAACTTCCGTCTCAGCGCGTGTGGACCGTGCGTGCCACCATGGATTGTGCGCCCGACCTGCCGCCCATCGTCGCACGCCTTGAACGATCGGGCTCTGCCTACACTGTCCATCTCGGACAGGCCGATCTGCGGATCACATCGCTGCGTGTTCTTGCGGGCAGTCAACCGCTGGAAGCACGCAGCGCCCGGCCCGGGCAATCCATCTCTCTCGTCCCCTACGTGCCCTTCAACCGCGATGATGATCCTTCTCCCACCTCCACCGCGCCTTCTCAGCGTGACAGTGTGATTTCGGCGCTCCCCGCAGGATACCTTGCTGATTTGCCAGGCCCCGATGAGCGCACGCACGCCATACTCCAGATGCTCAAAGCCGGTCACTACGCGCTCGTTGCCATTGAATACGAGACTGACCACCCCGATCTGCGCCTCATCGGCGCAGAACGCACGCGCTGCATCGGCGCCGTCCGCCTCCTCGTTCCCATCATCGATTCCGCCCCGGAGTCTTCCCCTTGATCGAGATGCGCCACATCACCAAGCGTTACGGCAGCCTGGTGGCTGTCAACAACCTCTCACTCGACATCGGGCCTGGCGAGGTGTTCGGCTTCATCGGGCCCAACGGCGCCGGCAAGAGCACCACCATGAAGATCCTCGCCTGCCTCCTGCGTCCTGACTCAGGGGTCGCGAGGGTGGGGGGGCACAACGTGCTCACCGAAGGCGACCAGATTCGCCGCATGCTCGGCTACATGCCCGACTTCCTCGGCGTCTACGACGACCTGACCGTCGACGAATATCTCCAGTTCTTCGCCGCCGCTTTCAGCATCGAGCGCAGACGCCGCCGCAAAATCATCGAGAGCGTCCTCGAACTGACCGATCTGACCAGCAAACAGCACACCATGGTCAGCGGCCTATCACGTGGCATGCAGCAGCGCCTCGGCGTCGCCCGCGTCCTCATCCACGAGCCCAGGGTGCTCCTGCTCGATGAGCCCGCCAGCGGGCTCGACCCGCGCGCCCGCATCGAGATGCGCTCGCTCCTCACCGAACTGGCCCGCATGGGAAAGGTGCTCATGGTCTCCAGCCACATTCTCACCGAACTGGCCGAAATGTGCAGTTCCATCGGCATCATCGAGCGTGGCGAACTGGTCTTTGCTGGAACGCTGGCCGAGGCGCTCAAGCGCACCCGCACCAGCGAACTGATCCGTGTGCGACTGGAGAATGCCGACCTGCTTCCCATCGTCGCGCAGCGGCTTGAGGCGCTCGATCCGGTCGGCTCGGCTGAACTGCGCGACGGAACACTGCTCGTGGAACTGACCGACCCCGGCGTCGGGCATCACTTCCTCATCGAGCAGGTCATTGCGGCAGGCGGGCGCATCGCCGCCTTTGAGCCGCGCGAGGTCAAACTCGAGGACGCCTTCCTCAAACTCACCAGGGGGGCCGTGCAGTGAAGCCCGGCTCGCTCAATCCCGCACGCCTCTTCTTCGGGCCCATCTTCCAGATGGAAGTCCGCACCGCCGGACGCCGCACCAGCACCTATGTCTTTCGCTTCCTCTTCGCAGGACTGGTCGTCTTCTTCTTTGCCGTGTTCCTCGTCGGAAACTGGTCATCCCTCGGCATGCAGACATCCTCCGTCGCACGACTCCAGCAGGTGCAGAGCCTGGCGCCCGAACTGGCCACGGCCATTGTCTGGACCCAGTACCCCGCACTTCTTCTCCTGGCGCCCATCATCGCAGGACCGGCCCTGTGCGACGAACGCCGCCATCGCACGTTGCCGGCGCTGCTGACCACGCCGCTCACCTCGTGGGAAATCGTGCTGGGGAAACTCTCCGGGCGTCTCACTCAGGCGCTGGTGCTGGCCGCGATCTCTGTCCCGGTCATGCTCGGGGCACGTCTGCTCGGCGGCGTGAGCGCCGAAGGCATCCTCGCAGCCTCCATCGTCACCGCAGTTTCCGTCATCCAGATCGCCGCCCTCGCCCTGCTTGTTTCGGCCCGTTCGTCGCGCGCGACCGCCGCCGCTTCCTCGGCCTTCGTCGCCTTTCTCTTCATCAACTTTGCGCCCACCCTGGGCGTCACCCTCTATAACGAATGGATCGCCAAGGATCTCGCGCTTCAGCCGCTGAGTTTCGCCTGGATGTTCCGCACCTCGCTGCCCATCTCGCTCGGAGCAATCACAGTCGAACACTTCGCCGGGCAGTTCCTCGGCGCGGGGCCCATGACCACCTGGGGCTGGTCGTCGATCTACGGCGGGGTCGTCACCATCCTCGTCGTTTTCACAGCCGGCTGGAGGCTCCGCGCCGCGATGCGATCTGATCCCGACAGTGTCCTACTGCTCCGCAAGGTCAAGCCGCGCAGACGACGGCGGCGCGACGCCGCAACAGGTCGCCCGGCCGACCCCGCCACTCCCGAAGCCCTCGCAACCTCCGCAAACACGGAACCCGCGCCTGGCCTGGTCGAGCAATCCCGTGCCTCGCGAGAGGTCAGCGACTACCCCGTATTCTGGCGCGAGTGGCGCATTGGCATCTTCCGCCGCCGCCGCTCGATGGTCTACACCTTCGTCGGACTGGTCGCCATCTTCACGCTGGTCTACCTCAACGCCGACATGACCGATGCGGCGATTCAATACATTGTCGCCGAAGTCGGCCTGACCATCATGCTTCTGCAAGCCGTCTTTGGCTCCACCGGCCTCATTCCGCACGAACGCGAGGCCCGCACCATCGACGTCCTCCTCACCACGCCGCTCAAGCCACGTTCCATCGTCTTCGGCAAACTTGCCGGAGCGATGCGGCGCCTCTGGCTCGCGCCCGTCTGCATGATGCTTCATTTTCTGATCGTCAGCCTCACCGGCTTTGTCCGGCCGCACATTCTCTTCATCCTCCCTCTGGTCATGCTGCCCGCCGCCTTGATGCTGCTCGGAACCGGCATGCTCGCCGGCGTCCTCTTTCGCCGACCCATCACCGCGGCCGTCGCAAACCTGTCGGTTCCCATCAGCCTCTACGCGGTTGTACCCATGATGATGGCCCTGCTCCAGGCGCAGATCTGGGGCTGGAACGACGACAGTTTCGAGAGGGCCCTCACCGCCATCTTGTCCATCCACCCCTTCGCGATGGTTGCTGTCTCCGTCGAGGGTCTGTCGCTCTACTCCTGGTCGCAAACCAGATCGAGTGACCCCATCACGTTCAACATGCCTTTCGGCGAGATGCAGGCAGTCACCTACGTCATCGTCGAAGTCATCGCCGGCGCCATTCAGATCGCGATCGGTCTGCTCGCCGCCGGTCTGGCCGCTCGCTGGCTCCCCACGCGCGAAGGGCGACCCAACTGATCTGGCTCAACCTGCCCGCGCGACCATGCCACAGCCATGTCTTCATGGGCACGATGCAGAAGGATCGTGGGGTGTCTCACGCCGCCGGCAGGTCGGCCTCGCCGAACAGGCGAAACTCTTTCCGCCGCAGTATCTGACCCGCCAGCGTCGGATCATCGACCGCCAACGCAATCGTCGGCCGCCCGTTGGGCTTGATCATCATCGGGTACGCGAACTGGATGGACAACTCCGCCCCGAGCAATGCCAGGCACAGGCTCGTCATCGTGTGCCCGCGCGTCAGTTCCACGATCAGCAGGTTGTTTTCTGCGAAAGCCAACTTCTCTTCCCGGAGCAGGTTTCGCGCCATCGTCGCGTTGTTGGTGATCAATCGCACCACTGCGTGGTCGGCCGCCTCGTGCACCGCCAGCGCACAGATCGCGCACGGCGAGTCGTCGAACCCCTGCACCAAGTCCAGCAACTTGCCCACCTTGTTCGGAAGAAACACGCTGAACTGCGTCACCGTCGGCGGCGAAAAACCCTGCGACGTGTCCAGCGGCAGCGATGTTCCGCCTTCCATGGAGTCCCTTCCATCGGCCTCGCGGGCATCCTCCAGGCCTCCGAGGCCCGGTCCGCCCGATTGCACGCCAGAGCACCAACCCAAGGGAGCCACGCGCCCCCTGCCTTCACTCCCCCCCGGGTGGCTTACTCAAATTACCAAGTGACGCCCAACCCGCCAAGCGAATTCTCACACCGACTGCCCCGTTTAGGGTCAATCTCGGTGAGCGTAGCACCATTTCAGGGGGTCGTCAACCGCGCTCAGACGTTGAAACTCGATCCGCACCCGCAGGTGCTTGTCGCGTTCGGATTCTGGAACACGAACCCGCGCCCCATGATCTCGTCCTTGAAGTCGACCACCGTCCCGTTCAGGTACAGCAGGCTGTGCGGATCGCAGATCACCTTGATGCCGTGCTCTTCAAACTGCTCGTCGGTGTCCTTCTGGTGCTCCGTCAGATCGAGTACATAACTGAACCCCGAGCACCCGCCGCCCTTTACTCCCACGCGCAAGCGCACCTTTTCCTCGTCCAACTCCTGCTGCTTGATGATGGACTTGATCTCCCGGGCGGCCGACTCGGTCACCGTGATCGGATTGGTCGTCGTCTGCGTCGTCATTTCGGAAAACCCCCGCGGTTGTGCGTTGTTTGAGCCGGTGCATCCTAGGGCGACCCACGTCAAGCCCGCGACTACCCCGGCCGACTCTTCTTACGCACCCGGACGGCGATAGATCATCGTCACCCGGTTGCCCCGCTCATTGAACAGCACAGCGGACATATATGTCCGCATCAGCATCAGCCCCCGCCCATTCGGGTTGGCCAAGTTCTCTTCCAGCGTCGGGTCCGGCACGTCCTCCGGGCGGAATCCGGGGCCCCGGTCCGTCACCGACATACTCACCTGATCCGGACCGACCTCGTATTCCACCTCGACCGGCTCGCCCGGAAGTCGCGCGTGCCCATGATGGAACGCGTTGGTGACCGCCTCCTCGAACGCCAGCCTGATCGCGAATCGTGATGCCTTGCTATACCCGCACCGCTCCGCCGCCACCAGAATCGCGTCCGAGAGCCGTTCGATCTCGCCTCGGTTGCGATGCAGGGTCACCACGTCGTGAAATCGCCGGTGCGCGTCACTCATGGCTGTTGTCGGCGACTACGCAAACGATTTCATCGCGTCCTGACTGGTGGGATGAATGTCGAACAGTCCAGTCAGCCGCGTGATCTCGAAAACCTCGTGGATTTGCGGATCGATGTCGGCCAGTTTCAACTCGCCGTTCTTGGCCTTCACCTTGTTGCGCACCGTGATCAGCGCCCCAAGGGCCGCCGAA
Source organism: Phycisphaerales bacterium (assembly GCA_023382935.1). Classification (GTDB taxonomy): domain Bacteria; phylum Planctomycetota; class Phycisphaerae; order Phycisphaerales; family UBA1924; genus J022. The sequence goes on from JAHDXL010000002.1 coordinate 23,018, forward strand.
GTCAGGTGATCGACGTTGGCAAAACTGATCAGCATCCGCGGGTGAGCCGACCCCTCAACCAGCGCGCCGATCTCTTCCCCGATCGCCTGCACGTTCATCTCGTCGAGTATGTTGCGGTCCATGAACTCGACGAGCGTGATATTCTCGCGGTTGGTGATTCGAAGCCGTGACTCGGGGCTGGCCATCAACTGTCTCCGGAGGAAAAACGCCGGGCCTCCAGCGGCCCGAGAACAAGCATAGCAACACGCCGGCCAAAAGAAATGGCCGGGCCCCGCAGGACCCGGCCGTTGACGCCCGCGTTTGAACCTCGCTCATCCGCCCAGAGCGTCGAGCAGGCCAGGGAAATTGTCCTCTTCCTGCTCGTTCTGGATCAGGATCGTCGGCTTGATGAGGATGAGAAGCGTCTGCTCTTCCTTCGAGTCGATGCGGTTGGAGAAGAACCGGCTGAGAATCGGAATCTTGCTCAGGACGGGCACCCCCGTCTCGACCTGCAGTTCCGAAACCAGCCGCTGCCCGCCGAGCATGATCGTGCCCTGATCGGGGACCGTCACGGTGGTGCTGACACCGGTGACCGCCACGATGGGCTGTTGAATCACGCCCCGGGCCGTGGCCGCATCGCCGCCGCCCAAGCCGCCGCCTCCGGCGGCACCGCCCGAAGTCTCGTACGGCAGCAGGTCCACCAACTGCGACACGTTGGCTACCACGTTGAGCGTGACGTAACGCCGATCGGCCGAAACCACGCCGTCCACCAGCAGCGTCACGCCGTCGTTGATCACGTCGATCACCGGGTCGAAGGCCACCGAGCCCTGACTGGTCACCGGCTCCAGATCGGACACATAGGCCCGCTGGCTGGTGACGAAGATGTTGGCTGTCTGTCCGTTGGTGAACGTCAGCCGCGGAGCATTCAGGCTCACCGAACGCCGATCGGCCTGCGTCGCCTCGATCAGGAAGTCAACCTGAATGTCATCAAGGAACTGCCCAGACACGCCCAACGCCGGCGAGGCGCCCAGGATCTGGCTGGCAAACGTGCTGCCCTGGCTGAGCAGGTTGGTCAGGTCAAACGAATTCTGCGACCCGCTGATGAGCGACCAGTTGTCGCCCTGCGTGCCGGGCGAGAACACCGGTACAAAGTCACCGTCTTCGCCCGGGTTGCCCACCGGACCGATCGTCCCGTCACCGTCGAGGTCGAAGTTGCCCGAACCCACGCGACGACGCAGCCGCCCAGTCTCGGGGTCGAAGTAATCGGAAGGCAGCAAACTGGGGTCCAGCGTACGAGCAATCTGGAACTCGTTGTTGTTTGCGTTGAAGTACACGTCGAGGTCGAAGCCGATTTGCTCGAAGTAGTCCTGCGACACCAGCAGGAAACGGGCCTCGACGCTGATCTGCAGCGCCCGGACCTCGCGCAGTTTGCGCAGCAGCCCGATGATCGCCCGGTGGTTGCGCGGTGTGTTGGTGATGATGAGGTTGCCGTTGAACTCTCGGATCGAACCGGTCTCCCCGCCGTTCTCCTGCCACCCGTCGTAGTCGACATTCGAGGTGATGATGTCGATGATCTCGTCGATCATTTCATCGCGGGTGCGTCGCGTGCCCTGCTGCTGTCCGGGGCCCTGCCCGCCGGTCTGGGTGAAGGGGCTGCGTCCGCCGCCACCGCCGCCACCGCCGCCCCGTCCGCCGCCGGTATTCTGGAACGCCGAGTTGAGGTCGAACTGCGGCGCGTTGGTGTAGTCGGGAATGTCGATCAGCAGGTCGCGGATGTCGTAGATCTCGAGCAGCGTGTTCCGCCGCAGTACCTCGTCTGAAGCGATCGTCAGGATCCCGTCATTCACCGCCCAGCCCGCGGGGATGTCAGGGTCTGACACCTTGGCCAGAACGCGGTCGAGCACCGTCTCAAGCGTCACGTTGGTCAGTTTGAGCGTCACCGGACTTTCTCGGTCAACGCCGATCACCTCCAGCGACTCCCAGTCCACGTCCATATTCAACCCGGAGACCTGCTCGTAGAACTGCAGCACGTCCCCGAAGGCGTGGCCGGAGAAGTTCACGGGAATCCGCTTTTCCTGCATCGTCGCCAGCACCGCGCGGTTCACCGCCGATTCGGAAAACTGCATCGGCTCGCCGCGCTTGAAACTGATCTGCGGCCAGTCCGACGGATAGCCGATGATCGTCTCGGGCGCGATCAGTGCCTCTTCGTTCTGGTTGGTCTGCCAGGCGTAACTCAGCGCCTTGTCACGCTGAATCGTGTAGTACTTGCGGTAGATCTTGGTGTCTTCCAGCACGTCACGCAGCAGCAGGCCGGCCGGATTCAGAGGATCCAGCGCCAGGATCTGGTCCACCACCTGCAGCGCTTCGTCGTACTTCTGCTCCAACTGCAACGCGCGAACACGCGAAATGTTCTCGTTGATCAGGCGCTGCCGCTCCGCCCGCTGCTCGTTGTCACGCATCGACTGGAGCCGACGCAGTTCGGCTTCGATTCGCTCGCGTTCGGCGATCTCCGCTGAACTCCGGGCCTGCTCAACCTGAGAAAGCCAGCGATCAGCCTGGTCGAGCATCCCCTGGTATTCGGCCTCCGGAAGCACGTTGCGGTGCTGCTGGGCCGTCAGGCGGGCCTCCCCGCCGGAAAGCGCGGCCGCGGAGAAATTGCCCGACGCCAGCGCGCTCTTCAACTGCTCCATCTGGCTGGCGTACAACGCCCTGGCTCGCTCGCGGATCACCTCCAGCGATTGCTGCGTCTCGTCGAGCACGTTGGCGCCCGGCTGACGCCCCAACTGCAGGGCCGCGCTCGTCGCCTGCTGCTCCACATGGTCCAGGTCCGCCGCCGACAGGAACCCGCTGAACTGCGACAGCAGCCGGTTGTACTTCGTCTGCGCCTCGGCGTACCGCCCGTCGCGAAAGGCCTGATCGGCTTCCGCCAGAATCCGCATCGCCTCGTTCCGCTGCGACTCCTGGATCGGGTCCGTCGCCGGCTGCGAGCCCGGCTGTGCCGCCGGCTGCCCTTCCTGCAGCAGCCAGTCCGTCTTCTCGTCCATCGCCGGGAACGAACCGAGGCTCACGTCGCCCGTGGCCAACGCCATGTCGGACAGTTTGCCGCAGTACTCTTCCAGAAGCCGCCGCTCACCGGCACTCAACTCCACCCCCGACATCAGCACGCCGTCCAGTTTCATCTTTGCCCGCCCGTAGTCGCCGGCGGCAAAGTCATCCACGGCTGTGCTCAGGTCCATCTTGATCCGCGGCGTCAGGTCGGACCGACGCTGCCTGACCATCTCCCCGATCGTCTGGGCAGACATCCTCTCGCCTTCCGCCGCCGCCCTCGACACCAGCACGCTGTTGGCGTGCGCTTCGGCTGAACGAAGATCGCCGATGATCAGCGCCGCCTCGGCCTTCTGCAGACTCACCTCCGTGGGAGACAGGTTGCGCAGCCCCAGTTCGATCTGTCCAATCAGTTTGAACAGGCGACGGTGCTCCTCATCGCTCAGCGTCGCACGCTGCGACGTCAGCACGGTGTCGATCATGTTGCGAGCCTGGATCAACTTGCCGCCTGCAGCCAGTTCGGCCGCCCGATCCAACGCCCGAGCCGGTGAAACCGAAACGCTGTCCGGTTCTGCCGCCCCGGCCGCAAACGTCATCGTGCTCGGCAACGCGAACGCAGCCGCCGCAACCAGAAGCGATCGAACCGTTCTGTATCCCATGCTTCGCATCTCGTTCTCCATCTGAGATGGCCGACTGATTCGATGGTTTCACCCTTCGACTTGTCCCCCGGGGCGACTTTTCCGATCGTCCCGGCCTCGACTCTCTCCGCTTCGCCGGGGAGAGATTCGCAGTGTAGCGCCGCCCCTTCGTCCGGACAGCGATCTGCCTAAGCCATTGCTGTCGTTCCACGTCTTCGTCTGTGCTGGCGCGACCTCGTTCCCACATTTGCGGAAGATACGGTGTGGGGCCAAACTTCGCAAATCGTTGTCGCGCTTGCCCGGGCCTTCCTGGAGCGGGTGTGGGCCCGCGTCCAAAGCCCACCGTGTTCCTCCGCTTCGATCCGCCTGCCCGCTCGGTTCCCCATTTTCCTTAACCAGCCTCCAGCCACCGCGCATGGATCACCCTTGGAGTGCGGGCACGAACCGCCACCCCGACATCCACCCCGCTGCCAGCCAATGCCTCCCGCAGACGGTCATCCCCCAGCCGATCCAGCGCAAGAACGGCCACATCCAGCCACTCGCTACCCTCTTCCCCAGGCGCCTCGGGCTCTTCTTCTCCGCATGCACTCATCGCAAGGGCCTCGGCTTGGGAGAGATTCCCCGCAAAAAGGAAAATCTCCCGGTAACGGGGCGATCCCGGCTCGTCCTGATCGCATCGGACCACCGCACGCCACGCCGTCAGCCCCAATTCGCGTCCCTCGTCGTCGACATTCGACTCCGGGTCGATGTTCAGCGTCAGACGCCACTCCTGCCGCAGATGCCCGACGATCTCCTCCGGCCCCAGCGCGCTGACGCTGCCCTCGGGAATCACCAGCACCGAGCGGTGTTCATGCGCCACCGTGTCCACGCCGGCCGACTCGTTCGTCTGCTCCAAGTCGAACGCTTCCAACAACTTGTCGACCTTCGGCTTCAGGTCCGGCTCCACCCGGATCGTCAGGATCTTGTGCTCATCCACAAACAGATAGAAGAATGGCTCTTCCGACATGGCGCCAAACCCGCACATGCCGTCCTCGTAAAAGAACCCCTCAAACTGGCGGGTCGCGTCGAGCAGTTGGTCCATCCCCAACTGCTCATACGAGATGTATGGATCGATCTCCCTGAACTCATCGTGCCCGATGAAGTCCAGAATCGGGAAAACCCGCGGGGGCATCAACGCCAGCAACTGGAGCAACAGCGCCGGAAGACGCTCGACCGAAATCACGATGTCGTACACATATCGATCCGGCCACTCCTCGAGGTCTGAGCCATCCTCGGCGCCGTCCGCGGCTTCGAACTCAACGGCATACCCCTGCGTCGGATCGATCGGCTCAACGGGATAAACCCCCAGGGGGAACCGCATGGCTCCAACCTGAACACGCTCCAGAGCCGGGTCGATGACGCAGGTGAACATGCTCATTCCATCGAGTCTCGTGCAGTGTAGTCTTTCGTTCAGGAACCTACCGTCCACCCATGGATCATCCCAATCGCGTGCTGACCATATCCGTCGGAAACACCCGTACCCGTGCGGGCGTCTTTGAGGGAGGGGAACTGGTCGAGTCGGGGGCTTCGGTCAACGCCGACGAGCCGGAACTGCGCGGTCTGCTCACCCGGCTCCTGGGCCAGCACGCCTCGCACACCTCCGCCGCCTTGGCGTCGGTCAACGAGCCGATGGCCGAGCGGGTGGCGGGCATGGTCGGTGAACTGACGCGGGGGATATTCCCCGCTCGTCTTGGGCGTGACGTGGCTATCCCCATTCGGCACTCGCTCGACCAGTCGGCCACGGTGGGGCAGGACCGTTGGCTCAACGCCATCGCCGCCTTTGCGCGCACGAAACAGGCATGTGTAATCGTCGATGCGGGCACGGCCGTCACGGTCGACTTCATCGACGGCGAGGGCACCTTTCACGGAGGAGTCATCTTTCCGGGTCTGCGCATGATGCTTCGGGCGATGCACGAGCACACCGCCGCACTGCCGAGCATCGACTTCATTGCGCCTGACGCCGCGCGGGGCCCTCTGGGCAAGGACACCGCCCACGCCATGACGCTGGGCGTGCTGGCGGCGCTGCGCGGAGGCGTGCGGGCACAGGTCGAACGGTGCGCCGACTACTACGGAGCCTACCCGCAGGTTATCGCCACGGGTGGTGATGCGCCGCTGCTTGAGGAAGATGATGGCGTCATTGAGCACATCGTGCCCGATCTGACGTTGATCGGGCTGCACGAGTGCGTCATGCGGCAATCGGCCGAGAGCGAAAGCGGCGATTGACGCAAGGAACACGCGAGCCTTTCGCGAGTCGTGAGCGCGAAGGGTTCGATCGAGTCCCGCATGAGCGTTTCCCGGTCCATCCAGACTCCCCGTCACGCGCCGGGCGCGATCGCCGTGGTGCGGCTGGCCGGTGAGGACTTGGATAACTGCCTGCGTGGCCTCGGCCTCGGACCCGCGCCTGTCGGCTCCGCACGCCTGGTGGACATTCTCGGCGTCGATCGCGGACTGGTGGTGCGATGGTCGCCCGGTGTGGCCGACCTGTGCGTCCACGGCGGGCTGGGCGTGCTCGACGCTCTGGATGCACGCCTGCGAGAGCACGGGCTGAGCGAACAAACGGAGTTGGATTGGCGGAACGAAACAAACTGGCGCGCCGCGTGGCCCGAGGCGAGAGATGAAATCGAGGCCCGGATGCTGGAGGCGCTGTCCCAGGCCGTCAGTCCGCGCGCGGTCGACGCGCTGCTTGCCCAGCCGGCGCGGTGGCGGGCCCGTCGCCAGGGCGACCTGCTCGCTGACGGCACGGTGCTGCGGCGACTGCTGCACGCGCCGCTGGTGGTGATATGGGGCGCGCCGAACATCGGCAAATCGACCTTGCTCAACGCGCTGGCGCGGGAGCAGGTGGGGCTGGTGGCCGACATGCCCGGCACCACGCGCGACGCGGTGGGGGCCACGGTGCTGCTCGACGGATTGGCGGTGCGCATGCTCGACGCCCCTGGCATCGCCGCGGGAGGCGCGGGGAGCGAGCCGGATCCACTCGTAGCCGATGCGGTGTCCATCGCGCGCGAACTCGTGGCCGAGGCCGACCTGGTGCTCTGCTGCGGAGACGCGACGCACGAGCCGCTGCCGATCGAACAGGCCCACTTGCGCGTGGCCCTGCGTGCCGACGCGGCCACGCCCGCGTGGAGTCACGACGCGCTGGTCTCCGGTCACACGGGACAGGGACTGAGCGCCCTTGCGCTGCTGATCCGCCAGACGCTCGTGCCCGATGCGGCGATGAAGGATGAGAGGGCGTGGAAGTTCTGGGAGTGAAGCCGGCCTGGCACCGGGGTCATGGCTCTGCATCACGATGGCACGCGTGCCAATGCGTATGCAGAGCACGTCGGGGAGAGTGCGTCCGGGGAGATTCAGCGGTTCCGCGGAGGCGGGGAGCAAGGCGTCTCGGATGGCGCCCAAATGTGCATCAAGCGGCCGTGACGGGCTTGATGATGCGGCTGCGACCTTGTCGACGCGGGGCCAAGCCCGCACGCGTCCGTGGCCCCGAGGCCAGAAAGCCCTTACAGTTGCGATTTGGCTGACCAAAGAGTGCAATGTCCGAATAGGGCTGGCACGTCAGGCAGGCGCCGGGCATACTGCGTATTGGTCTGCCTCGCCGCCGCACGGGTCAGTGCCGGCGTGAGAGGGTGGCGGCATGGGCGCAGTGGCACGGGCGTCCCGCCCGTGGGGCGAGCGTCGGCGCGTACGCCGACGTGATGAGTCCATCGGGCTTGCTCGACGGCTCGGGAGGGTTGTCGGAGTGGGCAGAGGACGCGACGGTCACGCTCTATTCTCGGCTCGTGAAACGGTCGAGTTGGTCCCTGACGACCTCGTTCGATGCCGTTGACCGTATCCTCATCGCTTCGCCGACTTTTCCGGGCCATGGTCTCCGCTTGGTGTCGGCCATTCCATCGCCGCTATCTCTGTCCCCGTGTCTGTTCGCATTCGTTTCATTTCGTTCCAAACGTCCTCCACGGAACGGAACACCATGAATTCTCCGACCAGCCTGTCGATTGCCTGCTTCCACGGACTTGCCGCTTTGCTCTGCTCGATTGTGCAGGCGCAGACCTGACTGTTCACTTTCAGCCATAACGTCGATTCGCTGACGTACACCTGCACGGAGATTATGACTGGTGTGTTCGACCTGAAGATCGCCGTTACCGACGACGGGTCGCCGACGGTCGCGGTCATTGTGAACGACCTGCCAGGTGGTGGATCCCCCGCGATTCGCGATCTGGTGTTCGAACTTATCGAGCCCTCCGGCGCCGGTCCCCATGTGACGGCAACCGTGGCTGGTCCGGCGGGTGATCCTGAGAATCTGGCGGGCCTGTCTTCCGTCTCGGTGGAGACATCCACTGGTGGAGAACTGTACTTGGAGGAGTTGATCGTAGCGGGTAATCTCGGTTCGATCGCTGTGCATCGGCTGGAGAGTTTGCGTGTCCTGGGGGACGTGACGGGAGATATCACGATTCTCGAAATCGTCGGCTTCTTCAGCGGACGAATCGGGATCGCCGACATCGATGGTGACCTTCTCGGCTCGATTCGGTTTGACATCCACGACGGCGAATCTGTCGTGGGTGTGCTTTCTGTCGGAGGTGATATTGGATCCGCGACTGCACCTGTGCTGATCCATGAGGGCAAGAGCATCGGACTTATATCATGCAACAATCTGCACGGCGACGTGTACACCGAGTACGCAGGCATTCTCCGACGATTGGAAACAAGGGGTGTCCTCGAAGGTGATGCTCATTCGGCTCGGATTAGGATCGCAGAAGGAGTGGGTGGCAACGGCGACCCCGGCGCCTTCATCGGATGCGGTGACTACAAGAACATGTTGTCCTGCACAGTCGCACTCGTTGGCGACATCGACATCCCGGGCAACATCGGGGGCGAGGGCATTGTGCAGACGGCCAGTGTCCCGAGCGGCTACGGTATTACTGTCGGCGGGGACGTGGAGGAGGGCGGCGAGGTCCAAGTCCTGGGCGATCTGGCCCGATCCCATGACTCACGGGTACATCGAGTGGCGCAGCCCGACGGAGTACTTCTCCGGGTTGTCCACCACGCGGACGCGGGCGTCGCCCGAGAGCGTGCGCAGGGTGATGGGGTTGGACGAAGCGTTCCAGACGCCGGTCCAGTGCATGGTGTCGGCCTTTACGTCCGTCGTGCGGCCGAACTTGGAGGAGAAGAAGACCTTGCCCTGATCGGTCTGCAGGTCGATCGTGCCAGCAGAGCCGCCGTCCAGGACGAGGTCGACCCAGCCGTCGGAGGTGCGGAGGTTGATGGGGTCGGTGATGTCGCGGGAGGTCTTGACCTCGATGGAGCCACCTGGCCCGAAGTCGAAGCCGCTCTCGATGGTGTGGGCGCCCCCGGCGCCGACCACCTTGACCAGTCCTCCGGCGTTGCGGATGAACACCCCGTCGCAGGCGGGCAGGAGGATGCGGATGTCAACGCGGACGGGCGGGTCGACGTCGGGACCGGCCTGCGAGAGGACGCGGAGGATGGAGTGACCCTCCTCGACGACGTGCTCAGCCACCACCCAGTCCTCGTTCTTGACCTCTTCCCACTCATCCTTGGAGTACTTGCCGCGCCAGGAGGCTCGGGCGAAGACATGGGCGGCGTCATAGCGGTCGGAGACGAGGACGGTGACCGAGCCGTTGAGATTCTCGACATCAACGGCGATGCGGCGGTCCGTGGTGATGGCCTCGCCGCGGATGGGCAGCGTGTCGGAGGCCGGGGTGGAAAGTCCGTCGGGTCGGAGTTTGTGCCAGCGAGCACACCCACTCATATTGGGGAGCACAAGAGTCAAGATGATGGAAGAGGCGGCGAGGACGGGAGCGATGCGCATGAGGAGGTTCCGTGGGGAGGTTGTGTGAGCACTACCTGTTTCGGCCGGACGGGGTTCGCGGCTGCGAGGATTCGCCAAGGGGAAGATGGTACACCGGGGCGGGAAGGTGTGTGAGGAGTTGGTTATACTGAAGTCGCAGGAAGGAGCCCCGGAGCGTGGTCGGGGCCTGACAAGAGACGAATTCCGGCCTGGTCGCTGGACGGGCTGATGGTGTTCGCAAAGTTACCCCTGGGATCTAGGATTCCAGAAGAGAGACTCGTGGCAATGGACGCGACGTGCGGTCTTGGAGTGCGTGGGGGCGTGCTGAGGCCAACGCATGCGTGCGGGCGACGAGATTCGACGATGTGGAGAGCGTGAAGCAGGGGGACGCGGCGACATCATCGTGACCTGGGTCGAACGACGGGCCGGATCGGGCGAGGCGCAAGCGCCGATACGGACGAGGGTCGTCGCATGGATGTTGCGACATTGGCGGAAATCAGCGCGGGCGAAATCATCCTGATGGTGCTGATCGGGGTGGTGGCGCTGGTGTTGGGATTCCTGGCAGCGGGGTTTGTGACCGGTCGAACGGTGGGGCAGGCCCGCGCCGAGGCCGAGGAAATCAAGAAGAGCGCGCGGCGCGACGGCGAAGCCGAGGCTGAGAAGATCCGACTCGAGGCCGAGCGCAAGGCGCTGGAACGCCAGCAGGCGCTGGACGCGGAGATCGCCGGCGCTCGTGCCGAGTTGAAGGAGACGGAGCGCCGCCTGACCAAGCGGGAGGATTTGTTCGACCGCAAGGAAGAGACGCTGGCGCAGAAGGAGCAACAACTCACCAAAACCGGTGAGTTGTTGCGGGAACGTGAAGCCAAGGTGAGCGCCCTGGAAGAGAAGGCCGGTGATCTGGTAGCCGAGCAGACCGCGATGCTCGAGCGAATCAGCAAACTGGACCAGTCGCAGGCAAAGGAGATCCTGCTGGCACGGGTGGAGGAAAACGCCCGACACGACGTGGCCAAGGTGGTGCGGCGGATCACGGAGGAGGCCGAGGAAAGGGCCAAGGAGCGTGCCCGGGAAATCACCCTGATGGCGATTCAGCGCTACGCGACTGAGCACACCTCGGAGTCGACGGTGCGCACGGTGGCGATTCCGTCGGATGACATGAAGGGGCGGATCATCGGGCGCGAGGGTCGGAACATCCGGGCGATCGAAAAGGTGACCGGGGTGGACATCATCGTGGATGACACGCCGGGTGTGATCGTAGTGTCCTGCTTTGACAAGGTGCGGCAGGCCATTGCGGTCGAGTCGCTGGAGCGGCTGATCGCCGATGGGCGGCTGCACCCGACGCGGATCGAGGAAGTGGTCGAGAAGGTGCGCTCGGAGATCAATGAGCGGATCACCAAGGCGGGCAAGGACGCGGCCTTGGAGGTGAATGTCCGTGGGCTGCACCCGAAGATCATCGACGCGATGGGGCGGCTGCACTATCGCACGAGTTACGGGCAGAACGTGCTTCGGCACTCGGTCGAGGTGGCGTACGTGAGCCAGATCATCGCCGACATGCTGGGGCTGGACGGCACGCTGGCGCGGCGGTGCGGGTTCCTGCACGACATCGGGAAGGCGATGGACCACGAGATGGAGGGTGGACACCCGAAGATTGGCATGGATTTTGCGCGCCAGTATGGCGAGCGCGACGAGGCCGTGCTGAACGCCATCGGCGGGCATCACGCGGACATCCCGGCGACGACGTTTTACACGCCGATCGTGATGGCGGCCGACGCGGTGAGCAGTGCGCGACCGGGAGCGCGGCGCGAGTCGATGGAGCGGTACGTGCAGCGCCTGCAGGAGTTGCAGGACATCGCGATGGAGCAGCGGGGGGTGGAGGAGGCCTACGCGATCCAGGCGGGGCGCGAGGTGCGGGTGATGGTCAACGCGGAGCGCGTCAACGACGACGAGGCGTACCTGATCGCGTACAACATCGCCAGGCGGGTGAGTGAGGAGATGACATTCCCCGGCGAGATCAAGGTCACGGTGCTGCGCGAGACACGGGCCATCGAAGTCGCGCGGTGAGGTTGCGAAGACTGTGCGCCCCGATTCGGTGATCCGTGTGGGATGACCAGCCGACATGCCGGGGATCCGTCGCAAGGCCTCTCGGCTATCTCGATGCTGCGCATCGATCTGCCTTCTCCCCCGGAGGAGGAAGGTGCACATCGGGACCGTTCTGTCTCAGGCCGCCTTGCGTTGCGGGACCGACTGCATGAGTTTCATGCAGCGTTCGACCTGCTCGATGATGAAGGTGCGGTGCTCGGGGTTGTGTGAGAAGTCGAAGGCGAAGCCGGCGTGCAGGGTCTGGCTAGAGTCCGTGTGGACGTGGGCCAGGCGCGCGGTGACGGCCAGGGGCGCCGGGATCCACGGACGCAGGTCGAGGCGCATCCAGTAGAGGTTGCGGGTGTCGAGGTCGATGCGCGAGGAGGGCTCGAAGCGCACGCCGATTCCGCCGCCTCCGATGTTGGCGAGCATGCCAGGCGAGCAGGGCCCGACGGCGGGGAGCAGTGCGGCTTCGAGGGCGGCCGAAGGCTCGCCCTCGGATCGGGCCTTGAGCAGTTCGTTGATGCGGGCGCGGTTGGCCAGTTCGGCGGGGATGGTACTGTCGGGGTCGAGCAGCGTCCAGCATTGCACGCTGGGCAGGTGAAACTCGGCGGTGGACAGGCGGTCGCTGACGCGGCGCCGGCAACGCTCGACTTCGGTTGGCGTGGCGATGCGCAGTGCGGGGAAGAAGCGCTTTCCGACCTGGATCTGAGTTTCGCCCAGAGCGGTGCTGGAGAACATCCACCGGTTCTGACCGATGGCCATGACAGCGCGGAGCGGCGTGCCGGGGGCGATGCGGAAACTGGAGCCGAGCGCCCCGGGCATTTCCAGGGTGAGCGAGCCATCGGTGACTTCATAGAGCCGGACGCGCCAGACCAGCGAGCCGGGGGTCTGGAGTGTGGGCGAGCCATCGTCGGCCTGTTCGCCGACGGGTGCGTGCGTTTCAGGTGGAGAATGGTCGATGGCGATTTCGAGTCCGCCGCCCCGTTCGAGGATCTGCTCGAGACACTCGCGCCAGCGTGCGGTCCGTGATCGTCTTGCGCCCACTTTGCGACTCCTTTGGATGGACCATCGGCAAGATCGGCGAGAGCGCAAGGGGATATGAGCAAAGAGGATGAGGGCTGTACCGGAGTCTTGCGGATTTCGGATTGGAGGGGCAGCCGGCGCGTTATCGGGCGCGCCGAAGCACGCGCAGGTCGTGGAGGGCCCGCGAAGTGGCCAGCGCGGCGTGCGGGGAGAAGCGGGCTTGATACAGGGCCAGCGCCAGGCGTTCGGCAGCCAGCGCCTCCTCGGGATCCACACGGGCCGAGATCGACCGGACGTGCGTGAGCAGCGGCACGCCTGCCGGCTTGGGCAGGCCGCGTCGGCGCAGTTCGGCCAGCAGGCAAAGGTAGACCGTTCGTGCGTCGTTTCGCGGCGAGAGGCGCAGGTACAGGTCGTGGAAAAAGAGGCTTAGGTGGTGCAGAATCGCCTGCCGATAGCGCCACGCGAGGAAGACAAGCAGAAACAGCAGCGCGCACACCATGACGACCGAAGCGACGATCTGGATGAGGACGCGCGGCTCCTGACGCCGGAGTTTGTACGCGAAGTCCTCCACTGCCTGGTCGGGCGTCCAGTTCACGTTGAGCGCTGCCCGCAACAACGTCTGCTGCCGGTCCGCGTTGAAAGAGACGACCGTGCGGATCCACGCGAACTCGGCGGCGTCAAACAGGCGACGGGCCTGGGCGAAGAGCGAGCGAGAAGGCTCGTGCACGCGCTGAAAGTCGGCCGGCGGCGTGGGGTCGAACGTCTGCCAGGCACCCTCCGCGTATTCGACCTCGACCCAGGCATGAGCGTTTGACTGCCGGACGATGTAGTGAGCGGCCGGCTCGTTGAACTCGGTGGCGACGTAGCCGGTGATGACGCGCGCGTTGATGCCCACGGCGCGACAGAGAATGGCCATGGCCGAGGCGTAATACTCGCAGTGCCCGGCCCTGTGATCGAAGAGGAACCACTCGGTCGGATCGCGTCGAGCGGGCACCAGTTCGGCTTCGAGGGTATAGACGAAGCCGGAGTCGAAGTAACGGGCAATGGCCTCGGCGGCGCGGGTGATCTGCTCGGGCGGGCGAGTGGAAGGATCAGGATCGAGACCGACGTTGGTGAGGATCTGCGTGGCCAGATCGGCAAAGCGCCGGGAGTTGAGGTTGGGGGCCTGCACCGGTTCGGCGATGGCAGGCGGCCCGGCGCGGGCGAACGCGCGGGGCGACTCGACGTCGCGGGAGCGGATGACGTAGGAGAACTTGCCGCCATCAATCTCGAAGAGGAGCATGCCATCGTCAAGGGCGGCGTAGACGACCGAAGGCTGGAGCACCTGGATGGAAACCGGGCGCCAGATGCTGAAGGCGTGCGAGCGCGCGCCGCCGGTGTTGCGGATGGTGATGCGCTGCTCGATGTTCCAGCGGATGGGAGTGCTGCCGATGGTCATGCCGGCCGAACTGCGATCGAGGCGGGCGCGCTGGACATCACGTTCGGCGCGCGGCTGCGAGCGCGTCCATCGCCCGGAGTCGTACTGATCGAGCACCGCGCCGCGAAGGTAGTAGACGATGCCTTCGGCGCCGAGTGACTGGCCGTCGGGGTCGAAGACCTGGAGGTCAAGCACCGCGGTGGCCGAGGGCGTGATGAAGCCCGGCGTGCCCAGTTCGACCTCGTCGGAGAATCCCGTGACCTGTCCGACGCCCGGGTTGCCCCACTGGCCGAAGAGCCCGGCGCCGAGGCGGCGCGGCATGAAGAGAAAGACGAAGATGGAGATGACCATGCCGGCCGCGGCGATGGAAAAGACAAGTCGGCGCAGGTGTCGTCCGGCGTGGGGCCCGGCGGGCGCGTGGGTGGGCACGATGCCGTCGGTTGATGCAGCGGGCAGGGCGCACTGGTGCAGCAACGTGCCGGCGATGAGCAGGACCAGGCACAGGATGAGCAGCACGCCCACGGCAAAGGCGTTGGAGGTGAGGATGGTGCCGATGCCCAGGAATGCGGTGATCGAGACAATTTGCCCCAGGTCGCGCTGCGTGCGGCGATCCATGATTTTGACGAGCAGCGTAAGCGTGATGATCTCGCAGACGTTGGAGACATTGAAGCCGGCGGTGAGCATGCGCTGCAGCGAATAGACCAAGATCGCCAGCAGGAGGACGTTGATGCCGATGCGCGGCAGCGGACGCCCGAGCGGAGGCGAGGTGAGAAACCAGGCGGCGATGGCGCCCGGGACCGCGAGGACGAACAACGCGAGATTGGCGTCGGCCAGGCAGTAGGTGGCGATGGTCAGGACCACAAGCAGCAGGCCGACGACGTGTTGGAGCCGTGCCAGGTTCATCGTGCCGGCCTCCACCAGCGACGCCGGCGACGGTGCTGGGGCGGCGGCACGACGGCGAGAAACTCCTGGGCCGCCCAGGTCCGCACATTGGCGCCGTTGATGTGTGCAGCGCCGGGCCGAGCGTCCGAGTAGGCGATCACCAGGTCGGGGCGGACATTGCTTCGCGTCGAGCCGGCTTGGCCAGACCGGTCGAGCCGTGCGAGCAGATCAAGCATGCGCGAGGCCGAAGCCTGCGAGGCGACGGGTGGAAGATCGACCTCGGCCCAGTCAATGAGCAGTCCTGGCGCGGCGCCGCGCCGGGCCGCGTGGGTGATGATGCTGGCGACCAGCGCCACGGCGTTCTCGAAGTCGAGTTCGGGCACGTCTGGGGATGGACGATCGAGTTGCACCCACAGGCGAGGCGGGGCAGCCGTGGTGTTCTGCCGGACGAGCAGCGTGTCGCGCCGGGCCGAGGGTCGCCAGGCGATGGTGCGGACGGGGTCGCCGGGCACATACTCGCGCAGCCCGAAGAAGTCGCCGCCCTGTCCGATGCGAGGACGGGCCAGCGAGGCGTCCTGTCGCGTCGGCGCGATGCGGGCGGCCAAATCAGAACGCAGCGGTGCCACGGCCGGGCGGACGGTGACGTGAGTCGGCAGGTCGAAGAAGAGGCTCTTGCGCACCAAGCCAAAGGGGAACGTCGTGGAAACGCAGACGGTCTGGAGCGAATGGAAGCCGCGCACGCGGGCCAGCGCACGGACTGAGGCGCTGCCGCGTTGGCGCGGGCCGATGTGGGCGACTCCACCGGGCGCGCACACGATGGGCGGCGCGTCCGAGTGGCCGGCCTGCACCTCTTCGATCCGCAGCCCGAAGAGCGGCCAGATGCGGGCGGAGTTGGTGATGGTGTATCGGAGGAAAACCCGATCGCCGACGTGGGCAGGCGGAGTGGGCTCGCGTTGCAGGTGTAAGTGCATTAGGGCCGAGCCCGAGACGAAGCCGGAGACGATCAGTCCGCCCACCGCGAGGCCGAAGGCCCAGAAGAGGAGGTTATTCTGGCTGTTGAGCGCGCCGATCGCCAGGAAGAGGGCGGTGATGAGGTAGACCACGCCGGGGGGGTGGAGGTCGTAGCGCCGACGTGGGTGTGGGGCTGGCGCGGCCTGGGTGAGAATTCGCCCCGTCGCGGCGGTCACTGGTGTTTTCCCATGCTCATGGGCACGCACACCGGTACGAACGCTAGTCCTTCGCGGTTCTTTCCATGAGGATCAGCAAAGATTGCCCCTCCCGGGGAAGATAGACCGTGCCGCGGGCGGTCGCGTAACCCTCGGCCAGTGCCCGGATCTGTACGCGATCAGTCGACCAAGCCTCGGTTGGGATGTTGACCTTGAACGAGCCGTCGGGCTTGGTAGTGGCCGTGGCGATGGTGCCCGAGCCGGAGCCGACAGGCGGCTCGATGTGCAGGCTGACTTGCCCGATGCCGAGTTCCTTGAGGCGAGTGTCGGAGTGATCGACGATCCCCACGTATGAGATGGTGCCGGGCAGCACCTTGCCCGCGACCGTCATGCCCCCGCAACCGGTGAGCATGCAGCCGGAGGCAGCGAGTGCGGCCAGGGAAGCGAAGCGGAGCATCATGGTTGACCTCCCAGCCAATCGGCGTTGCGAAGTTCCTCGGCCGTGGGCAAATCGCGTGTCGACGAAAGCCCGAAGGCGTCGAGGAACTGTTTGGTCGTGCCGTAGAGCATCGGGCGTCCGAGTTCTTCGGCGCGGCCCTTGACGGTGATGAGTTTGCGTTCGATGAGCGTGCGGAGCACCTCGCCGCAGGCCACGCCGCGGATGGCTTCGAGGCGGGCGCGGGTGATGGGCTGCTCGTAGGCGATGATGGCCAGCGTCTCGAGCGCGGCGCGGGTGAGTCTGCCGGCGCTGCGCGCCTGACGGAAGGCCGCCAGAACCGGGGCGTGCTCGGGCAGCGTCATTACGCGAAAGCCGCCGGCGACGGGTTCGATGCGAAAGGCCCGGGCAGTCGTGCGATAGGTTTCGTTGAGATGCTCGATGGCGGCAGTGATAGCAGCCTCATCGGCCCTATGCCCGCCGGCGGCCAGGGCTTCGGCGATCCGCGATGCGGGCACGGCCCGATCCACGCTGAACAGAATGGCCTCGACGGCGGATCGAACGGTCGGATTTCCCGCATCCATGGTCGACGTCTCGGGCGAATCTAGGGCGGACGAAGAGCCACTCATGCGGGCATGCTAGCACGCGCGGTCCGTGCGTGCGGAGGAGGGTATTCTGGGTCCATGAGCCACCACGACAGTCCGCTGCCCAGCGAGCAGCACGAGTATGACGGGTTGCCGCGCCTGGACGAGCGGACGCTGCACCGACGGCGTGAGGCGGTGTTCCTGGTGTTCGCCGGGCTATTCCTCGGCACGCTGGCGATGCTGAACCTGCTGGGGATCACCAAGTTCATCCCCCTGCTCAGCCACGCGCCCGGCGAAGGTTGGAACTGGGGGCAGTGGGGCGGACTGACCTTCGCGGTGGCGGTGGGCGTGCTGCCATATCCGATGACATTCCTGTGCACCGATTTCATCAGCGAGTTGTTCGGGCGCCGGCGAGCGAACATGGTGGTGTGGATGGGGCTGGTGCTCAACGTGTGGGTGCTGGCGGTGCTGTGGCTGGCGACTGAGTTGCCGGTCAGGCCCGAGATGATTACCTACGGGGTGGACGGGCTGGGGCGCAGCGTGACCGGACCGCCCATGCCCAGCGTGGCCATGGTGGATGGACAGTTCGCCGGATTCAACGACGACTGGACGCTCTATCGCATCCGGCAGTTGACCTTTGGCGCGGTCGTCGCGTCGATGATCGCATATCTGGCCGCCCAGTTCGTCGACGTGCAGATCTTCCACTTCTGGAAGAACTTGACCAAGGGGCGGCACCTGTGGCTGCGCAACAACGGTTCGACGCTCGTCAGCCAGTTGGTGGACACCGTGGCGGTGATCCTGATCACATACTTCTACGCGCACGCGCTTCCCGTGGATGAAAATCGGCCCGTGTGGCCTCAGTTGTGGATGTTCATTGCGACGGGGTATGTTTTCAAACTGGTCGCAGCACTGTTCGACACGGTGCCGTTTTACCTGGGGGCCCACTACCTGACGCGGTATCTGCGCCTGCCTCCGCCGCACGGGCCGGTCGAGCGCGCGACGGGTGCGGGTGTGGAGGCCGGGGTGGGATGAGTTGGCCGAGTCAGAAACGCGGTCGCGGGCCTGAACAACTGGCTCCCACGGGGAGAGAAGGTGTAGGCAATCAGCCGTCGCGGCTCGGTGTTTTCTGGGTGAACGTCGCCCCGGGCGCGATTTCGCAGCAGACCAGTTGCCCCGGCTCGAAGGCCACCGCCCGCTGCCGCGCATCGGTGAGTTTGCACACCACCGGCACCCCGGCATGAAGCGTAATGGTGTTCGCGGTGTTGTCGGCCGAGATGATCGAGCCCTGCACGCGACGCGGTGTGCCGTACACCGGTTCGACGAAACGCCCACCAGTCTTGACCACATCCACCCGCCTGGCCTCGGCGCGGATGATGCCGATGATCTTCTTTCCTGCCTCGGCCTTCACCTCGCCGACGGCGATCAGGGTCGTCTCGTAGTTGGTGTTCGGAAATGTGAGGGTGACTGTGGCGGGGCGATCGTTGGAGGCCGGTGAACGGGCCAGGAGCGTGCCGCGGGCCAGCGACGGATCGATCTTGGTGGTCGGTGCGGGCTTGAGCATGGGGAAAGAGTAGGGGGCCGGCGAAGGCGAGGCGGCGCCCGATGGCCTGTGTTGCGGCGGGGGCTGGCGGCCGCCACTTTCCGAACGCTGCATCAGCCCAGGCTGGCGGCGTCCTCGTCGGAGATGTCGGCGTTGGAGTAGACCTTTTGAATGTCGTCGGAGTCTTCCAGGGCGTCGATGAGGGCCAGCAGTTTGCGGGCTTCTTCTCCGCCAACCTGTTGCTGGTCGTTGGGGATCTTGGTGATGGCGGCCTCGGCGATCTCGATGCCGGCCGACTCGAAGGCCTCCTTGACCTGCTGGAAACTGCCGATCTCGGTGATGATGACCCAGGCTCCGTCCTCGCCCTCGGGGGCCTGCACGTCTTCAGCCCCGGCGTCGAGGGCCTTTTCCATGATGGCGTTCTCGTCGTGCGCGCCGGCCAGGATGATCTGACCCTTGGTCTTGAACATGAACGACACCGAGCCGGTGGTGCCCAGGTTGCCCCCGTGCTTCTTGAAGGCGTTGCGCACGTCGGTGACGGTGCGGGTCTTGTTGTCGGTCAGCCCGTCAATGATGAGGGCCACGCCGCCGGGCCCGAAGCCCTCGTACGAGACGGCCTCGAAGTTTTCGCCGCCCGAGGCGCCCGCGCCCTTGTCGATGGCGCGCTGGATGGTGTCCTTGGGCATGTTGGCATACTTGGCTTCGTCGATCGCGTATCGGAGGGCGAGGTTGGTGTCGGGGTCGCCGCCGCCCGCGCGGGCGGCGACGATGATCGCCTTGGAGCACTTGGTCCAGAGTTTGCCCCGCTTCTGGTCCTGCTTGGCCTTGCGGTGCTTGATATTTGCCCACTTGCTATGCCCGGCCATGTCTGGCGCTCCTTCCGATGTGGCAGATACTCGTGATTGTTGCCCGCGTGGGCGGGGCGGTCAGGGAACCCTCTCGATCCTCTGCCCCAGAGAAGGGGCCACGGGGGGATCCTGATTCTTCAGTTCGATCGCGCTGATCTTGTTGCGCACATCGCGCAGTTGCTGCTGGACGCGGGTGTACTGCGGAAGGCGGCGATCGTCCGGGGTGCGGAAGGTACGCACCCGCGCGAGGAAGCGTTCCTCAGCCAGCAGCCATGCAGCCCGCGCCTTGTCAACCTCGCCGGTCATCCAAAGCGTGTCTCCGAGGTGGTCCTGAATCGTCGGGTTGGAGCGCCCGTCGACCGTCTCGGCGGCACGGGTGAGCAGCGTCAAGGCGCCAGGTTGCTCGCCCTGGTCGAGAAAGCGGCCCTGCTTGTACCGCAGCCAGCCCATCGAATCGAGCACGCTGGCGCGGTCGGGCAGTTGGGCCAGTGCGATCGTCAACAGGCGCTCGGCCTCCTCGAGATTCGTGCCCGCATCGGCCAGCATGTAGCCGTAGTCGTTGCAGACCCACGGGTGATCGGGCTGGAAACCGAGAGCACGCTGGTAGATTAGGATGGCCTGCGTGTCGCGCTCACGCGCGGCCGCGACACCCGCCAGCACATAACACAACTCGGCTCGCGGGTCGGTTTGGATCCGCGGTTCCGCGGCCTCGTCGCTCTGCACCGCTGCGACGGCTGCCGCCAACTGCCCGCGCTCCTCCAGCCGCTCGATCGCCAGGTTGATCGTGTCAATGGTGCCCAGTGTGCCGAGCGGGAAAACCACCTGAATCCATCGCGGCTCATCCAGTTCGTCGCCGCAGGTCGCCACATGCACGCCCCAGCGGATGACGTCCTGAGTCCGGCCGCCCTCCATCAGCACGGCGTATGTCTCGGCAAACGCCTCGTCGCCGATGCGCCCGATCGCCTTCCAGTACTGGTCGGAGATGCGAATCAGTTCGGCGTAGGGCGTGGTCTTCTGCTCGGCTGCGTAGCGAAGACGCAGGCGGTGAATCGGCTCGCGCATCGGCAGCCCGTGGTCGATGCCGAAGCCGGCGGCGTACACAAAATCGGCCCCGGCCTGGGCGCGCGCCAACTCATCAGGGGCGGCGAGAATCCGTCCCTGCAACTGCGACGCCAGCGAGAGCAGTGCAGAAGCCTCGGCCTCGGTCAGACGCACGTCGTCCGGAACCGCCTCCAGTCGCGCCAGCGTCGGAGCGACCGCCTCGCCGCGCAGCGCACGCAGGCGAGCCAGTTCGAACAGTTCAATGATGGACAGGTTCTCGTGCGACAGGCGCTCAAGGGCGGATTGATCGGCTTCTTCAGTGCGACCTAGTGAGCGCAGCAGCGATTCTCGCTCGCGCCGCACCGCCCCGGCGCCCGAAAATACCGGCGAGGAGAGCATCTCAAGAGCCTCCGCGTCGCGACTCTGCAGCGCCAGCAGGTGGGCAAGCGCCAGCGCCGCGCCCGGCTCGGGACGCTGCGAATCCGTCCGTGTCCGCAGCCAGGCTTCTGACTCTTCGAGCAACGCCTGATCGCCCGTCTCGTGCGCCCGCTCCCACGGTCCGATCAGGCCCATGTAGTCGGCTGCGGCGGGCGCGGCCAGGCGATCGATGAGCCTCATCGTGCCTTGCACCACTTCGCGGTTGAAGCCCTGCCGCTGCAGGTCGAGAATGGTGAGCGCCGCTAGCGTGGCGCTGCCAGGCAGCAGCGTGCGCAGATCCTGCAAGGCTCGCTGTGCTTCAGGAGACTGCACGTCGGCGCCGGTGCTGAGCAGCGCCGTCACGAGCAAGCCGTACGCCTGCTCCGAATACGGGTCAGCCTGCTGGGCTTCGAGCAGCAGGTTGACGGATTGCCCGTGCTCTCCCGCGGCCGCGTCGATGCGGGCGCCTTCGAGCAAGTGCGAAGCCGATGGCTGATGATCCGCACGCCAGGCCTGCCAGGTCGCCCTCGCTTCGAGCGGACGCAAGCCCGCCAACTGCGTGCGCCAGCGTGTCGGGGCGTCGGCACGAGAAGCCAGATCGAGCAAGCCGGGCAGTGCGTCCCATCGACCGGTGGCGACGGCGGTGGCCGCGGCGGGGGGCAGACCACCCGGCTTGTTTGCCAGCGCCAGCAGATCGGCATCTCGATCCGGCGACTCCAGCCGCAGACGCACGCACGCCGACAGTGCATCGGCGTCGGTTGCCATGCGATCGAGTTCGGCAGGCGACAGCAAGGCCGCCGCATAGAGCGTGTCGGCGATCGTGGCCGCATCGTCAGGGCGTGTTTCCGTCAGTGAGCGCGCGATGGACCATCTCTGATCGGGCGAGCGTGTCGGCTTGAGCAACTCCACGACATGGTCGGACAGCAGCGGAACGTCAGGCGTGAGCAGGCCCAGCCGACTGGAAAGTGAGCGTTCCCCTGCGACGGCCAGTTGCAGGATGCCCAGACGCGACCGTTGGGCCGGCGTCGGCGAAGCCAGTTGCGCCGGCAGAGCCCACAGGGCGTCGATGAAGGCCGGCTCGCGTTTCGCGAGTTGACGCGACACGGCGATCTGCGCGTCGTTGACCATGCCCTGGCGACGCTGAATGGCCTCAAGCATCACCAGCGCCGCCTCGGCCGGGCGATTGAGGCGCTCGAGGCAGGCGATGCGGCGATCCTCGATCGGCTGGGCCTGTTCGAGTTCCAGTTCAGATCCGGCGCGGTCGTAGGCGGCGGCGGCCAGATCCCACTCTGCCAGCCACGCATACGCATCGCCGATGCGCACCCAGATCTGCGGGCGACGACGCACCAGCGTGGCGTATTCACTGCGAAACTCGGCCGTCGACTCGGCCCCGGGCATGCGATCCAGCGCGAGTTCCAGCATCTCGACCCCGGCGCGGAGCCTCTTGATGTCGATCAGCATCTCGCCCAGCGACACTTCAAGCCACGCCACGGCGGCCGGATCGGCGCGCTCGCCCATGCCGTCTCGTGCGGCCGTGAGGTAGCGAAGGGCCTGGTCAATGTTGCGACGACGCAGCGCCTCCAGCCCGAGCACCGACCACGTCCGCGGATTGTCGATGCCCAGCCGGGCTGCTCGATCCAGAGAGGCCAGTGCCGACCCACGCAGCCCGGCCGCGAACTGGGCTTCGCCCAGGGCTTCCCACACCGCACCAGACGACGGATCGAGGCGACTGGCGTCTTCGAGGAACGTCAAGGCTGCCTCTCGATCCTGCGAGAGTGTCGCGAGACGCGCGCGGGCATACAGACGCAGCGCTTCGTCCCGATCCTCCTGTGCCACTTCTGCCGGCTCGATGGGGTTGTCAACCAGAGGACGCGCTCGCACGGCATCGAGCACCGCCTCCAGAGACGCCTGCGCTCGCACCACGACATCACCCGCCAGCGCATCGGCCGCTGGATCCCAGGGCGGTGGCGAGCCGGGCGCTGTCGGGACTTCTGTGTTCGGTGCGGCTCGCTGCTGCATGGCGCGATCGCGGAGCCGATCGACGGCCGGCGAAGACGGCAGCGCCGGTGCGATCGCCTGAGGTCCGATCAACTCTGCCGGGGGCTTGGGCGCCGGTTCGCGTGGCGCCGAAGACTGGCAGGCCGAAAGGCACAGTCCGCACGTCAGCAGAAGCGACATCGCACCGCGTGCGCGGCGCAAGCCCGGCGTCGAGACACGGCAAACTGGAGCGTCTTGCGGCCTCACGACGTGCGAAACCCCGACTTGCGCGGACGCGGAGGCGCCTTTGGAACCGGTTGGCTTTCAATGCGGCGCTCAATGGCTGCGTAGATCGATGGAATTTCGCCGGCACGAAACGCCCGCTCCAGTTTGCCACTGAGCGAGGCGTGCGATTCATCCGCCTCGCGCAACGGCCCAAGCAGAGAGGCGATGCGGGAATCGACCGGGAAACAGTGTCCACCCAGTTCGATCAGCACCACCCGCGCAGCCACGAACGGCACCATGCCCTCGAGCGACTCCAGCGCAGCGCGCGCCTCACGCTTGCCCATCGACTCCAGGGCCGACAGCGACGTGCGGTGCTCGTGTTCAAAAACCGCATTGAGGCACGCACGCAGCCGCAGGCAGCGCTCCTCCGCCCGTGGATAGCGCGGCCCGATGATGCTCATCAGTTCTCCCGGCAGACATACCCGCAGTTCGTTCACGTCCAGCAGTTGCTCGGCGATGGCGCCCATGGCCTTGTCGGCACGCGACAGACTCGACTCCCAAAGCATGAACGAATGCACCAGTTGGCGCACCAGGCGGCACTCCGTGTCGGAGGCGCACCCGGTCACCGGCGGGAACGGGGTGCGATCTGCATCGCAGCATGCTTCGATGGCGGCCCGGATCTCTTCAAGGCTCGCGCTCACCCCTGGTTCTCCTCGTCTGCCCGGGGAGCCTGCGGGTGCTCGCTGCGAGCCTCCCTCTCCTCGGCCACCTTGTTGAGCAGTTCAAAGACCCGGGCCTGGTTCTTCAGCCCGGTGTCGAGATGAAACGAGAGGTGTGGCATGTCACGCAGGTGCACGTGCTTCATCGCTTCGCGACGGATGAAGCCGGCCGCCGCCGTCAGCGCGTGCATTGTGATCTGCTCGTGTTCCTCGGGCATGATCGTGACACTGATCTTCGCGAGGGAAAAGTCGTCGGTCACCTCGATGCCCGTCACGGTAATCAGTCCCTTGGCACGCGGATCGGACAGCCCGCGAGCGAGCACCTCGGCCACAGCCTTTTCCACTGTGGACGCCACTTGGAGCGTTCGGCGCCTCATGCCTCGTCTCCTTCCAAGCGAGCGAGCATCTCGCGCGTCACAACATCCAGGCAGTCCGCGGCATCGGCGCCCGCGCCTGCCCCGGTGAAAAGTGTCTGCCCGTGCAGAATCTCACGGCGTGTTTGGCCCAGTTCTGCGTCGTGCACCGCGCGGATCTTCTCGACGATGCGGTCCAGCGTCTGCGCCACATGCTTGCCGTCGGTCCCGACGAGAGCCAGCCCGAGGATAGCCAGCGACGCGCTTTCCTGGGCCGCCACCTCGGCCACCGAGACCTGATGCTCGCGATGCAGCCGGTCCTTGACCGAGCGGACCACGCGGCGCTTGTCCTTGAGAGACTCGGCGTCGTGGATGAGCAGTTCGAACTGGAGGATGCCGATGACCATGATGCAGGCACGAGTGCGATGAGCCGCACATGCACGGAGGGTCAAACTTGGAACTTCGGCGGGGGGAGGCGCGTCCCTTCGTGCCTGGTTGCCGTCGTGCCTCCGCGCCTTCCGGCTACAGCGTCCGCTTGACCTCCACGTTCTTGTAGCACTCGAGGATGTCGCCTTCCTTGATGTCGTCGTAGCCGGCGATCTTCATGCCGCACTCCATGCCGGCCCTGACCTCGCGGGCGTCGTCCTTGAAACGCTTGAGTTGTTCGAGTTTGCGGTCGTGCTCGATAACGATGTCGTTGCGCGTCACGCGGATGAGCGCGTCGCGCTCCACCACGCCGTTGGTGATGTAGCACCCTGCCACCGCACCGACCTTGGTGACGCGGAAGACCTGGCGCACTTCGGCGTGCCCGATGATCTCTTCACGCACCTCGGGGGCCAACAGGCCCTCGGCCGCCTTACGCAGGTCGTCCGTGATGTTGTAGATCACGCGATATGAGCGGATCTCGACGCCCTTCTCCTCGGCCTGCTTGCGCGCCTTGCCCGACGGGATGACGTTGAACCCCACGATGATGGCCCGCGACGCCTCAGCCAGAATCACGTCCGACTCGGTGATGCCGCCTACGGCCGCGTGCAGCACGCGCGCCTTCACCTCGTCCGTGGCGATCTTCTCGATCTCGTTCTTGATCACGTCCACCGAGCCCTGCACGTCGGCCTTGAGCACAACCTTGATTTCCTTGACGTCCGCCTCGGCCATCTGGTTGAACAGCGAATCCAGCGTCACCTTCGGCTGGGCCAACTGCTCGTGCCGTTCCTTGTCGCGGCGTTGAGCCGCCGCCTGCTCGGCCTTCTTGAGCGTGTCGGCAATGTAGAACTTGTCGCCCGCGTCGGGCAGTTCGTCAATGCCCGAAATCTGAACCGGCATCGGCGGGTACGCCTCGCGCAGGCGGTTTCCGCGATCGTCGGTGATGTCCCGCACACGCCCGAACGCACGACCGGCCACGATGAAATCCCCAACCTTGAGTTTGCCTTCCTGGATGAGGATGTTGGCCACTGCCCCGCGCCCCTCCTCCGGCTTGGCTTCGATCACGGTGCCCCGGGCCGGTCCGCCAAAATCGGAACGCAGTTCGAGCACCTGGGCCTGGAGGTCGAGAATCTCGAGCAGATCCTGGATGCCCAGTCCCTTGGTCGCGCTGGTGCGCACCACTTCGGTCTCGCCGCCCCATTCGGTCGGATTGAGTCCGTGCTCGGCCAACTGCCCCAAGATGCGCTGGATATTGCCATCCGTCGCCTCCGGCTTGTCGATCTTGTTGAGCGCCACGATGATCGGCACATGCGCCGCCTTGGCGTGGTTGATCGACTCGATGGTCTGGGGCATCACGCCGTCATCGGCCGCGACCACCAGCACCACGATGTCCGTCACGTTGGCCCCGCGGGCACGCATCGACGTGAACGCCTCGTGACCCGGAGTATCGATGAAGACAATGTGCTTCTCTTCGTCGCCGATCCGCAGCGGAACCCGGAAGGCGCTGGTTGCCTGCGTGATGCCGCCCGCCTCGCCGGCCGCCACGTTGGCGTTGCGGATCTTGTCCAGAAGACTGGTCTTGCCGTGGTCGACGTGCCCGAGAATCGTCACCACCGGGCCTCGCGCGCGCTCGTCCACACGAGCACGGTCCATGAAGGCTTCGGAGACCTTCTGCTCGGCCGTCTTGGCCTCGGTGACTTCGAGTTCGATGTCGAAGTCGATCATGATCTCCTGGGCCTTCTCCGGATCGATGCCCGAGTTGATCGTCGCAATCACGCCTTGCAGGAACAACTTCTTCACGATGTCGGCGCCCTTCACGCCCGTGGCGGCCGACAGATCCTTGATCGTGAACGGAGCGGCAATCGAAACCTTGCCGCCGCCCTCTGCCGCCGACGCCGGTCGTTCCGTCTCCTGCCGGCGCAACTGCTGACGTCGCTGCTTGAGATAGCCCCCCGCACGCTGCAACCGCATCTCGCGCTCGGCCAGATCCTGTTCAGACCAGGCGCCCGAGCCCGCTTCTGACTCCCCGCGGTGTCGACCGGTCAGACCGCGGCGCTTGCCGGCGCCGCCCGGGCCACCGGGCCCGCCTCCCGGACCGCGACGAGGGCTGCGGCCTCGGTCATCGTCCGGCACCATTGCCGGCGTGAACGCGCCCCCTCCCCCGGGTCCATGCTGAGCCGGTCCGCGGCGAGGACGGGCCGTCTCCGTCGGTTCGGGCGCTTCGACACGCACCACTTTCGGCCCCGACAGTCGCACGGCTTCGCGCTTCTCGAGTTGCGGCCCGGCGGGCTTGATCACTTGAGGCCGCGCCGGCACGTTCATCGGCGCCGGTGCCGGCACGCTTGGGCGCGACGCTCGGGGCGGCTCGGGACGTACCGCTGCCGGCCGCGCCACTTCCGTGGGTGGCGGTGGGGGTGGAGCCGAGCGAGGAGGCTCGGAGACAGGGGCCGACGCGGCCGATCGCACAGCCTCGACCGGCTTGGGCGCCTTCGTCGGCTCGGGGGGCGCTGCCGGAGGTTGCGGCGCCGGGATGCTCACCGGAGTTGGAGCGGCAACACTCGCAGGGGCGGGCGCCACGGATTCCGGCGCCGGCTCAGCGGCTTCCATTGCCTCCGGCTGCTCGGGCTCGACGCGCTCGGGCGTCGGCGACGACTCGGCAACATACAGCGGTCGCGCTTTCTTGGCCGCCTTGACGCGCACGCTGTCGATATCCACCTTCTCGGCCGTCTCGACGGCCGTGCCACCGGCATCGCCGGCGCGGAACCAGTCATGCACGGTGGCCTCAAGACCCGCCGACACCGTCGACATGTGGTTCTTGATCACATCTTCGGGGATCCCCTCGGCGCGACACTTGTCGACGATCGCCTTGGACTTGATGCCCAGTTCCTTCGCGATTTCGAAAACCCGCTTGGCCAAGTCTGCCTCCGATGCTGCTCAATCCCGCCTGCCCACACACAGTCCGCCTGTTTCAAGCGCGGTCGGTGCCCAGAATGTCGCTGGCCCGTGCTTCGTCCTCTTCGGTCGGGTCCGCGGCCGGGCGTGCCGGAGCCGCCGGTGCCGCACCCAGCGAGCCAGCCCCCAGAATCGCCGCCGCCGCCAGATCCGGGTCCATCTGCCCGAGGTTCTCGCCCGCCACCAGGCGACGGGCCGCTTCCTCTTCCTCGGCCCGACGCTTCTCAGCCTCTTCCTTCTCACGCTGCTGAATCTCGGCAACTTCCTTGGCCTTGACCGAGGCGATCTCGACCATCTGCGCGGCCGTTTCTTCGCTCACCTCTAGTTCGGACATGAGCACTTCTTCGCCCACCTCCTCGATGTCGAACACGCTGACCATGCCCAGCGCCGCCAGACGGTCCACCATCTCCTCGGTGACGCCCTCCACCTGGCACAGTGTCTCGGACAGTGTTTCCAGCCCGCGCGTGAACTCCTCGGGCGTCAGAATGTCCACATCCCAGCCGGTCAGCCGGGCCGCCAGGCGCACGTTCTGCCCGCGTTTCCCGATCGCCAGACTCAACTGGTCGTCACGCACCACCACGGTGGCTCGGCCCAGTTCGAAGCACAGACTGATTTCATGCACTTCGGCCGGCTTGAGCGCGTTCTGTATCAGGATCTGGCTCGACTCGTTCCAACGCACGATGTCGATCTTCTCTCCGTTCAGTTCGTCCACGATGTTCTTGATCCGGCTGCCGCGCACGCCCACGCACGCGCCTACCGCGTCCACCTTCGAGTCGATCGAACTGACCGCGATCTTGGTGCGATACCCCGCCTCACGCGCCATCGCCTTGATTTCGATGATGCGCTCGGCCACTTCGGGAACCTCCACCTCGAACAGGCGGCGGATGAAGTCGGGATGCCCGCGCGACAGGTAAATCTTCACCTGGCTGCCCACGTCCTTGACATCCAGGACCAGCGCCCGCACGCGGTCGCCCGGCATGAACTGCTCGCCCGGGATCTGCTCGCTGCGCAGCATCACCGCTTCGGCCCGGTCGATGGTCACGATCAGCACGCCCTTGTCGTACCGCTGCGCCGTGCCCGTGATGATCGTCCCGATGCGCTTGCCAAACTCCTCTTGGATCGACGCACGCTCGTCGTCGCGGAAGCGCTGGATCATCACCTGCTTGAAGGTCTGGGCCGCGATGCGACCGAAGGCCTCCGGAGGCATCTCCAGCGGCTCCCCGTGCCGGCGCAGTTCAAACGTGCCGGCCAACGGGTCCAGCGCGCAGGTGAACTCCTCGGCGTCGAGCGTGTTGAAGTACTTGCGCGCCGCCGACACCATCGCCTGCTCAAGGTCGGCGATGAGCAGCGCGCGGTCGATGTTGCGATCGCGGGCGATCGAATCGAGGATCCGGAGCATTTCCTGGGTATTCACGATGCAGACTCCACGTTCAGAACCCGAGTTATCAGGTTGCCAGATTGTCGTTCGTCGCCCGGCGCGACGGACCAGAAAACACACAAACCACGAGCGGCGGAAACAACGCGCTCGCGGTCCGGCGGCGTCGGCGCGGTCGCCGACTTGCACGGCTTGTCCGGGATCCTCAGGTCATCCAGACCCTCCCGGACCAGGCCGATCGGCGCCACGCGCCGACTTGCCCGCCAGACCAGTCATTCGCCTTTCAGCGAACATTGAGCCCGCTCTTCCGCATTTCTGAAACACCTCGACCCGGGGCGGCTGGACCCGGGTTCGCGACAACTGTAGATGTCCGCTCTTTGTGAGGCAACACGCCCCGCGCCGGTTGCGCACCGGGCACGCACGAAATTCCGCTCTATGGAAAAGGCCTGTCTGTTCGGACCCTTGCCGGGGCTGCCTACACCCGGTCGCCCCGTCCGATCGGGCGATCCACGCACATCACCCGCCGCCCCTTGAACTGCCCAAGCGTGGCCAGGAACTTCTTCTCCCCCTCGACGCAAATCACGAGCGGGCTGACCGCCGGCTTCTCGGTCAGGATGATGTCTCCCACCTGAAGTTGGGACAGATCCGCCACCGTCACCGTCGTCTCGGCCAGCACTCCCGTCACCGTCGCCGCCGCACGCTCGAGTTGCTCCCCGATGCGCTTGCTCACTTCTCCGGCCCCGTCGTTCTTCTGGATGCTGAACCAACTTTGCGAACTCAGTTCGTTCACCACCGGCTCGATCACGTTGTACGGAATGCACAGGTTCATCGTGCCCGCACGGTTCGACATCTTGACCTCAAGCCCGATCACCACCACTACCTCGTTCGGGGGCACGATCTGCACCAGTTGCGGGTTGCTCTCCGTCGACGTGATGCTGAACTCGATGGTACGGACGCTCTCCCATGCCTCGGCCAGTGTCGCCAGCGCCCGCCGCGTCACGTTGGAGATCAGGCGAATCTCGATGGGTGTCATTGGACGCTGGGGAATGAACAGGTCGTGCGACGACCCGCCCAGCAGCCGGTCGATCATCGGGTAAATGATGAGAGGGCTGATTTCCAGGCACATCTGCCCAGTCAGGCTCGAACACTCGACCAGGTTGAAGCAAGTCGGATTGGGCAGCCCGGCCGTGAACTCGCCGTAGGTCATCTGCTCGCACGTGGCGACCTTGATCTCGACGATCGTCCGCATGAACCCGGAGAGCGAGGCGCCGAAGTTTCGGGCAAACGCTTCGTGCAGCGTCTGGAGCGCACGCATCTGGTCCTTGCTCACACGCTCGGGGCGCTTGAAGTCGTACGAACGGATCTCGGTTTCGTCCGGGTTTCGGCGCGATCGACTGAAGATCTCGATCGGTCGTGCTTCAGCCGCCACCTCCCCGGTGTCGACCGCCGCCAGCAGTGCGTCAACTTCGCTTTGGTCTAGAACGTCGGCCATGGTCCGATTACTGCGCGGCGCTCTTCACGGCGCTCGGCGTGGATATCGGAACGGGCAACTCCCGACCTTGAAGCCTGGCCCCCGGCCTCGATCGCAGGCCAATCCTGCGCCCCGTCGCAGTGGAACAATTGCGCGCGGGCGCAGATTCGCACCGGCCGGGGGGCTTCTCCGGGCCAATCATCCGCCCGGGCGGTTTCTTCTGGAGCACACATGCACAGGCCGGGATTCTGGAACTGGATTACACTCACGCTGATGACGCTGGCTGTTCTGGCCTCGTCCGCGCGCGGGCAGTCACCCTTTGCTCCGGTTTTCGGGGCCGACCGCGTGGGCGTCGAGGTCAAGGCCAACCGCGATTCGGTTGAGCCGGGTGGGGTGGTGGTCGTCGGCATTGTGCTGGACATGGAGCCGGGCTGGCACACGCACACCAACGAGCCGCCGCCCATGAAGGCCTTCAACCCGGTCAAGACCGAACTGGCCAAACTCGTGGTCCAGGGCGGGCGGGCGGGCCCGATCCAGTGGCCGGAGTCCCGCACGATCATGGTGGACTTCACCGGCTCCGGGCGGCAGCCATATCCCGTCTTTGAGGGAAGGGCCTTGATCTTCCTTCCGGTATTCGTCGATCCGCAGGCCACCGGCGAAGTCAGGGTGAACTTCGAACTGGTCTTTCAGGCTTGCGACGACACCATGTGCGACCCGCCCGAGTTCCAGCCCAGAGAAGTCTTCATCCCCATCGGCGCGGGCGCGGACGCAATTTGGGACGGCGACTTCGCCGCTTTCGATCGCTCAAGTCTGGAGCATCCTCAGACGTTTCCGGACGCGGATGGCCCGTCCACTTCTTCAGGCGATGCCGACTCTGCCGGTTCAAGTTTCTTCGGCTTCCGTGTGCCGAAGGGGCTGCTGGCATTGGCGTTCTTCGGGGCTCTCGGCGGACTGGTGCTCAACCTCACCCCCTGCGTGCTCCCGGTCATTCCGCTGAAGGTGATGGCCCTGTCCAAGCATGCGTCCTCGCCGGGCCGGAGTCTGGTGCTCGGCATCTGGATGGCGCTGGGAGTCGTCGCGTTCTGGCTGGGCATCGGGTTGCCCGTGGCTTTTTTCAGTTCCGTCGGCGACCCTTCGCAGATCTTCGGCATCTGGTGGGTCACACTGGGTATCGGCGCGATCATCGCGGTCATGGGCGTCGGCATCATGGGGCTGTTCGAGATCCGACTGCCCGACTCGGTGTACGCGGTCAATCCAAGGGCCGACAACGCCTGGGGCTCGTTCCTGTTCGGGGTGATGACGGCCGTGCTCGGTCTGCCCTGCTTTGGCTTCGTCGCAGGGGCACTGCTGGCTGGATCAGCCACCATGCCGGCCGCAGAGATTATGACTATCTTCGGCTCGATCGGCGTGGGCATGGCGCTGCCCTACCTCGTACTTTCCTTCAAGCCGAAGTGGGCGGAAAAACTGCCCAAGACCGGGCCTGCCAGCGATCTGGTCAAGCAGGTCATGGGCCTGCTCATGCTTGCAGCGGCCATGTTCTTCATCGGATCGGGCGTCATGGCGCTGCTCAAGTCCGATCCGGTGCGAGCGGCCCAGTTGCCCGTGTGGGTCAAGGTCGCACACTGGTGGGCCGTGGCGGCGTGCGCTACGGCGGCCGGCGCGTGGCTCACCTGGCGGACGAAGCAGATTACCCCCAGGGTGGGTCGACGCGCTGCCTTTGGGCTCGTCGGAGTGCTGTTCGCCGGCGTGGCCATCGCCTTTGCCTCTGGACGCACGAACAAAGCCATGCACGACTTCTGGAGCCCTTTCAGTCCCGAGGTGCTCGCCGGGGCCGTCGCCGGAGGCAAGGTGGTCGTGGTCGATTTCACCGCTGACTGGTGCCTCAACTGCCAGGCGCTCAAGGCGACCGTACTCGATCGCGACCCGGTCAAAGGCGAACTGGCCTCGTCCGAGGTCGTGCCGCTGATCGCCGACCTCACCAGCGGTCAAGCTCCCGGCTGGGACAAACTCCGCGACCTCGGACAGACGGGCATTCCGTTGCTCGTGATCTACGGACCAGGCCTGAAAGAGCCGTGGATGCAGAACGCCTACACCTCCGCCCAAGTGATGGAGGCGTTGCGGCAAGCATCCGGAAAGCGGGCGGCTTCGGCCGCTCCGGCGGATTGACTCGAAGGGCGTTTGGGTATA
Organism: Phycisphaerales bacterium; assembly: GCA_023382935.1. Lineage (GTDB taxonomy): Bacteria > Planctomycetota > Phycisphaerae > Phycisphaerales > UBA1924 > J022. The sequence continues at coordinate 55,631 of JAHDXL010000002.1, forward strand.
CCTTGATTGCCCCTGCCGGAACGCCGATGAAGGTCTGGCTGGGGCTTGACAACCCGCGGGTGTAGCTCAGTGGTAGAGCGTCACGTTGCCAACGTGAAAGTCGTGAGTTCGAATCTCATCACCCGCTTTCCAGCCCTTGGATCAGGCTATTCTGCTTGATCGTCCACGTTGAGCCCACATGGTTTGACCCGGCGTCCGACGTCGGGTTTTTTCGTGCGGCAAGACCAGAATACGAGCCTGACCGAATCCGGCAAGGGGCGACTTGGGGCGGTCCCTTGTCGGCGAGACTGGGGGGCTTTCCCGGGGGTAGGTCTCTATACCCGGTTCCCACCTTCCCCCCAATTCGCAGAGAATTGGTGACTTTTCCTGCACATTTCTCGTCCGATAGCGGTTTTGGTTGTTTGAGGTGTGGGTGCAATAGGGTACATTGAGGCCCCATGGGATCCGAGCGAGTTCTTCGCCCGGTGAGAGCACAAGCCTGAAACAGGGGTCCGACCATGGGAACGAAAAGAGTCTGGACGGGGGCGTCGTTGGCCATTTTGCTGACGGCCGGGGCACCGATGGCGGCGGCCCAGGGGGAATGGGTCTATCGCGACGAACGCGGGCAGGTCGCGCAGCCGCGCGGAACGCACAGCGTGGCGAGGCAGTGGAACGACGTGTTGCTTGACGCCATTCGAGTCGATCTCGCGCGTCCCACGGTGCATGCACGCAACCTGTTCCACACGTCGATGGCGATGTGGGACGCCTGGGCCGCGTACGACGAGCACGCTGATGGATGGCTGTTCCACGAGAAGCACACCGCCGGGGACGTGCAGGTGGCGCGTGAAGTGACGATCAGTTACGCAATGATGCGGTTGATTCAGCATCGCTTTGCGACCTCACCCGGCGCGGCAGCGACGCTGGCCAACTGCAACAACCTGATGAATAGCCTGGGTCTGGATCCGAACTTCACGAGCACGGTGGGGAACTCTCCGGAGGCAGTGGGCAATCGCATCGCCGCAAACCTGATCGCGTGGGGGTTGACGGACGGGTCGAATGAATCGGGAGGCTACGCGAACCAGTATTACGAGCCGGTCAATCCGGCGTTGTTGATGATCATGCCGGGCAATCCGGACATCATCGATCCGAACCGCTGGCAGCCGCTGGCGTTGAGTTTCTACGTCGACCAGGGCGGGAACATCATTCCGGACGGGTATCCGCCGTTCCTGAGCCCCGAGTGGGGCAACGTGACGCCATTCTCACTCCGCCTGCAGGACCGCACGGTGACGATGCGCGACGGACACCAGTGGATTACGTATCACGATCCGGGGGCGCCCCCTCTGCACAATGGCGTGGGCGATGATTACTACCGCTGGGGCTTCGAACTGGTGTCGGTGTGGAGCGGACAACTGGATCCCAGCGACGGGGTGATGTGGGACATTTCTCCGGCCAGCATGGGGAACGCGCCATTGGCGAACGTGAACGACTGGGCGAGTTTCTACGATCGGATGAACGGCGGGGACGCGGGCAATGGGTACCCCGTCAACCCCGTCACTGGGCAGCCCTATGCATCGCAGATCGTCCCGCGTGGCGATTACGCGCGCATTCTGGCCGAGTTCTGGGCTGACGGCCCTCACTCGGAGACTCCTCCGGGTCACTGGTTCACGATCCTGAACTACGTGAATGACCACCCGCTCTTCGAGAAGCGTCTGGGCGGCACCGGGCCGATCATGGAGGATCTGGAGTGGGACGTGAAGGCGTATCTGGCGCTGGGCGGCGCGATGCACGACGTCGCGGTGAGCGTCTGGGGCGTGAAGGGGAGGTACGACTTTGTGCGTCCGGTGTCGGCGATTCGCTATATGGCCGACCAGGGGCAGAGGACCGACCCCAATCTGCCCGCGTATGACCCGGACGGGTTCAACCTGATCCCGGGGGCGATCGAAGTGGTGACGGCGGAGACGACCGCGCCCGGACAACGGCACGAACATTTGGCCGGTTCGGAAGGCAAGATCGCGATTTATGCCTGGCGCGGGCCGGACTACATCGCCGATCCGTTGACCGACGTCGCCGGCGCAGGCTGGATCCTCGCGGAGAGTTGGTGGCCGTACCAGAGGCCGACGTTCGTCAGCCCGCCATTCGCCGGGTACGTGTCCGGGCACAGCACGTACAGCCGTGCGGCGGCGATGGTGATGGAACTGCTCACGGGCAGCGCGTACTTCCCCGGCGGGCTGGGCGAGTTCCTGTGTCCGCAGAATCAGTACCTGGTGTTCGAGGATGGGCCCAGCGTGGACGTGACGCTGCAGTGGGCTCGGTACATGGACGCCAGCGACCAGTGCTCGTTGTCGCGCATCTGGGGCGGCATCCACCCGCCTTGTGACGACCTGCCCGGGCGGCAGATGGGCAACGTGATCGGGCCTGACGCGGTCGACCATGCGCTGCGCCACTTTGACGGGAGGATTTCCTGCCCGGCCGACTTGGCGTTTCCTCGCGGGGTGCTGAACTTTTTTGACGTGCAGCGCTTCCTGAACCTTTACGTGGCAGAGGACGGTGCCGCCGACCTGGCGCCACCTTTCCGGCACTTCGACTTCTTCGACGTGCAGCGATTCCTGAACTACTACTCGGCTGGATGCCCGTAAGGTCGACGTGGCACGAGGGTGATGGAGTGGGGGGGCGGTCAGAATGGCCGTCCCCCTTTTTGCTTGGTGCGGCTTGTGCACTGCCGGGCGACCGCACTTGCGGACGATCGGCGAGGTGGTCAGACTGGTGCCATGAGCAACTGCTGCAATGGCGGGTCGTGCGGGCCGGGCGTCAGTCGGCGCGGGTTCATGGGTGCGTCGGTCGGAGCGTGGCTGCTCGCGTCGGCGGGGCGCGCGTTTGCCGGTCCGTTCGAGCAGGCTGCGGACGGTGAGCACCCGATCCCGGCGGACAAGAAACTGAACGAAGCGTGGGTGCGTTCGCTCTACGAGCGAGGGGAGCCCATGCGCTGCCGCGGGCAGGAACTCGCCTTCATTGGCATGCCCGTGGGCGGCGTGTGCTGCGGAACAATGTACCTCGGCGGCGACGGGCGCCTGTGGGTGTGGGACATTTTCAACGAGCATCACCTCGGCGTGGTGGCCAACCGTCTGCCCGAGTATCGCGGGCAGCGGGCGACGGAACTGGACGGGTCGAACTACTTTGCCCCGCCCAACGCCGACGAGCATCGGCCAGTGGGACAGGGCTTTGCGCTGCGCGTGGGCGACGACGTGCGGACGCTGGACAAGGAAGGCTTCTCCGAGGTCGAGTTTGAGAGCGGATATCCGATCGGGACAGTGCGCTATCGGGACGACGGCTGTCCTGTGGCGGTGAAACTCGAGGCTTTCAGCCCGTTCATCCCGCTCGACGTCGATGCGTCTGCGATTCCTTGCACGATCATGTCATTCGAGTTGCACAACACCTCGGAGCACATGGTGCAGGGAGAGATGGCCGGCTGGCTGGAAAACGCGGTGGCGATCCGCAACGGTGCGCCGGGTCTGGGCGTGCGGCGGGTGCGCCCGGTGCGTCGGCCCGGACTGACCAGCGTGGCGATGGACGCGCTGCCGCAGCAGTGGGAGAAGGGTGAGGAAGTTCTGTTCGCCGACTTTGAGCAGGAGACCTGGCCGGCGGGCTGGGTGGCGCAGGGCGAGGCGATGGGCACCGGGCCGATCGCGCGGGCCGAGATGCCGGCGTATCACAATGTGTCCGAAGATCGTGGGCTGCGCTCGGTCAACACGCACAACACGCGCGCGGTGGGGCCCAACGTGGGCGCCGCCGACAACTTGAAGGGCACACTGACCAGCCCCGAGTTCACCATCGAGAAACGCTTCATTAACATGATGGTCGGCGGCGGGCGGCACCCCGGAAAGACCTGCATCAACTTGCTGGTGGACGGGAATGTGGTGCGCACGGCGACCGGGCGTGACAGCAACCGCATGTCGGCCCAGTCGTGGGAGGTTTCGGACCTGGCGGGGAAAAAGGCCCGCATCGAGATTGTCGACGACCAGACCGGTGCGTGGGGGCACATCGCCTGCGATCACATCGTTTTTGCCGATGCGCCGTGGATGGAGAACTCATTCGAGCAAATGTCGGATTACGGATCGATGGCGCTGTCGCTGGTCGGAGACGCGGCCGCCAGCGTGGTGAGCGACCTGGACCCGGGCATCGCGGTCGAGCAGTTGTGGCGCCAGCCTTCGGGAAGGACCGATGACGCGGCGACGCGGGACTTCGGCAGGCGGCATGCGGGGGCGCTGCTGACGCGGGTGCGCCTGGAGCCGGGTGAGAAGATCACTCTGAACTACGTGGTGTCGTGGTTCTTCCCGTTCATCGCTCACGACCCGCCGGGCATGCATGCGATCAACGACATGCCGCGGCTGAACCGGCACTACGCAGAGCGGTTCACATCGGCGTGGGATGTCGCGGGCGTGGTGGCACGCGATTTTGAGCGACTGACGACGCAGACGCGGCTGTTTCACAAGACTTGGTATGACACGACGCTGCCGCACTGGTTGCTGGAGCGCACCCTGCTCACGGTCAACACCGCGCAGACGACGACGTGTCACCTGTTTGACAACGGGCGGTTCTGGGCGTGGGAGGGCGTGGGCTGCTGTCACGGAACCTGCCAGCACGTGTGGAACTATGGGCAGGCGCTGGCGCGCATATTTCCCGACCTCGAACGCCGGACACGCGAGATGGTGGACTTCGGGCTGGCCTGGCACGACAACGGCGCGACCGACTACCGCGCCGAGTACGGACGGCATGTGGCGCACGACGGGCAACTCGGCACCATCCTGCGGGCGTACCGTGAGCACCAGATGTCGACGGACGAGCAGTTCCTCAAACGCATCTGGTCGCGTGTGCGCAAGTCGCTGGAGTACGTCATCGCCCAGGATGCCGACGCTGACGGGCTGCTCGAAGGCGAGCAGTACAACACGCTTGATGCGTCGTGGTTCGGAAACATGGCGTGGATCAGTTCGATGTATCTGGCGGCCGTGGCGGCGGGGCGCGAGATGGCGCTCGATGTGGGCGACGTCGAGTTCATCGCCACCTGTGACAGGATTCTGGAGGTGGGTAGGAAGAGTCTGGTCGAGAAGTTGTACGACGGGGATTACTTCATCCACACTCCGCCGGACTTTGAGCATCCGAACACGAACAAGGGCTGCCACGCCGACCAGTTGTTCGGCCAGAGTTACGCGCACCAGTTGGGCCTGCCGCGCGTGGCCGATGCCGAGCGCAGCCGGTCTGCCCTGCGGTCGATCTGGACGTACAACTTTGCGCCCGACGCGGGCAAGTATCGCGAACGGACGCCGGTGAAAGGCGGGGATCCGAACAACGTGGGGCCGGGGCGTTGGTACGCCCTGCCTGGCGAGGCGGGGCTGATCGTGTGCACCTGGCCCAAGGGCGGAGGCGACAAGTCTGGCAACCACTGGGCGGTGGGGTACTTCAACGAGTGCTGGACGGGGTTCGAGTACCAAGTCGCGTCGCACATGATTTACGAAGGTGAGCCAGACCTGGTGCAGGCGGGGCTGGCCATCACGCGGGCGGCGCACGACCGCTATCACCCTTCGAAGCGCAACCCGTACAACGAGATCGAATGCTCGGACCACTACGCGCGTGCGATGGCCAGTTTCGGCGTCTACCTGGCCTGCTGCGGGTATGAGCATCACGGCCCGCGCGGGCATATCGGCTTTGCCCCCCGAATCAACACGGATGACTTCTCCGGCGCCTTCACGGCCGCGGGAGCCTGGGGCACGTTTACGCAGCGGCGCACGAACGGCGAGCAGGCCCTTTCGATCGAGGTGAAGTGGGGCGAGTTGTCCATCCGCACCATCGCGATGGAACTGGGCGAGGCGAGCGATCCGTCCTCGCTGGCGATTGACTGGCCGGGCGGCGCGACTTTCGAGCGCCAGGGCCAACGACTGCTGGTGCGTCTGCGCGAGACGGCGCGTGTGCGTGCGGGCGAACGACTGGTGGTCGTCGTTCGAACCTGAAGCAAGCCGGTCGGTGGCGGCTGTCCAAAGAGCAGGGGCCCGCTTCTGCGGGCCCCCGACGGCTGATTCAGGATGCCTGGCCCTGCCTCATTCTCCGAGGAGGTCGGCGATTTCGGCGTCGATGGGGTTGACCGCGCGGTCATCGGCCGGGCCCCGCCTCTTGCCTTTTTCGTTTCCGCCGTTGTCGTCGTCATCATCGGCGACCTGGTCGTCGGCCTCGAGTTCGGCCAGATTCTGCGCCTCGAGTTTGCGCAACTCCTCGGCTTCCTTCTCGAGTTGCTCCTTGCTCATCTTGCGCTTGGCGGCCTCGACCTTCTGCCGGTCCGGCGCGACGATGATGCTCGCCTGGCGTCCCATCCAGCGAGGTGGGACTTCGACCTTGGCGATGTCGGAGAGTTGCTCACAGATCTCAGCCAGACGCTCGATGCCGAGTTCCTTGTGGGCCATTTCACGCCCGCGGAAGCGTTGGGTGATCTGGACTTTGTGCCCGGCCATGAGGAAGCGCCGGGTCTGATCGACGCGAATCTGCACGTCGTGGGGGTCGATCTTGACGGAGCGCCCGAGCCGGATTTCCTTCAGTTCGGTGCTCTTGGAACTGGCCCGGCTCTTCTGCTGCTTCTTGGAGAGTTCGTACTTGTGCTTGCCGTAGTCCATGATCTTGCACACGGGCGGACGGACATCGGGGGAGATCTCGACCAAGTCGAGCCCCTGCTCCTGCGCCATGCGCAATGCCTCGGCCGTCTCGATGACGCCGATCTGCTCGTTGTCAGGCCCAATCACTCGGATCGGGGTGATGCGGATCATGTGATTGAGGCGCGTCCGCTGGACGGGCCCGGCCGGTCGGAAGAAACGCCTAGAACCAGATATGATGCACTCTCCTGATTGGAACCAAACGAACCCCGTGGCCACGGCGGCACGGGAAGGCTGGACCCGCGAACTCTCGCGGGGGTTTGTCCGGGCACATGTTGTGGGGATCTCCGAGCCTCATGAATGCACGGGCACGTCGGACCGCCTGGCGGCCTGTCGATCGTGCGGATTGGTCAGACCAGGGTGAACTGGCATGAAACCTGGGCTCCGGAGAAGTGCATCGTCGATTTGCTCCCGACAGAGCGCAATCTACCCCTCAAGAGCGCGGAAAGCAAGCATTCGGCCATCTTTACCTGCATGATCGGACCACGGTTCGTCAGGCCGGACGGATTCCCCGATACAGTTGCTGGACCCGGTCGGCCTCCTGGCGACGGATGTTCTCAAGCACCAAGCGGGGTACGCGCCACTGGTTTTCCTCGGCCGTCACGTTCGAGCAGTGTTCGTTGAGACAGCGGTAGAGGAATTTCAGGGCGTCGCGGGGCTGGTGCATCTGGTCGAGGGCGTCGACCAGATCCTGCCGAGTCACGTCGTCGGCAAAGAGGTCGAGCAGAGAGATGGGTTCCGCGTCGGGCGCGCGGCAGGCCTTGAGACGGGCCGAGCACAGGTCGTAGAGCATCGCCCCCGTCCAGGTCAGACGTTCGATGAGGCTCTGCTTGTCGAGCCGGGCCTCTTGAAAGAACGAACTGGACTCGCGGAAGAGCGAGTAGCGCAGTTCAATGGGCAGCAGCAGTTTGAGCCCGAGGCGTTCGTGCTGAAGGAACTTGTTGTTGAGCATGGGCCAGACAATCGCCTGCATGCGCTCGGGGTCGCCGTTGACCAGCGTAGGCTCGTCCACCCGATCGACCAGGACAAGGACTCCGGTGAAGCCGAAGGCATCCAGGATCTGCTGGAGAGATTGAAAGTGGGCGTAGCGGGTGGCGTCGGAATCGTCGCGGTCGGCCCGGCGGTGCAGGGCACCGGGCAGGTGTTCGAAAGAGTGAACGTAACTAAGTTCGGCACGGGGCAGAAGTCGGCGCTGTCTGGACAGGCGTCGGACCAAGCGGCGCAGGGAGAAGCGGTCCCACACCAGGCGCTTGATCGCCAGCGCCAGGTACCCGACACCCAGGCCCATCGCCAGGTAGGCCGCCCCGGTGCCGACCAGCCCACCGGGCTTGCTGATGAGTACCCAAGCCACCAGAGCCGCCGGAGGGGTCCAGCCGAGCAGCAGCACGGCATTCCACCCGACGGTCTCGCGACTGGGACGGACACGCAGCGCCCGGCGGAGTCGGACGGCCCGGTGCCCGTCGACATCGCGCAAATCGTACAGGGCTTGGAGGATGCGGAACTGCTGCTTGAGTTCGGGGTCGAGACTGCGGGCGATCCGATTGCGGTTAGGGCCCAAGTCGTTGACTGATTCCGCTCCGCCCCGCCCAAGCAGGTCGTCGATGACGTCGGTGACGGCCAGAGCGAGGATTGCGTCGATATGATCGACGATCCGAATGGCGCGCAAGGAAGTGGCGACGTCTTTCCCCCCGATTCTGGCGTGGAGTGCTTCGAGGAAGGGATTGAGGTCGTCGTAGGCGACCTGGAAGATGCGGGCGTCGGGCGCCTGGCGGTTGCGTTCGAGGACGCGCTGGGCCAGTTGCATGCGGATGGCGGTCTTGCCGCTGCCCTTTTCGCCGAAGACGATCGAGGTGCTCGGGCGCGAGAGTTCGCCGAGGATCTTGTCAAAGTCGGAATGTGTGGCGGCTGGGGCGGCCGAGGCGCCGAGCCCGATGCGGGCGAAGACCGAGTCATGCCGGGCTTCCTCGCCTCGGAAGGGGTTTTCGGTGATTCGCCAGTGCTCGAAGAACTGTGCAATGTTCATGGGTGGTGTAGCCGCAGCCGGCCCGGGGAGTGTACGCCCGCGGTCCGGGCGGACGGGCCGATGGGTGCGGAGTTGGTGAGGGCGGGCAGGTGTACCCGATGGATGGTTCTAGAGTTGACGCGGAGACCGCATGAGCCCGAAGCGAGCCATCCCGAGCATGTTCCACCGGCGACTGATGCTGCTTTTTGGCGCGTCGGGGCTCGCAGCGGCGGTGTTGGCGGGGCAGACGGCCCGGTTGACGCTGGTCAAGGGCGAAGAACTTCGGGCCGAGGCCGAGTCGAAACTGGTGCGGCACGTGTGGATTCCGACCACGCGAGGGCGGATTCTGGACCGGCAGGGGCGTGTGCTGGCGATTGACCGGCCGCAGTACAAGTTCGCGGTGGCGTTCCCGGTGTTGACGGGTGAATGGGCCAGCGAGCAGGCGGTCAAGCAGGCGAGGGCGAGTTCGGGCGGGGAATGGAACACCTTGCCGGACCTCGAGCGCGAGGAACTGATTGGTCAGTGGCGGGGCTACTTTGACCGGCACGTGGAGGCGATGTGGCGCGAATTGTGCGCCCAGACCGGTGTCGAGCGTGGCGAGTTGCAGCGGCGCATCGACGCGACGCTGGCGCGGGTGAGTGCGATGCGTCGGAGCATCGTGGAAACTCGGCGCAACAAGGCGATCCTCGACATGATGGACAGCGGGCGCCCGCTGGACGCCAGGGCCATGGCCGACATTGATCGGCGTGTGAGCGCTCCAATCGCCGAGATGAAGTCGGCGCACGTGTTGATCGACGAGGTGAGCGACGAAGTGGCGTTTCGCATGTTGCGGCTGGTGGAGCAGGAGGTGCCGATCGCCGGTCGGGGAGAGTATGAGTACACGGCGCCGCGCTTCCCGGGGCTGGAGGTGGTCGATCAGACAACGCGGGTGTATCCGCTCGACCGGATCGAGGTGGAGGTGGACCTTCGCACGCTTCCCGAGGCGATCCGGAGCGAGAGCACACGCCTGCTCAGCCCGGAGGGTGTGGCGTCGCACGTGATCGGGCGGACGCGGGTGGGCGCCACGGCCGAGGATGCGCAGGCCCGGGCCCGACTGATCGAGAGCGACGCGGAGTATGCGCGGCGGGTGCGGGCGATCGATGGGACGGATCGGGGTCGGTATTTTTCGCATGACATCGTGGGGCAGAGCGGGATCGAGGGTTCGCGTGAGGCCGAGTTGCGCGGGCTGCGCGGGCTGCGGACAGTGCACATGGACACGGGGCGGGTGGAGCAGTTGGACCCGCAGCCGGGTGCGGATGTGCAGTTGACCATCGACGCGATGCTGCAGGCGCGGATCCGGGCGGTGATGGACCCGGCGCTGGGGCTGGCAACGGTGCAGGAGTGGCACGCCAACGAGTCGTTGCCGTTGGGCACGCCGCTGTTCGGGGCGGCGGTGGTGCTCGACATTGATCGTGCGGAGATCTTGGCGATGGTGTCGACGCCGACGGTTCCGAGAGATGGACTCGCACCCAGTCCCGAGAGCGAGCGCTTCATCGCGGTCAACAATCCGTATGTGAATCGCGCGGTGGCTAAGCCATACCCGCCCGGTTCGATCGCCAAGGCGGTGATCCTGTGCGGGGCGGTGAAAGAGGGAGTGCACAACCTGAACACCGGTGTTGTATGCACGGGGCACCTGTGGCCGGACCAGCCCGGGTTGTTCCGGTGCTGGATTTACAAGCACTACAACGGGATGACGCACAGTCCGAACGGGAGGCCGCTGCTGGCGCCCGAAGCCATTCAGCGTTCGTGCAACATCTTCTTCTACACGCTGGGGCAGCGGATGGGCCCGAGGCGCACGGCCGAGGTGTATCGGTGGTTCGGCGTGGGTGAGGCGTTCAACCTTGGCATCGGGCCGGAGTGGGCGGGGCAGATCGGGCTGATCGGTTCATCGGCCAACGACGGGAGCGACCTTCAGATCCAGGACGCGATCCTCATGGGGATTGGGCAGGGCCCGGTGACGTGGACTCCGCTGCACGCGGCCGATGCGTATGCGACGATCGCGCGGCGTGGGTACAAGATTCCGCCGCGGGTGGTGATCAGCGCACGCGACGAGCGCCCAGTGTTGGACCTGGGTCTGGACCGCCGGGCGGTGGCCGATGCAATGGAAGGACTGCGGCTCTCGGTCAATGACCAGAACGGCACAGGGCACCACCTCACGTATCGGGTCGGGGAAGTGTCGCACCGGGAGCCGATCTTCAACGTTCCGGGAGTCGAGGTGTGGGGAAAGACGGGCACGGCGACGGCGCCCGATCTTCGGATCGACCCGGACGGCAACGGACCGGCGGCGCCAGAGGTGGTGCGGTCGGGCGATCACTCGTGGTTTGTGGTGCTGGTAGGGGCGCAGGGACAGGGCCCGCGTTATGCGATCGCCGTGGTGATGGATTACGCGGGCAGCGGGGGGCGTGTGTCGGGCCCGATCACGAACCAGATCATCTGGGCGCTGCGGGCCGAGGGATATCTCTAGCGTGTTGCTCGATGCGGACAAGAGACTGGAGGCGCTGTCGCGACTGGTGCGCGGCTCGTCGTCGTCGCGCGACTCCGTGCGTGAGAGTCTGCGCCTGGTCAATGCATCGTGGCTGTGCGTCATCGCCGGGCTGGGGCTGACAATGATCGGCATCTACTCGATCGACGTGGCGCAGAACGTAAGCGGGTCATCGGCCTTGGCACAAGAGGCCTGGAAGCAGGTGGTGTTCGCGACCGTCGGCATGCTGGCGGCGCTGGTGGTGGCGCTGCCTCACTATCGACTGCTCAGTGTGCTGGCCTGGCCGGCGATGGTGGTGATGTTCGGGCTGTTGGTGTTCCTTCTGCTCCCGTTTGTGCCGACGACGATCGTGACGCCGCGGAATGGGGCGCGGGCGTGGATCAACCTGGGCGTGGTGGATTTTCAGCCTTCGGAACTGACGAAGATCGCGTACGTGTTCGTGGTGGCGCGCTACCTTCGCTTCCGGACCAAGCACCGCAGGTTTTTCGGGCTGGTGGTGCCCGGGCTGCTGACCGTTCCGCCGCTGGTGCTGATAACGCTCCAGCCCGATCTGGGCACCGCGTCGCTGTTCATTCCGTCGCTGTTCGGCATGCTGGTGGCCGGGGGGGCGAGGCTGCGCCACCTGGCGATGATCGTCCTGGCGGCGGCGCTGACGGCCCCGGCGGCGTATCCCCTCCTCCAGCCGCACCAGAAGGCTCGCATCGAGGGACTGGTGCGACAGGTGCAGGGCGATCGATCCAGTGCGCAGGACATCAACTTTCAGAGTTTCACAGCCCAGACGCTGATCGGGGCCGGACAGGCGCAAGGCGTTTCCGACGACATGGCCCGAGCGCTGGTGCACTACAACCGCCTGCCCGAGCGACACAACGACATGATCTACTCGGTGGTGGTCGCGCGCTTCGGGCTGGTGGGCAGCGCGGTAGTGCTCGGGCTGTATCTGGTGTGGATCGCCGGGGCCCTGCTGGTTGCGGGCAGTTGCCGCGAGCCTTTCGGGAGGCTGATGACGGTGGGCCTGGCTGGGTTCATCGCGGCGCAAATGGTGATCAACATCGGGATGAACGTCGGATTGCTGCCGATCATCGGAATCACCCTCCCGTTTCTGAGTTATGGCGGATCGAGCATGCTGACGGTGTGGCTGATGACCGGGCTGATCGTCAACGTGGCGTTGCATCGACCCCGGCCGCCGTACCGCTCGTCGTTTGAATACGCTGATGACGATGATGACATCTCCTACTCGACCCGGGCCCACGGACGATCGATCGGATTCGGGGGGCGTGCGCTCTCGCGGTGAGATCGTGTTTCCGTCGGGCTGCCCGGTTTTGAGGCCGACGCAGCGATTTCTCGACCTGGCCGGGGCGTACGGGCTTGAGTTTGAGGCCGGAGAACTGGAGGGGCTTGGTCGCTACCTGGCGCTGCTGCTGGCCGGCAGCGAGGTTGTGAACCTGACGGCGGTGCGGGAGCCCGAGGCCGCATGGGAGACGCTGATCTTCGATGCTCTGACGCTCATCCCGCTGCTGGCGGAGGTGGGCGAGGGAGGGCGTGTGATCGATGTGGGCACGGGCGGCGGGCTGCCGGGCCTGCCGCTGGCGATTACCATGCCAAACCTGCAGTTCACGCTGCTGGATGCGACGGGGAAGAAGGTGGCCTTCGTGCGTCACGCGATCGGCGAACTGGGGCTCAAGAACGCCGAGGCGCTACAGGCCCGGGCCGAGGTGCTGGGGGCGGACAGGTGGGGCGGACATCGCGATAGGTACGACGCGGTGGTATCTCGTGCCGTGGCGCGGGTGGCGACGCTGGCGGAGTTGACCATGCCGTTGTGCAGGGTGGGTGGGGTGGTGCTGATGGTCAAGGGCGAACGAGCGCAGGAAGAGATCGACGAAGCGAGGCAGACGTTGTACGCGCTGCATGCGTTTCATGCGGGTACCGCCGAGACGCCGACTGGGCGCGTGGTGGTGCTGGAAAAGCGTCGAGCGACACCAGGAAAGTATCCGCGCAGCAGCGCCGAGATGAAACGAGGCCCGATCGCCTGACCGGGCTGGGTCATCGTCAGGATTCTCTTGCACGGCCGGGCTCACGGGCAACCGTTGGAAAAAGCGGCCAGGAAGGTCGAAACGTCGAAGAAGTCGAACAGTCCCTCGCCGGTGAGATCGGCAGCCGGATTGAGGGCGGCAAAGTCGGCCAGGAATGCTGCGACGTCGAAGAAGTCGAGCGTCTGGTCGTGGTTCCAGTCGGGCAGACACGCGGTGCCGTTGATGGCGAAGGGCAGGTCGGTTTCATCGAAGCCGGTGTTGCCGTCGGCATCGTGGACGACGATCTTGATCTTCGCGGCGCCGGTGGCCACGTTGGGGACGGTCCAGTAGTAGGACTCATCGCCAGCCGGGACGCCGGAAGCGAGCAGGGTCGGATAGGTGGCGCCGGCGTTGGTGGAAAGATAGAAGTCGGCGGTGGTCGCGCCCTGATCGTCATCAGTGAGCCAGGTGACCAGTTGCAGCGTGCCGGGGTTGAGGGCCTGCCCATTGTTGTGGCTGGTCAGATAGACGCTGGGCGACTGCCCGCCGGAGGGTGCCGGCACATGCATGACGATGCAGTGCAGCACGCCGGCCGAGGTGACGATGGCCTGCGAGTCGATCTGGCGGATGGTCTTGCCGGGAAGGGCGGCCTGCCAGATGCCCAGGGCGGTCGCGTTGTGCGGCGAGGCGGTCGAGTTGGTGTAACTGGGAATGAGCACCAGGTCGTTGCAGATCACGGCGTTGGTGAAGGTGTAGTGCGTGCCGCCCGAGCGCACCGCGGGGACGCGATAGACGGCAAAGCCGCGCGCCGCGAAAGCAGCGGCCGCGTTGTTGGAGGTGATGTTCCAGGACGACGACGGTTCATTGACCCACTCGGAGATCATGACCTTGCCATCGTCGAGCATGATCATCCACATGTCGATGTGCTGGGTGGAATCGACGCTGGTGGGATAGGGTGTGTAGAGGGTGGTCTCGAGGTTCTGGTAGTCGCGCCACAGGCCGATGATCTGGGATTCGGTGAGAGAAGGGTTTTCGTTGACGATCAGGCGGGTGGCGTGTCCGACGCCGACGGGGTCGCCTGACTCGAGGTGAAAGTTGCCGCCGCCGTGGACGAGAGGGAGGGCGAAGCGGGGTTCGCCGCGCACACTGGCCCAGAAGGCGGGGAGGGCATTGTCGTTGGGTCGTGGGCGGTTGTAGGTGTGATCGACGATGGCGCGGACGCCGCCGGAGCCGTCGGGCTGGACGCCCAGGTAGATGTAGCGCGGCCCGTAGTCGCGGATCCAGATCGAGTCAGTGGTGCGCACGACGAACTCGACGCGGGACATGTCGGCGCCCCTGGCCTGTATGGTGATGCTGGCGCTGCTGCGCTCGGTGGTGGTGTCGGTGACGACAAAGACCTTGGCGTTGCCGATGGTGGTGACGTCGCGTGCCATCTGGGCGAGAATGTCCAGCCAAGTGGAGGTGCCTTCCCAGGCGATGAGGATGCCCTCGCAGGGGTCATACTCCGCGGGCGTGCGAACAGGTCCGGGTGGCGCGGCACGGGTCTGCTCGGCCACGATGGGGTGACGCTTGATCCAGGCGGCTTCCTCGGGCGTCAGGGAGCGGGGGAGCGGGTCCGACCTGACGAGCGGTTGAGCGCCGGCGAGCGAGGTGAGGGCCAAAGCGGCGAGAGTGATAGCGATGGTCTGCATGGGTTCCCCTTCCGGAGAGCAAGGTAGCAGATGACGGGCCCGGTGCAAAGGGGGGAAACGAATCTTGCGCGCGCCGGTGGTACTTTGGGGAAACCTGCCGTTCTCACGACGGGACCGAGAAAAAGAAACGGGGCCCGGCCATGTGTGGCCCGGACCCGTGGGGGTCAGCCGCAGGCGAGCCCTTTACGGGCAGCCGGCGGAGAACGCGGCAAGGAAGGACTGGACGTCGAAGAAGTTGAACTGCCCGTCGGAGTTGAAGTCGCCGCGTGGGTCGCCGGCGGCGAAGAAGTTGAGGAACATCTGGACGTCGAAGAAGTTGAGGACGCCGTCGGCGTTCATGTCGGGCGGGCAGTCGGGCACGCCGTTGGTGTCGGGCGTGGTGAACTCGACCACCTTGGAGCAGCACTCGAAGAGTCCGCGGTCGTGGACGGAGATGCGGATGGAGTAGGTGGTGTTGGGCGCGAGGGTGCCGATGTTGAGTTTGTAAGGCCCAACCGTGCCGCCGGGCAGGGTCGTGGGGATGTCGATGTAGGCCGGGCTGACGGTAAACGCGCCGGGCGGCTCGGGCACGATGAACATGTGTTCGAGGGTGTCGGGGGTCATGTTGGTGGCGGTGAAGGTGAGCGAGTAGTTGAGGATGTCGGGGCTGGGCCCGTGCACGTCGATGACCTTGACGACGATGCAGTCGCAGTCGGGCAGGGGCACGCAGTAGTCGATCGCGCAGCACTCTTCGATGAAGCGGTCAGCCAGCGTGAAGTGAATCGGGTAGCAGTCGGCAGTGCCGTCGGGCGGGCAGATGCGGATGGTGATGGGCGCCGAGGTTCCGCCGCTGGGAATGGGCGTGGGCAGCCAGATGACCTGCGGATTGACGTTGACGTCGGGGATGAGGATGTAGTGGACGTCGGTGCCCGAGTTGTTGGAGATGGTGAAGGTGTAGTCGTAGCAGCCGGTGAAGCCGTGCTCGTCGGCGACGCACTCGATGGAGATGTCGTTGAGTTTGCCGCAGGGCGTGGAGCAGGAGATTTCGGTGCTTCCGATGGACCACTTGTCGTGGAAGGAGACATCTTGGTCGGCGTCGATCATGAGGCTGGTACCGACGCCTGCCGCGCCGCCGGTGAAGGGCAGGCCGAGCAGTCCGTAGATCCACTGCGGGGACGGCGAGATGAAGTCGGCGGTGGTCCAGACGTTGACGACGGTGCCGGTGGTGTTGAAGTCGTAGTCCACGCCTCCGGCGCAGGACTGCGGAGCGGCGGCGGCTCCCGGACCAAAGACGGCGGTGGAGGGAACCCAAGCCTGGGCGGCGGGGTCATAGCAGAACTCGAGCAGACGACTCTCGTGTGCGTCGGAGATGGTGTCGTTGGACATGCTGCGTTCGCCGACGAGCATGCAGCACTCGGGTGAGAAGGAAAGATCGGAAACGGGGTTGCTCACGCCGGTGATGCCTGAGCCGTTGTAGGCATAGAGCGACATCGGGATTTCGAGTTGCTCGGTACCGGGGATAAACTCGCCGGCGTTGGGGCCTGAGTCAACCAGGTCGATCGACCAGATCTCGTTGCCGGCCGTGGCGTCGGGGCGACAGTTGTCCTCGCGCCAGACGGAGTAATAGAGGCGCCCTTGGTGGGGCTGCACGGCCCAGACACGCTGTCCGCGGCCGGTATTGGGGTGGCGTTCGCGAGGGATCCAGCCCGGGGCGTCGCCGGGCATTGGCGCCCCGCCCGCGACTACGGCGCCGGTGGCGTGGCGATACGTGGAGAGGGCAGTGCCAGTGGTGTTGAGGCGGTAGATGCGCCCGTCCTCGAAGTTGGAGACGTAGAGGTTGTCGGTGCCGCAGTCGTAGGCCATGTTGCCCAGTCCCGGGTACGACTCTGAGCCGTTGGTGGGGTATGGGCCACCGATGTAGGCGGGGTCGGACGCATTGGGCAGCGAGGTGAGGAAGGAGGCGACGCCGGAGTTGGTGTCGATTTTGTAGATGGCTCCCGGGCGGCCGGCGGGATTGGCGGTGTTGGCCGAGAGCGAGCCGAGCGCGTCGCCCGGCTGGATGAACCCGCCGCACTGGTTGTTGGAGTTGCCATAGATGGCGGTGTGGGCGACGTAGATGTTGCCCTGCGCGTCGAGACAGACGCCAAAGACGGTGCCGAGTTCGGCCTGAGACCAGTTGGTGGGGTTGGTCCAGGAATAGAAGGTGGCGGCCCACCAGTTGGAGTTGAGCGGCGCGGCACCCTGGTTGGAAATGTCAATGACCTCGACGGCCGAGAAGGCGGGCGCGGCCTGCTGGGTCAGGACGGCGACGGTGCCGGGGAAGCCGGTAAACTGCGGGGCGACGCCGCAGCAGTCTTCGCAGTCGGTTGGAGGCGGACAGGGCTCGCCCTCGCAGTTGACAAAGAACTCGCCTTGCCAGCATTGGTCGATGCCCGATCCGATCTGGATCATGTACTGCTGCCCGCAGACGACTTCGAACGTCACGCGGCTCTGGAGGTCACAGGCGTTGTCGTCGCAGTTGAGCGGTCCGGTTCCGGCCACGGGACATCCGCATCCGTTGTAGACGGCGATCTTGGTGTCGGCCAGCGTGAGCATGCAGGTGGAAACCGTGGCCAAGCCGGTACACGGGGCGGTCCAGCAGTACCACAGGTCGTTGTAGATTGTGGAGTCGCCGGCGGCGCCCTGGCAACCGGCGTTGTTCTGACCTTCGGCCCCGGTGGTGGCTTCGCAGTTGTTGAAGATGAAGTAGCCGGTGCCGGTGATGGACTGCGGCGTGGCGCAGTGATCGTTGGCGGGCGGAACTGCCGCGGCGGTGCCGGACAGCCCGGCGAGGATTGCTAGGATCGCCATCGGCGTCCAGGCGCCGTGAGAGCGCGAATGTGCGAACATGGCTTGGGAACCCTCCGCACGCAAGAAGCGTGCGCATGTGCGAGCGTCCCGCGGACATGCGGGGCGTTCACGAGAGGTTAATCGAAATACAAAACGAGTCAAGGGAAATCCCCATGTGTGCACGGGGCGTCGCTGAGCGAAGTCCTCATGTTGCGTCATGAACGCGCTTGAGTCGAGCAAACTCAAGTACAAGTGTTTTCACACCCACTTGTCTGAATTTCACTTGAGCGCGCGCGTTGGAGCCGCCTTGCACGCTGATGACTTGCCCGAGTCCGAATTGCGGGTGACGGACGGTGCATCCCACGGGGAAGTCGGCGGCCGCGCCGGAGGTCGGAGGTGAGCCGAAGCGCTGTGGCGCCGGATCGGAGAGCGACGAGGGAGAGGCGGGCGAGGCCCGTGTCGTCGGCCAGCGCCACGAGCCGGAGTCTTGCTCGAAGGCGTCGCCGCTCTGATCGGAGATGTTGACGGTTGGCCCGAGTTCTTCGAGAAAGACGCTCGGGATCATGCGCTCGGTCAGTCCGCGGATGGTGCGGTATCGGGCGCTGGTGAGCGTGAGTTGGCTCATGGCGCGGGTGATGCCGACGAAGGCCAGGCGGCGTTCTTCTTCCAGGTCATCGGGTGATTCGTTGGCGCGCGAGTGGGGGAGCAGCCCCTGTTCGAGCCCGATGATGGCGACGGCGCCGAATTCCAGCCCCTTGGCCGCGTGCAGGGTCATCAGCGTGACGGTGCCCTGCTCGGGATCGACGGCGTCGGCGTCGGCGACCAGCGCGATCGACTCGAGGTAGGCACGCAGCATGGAAAGCAGTGGCGGTGTGTCGACGCTGGGCCCGTCATCGGAAAAGACCATCTCGGCGGCCGGGTCGGAAACCGCGTCAAACTCGTCTTCAAAGTCCTTTGCGCTCGATACCAGTTCAGCGAGGTTGTCGAGCCGGTCGGCGTCGGAGGAAAGCCCGCTGGTCGAGGCCTGCGATTCGTAGTGCTTTTCAAGGCCCGACTCGCAGATGACGCGCTCGACCAGTTCGTGCAGCGACGAGGGCACGTCGGCGCCGAGAAAGGCGCCCGCGCCGGTCCACCCGTCGATCATCGCAACGAAGCGCTGCACGGCGGCGACGGCGCGCGGCGTCAGCCCGGCGACGGCTTCGATGCGACGCATGACCTCGAGCATCGGGCAGCCCGAGGCGCTTGCGACGTCGGCGATGCGGACGAGGGACGTCTTGCCGATGCCGCGAGCCGGCGTGTTGATGATGCGCTCAAGGCAGACGTCGTCGGCCGGGTTGGCGACCACGCGCAGATACGCCAGAGCGTGCTTGACTTCCTCACGCTCATAGAACGCGGTGCCGCGTGCGATGGTGTAGGGGATACCGCCGGTGCGCAGGGCGTCTTCCATGACGCGGGAAAGGGCATTGGTGCGGTAGAAGACGGCCATTTCGCGCCAGGGCAGACCTTCCTGGCTCAGCGAGCGGAACCAGTTCACGACCAGTTCAGACTCGTGGCGCTCGTTTGAGCACAGGATGACGCGCGGTCGCTGGCCCCCGGCGCGGCTGGTGAAGAGCGGCTTGTCCTTGCGCCGGACGTTGTGCTTGATGAGCGTATCGGCGGCCTTGAGGATGGGCGCGGTGGATCGGAAGTTTTCGCCCAGCGTGATGACGACGGCGTCGGGAAATCGTTCTTCGAACTCGAGGATGTTGGAGATGTCCGCCCCGCGCCACGAATAAATCGCCTGGTCCGCATCGCCGACTACGCAAATGTTGGGCTTCTCCGACGGCTCGCCGGCCAGCGTGCTGGCGATGACGAACTGGGCGTGATTGGTGTCTTGGTACTCGTCGATCATGAGGTATGACCAGCGGTCACGGCACAGATTGCGAACTTCCGCGTTCGTGCGCAACATGCGCGCGGTGAGCAGCAGAAGGTCGTCAAAGTCGATGGCGTTGGCGCGACGCAGGGCCTGCTCGTACCCCGCGTAGATGCGGGCGACCTGCTTGGCGGCGAAATCCGAGGCCGATGCGGCGTAAGTGGTCGCGTCCTTCAGTTCGTTCTTGGCGTGCGAGATGGCGGCGCGGACCGACGCGACCGGCCAGTTCTTCGTGGAAAGGTTGAGATCATTGATGACGGACTTGACCGCGGTCGTCTGGTCGGCCGCGTCGTAGATCGCAAAGTCGGGTTTGAGCCCGGGAAGCCCTGAAATAGCGGCAAATCGACGCAGCAGCCGGGCGCACAGGGCGTGAAAGGTGAGGACCGTCAGGCCGCGGATCCGGCGCTCGTCGCGCTCGGTTCTCTGCTCGCCGAGCAGCAGATGCTCGACGCGATCGCGCATCTCTCCCGCGGCCTTGTTGGTGAAGGTGAGGGCGCAGATCGACCACGGGGGCACGCCCATCTCGATGAGATAGGCTATGCGCCGCGTGATGACGCGCGTCTTGCCCGAGCCGGCGGCCGCGAGCACCAGCAGCGGGCCCTCGGTGGTGGTGACGGCTTGTCGCTGCGGCGGAGTCAGATCGGAGAGCAAGTCAGACAACGGGAGGCTTCTCCTGCGCCGGAGGCGGATCGGCCCCGGCTTCCTCGACGACGGCGGCTGCAGCCGGCATCACCAGGCGACTCTCGTGGGGCGTGTCGGCCGAGCGCGTGATGAGGATCACGTCGCTGGGCAGCGACTGGACAACCTGCGCTACGATGTCGCCCTGCAGCCGGCGGCTGAAGAGGCTGCGGCGGCTCTTGCCCATGATGAGGGTGTCGCACCCGTACGTCACGGTGTAATCCAGAATCTCGTCCACGATGTCATTGGCGACCACGTAGATGGGAACGTAGGGCACGCCGTTGGCCTTGGCGAGCAGACCCGTGCTGGCCAGGGCTTCCTGGGCGTCGGCGTCATTGTCGATGGTCGGGGCCGTGCCCGGGCGCAGGTCCAGCACGCGCACCGTGCGAACGAAAATGGCAAACAGCGTGGCGCCGCGCTTCCTGGCCAGATCGACCGCGAACTCCGACTGGTAGCGGCCGCGGGCGGCCAGCATGATCTTCGGGCGGTTCGGGTCGATCTGGAGTTGGCCCTCCTGGGCGCGAACCTCGGCCAGCCAGCCCGCGGCGGGCGTGGGAATGGGCTCGGGTGCCAATCGGCGGGCGCGCCCGAGCAGGTATCGCGTTGTGAGCACGATGGCGATCAGCGACCCGCTGAAGGCCGTGGACTCGAGTTGCGTGACGCCGATGGTCAGAGTAATCAGGAGCAGGAAGGCGCCCAACGCCCACAGCCCGATGCGCGAGCGGGGGCCGATGTCCAGCGTTCGGTTCAAGGCCGTGGAAGCCACTGTGACGGTGATCGCCCCGCACACGCCAAGCACGTACAACTTGGCGAGCGCGGTGACGTCGCGTTCAACGGCGATGACGGCAATGGAGACTCCCACGCTGGCCAGTAGACCGATCCAGGGCACGCCGGAGAAGTTCAGGCGCGTGAGCGGGCGCGGGAGTTCGCCATCCTGCGCCATGGAGTAGAGAACGGAGACCATGGCCATGACGGCTGTGTTGGTGGCGCTGAGCAGCAGCAGCCCGAAAGTGATGCCGGCGATGTTGCCGAAGATGCCGCCGAAGCGTCTGCCGAAGAAGTGCGTGGAAGACTCTTCGGCGATGATGCGCATGGAGGCGTTGGTGTACTCCGCGGCCGCCTGCTCGTGTTCGAGCAGAGTGCGATAGTCGACTACGAGGTTGTCCTGGAGCGAGCGCAGTTGCTGGTCCGAAAGGGCGAACGGCCGAGTGTGGGAGAGGGACGAGGCCCAGTCCGGCGGGAGGTCGGCGATCAGCGCGGCCCGGGCCTCCTGAAGGCGCAGATCGTCGGGGACGCGCATCTCGGCCAGCGACGTGCCCGCGACCTGGTAGGTCAGCCCGGCCAGCGCCAGGCCGAAAACGAGGTTGAGCACGACGACTTCGATCGCGACTGGCCAGATGGTGCGGCGGGCTTCACGTGCAACCGGGTGCTTCATGAGTCCGGTCATATTGGCGACGGCCTCGATGCCGGCCAGCGCAAGACAAATCTTGGCGAAGTTCACCCAGCCCGAGCCGACCGACTGGTGGGCGAGGGACTCGAATGAGATCGTGCCCAACCCGCGGATGAAAAACGGCATGGCGAGAATGGCCATGATGCCGGACACCACGAGGGACACCAGCGCGATGAGGAGGGCAAAGCGTCCGGCCGAGCGGGCGCCGAGCCAGTTGAGCATGCCGATGCCCAGCAGCGTGACCACGGAGAGGGGGAGCGTGAGTGAGGCCGGTGCGCCGAAGTAGTGGAAGGCTTCCACCACGCTGATCGCGGCGGTCATGATGTACCCGCTGAGCAGAAGGGTGGACCCGACGACGGCGAGGATGGGGTTGATCTGCCGTGCCGCGGTGTAGACGCCCCCGCCGTCCGGGAAGCAGCGACAGACGATGGTGTAGGCCCAACTCACGGCCAGCATGAACAGGCCGATGGCGGCCAGGTAGAGCACGGACGCGTGGGCGGTGTAGAGAAAGGCCAATCCGAGGACGTAGAGCCGGCTGGTGCCCCAGTCGCCGTAGAGCAGTGGTCCGGCGTGGAACCACTTGAGATCGCGAGGTCGAGATTCGGTAACGAGCATGGGGGGTGCGTACGTCGTGTTTCGGGGAGGGGCAGTATAACGCTCCGGTGTCGCGCGCCGACCCGCCAAGAGGTAATAGTTGCGGGCTCTCCCCGATCCGAGGCGTTGCGCGGAACGCTATTGTTTGGGCCGGGGTGCGTGTCGGAACCGATCCACTGGGCCGGGGGATACGTACCGGCTCGGGGGGAGGAGCGCGGGGTTTGACAGCGGGTAGTCCGTCCCGTACTTTCCGTCCGATCAGAACGAGCACGATGACCCAGTTCTCGCCTGAACCCGACCCGAACAAGACCGCGCCGATCGAGCGGGGCGATGACACCACGCCCCTGGATCAGAAGGCGGTTGAACAGATGTCGGTCGAGGCGACGGAAGAAGCGTTGCAACGGGCCGCCAAGGGTGGGACCAACATCGACACGCTGGTGGGGCGTCTGGTCGTCGAGCAGGGGCTGGCGACGTCGGAAGAGGTGCAGCACGCGATCGCGGCGGCGCGGGGCGCCGAGTCGGAAGACAAGCGCGGGCAGTCGCTGGCTCAGATCCTCGTTGAGCACGACTACATCACGCAGCGGCAGTTGGCGCGCCTGAAGGAGCGCATCGAGGCCGAGCGGTCCGGGCAGGCGATTCCCGGGTACCGCATCCTGGGCAAGTTGGGCGCCGGCGCCATGGCCAAGGTGTATAAGGCCAAGCAACTGAGTCTGGACCGGGTGGTGGCGATCAAGGTGCTGCCCAAGCAGCACAGCCAGAATCCACAGTTCATCGAGCGGTTCTACGCCGAGGGCCGGGCGGCGGCGCAGTTGAACCACCCGAACATCGTGCAGGCGTTTGACGTGGGCAGGGCTGGCGACGTGTATTACTTCGTGATGGAGTACGTCGAGGGCCGGACCGTCCACGACGACATCGTCAAGCACAAGCGGTACAACGAGACGGAGGCGTTGGATTACATCATCCAGACGGCTGAGGCGCTCGAGCACGCTCACTCGAAGGGGCTGGTGCACCGTGACATCAAGCCGAAGAACCTGATGATCTCGAAGGAGGGCGTGCTCAAGGTCGCCGACATGGGTCTGGCTAGGGCGATCAGCGACAAGGAGGCGGCCGAGGCGGAAAAGGGCAAGGCGTTTGGCACGCCGTACTACATCAGCCCCGAGCAGATCCGCGGCGAGGTGCACATTGGTCCGCCGGCGGACATCTACTCGCTGGGCGCGACAATGTATCACATGGTGACCGGATCGGTGCCTTTCGAGGGAAAGAACCCGTCGGCCGTGATGCATAAGCATCTCAAGGCCGAACTTGTGCCGCCGGACCATGTGAACCCGAAGTTGAGTGCCGGAATCAGCGAAATCATCGAAGTGATGATGGCCAAGGATCCCAAGGCACGCTACCAGACCGCGACGGACCTGCTGCTGGATCTGCGCGCGGTGCGTCGCGGAGAGAACCCGCCGATTGCGCACAAGGGCGTGGTGGCCGCCAGCGACCTGGCACGACTGGCGCAAATCGAGGCGCAGGTGCAGGCCGAGTTGCCGACGGACACGTCGCAGCCGCCGGGCAAGCCGGGGCTTTCGCAGATCGTGATGGAGCCGTTGTTCCTGATCCTCATTGGCATGTTCTTCATCAGCGTGGCGCTGAACCTGCTGCAGGCGGTGGGGGCGCTGTGAGGGCGGCGGCCCCGGAAGCGGCGCTGCGCCAGGAATCAGAATCTGCCGTTGTTCCGCGGGGCCTTACGCCGAGGTCGTGAGTTTCAAGCCGGTGGCGTGCTGGGGCCGATGGGGAGCCCGTGTGTGGTATCGTCGGCGTGGCGAGCGGGGGATCCGTCCGGCCCAGCATCGGGGCTGATGTCTTGGCGCGCCTGCGCGACACGATGACCCATCGCGGCCCGGACGGATGCGGCCTGGTCTTCGAGGGCGGTGTGGGGCTGGCCCATCGGCGACTGGCGGTGCTTGATCGTTCATCGGGCGGTCATCAGCCGATGGTCACCGGCGACGCCCGGCACGCTCTGATCTACAACGGCGAGTTGTACAACGACGCTGAACTGCGGGAATCGCTCTCCGATCTGGGAGTCCGATTCGAGTCCGAAAGCGACTCCGAGACGCTGTTGCGCGCCCTGGCAGCCTGGGGCGAGGGGGCGATTGGGCGTCTGCGCGGCATGTTTGCCTTCGCCTGGCACGATCGAGTCCAGCGGCGGCTGGTGCTGGCGCGTGATGCGTTCGGCATGAAGCCGTTGTACTGGTGGCTCGGCACGTCGCGGGGCGGGCTGGAACTGGTCTTCGCAAGTGAAGTGGTCGCGGTCCTGCGTCACCCGCATGTGCCGGTGCGGCCGGACTGGAGCGGTGTGAGCGCGTACCTGTCCACCATTCGCACGAGTCTGGGCGGAAACACCATGTTCGAGGGCGTGCGCGCGGTGCGGCCGGGCGAGTGGATCTCGTTCGACCTCTCCCGCGAAGACCTGCCGAGCCGGTCGCGTGTGCTGCCTCCGCCGGAGCCGTCGAACGATGACATCGGTGAACTGGTGGGTGATTCGGTGCAGCGGCACTTGCGGGCCGATGTGCCAGTGTGTTCGATGCTCAGCGGCGGACTGGACAGCACCATCATCGCATTCGAAGCGGGGAAGTGGCAGACGGTTCAGACCTATGCGGCCGGCACGCCAACGAGGGACCCGGCTGATGATCTTGCCTGCGCGCGCGTGGTGGCTGGCGAAATGAACCTGGCGCACACGAGCGTGGAAGTGTCGCGTGAGACATTCCTTGAGCGATGGCGCGACATGGTGGCCAGGCTGGGTATGCCGCTGAGCACGCCCAACGAGGTGGCCATCAACGAGTTGGCGCGGCGCATGCGAAAGGACGGGTTTGTGGTGGCCCTGTCGGGCGAGGGTGCCGACGAGTTGTTCGCCGGATACGACCACCCGCTGGAAGCAGCCTGCTCTGTGCTGAAAGGTGCAGAGCGATTGAGCCCTGAGTTACTGGTCGCGGTGGAGTTGGAACAGAACGCATGGACGCCCCCGGTGCTGAAGCCGACGCTCCTGAACCAA
This sequence comes from Phycisphaerales bacterium, assembly GCA_023382935.1. Classification (GTDB taxonomy): domain Bacteria; phylum Planctomycetota; class Phycisphaerae; order Phycisphaerales; family UBA1924; genus J022. The sequence goes on from JAHDXL010000002.1 coordinate 81,004, forward strand.
GAAATGTGGCTGCGTCTGGAGGCAGACGCCCACCTGCACGAATCGCTGCGACGAGTGTTCGAGAATTCGATGGAAGCCTGCGGCGACGGTGATCTGCACGGTCTGGACGCGACGCTTCGGGTGATGCTCGAGTATCAGCGCCGCGTGAATCTGGTCGGCCTGTTGGGACGGCTGGACAGCGCGACGATGCTCGAGTCGATCGAGGGGCGCACGCCGTTCGCCGATGCGCGTGTGCTGTCCGCAGCGCGGGCGCTTCCCACCGAACGCCTGATCACCTGGGGGCCGGGGGGCACGCGCAGCAAGATTGCACTGAGGGAGGCCTACGCGGGTCGCATCCCGTCAGTCGCGCTGCAGCGAGCAAAGGCGAGTTTCCCCCTGCCGTTCACGCAGTGGCTCGAACCAATGGGGGCAACGCTGCGGCGATCGGGCCTGTTGCGCGAGTTCTTCAACGAGGCGGCGATTGGGGTCGTGGGCGTATCGCCGGGGACGTCATGGCGGCTGGCCTGGCCGATGATCAACTTGGCGATGTGGGGCGAGCGGTGGTGGGGGAGAGAAAAAGAACAACGCCCGGAGATGAGTCCGGGCGCTGTGGAGATCAGATCAGGTTGATCGATCAGCGGCGGCGACGAGCCGCAGCCAGTCCGCCAAGCCCGAGCAGGGCGAGCGCGGAGGGCGAGGGGATGACCGCCAGGCCCATGGTCTGGCCCGAGCCGAGGGTGCCCAGCCCATTCTGGAGGACCACCTCGAGGCTGAAGAGCCCGGTGGTGGTGTCGATCGTGCCGAGGACGAGGCGGTCGTTGTCGACATCCTCGAACGCGGCCCAATACTGGCCGCGCCACCACTCGCCGCCCTGATTGCGGAAGTCGAACCCGACGCCGGAGCCGATCTGGTTGATCACGCCGGAGCCCAGGTCGAGGGTGAAGAGGGCGTCAGAGGTCTGTCCGGTCACGTAGAAGGTGTCCGAGGCCGCGTCATAGCCCGAGCCACCGATGGCTTCGCCGGGGGTGACATTGGCGACGTAGGTCAGCGAGAAGTCATCAGCGACCGTGAAGATCATGCCTTCGCCGATGCCGTAGAGCGTGTTGCCGACCTGGGTGAGGGTCGGGAAGCGCTGGTCGGTGAAGGTGCCGATGCGGGTGAGGAAGGGGTTGCCCAGCGGGTCATCGAGACGCCAGATTTCGAAGTCCGGGGGCGGGTTGCCGACGTTTTCCTGCAGATTGCTGACACCGATGATGCCATGCTTGGTCAGCGACAGCGAGTGGAAGGTATCGGTCAGGGTGAAGGTCTGGACGCTGTTGCCGTCGTAGCGATACAGCGTATCGGCCCGAACGACAAGGAAAGTATCAGCGGCCGAGGCCAGCGAAGCAGTCGTGCCCGCCAAAGCGAGGGCGATGGTCCATGCGCGCATAACTCTGGTCTCCTCTTTCTTCTTTCAGTGTTCCACGCCCACAAGGGCGCAGAGTAAATGCTCCCCCCTGCAATACGGAATTATTCTACTCTGGGAGCGAGAAGATGGGAGGAATTTCACGGAATTCCGAATGCAGTCGGGCGATTGGCCAGAACTGGCCGCTCGAACTCCAGCGCATACAAGATGCACATGTCGACAATGGCGTCGTCCTATAGTCCCCACCCCGGACCGGGCTGGCCCGGAGGTGTGGCTTTTTGAAGGGAGACTACCGTGCGACGGGCGAAGATCAGCATCATCGGGGCGGGCAATGTCGGGGCGACCTGCGCCCATTGGGCGGCGGCCAAGGAACTGGGCGACATCGTCCTACTGGATATCCCGCACCCCGAGAAACCCGAACTGCACATGCCAAGGGGTAAGGCGATCGACCTGGCCTGCTGCGGTCCGATCGAGCGCTTCGACGCGCGCGTCGTCGGCACCTTCGACTACAAGGACATCGCCGGCTCGGACGTGGTGGTGGTGACAGCCGGACTGCCCCGCAAGCCGGGCATGAGCCGCGACGACCTGATCGGCACCAACGTCAAGATTGTCAAGAGCGTGTGCGAGAACATCAGGCAGTATGCCCCGGACAGCATCGTCATCGTGGTGAGCAACCCGCTTGACGCAATGGTGTACACGGCCTGGAAGACCACCGGCTTCCCGACCAGCCGGATCATGGGACAGGCCGGTGCTCTGGACGTTGCCCGGTTCCGCACGTTCATCGCATGGGAGATCGGGTGCTCGATCGAGGACGTGCAGGCCCTGCTCCTCGGCGGGCATGGCGACGACATGGTGCCTCTGCCGCGTCTGACCAGCGTGCATGGCATCCCGGTGACAGACCTCCTGCCGGCCGACAAGATCGCCGCCTGCGTGGAGCGGGCCAAGGTTGGAGGAGGCGAAATTGTCAAGTTGATGGGCACCAGCGCCTATTACGCTCCGGCCAGTGGCACCATCCAGATGGTCGAGGCGATTGTGAAGGACAAGAAGCGGATCATCCCCTCGGCCGCGTATCTCGACGGGCAGTTCGGGCACAAGGGGCTGTTCGTCGGTGTGCCGGCGCTGCTTGGGTCGAAGGGCGTCGAGAGGGTCGTCGAGTTCAAACTGACACCCGAGGAGCAGCAGTTGTTCAAGGAGTCGGCCAGCCATGTGGAAGAACTGGTCGGCGTGGTCAGGCGGATGTTCCCCGAACTGGCCTGAGCAACGAATCTGAACAAGCATGCGCCCGGGCGGCCTCAACGGTCGCCCGGTCTTTTTTTCTCATGGTGCTGAGAGAAGCCGTGCGCGCGAGCAGAGAGATGGCGTCCGCGTCACGTGTGGACGCGGCGATTCACCAAGCCACTCACCTCTCACAGGAGTATTCACCATGTCCCGCACTGTCTCCGGCATCATTCTGCTCGCTGCGTGTGCGTCCTTCGCCACGGCCCATCCGGTTTCGGGCACCTACTTCGACACCAACCACTGTGACAACCAGGGACCGCGTCAGGCGATCGACGAACTGGGCACCTTCGTCTTTCCTCCCAACGAACTGATCGACGCCAGTTCTTCGATCACGGTTCTGTCGGCCTGCGCGGCGCATGACAACCCCAACCTCCCCAATTACGTCGTGCGCATCACCAACCTCACCGGGCAGTCCTGGACCGATCTCTTCTACGTGGCTGACCTGGGAACGAGCATCAGCAATGAGGACGGCATGGCCTGGTCGTCGATGGCGCCCGGTGCGGTGGGACAGGCTTTCCGCATCGATGCGACGGGGGTCAACAACAACCTGATGTTCGAGTCGATCAATGCCAACGGCATCTTTGAGCCCGGGGAGATCTGGGCGTTCATCATTCAGGACTTCGTCAGTTCCTGGGGTGGACCGGCGCATGCCTTCGATTCGCTCGACTTCGCCGGCGCATCGACCATGATGCCTGGTTCGACGGGCAGCATCGTCCAGATGGTGGCGATTCCTTCGCCCGGTGCTCTGGCCATGATGGGGCTGGGCGGAGTGCTCAGCCTTCGCCGCCGCCGGTAACGGCAGAGCAAAGTTCTCTCTCTCTCTCTCTCTCTCTCTCTCTCTCAGCGTGACAAGAACGGCGCGCGGGTTTCGGCCCGCGTGCCGTCGTTTGTGGCTCGTTCAAGGGTGAGCACCCGGTCCGGGACGGTTCGCAGGCACGCCCGGCGTTCGGATACACTGGACGCAAATGCATGAATACCTGATTGCACCACAGCATCCGGTGCCGGCCAGCAGCCGATTGGCCGATCGCATCTGGTCAACCGAGCCGGCGGCGGCGCGAATCGCGCTTATTGGATTGCCCGATGATCGCGGCGTGGAGATGAACGGCGGGCGCGTGGGAGCCCGCGGCGGCCCCGCGGCGTTTCGCGCGGCCCTGGCTCGTTACGGCGCGGCCGAGGCGAACGGTGTGTCGTGGCCGGGAGTGTGCGACGTTGGCGATGTCCAGCCCGGCTCGTCGCTGAAGGAAACGCACGATCGCGTGACGTCGGCCGTTTCAGCGGTGATCGAACGCGGGCTGTTTCCCGTTGGCATTGGTGGTGGGCACGATCTGACCTTTGCTTTTGTGCGCGCGGTGGCGCTGCGTGAGCACCTCGATGCGGGTGTGTACTTCGACGCTCACCTTGACGTGCGGGTCGAGGAAGGCTCGGGCATGCCGTTCCGGCGACTCGTTGAAGTTTGCGGCATCAAGGCACTGCACGCGCATGGACTTGACCCATACGCGAACACCGGCGAACACATGCAGTGGTTCCGCCAGCACGGCGGGAAGGTCGGGGGCTTCGGGCCAGGAGAGGAATGGCCCCTGGGCGCGTTGTTCGCCAGTTTCGACCTCGACGTGATCGACCAGGCCTTTGCGCCGGGAGTCAGCGCGGGCAATCCGTGCGGATGGACTCCGGAGTTGGCCGACCGCTGGGCGAGGTCGGCCGGCGCGTGCGAGCGGGTGCGGTGCTTTGACATCATGGAACTCAATCCCAGTCACGACGAAGGCGGGCGCACGGCGCGGCTGGCGGTGCGTCTTCTGCTTGCCTTCCTGTCGGGGTACGTGGAGCGGAAGCCATGATCGATTTGGTGATTCGCAATGCGCGTGTGGCCAGTCCGCCTTCGGGGCGCGGAGCGGTGCGTGGGCGGGGCATGCAGCAACTCGTCATCGTGGAAGGCTGCGACGTGGCGATTCACGAGGGAGTCATTGTCGCCGTGGGCCCCGGGCTCCCGGCGATGGGGCGGCGTGAAATCGAGGCTGACGCTCGCGTGCTCCTGCCCGGCCTGATCGACTGCCACACGCACCTGTGCTGGGCGGGAAGCCGGCTGGACGAGTGGGAGAAGCGACTGGGCGGCGCGACCTACCTCGAACTGCTCGCGGCCGGCGGGGGAATCATGTCCACCGTGCGCGCGGTGCGTCTGGCAAGCGAAGAGCGCCTGGCCGAACTGCTGCTGTCAAGGCTCGAAGCGGCGCTGTCCGAAGGCTCGACAACGGTCGAAGTGAAGAGCGGATACGGGCTCAACACCGCCAGCGAACTCAAGATGCTGCGTGCCATCGACCGGGCAGCGGAGTGGTGGCCCGGCACGATCATCAAGACCGCCTGCATCGGGCACGCCGTCGATCCGGATGACCAACACGCGGTGGATCGGGCGATCCGCGAAACGCTGCCGGCGGTGCATGCCGAGTTTCCCGGGGTGGCCATCGACGCCTATTGCGAGAAGGCGGCTTGGAGTCTGGGGGACTGCACGCGTCTCTTTGATGTCGCGGCCGAACTGGGACACCCCTGTCGCGTGCATGCCGACCAGTTCACCTCGATGGGCATGGTGACGGCGGGCGTACGGCGGGGCTTCCGCAGCGTCGATCATCTGGAAGCAAGCACCAGTGAAGAGATCGAGTGCCTGGCCGAGTCTTCGACCCTGGGCGTGGTGCTGCCTTGCTCAGGTTTTCACGTGGACGGTCGCTATGCCAGCGCGCGGCGGATCATCGACGCGGGCGGGGCGGTTGCGGTGGCGACCAACTGCAACCCCGGCTCGGCGCCCTGTCTGTCGATGCCGATGGCGATGGCGCTGGGCGTGCGTTTCTGCGGACTGCGACCATCGGAAGGCATCGTCGCGGCGACAGCCAACGCGGCGGCCGTGCTGGGGCTGACTGATCGCGGGCGCATTGAACCAGGACTTCGAGCCGACCTGGTGCTGCTCAACGCCACCGATGAACGATCGCTGATGCATGACTTCGGGTCGCGCCACGTTGACGTGGTGATCGTCGGCGGGCGGTTCGTGCGCGGGGCAACGTGAAGGGCCTTCCTCCCTCTGCGCTTCTGGAGGCGTGAAACGTGGGATCAACCGCCGGCGGCGGCAATGGCGGCCTGGAGTTCGGCCTTGCGCTCTTCGGTCAGTTGAGCGCCGGCGCGGGCGAGCATCGACGTGGCGAGCAGCGCCTTGACGCGCACCGAGGTGGCTTGCGAGAACGCCTCATCCCAGGACTTCAACGGCAGGGAGGCCAGTTCGGCCATGGCAAGGCGCCCGTGCGACGCCAGCGCGAGCAAGGCGAGCGGTGCGACCGACTCGTCATCGGCGGCACGCTGCAGCAGCAGTCGCGCCGAGTCGCTGAGCCGGGCCAGCGTGTCGGCGGCCGTCTGTCGTACGCGGGGCACGTCGCTGGTTAGCAACTCAGCAATGGCCTGCCGCTCGGGAGCCTCGCCGATGAGGTTGAGGAGCTGGAGTCGAGCGGCCGATGGTTCAGCGGGCAACGGGAGCAAGGCGGCTCGCACGCGCTCCAGGTGTTCCTCCTGCGTGATCAGTCCGCGATCAAGCAGGGCCAGCCCTGCCTGGCAGGCCGAACCGGCCGTCGCACGCGTGCCCATCCAATGCAGTGCGGGCTCGACGATTTCAGGCCCGGGCCAGCGGGCTGCGGCCGCGAGCAAGGCCTCTGCCGCGATCGGGTTGGTCTCGGCAACCAGAGCCTGCGTGATGGGAACCCTGGCATCGGGCGGTGCCAGGCGGTTGATCAGCCGGGCCGCGGCCGCCCGCGCCTGCGGAGAAGGGTCGGACAGCAGCGCGATCGCCCTTGACGCGACCGCCGCATCCAGCGTCGCATTGGCGCTTAGTTCTCGGTCGGCCAGTTCGAAGCCGAGGTCACGCACCGGCGTCTGATCCGACTCGAGTAGTTCGGCCAGCAGTGCCGAACGTGACTCCGGCGGCGTGATGATGTACAGCCTCCGGTATGTGTCGAGCACCATGCGGTCGAGCCTTTGCTGGCGACGCTCCAGCGACTGCGTGCGATCCACCAGGTCGTCCAACAGTTGGCCCGTCCATCGCTCAGGTTCGACGTTTTGGCGCTGCAACCACCAGTCACGCCAGTCGCCCACCTGCGTCTTGTCCGAAGCGCCCGTCGATCGAGCCAGGCCACGGGCCGCTGCTTCGGCCACCCTGGAGGATCCGTCGAGCATCCGCACGAGGGCACGAGCCGCCAGTTTCGAACGTTCTTCGCCCGTCCGGTCAATCAGAACGATGGCCTGCTCCTCGGTCACCTGAGACAAATCAAGCGCGAGCAGCAGGGTGGCCGCAGCGGTGGGGGTCTGGGTGGCCGCCTGGAGCAGGATTCGAGCCGCGTCGTCGTGACTCATCAGCACGTCCAGCAGCGGCAACGCGGGCTCACCGGCCGATAGCAGGAGCCGGGCCGCGTTGGCGCGACTCTCCGCCGGAAGGGCGCCATCCGCGACCGTGGCCGCCAGTTGGTGGAGCGTGTTGGACGCCGGCTGCGGGCGTGCCGGGGCGGGCTGCTGGGTGGAGAGGACGATGTGTGCTTCGCCGGGGGAAGCCGTCGCCAGAGGCCCCCATGCACCGTTTCGAGAAGGCCCCGAAGTGCATCCGCTCCCCCACGCCAGGGCAGCAAAGGCAAGGAGTTGAGCGGGGCGTGGGAAGGTCACCGTCGCATTATTGCGGGTAGGTCCGAGCCCGTCGAAGAGGGTTTGCAGGAAAGTTCCCTAACAGCGCACTCCATCGCCGCTGACGCCTCCGACGACCTTGCCGCGGAAGTGGTATGATCTTTCCGGCCATGAAAGGGATCCGCAATCGGTGCGAGACGGCGACCGGCTGCGGTGGGCATGGTCCGGCGTGATGTTCGGAGACTGCACTCTGAGGGAGGTCAAGGATGACCGGCTCAGGCGTGACGGGGACAGACTCGATGATGGAATATGACCACGTGCGGGCGCTTGGGCCTTTCGTCCTCGCCCGTCCGCTGGAGCCCTCGCCATTCGGCGAGCGCTGGCTTGCCCGGCATGGAGAGTCGCACTCGGACTGGACGCTCCACGCCTTCGGTCCTCTCTTGGACAAGCGTGAACGGGTGATGGTTCTTTCATGGCTTGAGACCATGGAGTCGATCCGGCACGCGCACCTCCCGCAGATCAGGCGCGAGGTCGAGCCGGGATCGGGTCGCGTCTGGGCCGCGGAACCATTCTTGGGAAACGAGGACGGGCTGCTTTCGCTGGCTCGGCTGGTGGAACTGAAGGGTGGTCGCATGCCCCCGCACGAGGTGGGACGGGCGATGACCCACGTGCTCGATGCCTGCCGGTTTGCCCATGAACAGGGCTTCTGCCACGGGGTGATTGATTGGAACGAACTGCTGGTGGACCGGCATGGGAGCATCACGATCGACTTGTACGGGCTGCGGCGGCGAATGGACGGACTGCTGACGGCCGAGCGGGAGGTGGTGCGCGATGAGGTTCGTTCGGTGGCAATGATCGGTTACCGGGCGTTGACCGGGCTCGAGGCCGAGGAGCCCCGAATCCGGGCAGCCCGCCTGGTGCGCCGGCTGGACCGGGCGTGGGATGACTGGTTTGAATCGGCGCTGGATCCGGCGGGCGGATTTGAGTCTGCGGTCGAGGCGATCGAGGCGCTGCCCTCTCCGATGCGTGAAGCGGAGCCCGAGTCCCGTCCCGGCGCGGCTTTCACCGTGCTGAGCCGGCTTCGGACTGCCTGGGCGTCGTCGACGCCGGTGCAGGACTGAGGGCGGATTTCCGGATGGATGCCTCAGACAGGGTCGGATAGGATGAGCCTGTCGGGCAGGCTGTCCCGGGGCGGGAGAAGGCGTGAGCGACTGGGTCGATGCGGAAGAGCATGTCGAGCGCGCGCACGAGCACTACGAAGCCGGGCGTTGGGATGATGCCGAGGCCGAACTCCGCCGCGCTCTGGCCCTGAACCCCTATCAGGCCGAATGGCACTTCAATCTTGGACTCACCCTCGAGGCCGCGGGTCGGCACGAGCAGGCAATTGACGCCTTTCGGGCGTGCTATGAGTTGCGCGATGAAGACGCTCCGGCCGCTCTGGCCATCGGCATCAACCTGGTGCGCATCGGCAAGCCTGCGGAAGCGATCACCTGGCTGGAGCGGGCCGAGAAGCAGGATCCGTCGTCGGCGTCGGCGATCGTGCACCGGATCGATGCGCTGACGGACCTGGGAGAGATTGAGCAAGCCGAACTGGCCTTTTACCTGGGTCAGCAGATCGAGCCGGAGAATGCGGACCTGTATTCGGCGATGGCCGACACGTTACTGGCCAAGCGTGACTACGAGCGGGCGATCTGGTGTCTGCGAGAGGCGGCCCGCCTGAACCCGGACCTGCCGCGCATCAACGCCCGGCTGGCGCGTGCGTATGCCTCGACAGGGCGACAGGAGAGGGCGCGGCAGTTGTATCACCGCGAACTCCGGCAAGATCCCGGCGACATCGACACGCTGCTGGACCTGGGCGACCTGCTCAGCGACATGAACCGGCTCGAAGAGGCCGGCGAAAAGTACCGGCGTGTACTCGAACTCGAGCCGGATCACCCTGACGCGCACTTTGCGCTGGGTGAACTGGCGATGGCGCAGGGAAAGAACGCCGAGGCATGCGTGCAGTTCGACATCGTACTGCGTCTGGAGCCCGATCATCCCGACGCTCGTGCGCGGCTTGCCGACCTCCTGCTTGCCAGCGGGAAGGACGAAGATGAGCGCCGCGCCCGCGAACTGCTGCTGACCGAGTTGCGCCGCATCGGGCTTGAGACGGCCGCGGAGGTTGAATCGCTCAGTCTGCTGGGGCAGTTGATGCTCGATGCCGACCTGCCGCGCGAGGCCGCCCGCGTGTTTCGGCGCCTGCTGGAGTTGCGTCCCGGCGATGCGCTGTCGCATCATCACCTGAGCGTGGCGCTGCTGGAGACGGGGGAATTGGAGGCGGGGGCCGACGAAGCCAAGGCTGCGCTGCGGCTCAATCCGCGCTTTGTGCCCGCGATGCACAACCTGGCGTTGGCGTACCTGCGTCGGGGCGAGTGGCTGCGGGCCCGCTACTGGGCGCGTCAGGCGCAGGCGATCGATCCCGATGACGCCTCGCTTCGGCGCCTTCGCCTGATGATGGCGACACGATCGGGCGCCATGCTTGTGCAGTTTGTCTGTCGGCGTGCGGCAAGGCTGGCGCGGCGTGCTTGGTCGCTGGTCGGTCGCCCGACGCGATAACAGACATCCCCAGGCCGGGACGTTGGAGTCATTTCCGCGCGTGTGATGGTCAGCCGCACGCATCTTCGCGACGGACGAAGGTGCCGCGTGCATGATCCTTGACCACGCCCGGGAATCGCAGGGCCCGCCCGTGGGCGGCTACGTAGACGCCGGGCGGGAGCATCGCAGTGGCGAAGATGGCTTCATTGAGGTTCTGCAGGGCGTCGGAACGCTTCATTTCGTATGGGCGCATGGCGCCGGTCAGCACCACCGGGCAGTGCGGCGTGCCCAGTTTTTCGTGCAGCAGTTCGCCGGTAACGCACAGGGTGTCGGTGCCGTGGAGGATCACCACGCCGTCACAGTCCTCGGAACTGGACAGCAGGCGGACGGTTTCGAGGATGCGTCGGCGGTCGTTGTCCGTCAGGTCCAGGCTGTCCTTGCTGAGCAGGGACAGTGTGGTGATTCGGGTGTCTTCCAGCCGGAGGCGCCGGAGCATGAGGGGCACGACGCTGCGGACGTTGGAAAGGGCGCCGGCACGCTCGTCATAGGTTTTTTCGATGGTCCCGCCTGTCGAGACCAGATGGATGTGGCGCATGAGGGTGAGGGTAGCCGACATTGGTGCCGGGCGGCGTAGGCTTTGCGGATCGGCTGGTCCCAGGAGACTGTTTCCATGACTCAACTGACCCCTCCCCAGGCATTCCATGAAGCCCAACGCCTCATCCGCATGGGGGAGTACGCGCGTGCGTCCGGGCTGACCGGGCAGTTGTTCCAGAACATCCCGGATGAGCCGGCCATTCGAGGGCTGCACGGGATCGCCACCGCCCGCATGGGGCTCCTGGAGAAGGGGTTGGGGTTATTGACCGAGGCCTGCGAGAAGGCTGCGGACCACAAGGTCAGGCCGTTCCTGCTGATCGAGAAGGCGTACGTGCTGCGTTCGCTGAATCGAGCGGGTGAGGCGTTGGAAGCCGCCAGGGCGGCTGGCGAGGCCGAGCCTGAGAACCAGGACGCAGTGGCGAGCGTCGTCGATGCGCTCATCGACCTAGGGCAGTTCGACGAGGCCCGCGCGGTCCTGCCCGGCGTGACCGAGACCGAAGCGCCGACAATCGCAGCGGCCCGCGCGCGGCTGGCGTTGCTGTCTGATCGTCCCGACGAAGGAGCCGACGCGCTGGCGAAGGCGATCGAGCGTGTGGGCATCGCGGCATTTGAACTGGAGATCATGCTGAGGCTGCTCGGGCAATTGCGCGAGCGCCAGGGGCGATATGACGATGCGTGGAAGGCCTACCGCCGCGCAGCCAAGTTGCGTCGCACCGACTACGACCCCCGCGCCCATCGGGCGATGGTGAACGAGTTGATCGCCGGCTGGACGCCCGCGGCCTTGAGCAAGATCCAGCGTTCAGATCTCGACGGCTCGCGCGTGGTCTTGACGCTCGGGTTGCCCGGCAGCGGGCACGACCTGGTGGAGCGGATCGTCGCGAGGCACAGCCGTGGGCAAGGGGCTGGAGAACTGCTGACGTTGGCCCGCATCGCGCGGGCGGGCATGGGCGCCCAGCAGAAGTCATTCCGGCACATAGTCGCCAGGCCCAACATGCTCAAAGGAAAACAACTGCGCCAGGGCGGGCAGGCCTACCTGGCCCAACTGGATGAACTGAACCTCAAGTCCGCTCGCGTGGTCGACTCCAACGTGCTCAACGTGTATCTGGCTGGGCTGGCGCCGCTTATGCTGAACGGCATGCACGTGGTGATCTGCGTGCGTGACCCGGCCGAGGCGGCGTTCGCATGGTACACGGGTATTCCCGGCCCCCAGCACCCGTATGCACAGGACCCCGGCGAGCAGATGGACCACGCGGTCGACGTGATGCGATTGTGCGACCACTGGCGGGGCTTGTTCACGTCGATGGGCGTGCATGTGCATGAGTTTAGTTTTGAGCGCTTTGCCGACGCACCGGAAGGGGAAGCCCGGCTGCTGATCGAGGGCATCGGGTTGGAGTTTGAGCCGGCGTGCTCGCAGCCGCACCTGGCGGCCAAGACGCGGACGGCGCCGTCGGATCTGGCTCGCCTGCCTGCGTCAGCGTGGGCGCGGCGGTACAGCCACTTCCATGGTCTGCTCAAGCCCGGGTTCGAGATGATTACGGCTCGGGAGTGACGGGCGGACGGGTGGCCGAGTTCAGATTCCGCGCGCCCTCGATTCTTTTGCCAGACGCACCTTGAGACGCGCGCTGTCCCGCGCCTTTTTGATCGATTCGGCCTCAGTGGCTGCGTCCCGCGACTGGAGATCGACCCGGCGTGCTTCCGCCTCGGCCAGTTCGGCCTTGGCCTCCGATTCGCTGAGTGATTCGACCGCAATGGCGTTCTCGGCCAGCAGCGTCAGTTCCACATCGCTCTTCTTGGCAAAGCCGCCGTCGATGAAGAACGACCTCTTTCCGCCCTTGGTGATGCCTTCGAACTCGAGTTGCAGTTCACCCAGCCCGAGTTTGGTGACGACCGGTGCGGTGTTGGGCAGCACGCCCATCAGCCCGTCCCAGGCCGGGACGTTGGCGTACTTCACTTCGCCGTCGAACAGGGCGTGGGTGGGGGTGACGACACGGCAGCGAAAGGTCTTGTCGGCCAAGGCCCGTACTCCTTCCAAGGGGGACGATCATAGCGCCGGGGACACGGGCGGTCAGGCTCCGGGGCGGATAGGCTCAGCCCGTGCGAGTTCCTCCCTGGCTGATTCTCGTACTGCTCGGCGTCCTGCTCGCCGGGGCCTCGTGGTGGCGACTGGAGGTTGGCCCGTGGCCGGGCAACCCGGACGTGGCTGCGCAGGTGATGGCCATTCGACAGGGACATCTGGTTTCCGGTCTGCTCGTCGGTTCGTCGCTGGCGCTGGCGGGAGTGCTGCTTCAGGGGCTGCTTCGCAATCCGCTCGCCTCGCCGGACATCATGGGCCTGGCGTCGGGCGCGGGTCTGGCGGTTATGCTGGCGAGTTATATCGGGTATCGGATTGGTGCCGAGGCGCCCGGCGGAACGAACCCCCTGGGTCCGGCCGTAATCGGCTCGTTTGTGGTCTTGGGGTTGGTCTACCTGCTCAGCCAGAGGCGGGGGGTCATTGACCCCGTCTCGATGGTGCTGGTGGGTGTGATTGTGAGCATCACTGCGGCGGCGGGGACGATGCTGGTCCAGCAACTGATGCCCGATCGAGGGCTGCACACGGCCCGGTGGCTGTTCGGAGGGCTGGACGAAGAGGCCGGCACCCCTCGCCGAATCGCATGTGCGGCGCTGTTGCTGCTGATGGGCGGATGGGCGATGGCTCAGAGTCGGGTGCTGGATGCCGCGATGATGAGCCCGGACGAGGCCCGGAGCGTGGGGATTCGACTGGGGCGTGTGCGGGCGTTTCAGTTCGTGGGCTCAGGATTGCTCACGGGCGGGGCGGTGGCTCTGGCAGGTCCGGTCGGATTCGTCGGGCTCGTGGCTCCCCACCTGGCACGCGGACTGGTCGGCCCGGCCCATGCGTGGTCGCAGCCGGCGTCCGTGCTGATCGGGGCGTTGCTGGTGGTGTCGGCCGACGCTTCGATCCGGGTGTTTGAAGTTTCGTCGGGGCGTGTGCCGCTGGGAGTTCTGACGGCGCTGCTCGGCGGGCCGTTCTTTCTGGCGCTGCTGGTGCGCGGCGCCGGGCGGGGGCGGGCAGATCACTTGCGGTAAGTGATGCGGCCCTTGGACAGGTCGTAGGGGCTCAGTTCGACGGTGACCGTGTCGCCGGGGAGGATGCGGATGCGGAACTTACGCATCTTGCCCGAGAGATAGGCGAGGATCTCGGTCCGGTTCTCGTCGGGCAACTGCACCTTGAACATGGTGTTGGGCAGCGCCTCGACCACGATGGCGTCGAGAGAAATCTTGTCGTCCTGCTTCGGCATTCGGGGCAATCGTAGCCCGCGGTGGGGGAGTGGTACAGCCGCACGAACCATGCACGCGAGCCCGGTGGCGCATATTGTTCTCTCCGCCCTTTTCCCGACGCGATGCGCCGGTGGAGCCTTTCATGCCCGAGAATCAGTACGTTGAACTGCCCGCTTCCTCGAACCAGGCGCTGGGAATCGCCCGGTACGCGATCGACTTCCTGTCGGACGAGCCGGGCAAGAGCGGTACCCCGGACGCCGGCGTCCTCGAACGCACACGACTTTTCCACACCGACGCGGTGGTCTGCGGTCTCTCGGCCCTGGCGCTGCAAACCAACGCGCCCTGCCTGCTGCGTGACGAAGCGTTGCAATACCCAGTGACCGAGGTGACCCGCCCGGTCGGGCGTGCGGTGCGCAAGGGCGCCACCGTGTTTGGATCGAGCGCCGAGGTGCAGGTCGAGAAGGCGATCGTCGCCAACTCTGCGGCCGTGCGCGAGTGGGACTCCAACGGCACCAACTTTGGCTTCAACCCGCGTCTGGGGCGCACGGCAGGGGAGTTCGGGCACAACGACTTCTACCCGGTGTGCATTGCCGCGGCGCAGATGGCCGGCAAGAGCGGCGCCGAGGCGCTGCGGGCGATGGTGTGTCTGGACGAGATCCGCGGGCGACTGGCCGAGGTGTTCAGCCTCAAGACGTACAAGATCGACCACGTGGTGCACGGCGCCATCGCGTCGGCTGCGGTGTTCGGCGCCATGCTGGGCGCTACGCCTGAGCAGATCGAGTCGGCCATCGGCATGTGCGTGGCGCACTACATCCCCTTCCGGGCCATCCGCGCCGGCAAACAGTTGAGCGACTCGAAGGGATCCAGCGCCGCGATCAGCACCGAGGCAGCCATCCTGTCGGTCAAGCGCGCCATGGCTGGCTTCCTCGGCCCGCGCGACATCTTCCGCAATCCCGAGGCGATCTTCCGCATCTTTGAAGGCCCCGGGCAAATGTTCGTTCCGGTGGGCAAGCCGGCGAAGAATCCCGATCCGGGTGATGCCAGTCCGTTCGATCTCACCCTGGCACGTTCGGGTTCCGACTTTGCCGTCATGGGCATGCACTTCAAACTCGGGCTGTACGAGCACCAGTCGGCGGGGGCGCTGCAGGCCATGCTCAACCTGCTGTCTCGCTCGCCCGGGCTGCTGGAAGATGTCGAAGGCGGGCGGATTTCGCGCATCCGCATTGTGGCGTACGAGCCGGCCTATGGCATCATCGGCGACCCGGCCAAACGCGATCCTCGCACGAGGCAATCGGCAGACCATTCGATGGTGTACATCGTCGCGACGCTGCTGCGCAAGGCCCTGGAGCAGAAGAGGGTCGGCTGGACCGATCTGATGCTCGCGCCGATCGACTACGGCCGCGAGGCGATCATGAACCGGCGCACCCGGTCGCTCATGCAGAAGATCGAGTTCGCGCACGGCGGGGCCGAATATGACCGGCGCTATCCCGACGGCATCCCGACCAGCGTGGTCATCACCGACGCGGCGGGGGCCACGCATGACTCGGGTCTGGTGATGTACCCGGCCGGACACGCGCGCAATACAGACGCGCCGCTGAAGTCGATTCTCGATCACAAGTTCCGCCTGCTGGGCAGTCTGGCTTCGAACAACGGGGGCGCGATTGTGGAACGTTTGCAGCGCCTCGAGTCACTGTCGGCGGGTGAGATCGCCGGGCTGCACGAGTTTGACATCGCCACGCGCGAGCCGATCGAGTAAGCGTGCCGCTGGGCGTGCCAGGTTCGAATGCGACGAGAGCCCGCACACGAACGCGGGCTCTCGTCACGAAAGGATCGGCCGGGGGCTGAACGGATCAGCACGGGCGGCGCACGGCCAGGAGGCCGGTGATACAGCGCCGCGTCCGCGCCCGGCGCGGGGACTTTGAGCCAATTCCGGCTTCCTGCCAGTCGGGCCATGCTTGGGAAGGTCGGACTCCAGCCGACCGTCGAACTCTCTCCGACACACAAAATGCCGGTTGTCGGGCCTCAAGTCAACCGCTTCGCACGAACTGTGCGCGATTCTGAGCGGTTTGTTCGGAGTACGCGGCAAACGAGCATGTGCCCGAGGTTGGTAGCGAGATCGCTCGGGCAAGCGCGAAGGTCCGATTAGCCTTTGACCACGCGGTACACAATACCGGCAATCAACACCAGCACCGGTATCCCGCCGACTGCCAGCCAGCGCAGGCTTGTGAGGGCGCCTGCATCCAGCGGCCGGATCAGCGGTGCGCCCGAGGCGCTGACGCCTCTGGCGATTTCGTCATCCGCGCCGGCCAGCCACGACACGCACGCATCGAACAGTTCCAGGTTCCCCGGGTTGACGGCCACCAGCCGTCCGTCGACCGCCGCCCGAGGCTGCGCGACCCGATCCAGCGCCCACCCATTGGATCCGACCAGCACGACGCGCTGTTTTTTTCCAGGCATGATCGAGCGTTCGGCGGCTGCGGCAAGCGTGTAGGTCGGGCGCCGTGCATCGTGCGCCGGATCGAAGGTGACATCGGGCGACGTGGCGCCGGACTGCACCTGCCACAGCGCCAGCCACTGGCTTTCCATCCACAGTCCGTCGTTGCCCACAGCGCTGAGCAGTTCGACGATTTCCACACCGGGCGTTGCCGCAGCATCGAGTGCGATTGGCCAGAGCAGCATGGTCGGCAAATCGCGCAGCGCCTGCTGGAGCGGGTGTTCGCCGGACGCGCCGCGGGCGATCAGGGTGGTGCCGGGTTCGCGCCCGCGCTGGGTGGCTCTCACGGCCACCAGCGGCGAACCGGTCAAGGCCCTGAGCCCAAAGGGGGCGAACGTTGCGGCCACCGGGTCGGTGTCGCCATAGGTCGGGAAGATCGATGGATTGACCGAGAGAAGCACCGCCTCGCCGCGCTCGATCAGGGCGCTGAGCGTGGCCGCCAGGCGCGAGGCACGACGGGCGCCCGACAGTTCGGGATCTTGGCCCGGACTGGCGACCACGCTGTTCGGGCTGATGGCCAGATACACCACCGGGCGCAGTGTGTCAGGGTTGATCGCCTCGATGCCGGGCGGCTGGGGCTGGCTGATGATGGGCCATTCGAGCACGTCGAGCCCGCGCAGGCGGGCGTGCTCGATCAGTTGCTCAAATGACGGTGACGTGAGCACAAAAGGCTCGATTTCCGCGTGCGTGAACACCACGATCGGACGTGACGGCGAGGTCAACGTGGTCAGCGCGATGGAGACCAGGTCTTCGGCGCGGCGTGCCACTTCTCCGGCCACCGCCACGCCTGCGCCACCCAGACCCTGCACCGGCGGGAAGATCGCCGTTCGGTCGATGGCTGTCAGCCCGACGCCGGGCGGGCCAATGACGATGCACGCCTCGCCCGACTCCAGCGCCGCGGCGACGCGGAAAACCGACGGTGCTTCCAATCGGCGCAACGTGTCGGCTTCCGAGGCCAACTCGTCGCGCATCTGCGTCAGTTCTCGCGACATCGCGCCCGAGGCGGTGCGTGATTCCGAAGGCATTGCGTCGGTCGAGGCGTAACGCCCCAGTTGCGTGGCCAGCGTGTCCACCTGCGTGCGCAGTCGTTCAAACTCGGGGACGAGCCGATCGCGCAGACGCGGCGTGTCGGGAAGTTCGCTTCCTTCGACCTGGAGCGGAGCGCGCGCTTCCGAGGCCAGCGCCCGCGTCTGCTGGCCTTGAGCCCCGGCCAGCGAACTGGCCTGCTGGAGGAAGCGACGGATCGCGGCCGCATCGTTCCGCTCGGCAGACACGCTCCCGGCCAGCGACTCCAGGCGCACGCGCAGATCGTCCAGCCGTGCGCCCACGCGATCGAGCCGATCGATCGAGATTGACAGCAACGCGGCCTGTTGCTGGGCCACGGGGCGATCGCGATCACGGAGGCGAGCCACCAAAGCCTCGAACTGCGCTCTCCCACCCGCCTGTCCGACATCAACCGTGCGGAAGCCCACGTGCTCGGAGCGGCGTGACAGGTTGTTGAACAGGTCAATGACCGCGTCGTATGACGCGCGATCGACGCCGGCGCGGTCGATGGCGAGCACAATTTCGTAGCGCCCGTCGAGATGGTCGAGAAGTTGCTCAGTGCGAGGGCTGAGGCGGTGCTGCCCGGTGCTCGTCCAGTCGAATCGGGCCCGCGTGCGTGCGCCCGTCAGGTTGGCCAGAATCACGCCCAGCAGCACCGCCGCGACAACGATCAGCGCTGAAGCCCACGCGATGGGACGGCGCGCGATCATCGCCACCTCCGCATCGCCACGGCCGCGGCTGTCATGGTCGAGAACACGGCGATCAGTCCGAGCAGGTACACGAGATGGGCCGAATCGAGCACGCCGGCGGCAAAGTCGCGCATGCGCTGGTCGATCGACAGCGACATGAGCACGAGGTTGAACGGCTCGCCAACGCGGGTGGCCAGCATGCCCGACGCCAGCGAGAAGAGCACGAGGAACATCACCGTGGCCAGGAACGCCAGAGTCTGGCTGGCCGTCAGAGACGAGGCGAACGCGCCGATGGATACATACACGCCGCCAATGAGCAGCAGCCCGAGATATCCCGTCAACATGGGCCCCGGGTCGGGCAGCGGATCGGAAACTGCGAAGAGAACTCCCGGGAAAACCAGCGTGGGCGCCAGCATGAGCACCAGGAACAGCAGGGCGCCGCCCAGTTTGCCCAGCGTCAGCGTCCATGCGCCCAGCGGCGCGGTGCCGAGCACCTCGTACGAACCCGACCGGTACTCCTCGCTGAACAGGCGCATCGACACGGCCGGCGCGATCGGCACCAGCAGAAAGGCCGAGGTCGAGAAGAAGTAGCGCAGCGTGGCCGGCGCCCCGGGGCTGAGGGTGTTGGTGACAAACACCAGGCCGGTCAGAAAGGTGAACAGCGCGATGACGAGCCAGCCCACGGGCGTGCGGAACATCGAGCCCAGTTCGCGCGTCGCAAGCACCCAGGCGGCTCTCATGCGCGGGCCTCCGGCTCGGCTAGGCGCACGAAGGCATCTTCCAGCGACTCGCGTTTGAGGACCATCGCACGCACCAGCAGGCCGTGAGATTTCAGTTCGCCCGCGACGCGCTCGCGGAGCGACGGCTCATCCAGGCGCACTTCCACGCCGGTCCAGCCGTCGTCGAGCGGGGTGGTTGCTTCGACCCGGACGCCCGGCAGGCTTCCGATGCTGGAAAAGACGGGATGTCCCGGCTCGGTCTTGCACTCCACATGCAGACTCTGCTCGCGTGACGGCAGCAGACCCGAGGGAGGCCCATCGGCGCACAGGCGCCCGCCGGCGATCACGAGCACGCGATCGCACGTGCGTTCGATCTCGGGCAGGATGTGGCTGGAGATGAGCATGGTGCGGTTCTCGGCCAGTTCCCGGATGAGACTTCGGGCTTCGCGGATCTGCCCCGGGTCCAGCCCGTTGGTGGGCTCGTCGAGGATGAGTACCCGTGGGTCGTGCAGCAACGTCGAAGCCAGCCCGACGCGCTGTCGATAGCCTTTGCTCAACGCCGACACGCGCTTGCGGGCCATTGGTCCCAGGCGACAACGCTCGGCGCATTGGTCGGCGCTGCGTCGGGCGGCACGACGGTCGAGCCCGAACAGGCGGGCGCGGTATCGCAGATAGTCAATGGCGCGCATTTCCGGATAGATCGGGCACGACTCGGGCAGGTAGCCAATGAGGGACCGTGCAGCCTGGGGATCGGCGAGCATGTCGTGCCCGCCCACCTCGATGGAGCCCCGATCGGGGGCGAGGAACCCGGTAATCATGCGGATCGTGGTGCTCTTGCCGGCGCCGTTGGGTCCGAGCAGCCCGGCGATCTGCCCCGGTTGGAGCGCAAAGGTGAGTTCGCAGACCGCGTCGACGGAACCGAATCTCTTGGAGATCGAACGGGCGAAGATCATTTCTGAGGGAGGATATCGGGCGGGGGTCCGATGAATGTGTATAGCGACGGTCCGAGTTATTGGGCGGGCCGGAGATTGGGCGATAGACTTGGTTGTAAGCGAGCACCAACCTCAGGGTTCCAGCAAGATGCCGAAGGGCCGCGTGTGGGTCACAACCCGGGGTATGTCTCCCGAGGAGATGGCGCGGCTGCAAAGCGCTTTGCCCGAGGGGGCCGAACTGGTTGCCGACCAGGCGGTGGAAGCCGCTGCGCTCTCGGCAAATGCCCTGATTGAGGGGGTGGTGCTTGCCGATGGCAGTGGGAAAATCCTGTGGGCCAACGATTTCTTCGCCACGATGGACGAAGTCACCTGCTCGCGCATCCAGTCGGCGTGCGCTGAGGCGGCCGACTGGTTTGCCCAGCGAGCCCAGTCGGGCAAAGCGACCCTGCGCGACCTGGTATGCAAGTTTGACGTCGGTTCGGGTGACGAGACCAAGATGTTCGAGGTTTTTGTCACCCCCGCGTTGCGCCGTCAGAGTGAAGAGGAAATCTGTCACCCGGAGGATGCGGCCCGCGTAGTCGCGGTGATGCACGACGTGACGCGGCAGCGGCGGCGTCAACAGAAGATGGAGGCGATCGACCGGGCGGGGTACGAACTGGTTCGCCTGGACGCCGAGGCGATCGCGAAGATGAACTCGATGGACCGCCTGCGGGTTCTCGAGGAGAAGATCGTCCGCTACATGCGCGACGTGCTGCATTATGACCACTTCGCGATCTTCCTGATCGACGAGCGGACGCGGCGTCTGCAACTGGTGATGTCCAAGGGCCTGCCGCAGGAGATCCAGGATCTGGAGTTGTACCCCGAGGCCGACGGATCGGGAATCAGCGGGTACGTGGCGGCGACGGGCCAGAGTTTCATCTGCACGGATGCACAGTCGAACGAGTTGTTCCTTCCGGGGCTGGCGGGGGCGCAGAGTTCGCTGACGGTGCCGCTGCTGCTGCACCACCAGGTGATCGGGATCATCGACATTGAGTCGCAGAAGGCACGCGCCTTTGACGAAGAGGACCGGTACTTCATGGAGATGTTCGCGCGTTCGATCGCGCTGGCCATCCACATGCTCGACCTGCTGGTGCTCGAACGCTGCACGACGAATCGCAACGTGAGCGGGCGTTTCGAGGGCGAACTCAATGAGCCGCTCGAGGACATTCTCCACGAGGTCGACTGGCTGATCGACCCTTCGCACGTGACGGCCCCCGAGGCGGCCGCACACATCGCCCGCATCCGGGCCGATGTCGAGGCAATCCGCTCGCGCGTGAAGGACGTGGCCTCGGGGCCGCAGACGCTGCTTGGTGTGGAGCGGGCGTTTGCCGAGAAGGCGCAGGATCCGATCATCGCCGGGCGGCGCATTCTGGTGGCCGACGACCATCCCAAGATTCGAAAGGTCATCAGCGAACTGATGCGAAGCAAGGGGGCGGTGGTGGAGACCGCGGGTTCCGGCGACGAGGCCATCGCGCACGTCGAGAGCACCATGCGCGACGACGCGCCGCGATTTGACCTGGTCATCAGCGATATCCAGATGCCCGATCGCAACGGGTACGAGGTTTTCTCGGCCGCGAGGAAGGCAAGCGCCCAGACGCGCGTGATCCTGATGACCGGCTTCGGCTATGACCCGCACCACTCGATCGTGCGTGCCAGTCAGGAAGGGTTGCAGGCGGTGATCTTCAAGCCGTTCGAACTCGAGGTGCTGCTCGAACAGGTCCGCAAGGCCCTGACGAGGAGCGACTCGGCACAAGACGGAAAGAGCCAGCCCGCGGGCTGAGCCGGGAACGCCCCTCTCGCTCCGGGCGTGCGCTGGCACGGCTGCATGGATCTGGAGGAGGATGCGAAAGGATGTGCTACGAGCGCACGGCCACGAGCGTGCGCGGCTTGCCCTCGAGGTCGTTGAGCACAGCGGCCTTTTCAAAGGCGCCGGTGGCGCGGCACATTTCGAGCACGGTGTCGCGCGTCTCGGAGGCGATCTCCACCAGCAACAGCCCTCCCGGGCGCAGCAGCGGCGCCGCACCGGCGATGATCGGTCCGACCAGTCGCAACCCGTCGGTCCCGCCACGAAGCGCCTGTTCCGGCTCGTGCTCGCGCACGTTGCGCGGCACGGAGTCCCACTGGGCATCGGGAATGTACGGCGGGTTGGAGCAGAGATACGAAAGCGCCTGGTTCTGCCCGGCGGCCGGGTGCGTGAGCACGGGTTCGAGCAGGTTCCCGGCTCGCAGGTCAATGCGGTCGGCAACGCCGTGCCGCTCCGCGTTCTTCACAGCCACCTCAAGCGCATCGGATGAAATGTCGGTGGCGATGACGCGGCAGTGGGGCAGATGCTTGGCCAGCGCCACGGCGATGCAGCCCGAGCCCGTGCACACATCGGCGATGAGCGCCGCCTCACCTGTGGGCCCGCCGAAGCCGGGGCGCCCGCGAACATGCTGGATCACCTGCTCGACGATCGTCTCGGTGCATGGGCGCGGCACCAGCACGCGCCGGTCGACGTGGAGCGGCAGACCGAAGAACCACGCCTCGCCCACCAGGTATTGAATCGGCTCGTGCCGCAGCGCGCGAGCCACGAGCCCGCGGAGCGACTCACGTTCCAGCGGGCTGGCCGGGCGATCGGTGTCGGTGTACAGGCGCAGACGGTCGCACCCGAGGACATGGGCGACGAGCATCTCGGCGCAGAGGCGCGGGGAATCGAGGCCCTTCTCGGCAAAGGCCGTGCTCATCCATGCGAGCAGGCGCCGGGTGGTCCAGGTCTGTGGGTAGGCGATGGGGTCGCTTGGCACGAGGAGAGTGTATCGACGCGACTCAGGCGGGCGGAGGGCCCTGGCGATCGGGCTCGGTCGGGTCGGGCTTGACTTCCTTGTAGATCGAGCCCTCGACGAAACCCTGGAGTTTGCGGGCGCGGACGGGGTGCTGGAGTTTGCGAATGGCCTTGGCCTCGACCTGGCGGACGCGCTCGCGAGTGACCTTGAAGATGCGTCCGACTTCTTCGAGCGTGTAGGTGTATCCGTCGCCGATCCCGTAGCGCAGTTTGATGATTTCGCGTTCGCGATAGGTCAGCGTCTTGAGAACCTGGTCGATGCGGGTGCGGAGCATCTCGTTGGCGGCCGTTTCCGCCGGGGCCGACTGCCGATCGTCCTCGATGAAATCTCCGAAGTAACTGTCCTCGCTCTCGCCCACGGGGCGGTCCAGACTGACCGGGTGCCGGCTGATGCTCATGATGCGCCGGCACTCGTCGGTGGGAATGCCGGCCTGCTCGGCCAGTTCCTCGATGGTCGGCTCGACCCCGGTGGCCTGGAGCATGGCCTTCTGGATGGAGCGCAACCTCGTCATCGTCTCGATCATGTGAACGGGGATGCGGATGGTGCGGGCGTGGTCGGCGATGGCGCGGGTGATGGCTTGGCGGATCCACCACGTCGCATAGGTGCTGAACTTGTACCCGCGTTTGTACTCATATTTGTCCACCGCGCGCATCAGCCCCGTGTTGCCTTCCTGGATCACATCCAGGAACGACAGTCCGCGGTTGCGGTACTTCTTCGCGATCGACACGACGAGGCGCAAATTGCCGCCCGATAGGTCGCGCTTGGCCTGCTCATATTCCCAGAACACGGTGGCGATGGCGGCCATGCGGCGACCGAGATCCTCCGTCTCCTCCAGCACCAAGTCCCGGAGTCCTTCGAGTTCCTCGTGCATCACTTCGAGGTCTTCGGCGTGGTGGAGCCCCTTCTTGAACTGCGCGTTGCGCAACTCGGTGCTCAGCGTCTCCATCTTCTGCGCGATGGAGCGCAGTTTGCGCATCAGCGGAATGATGCGACCTGTGCGCAGGCACAACTCCTCGGTCAGCGTGGCCATGCGCCGGCGGCGTGAAGCCAGCCGCGCGATCAGTTGCCGGCGCCGGGTGGCGTTCGTGCAGGTCTTCAAGGCGCCCCAGTCCTCGCGGTTGCGGGCCAGCAGTTTCTCAATGGTCGGCAGATTGGAGGGAATGCGCTGCGAGAGTTTGTCCTTGTGGTTGCTCTCGGCCGTGGAAATTCGCATGGTGCGGTCGAACGGAAGGTCGCCCGAGTGAACCAGGCGCAGGATCTTGACGGCCTCGGCGGTGATGTAGTCGCTCTCGAGGCAGCGACGTCTGAAGATCATGCGGGTAGTCTCGATCTTCTTGGCCAGGCGGATTTCTTCGTCGCGCGTCAGCAGCGGGATCGAGCCCATCTGCGTCAGGTACATGCGCACCGGGTCATCGATGCGCCGCCCCGATCCTTCTTCCTGCACCGCCTCGTCGATGTCGCGCTGAAAGGTCTCGTCGTCAAGCGCGGCCGCTTCGGCCACGTCGCGCTCCGCCTGCGACATGCCGTGATGCTCGACGTTGAGCCGGACCTGCAGGACCGAAGCCTCGCCCTCGCGTTCGCCGCCGGCCACGCTCATCGCCCGGAATCGCTTGGGAAGGCCGGTGACGGGATCCTTGTCTCCCTGCGGGCTCTGCCCTTCGCACTTGGAGGCCCGGTACACGCGAGCACGGAACTCCATCTCGTCGATCAGTTCGATGCCCTGCTCGTCAATGATGGCCAGCAGTTCGTCAATGGCCTCGGGCGCGACCATCTCGTCGGGCAGGGTGTTGTTGAGTTCCTCGTAACTCAACCACTTGCGCTGACGACCGAGCGACAACAACTCGGCAAGGGCAGGATGCAGTTCGTACGTCGTCGGTGCTTGATTCGCCATACGCATTCGGCCTCGGGCGCGGGCCCCGGTTGACTCTTCCTCATCGTACCTGCGCGCCCTGTCCAAGTCGCTCAGTCGGTTCGCCGGGCCCGCCACGGGTTCGACCGGGCACTCTGCCCCAGCCTCTGACGCAAGGCCCGTTCGCGTTCCAGTCGCTCCGAAAGGCTCGCTTCTCCATCCTTCTTCGTGCCGCTTGCGCCGTGCGAAGCAGCCCAGAGCCGCGCCAGGCAATCCTCAAACAGCGTCGCCACCCGAGCGGGGTTGTGGTCTGTCTGCGTCTCGGTCGCGGCCGCCAACGCCACCGCGGCCGCCTGAACCTCCGGTCGCGTCTCCATGTCCAGCACCACTTGCAGCGATGGATCGGTCCCTGCACGCACGAGCCCGAGCACCCTCTCGGCCACACGCTGGGTTTCCGGACGCTCGAACGACCGTTCCGTCGGGAGCAGATCGAGGCAGTCGGCGTGAAGTCGCCATAACTTTGGCTCGACCAGGAGGCACCCGAGCACCGATTCGGCCGAGGAAAGCGCTCGTCCGAGGCGCGGGCGTTCGACCTCGGGTGACTTCTCACCGTATGGTGAAGCCCCGCGTCGCCCGGCGTTCGACACGGCGTCGGAGATCAACTGTGCCTCCAGGCCGGTCAGTTCGTGCAGTCGCCGGATGACCAGCCCGCGTGCCTTGGGTTCCAGCCGCGAAAGCCCCAGGTCGGCCAGCGTGCGGATTTCTTCCGTCAGGGCTCGATTGAGGGCGGCCGGACCTTTGTGGCTCCAGGCGTGTCGGATCTTGGCAAAGCGGAACTCGAGCAGATCGACGCCGGAGGCGACCGCGCGGCGCAGCAATTCCAATCCGTCCTCACGCTTGAGTAGTTCGTCGGGGTCTTTCGCATCCGTCACGCTCGACAGCGTGGCAATGCTCACGTCGATCGACTCGTCGAAGAAGACGTTGACCGCGCGGTCGGCGGCCCGCTGTCCGGCTTCGTCGCCGTCGAAAAGCAGCACCACCCGCTCGCACAACCGCCGGAGCACGCGGGCGTGACCGGGCGTCAGGGCCGTCCCCAGCGTGCCCACCACGTTGCCCATGCCCGCCTGGTGGCATGCGATGACATCGGTGTAGCCTTCGACAATGACGGCCTGTCGCTCGCGCTGGATGGCGCGGGCGGCCTGTCTCAGCCCGTACAGTGTGTCGGACTTGTGGAAGATGGGTGTTTCGGGCGAGTTGAGGTACTTCGGCTCGTCAGCGTCGTCGATGCGCCGCGCACCGAAGGCAATCACGCGCCCCATCTGGTCGTGAATCGGGAAGATCACGCGATTGCGAAAGGCGTCATATCGCCGGCCTTCGCGCTCTTTGATGAGCCCCGCGTCGAGATAGACCTGCGGCGAACCGCCGAGTTTGAGGATCAGCCCGTCGTGTCGGGCGGGGGCGGCCCCGAGTTCGAACAGGTCGACCATCTCCCTCGAGATGCCCCGGCGGGCGATCACGGCGCGGGCGCCCTGCCCGTGTTCCGGGTGGTTGAGAATGGCGCGGAAGAAGTTGTGTGCCACGCGGTGGGCTTCGGCGATGTCCCCCGTGGACGCGCCATCGGCCGGTCGCTGGCTCGACGCCAGCGGACGCAGTTCGATACCGGCCCGCTGGGCGAGATACTCGAGGGCAGCGCGGAAGTCCATGCGGTGGTACTTCTGCACGAAACTGAACACGTCGCCGCCGGTTCCGCAGGCATGGCAGTAGAAAATCTGCTTGTGAGGGATGACGGCCATCGAAGGCGTGTGGTCGTCATGGAAGGGACACAGCCCCACAAACTCGCGTCCGCGTGGCTTGAGCGAGACGTGTGAGCCGACGACGTCGACGATGTCGGACGCCTCTTTGACGCGCTGCTTGTCGTCGTGTCGCGCATCCAGACTCATGCAGGCCCCTGTGCCATTGTTTCACCCAGAGGGCGCCCGGGGCGCCGCCGCTCGAAGCGACCGGAATCCCGATTGCTCGGGGCCGGGGCTAGCCTAGCACCAATTCGGCGCGTTTCAATCCACCTCCCCATGCACCTGGGTTTTCGGGCCTGTTCGCCGGCCGGACGTGCCGCCTGTGCCGGTGGTCCCGGCTCGTCCGAGCGGATACAACGACTGCATGAAGCGGCGGGCCGTGATCTACAAGGGAAGGGTGCAGGGCGTCGGCTTCCGGGCCACCGCCCGCGAACTGGCTCGTCGCCTGCCCGTGAGCGGGTGGGTTCGCAACGAACCCGACGGCTCGGTCAGGCTGGAGGTGCAGGGCGACGAACTGGACATCGCCCGTCTGCTGGCCCTCATCCGCCGCGAACGCGGCATGTTCATCACCGCCGAGCAGACCGGTGAACTCGACCCCGTGCTCGATGAAGTCGGCTTCGACATCCGCTACCGTTGAACAATCGCCAGCGGGCGTTCCCCATCAAGCGTACATCAGAGGTTGCCGAGTGCTCATTCTCTTTGACATCGATCTGACGCTCATCAGGACCGCCGGCGCCGGCATGAAGGCCATGGGCGACGCTGGCCGGGAACTCTTCGGCCGGGACTTCGATGAGACGCGTACCGCCTACGCGGGCCGGCTCGACCCGCTCATCATTCGCGACCTGATCCGCGACAACGGCCTGGAGCCGACGCCGGATCGCTGCGCCGCCATGCGGGCGGGCTACGCCAGGCATCTGCCGGCACGGCTCGCATCACTGGAGGCGCTCACGCTTCCCGGCGTGCATGAACTGCTCGCCCGCCTGCGTCGGACCCCGCAAGTCACGCTGGGCGTGCTCACCGGCAACTTCGAGGAAACCGGGCGCATGAAACTTGCGGCGGCGGGTGTCGATTCGACCCCCTTTGTGCTCAATGTCTGGGGCGACCAGTCCCCGCACGAGCCGCCGGCGCGTGAGCACCTTCCGGCCGTGGCGATCGAACGTTACCGCTGCGACCGCGACCCGGGTTTTGCGGCCGATCGGGTGACCATCGTCGGCGATACGGTGCACGACGTTTCCTGCGGGCTGGCCAACGGGTGCCGTGTGCTGGGCGTGGCAACTGGCTACACCGACATTGCCACGCTGAAGCGTGCAGGCGCGCATCGCGTCGTGCCCGACCTGTCCGATACGGAAGACGTGTACCACTGGCTGCTGCATCGCGACTGATCGCCCTTGCACGGAGCCGATGTCATGACGACTGGTTTCGCCACCGTGATCGAACATCCGGCCCCGATCTCCCCGAAGGAGCGTATCGAGGCGCTTGACGTGGTGCGAGGCTTTGCCATGCTCGGCATTCTCGGCCCCAACATCGTCTCATACGCCTGGCCCAGCGCCGCCATGACCAACCCAGCCGCGATGGGCGACACGCCGTGGAACGAGGCCGGTCACGCCATCACCGGCATCTTCTTTCTCGGCAAGATGATGGCCCTGTTTGCGATGCTGTTCGGCGCGGGCGTGATCGTGTACGGGAGGAAGTTCGAGCACGCGCCGAACTGTCGGCGCTGCGGGGCCGACCTGGCCGGACAAGATTCGGGACTGCCCTGCCTGCACTGCGGGCAGACAGATCCGCGCCGTGGTCGTCTGAGCGATGGCGCAGGCCTGTGGTACCGGCGCATCGGCTTCCTGCTGGTCTTCGGGATCCTCCACGGGGTGTTTCTGTGGTACGGCGACATCCTCACCTGGTACGCGCTGGCGGCCCTGTTGGCGGTGTGGTGGGTTCGTCGCCTCTCCCCCGGTGTGCAGATCAGCGTCGGAATCGCGCTCCACCTGGTCAGCACGCTCTTTCTGCTGGGCTTTACGGCGTTCGGCATGCTCGCCGTCGCGCAGGGGCACATGTCGCAGGACCAACTCATGGGCAGCCAGGCCGCCGAATTGCAGGGATACACCGGCACCTACCTCGACGGGCTGCTCGTGCGGCTGCCCACGCTGGCGCTGTTCTGGCTGGTGCTCGGGCCCATGTTCACCCCCGGCATTACCGGGCTGATGATGCTCGGCATGGGTCTGCTCCGCACCGGCGTCCTGTCGGGAAAGCGTTCGAACCGCTTCTACGCCGTGACGGCTGTCCTGGGGCTCGTGGGTGGACTGGGCGTCACGATCGCCGGCTTCTATGGGCTCGAAGCCCGGTGGCCCGGCTACGGGGGCTTCATCTGGCAGTCCTGTGCGCAGTTCGTCGGCATTCCGATCTCTCTCGGATACATGGCCGTTCTCATCCTCATGCTGCGTTCCGGGTCTTTCGGCTTCCTCATGCACCCCCTCGCTGCCGTCGGACGCATGGCCCTGTCCAACTACCTCCTCCAGACCATCCTCTGCACCACCTTCTTCTACGGGTACGGCTTTGGCTACTTCGCCAGAATCACCTACCCCGGGCTCTTTCTCGTCATGCTGGCGGTCTGGGGCGTCAACATCGCCTTCAGCCTCGTGTGGATGAGGTACTTCCGCTTCGGCCCGGCCGAATGGCTCTGGCGCTCGCTCACGTACCTGCGCCTCCAACCGATGCTCCGCTGACTGCTTGGCCCGTACACTTGTCCGGAGTTCAGGAGTGGACGCATGGAGGCGAGTTACAAGGCGCTGTGTTCCGACTTCTACGTCAACCAGAAGGTGAGCGTCAAACTCGACCTGCCCAGCACACGCGAGACCGTGCTCGACCTTTTCGAGCGCGTCCGGCGTGCCTTTCCCGGGATGCAGTCTTTCCGGCGATACGAAGAAGAACTGGCCCTGGAGTCGGACACGGCCGCCATCCCGCACCGATGGCTGGCCATTCGCCCCGGGCACATCCGATCGGGCGTGGTGAACGCTGATTCGCTGGAGGACGCTTACGGGCTGCATCGCTGTGTGCTCGAGGTGGCACCTTACTTTCTGAGCATCAGTTCGCTCGACATCGAGTTTGTCGAGTTGCTGTTTGGCTTTGACCTGCACGCCACGGGCAATCACGATGCGATCGTGGCCGCCGCTCTGGTCTCTGACTCTCCTCTCGGCACCCTGCTGGAGATCGACGGCGCCACGCCGGTTGACTTCCAGCCGCTCTTCGGTCTGCGGCTGGGCGGCGTGGGAGAAGGCATGGAGGCCCACTTCGAGGTCAAGACCCGCCGCACCCCCGACGAGGGCAAGCCCGACCCCATCAGCATCTACCTGACCATGCGTCAGTTCGACCCCGGCGGAAACGTGGAAGACCTGCCTGCGGTGCTCACCCGCTTGGCCGGTGAGGGTCAGCGCCTGGTTGATTCGACCCTGGTACCCTCGCTGCTGATGCCGATACGCTCGGCCATCACGACGATGGGAGGCTGACGCGTGCTCATGCTCCTGGCGCAAAATAGCGCCGACAGGCAACTGGGCCCAATGCTGACGCAGTTGGGCCTGCTCATCGGACTGGTGGTTTTCACCGGGCTGATCATTCTGCTGATCCGCAAGTGGTTGTTCAGCCAGGGCGAGGAGGCCGTGACCGGCTCGATGTTTGACGATCTGCGTCGACTGCGGGATGCGGGCGAGATCTCCGAGGTGGAGTATGACTACTTGCGCAAGTGCATCGCGAACAAGGCAGCCGGGAAGGAACCTCCCCCGCGCCCGCCCGAACTGGCGCCGACGGAATTGCGGGCCCGTCCGGGGTTTGACCTGACGGGGCAGCCGCTTCCGCCCGAGGTGATCCGGGCGATGGAACGGGAGCGCCGAAACGGCGCGTAGACCGCGTTCTTATCGGGCGAAGCCGGAAATCCACCCGCGCGGGGGTCTTCCGATTTGAGATTCCTAGAGTGAACGTCGATAGTTGATGAACAGTCCTGCACACGCTCCCCCGTCCGTAAGAAGAGGGATCCATGCCCGAACATTCTGAAGCGCAGAACTCCAAGCCTTCACCCGTCGGTAGCCGCGGGCAGGGCCCGGGCGGGGGCTCGGGACAATCCGCCTCCTCGGGCGGCGGTGGGTCCGACGCCGGGGGAGGCTCCGGGTCTGGCAGCGGCGGCTTCCGCGGGCGCCGGGTGACCACCTGCTCCTTCTGCGGCAAGACCAGCCGCGAAGTGGGCCCGATGGTCGAAGGGCCCAACGAGGTCTACATCTGCTCGAACTGCGTCGACCTGTGCCAGAACATCTTCAGGCAGGAGCGTCGCCGCGTCAGTTCCATCTCCGGCTCGCTGTCTGAGATCCCCGCCCCGCGTGAGATCAAGGAGTTTCTCGACCAGTACGTCATCGGGCAGAACCTGGCCAAGCGGGCACTGTCCGTCGCAGTGCATACGCACTATAAGCGCCTGCTCCACGCTGAGAGCGACTGCGCCAACGACATTGAACTGGACAAGTCCAATATTCTGCTGATGGGACCGACCGGGAGCGGCAAGACGCTGCTGGCCCGAACGCTGGCCCGTTTGCTCAAGGTGCCGTTCGCCATCGGCGACGCGACCACGCTGACCGAGGCCGGTTACGTCGGTGAAGACGTCGAGAACCTGCTGCTCAAACTGCTCCAGGCGGCCGACTTTGATCTGGAAGCGGCGCAGCGCGGCATCATCTACATCGACGAGGTGGACAAGATCGGCAAGACCTCGAACAACGTCTCGATCACCCGCGACGTCTCGGGCGAGGGCGTGCAGCAGAGTCTGCTCAAGATGCTCGAAGGCACGGTGGCCAACGTCCCCCCGCAGGGCGGCCGCAAGCACCCCGAGCAGCAGTACATCCAGTTTGACACGCGGCACGTGCTGTTCATCTGCGGCGGCACCTTCGTCGGCATCGAAGACATCATCCGGCGTCGCGTTGGCAAGAGCCGCATCGGCTTCTCAGGCGTTGCCCAGCCGGAGACCGAGCGGGCCAAGGAAACCGAGTCGCTCCTGTCGCAGGTGACCAACGAAGACGTGGTGAGTTTCGGCATGATCCCCGAACTGGTGGGTCGTTTGCCCGTCATCGCGCCGCTCATGCCACTCTCCAACGAGGCGTTGGTGCAGATCCTCACCGAGCCCAAGAACGCGCTGGTGCGCCAGTACCAGCACCTGTTCAGCCTCGAAGGAGCCAAGTTGACCTTCACCGACGACGCGCTCAAGGCCATGGCCGAGCGTGCCTCCAAGCGGGCCACCGGCGCTCGTGCCCTCCGGGCCGTGATGGAAGAGTTGATGCTCGACCTGATGTATGAACTGCCCGACCAGGATAACGAAGGGGCCGAGTACGTCATCGACCGCTACGCGATCGAGAACGCCCACGCGCTGGCCGACGTTCGCGTGCCCAAGACCAAGACAGCCTGATCGACGCTCTCGTCGTCAGGCTGACCCATGCCAGCAACACAACGCTCCCGACTGGGAGCGTTGTGCAATTTCTGTTTGAAGCGCATCACACCGCCAGTTCGCTGGCGCCCCAGTGACGCTGTCCGGCCACGTCGACGCCGATGGCCAGGTGCAGGCGAACCCGTCCGCCGATCAGCGGGGCCAGGGCGGCGTAGCGGTCGCTGACCAAGTGCAGATGCACCTCTGGGCGATCGCCCAGGCGATGGTCGACCGCGCAGAGCATGGCCGCGTGACGGGCGACAAAGGCCTCGGCCAGCAAAAGGGATCGTTCGACATCCGGAGTGGAGACACCTTCGACGCCGCCGGTCACTGCGTGCAGTCGGCCGAGCCGATCAACGCCGAACGACACCCCCGGTGCGTCCGGGCAGCGAAGCCCGACCGGCTCGATACCCGGAAGCATCGCCAGCAGATTGCGCTGCTTCAGCGTGGGCGAGGGGGCCGGTGTGCACGCTGTCGGCGTGGGATCCGGATGTGCCGTGGGCTCCTGGGCCGCTTTGCCTTGCGTTTCGCCAGCCAGTCCATTACGGGGCATGTCGTCTTCCGGAGCAAAGGGATCGAACGCAGAAGTTTCCGGCTCGGGTGCGGCCACCCGGGGCAGCCTGTAGATGCTTCCCTGCACCGGATGCCCGAGGAATCGGTCAGAGGTGTCGCGGAGTCGAGTCAAAGCCGCCTCGGCCGCCGCTTCGTCGTCGGCGATCATCCCAATCTCAACCAGATGAAACTGCCGCGGCGACAGGGCCGCGATCGACTTGACCTGCCGGTAACTGGCCACCACATCGGACTCGCGCGTCGTCGAGAGGACGGTAATCGCGTCGGGCGGATCGCTGAGGCTTTCCAGCCCGGCGATCAGCCGACCAATCTCTTCCTGTCTGGGGAGCAGCACCACCACGCGCTGGCAGCGACGGGCCACATCTGACACGGCCGTGGCGATCGACGCACGTCGTTCGCCCAGCGACACGTGACGCCCATGCACCCACGCGACCCAGCCCGCGCCGGCGTGACGCACGCACCCCAGCGGCTGGCCGCTGCGGTTGCCGATGCTGCTGCAGAATTGCTCAAAGGCTTGGTCGGGTTCGTCGAGGTGTGCGGCGACAACCAGTTCCAGCCGAGAACCCCCGGAACCGGTCGGGCCGCCATGGCGCGGTTCCATTCGGCGGACCGGCTCAGCCTCTCCGAGGAACAAATCCACCAGCGCGTCGCAATCTGCTTCACGCACCGATTCGAGTCTTGAGAATGCCGAGCGTTCGACGCCCTTGATTTCGTGTTCCATCAAGGCCTCACGGGGAGTCAGACGTGCGACGCCTCCCACGGCGGCCTTATTCTCACCGATCCGCGCCCACTTTGCAAGTCGGGCCTACGCCGGCTTGGACATTCCATGGGATCGCAGGAAGATTTCGTCGGCCCGATCCCCCGTGTTCGCGGCGGTGTCTGGCGCACTCCCCGGCGCTAGGTCGATGATGGTCGGTCCTTTTTGCGCAATCATGTCGTCGATGGCCGAGTGCAGATCGCTCAGTTCGGCTGAGTCGACCTCGTCCGGTTCGAGCGAGCGGTCGATGCCGGCGTGCTCGATAAGCCACTCGCCCAGGTCCCGGTAATCGAGGGCGCCGTGACTTTCCGGGGCATAGTCGTCCACCGGCTGCCCGAACGAACTGGCTTCCTTCAAGGCCGTGTCAAACCGCACCTGCATGGGGATGACATACTCGGGGAACTGGCGGCGCAACTCATCGAGCAGGTCGCGTGCCAGTGGGCTGTCCGGGTCGTGCAGCGTGGGGAGCAGGCGCGTCCGCACCCGCATGCCCAGACGCCGGGCCAGCGAGCGGACCGTCGCCACCTGCCGTGCCGCCCCCTGCAGGCTGAAATAACTCGTTTCAACGGGAATCAGGATTTCCTTCGCCGCTGCCAGCGCGTTGTAGGTCAGCAGCCCAATGGAGGGCGGGCAGTCGATCAGGCACACGTCGTACCCGGCCGGGCTGGCGTCGCGAATCCGTTCGATGGCCCGCATCAGCCTGCGTTCCTTGTCCTCCGCCGAGACCAGCGGACTCTTGGGGCTTTCCAGGGCCGCGAGTTTCATCCGGCTCGGCGCCAGGTCGAGGTTCCGAGCCACGCGCCAGAGCAATCGCGAGCAGTCGATCGGCTTGTCCTCAGGCGTCATCATCGCGTCGGCAATGTCGATCTCGATCCGCGACTCGGGCACCGCCAGGCCGGCGGCGCAATGCCCCTGCGGGTCCAGGTCGACCAAGAGAGTCTTGAAGTTCCGCTTGGCCAGAATCGACGCCAGGCTGATGGCTGTGGTTGTCTTTCCGCATCCACCCTTCTGGTTGATGATCGCGATGACCCGCAACGCTGCACCCCTTTCCACGCTGGTACCGGGAGCACGCACCGGAGGTGACGAGAGAACGACACCTTGTTGTCACGGTTATCGGGTCCGTAACGGCAAAGGCTCAAAAAAGGTGACCTCACGGGACAGATATCGACGCGATGCCCCGTATCACGGCCGTCGGCTCGGGTGATTGCACCACCGAGGCTCGTCCCCGCCCGGTCGGGAGCACCAGGCGCATCGCGCCTGCGATGGACTTTTTGTCCGAGGCCATGCGTTCCAAGACCCTTTCGCCAGGGGGGAGCCGCCGTACTCCGATCGGCAAACCCGCTTCCTCCAGCAAGTTGCGCACGCGCACTGCCTCGGCAATCTCGAAAAGCCCCAGCGCTACCGCCGTGGCGCACGCGGCCTGAAGACCAAGCGCCACGGCCTCTCCGTGCAGCAACGGGGCATGCACCGGGTCGCCATCGGGTGAGATCCCGGGGAGCGTTTCGATCGCATGGGCAAAGGTGTGCCCGAGATTCAGCAGCGCCCTCCCGCCCGACTCGTCGAGTTCGCGTTCGTCCGAGCCAACCACGGCGGCCTTGACCGCCACGTTGCGGGCCACCAGTTCAACCAGTGCGTTCGGTGCTCGCTTCAGAATGGCGCCGATGGCGTGGCTGGTCCAGTCCCACAGTCCGGGGTCACCCCAGTCCGCGCTGATCATCGCGTGCTTGATGCACTCGGCCAGCCCGGCGCGGAACTCGCGGACGGGAAGCGTCTGAAGCGCATCGACCGACGCGACAACCAGTTCGGGCTGGTGGAACGTGCCGACGTAGTTCTTGAGCAGTACGCCCTCGTGCCGCAGGTTGACGCCGGTCTTGCCCCCGACCGAGGCGTCGACCATCGCCAGCAGCGTCGTGGGGCACTGGATGACGCGCAGCCCGCGCTTGAAGGTGGCCCCGACAAACCCCGCCACGTCGCCGACAATGCCGCCGCCCAGCGCGACGACCAAGTCGTGGCGATCCAGTCTGGCCGCCGCTGCCCGCGTGTGCAGAAACTCGGCCTGCGCGAGCACCTTGTTGCTCTCCGAGGCCTCAAATGCCTGCAATACCGGAACGCACCCGGCGGCGGTCAGCGAGCGCCCGCACGACTCGACGAGGGCCGTCGGCAGCCTGGCGTCGTGAATCAGCAACGCCTTGCGGGCGTTACTCACCACCGGGCGGACGAGCCCGCCCAGAGAAGCAAGCAGCCCCGAGCCCACGATCACGTCGTAGGACTTCGACGACGCTTGGACTCGGACGGTGCGCTGGTTCACGCCTGTTCCCGGTCGTTCCATGCTACCCGCGTCGCGTCGCCCCAGAGCATCTCTAGGTCGTAGTACGCCCGCGTGTTGGGCTCGAAGAGGTGCACCACGACATCGACGAAGTCGGCCAGCAGCCACAGCGACTGGTCGTCGCGGTTGGTCTGAAGGCGTCCGACCCGGTTCTCGACGGCCAGTTCCTCGATGTGCTGGAGGGCCGAGCCCATTTGCCGCTGCGAGGTGCCCGATCCGATGACGACGTAGTCGGTGACGTTGCTCAGCCCCCGCACGTCGAGCACGACGATGTCCTCGCACTTATCGTCTCGCAGCGAGCGGGCGACGTCGGTTGCGAAACGCCGGACCGACTCGGGGTCGGCCAGAGATCCTGCCCGGGTGCCCGCGACGGGTTGTTGTTCGATCGGCTCTTTCATTGGTCAAGGTTAGACGCGCCGGCGTCCGGATCATCCGGCGCCGGCTTTCCAAACACCGTCATGCCCTGTCCGAGGCGGCTTCGGCTCCAATCCCTGATCGGGAAGAGCATGTCCTGGTCGGCGTCTTCCGCCCTACCCCAGATGGCCAGGCACCCGCCGCCCGCCAGGCAGCGGCACAGTTCGCCCAGCGTCGGCTCATCGAGTTCTCCGGCCGGGCAGACGATGGCGTCGAACGAGCCGTCGAGTTCGCCCCGCAGCGACTCGATGCCGCCACGTTCGATGGCCAGGTGCGGCGCGGGATAGCGTCGCCGGGCGAAACGCACCGATTCGCCGTCACGTTCCAGGGCGACCACGCCCCCGGAAGGACCGACCGTCCGGGCGAGCAGGGCCGCTCCAGCCCCGGTGCCCGCGGCCAGTTCGAGCACGCGCATGCCCGGCTTGATGATGCGATCCAGTGCCTCATATGCCGGCAGGCGCGGGTCGGGCATCAGGTCGGCGTAGATCCGGGTGTGCTGGCAGCGGATGCGCATGCCTGAGTTGTCGGGGAAACGCACGAGGTAGTCCTTTGATCCGGTCGCCTCCGAAGCCAGGGCGCGCGCCAGGGGAACGGCGTCGCGTTCGGTGTAGCGCACCTGATCGACCGTTACGGCATTGCGCATCCCCAGCAGGTGGCGCACGGTCTGCAGAAACGCCCGCAGCCGTCGCCGCCGCTGCAACCGCCGGCGCGATCGCTCACGCGCCTCGGCATCGCCGACGCGGACGGCCCGGCGCAGCGCGGCTCCCTGAGCCGGCTTCACGTCTGGCCTCCCGTCCACAGCGGCAGATCACCGAAGGGTGCGGCCACTGGCCCCGCGCGCACCGAATGGCCGGATGGAGTCAGCCAGATCCACGGCGTCGGGCGATGCTGATTCGACAGGGTGGCCTGGTAGGCCGAGCCCTCGTGCAGACTGCGAACCAGCGCCGGGTCATTGCATTCCTGCGAGAGGTGCAGGAACACGACATGCTGTCGTGGTGCGGCCTGGCGCAGCACGTCGAGGCACTCGTGGTTGCTCAGGTGTCCCGAGCCGCCCATGATTCGCCGCTTGAGGAAGTCGGGCCGAGTGGAAGCCATCTGCATCTTCGGGCAGTAGTTGCTCTCGATGCCCAGCACGTCGCAGGAGGAAACGTGCTCGATCAGGGCCGGGCTGGGGCGTCCGACGTCGGTCGCAAAGCCGAGCCGGCAGCAGCGTTGCCCGGTCGCGTCGGCAATCTCGAAGCGATACACCACCACGCCCAACTGGTCGTGATGCAGAAGGCGCGGATGGACGCGCACGCGATCGAAGAGGCAGAACGGCTCGGTGAAGGTCTCCACCCGGTCGCACCACAGCCCGATGCGCTGCGCATGCCCGCGGTGCGTGGCGTGCATGTAGACCGGCGCCTGCACACGCCGGTGGCGCAGCCACGATGCGTGCGCGTGATCGGCGTCCAGGTGCGTCAGCAGAATGGAGTCGATCTCCCAGAGTTCGATGCCCAGTTGGCACAGCAGGGCGGCCGTGCGACGCGGGCTCAGCCCCGCATCGATCAGCACCACCCGGCGCGTACCGCCGTCGGGCACCACCAGGACAGAGCAGTTCCCGCGCGACCCGCTGGCCAGCACGCACAGCGCCCCGACCGCCTCGTCCGGCATGTCTCCCATCGGCCCGGTCTTGCGTGCGTGCCCGGAGGTCATGGGTGGTTACGTCGCCGCCGCATCGAGCGCCGCTTCGGATTCCTCGCTCGTCCGAGGCATGCGGCACAGCGGGCGCTTGGCGGTGCGGACGAACTCGGCCAGTTCGGCCACGGCCTTGCTGTGCACACCCATGCCGTCCAGCACCTCAAGCAGTTGTGCGCGGGTGAGCGTCTTGCCGTGGAAGGCCTGGCGATAGGCCTGGCGAACCGCGGTGATCTCGGCATTGTCAAATCCGTTGCGACGCATCCCGACGACGTTGATCGACCCGATGATGTTCCGGTGGCTGATGGTCGCAAACGGCGGCACCTCGCAACTGGCCACGGCGCCACCGCTGAGAAACGCAAATCGCCCCACGCGGCAGAACTGGTGCACGGCCGTCAGGCCCGACATCGTCACCCGGTCATACACCACCGTGTGCCCGGCCAGGCACGAGTTGTTCACCATGATCACGTCGTTGCCCACGATCGCATCGTGCCCCACGTGGGCATTGACCATCATGAATACGCGGTTGCCGATGGTGGTCGGATGCTCGGGTCTGGTGGCCGCGTGAATGGTGATGTGCTCGCGCAGCGTGCAGTTCTCTCCGATCACCACGCCCGGCGTCGGGTCGCCCGGCTTGAACTTGACGTCCTGCCCGGGGAAGCCGATGCACGCGAATGGGTAGATGATCGTCCCGGCCCCGATGGTCACCGGCCCGCGGAGGTAGATGTTCCCGAGAAGCCGCACTCCCGCGCCGAGCGTCACCGGCCCGTCGATCTCGCATCGAGGCCCGATTTCCACGCCCTCCCCGAGTTGCACCTCGGACCCCACGCTGGCAGAAGGATGCACGCTGGACATGCGTCCATCGTATGCGTTTCCCCCGGCTCGATTCACCCCGCTTGGCGCATTCGGAGCAGGTCCGGCACCGCCCCGGGGTCGAGATTGCCCCCGCTGATGACCACCCCGGCCCGGCGGAAATCAACCCGTCCCTCGCGCGCCCGCCTGATGAGTCCGGCCAGTCCCAGCGCCCCCGTCGGCTCGACCACGAGTTTGAGTCGTTCGAGCAGGATGATCGCTGCCTCGGCGATGTCGCGCTCGCTCACGCTGTCCATCTCGTCCACGTTTTGCAGCACCAGCGGAAAGGTGTAGCGCCCCAGGTACGGAGTCCGCGCCCCGTCGGCAATGGTGGGGGGGTTGTGCACCGTGCACAGGCGTCCGGTGCGGAACGAGCGCGTCGCGTCGTCGGCCAGCGCCGGCTCGATGCCGATGATTCGGCAGGTGGGCGCCAGCCCCTTGCACGCCACCGACACGCCGGAGAGCAGCCCGCCGCCGCCACAGGGCACGAACACCGCGTCGAGGTCGTCGGTGTCCTCGATCAGTTCCAAGCCGACGGTGCCCTGCCCGGCGATGACGTGCGGGTGGTCGTAGGGCGGGATGACCGTCAGTCCTTCGTCGAGCGCGATCGTCCGTCCGATCTGCTCGCGCGAGCCGGAAGCGGGGTCGTACTCGACGACGCGACTGCCCTCGGGCGCCCGCTTCAGATAGGCCTCGGTCGCGGCCCGCTTGATGGCCGGCGCGTTGCTCGGCATGACGATCACGGCGCGGCGGCCCAGTTCGGCGCTGGCCAGCGCGATCGCCTGCGC
Organism: Phycisphaerales bacterium; assembly: GCA_023382935.1. Lineage (GTDB taxonomy): Bacteria > Planctomycetota > Phycisphaerae > Phycisphaerales > UBA1924 > J022. The sequence goes on from JAHDXL010000002.1 coordinate 119,962, forward strand.
ATGGTTGCCGGAGGAATAGGTCAGCACGCCTCTGGCCTCGCGCGGCAACTGTGCCAGCGCGTTGTACGCACCGCGAAACTTGAATGCGCCGACGCGCTGGAAGTTCTCGCACTTGAGCAGCGTCTGGCACCTGACCAGTCCGTCGAGGGAGCGTGAGTGGTGGATGGGCGTGCGATGGGCCACGCCCGCCAGGCGTCCGGCCGCCGCCCGCACGTCGCCCAGCGTCACGGCGCCGGCCAGCGTCATGTCGGGCAGAGTCGCGTCGGTCGGGGGTTCAGGGGTCATCATGGGCGAGTGTATGAAGGCCCGGGAGGCGGACGCAGGCGACGCCGAGCGGCGCGGAGAACGCCGAGAAGAGCCTGGGCGTCGTCCCTACAGAGGCCCCCGCGCCAGCGGGAGGAGTTCCCTTTCCCGATCGAGCGCGTCGCCGGCGTGTTCACGCCCGCCGACGGCGTGCCACCACGCCCAGGGCGATGGCCAGCGTGGCCGTCGCTCCCGGCGCCGGGACTTTCGTCAGCGCCAGGTTGATGAGCAGCGCGGCCGAAGTGTTGCCAAAGACGGTGGGCGAGTTGTCCCATCCCCCGTGCTGGGCCCAACTGCGGTAGTCGTAGATGTAGACACCGGGCGCGAGCACGCCGCCGTAACTGAAGTTGTCGGTGTAGTCGCCCACGCCGTTGAAGGCCAGTGTGCTGGTGTTGAGAAGATAGGTGTTGTTGAACCAGTCATAGAGCCGGATCTCGTGCCGTGCTTCGCTCCAGCCGGTCGAGGCGGCGTTGGTGGTGCCGTTGGCCGTGCCGAAGATCGACCAGGCGGTGGGCTGGCTGACGCTGAACTGGACCCACCCGTAGGTGGCGGCCCCGGCGTATTCGCTCCACAGCCCGGCGGTGCCGGTGACAGTGACGAAGTTGATGTTGACGGCGGTGTGCTGGTAGAAGACGCCGCCGAGGCCGGGGTTGGCCGGGGTGTACGACGTGTTGTGCAGCGAGGTGCCCTGCCCGACCCACCCGCCGAAGGACAGGGATGAGGTGATGCCCGCGTTCTGGTTGAGCCCGGTGTTGAGAGACGTGAACATCTGGTTGTCGTTGGTGAACGTGGAATCGAAGTCGAGCACCTGGCTCCAGGTGTCGATGGCGACCAGGTCGCCGTTCACGACCGGATTGCCCAGCGCTGCCGACACGGCCAGCACGCTCACCACACCCGCCACACCCGCTGCAAGATTGACGTTCACGGCCTGATCCTTCTTCCATCATGGCTCGGGCCATTTCCGCATGATGAGTTTCGCCCGCAACGATCGCGCCGTGGCGGCGTGATGCGGCCCGGATGGAAACTGTTCAGCGTGGGAAGCCCGACGCGGTGTCTGCCCCGGTGTCCGATGTCGATCGGTACCGCCCCTCGGGCGCGCAACCTATCAGCAACGGACCCGTGTGTCAATGCTCCTGTGGCATGAGGGAGCACCGGACGGGCGACTCCGTTGTTGCTCGCGCCGAAGGGCCTTGGTGCGGCAGTTGCTTTCAGCCGGGCCGGTTTCCAACCGGCCACGGGGCGCCGCGTGCCGCGCGGTGCGCGCGCACAACGCGCACAAAAGGGGCGGCGACCTGCCGCCCCGGAGTCTGGAAGCCTCCGCTCCTTGTGCCGTTGAGTTGTTTCCAGGGGGGGGGGGGGGGGGGGCGGCTGCGGGGGGGCCCGGCGGCTGGAAGCCCCCCCCCAACAACCACCCCCATGCCCCTTTGCCTGTTGCCCGGGGCCCGGGGGTACACCCCCCCCCCCCCCCCCCCCCCCCCCCCCCCCCCGCATCTTGCCGTCCCGGACGTTGGAAGCCGCCCCCCTTCATCCAACCCCATGCCCAGTTGCCTGATGCCCGGTGCCTCGTTCTTCACGCCGCGAGACTGAGGCCGCCGCTGCTGCTGCTTGCACTGGAACTCGACCCGGTGCCGAAGATGACCTGGCCGGGTTCGCTGGCCACCGACATGCCGCCGGCGCGCTGGGCGATGACGCGGTAGAGGGCCATGACCAGGCCCTGCGGCACGTGGGAGTCAATGTAAGAACGCTCTTCGACGACGTCGATGAGTTGCCAGTTGCTGGGATTTCCGTTGATGGGGAAGATGTTGCGTTCGATGCGGAATGAGGTTGCGCCGGCGCGGGTGCCGTTCCACCGGAGTTCGACCTGTCCGTTGTTGTTGAGGACGGCGCGGACGTCGGAGGGCATTTCGGGCGGGCCGAGGGGTCCGGGCTTGGCAGGGGGCGGGATGGACGCGAGGGAGTAGACGGTGGTGTTGTTGGTGGCTTCGGCGTAGGCCTTGATGGTCTTGACCAGTCCGGCGCCGAATTCCTTGAGGGTGGCGGCGTTGGAGTGATAGGTAAGCGTGGCGTTCTTGCTGGCGCTTCGTGCGGCGGCCGCGGCCGATTCGCTGGTCTGTGCGGCGTTGATGAGCGTGGCCAGCGCGGTGACCTGGGAGGTGTTGAGTCCGATGTTATTGGCGTTGGCGGCCCAGGAGGCGGCGCGCTGCGCGTACCAGGCGATCATTTCCTGCCGTGTGTCCGGAACGACCTTTGCCATGACGGAGTCCTTCTTCTATGGGCGCACGCACGGGCCGCCGGTTGGATGTAAGAACGCCGTGCGCCCGTGACACTCCCGGGCAGAGGCGTTCGTTCTGTCGTGGCGGGGTCATCGGGCCAGTGCGCAGGGGGGCTTTGAAATGAGAGAGTGTGCGCTCCGCCGCCGCGAGCGGCGAACTTTGCGCATGGGGTGGCCCGGCTCTCCGCTCCGGGTCGATTGCTGCCGGGGTGGCGCCTCGGAGAGGAAGGGAGGGGTGGAAACGGCGTGGAAGAGGGTCGGAGCGAGCGCGAAGGAGGAATGCGGTCGCAAGAGACGGGCGGACAGGCAGTCCGGCCTCCCTGCGCCGGGCGAGAAGACCGCCGTTCACGAACAGCGCCCCGTCGGCTCAGATGACGCATGCACAGGCGCCCGCGCACGCGAAGACACCTGCCGGTCCTGCTGTCATGGCAACGGAGCCAGCCCGATCTGTTTCAGATACCCGTTGTGCTTCTTCTTCGCTTTCCGGATGTCCTTCTCGATGCTCACCAGCACCTTGTGCGTCGCCTCAAGGTCGATCTCTTCCTCGGCCTTGGCCGTGCTCACGTACCGCGAGATGTTCAGGTTGTAGTCGTTGGCCTCAATCTCGGCCATCTCCACGCGCCTGGCGTACCGCTCAACGGGCTTCTCCGGACGCTGCTGATAGGTCTCGATGATCTTCGCGATGTGCTGATCGGACAGCGAGTTCTGGCGCTTGCCCTTGTCGAAGTGCTCCGACGCGTTGATGAACAGCACATCGTCGGGCTTCTTGCACTTCTTCAGCACGAGGATACAGACCGGGATGCCCGTCGAATAGAACAGATTCGCCGGCAGTCCGATGATGGTGTCGATGTGCCCGTCCTTGAGCATCTTCGTGCGGATCTTCGCCTCGGCACCGCCGCGGAACAGCACGCCGTGCGGCAGGATGATCGCCATCGCGCCGTCTTCCTTGAGGTAGTGGAAGCCGTGGAGGAGGAACGCGAAGTCCGCCGCAGACCTCGGGGCCAGCCCGTAGTTCTTGAAGCGCATGTCCTCACCGAGCGCCTCGGTCGGCTCCCATCGGTAACTGAATGGCGGGTTGGCGACCACGGCGTCGAAGTACTGCTTCTTCGCCGGGTTGGTCTCCCGGAGCATGTCCCAGTCGTTCGTCAGTGTGTCGCCGTGGAAGATCTCGAACTCCGAGTCCTTCACCCCGTGCAGCAGCATGTTCATCCGCGCGAGGTTGTAGGTCGTGATGTTCTTCTCCTGCCCGAAGATCTTCCCGATCCCGTGCGGCCCCATCCGCTTGCGCACGTTGAGCAGCAGCGAGCCCGATCCGCACGCGAAGTCCATGACGCTCGCGAGGTGCTTGCGTTTGCCCGTCTTCGGTTCCTGACTGTCGAGCGTGACGATCGCCGACAGGATGTCCGAGATCCGCTGCGGCGTGTAGAACTCGCCCGCCTTCTTCCCCGACCCAGCGGCGAACTGGCCGATCAGGTACTCGTAGGCGTCGCCCAGCGTGTCGCTGTCGGTGGAGAACTCCGCGAGACCTTCCGCGATCTTGGTGATGATGGTGCAGAGTTTCGCGTTGCGGTCGGCAAAGGTCTTGCCGAGCTTGTCCGAGCCGAGGTTGATCTCCGAGAACAGGCCCGAGAAGGTGCTCTGGAACGACTCGTTCTCGATGTACTTGAACCCCGCTTGGAGCGTGTTGAGAAGGTCGCCATGCTGGGTCCGGGCCATGTGCGCAATGCTGGTCCAGAGGTGCTCTGGGCGGATGACGTAGTGGGCCTTGAGCCGCATCTGCTTCTCGAACGCCGCCACATCGCCCGGATTCTGGTCGTACCACACCGACAGCGGCGACCGGCCGCCGTTACCGACGGCATTGGGGTCGGGGTAGTCGCGTCCGAGTTCCTTCTTCGCGGCCTGCTCGTAGTTGTCCGAGAGGTAGCGGAGGAACAGGAACGCGAGCATGTAGTCGCGGAAGTCGTCCGCGTTCATCGCCCCGCGGAGTTGATCCGCGATGGCCCAGAGTATTTTGCCAAGCTGCTTCTGGTTGTTCTCGGTCATGGCGCCTCCGTATCTTGGGCGGGGGTCGCGGCTGCGACTGGTTGAGGTGCGGCACCCGCATCCGGCGCCGGTTCTGCCGCGGCGACCGGTTCCGGCACGAGTTCACGATTGAACGGGTGGCGCTCCACGAACCCCCGCAGGATCGTCAGGAAGTAGTTCTTCGTGTCGTCGCCCATCTCCGTCGGCTCGTACATCGAGTACTTGCCGTGGCTGAGCAAATCGACGAAGCGCTGGTGCAGGATGCCGTCCGCATCATCCGCCGCCTTCTTGATGCACTCGGAGAAGTGGCGATGGCCGAGGAACAGGGCCGTCTTCTCAAGGATGGTCCGAAGGATGTTGAAGTGGAAGGTCTTGGCCTGCCCGTTCTGAGCCACCAGCCAGAGGTCCGCCAACGCGGCGACGTGGTAGAACTGCGGCGTGTCGTTCGGCTGTTCGGCAAGCAGGTATCCTGACGACCTTGGGTCACGCTTGAGGATGAACTGTTGCGGCCCGCCGACATGGTTCCGCAGTTCGTAGTGCAGGACGTTGAAGAAGAGCGCGTGGTGCGTTGAGACGACCGTCTTGATCGGTCGCTGCGCTTCGCGATAAAGCTGGACGAGGTGGTTGCCGACGACGATGGCGTTGTGCTCGTCGAGGGACGAGATCGGGTCGTCGATATAGACGTGCTCGACCCACTTGTACGCCTCGGCCCCATCGAGGGCGAGTTGGAGAATGGCGAGGAAGAAGCACCAGATGAAGATGTTCTCCTCGCCGCGGGAGATCTTGATGCCGTCCACCTGCTCGGTCCGCGCCTCATCACCCTCACCGCTCAGCACCTCTCGGGAGAAGGTCACCTCCGCATCGGTGATCTTGCCTGTGTGCTCGTCGAACACGAAGTTGATCTTGAAGTCGAAATCCGCGTAGCGGTCCAGCAGCGGCCGGATGCGGTTCTCGATCTCCAATTCGTTGAGCCCGACGAAGAAACTGGATGCGGCATTCAACTTGAGCGTGCGGTGCTCGTCGTTCTCCAGGTCATTGTCCCATGTGAACAGGTCCTCGGTGAACGCGTTGAAGTACAGCGTGTCCCGCTTCTGCACCGCGCCATCTTCACCGACGACCTTGCCGAGGTCCTTGAACGCCGTGGACAGCCGCGTCTTGCCCGTGCCGTTGAAGGCGTAGAGCAGGACGAAGGGGCTCCTTTCGGGCCTTCTCTGGCCCTTGTCGGCCAGCACATCCCGGAGGTGCCGGGCCAGCGAGGGCAGGTCGGCGTAGGTGGTTTCGCTCATCTCGCCTCCTCCTCCGGTCTGGGGAAGAGTTGCTGCATCAGCCCTTGCTTGTGCCGCCGCAGGGCTTCGAGCCGCCGGCCCTCCTCCGCGATCAGGTCGTCCAGGGACGTCAGGCAGTCGGCGATCTTCCTTTGCTCGCGCGGCGATGGAGCCGGGAGTATAAAGGCCTTGAGAGCGCTGCCAGAGAGTTCCTTGAAGGTGTTGCCGGCGCCGAGGTCCAACAGTCGAGGCTTCGCATACAGGAGTGCGTAATAGAGAAAGCGCGCATCAGCGACCGGGATCAATCCGCGACACCCCTGATTGATCGCTATCGGCAATGTGTTGATCGCCAGATGCCCGATTGGTGCGCGAGTCGAGATGATCACGGATTGGGGGGGCAACAACTCTGACGAGCAGTGTTCGAGGCCTTCCTCCGTTAGAGTCCGTCTAGTTGATCCGATGTAGGGACTATCGTCCTTGCCCATCTCGGCGGGCGTCAACCAGTAGATCGGTCCACCCCAGTAGTCTGCGTTGGTCGTGTCGGGAGTGCCGCCTTGTGTTACGCGGGCAAGCGCGTCTATCTCTTTCTGCTCCCAAGCCGGCGCATCCTCGAACTCCGGGAACCGCAGGCGCGGCACGGACTCGCCGGGCTGAGGGAAGAGTTGCTGCATCAGCCCTTGCTTGTGCCGCCGCAGGGCGTCGAGTTTCCGGCTCTCCGCCGCGATCAGGTCGTCCAACGAACCGAGGCAGTCAGCGATCTTCTGCTGTTCTTCTCTGTGTCGTGGTACATAGAACTCAAACGCTTCGAGGTCTGCATTCTTAAGATTGTTGATGTTGCCACCAGCGATACCAAGAGCAACAAAGTCCGAATACGCATCCGTAGCAAATGCAAGCTTGGCAAACGTGTTCGTGGCGCGAAAAATCGAACAGAACGCGCCGACGGTGATTTCGCCCTCATACCCGCCTCTGTACTCGGCATGCTTGCCCACCAGCGCCTTGCTTCCGTTCGACATGCAGATGGCAACGTCGCCCTCTCTGAGCAAGAGGTCCGGCGGACACTCCTTTGCGACATGAACCAAATCGGAATCCAGCACGAGACGACCATCTTGGATGTTGCTGGAGCGCAGCACGAGCAGGCCCGCGTCGGCAACATCTGCGGCGGAATACGTCAGGCCCCTGATGAAAACGCCAAGGTTTCCCATCGTTCGCTGCTCCCACTCCGCCGCATCCTCGAACTCCGGGAACCGCAGTTTCGGCACTAACGGCCGTGGTGTCTTGCCGGTCATCGCCCGCCTCCATGCTCGTAGGCATTGAGGCCCGAGATCGCGCGGCCGTGGGCCCGCTTGTTGAGGAGCGGAACAAGGTCGGCCATGAGGGCGAGTTCGCACTCGCGGCGCTCGCGCCAGCCCAGGCCGAGCGGCTCCATCAGGTCGGTCAGTTGTTCGCCGTCGAAGATCATGCGTTGGAGGATCGTGCCGACGAAGGCCGAGAGCGATTCGGCCGTCAGCCCGTGCTTCGCGGCGAGATCGGCGATCTCCCCGGCCTGCTTCTGGGCCTTGAACTGCTCGTAGCCGTTGCGGACGGCCCGCTCGTCCAGGCCCTCGCCTTCCTTGAGCGAGCGGACGTACTCGGTGATCTCGTCGCGCTCGTCGAGGAACTTGGCGTCGGACTGGATGAGGCCGATGAGCTGCTCGCGTGTGATCTTGAGCTTCATGGGGTCCTGCCCCGAATACCTGGCGATCAGTTTCATGATGTAGTCGTAGTCGATGAGAGCCGAGGCGAAGAGGACGAACTCGAAGTCGAGTTGGTCCGCTGCGGCGTTGGCGGGCTGGCCGTCCGCACCGGTCGCCCCCTGCTGCTCCTTGAGACGCCGGGCTGTCTCGAGGTAGACGCCGCGGAAGGCGCGGAGGTCGTCCTTGGGCAAGGCCTGCTCGATCCGCTCGCGCTGCTCGTCGGTGAGGTCGGTGTACTGGTCAAGCTGGGTCTGAAGGCGCTGGACCTCTTTGAACCGCTTGATGAACTGGGCGCGGGCATCGTCGCCCATCAGGTTGTTGACCTGATCGGGCTTCGCTTCGAGGCCTTGTGACCTCATGAACTCGCCGAGGTCGGCGACGGCCTTCTGGAACCGCTCGATGACGACCGGGGCCTTGTCGACCAGCCAGATCTCGCGGGCGCGGTCGGGGTGAGCGCCTGAGAAGAGGGCGATGGCCTCGTCGACGTTGGCCTGCTGCTGGCGGAAGTCGAGGATCTGGCCGTAGGGCTTGGTCGCGTTGAGGACGCGGTTGGTGCGGCTGAAGGCCTGGATCAGGCCGTGGTGCTTGAGGTTCTTGTCGACGTAGAGCGTGTTGAGGTACTTGGAGTCAAAGCCGGTGAGGAGCATATCGACGACGATCGTGATGTCGATCTTCTCGTCGCCCTTTCGGGGTAGGTCGCGGTTGGGATACTGCTGGTCCTTGATGCGCTGCTGGACGTCCTGGTAGTAGAGGTCGAACTCGGCGATGGAGTGGTTGGTGCCGTACTGTCGGTTGTAGTCGGCGATGATGGCCTTGAGAGCCTTCTTCTTGCCCTCGGGGTCGTGCTGGTTGTCGGCGCGTTCCTGGGGTAGGTCTTCCTGAATCTGCCGGACATCCGGGTTGCCCTCGGCAGGCGGCGAAAAGACGGCGGCGATCTTGAGAGGGACGAACTCGGGATCGGCGGCCTGACGCTCGGCCTGGAGTCTCTTGAACACTTCGTAGTAGTCGATGGCATCGTTGATCGAGGCGGTGGCCAGCAGCGCATTGAAGCGGCGGCCGCCCGTTGCGGCATTGTGCTTGTCCAGTATCGCCTGCGCGACGGCCTGCTTGCTGAGCGTCTGGCCGGGCCTGAGTGCCGGGGCGTCCTTCGGCTTGTAGTAGTCGACGTGGAAACGGAGGACATTCCGGTCCTCGATGGCGTGGGTGATGGTGTAGGCGTGCAGCTGATTCTGGAAGAGGTCCCGCGTGGTGCGCAGGGTGGCGACATCACTCTCGATCTGTCTGATGCTCGCGTTGTCCTCGAAGATCGGCGTACCCGTGAACCCGAAGAGCTGGGAGTTGGGGAAGAACTCCTTGATGGCCTTGTGGTTCTCGCCGAACTGCGAGCGGTGGCACTCGTCGAAGATGAACACCATGCGCTTGTCGCGGAGGGCTTCGAGGCGCTGCTTGAAGGTGGTCCGTCCCTGGGCGGCGTGCTGCCGGTTGTGCTTGCTGCTCTCGTCGAGGGCCAGCCCGAGCTTCTGGATCGTCGTGACGATGACCTTGTCGGCGTAGTCGTCGGACAGCAGGCGACGCACGAGTGCGGCGGTGTTGGTGTTCTCCTCGACGCAGCCCTCCTGGAACCGGTTGAACTCCTCCCGGGTCTGGCGGTCGAGGTCCTTGCGATCGACGACGAAGACGCACTTGTGGATGCTCTCGTTGGTCTTGAGGAGCGTGGCGGCCTTGAAGGAGGTGAGCGTCTTGCCGGAGCCGGTCGTGTGCCAGATGTAGCCGTTGCCGCAGTTCTGCTCGATGCAGTCGACGATGGCCTTGACGGCGTAGATCTGATACGGCCGCATCATCATCAGCTTCTGCTCGCTGGCGATGAGGACCATGTACTTGCTGATCATCTGGCCGAGCGTGCACTTGGCGAGGAACCGCTCCGCGAAGTCGTCAAGGTGCGTGATCTTCGAGTTGTCATCGGCGGCGAACTGGTAGATGGGAAGGAATCGCTCGTCGGCGTCGAAGGCGAAGTGCCTTGCGTTGTTGTTGGCGAAGTACCACGTGTCCGTTCGGTTGCTGACGATGAAGATCTGCACGAAGCTGAGCAGCGTCTTGGTGTAGCCGTTGCCAGGATCGTTCTTGTACTCGACGATCTGCTCCATCGCCCGGCGGGGGCTGATTCCGAGCGTCTTGAGCTCGATCTGGACAACGGGGACGCCGTTGATCAGCAGCATGACGTCGTAGCGGTGGAAACTGTTGTCAGTGTTGATGCGGAGTTGATTGACGACCTCAAACGTGTTCTTGCACCAGTCCCTGATGTTGACCAGCGTGTAGTTCAGCGGCGTGCCGTCGTCGCGGATAAAGGTTTCGCGGTTCCGGAGCAACCGCGCTGATTCGTAGACGTCTGGCTTGACGATCTCGTCGAGCAGTCGCTGGAACTCGCTGTCGGTCAGCGTGACACGATTGAGCGCGTCGAACTTCTGGCGGAAGTTGGCCTCCAGCGTTGCCCGATTGTGGATGTCGGGACGGTGGGTGTACTTCAGCCCGCGAAGCGTGCTGACAAAATCCCCTTCCAGCCGCTTCTCACCCCAGGTCATCGATGTTCCTGTCGCTCCCAACCCCCTGGTGGTGACGACGAACGCCATCCCGGCCCCTCGCCACGCCACGCCAACCCTAGTCGGCCCAAGATACGGGAGTTGTGGGGGCTGTGCAAGCGGCCGCGAAGGGTGCGTCGGGCGCCCGGCTGGCCCAGCCGGGCCGGCAGGCGGGGCGCGCCGACCCGCAGCGTGCCGACGGCGGCATCGTGCACCCATGCCAGAACGCCGGCCCTTTGGCCGGGCCGGCGTTCGTCCGTGGTGCCGATCAGCGACGACTACTTCGGCGTGTTCCCACGCCCGGGGCCGGACGGTTTGCCGGTCGTGCTCGGGTAGTTCGGGTTGCCCCCGCCCTTGCCCCCGCCCCCGCCGCCCCCGCCGCCCTTGCCCCCGCCGCCCTTGCCCCCGCCCCCGCCGCCCCCGCCGCCCTTGCCCCCGCCGCCGCCGCCCTTGCCCCCGCCCCCGCCGCCCTTGCCCCCGCCGCCATGCCCGCCACCCTTGCCGCCACTTCCACCTTTGCTCATGACTGACTCCTTTCACATCGGGTTCTCTTGAAGGCCCCCTTTGCACGGTGCGTTGGGTTGGGCCTTCACGTTAGTAAGCGATAACTTCGCGGGAACCTCACACGCCAGGCGGAGTCCCCCGGACGTTGGAGAGGAAGCCTCATCGCGGGTGGGATAGGACCAATCGGCGACGGAAGCCCGGCTCCCCGGCGACCGCTGCCCCCCGCGTCTGGCGAAGGCCGGGCCGGACAAGGCGGATCAGCCACAAGAGGGCAAATTGCGGGAATGTGCGGCAAACGAGCGGCGATCGGCTGCGATCGTGGCTCGAAGCGCCGCGAACGTGCATGAGCCGCGCGGGCCGGGAGATCGAGCGAAGATCATAATTCCTCGCGCGACGGAGACAAAGCCTCGAGCGACGGAGACAATTCCTCGCGCGACGCAGACAATTCCTCGAGCGAAGATCATGTTCTCTCGCGCTGCCAGAGTGTTCCCTCTCGCTCCGAACATGTTTTCTCGCGCGGCGGCCATGTTCCCTCACGCAGCGGCCATGTTCCCTCACGCAGCGACGACCTTCGCTCACGCTGCGAAGACTCACTCCCGCACGCCAGAGGGCCGCTCGCGCCGCTGCGCCGTCCACGGCGGCGGCGAGCGGTGGCACCCAGGCATGGCGACGGCGAGCCGTGGCAGTCTGGATAGGTCGGCGATGCCACGGCCCATCACCCGATCACCCATCACCCGATCACCCATCGCCCGATCACCCATTGCCCGATCACCCATTGCCCGATCACCAAGCGCATCCCTCCGTGCCCCCCAGTGTTCTCTGCGGTGAAAGCCGTTGTGCGTCTACTCACCGCCGCCCGGACCACACGCGGGCCGCGCCGTAGCAGCCCACCATCGCCAGCACCATCGTCGGCCCCGGCTGCACGTCCAACTCAAACGCCGCCACCAGCCCCGCCAGCGAACAGACCAATCCCAGACCGATCGACACGACGATGACCGGCCCCAGACGGCTCGACACCCGCAACGCCGCCGCACCCGGCAGCACCAGCACCGCCGTCGCCAGCACCACGCCGGCCAGTTTCATCGTGATCACCACCACCACCGCCAGCACCGCCAGCACCAGGCTCCGCACCGGCGCCGTCGGCACCCCGAACGCCTCGGCCGCCGACTCGTCAAACATCCAGAACACCACCGCATGCCGCTTCCACGCCAGCAGACCCAACGCGACGGCGCCGAGCACCGTCCCCAGGTACAGGTCGCTCCAGCCAATCGTTGTGATCGAGCCAAACAAGACCTGCTCGATCGACGGCGGGGGCGCCAGGCCGCGCGCCGCCGCGCCACGCTGCGCGTGATGATGCAGCAGAAAACCAATCGCCATCGCCACCGACAGCACAATTCCGATCGCCGCGTCGGTGTTGCCGGTGCGCCGATCAGCAATTGCGGCAATGACCAGGGCCGACACGATCGCAAAGGCCAGCACAACGCCCATCATCGCCGCGTTCGATGCCGCCGTGCCCGCCCCCGCGCCCACGGCCAGCGCCAGCCCCACGCCGCCGAAGGCCGAGTGGCTGATCCCCTGCCCGATGAACGACAGCCGCCGCACCACCACCAGCCAACTCAGCGCACCGCCGAGAATCGCCACCAGCACGGCCGTCAGCACCACCGGCCAGAAAAACCCCGCCAGGCCCGGCTCGGTCAGATACCTAATGGTGACCACAGCAGCCTCCGCCCTCGGCGCACGCGTCATGGGCGCTTCCGGCGCCGTGTTCCTGCCCGCGGCCGACCGGCGATGCGGCCGTCTCCCCGCTCACCGGCCCGAACATCGCCTCGACATCATGCCGGAACACCTGCCCGAGGATGTGCGGCGTCAGGCCCGAGGCCGAGCCGTGAAAATGCATCGTCCGCGCCAGGCACGCGATGCGGTCCGACCCCGCCACCACCGTCCGCAACTCGTGGCTGACCAGCAGCACCGTCAATCCCAGTTCGTCGTGCAGGCGCTTGAGCATCTCGGCAAAACGCTGCTGCCCGCGCACGTCGATGCCGACGGTGGGCTCGTCGAGAATCAGCAAGTGCGGACGACGCGACAGCGCGCGGGCGATCATCACCCGCTGCAACTGCCCGCCCGACAACGCCGCCACCGGGCGATCGGCCAACGCCTCCAGTTCCAGCAGGCCGAGGATGCGGTCGATGTGCGCGCGGGCCTCGGCGCCCAGTCGGGCCAGCGGGCCCAGCGGCAGCGTCGCGGGCAGCGCGATCACCTGCCGCACCGACAGCGGGGCATCCAGGGCCGCTTCGATCCGCTGCGGAAGATAGCCGACCAGCCCCTCGACCCTTGCCCGCTCGGGCGAAAGCCCGAACACCAGCACGCGGCCGCGGTCCGGACGCAGCAGCCCGAGCACCAGTTTGAGCAGCGTGGACTTGCCGCCGCCGTTGGGACCGAGGATGCCGAGTTTCTCCCCGCACTCGACCCGGAGCGTGATGTTGGCGAGCACATCCTCGCCGCCATCGGGGTAGCGGTACGAGAGGTTCTCGGTGAGAATCGCCGGGTGCTCGCTCATGGCCGGGCGGCCGCCTCCGACAACGTTGCAACCAGGGCGTCCAGATTGCTCTCCATCATTCGCTCCCAGTCGCCCGAACCGAGCGGATCCAGCGTACCCAGCGGCAGACCGGCCTGCTCGGCGATCCGCCGCGGCAGCGCCGCCGGCGCCTGCGGCTCCAGAAACACCGCCACCACGCCCCGCTCCCGCACCGTCCGCAGCGCGGCCGACAACTCGGCGGCGCTCGGGCCGGCGTGCCCCGACGTGGCGCTCAACGAAACCTCGTGCAGGCCGTAGCGCTCGAGCATGCGGGCAAAAGCCGGGTGCGCCGTCAGCACGCTCTGCCCGGCGAAGGGCGCAAGGCGCTGGGCATAGGCCGCGTCGATGGCCTTGATCGTCGCCAGCAGCGCGTCGCGCCGCGCGGCAACTTGTTCGGCCAGCGCCGGCTGCGAAGGCCGCACCCGCTCGATCAGCATGGCCGCCGCCGCTTCCACAAACTCGGCGCTGAGCACCGGGTCGATCCACACGTGCATGTCGGCGTGCGAAGCGTGATCGTGTCCTGCGTGGTCGTGCCCCTCGTGCGCCTGGCCGCTGAATCCCACGTCGACCATCTCGGCGAAGACACCGATCTGCTGGCGCACCGGGCGGTGGCGCTGAAACTGCTCGAGCGCCCCCTCTTCCATGCCCAGCCCGACCGCGAAGATGACGTCGGCCGTGCGGGCGGTGGCCACCTGCGCGGGCGTCAGGCGATGCCCGTGGGCGTTCTGCCCAGGCTCCACCAGCATGACGACATGGACCGACTCGGGCAACAGCGGACGGATGAGCCCGCGGATGGGTGGAATGGTGGCCACGACCACCCGCAGATCGTGCCCATCCGGGGCCTGCCCGCGCTGGCAGCCGCCAGGTCCGGCCGCCAGGGTCAGGGTGAGCAGTGTGAGAAGCGTGAACAACAGACGCGAATGCATTTGCAAATGGTACGCCGCCTCTTCCGTCGGGGGCGACGGGGCGAGTTGGGCCGGGCACGCTGCGGACCGACCAGGGCCTGCCGGCGCGGCGGCCGCCCGCTCCCGGTGCAGACGGCCGGTCGAGTGGGGGCATAGACTTCTGCCCACACGGGGCGGTAGCTCAGCTGGTAGAGCGCATCGTTCGCAATGATGAGGTCGGGAGTTCGATCCTCCTCCGCTCCACTTGTCCGCCACAGACCCGCACACGCGGGTTTTTGTTGTGCCCGCACCGCAAAGCGGACTTGTGAATCTCCTATTATGTGGCGTCCGTCGCTCCCCCCGGCCGGTTGGTCCGGCCCCGGGGCCGGCGAGGGGTCTGTCAATGGAGAGCACGCATGTCCCGCCGCAGGCGTTCGTGGGCCGAGCCGTTCAAGATCAAGATGGTTGAGCCGATCCGCATGACCACGCGGGCCGAGCGTGAGCGAGCCCTGGCCGAGGCCGGGTACAACACCTTCCTGCTCCGCAGCGAGGACGTCTACATCGACCTGCTGACCGACTCGGGCACCAGCGCCATGAGCGATCGGCAGTGGGCGGGGATGATGCTCGGCGACGAGGCCTACGCCGGCTCGCGCAACTTCTACAACCTCGAGCAGACGGTGCAGGAGGTGTATGGGTACAGGCACCTGATCCCGACGCACCAGGGACGCGGCGCCGAGCACATGCTCAGCCAACTGTGCATCAAGCAGGGCGACTACGTGCCGGGCAACATGTACTTCACGACCACGAAACTGCACCAGGAACTGGCCGGGGGCAAGTTCGTGGATGTCATCATCGACGAGGCCCACGACCCCGAAAGCGAGCACCCGTTCAAGGGCAACTGCGACCTGGGCAAGATCCAGCGCCTGATTGACGAGGTGGGCGCCAAGCGCGTGGCCTACCTGTCGCTGGAGACGAACGTGAACATGGCCGGCGGGCAGCCGTGCAGCATGGCCAACATCCGCGACACCTGCGCCCTGTGCCACAAGCACGGCATCCCCGTCTACCTCGACGCGACCCGGGCCGTCGAGAACGCCTATTTCATCAAGTGCCGCGAGAAGGGCTACGAGAACAAGACCATCGCCGCCATCCTCAAGGAGATCTGCTCGCACACCGACGGATGCACGATGTCGGCCAAGAAGGACGCGCTGGTGAACATCGGCGGGTTCCTGGCGGTCAACGACGACGACCTGGCCGAGCGGGCCCGCAACATGGTGGTGGTCTACGAGGGCCTGCACACCTACGGCGGGCTGGCGGGGCGCGACATGGAAGCCATGGCCATCGGCATCCGCGAGTCGATCGAGTACGACCACATCCACGCCCGCGTCGGACAGGTCGAGTACCTCGGGCACCGGCTGATGGAGCACGGCGTGCCGCTGGTCAAGCCGATCGGCGGGCACGGCATCTTTCTCAATGCCTCCAAGTTCCTGCCGCACATTCCGCGCGAGCAGTACCCGGCCCAGGCGCTGGCGGGCGCGCTGTACGTCGAGTCGGGTGTGCGTTCGATGGAGCGGGGAGCCGTTTCGGCCGGGCGCGACCACGACACCGGAGAGAACATCTATCCCAAACTTGAACTGGTTCGCCTGACCATTCCGCGCCGCGTCTACACCCAGGCCCACATGGACGTGACGGCCGAGGCGGTCGAAGACCTGTTCGAGCAGCCCGAGCGGGTGCACGGTCTGCGATTCACACACGAGCCGAAGTACCTGCGGTTCTTCCAGGCCCGCTTTGCCGTGGTCAACGCCGAGCACCTGGTCGACCCCGAGCCGGAGGAGGCATGCACGGGCGCTTGCTCGTGCGGCGCCCCCCGTCGCTGATCGGCGATCAGAGCCCGCGGGCGGCTGACAACCGTCCGCGGGTGCCGTATGCTCGCAGCAGTCCGGCAGGGAGGGTCGCGGGCCGATGGGAAGGCGAAACGGCACGGCGTGGGCATTCATCGCCTTTCCACTGGCGATTCTCGCCGTCTTTGTGCTGATTCCCACCGTCGTCGGGCTCAGCCTGAGCCTGTTTCAGTGGAGCGGTGGGCCGCTGTGGACGCAGGCCGACGGCTGGCGCCTGCCCGTTTGGGTCGGGCTGGACAACCTGACCCGCATGGCCTCCGACCCGCGCATTGGTGCGGGGCTGCGCAACACGCTCATCTTCGTGGTCGCGTCGGTGCCGCCGACCGTGCTGATCGCCTTCGCGCTGGCGGTGCTGCTGGATGCCGAGTGGTTCCGCGGACGTGCGCTCATCCGCACCATGGTGTTCATGCCCACCATTGTCTCGATCGTGGCGATCGGCTTCGTGTGGCGCTGGGTGCTGGATGACCAGGCAGGGCTGCTCAACTGGATCCTGAGCCTCGTCGGCGTGACCGATCCGCCGCGCTGGCTGGTCGAGGGCTGGTGGCCGCTGACGTGGATCATCATCGTCGCAGTCTGGCGCGGGATCGGCTTCTGCGTCGTGCTCTATCTGGCGGCCTTGCAGGCGGTGCCCAAGAGCCTCTACGAGGCCGCCGCCCTCGACGGCGCCCATCGCTTCCAGGTCATTCGGCACATCACCTGGCCGATGGTGCGACCGATGACAGCCTTCCTGCTCATCACCGGCGTGATCGGCTCGCTCCAGGTCTTCGACTTGGTCTTCATCATGACCGGGCGCACCGAAACGCTGCGCACCACCGTGCTCAATCTCGAAATCTACCGCAACTTCACCTACGGGAGTTACGGGTACGCGGCCGCCATCGGCGTGCTCATCTTTGCGCTGACGGCCATTGTCACCGCCGGACAACTGGCTTGGTTCGGGCGTGGAGGAGCGCGATGAGCGACTCAGCCTTCCATCGCCCGCCGCTGGTGCTGCGCATCCTTGCGCATGTGATCGCCTACGGCATCGCGCTGACGATGCTGGTGCCGTTCCTGTGGATGGTGCTGACCAGCCTGAAGACTGACATCGAGGCCGGGCAGCCGCCCACGCTGGCCACGCTGCTGCCTCAGCACGGCTGGCAGTGGGACAACTATCGCGCCGCGATGAGCGGGGGGCGGCTGGGCCACTTCTACTGGATGAGCATCACCGTCGCCGCCGTCACGACGGTGCTCGCGGTGACGCACAACGCGATGGCGGGCTACGCCTTTGCGAAACTGCGATTCTCCGGCAAGCGCATCGCCTTCTGGCTCACGCTGGTGACGATGATGCTGCCAATCCAGGTGTTCTTCATCTTCGCCTACGTCATCTGCTCGTGGATCGGGTACGTCGACAACTTCCAGGCGCTGGTGGTGCCGTTCCTGGCCAGCGGCTTCGGCGTGTTCTACATGCGGCAGGCCATCTCCAGCGTCCCCGACGACCTGCTCGACGCCGCACGCATCGACGGCATGGGGGAGTTTGACATCGTCTGGATGGTCGTGCGCCCCATCGTCTGGCCTTCCATCAGTGCGCTGGGCATCTTCAGTTTCGTCAACTCGTGGAACAGTTTCTTCTGGCCGCTCATCGTGATCGATTCGATCGAGAAGAAGACGCTCCCTCTGGCCATCGCTGACCTGGCCAACAACATGTATTTCTCGGCCTGGCCTCAGACGATGGCGGCCGGCACCATTCTCGTGCTCCCGCTGGTCATCGTGTTCTTCATTGCCCAGCGTGCCTTCGTGCGCGGGGTGGCGATGACGGGAATGAAGGAATAGGAGAACGCGACATGCGAGCCTCGCTGGTGGTGCTGTTTGGTCTGGCCGCAGGCACGGCGGCGACGGTCATCCCCGGGTTTCTCACCGGAGGCACGGCGCGCGGAAAGGCGGCCGAGGGGCGCATTCCGCTCACCATGGCCGTCTGGGGCATGCCTTTTGAAGATCGCCTCTTCGAGGACACCTACGCGCGCGTGTATGAGCGCATCGCGCCGGTCGTCGTCGAATACCAGCGTCATGCCGACATCGCCGCCAAATACACCGCCTGGCACGCCAAGGGCGAGGGCATCGAGGTGATGCGCACCGGTGTCGACTACTACCAGCAGTTCGTCGCCCGAGGCATGCTCGAACCCCTCGACGCCTACATCAATGATCCTCGCTTCGGGCTCGGCCCCGGCGGGCTTGACCGCTTTCCCGATCGCCTCATCGAGACGCTCCGCATCAACGGCAAGATCTACGCTTTGCCCGAAGACAACGCGATGTACGGGCTTTACTTCAACCGCGAGATATTCAACGCCTACAACGCCGCCCACCCCGACGCTCCCTTGGGAGAGCCCAACAGCGCCTGGAACTGGGACGACCTGCGACGAGTCGCCAAAGCCCTGACCGGCCGGCGCGGCGACCTGTTCGGACCCAATGACCCCAGGCCCAACGATGTCATTCAGGGCGTGGACATCGAGATCTGGTCGTGGCCATTTCTGAACTTCTTCGCCCAGGCTGGTGGCGTGCTGTGGAGCGACGATGGACAAACCACTTTCATCAACTCCCAGGCCGGCGTTGACGCACTTCTCTTCATGCGCGACCTCATCGTTGATGGCTCGTGGAAGCCGACCTTCGGGCAGGACAGCGGCACCGGGCCTTCGGTCTACTTTCCCTCAGGTCGAGTGGCGATGTTGTACGGCGGGTCGTGGTTCGTCCCCAAGTTCGAGAACGACAATCCCACACTCGACTTTGCCATCTCTCCCGTCCCTCGCGGCAAGGTGCGTGCGACCATCACTGGCTCGGTGCTCTGGGCGATGAGCGTGCATGCGCCGAACAAGCAGGCCGGCTGGAGCATGATCAACTGGCTCGTCTCCGACGAACAGGCGACGGCCTACTGGCACAAGTTGCGCGTCGCGCCGCCCGCCAACCTGAGCGTGTTGGAGTCCGAGGCATTCCGTTCGACCTCAGGCCTGACCGATCCGAGCGCGCCCGGCAAGTACCTGATCCAGCCGATGCCGGAGGACAAGTTCGCAGATCGCGCTGCGTGGATGCTCGACACATGGCGTTCGGATCCGCAGACCGGCCAGGCGCCCGGCTGGATCGCGACCGGACTCTACCAGGACAAGTTGCAGACCGAACTGCAGACGGTGCTGCAGGATTACCTGCGCAACCCCGGTACGGTGGGGGGCGGCAACGGCATCGACCCGAAGGTGGCGCTCGACCGACTGGCGCGGGCAGTCCACGCACACATCGACGCGGAGCGGTCGGCCAGGGGGCTTCCGGCCATCGAGCGGCGGTAAGCGGCGGCGCCCGACATCGGGTCGCGGGCTGTCAGTCAGCGCCGCGGTTCTTCGATGACAAAAGCAACAGCCCCCGTCGCGGGGACGGGGGCTGCGTTCAACTCGGAGAGTCGAATCATCGCGGATTAGCGGCGACGACGGATGGCCAAGCCACCCAAGCCGAGCAGCGCCAAGGCGCCCGGAGCGGGGACGATGGTCATGTCGAGGGTCAGGACCGACCCGGCGTGCCAGAAGCCGTCGCGGGCGTTCGACACGTCATCGAAGGACTCGAAGAACTCCAGACGCATCATGCCGTTGGCGATGACCACGTCCGGGATTCCGTTGTCCGTCAGGTCGATGATGCCGCCCGACGAGTAGGAGCCCGTGCCAGGGTTGCTGAAGCCCGCACCGGGGTGCAGGTACAGGCCGGGGGTGCCGCCCAGAGCGCCGAAGTTGACGTAGGCCTCGGTCAGCCACGAACTGCCGAGAGCGGTGATGGTCACGTCCCAGCCGATGCCGTGGATCGTGGCCGGGCCGCCCATGTCGAACACGAACACCACGTTGTCGGGGTCGAGTTCGAGGTCCACCGAGTCGATGTCGCTGAGGAAGGTGATCGTGACGATGGCGTTGCCATCGACGCGCTGCGTCGTGATGTTGGCATAGTCAGCCAGGTTGATCACGTGCTCAGAACCCGAGGTCTGGACGCCGGTGCTGCCCGAGATCTGGGCAGAAGCGGCGGCCGCGAGACCAGCAACAGCAATAATCGCGAGCTTCGTCATGTCTTCTCTCCAAAAAGGTAAGAACGTTCTTCTCTCTCTGCCGACGGGTATCCGCTCCCGTCTCTTCCGACCCCCGCGTCCGACGAAGACGGGGAGCCGAACCCGTTGCTCTCCAAAGGAAACTCTCGTCTCTCCCACCCGCTCGTCGCGGATGCGACTCTCCTCTCAAGGCACAGTTGTACCCGATCTCGGTGGGGGGTGTCAACAGCAGTTTTCGATTCTGCAACCGAAATTCCGGATTTTTCTTCTGGGACCAACGAGTCCGACAAATTGGGGAGACTTCCCCGAGTGCGCCACCACTTTTCGCTGGGCCGTTCTTCAAATGGATGGACCGCGGTCGCTCAGTCCCCGTATCTCTCGCGCAACTTCGTACTCAGCCTGCACATAAGTTGCACTCGCTCGACGTACCCGACCCAGTCGGACTGGGTGAAGCAGGTCTCATCTTCCCCTATTTTGGCGGTTGGAATCTCGCATGAGGCCCCGAGTTGTCGGCTTGCCAACGCCCGATAACGCGCGAGCGACCGATCCCCCTCCAAGGCTAGAAAATCAAAGTCTTCGTTGGCGAAAATCACCACCGGCACCCGTGTTCCACCACAAATGGGCAGTGTTCTCGCCCACTCCATGTGAACATCACGATCCAGAAACCGGGTCTGGATCAGGTCAGGGCGTTCCCGCTCCATCAGGTTCAGGAATGGCAGTTGCTTCACGCAGTCGCCGCACCAGGTGCCGCTGATCGCGATGATGCGGAGTCGGCGAGTGAACCCGGCGAGCAAGGCCTTCTGATCGCCGGTCAAACCTAGACCAGCGGCAAAGTCGCGCCACGCCTGCTGGTCGGCCGGTTTGCCGCTGGCGACGTACTGGTCGTAGGGAAGCCCGGCCTCAAACTTCTCGCGCAGCAGTTTCGGTGTCAGCATGGGGCATTTCTAGGCGTGGGGAACGACGATGCACATATCCCTTCTGGCATCGGCCCGTGGCGAGGCGCTGGGGAAGGGGCTCGGGGAGGAAAAGCCGATCCGTTCGGATAGTAAGAGCACGGGAGGGTCGGGCCAAGTGGCACATGAGGAGCGGTCAGCACCAAACCCCCGCATCGGCTTGTTACCGGGGCGATTTGTATTGGTTGACGACGCACAAACGCCGCGGGCGGTGAACTACCGCGCTCGACTTTCTGGGGGGATGAGTACGCGCGGTTCGTGCACGGGCTGGCGGTTCGGCAGGCGACACTGAGGGTGTCGCCGGTGCTGGCGTGGCTTCTTCCGATCCTGTTCGGACTGCTCGCGGGGACGGCCGCCCGGGTGCTGGGGTTGCTCGCGTTCTGGTGGGTGTTCATCGGGCTGATGGGGGCGACGATCGTCTTGTACGATTGGGGCCGCCGGCATCGATTCCGGTGGGCGGGAGAGGAGATGGTGCAGGTGTTCCTCGGAAACGGGCTGTGTCCGGTGTGTCTGTATGGGCTCTACGGCCATCGCGTGCAAGAGAGTGGAGTGGTTTGCTGTGCCGAGTGCGGAGCCCATTGGCGGGGCGAGCGCATTCTCCGCAGCGAGATGGTCGCCCAGCCGCCATCGGCGCACGTGGCGGAGTTGGCCTGGGGCAGGCGCGGGCTGTGGCCGCGGCGACGGGTCACAGACGATGAAGGATCCCCACAGAATTTGCTGGATGGCGATTTCCGTCGTGCCTTGGCGATGGCGACGGACGCGGGGCACCGCGGGCGCCTGATCGAAGCCAGGACGTTGCTGCGGCACGGGTCGATCCCGCGGCGGGTGGTTGCCTGGGTGTTCTGGTTGTTGCTTGCCGGCTACTACGGCCGGTTCGGAGTTGCAGCAGTTCTTTCGGCCATTCCGCCGACCACGCCGTCGCAATGGATTCAGATACTCGGAGGGCTGGTGGTTCTCTCGTGCATGGGGCTGGGCACCGTGGCGATGGTGAATCCGCACGGGCACGGCGCCAGCAAGGCGGCGACGCTGCGTGCGATGCTCACACGCCTGCTGTGTCCAGCGTGCGGGGCCGACCTGAGCGCGGTGAAGAAGGGGGAGGACGACAAGGTGCGCTGCCCGCGATGCCGGGCGTGCTGGAACGGGCGGCGGTTGGAGGTGCCGTCGGCACTGGCGTCGATGCAGTCGGGTGTCCCCGCGGCCGAGACGATCGTTTCCCTTCCGTTGCCGGATGCGGGCGGGACCTGAGCCTGGTGCACAGGCACGCGGTGCAGCGGTGCCGATGCGGATCGTGCGGGCGCGAGTTCGCGGTCCTTGAGAAATTGGTCGTCGATGGCGCGGTGGCGATGCGTTGCCCGCATTGCCTGCATGAGTCGTGCGATGTCATCGAGCGCATGCAGGTGCGGCGGTGCCCGACGTGCAGGGTGTGCAGCGCGACGGGGCGGGAGAAGATCGTTGAAGGGGCAGGTCCGTGGTCGAGGTGAGAGCGGGAGTCGAGTCGGAGCGATGGCCGATGCGGCGCCACGCGCGAAGCGCAGCGACGCGCAGCGGCAGGCGTCCTGCTGCATCGCGGGCGTGCTGGACTTGGACCGGCGCTCTCAGTCCCTTGCCCGGTCGATGAGTTGGCGCAGCAAGTCGAAGGCTTGCAGCGGCGTGAGTGATTCGATCTTGAGTTCACGTAGTTGTTCAACGGCCGGGTGGGGCTTGTCGGCGAACAAGCCCATCTGGGCGGCATCGCCCGCAGTTGCCCCGGTGGCTGCGGTGCGCCTGGGTTTGCCGGCGCGCGGGGCGCTGTTGTGGTGCACGGCCAGCGTGCCGAGGATTTCGCGGGCGCGGCGCGTCACCGTCTCAGGAACGCCGGCCAGGCGGGCGACGTGCACGCCGTAGGACTGGTCCGTCCGCCCGGGGCGGATCTCGTGGAGGAACACGATTTCGTGGCGCCCGTCGGCGGTTTCCCACTCGCGCACGGCCACGTGCAGGTTGCGCACACGCCCGGGCAGGCGGTCCTCCAGGTCGGTGATCTCGTGGTAGTGCGTGGCAAACAGGGTGCGGGCGCCCAGGTGGGCCAGGTTTTCGGCGATGGCCCAGGCCAGGCTCAGCCCGTCGAGCGTGCTGGTGCCGCGGCCGATCTCATCGAGGATGACGAGGCTGCGCGCCGTGGCGTTGTTGAGGATGTTGGCCGTCTCGGTCATCTCGACCATGAAGGTGGACTGTCCGCGGTGCAGGGCGTCGTCGGCCCCGACGCGGGTGAAGATGCGATCGACGATGCCGATGACGGCGCGGTCGGCGGGAATGAAACTGCCGATCTGCGCAAGCAGGACGAGCAGGGCGGTCTGGCGGATGAAGGTGCTCTTGCCGGCCATGTTGGGCCCGGTGATGAGCGCCAGTCGGGCCCCGTCGCAGCCTGCGGCGCCCAGTTCAAGATCGTTGGGCACGAATCGAACCAGCCCCACCTCATCCAGGACGGGGTGGCGCCCGCCCTGGATCGAGAGAGCGCCGGAGTCGGTGATGTCGGGGCAGACCCAGCCGCGGGCGCGGGCCTTGCCGGCCAGCCCGAGCAGCACGTCGAGATGCGCTACCGCGTCGGCGTAGCGTCCCAGTTCGGGCACCACGCCGGCGGCCAGCGCGCACAGGTCGGCAAACAGGCGGCGTTCGCGTTCGAGGGCGCGGGCCTCGGCCGTGGTCACCTTGTCTTCAAAGGTCTTGAGTTCCGGCGTGATGTAGCGTTCGGCGTTCTTGAGCGTCTGCCTGCGGCTGAACAGGTCGGGGGCGCGGCGGGCCTGCGCGGCGGGCAGTTCGATGTAGTAACCGAAGACCTTGTTGTATCCGACCTTGAGGCTGGGCAGATCGTGCTCGGCGATCAGCCGCGCCTGGTAGTCGGCCAGCCAGGCGCCTGCGTCGCGCTGCAGCGATCGGGCCTCGTCGAGTTCGGCGTCCACGCCATCGCGGATTAGCCCGCCCTCGCGCAGGTGGGCGGGCGGCGCATCGACGCACGCGGCGGCGATGCGCGCGGCCACGGGCGCGAGCACGCCGCGGAGGCAGACCAGTTGCCCGTGAACTTCGGCCAGCGCCGGGGTGTGGGCGGTGGCGTCGATGAGCGCGTCGATCCGGCCCACCGATCCGGCCAGGGCGACCAGGTCGCGCGGCGTGGCGCGGCCCAGGGCGATGCGCCCGGCGATGCGGGCGACATCCTGCACACCGGCAAGGGCCGCGCCGAGCGCGCGGGCCAGCGATTCGTCATCCACCAGCACGCGCACGCCGTTCTGGCGGGCGACGATGCGATCCACGTCGGCCAGCGGCGCGCACAGCCACTGGCGGATGAGGCGTCTGCCCATCGGCGTGCCGAACAGGGCCCGCGTGGTTCCCGCCGGGCGCAGGAACACGCCCAGCAGCGAGCCTTCGACCTGGCCTGACCGCAGCGTGTGCTCGATCTCCAGCGAGCGCAGCGATACGGCGTCGATGGTGCAGCGTCCGTGCGCCGCCTCGCGCACCGGCGGGCGCAGGTGGGCCAGCGTGCGGGCCTGGCTGTGAAACTCCGAGCCCGAGGCGGCCTGCCCGGGTCCGACGCCGATGGCCTGGGTTTCCGACAGGTAGCGCAGCACGGCGCCGACGGCGGGAATGGCCGGGTCATCGGCCCCCAGCCCGAAGCCCTCGACGCCGGCGACCTTGAACTGCCCACGCACCGCCTCCATCGCTTCCTCGCCGCGGAAGTGCCAGGCGGCCCGCGCCGTGGCCGAGGCGCCCAGCGCCTCGACCAGCGCAGCCACGCCCGCCGGCACGCGCCCGTCGGCCGTCTCGGCGTAGAGCACTTCGCCGACGCCGAAGCGGGCCAGGTCATCGAGCAGGCCCGCGCCGTCGCGCGCGTCGACGATGGTGAACGCGCCGGTGGAAAGATCGACCACGGCCGCGTGAGCCGACGCTTCGGCGAAGCACACCGCCGCCAGGGGCGTCGGGCGATCCTCGGGCACCAGCGATTCGTCGACCAGCGTGCCGGGCGTGAACACGCCGGTGACGGCCCGTTCGACGACTCCCTTGGCCAGCGCCGGGTCTTCGACCTGGTCGGCCACCGCCACGCGGAAGCCTTGCTCGACCGCCCGCTTGAGGTAGACGGGCAACTGGTGGTGGGGCACGCCGGCCATGGGCACGCCCGCGGGGCGCTCGGTCAGCGTCAGCCCGAGCGCGCGGCTCATGGCGACCGCATCGTCGAAAAACAGTTCGTAGAAGTCACCCATGCGCATGAAGAGGATGCAGCCCGGATGCTGGGCCTTGAGGGCACGATGCTGGCGCATGGCCGGCGTGTCGGCGCTTCCTCCGGGGGCGGGGGCGGGCTTAGTGGGGTGGGTGGGCACAGGAAGGAAGCGTAGCGGAGCGATGGGGAGAATGGGCGCAGGGAGCTCGGCGGACGCCGATGTTTGGAACCCGTCCTACGGGTGGCGAGTCGGCTCCGTCGGCGCGCAATAATCCCGGGTTGTGCAGCCGAGTCTTCGCCTGGAGGCGAAGAGCGGGGGAACCACCGCCGCTTCGTGCGGCAGGGGCGAAGGAGCAACCGCTCCAGGCCACTTTCAAGGCCCAGCCCGTCAGCTCACCCCGTAGGCATGTGAAAGGGCACGAACGCCGGGCCATCCTGCGACGCCGCGTGCGTCGAGTCGGCTCCCGTCCGTGCGTGAAACTGGCGAAGCGCCGGGGCCGTCAGGACGGCGTCGGGCGGACGTCGCCACGTTCGGGCGGTTGAACATGAACAACGGAGAAGGTCCGCGCGTCGATTCGAGTGACTCCAGTTCCAGTCCACAGGCGACAAACGACCCGTACGCGGCGCGATGGCGGCGGGCGCTGCTGGGCGCCGCCCGCGTGTGCGTGCGGGGCGTGCAGGTGTCGGCGCGCGCCGGAGGGGCCTGGTGGGCCAGACGGCGGCCCTCGCAGCAACTGGTGCTGGGCTTTGCGATCTACGCGGGCCTCGGCGCGGCGCTCTTGTGCCTGCCGGTGGCGCAGACGGAGCGGGCGGCGGCGCTCGATCACGTTTTCAACGCGGCCAGCGCGGTCTCGACGACGGGCCTGACGACCATCAGCGTGGCCGACCGCTACACCTGGTTCGGGCAGGCCGTGCTGCTGGTGCTGTTTCAGATCGGGGGCGTGGGCTTCATGACGCTCTCGTCGCTGTTCATCGTGGCGCGCGGTGGGAAGTTGTCGGAATCGCGGCTCGGCGTTCTTCGAGCCGGGTTCGCGCTGCCGCACTACTTTGTGATGAAGCACTTTATCGTGCACGTCGTGGTGTTCACGTTCATCTGCGAGGGGCTGGGGGCCGCGCTGTTGTGGTGGCGGTTTGCCGGGGCGGGAGTCGAGCATCCGCTGTGGTCGGCGGTGTTTCACTCGGTGTCGGCCTTTGCCACCGCCGGCTTCAGTCTGAACAACACCAGCATGGAGGCCTTTGCGGGCGACTGGGTGATCAACCTGACCATCGGGGTGCTGGCCTACCTGGGCGCGATCGGGTTCATCGTGGCGCAGGATGTCTGGTACAGCATCAAACTGCGCGAGCGCATGCTGACGTTCACGTCGAAGGTGATCCTGGTGACGACGGCGGCGGTGTTCGCGGGCGGAACGCTGTTGCTCTTCTTCACCGAGCCAACGGTCGCGGCGCTGCCCGCGGGTGATCGTCTGCTGGCCAGTGCGTTTCAGGTCATGACGGCCTCATCCACGGCGGGATTCAACACGATTCCGATCGGCGCCATGTCCGCGCCCGGGTTGGTGGTCATCATGATTGCGATGCTCATCGGCGCTTCGCCCAGCGGCACGGGCGGCGGGATCAAGACGACGAGCGTTTCGGCCATCCTGGCGAACCTGGTCAGCGTGCTGCGCGGACGGCAGGACGTCGTCTGGCTGGGCCGGCAGGTGCCCG
Source organism: Phycisphaerales bacterium (assembly GCA_023382935.1). Classification (GTDB taxonomy): domain Bacteria; phylum Planctomycetota; class Phycisphaerae; order Phycisphaerales; family UBA1924; genus J022. The sequence continues at coordinate 146,879 of JAHDXL010000002.1, forward strand.
CGGCGCGGGTGTTGTACGCCTTCGCGGCCTCGTCGGTGTACCTGATCGGGCTGTGCCTTGGCGTGCTGGTGCTCACATACTCAGAATCGGCGGACTTTCTGCCCATCGTGTTCGAGTCGGCCAGCGCCATCGGCACGGTGGGCCTGTCGATGGGCCTGACCGGCGATTTGTCGGCGGTGGGGAAGGTGACGATCATCGTGCTGATGTTTGTCGGGCGCTGCGGGCCGCTGACGATCGGCCTGGCGCTGCTCCGCCCCGAGGCGTCGGCGAAGAAGGCGCTGGGGGATGACCTGGCGGTGTGAGCCTGGGCGAATGGGTCGATCGGCGCTGCGAGCCGGGTGCCACGGCTCGCCGTCCTCGGCGCAGCCGTGCCGTGCATCGGGGCGGCCGGGCGCCACGGCTCGCCGTCCTCGGCGCAGCCGTGCCGTGGTGTGCATCGATCAGGACCGATGCGCCCGCTGCGTCCGGGCGGTTGGAAGCCGCCCCCCCGGGCAAGAACTCAACTGAGGCAGGGGCGGAGGCTTCCAGCCTCCGGTGCGGCGGCCCACAGCACGCGAGCCAGTGATACCGGAAGACGGGCCAAAGTGCCGAGCCATCCACCCACGCCCGCCCCCGGAAGACGGCGTGGGGATGCCACTCGTCGCCCCCCGGCCCCCGGCCCCCGGAATGACGCGATCCCCCGCCCCGGGTGCGCGGCGTCACGGCCGGCGCTGGCGCGGGCGCAGCGAATGCGCGGCCCGGAGGAGCGCCGGGCCGCTCCGGCGTCGTTCCAGAGCACGCTGGAGGAGCGCCAGAGCACACTGGAAGAGCGCCAGAGCACGCTGGAGGAGCGCCAGAGCACGCTGGAAGAGCGCCAGATCGCGCTGGAGGAACGCCAGATCACGCTGGAGGAGCGCCATATCGCGCTGGAGGAGCGCCAGATCGCGCAGAAGCGGCGCGTCACCCGCGTTGGCGGGCCGCGAGTGCGGTTCTTACATCGGACCTTGCATTGGCGGGCGTGCCTCGTGGGCCGGTCGCCGAGCCGTCAGCCCGCCGCGCGGTTTCTGCGCCCGCGCGGACGGACCGTGCATGCACGCCATGTGTGACTTGGGCTCAAGTGCCCGTGCGCCATGCGGGCCGCTCGGATTTCACCACGGAGTTTCACGAAGTGGCACGGAGAGGAAAGGGGGAAGGAAGAGAAGAAGGGCGTACGAGCCCGAAGCGCCAGCAAGGGATCATGGTGGCCCGGTGACCGAGCGATCACGGAACAGAGGCCCGGGCGGAAGCGAGGGCCTGGAAGAACAGCCGAGGGAGGCTCGAACGCCGGCGGGAAAAACAGGAGGGCCGGTTTCCAACCGGCCGACGGCGTCCATCGATCAGGGCCGCGTCGGGAGACTCCCTCGCTGGCGCTTCGGGCTCGTACCCGTTCCCATCGACTTGGGCCGCGTCGGTGGCCCGGCTCGCCGAGCCGGGTGCATGATCCTCCGTCCCGGCGCCCAGACTCTGGCCCGTCCACGCCCGTGGCGACCGGAAGCATGGGCGGTTCCGGTACAATGGCCCACTGGCAGCCGACCGGGAGTTCATCATGCCCTTGACCCGATACGCGCAGTCGCGCACACTGACACGCCGCCTGTGCTGCAAGCCCGGCCAGGCGCGATCGGACTTCAAGGCCAATGTTCGGCGCCTCCGCACCCACTTCGAGCAGTTCAACGTCGACACCTCCGAACTGTGCCAGTGGTTCATGGGCCTGCGCAAGCGTTTCGGCGATGCGGCCAGCCCCGCGTCCTTCGGCGTGCTGGGCGACTTCCTGCTCCAGCCCGACTTGTCCGGGATGGTGCCTGATGCTGGGCCCGCCATCAAGCCCGACGAAGGCGAGGCGGACATCTGGCGGCTGCGGGTGTTCGATCATGTCGCGGGGTTCCGCTCGATCGACAATCTTTCGGACCACCCGATCCCGCCCGTGTTGTCCAGCGCGATGACCGAGGCGGGGCAGTCGGGTCAGTCGCCGGGCAACACGACCGCGGCGCGGTTGTTCAAGCGTTTGCGTGCGCTTCAGCCCGCGCACCGCCTCGTGCTGCTCAAGTCGGCCGCGGAGTGGATCGTCGCCCGCTACCGGCGCGGCGTGGAGAACTGGGGGCGCCAGTCCGCCGAGTGGGGGAAGGAGAAGACGGCGTGGGAGCAGGCGCACCCTCAACTCACACCCGAGTTGCGCGATCGCTTCACGGCTGTGTTCAAGAGCCTGAATGACCCGCAGGACGCAGATACATCGACGGGGGTGCGTCGCAAGAACCCGCGCATCTGCAAGTACGAGCGACTGGCCGACAACACCGACAACTGCTGCTACGCCGGGAGCAAGGGCCACGGCCCCTTGTGTTGGGCATTCGCCGCGTTTCTCAAGGAGCGAGGAGAGAAGGAGAAGCGGTTCAACAAGAAGAAGTGCATCGAGGATCTCGTAGCGTTCGTCAACTACTGCCGTGAGAAGCAGGTCTCCAATCCGGGAAAACTGTTTCAGAGCCCGCACCTCGGCAAGCTCCTCTTCAAAGACAAGGATCCCAGGCAACAGGCCGACTTGGTCAAACTGCTCAAGTCCAACTGGGAGGCCTATCTCAAGGCGATGAACCTCACGCAGGACACCGTCATGCGGCACGGCTGCCTGCCGCACTGCATCACCATCGGCGACTGCTTCGAGAAATCGAAATGCCTCTGGAACCCGCACACCGAACTGTGCCTTGAGTACAAGCGTCGCCTGCTGGCCGAGTTTGACAACCTGCCGGATCTGGCCCGACTCGAGGGGCTGTACCGCGACTGGCGCGCTCTCTACCTGGCCGGGCCGCGCAAGCCCTCGTTCCGCTACCCGTCCAGTTCCGACCTGCCGATGCCCAAGATCTTCGGCAAGGATTTCTACGAAGTGGACTTCGAGCGCTCCATTCTCCGCCTGCGCCTCGACGACATGGCCGAGGGCGAGTGGATCGAGTACGGCTTCACGCCGTGGCCGCGCGGCTACTCGCCGTCGCGCAAGGAAATCGCGGATCGCATCAGCAGCATCCACGTGCAGTTCAGCGGCACGCGCGTGCGCGTCGGCTTCCACTTCACCGCCCCGCACGCGACGTCGCGGATCACGGTCTCGCAGGACGAACTGGAGGAACTGCGCAGCCGGGTCTACCCGCGACAGGCGCAGGACAAGGAGTTTCTCGCCGCCGCCCGGAAGCGCATTCTGACCGGTCGGCTCGCGGAGGAGGAGTCATCGGGCCTGCGCGTGCTCGCCGTGGACATGGGCATCGGCGGGGCGCACGTGGCCATCTACGAAGGAACGCGGTGCCTTTCCGACGAGCCCCTCCTGATCCACAAGATCGACAAGTTGTACGACCAACTGCCCGCGAAAGACCCGCCCGGGGGCGCCCCGAAGGGCGCCCAGAAGAACCCCTCCAAGGGCGAACCGGAGCAAAGCCACGAGCCCGACACGCGCGGGCTGCGCAAGGAGCACGTCGGGCGTCACCTCCAGACCATTGCGGACGGCGCGTCGGCCCTGGCCGAGCACCGCCAGAAGGAGGAGGACGATCCGACCGGCGTCCTGCGCCAGAGCGACTTCCGCGGCCTCAAGCGGCACATCGCCTGGATGGCGCGCGACTGGGCGCGGCTCAACGCCCGCCAGATCATCGAGCGCGCCGCGCAGCACCGCTGCGACCTGATCGTCTTTGAGTCACTGCGCGGGCACCGCGTGCCGGGCTTTGACAAGATCGGGCAGGAGGCCGACCGCAAGAAGCAGGAGATGCTGCTCTACGCCTTCGGGCGGGTGCGGCGCAAGGTGACCGAGAAGGCCGTCGAGCGCGGGATGCGGGTGGTGACGGTGCCGTACTTCAAGTCGTCGCAGATCTGTGCCAAGTGCGGGAATGTGCAGGAGAACATCGGACTGTGGAGGAAGAACAAGCGGGCGGGCAAGTTCATCTGCGATCACGCGGGCTGCAAGTTCAAGGCCAACAGCGACGCCAACGCGGCACGGGTGGTGGCGCGTGTGTTCTGGGGCGAGATTGTGCTGCCGGATCGCAGGGCCGGGGGTTGACAGCGAACGGGCGTTCTGCTAATTTCCGGCGTCTTCGAGTCACTTCGCCACGCATACGCCCGGCGGACCCTTGGACCAACGGGATGGACCCGTGGCACGAAGGCGAGGCTCGTATTTTGTGGTTTGTCGCGGTCGGATGTGCGTTCACGGGGCATTTCTTGTTCATGGAAACGGCGACAAGCCGTTGTGTGGCAGGAGGTTGCGTAAGGTCTGGCGCGACAGCCCGCAGAACGCGAGCCAGTGACACCTACCATTCCTGATTATACCAAGGCTTGATTGGCGCGACAGCCCGCAGAACGCGAGCCAGTGACACCTCCTGCTGACGATTCTGCATCTGCGTCATCGGCGCGACAGCCCGCAGAACGCGAGCCAGTGACACCGCTAATACGCTGTGCCTCTTCCGCGAACTGGCGCGACAGCCCGCAGAACGCGAGCCAGTGACACCACCACCTGCAAGGCGCACCAACGCGCGAACGGCGCGACAGCCCGCAGAACGCGAGCCAGTGACACCCACGCCGCTCGCCGCAGCCAAGTTCGGCCAGGCGCGACAGCCCGCAGAACGCGAGCCAGTGACACCAGATACTGGCGCACCACCGGCGGGCAATCCGGCGCGACAGCCCGCAGAACGCGAGCCAGTGACACCCGTTGAACTTCGCGCGAGCCGCGGCGGCAAGGCGCGACAGCCCGCAGAACGCGAGCCAGTGACACCAAGAGCAGGTGCATTGAAACAGCGGACTTAGGCGCGACAGCCCGCAGAACGCGAGCCAGTGACACCGTGAGGTATTTGCCAACGAAGTGCCATGCGGCGCGACAGCCCGCAGAACGCGAGCCAGTGACACCCGAAGCGTGTCACCTACGAAGTGCCAGGCTGGCGCGACAGCCCGCAGAACGCGAGCCAGTGACACCCGCTCACGACTTCACCTCCTGCTGTACCCGGGCGCGACAGCCCGCAGAACGCGAGCCAGTGACACCAGGCTTCTTGCTCACGCGAATCGCCTTCTGGGCGCGACAGCCCGCAGAACGCGAGCCAGTGACACCTCAAAAACGCCAACACAACAATCAGCAACGGGCGCGACAGCCCGCAGAACGCGAGCCAGTGACACCTCGGCCGCCGCCGGGCGGTTCACCCCTTCGCGCCGGGGCCGGGTTTCGGGGCCGGGTTCCGGGGCGCGGAACGACCCCTAAGCATCCGCCGAGGATCGCCGTGGCGGGCCTGGGCACGGCCAGACCTTACCCGATCCCCATGAATTCCATCAGACGGACTATCAGTTTGCGAGTCCAGGCAGCAAGCACCAAGGTGGCTACAAGCCCTCCGACGCCGTAGTACAGCCCGTGAACCCAACTGACATCGCGTGGGATGATCCCGTCGTCGTCCAACGCTTCGCCGGATGAAGCCCCCTTGAGCGCCCGTCTGAGCGCGTCGATTCGGTATTCTGCCGTGATCGCATAGCAGCACAGGGCTATGAACGCCAGGGTGAAAAAGACGTATCCGGTCAGTGAAGGGGCGAATTCCTGCTCTCCCCAATCGATGCGCGGCCACAAGAACCCCACGGTTCCGACGCCGAAAATCAACGCGCCCACAAACACGGGGAGCCGGTGCCGTCGCAGTAGAAGAGATAGTCTCCGGCCCATGCCGGGCGGTCCGGCGAGGACTGGTTGGTGGTTGAGGAAGCGTTCCAGTTCGGTAGCGAGGTCGCGGGCTGTGTCGTAGCGGTGGGCCCTGTCCTTTTCCAGACTTTTCATCACGACCCAATCGAGGTCGCGCCTTAGAGTCGCCGCTAGCCAACGCGGTTCAGCCCGGCGCGCCGTCGCAATGCGGCTCATGTGCGCGCGATCCTCCGCCGACGCCATCCCGGTCAGTCGGGTGCTCGGCCGGGGAGGTTCGACTTCGCGGATGATGCGTTGAATCTCGTGAAAGGCAGCCTGTTTGAGATCGAACGGCCGAAGCCCGGTCAACAGTTCGTAGAGCATCACGCCGAGCGAGTAAACGTCGCTGCGTGTGTCGATATCCAGACCGGACATTTCGGCCTGCTCGGGACTCATGTATTCGGGCGTGCCGATCATCTGTCCACGCTCGGTGAAGACCGTCTGCTCCGACAGACGCTAATTGAGCGCTTTGGCCACGCCGAAGTCGATGACTTTGGGCCGGCCCCTGCCAGACGCGCTGTCGTATTCGACGAGGACGTTGCTCGGCTTCAGATCGCGATGAATGACGCCTTTCATATGTGCATGCTGCACTGCGTGACAGACATCGCGGAACAATTCGACTCGTTCGTGGACAGTCCGCCGCTGTTGGTCGCAGAACAGGGTGATCGGCACGCCTCGCACCAGTTCCATGACGAAGTAGGGGCGGCCGTGATCCGTGACGCCGCCGTCCAAGACCCGCGCGATGTTGGGGTGATCCATCACAGCCAGAGCCTGTCGTTCGGCTTCGAACCGCGCGATAACTGCCTTCGAATCCATGCCTGGCTTGATGAGTTTGATCGCCACCTCGCGCCGCACCGGTTCGACTTGCTCAGCCCGCCAGACCATGCCGAATCCCCCCTCACCGATCAATTCGATGAGCCGATAGCGATCGATACGGCTACCCTTGGCGTGATCGAAGGTGGGACGAACAAATGGCTCGTCCTCGCAGGCGGTTGAGCAGGTTGGGTCGTCCGGCATGACGGGCTCAGTGTACCGGAGGGTGTGGTGAGCCCGCAACACTCCTTTGAGACGGCCACCGATGCGCGAGGCTGCGCGCACCAAGATCGCCATTTGACCAGGGATTGAGGAAACCAAGCATTTTCACCAACAGTTCGAGTAGTCGGTGATTGCGGTAATGCGCACGCCGCCCCCAGAGCGCATCGATCCGCGATCGTGGACTGCCCCGGGCCCACGCAGGATTGGCTCCCATGAGCGCCTAAGCCAGGCAGCGCATGCCGGCACCGCTCAAGAATAAAAACGTTGAGTCATATTTCTCTCCCCCCCTTGTCGGGTCCGCGGAATCGCCCTTCGATACCACAATCACCATGCCCAGGCGTGCCCGCGTGAGCCGGGCTGCCGCGCGTTGACCGAGACTGTCAGGCAAGGTGTGCCTCCAACTCCCCCAACACGCCTTGCTGCGGACGGACCAGACGTGGCACCCACCAATCCATGTCCGCGCCGCACCCGGAGGACAGCGTGAGCATGCCACCCGTCGGCACTACCCGACACACCCGGCCGGCTGGAGTCCGGCCCCGCCAGTCGAGTGCCTCCCCGCCCCCCGGCCCCTCACCCCGACCCTACCATCTGCCCCGATGACCGCGACGCTTTCGTTCCTGGAACGTGTCCAGCAGATCGCCGAGGCCCTGCTCGAGGCCGAACGCACCGAGCCGGTCGCCCCGCCGCGCCCACCGGCCGACATGGCACGCCACATCGCCGTCGGCCCGCTCGATGACGATGACACCGCGGGTCGGACCGGCCTGACCTGCATGGCCGGAGTCGCGCCCGGGCGCGCCGGCCTGCCCATCGAAGACGTGCTCGATGCCCTCGAGCGCGTGGCCCTGGCCACGCCGCGCACGGGCACGCGGCGTTTCTTCAACCAGTTGTTCAGCGGACGCATCGAGGCCGCCGCCGCGGGAGAGATGGTCGCCTCGCTCCTCAACACCTCCATGTACACCTACAAGGTGGCCGGCCCGCACGCACTGATCGAGACGGCCCTGACGCAGCACATGGCCCGGCACATCGGATACGCCGAAGATCAGGGCGAGGGTGTGTTCAGCCCCGGTGGCTCGCTGGCCAACCTGGCCGCGATGATCGTCGCACGCAACCAGGCCGTGCCCGACGCACGCGAACGCGGACTCGACGGGCGACGCCTGACCATGTACGGCTCGGCCGACTGCCACTACTCGATCACCAAGAACGCGGGCATCATCGGCCTGGGACGCCAGAACCTGCGCAAGGTCGAATGTGACCAGCGCGGACGCATGAAGCCCGAGGCGCTGGAGGCCATGATCGTCGCCGATCGCAAGGCCGGCGCTGTGCCGGTGGCGGTGATTGCCACCGCGGGCACCACGGTGCTGGGCGCCTTTGATCCCATCGAGCCCATCGCCGACGTTGCCGGGCGGCAGAAGGTCTGGCTGCACGTCGACGGGGCGCTGGGCGGAACGACGCTGCTGAGCAGGCGGTTGCGGCACCTGGTTGCCGGCTCGGCCCGGGCCGACTCGTGGACGTGGGATGCCCACAAGTTGATGGGTGTGCCGCTCAGTTCGTCGGTGGTGCTGGTGCGAGAGCGGGGCCTGCTGGAGAAGCACTTCAGCGAGGCAGCGGCCTATCTGTTTCACAACGCCGAGACCGAACTCGATCACGGCGTGCGCTCCATCCAGTGCGGGCGGCGCAACGACGCCCTGAAACTGTGGGCGTCGTGGAAACACTTCGGCGACGAGGGCTACGCGCAGCGCGTCGAGCACCTGTTCGACCTGGCGCAGCACATGGCCGAGGGGATTGAGCGGCGTTCAAGCCTGGTGCTGACGTGCCGGCCTGAGTCGGTCAACGTGTGCTTCGAAGTGCGCGGCAAGGCGTCGGAGGGCGTCTGCGAGGCGTTGCGCGTCGAGCAGTTGGCCATGGTGGGGCACGCGGAGGTGGGCGGACGGCGGATCATCCGCGCCGCGTGCGTCAACGCCGACATGACCTTCGATGACATCGACGCCTTCCTCGACGCGGTCGAGGACGTGGCGCCCCACGCACCCGACGGCGACAACGCGCTGTGAGCACGAGCAAGCCGGGCCGGGGCCGAAGGGGCAACCCCGACCCGGCGTGTCGCTGCGGTCACGCTTTTTTCACGGGCAGCCGGCGCTGAAGTCGGCCAGATACGGCTGAACGTCGAAGAAGTCGAAGAAGCCGTCGCCATTCCAGTCGGCCAGCGGGTTCTGCGCCGAGAACATCTGGAGGAACAGCAGGACGTCAAAGAAGTTGAGCAGCCCGTCGTAGTTCACGTCGGCCGTGCAGAGCGACTGCCAGCCCGGGATCAGCGGCTGGGCCTGGAGAATCTGGAAGACGCCCTGGTCGGTGAACAGCGTGCCGCCCCCGTGCGGGAACAACTGCCACTGCATCATGTGCAGGCCGGTGGAGATGTTGCCCATGGTGTCCCAGGTGGGGTCGAGATTGACGCCCAGGATCATCAGGCGTTGCGGGTCGTAGGGCAGGCCCGAGCCGAAGGCGTCGGTCTGGTCGTAGTTGAACGTGCTCAGCCCCAGTTCATCGACGTGGTTGAGGATCTGCGGCGGCAGGCCGTCGAAGGCGCGGTAGGCGTACACCGCCATGTCGAAGCCGTGATCGCGCACGAGTTGATCGTTCCACAGGTCCGGGTCGAGGCTGACGCGGCGCGTACTGGGTTCGAGGTCGAGCGCGCCCACGGCGTAATCATGCATGCGCAGCGTGCCGTAGGGGCCGGGCAGCGAGTTGTAACTGCGCCTCTGGTGAGCATCGCACTCGACCAGTTCGATGCCCAGGCGGCTGGCATCCCAGAAGTCCTCGTCCTCGATCAAGCCGGCCGGTACGTCAACCGCCCAAGTGTCGACGATGCCGGCCGCCACCTTGGTCATGGTGGTGCAGAACACCTCCGTGCCGACCTTGGACCCGTTCTTCTGCACCACCCGGGCCCACACGCGCTTGACCGTTCCCACCGGGTCGAAGTTGCGCAGGCAGTTGATGTTCTCGACCTGCGCGTCCCACTCGTACTTGTTGTACCACCACCCGTCCACGGTCTGCGTGAAGTCAATGTCCGACCACGCCGTGCCGGCCGCCAGCGAAAGACTCAGGATCGTTGCCAGTTTCCGATGTGCAAGCATGAATGCCTCCTTCCGTTCGAGGTGACTCGTCGCGATACCGTCGCGCAACGCCACACGGGCGCGGGCAGGTCCGTGTCCTGCCGCGCAACGCTTTCAAAGAACCGATCTGTGAGAACCGGTGTGAAGCCGGGTTTCAGATTTCCCGGAGCGGGCCACCTTCGGGCTCTGCACCAACGTCCGGCCCGAGGCCTGCGGCCTCCTCGACGCTCCGATCGCCTCTATCACTACCGGGGAACAAGCACTAGAATAACACACATCTTTGGGGGCACAAGGGCAGATGTGAGATTGCTGCAGCCCATCGCCGGTGGGACGAACGAGAGCCGAATGGCTCAGTAACTCTCTGGCACTGCCCGGAGTCTTCTCCCAGGCCCCGCGAGGAACTTCGACGTTTGGACCTCGAGCAGGGAAGAGTGGACGAACAATGTGGCGTGCGAACCGGGACGATGCGGCTGTTCATCGCGATCTATCCGCCCCCCGACGCGGTGCATGCGATGCTTTCGAGTCTGGACCGGCTGGATGTGCCGCCCTTTCGGGTGGTGCCGGACGGGCAGGTGCACCTGACCGTGCACTTTGTTGGGCCCGTGCGGGCGGGCGACGTCGCGGGTGTTGCCGAATCGCTGGAAAAAGCGGCGTCGGGCCTTGGGGGATTTGAACTGCGCCCCACGAAACTGGTCGCCCTCCCAGTGCGAGATCCGCGTCTTCTGGCAATAGAAACCACTCTGCCTGCTCCGCTGGCCGAGTTGCAGAGGCGACTGGTGACGCGCCTGGCGGCCGAGCCCTCGGGGCGGGCCTATCTCCCGCACATCACGGTGTGCCGGTTCAGGTCTTCAGGCCCGAGGGAGTTTGGGGGGCAGACGCTGGACATTCCAGCCTTTTCAGTGACAGAAGTCTGTTTGATGCGGAGCGTGCTGAGGCCCGAGGGGGCCGAGCATCGGGTGGTGGAACGGGTTTCGCTTTCCTGAACAGGGGGTGGACGCGGTCCAGCCCTACGGTTCCGGGCCTGACCAAGCGGGGAGATTTTCCGGTTCCGGGTCGATTCGAAACGGGACATGATCTAGAATGAGTCTCAGTCTCAATAAGTCTTCAATCGTCCGCTTCCCGGGGCCACGCGCACCAGAGGAGCCGTCCGATGACCTCCACAGAAGAAGTTGCCAGACTTTCGCACGAGCGCCGCGAGTACAAGTACGGGTTTGTCACCGACATCGAGCAGGAGTTCGCTTCGCCCGGGCTTGATGAGGGCACCGTTCGGTTTATCTCGGCCAAGAAGCAGGAGCCGGAGTGGCTGCTGGAGTGGCGTCTGAAGGCTTTGCGCAAGTGGCAGGAGATGACCGAGCCGACGTGGGTATTTCTGCCGTATGGGCATCCCCCGATCGACTACCAGGCGATCAGTTACTACGCCGCCCCGAAGCAGGCTCCCAAGAGCCTTGAAGAAGTCGATCCAAAGATCCTCGAGACCTACGAGAAGTTGGGAATCCCGCTGAGCGAGACCAGGGCGTTGCTGGGCATCGAAGGCGGGCCCGAAACCCCGGCCGAGGCGCGGCGAGCGGTCGCGGTGGACGCGGTGTTCGACTCGGTGTCGGTCAAGACGACCTTCCAGGAGGAGTTGAAGAAGGCGGGCGTGATCTTCTGCTCGATGTCCGAGGCCGTGCGCGAGCATCCGGAACTGGTCAGGCAGTATCTGGGCAGCGTGGTGCCGTACTCGGACAATTTCTTTGCCACGCTCAACTCGGCGGTGTTCAGCGACGGGTCGTTTGTATACGTTCCCAAGGGCGTCAAGTGCCCGATGGAGTTGTCGACGTACTTTCGCATCAATGCGCGCAATACGGGCCAATTCGAGCGGACGTTGATCGTGGCCGACGAGGGAGCGGAGGTGAGTTACCTGGAAGGGTGCACCGCTCCGGTGCGTGATGAGCACCAGTTGCACGCGGCGGTGGTCGAACTGGTCGCGATGAAGGGTGCGTACATCAAGTACTCGACCATCCAGAACTGGTACCCAGGAGACGAGACGGGCAAGGGCGGGATCTACAACTTCGTCACCAAGCGCGGCATCTGCAAGGGCGACGACTCTCGCATCTCGTGGACGCAGGTCGAGACGGGATCTGCGATCACGTGGAAGTACCCGTCGGTGGTGCTGCAGGGTGACCGGAGCAAGGGGGAGTTCTACTCGGTGGCGTTGACCAATCTGCGCCAGCAGGCCGACACCGGCACCAAGATGATTCACATCGGGCGCGACACCAAGTCGACGATCGTGAGCAAGGGCATCAGCGCCGGCGAAGGGCAGAACACATACCGGGGGCTGGTGCAGATGAACAAGGGCGCGCACCGTGCGCACAACTACACGCAGTGCGACTCGATCCTGATCGGGGACAAGTGCGGGGCGCACACGTTCCCGTACGTGGACATTCGCAACCCGACCGCGACGGCCGAGCATGAGGCGAGCACGACCAAGATTGCCGAGGACCAGTTGTTCTACTGCACGGCCCGGGGCATCAGCGAGGAAGACGCGGTGAGCCTGCTGGTCAATGGGTTCTGCAAGCAGGTATTCAGCGAGTTGCCGATGGAGTTCGCGGTGGAAGCGAACAAGTTGCTGGCGGTGAGTTTGGAAGGATCGGTGGGATAAGACTCGGAACGAACCGCGACCGTGAGGGAGCGGTCTTGAGGATGAAGGGGAATGGAAGCATGTCGCCAGTGCCGCTGCTTGAGATCAGGAACCTGCACGTCCGTCTGGAAGATGAGCCGAGCGTGGAGATTCTGAAGGGCATCGATCTGAAGATCATGCCCGGCGAGGTGCACTCGATCATGGGCCCGAACGGCTCGGGCAAGTCGACGCTGGCGCAGGTGCTCGCGGGCAAGGAGGACTACGAAATCGTTGAAGGGCAGATCCTGTTCAAGGGGCAGGATCTGAGCGACCTAGGGCCAGACGAGCGGGCCAACAGCGGCATCTTCCTGGCGTTCCAGTATCCGGTGGAGATTCCGGGCGTGTCGGCGATGCAGTTTCTCAAGGCGGCGGTGAACGCCAAGCGCGCGTTCGAGGGGCAGGGAGAACTGGACGCCGGGGCGTTGCTCAGGCACTTCCGCGCCAAGGCCCTGCAGATCAACGTGCCGTTCGAGATGCTCAAGCGCAATGTCAACGAAGGCTTCAGCGGCGGTGAGAAGAAGCGATTCGAAATCTTCCAGATGGCCGTGCTTGATTCGGTACTGGGGATTCTCGACGAGTCGGACTCGGGGCTGGACATCGACGCGCTGCGGATCGTCTCCGAGGGCGTAAACTCGATGCGTGACGGCACGCGCTCATTCCTGCTCATCACGCACTACCAGCGTCTGCTCAACTACATCGTGCCCGACCGGGTGCATGTGCTGATCGGCGGGCGGATCGTCAAGAGCGGGGGCAAGGATCTGGCGTTGGAACTGGAAGAGCACGGATACGCTCCGTTCGGAGTCAACGAATCGGCTGTGGCCAGCGCGTGACCGGAAGAGGGAGCCTGCCTATGACCAGCGTGATGGACCAGCCTGTGGGCATTTTGACGCACGAGCCGGCGCCTGCGCCGGCATGGGTGCAGGCGTTCCGCACGCGAGCGAGGGACGGCCTGTCTGGACTTCCGACGGTTCGTGACGAGGCATGGCGTTTCACGAACATCGCGCCCCTCGTCGGCACGAACTTCGTCACGGAATCGGCTTCGCAGCGCCAGGTGACGCCGGGCGACGTGGCAGAGTTGCGCGTGCCCGAACTCGACGCGGCCGTGCTGGTGTTCGTCGATGGTCAGTACAACCCCGGGCTCTCAGACACGCGGAACCTGGGCGCGGGCGTCGTGTGCACGACGATGGAGGCGGCGTTTGAGCGCCATGCCCAACTCGTACAGGCGCACCTGGGCGCGGCTTCGGCCGAGCACGACGACCCGTTCACGAGACTGAATGACGCGATGCTGTCGGCCGGCGTGTTCCTGTACGTTCCCGATGGCGTCGCGACGGCCCGCCCGATCGAGATCCTGTCGATTGCCACGAGGACGGCCGAGCCGGTCGCGGCCCACCCGCGCAACCTGATCGTGGTCGGGAAGGGAGCCGGGGCGACGGTGCTGGAGCACTATGTCGCGCTGGATCATGGCGTCGTGTACCTGAACAACGCCGTGACGGAACTGATCGCCGGCGACGGGTCGCGCGTGGAGCACTACCTGCTGGAGCGCGAGAGCGAGCAGGCGTTCAACATCTCGACGCTGGCGATCCGCCAGGGCGCTGAGGCGGTGGTGCATTCGCACACGGTGCTGCTCGGCGGGGCGATCGTTCGCAACAACGTGGTCCCGGTGCTGGCGGGCGAACGCGGGCATTGCCTCATCAACGGGCTGTACGTCGGGCATGGCGATCAGCACCTGGACAACGCGATGCGGGTGCGGCACGCGGCTGCGCAGTGCGAGAGCCGGCAGTACTACAAAGGCATCATGAACGACCGCTCGCGCGGGGTGTTCACTGGGCGCATCATCGTCGACAAGGGGGCCCAGAAGACCGACGCGATTCAGACCAACCGCAACATGCTGCTCAGCGATGAGGCCCGCGTGAACGCTCGCCCGCAACTGGAAATCTTCGCCGACGACGTGCGCTGCACGCACGGTGCGACGACCGGGCGCGTCGACGACGAGGCGGTGTTCTACTTCATGAGCCGGGGGCTGAGTGAGCCGGTGGCGCGGGCGATGCTGGTGTACGCCTTCGCGGCCGAGGGGTTTGACCGGATGGAACTGGTGCCAGTGCGCCGCCTGCTGGCGCAGGAGATGATCGACAAGTTGCCGATGGCCCGAGGTCTGAGCATCGAGGTTTGAGCATCGAGGTGGAGATTGGAGCGACGATGAGCACGCAGAGCCGTGCAGGGGGGCTGGATATCGCAAGGCTGCGGAGCGAGTTTCCCGCGCTGCACCAGTCGGTGCACGGCAAGCCCCTGGTCTACCTGGACAACGCGGCCACGACGCACAAGCCGCGCTCGGTGATCGACGCGACGGTCCGGTTCTACGAGCAGGACAACGCCAACGTGCACCGCGGGTTGCACGCACTGTCGGCCCGCGCAACGCAGGCGTATGAGATGGCGCGCGACAAGGTGCGCGGCTTCATCAACGCGGCCGACGCGAGCGAGTGCATCTTCACCAGCGGAGTCACGGACTCACTGAACCTGGCGGCGTACACGCTGGGCGCGGGGTTGAAGCGGGGCGACCGCATCGTGCTCAGCCACATGGAGCATCATTCGAACATCGTGCCCTGGCAGATCGTGGCCGGGCGCGTGGGGGCGGAGGTGGTTCCGCTGCCGGTGACCGATCGAGGCGAACTTGACCTGGCCCGCGCGGGGGAAGTGATCGACGAGCGAACGAAGGTTGTGTCGTGCGTGTTTGTGTCGAACACGCTGGGCACGATCAATGACGTGCATCGCGTGTGCACGCTGGCGCGGGCCGCCGGCGCCGTGTCGGTGATCGACGCGGCACAGGCAGCGGCCCATCTGTCCATCGACGTGCGGGCGATCGGGTGCGACTTCCTGGCGCTGACCGGGCACAAGATGTATGGGCCGACGGGCATCGGTGTGCTGTACGGGAGACGCGCGTTGCTGGATCGGCTGCCGCCGTTCCGCGGCGGTGGCGAAATGATCGACCAGTGCACCTTCGCGGGCACGACGTTTGCCCCGCCGCCGGCGAGATTCGAGGCGGGCACGCCGAACATCGCCGGGGCCATCGGGCTGGGCGTGGCGATCGACTTTCTTGCGTCGCAGGACCGGGCCACCTGGGCTGAGCACGAGCACGAGTTGCTGGTGCGGGCAACGGGGGCGCTCGAACGGGTGGATGGCCTGCGCGTCGTCGGACGGGCGACGCACAAGATCGCGACGGTGTCGTTCGTGCTCGAATGGGCCCATCCGTATGACGTGGCCCCGATTCTCGATCACGCGGGCGTGGCGGTGCGCACCGGGCACCACTGCACGCAGCCGCTCATGGACCGGCTGGGGCTCAAGGCGACGATCCGGGCGTCGATGGCGGCCTACAACACTGCCGAGGAAGTTGACACGCTGGTCGCGGCCCTGCACAAGGCACGCCGCATGCTCGCCGGATAAGCCCATGCCCGCGCACGCCATTCCATCGATCGAGGAGATCATCGAGACCTTTGAACTGCTCGGTGACTGGGATGAGCGGTTTTCGTACGTGCTCGACCTGGGGCGCAAACTTCCGGAGTTTCCGGAAAGCGAGCGGACCGAGGCACGGCGCGTGCATGGGTGCCAGTCGAATGTGTGGCTCGACTTGGGCGTCGAGCGTCATGGCGGGCCGCGCGTGCGGCTGCGGGCCGTGTCCGACGCGCACATCGTCAACGGCCTGATCGCGATCCTGATATCGGCCTACGACGGCAAGACGCCGGAGCAGGTGCTGGCGTTTGACATCAGGGGCCTGCTCTCGACGCTGGACCTGGAATCGCACCTGAGCGGGACACGGCGAAACGGATTGCAGGCGATGGTGGAGCGGATTCGAGCGGAGGCGTCGGCGGCACAGTCGCACGAAGCGGGGGGCTGATGCGTGCGGATCTTTGACTCCGGAGAGCAGAAGAACCGTGTGCCACCGAGCCAGACGCCCGAGCCGCAGACGCTGCGCGGGCGGATCATCGACGCAATCAAGGGTGTCTATGACCCGGAGATTCCGGTCAACCTGTATGACCTTGGTTTGATCTACGCGATCGAGATCGATGAGGCGGCGCGGTCGGCGCACATCAGGATGACGCTGACGAGCCCGGCCTGTCCGGAAGCCCACACGCTGCCCAACCTGGTGCGCCAGGCCGTGCTGCTGGTCGAGGACATCGACTCGGCCAGCGTGGAATTGGTGTGGGAGCCGCGATGGTCCAGAGAGATGATGTGCGACGAGGCGAAGTTGCACCTGGGGCTGATCTAGCCCGGCGGAGTTGAGGCCGCGGGCACGGAGATTCGCAACGTCCGGGGACGGGCTTTGCGCGCATGTCGCGTCCGACGGCTCGACAGTGGGAGTACGCGAAACCGCGCAGGAAAAGGGCCGGACGCAAGGCGGGACCGTGCCCTGCGTCCGGCTCACAGAGGGAGACTGTGTTCAGGCGACCCCGGGTCGCCCGAGTCTATCCTGCCCGGGTGAGACGGCGTGCGAAGCGGCGGGGCGCCGAGCGTTGAGGCTCCTCCTGCCCGACAGGTTCGGCGCCCCGCAGGGGATCAAAGTCTGCGGCCCAAGTCAGGTCATCGCGGACGAAACGAAAGCGCACGCCGTGGCGTTGTGCAAACAGCGCGGCGCGGCGCTCGATGCGTGGACGCTCAAACGAAGGCAATCGCGACGTGCCGAACCCGCTGGCGGTCAGTGCGGCGCCGCCTGGAGCCGTGGCCGGTTCGGGCGCGACGACCCAGAGTTCGAGTGCCAATCGCTCGGCGATGAACGCGGCCGTGAGCAGGGCTGATCCGTCGCCGACGATGGCGGGGCGTCCATCCTCGCCGCGTCCACTGCCGCCAGCCACGATGAGCACGCTGACCTCCCGCAGCGCCTCAAACACCGCGCGGGCGCTGATGGATCGCGGCGTGGAGTCGAGCGTGGGGCCGCTGACATTCGGGCCGATTTCGCCTGCGTCGGCGACACGGACGCGCAGGCCTTGGCCGCGCAGGGCTTCGGCGAGCGTGCCGGCGGCGGCGCGGGCCGGCTCGGTGCGCACCCATGCGTGGACCGACTGCTCGGTGTGCAGGGGCAGGGTGTTGGCCTGGGTGAGGGCTTTCTGCTCATCGCGCATCGTGGCGCCGACGACGACAATGACCGAACGCCCCGCCTGCACGCAGCGGAGCACCGTCTGCGTGTGCGGGGTGACACTGATGGAGCGGTCGATGTCGGACAGGGCCAGAACGATGGGATCGAGCAAACTCATGTTGAATCTCCGGCCGCGACATGCGGCAGACTGCACTGCCCTCCCGGGCCAAAACGAAGAAGGCCACCGCTCTGCGGTGGCCTGCGTCACTTGCCTGGTGTGTTGGTCGCCTTACCCTTGGCTCCCTCCACGCCCGCACGCAGGCCACCGCCGCCACGTAAGGCGGAGTTGGCAGGTCGGCATGCAAATGACGTGGTCGAGTTTCATTCGTCAGTCCATACGTCCGGTTGGGGGAAGTGGTTCCGCCGAACCCCGGAAACCGGCTTCAGGATAGCGTTCGACCGGAACAAGTCAATACTTGCGGCAATGATTCCCTGAATCTGAAAGATGCCTCTGTTTGCCGAGCCATGAAACAAGCCCCGACCATCCCCTCGCTCCGCCGCCGCTTGCGCCGGTGCATGATTGCCGATCGGCGGGTGCTATGGCGCCGCCTGCGGGCCCTGGAACGCGATCAGGACTCGGGGCAACTCTCCGCGGCCGCGGTGGAGAATCTGGCTGAGCGGGTGGAGCGTTCGGTGGCGCTGGCGCAGCGCCGGCGCGACCTGGTGCCCAACGTCTCATATCCGGAAGAACTGCCGGTGAGCGCGCGCCGCCGGGAGATCATCGAGGCCATTGGGCAGAACCAGGTCGTGGTCGTCTGCGGCGAAACTGGATCGGGCAAGACGACGCAGTTGCCCAAGATGTGCCTGGAACTTGGCCGCGGTGTGCTCGGACGCATCGGACACACGCAGCCGCGTCGCATTGCGGCCCGCAGCGTATCGGCCCGCATCGCCGAGGAACTGGGCGTCACGCCGGGTTCGGTCGTCGGCTCGAAGGTGCGCTTCGGCGACCATACCGGGCCGGACACTCTGGTCAAACTCATGACCGACGGCATCCTGCTCAGCGAGACGCAGTCGGACCCGGGTTTGGCGGCCTACGACACCATCATCATCGACGAGGCGCATGAGCGCAGCCTCAACATCGACTTCCTGCTCGGGTATCTGCATCGCCTGCTTCCGCGGCGGCATGACCTCAAACTCATCATCACGTCGGCCACCATCGATCCGGGCCGATTCAGCCGTCACTTCTGGAACGCGCCCATCATCGAGGTCTCCGGGCGGACCTATCCGGTCGACGTGCGCTATCGACCGCTGGCGGCCCAGAGCGCAGGAGATGAGGCGATCGAACTGGAAGATGGCGTCGTGCGAGCCGTCGAGGAAATCGGGCGCGAGGTCGACGGCGACGTGCTGGTGTTCATGAGTGGCGAACGCGAGATCCGCCAGGCGGCCAAGGCACTGCGTGACTCGTTTGGTACGCCCGGCGACGTGGAGATTCTGCCGTTGTACGCGCGCCTGTCGATGGCCGAGCAGCAACGTGTGTTCAAGCCGCACCGCGGGCGGCGGATCGTGATTGCGACCAACGTGGCCGAGACGTCGCTGACGGTTCCGGGCATCAAGGCGGTGGTGGATCCGGGCGAAGCCCGCATTAGCCGCTACAGTGCGCGTACCAAGGTGCAGGGGCTTCAGATCGAGCCGATTTCGCGTGCCTCGGCCGATCAGCGAGCCGGGCGCTGCGGGCGCATCGCGCCGGGCGTGTGCATCCGGCTTTACTCGCAGCGTGACTACGAATCTCGCGAGCCGTATACCCCCCCCGAGATCTTGCGCACTAATCTGGCCAGCGTGGTGCTGCAGATGAAGGCGCTGAACCTCGGCCGCCCGGAGGACTTTCCCTTCCTCGAGCCGCCCGACTCGCGCCAGATCCGTGACGGATACGAGACGCTGCTGCAACTGGGCGCCATGACCGAGGACGGAGAGTTGACCGAGGTGGGACGCCGACTGGCACGCCTGCCCATCGACCCGCGGATCGGGCGGATGATCCTCGCGGCTGCGGACGAGGACTGCCTGGGCGACGTGCTCATTATCGCTTCGGGGCTGTCGGTGCAGGATCCTCGTGATCGTCCGCACGAGAAGCGTGAGCAGGCCGACCAAGCCCACCAGCAGTTTGCGCATCCGGAGTCTGATTTTCTGTCATATCTGAACATCTGGCATTTCTACCACGAACAAGAGAGGCACCTGTCTCGCTCGAAGTTGAGCAAGGCGCTGCTGCAGAACTTCCTCAGCCCGGTGCGGATGCGTGAATGGCGCGACGTGCTGTATCAGTTGCGCGAGATGTGCGCCGAGATGGATTTGCATCCGAAGACTGCCGAGGCCGATCATGGGGCCATCCATCGCGCCCTGCTCACCGGGCTCCTGCCCAACGTGGGGAGGCGGACGGACACGTTTGAGTATGAGGGCACGCGCAGCACCAGGTTTCACATCTTCCCGGGTTCGGTGCTGTTCAAGTCGCGGCCGAAGTGGGTGATGAGCGCGGAGATCGTGCGTACGACGCGGCTGTACGCGCGCTGCGTGGCGGGCATCGAGCCGCAGTGGATCGAAACAGTGGGGGCACACCTGCTGCGACGGCAGTACCAGGATGCGTACTGGGACGAGCGCCAGCGCAACGTGATGGCCCGCGAACGCATCACCATGCTCGGGCTGGAGATCGTCGGCGGGCGCCCGGTGCCCTATGGCCCGGTGGAGCCGGCCAAGGCCCGCGAGATCTTCATCCACGAGGCGCTGGTCGGCGGCGCGATCGACATCGATCCTCCTGCCCTGGCGCACAATCGCGAACTGGCCGAGCGCGTGCGCGCGATGGAGGCCAGGGCTCGGCGCGACGACCTGCTGGCCGATGCGCAGGCGCGATACGCCTTTTACGATGCACGCCTGCCGGAGGAGGTTCACAGCACGCGCGGGTTCGAGCGCTGGCTGCGAAGGGCCGAACGCAGCGACCCGCGCATCCTCTACATGTCGCCGGAGGATCTGCTCCTGCGCGTTCCCGAGCCGATGGATCATGGGCAGTTCCCCGAACAGATCGTCGTCGACGGCGTCGGGCTCAACCTCAGTTACCGCCACCAGCCCGGCAAGGAAGATGATGGCGTCACCGTCACCGTGCCCGTGGAGTTTCTCGGGCAGATCGACCGTGCGCGGCTCGACTGGCTCGTCCCTGGCATGGTTGAGGAGAAGATTGCCGCGCTCATCCGGACTTTGCCCAAGAGTCTGCGTCGCAACTTCGACGCAGGCGCGACGGCAAGGGAACTGGCGCCTCGCCTCGAGATCGGCAAGCGTCCCATGGTCGATGCGCTGGCCAGCGCCCTGAGCGAGCTCGCCGGCGTGACGATCCCGCGCGACGCCTTCAAGCCCGACGAAATCGACGCGCACCTGTGGATGCGCTACTCGGTCGTCGATGCGGGGGGCAGGGAACTGGCCGCCGGCCGCGATCTCGGTGAGTTACGCCAACGTCTGTCCAAGCAGATCGCCGCCAGTTACGCGCACGCGGGCGGGAGCGAGTTCGAGCGTGATGACCTGCTCGACTGGGACTTCGGACACCTTCCCGAACAGATCGAGATTCGACGCGGCGCGTACACGCTGGTCGGCTATCCCACGCTCATCGACGAAGGGCAGACGGTTTCGCTGCGTGTGCTCAGTTCACGCCTCGAGGCCAGGCGCCGCTTTCGCGCAGGCCTGGCGAGGCTCTACGTCCGCCATCTGCGCGAGGAGTTCAAGTATTACGCCCGCCATCTGCCCGACATCGAGCGCATGACGCTTCACTATGCGCAAATGGGCGATGTGGCCGAACTGAAGCGAGACCTGCTCCTGCTTGTGGCCGACCGCGTGTTCATCGGCGACGACCAGAACATCCGCACGCGCGAGCAGTTTGCCGCCAGGCTAGACACAGGCTGGAACCTCCTGCGACCCACGGTGGAGCGTGTGTGTGGGCAGGTCGGACGCATCCTCGCCCGATTCCACGCGCTGGCGCTGCGGCTTGCGGAGCCCTCGCCGGAAGCATGGAACAAAAGCCTCCGCGACGTGCGGGCGCACCTGGGGCGGCTGCTTCCGCCGCGGTTTCTGACGGTCATCCCGTATGAGCGCCTTGAGCAGTACCCGCGTTACCTGCGGGCGGTGGAACGCCGCGTGGAGCGACTCCGCGAGTGGGGGCCGGCTCGCGACATCGAAATGGCCAAGCAGGCCGCCCGATGGCAGGAGGCGTATGACCAGCGTCAGGCCAGGCATGAGGCCGAAGGAGTGTACGATCCGCACCTCGACGCCTTTCGCTGGCTGATCGAGGAGTATCGCGTGTCGCTGTTCGCGCAGGAACTCGGCACCGTCGAGAAGGTGTCCGATCAGCGGCTGGCCAGGCGATGGGAGCAGGTCCGCTCGTGAGCGATTGCTTCGACTGCTCGGTTGGCTCGATTGGCGCGATTCCCGATGCAGTCAGGGCTGGCGTGGCTTCTTCTTCACCTCGTCGTCAAACAGCATCCGCGCCGGAGGCGTGTCGAGGTCATCGTACTGCCCCCCGCGCAATGAGAGGATGAAGGCCACCAGTGCCGTGATCCCGAGCACCAGTGCCGCCGGAATCATGATGTAAAGCACGCTCACCGGCATTCCTCCCGCAACGATGAACCGGCCCGCGAAGCGATCAGGACCACCGTCAGCGAACTGAGCGGCATGAGGATCGCCGCGATGATCGGCGTGATGATGCCCATGATCGCCAGCGTCGCCGCGACGGAATTGTACGTCAGCGATGCACCGAGGCATCCATAAATGGCCCGCCTCGTGCTGCGCGCCAGTTCAATCGTCTCCAGAATCGGTGCTAGGCCCGGGCGCGTCAGGTACACGTCGGAGGCTTCAAGGCTTACTTCGGCCCCGCCGTGCACGGCAATGCCCACGCCCGCCGCCGCTAGTGCCGCCGCATCGTTCACGCCGTCGCCGACCATGACCGTGCGTTCGCCAGGGCGCGACACCACTTCGAGTTTGCGCTCAGGGCTGACGCCGCCGAAGATGTCCTTCGCGGCGATTCCCACGCGCTCTCCGATGCGGCGTGTGGTGCGCGGATCGTCGCCCGAGAGCAGTCGCACGTTCCAGCCGGCGCGACGGAGCCGTTCCACAACCTGGCGGGAATCCGGTCGCACGTCGTCGGCCAGAAGGGCAAGCGCCACCACGCGCCCGTCCACGCCGATGGCCACTGGGGTCAGGCCCTCCTGCGCTGCTCGGGTGAACTGCGGGGAGAAATCGCCGCGCGTGGTCCGGACATGCCGGTTGACAAAGTCGGCGCTGCCGATGACGACGTCGCGTCCCTCCACCACGCCGCGCACGCCCGCGCCCGTCACGTGCTCGACCGAGTCAGGCTCGGGCACGACGGCGTCCACGTCGGCCAGGGCCTGGGCGATGGGGTGTCGGCCGCCGCGCTCGAGCGAGGCCGCAAGCCTTCGTGCAGATTCATCTCCGATCCAGTCCACCACGGTGAGCCGGCCGAGGGTGACGGTGCCGGTTTTGTCCAGGTAGATCACGCCGGGGTGGGTGAGGCGCTCGAGCGCGTCACTGCCCTTGATCATGATGCCGCGCCGGGCTGCCCGTCCGATCGAGGCCGTCATCGCGAGGGGCGTCGCCAGCCCTAGGGCGCACGGGCACGTCACGATGAGCAGGGCAATGGCATGCTCGGCCGCCTGGTCAGCGCCGCGTGAAAACCACAGCGCAAACGTCCCGCACGCCAGAAGCACCACGACGATGGTGAACACCAGCGCGATGCGGTTGGCCAGCGCTAGCAGCGGGGCCTTGCGCTCGGCCGCGTCGGCGACCAGGCGCATCAGCCGCCCGACACGCGATTCCGGACCGGTCGACTCAACACGCAATCGCACGGGTGAAGCGATGTTCAGCGTGCCGGCGCTGAGCATGCCGCCCGGACCGACTTCCACAGGCCTCGATTCACCCGTCAGCAGCGAGGCGTCAATAAAACTGTGGCCCGACTCCAGCGTGCCGTCCGCGGCCACCAGTTCGCCGGGGCGCACTTCGATCAGATCGCCGATGCGCAGTGCCTCCACCGGAACGTCGCGCACGCCCTGCTCGCCGACCACATGGGCCAGCGAGGGGGTGAAGGCATAGAGCAGCTCGATCGAGTCCGACGCCATGCGCTGCTGGCGCTGCTGGATGAATCGTCCGACCAGAAGCAGAAAGACCAGGGCGGTCAGCGAGTCGAAGTAGATCTCTCCGCTGCCGCGAATGGTGTTGACGGCTCCTCCCAGCCCGCCGATGAGCAATGCCAGCCCGATGGGCAGGTCCAGGTGCGGAGCCCTCGCCCGCAGGGCCGCCAGCGCGCCTCGGAAGAACACGGACCCGGGCCCGGCCAGCGAAACCAGGGCGATGAGCATGCTCATCCAGCGGAACAGCGACTCGAACTGCGGCTCGATGCCGCCCGATACGCCCCCGTAGAGCGCAAAGGCCAGCAGCATCACGTTGCCGGCGCAGAATCCGGCGATGGCGATGCGCGCCAGCATGCGCCGCTCATCGCGGAGGCGTGCCTGCCGCACACCCGCCCCGCGCGCCGGGTGCGGGCGATAGCCCAGGTGCGTCAGCGTCGCCGCAGCGCGCGAGAGTTGGACCTTGGCTGGGTCCCACCGCACATGCACCACCCTTGTGCGCAGGTTCAGGCGAGATTCGATGACTCCCGGAAGCACCACCGGCAGGCGTTCCACCAGCCACACGCACGCGGCGCAGTGCACACCTTCGAGTGCCAGTTCAATCGAGGCCAGGCCGTCCGGCTGCCGCGACACATAGACCGCCTCAAACGCGGGATCGTCAAACTCCGCGAAGGCGTGATCGGGAACCTCCGGGCGGACGCGCTGGTCGGTCGAGGCATCACGCAGTTCGTAATAGCGTTCCAGCCCGCACTCGTGAATGGTGCGATACACCGTCTCGCACCCGTGGCAGCAGAACTGCTCGGGCAGTTCTGCCCGCACCAGCGCTGGCGGCACGTCCAGCCCGCAGTGGGTGCACTTCACCCCGGTCACCGCGGCGATGGCCGAACTCGTCGTCGCGATCCCGCTCATGGCTTGTGACCGGAGCAGCAGGGCAGTTCAGACTGGTCGATGTCGCCCACCGCGTCGAGCGACTCTCGCAGGCTCGCCGGCGTGGTCCTCGACACGCTCTCCCGCGTCATCGCGGGCAGTTGCACGCGCCCGAGCACCGTTGCCACGCCGATGACCATCACTGCCAGCGAAGAGATCAGCGGCACGTGCTTGCGCAGCGGGCCGGTCAGCGCCCGAAGCCCGACGCCCAGCGACACCAGCACCGGCAGCGTGCCGGCCCAGAACACTGCCATCGTCATCGCCCCCAGCAACGGCTCGCCCGTGCCCGCCGCCACGATTGCAAAGGCATACAGCCACCCGCACGGCAGCAGCGTGGTCAGCAGCCCGATGGCCAGCGCCCGCTGCGTTGGCTCCAGGTCCATCGCCACCGCGTGTCCCCGCGACACGACCTTCTGGATGAACTCGGGTGCCCGCGGCTGTGCGACGTGGCGCCCCAGCGATCGCAGCGTCACCGCCAGCCCGAAGGCGATCATCAACGCACCGGCCAGGAGGGCCGCCACACGCTGCACCCCGATCATCGACCCGCCGAAGTCCAGCGCCTGCCCCACCAAGCCCGCGAACACCCCCAGCATGCAGTAGGTCAGCAGCCGTCCGACGTGATACGCAATCTGCAAATGGTGCGCGCGTGCCGGCTTGACGCCATCCATCCCAACCGCGAAGAGAAGGAACGGGCCGCACATGCCCGCGCAGTGCAAACTGCCCAGTACGCTGGCCGCAAACACCGCGCCGGCCAGAGCAAGCACTTCGTTCATGGCCTTGCTCCGTACAGTTCCGCCTGGCGTGTGAATTGATACCCGCGTCCGGCCGCCACAAGACGCAGGCGAATCTCCCAATTCCCGTCGCGGCGCAGCGACGCCGGGCCTGCGTACACCCCTGGGCCCTGCTCGACCAGAGTCACAGTCTGTCGTTCGCCCGAGCGGGCGAAGTGGAACACGACGGCCTCGATTTGTGCATGCTCGACGGGCAGGCCGGCCTTGGCCACCGAAACCACCACCTGTCCGTCGCTGAGCCGATCGGGGCCGGCCAGCAGTTGAATCGACACGTCGATGCCATCTTCTCCCGGATCGCGCCGCACCTCGCGATCGGCATCCCACGCGAGGGCCTTCTGGTAATAGTCCGGTTCGACCGCCACCGATGGGTCTGACGTCGCGACGATGACCGTGATCGCGACCACCGCCATGTTCAGCCCCAGAAGCCCGATGATGACCAGCGGCCAGATCCACCCGCGCGGTCTGGACGTCTGCCCGGACCCGTCGCTCATGGCTTTTCTCCATGCCAGATCCTGCCGTGCAGCGGAAAGTGGATTTCCCTGGCGAACTCGTCGGTCCCGTGCACTCGCACCACGATGTCCAGGGGCGAGGTCGTGAACAAGGTCGGCTCGGCGATAACGCGGGCCATCATCGAGTCCATCTTGTTCGGCTGGAGCGTCATCTCCGGCGGAACCAGTTCAATCACCACCCCCCGCTCGGGCGAGACCACTTCGGCTGAGTAGGTCACTGGCCCGGATGTGCGATTGGTCACGCGCAGGCGGGCCTGATTCATGATCCGGCCCTCGGGCAGCACATTGAACAGGCTCCCCGCCTCGCGAATCATGCGCACGTCGGCGCTTGACTTTGTGAGCAGCACGGTCACGAAGGCCGACAGCAGCACCGTCAGCAGAAGGGGATAGAGGACGACGCGCGGGCGGAGCAGCCTGCGTTTCCGTCCCTCCAAGGCTTCCTGAGAGGAATAGCGGACCAGCCCGCGCGGCTTGCCAATGCGATCCATCACCGCGTCGCAGGCGTCAATGCACTGGGCGCAGTGAATGCACTCGAGTTGCAGCCCGTCGCGAATGTCGATGCCCGTCGGGCACGTGGTCACGCACATCTTGCAGTCGATGCAGTCACCTTGGGGCTGGCCGAGCACGTCGAGCGACACGTCGCCCTTCTTCTTCTTGATCGGCCCGCGCGGCTCACCGCGCTTCTTGTCATACCCGACGATCAGCGAAGAGCGGTCGAGCATGACTGACTGAAATCGCCCGTATGGACAGGCCACGATGCACGTCTGCTCGCGAAAGATTCCGAAGTCGAAGAGCATCAGGGCGGTCGTCACCACGACAACCGCAAACGCGACCGGGTGGCTTGCCGGCGAGTGGAAGATCCAGTGCCGCAGGTTCTCCACCCCCACAAAGTACGACAGGAACGTGTGCGCCAGAAAGGCCGAGATCACCAGGTAGGTCAGGTGCTTGAGCAGTTTCTTGAATCCCTTGGCTCCGGGCTTGGGGCGTGTGCCCGGCTTGCCGTCAAACAGTCGCTCGATCGGGCGGTACACGAACTCCATGTACACCGTCTGCGGGCAGGCCCATCCGCACCACACGCGCCCGGCCAGGGCCGTGGCCAGGAACACCGATACGAACACCGACATCATGAACAGCGCCAGCAGCAGCGTGTCCGTTGCCAGCAGCGTCTTCCCGAAGAAGGTGAACTCGCGCGCGATAATGTCGAGAAGAATGGCCGGCTTGCCGTTGATCTTGATGTAGGGCAGGGCCGTGAAGATCAGGATCAGCAGATAGGCCGCGATCCGCCTGGCTTTCCAGAACCGTCCGACGGACAGGCGCGGCTTCATCCACCGTCTGCTTCCGTCCTTGTTCAGGGTCGAAAGTACGCGCTCCTCCGGCTGGAGCAGAGTCTCCATGATGTCACACACCTCTCGAACTGCGGTCCCCCGAAACGTGCGTCCCGATCAGGCGCCCGATCCGCCGGCGCCCTGCGATTCCGCCGGAGCGGCCGCGGGCTTGGCGGGCCAGGGGTCGATCGGAACCTCCTCGGGCAACTCCTTGACCGAGGGCTTGTTCTGTCCTCGCAGCGATGCGACATACGCCGCCACCACCGCGATCTGGCTGTCGTTGAGCACGGTCTTCTGGGCCGGCATCTGCCCGTTGCCCGCACCGTCGCGCACCACCGTATAGATGTCTTCCAGTTTCCTCACGTTCTTGTACTTGTCGTCGGTCAGGTTGGGCCCGACGAAGCCGGCTCCCTCCGGACCGTGGCAGATCACGCACTTGTTCTGGAAGATCGTGCGTCCCATCTTGAGCCAGTCTTCGCTGCCCATCAGCAGCAGCATCTTCTCGTCGCCCATCGGCAACTTGGCGATCTCGCCGAACTTCTCCTGCATCTCCTTGCGCATCGCGGTTGCCACCGTCTGCTGGTGGCTGGGAACCATCGGCGAAAGGTGATACACGAGGATGTACAGCGCGCTGAATACGATCGTTCCGAACCAGATCAGGTGCCACCAGCCCGGCGTCGGGTTGTCATACTCCATGATCCCGTCGTACATGTGGTCGGTCAGAACGTCCTTCTTGGCACTCTCTTTGCGCTCGGCCACAGGTCACTCTCCTTTGGAGCCCGTCGAGTCAGATTCGTGCAGCGGGATCCCGGCCGCCTCGTCCATCTCCGCACGCGACGCCCGCACCGCCCGCCAACTGATCGCGATGAACGCAACCAGAAAGAACACCATCCCCACGGTCGGAAATACATCCAGCCTCAGATTCCCGAACACGTCACTCAGCATTGGCGGTCGCCTCCGCCGGCGCTGCCGGGGTCTTGGTCAGGTCCGTTCCCAGCCGCTTCATGTACGCGATCAGCGCGATCACCTTCTTGTCGCGTGTCTCGGCGACTGAAGGCCCGCCCGCCTGCTCGATTTCCAGCGCGATGTCCCCAGCCTGGATCTCGGCCATCGCCTGCGCGACGCCTTCTTCCACCGCCTCGCCATACGGCACGCCCAGCATCGCCATCGCACGCACCCGAGTCTGGATCTGTGCGAAGTCGATCTTGTCGTGAAGCAGCCACGCGAACGACGGCATGATCGAGTTCGGGTTCACCGCGCGCGGATCCCGGAAGTGGTTGTAGTGCCACAGCGAGTTGGGGTTGATCACGCCTTCGCGGGCCAGGTCCGGGCCGATGCGCCGGCTGCCCCACTGGAACGGATGGTCATACACAAACTCGCCCGGCTTCGAGTAGTCGCCGTAACGCTTCACCTCCGCGAAGATCGGACGGATCATCTGCGAGTGGCAGTTGTAGCACCCTTCCGAGATGTAGATGTCGCGGCCGGCCAGTTCGAGCGGTGTGTATGGCGTCACCGACTCGATCGTCGGCACGTTCGACCGCACCAAGAACATCGGAATCGCTTCCACCAGCCCGCCGATCGCTACTGCAATCAGCACCCAGATCATGAACTTGATCGGCTTGCCTTCCAGGCGACGGTGCCACGTTCCCTGCAGGAACTTGTCCCCGGTGTGCCCCAGGTTCGTGTTCGCATGCAGGCGAGACTCCGTGTCTGCCAACCCGGCCACGGCCGGAATCGGACGCAGCGCCGGAGCGGCATGCACAGGCTCCTCGTACCTGGCCGGACGGTTCTTCCACGTCATCACGAAGTTGAGCATGCACAGAAGCCCGCCGGTGAGGAACAACAGCCCGCCGGTCGCCCGGATCAGGTAGAACGGCATCAACTGTGTCACCGTCTCCACGAAGTCGGGGAACGCCAGGTTGCCCTGCGCGTCAAAGGCACGCCACATCAGCCCCTGCGTGATGCCTGCCGCGTAGATCGACAGGATGTACATCAGGATGCCGATCGTCCCGATCCAGAAGTGAGCGTTGGCCAACTTCTTGCTCCACAGTTCCGTCTGGAACAGCCGGGGGAGCAGCCAGTAGATCATGCCGAAGGCCATGAACCCGTTCCAGCCCAGCGCGCCCGCGTGCACGTGCGCGATGGTCCAGTCGGTGTAGTGGCTCAGCGAGTTGACCAACTTGACGCTGAGCATCGGGCCTTCGAAGGTCGACATGCCGTAGAACGTCACACCCACCACGAAGAACTTGAGCACAGGCTCCTGCGTGACCTTGTGCCACGCGCCACGCAGCGTCAGCAGCCCGTTGATCATCCCGCCCCACGAGGGCATCCACAGCATCACGCTGAACAGCATCCCCAGCGTGCTCGCCCAACTTGGCAGGGCCGTGTAGTGCAGGTGGTGCGGCCCGGCCCAGATGTAGATGAACACCAGCGACCAGAAGTGGATGATCGACAGCCGATAACTGAACACCGGACGCTCGGCCGCCTTGGGAAGGAAGTAGTACATGAGCCCCAGGAACGGCGTGGTCAGGAAGAATGCCACCGCGTTGTGCCCGTACCACCACTGGATCAGGGCGTCCTGCACCCCCGCGTACACCGAGTAACTCTTCAGCAGCCCCGCCGGAATCGCCAGGCTGTTGAACACGTGCAGCATCGCCACCGTTACGATCGTCGCGATGTAGAACCACAGCGCCACGTACATGTGCCGCTCGCGACGACGCACCAGCGTCCCGAAGAAGTTGACCCCGAAGAAACCGACCCACACCACCGCGATGAGGATGTCGATCGGCCACTCGAGTTCGGCGTACTCCTTGGCCTGCGTAAAGCCCGAGGGCAGCGTCAACGCCGCGCACACGATGATGAACTGCCAGCCCCAGAAGTGCAGTTTGCTCAACGTGTCGCTGAACATCCGCGTCTTGCACAGGCGCTGCGTCGAATAGTACACCGCCGCGAAGATCGCGTTGCCCGCAAACGCGAAGATCGCCGCGTTCGTGTGCAGGGGCCTCAACCGCCCGAAGGAGGTGTACGGAAGCCCCAGGTTCAAAGCCGGGAACGTCAACTGGAGGGCGATCAGCACACCCACCAGGAATGCCACCACCGCCCACAACACCGTTGCGAAGGCGAACATCCGCACGATCTTGTCGTCATAGACGAACTCCTCGAGCGGACCAGTCTGCCCAGCGGTTTCCCCCGCATGCGCGCTTCTTTCTGCTCCGGTCAGTCCCCCCCAGGCGGCACCCTTGCTCATTCGCAGTTCTCCTCATGAACCCGACCGGGCTCGCGATCCCAAGTGGCAATAACTACCCCCGCCCCGGGGAACTCGAGCAACGGACAAGTGGATAGGCGTATCATCTTTCCCATCGGCACGAGACCAGATCAAGCCTGCGCCCTGCAAAATCTTCTCCGATTTCAACCCCACTCGCCAGTTTCCACAAAGTGGATCGACGCATCCGCCAGAATACTTGACCAGCCGATCCTGTAATCGTATAGTGGGCGGCGAGGGACAATGCTCAGTCAAGCAGTTGGATATGCCGCAAGTGCCCTCGGCTACGTGGCGGCCGCCGAGGGAAAACCCGTGCTCGTCCGCGAGATTGCGGACGCCTGCGCCATTCCCGCACCCTACCTCTCCAAGATCATCCACGCTCTGGCCAAACAGGGCTTGGTCGTCACCCAGCGAGGCGTCGGCGGGGGGGTGGTCTTGGCGCGCGATGCCGGTTCAATCTCCCTCTACGACCTTTGCCGCGCTTTGGGCGACTGCGCCGCTGAAGAACGTTGCATGCTGGGCACGACCCTCTGCTCCGACCGGCGTTGCTGCCCGGCCCACGAGTTCTGGTGCGAGCAGCGCGAAAAGTTGCTGGCCTTCCTGAAGTCGACCAGCGTGGCCGAGATCGGCTCCTTCGAGGCCGCGCACCGCGCCCCGGTCATGTGACCGGCCCCCTGCCTCTGGCCACGACTCCAGGCTTCCCTACCATGGGGGGTTCGGTCTTTTCCATGTTGTCGGGAGGGGTCATGCCCGCTTTTCGCACCTGCATCGCCGTCGCTGCTCTGCTCCTGGTCTCGACGCTCATGCTGGGCTGGGGACGATCCGAAAGGGTTGCACCTGTGCCCGCGGCGTCGCAAGCCGAGCCTGTTTACAACGTCGACCCCGCCCACTCATCGATCATGTTCAAGATCCGCCACTTCGGGCTGGCCAACTTCTACGGCATGGTGACCGCGCCGATGGGCACGGTGCTGCTGGACGTGCCCGAGGCCGCAGTGCTCGAAATCGAGATTCAGACCAAGTACGTCGAGGGCGGGAACGACTCTCGCAACAAGTTCCTCGCCAGTCCGGACTTCTTCAATACCCGCGAATACCCCAAGGCCTCCTTCAAGGCCACCGCCATCCGGCGCATCGATGACACCACCTTCGAGGCCGACGGGCAGTTCACCATGCGCGGTGTCACGCGGCCTTTGACCATTACGCTGACCGGCTACACCGAGCGCACCATCGAGAAGTTCGGACATCGCTGCGGCTTCGAAACGACCTTCACCATCAATCGCAGCGATTTTGGCATGACCACCCACTTCGAGAACGAGACGCTGGCCGACGAAGTGACCATCACCGTTTCCATCGAAGCCGGCCGACCGGCGTGAGCGCCGATGGAAGAGTTCATTCGTCAACTCAACCTCACCGTCCTGCTGCCGCTCGGGCTGGCGGCGGCCATGGTGCTTGCCGTGCGCCGCAGGTGGGTCGAATCGCGCCCGGCAGTCAGGCAAACCTTCGAGACTTCGCTGATCGCGTTGCCGCTGCCGATCGCGTTTCTGGTGTGGTTGCCGCGTGAGCAGGGGCTCGGTCTGCTGCGGCTCAGCCTGCACGACGACTGGCAGGCGCTGGGGTACCTGTCGCTGGTCGGCGGCGTGCTCGGGTTGATACTTTCGCTGCTGCTTCCCAACAAGCGATGGCGGACCGGCCTGATCGCGCTGCTCCTCGGGGCCGCAACGACTCTGTGCAT
Source organism: Phycisphaerales bacterium (assembly GCA_023382935.1). Lineage (GTDB taxonomy): Bacteria > Planctomycetota > Phycisphaerae > Phycisphaerales > UBA1924 > J022. The sequence continues at coordinate 179,144 of JAHDXL010000002.1, forward strand.
GTGGCCCATTGTCGAGCAGGACGGATGGGACCGGCGTCTGGCGCCCGGAGTTGTGAGCACCATCCTGTTCGCTCTGCTCCAGCCGCTCGGGCGCCGTCGCCCCGCGACGCTGGCGTTGTGTCTGTGGCTGGCGTGCGTGGCCGCCGGTACGGTCACGCTGTTCATGCTCGGCCAGCGTCAGATCGCCGCTGCGATTTCACCGATCGGCGCTTCGCTGCTCGTCATCGCGATGACCGCGAGATGGAAGAGAGTTCAGTTGTCCGAAGGTGCGCTGGCCGCCGCTCTCCCGGTGCTTGTCTGCGTGCCGGCGACAGGTTGGCTTTATCAAACAGCGCTGGGCGTGGCGTACCCGATGGCATTGATCCTCGTGACGGCCGCTGCTCCGGTTGCCGTCTGGGTTGCGTTCATTCGCCCGGTGCGCCATCGGAGGCCCTGGGTTTCGACGCTGGCGGCGTTGATCGCCACGGCGGCGGTCGCAGGTGCGGCTATCGGGGCGATGCAACTGCTCGAAGGGGCCGGCGCGGCAGAGGACCCGTACATGGATATGTATGGGTCGTGAATGTCGGTTGCAGACTGCTGGCTGAACGATCTGTCTGGGGCAGGAGAGAAGCGAGGGCCGTGTCCACGCGAAGGAAGATGCCGCCTCCTGGGTGAGAATCGGGGTCACCCGCATCCGGCGCTGAAGGCATTGAGGAAGGCCTGCACGTCGAAGAAGTTCCACACGCCGTCGGCATTCAGGTCAGCCGACTCGTGGTGGGCCGAGAAGGCATTGAGGAAAGCCTGCACGTCGAAGAAGTTGACCAGCGCGTCGCCGTTGAAGTCGGCCGGGCAGCCCACCGGCTCGTCGGGAACCACCGGTCGCAGCATCGCGAACCCGTCCACGTCGCGCACATGGATCGTCAGCGCCTTCACCGCGCGGAACTTGCCGTCGTCGGCGATGAACAGCACCTGTCCGGCTTCAAAGGCCCCGCCCGCGTCGGTGACGTCGAGCGAGTCCGGCGTATAGGTGAAGCGCCCGGTCGCGGGGTTGAAGTCCGAGTTGGGCATGGGCGTGGCCGACAGCGTCACCGGGTCGCCGTCGGCGTCGCTGACCAGCACGCGCATGGTGAACGTCGTCCCCTCGTCGATCCAGACGTCTTCGCCGGTGGTGAACGTCATCACCGGCAGGCGGTTGCCCGCGCGCGAGGCGTGGGTCACGATTCTGTAGGTGTAGTCCTCGGTGTTGCCTTCATTGAACGCCACGTTCAGTTCGTCGCACTCGATGAAGTGATACTCGGCGATGGTTCCGGTGCCGGGATTCCACACCGCCTCGACCACCAGGGGCGCGTTGTTTCCCACAGGCTCGGGCGCGTTGAAGGTCCAGCCGTTGTACACGCTCGACCACGGGTTGTTGACCGAGATTCCTCCGTACCACCCGGGCAGCGTGGTGGACGGGAAGGTCCACTGGCCGTTGGCATCGGTCACGCCGCTGAACTTGGGAGTGTTGGGCACGGTGCCGTTGCGTTCGCGCTGGAAGATGCGGAGTTGTGCGCCTGCGATCGGTGTGTCGGGGTGGTTGACCAGGCGGATCTTGATATCGCCCTGCGGAATGGCGCCGAGGTAGTCGCCATAGAAGCCGCGTCGCAGCCCCAGGTTTCGGTTCATGCCGGCCACGGAGCCCTTGCTGAAAAAGCGTGCGCCGGTGTTGGCCATCGCGCCGCGGCCTGACCAGTCGATCCGCGCCACGCCGTTGTCGTACCAGTAACGCTCATTGCCGTACATCACGTTCCACGGGCTGACCAGCGGCATGCGGGTCGTGCCGGCGACGAGCGTGCCGTTGTAGCGGATGAGCATGTTGCTGGTCGCCACGTCATAGTTGTAGATGTCGATTAGGCCGATCTGGTGCCCAAGTTCATGCACCAGCGCCTGATCTACGCGCTTGCGGTGGATCTCCAGATAATCGCTCGGCCAATCGAAGCCCCATACGCCGTCAGTGGTCCAGGTGACGTTGCCGATCGGCTCGTGAGTGCCGCCGGGGTCAAGCGTGCCGTCGGGCACGACCTGCAGGTTGGACAGGCGGAATCGCTGCCGCCCGCCGGAGACCCACAGTTTGCGCTGCAGTGCCTGCATCTGCAGTTGCGCCCAGTCTTCCGGCGAGTAGGTCTCGATGAAGTTGGTCTTGCGGCTGAACTCGTCGTAGGTGTGCTGCTCCATGTAGAAGTGGAACTGAATCGCGTTGATGTAGTCCTTGATGCTGTTGTTCAGTTCGCTGCTCTCGGCGATCACGTCGCCGGGGTCGAGCGTGCACTGGATGGTGTGGTTGCCCACGGCCCGGCGATATTTGGCGGGCTGATAGACCTCGGCGCCGGGATCGATGTCGACGGTCTGCACCACGTCGGCGGGCCACGGGCGCTGATAGGTCAGTTGGATGCGCTGCCCGGGGTTCATGAGCGGGATCACGCCCGCGTCGACGATCGCCCCGTCAAACCGCCACTCGTAGGGCACGTTGGTGGCGGGCAGGTCGCCCTTGTTGAACACGTGCGCGGTGTAGGTGACCAGTTCGTCCGGGTCGGGCCACTTCTTCTGGTTCTCGTACCCGGCCGCAATGCGCTGGTCGCCGCTGAAGTCGATGTGGAAGCGCTCGTACTCCGGGCTGCGATGGATGAACCCGACGTTGAGGTCGATCGGGCGCACGGCCCGCACGCCCAGCAGCGACTCTGCATGCACGACGCCGATGTCGGCGTTGACCGGCGTCTGCCCGACGCCCGCCCCGGTCGCCAGCCCGTTCGCGTTGATCGTCGCGATGCCCGGCGCATCGGTTGTCCATGTTGCGATGCTGGTCACGTCGTAGCGCGTCGGGCCGTAACTGAGCGAGGCCTCGCCCGTGAACTGCTGCGTCTGCCCGACGGGAATCTCGGCAAAGTCCGGCGCGATCTCGATGACGTTGATGCGGACCAGTTGCCCATTGATGAGCACCTGCTGCACCGGCTCGGGCGTCTGGAGTTCCAGTTCGCGGATGTGCACGTAGTCGTCGCGCTCCAGACGCTTGCAGCGGAAACGCCAGAACTTCCGTGTGACCGGCGTGTCGTTCCACTCGGCCCACCCGACGGTGCCGTCCTCGAACCGCTGCGCGTTGATGATCCGGATGAACGAACCGGTCTGGTTGTTCAGGTCGGTCAGGGTGTTCGCGGCCTCGAGGGTGATCTCGGTCGGACTGGCGGCCACCAGCCCGCGCATGGCACCGACGGTGGGGGCGTTGACGAACTCGACGGTGATGATCGCCGGGTTGATCGACGCGGAGCGGTAGATGTTGTCCCAGTCGCGGTCGAACAGGGCGTCCTTGTGACCGATGTCCCACGCCGAGGCCGTGACGGTCGCGAGCCCCTGCTGTTCGAGGTCGCGGATGAGGATGAAGTCAGCGCGGGCCAAGGAGGAGAGGGCGACGACCAGGCCGACAGAAACAGAACGCAGCATGACATTCTCCTGCTCCGATACTCTTCGCATGCTACGGAGTGAGGGTGCGTTGTTGAACCAGTTTTCGGGCGAAATCCACGATTCTGCGCACACGATGGGGCGGTGAGGGGGAATCGGGGTGGGATGGACCACAGGGTGGTCGGGTGCCACCACTCGCCGTCTTCGGCGCAGTGGTGGCCGAGGTCAGGGACGGACGAAAGGGCACTGCTGTGCCGCGTGGAAGTTTGGGAACAGAGTCAGGTCACGGTGGCGGCGCGCAGTGGCACCCGAGGAAAGTGACTCGGGGCACCCGGCCGGAAAAATGAAAAAGAGCAGGTCGTGAACCTGCCCTTTGCTCGGCCCGTGAGGTCGTGTTAGTGCGGTGTGTCGTCGCCCGACTGGGTGTAGCGGTCCGCCCCACCGCGGTTGCGACGGAAGACCACGACCTCGTCCCAGCCGGTCTCGTTGTTCGTGACGGTGGAGATGTGCCCATCGGCGTGCCCGACGTTCATCGTGCCGTTGTGACGATTGAAGTCGAACTGGTTGGACGGCGGGTTGAGAGAGCGCATGCCCAGAACTTTGTCGTAGTACTCCGAGAGTTTGAACACTTCCTCGTTGGGGTCATGCCAGACGGTGTACAACTGGTCGTTCCAGGCGTTGCGAGGTTCGGAGTCGAGGAAGAGCATGGTTTCAGTCGGGAACACACACTTTTCGAGTTTGCCGAGCAGCGGCGAGTTGATCCCGCCGGCGCCGCCACCAACCTGACCCAGCAGGTATTCGCTGAACCCGTAGGAGATCATCTCCGGCACCTGGCTGCGGGCGGTACCCCATCCAGCGGTGTTGCTGCCCCAGACCAGCGTCGCGCCGGCGTAGGTCATGTTGCCGGCCTCGAAGGTGCGGTCCGACGCGCAGCGGAAGTAGTCGGTGAACGCGGTGTTCAGTGGCGCCGTGCTCGACGTGCCGGCGGCGATCATCATGCCTTCTCGGGTCTGCGTGTCCCACTGGAGCCCGCTGTAGTCAGCCAACGCGAGGTAGAACGGCATTGCGTAGTGCCGATTGAGGCGTTCGCTCAGCCACTGGGGCATCGTGTCAACAACTCGCTCGGTCATCGCAGCAATCGGGTCGGCGCCCGAGACCTTGATCTCCAGAGCCGCGGTCGCTTCGGTCAGCGACCAGATCTGCCCGGCCACGGGGGCCTGACCCTGCCGGTCGGCCATGAACGAGAACGTGAGTTTGGACGTCTGGTCCATCGCTGCCAGGCACGTGACCCCACGTGCGGCCTCGCGTGCCGATTTCAGGGCGGGCAGGAGAATGCCGATCAGCAGGGCGATGATGGCGATCACCACAAGGAGTTCGATGAGGGTGAATGCTCGAGTCGCTCGAACCGTCGTCATGACTGGTCCCCTCGCCTGTCGGCGATGCGGGCGCAAGAGCCGAATGGCCCCAGACGCCCCGGAATGCACGCGCTCCGCGTGATCGATGGTCCTGATGCGCGGCGCGGAGCGCGACCCCCGCGCGCGGACCATATCTTCAACCATGATACCCGACCCGGCGCCTGCAATCGGCGAAAACCGGGTTTCTGATCCAGAATCCCGGGGCGGGGCCGGGAATGCCCCGCCCGGGCGAAGATTGCGTGCCTGACTCACGCCCTGTTCAGGCGTGTGGATCAGGCGAAAGCGAGCCGATTACGGGCAGCCGGCCGAGAACTCGGCCAGGAAGGTCTGCACGTCGAAGAAGTTGAAGACGTTGTCGTCGACGAAGTCGGCCCGGTCGTCGTGGGCGCTGAACCAGGCCAAGAAGGTCTGCACGTCGAAGAAGTTGAGCACACCGTCGCCGTTGGTGTCAGCCCGGCAGGGGTTCTCGACGACGAACTTGTACAACTTACCAGGGTTGCCGCCCGTGACCGACGGGCTTCCGCCGACGCAGTAGAGGTTGCCATCAGCGTCGACCGTGGGCGAGCCGTTGCCGAAGCGGGTCGGCGGCATGTTGTTGTTGAGGTTGGTGCGGAGGATCTCCGTGGCCGTCGTGCCGTTGTCCTTGACAACGATCAACTGAGCGGTCAACGGGTCAGTGCCCAGGTTGGGATCCTGGTTCTGCTGCTGCATCATGGCGTAGATGTAGCGTTCGCCGGCGCCGTTCTCGACGACGGTGTAGGCGGTGATTTCGCCGGAGTTGAAGAAGTCGGCCTCAGTCATCCAGGCGTCGCGCGTGTTGGTGGGCGCGATGAACTGATCGGGGTCGGAAGGATTGGGGACGTGCGCGGGGCGCAGTTCCCAAGGCTGGTTGTAGGATGTGCCCAGGTCATCGAAGCAGGTGACCACCCCGTAGCCGCCGCACGCATAGACGCGGTTGCCGAAGGCAGCCGGGCGGCCGAAGAAGTTGAGTTCGTGCACGGTGCCGCGGCGACCGGGGACGGACCACTTCTGGGCACCCGTCATGGCGTTGACGGCCCACATGGAGGGCGTGTCGCCGTCGTTGAACGTGGTGACATAAATGGTGTCGCTGGTGCCGTTCATGGCGCCCGAGCCGATCCAGTTGAAGTTGTCCGGGCCGCCGAACCAGACTTCGGTGTAGGTGCCGTCGGCGTTGTCGCGGACGCACACGCCGGAAGCGACAGCCTGGTTACCGAAGTAGGCGAGGTGCATCTTGCCGCCGGAGACCCAACCGGGCCCGAAGGCGCCGAAGAAGGTGGTGTTGCCCATGAGCGGGTCGTAGGACCAGTCGAGTTGGCCGGTAATCGAGTCAACGCAGTGGATCAGGCCTGAGGGCGACAGGCTGCCGCCGGCGGTGTCGCCGCGCATGTGGACGTAGAGGTTGACGTTGCCACGCTGATTGGGGACCGAGCCGATGATCGGCGCACCGCGCAGACCCAGCGATGATCCAGCAGTGTCAAAGGCGGCGTTGGTGTACTCGCCGGCGACGGAGAGGTCGGCATAGTTCAGTTTGATGATCTTGGAAACGCGAGTCGCGCCCGAGCCGGAGGTCACGGCCGTCCAGACGTGGGTGGTGCCCAGCGACACGCCGGCATAGGCGCCCGCGTCGCCGGCCAGACCGGGCGACGTGGCGAGGATGTTCCCGTTGGTGGGGTCAACCTTGTACACCTTGGGCAGCGAACCATCGCCGGGACGACTCTTGAAGTAGAGGTATCCATCGGCGTCGACCGAGATACCGCCGAACGCAGCCGGCTGATCGGTGGTGATCTCCCACTCGAGTTCAGTGGCCGGGGCCTCGGCCACCACCTTGGAGGCCTGACGGAGCGGGCCGCCCTTGTAGTCAGGCCAGAACGAGCCGGCTTGGTACTGCGCGGACGCAGAAACCGCAAACCCGGCGAGAACGGTGATTGCCAACGCATTCTTCAACATGTGGATCTCCCTCGTGACAGGACTGATGGAGTTGATTCCACGGCCGGAACACCGGCCGATCACGCCTGTTTCCTCGAGTCTGCCCCCCGCGCATACCGATGCGGTGAGCGCAAACCACTAGCATGCTAGAGGCAATCCGGCTCAAATACAAGGGCTCAGATGAATTGGTGGTCCGATTTTCCACACAGTTGTCGGGTTTTCGCAAGTGCAGTGATAGCCGCCGGTTTATCTCGGGAAAATGGCCGAGAACGTTCTCAACTGTTGTTCTCACAGATGAGAAAAAGCGACCGGCGCCGGAAGGGCGCCGGTCGGGTGACAAGCCGGTGGCAGAAGGTCAGTCGACCTGTTCGAGGTCGAGCGTCAAGGTGGAGAAACCGTCGATCTCGAAGTGGTAGACACGAAGGACCACAAGGTCGTTGTCCTTCTCAACGGTGAAGGTGCCTTCATTGGGAGTGGGGGCGTGCCAGGTCCAGTTGTCGATCACGAGTTGATTGCCCCCGGTCCCGGTCATTGCGTAGACGCGGATGCCGTCGTCGCTGACGGTCTTGACACGCCAGGTGCCTTTGGGCATGCGCAGACGTCCGACCGCTTCGATGCCGAAGTGGTCGCTGCCGATGTCGGCTTCGGCCAGGTGGCCGGAAGTGTCAGAGATATCGCCGGCGCGAGCCAGATCCTTCGGGCCTCCGAAACTGTACTTGAGGTCAAGAGTCTCGCAGGCAAAGGGTCGAGAATCGGGCCCACGGGCGAGATTGGACCATGCCTCGAAGTCTTCACGCGGATCGACCTTGTCCTTCCAGGAAAAGGCGCGTCCGAGCCAGCGAGCCTTGATGATGGTGCCGTGGAGCGTCTGGTCGAGCCCGGAGCCAGACAGTCGCACGGCAAAGGGCACGACGCCTTCGCTTGCGGTGATGCTGATTCGCTTTGAGTTGGCGATCTTGCCCGGCTCGACGGCCACTTCGAAGCCCTTGGCCTCGGCGGTCGCGGTGAGATCGTCACCGACGCCCAGCGCTTCGTAGACGATGGTACCGCCGCCCCTGGTCAGTTGGCGGAGCAGGGGCGATTCGTGGTCCCACGGGCCCCATTCGTCGAAGATAATCTGGTCGCGCCCGCGGAGGTGCGAGCGAGTACTGTACGGGATTCCGTTGACGATCTCGATCGGCCGGCTTTCTCCAAGCACCTCGTAGGAGGGGTGCTGGAAGCCGGGGATGGGTCCGTCCTCGAAAATCTCGACCTCGCCGTTGATCTCCATTTTCTTGCCGAACGCCTCGTCGATGTTGTAGGTGTTGTTGACGATGAGGGTGTTCTTGAAGGGGCCTCCGTCGTTGCGGAAGTGGAAGGCCAGGCGCTTCTCATTCTGCCCGACGCGGTGGAAGGGACGAGGCTCGCCGTTGATGGTGAACGTGTTGTCGGCGATGACGTTGGAGGTGACGCCGCGGTAACTGGTCTTGGCCCACGGAAGAGTTCCGAAGTCGCCGAGCCCGTCCCACCAGATGTGGATGGCGGCGCGGTTGTTGGTGAACTGGTTGCCGATGATCATGTTGCCGGCGGAGTGCTCGATGTTGACGCCGCCGCGCTCGAGTCCGTAGGCCATGCCGCCGTTGCCGTCGAAGAAGTTTTCGTAGATGAGGGAATCCTGGCTGAAGCCGCCCCAGATGCCGCAGATGGCGTTCTCGACGAAGCGATTGCGGAAGATGACGTTGTCGAAACTGAAGGTCATCTCGAGCCCGTGGGCGGGGGCATAGGAGAGGTCGTTTTCGGCAAAGATGTTGGCGTTGCAGCCGGCGCGGGTGTGCTTCTCCAGCACGTCGTCGGTGTAGGTGATCCTGTCGTCGACGTTCTGCTCGCCGGACTGGCGGCGCAGGCGGTCGCGCTGCCGGTTTCGGGCCTGCTCGCCGAGAGCGTCGAGCCCTGCGAAGCCGAAGATGCCGTCGCCGCCGTGGGTGACGGAGTTCTGGGCGATGACGTTGTGGCTGACCTGCTCGAACATGAGGATGCCGGCCGAGTCCTGCCCGCGGTTGTAGACCCCCTCGACGTGCCCGCGGACGCAGAAGTCAAAGGCATTGCGGGTGATGGTGTTGCCAGTGGCGCGCCAAAGCCCCAAGCCCCAACCGGACAGGAACGAGCAGTCGTTGTCGTAGATTTTCGAGTTTGACACGTTGTCGAGCAGGATGCCGTTCTGCCCGCGGCGGACCTTGACGTTGCGAACCGTGATGCCGGTCGAATCCTCGATATACAGGGCCGCTCCGTAGCGTGTCATCCACTCGTTGTTGATGTTGTGGTGGGGGCTGAGCCAGTCTGACGAGTCCTCACGCTCAGGCGTGGAGCCAAGGCGGGCGCGGTAGTTGTCGGAAAGGTCGGCGTGCTCAAAGACAAGCCCGTCGGCCTTGGAGATGTAGACTCCGGCCTTGTATCCATGCACCTTGGCGTTCCGGATCGTGACGTTGGAGTGCCCCTCGAGCCGCACACCGGTACCGGTGAGTTCATTCCACGGCGTTCCGACCGGCGCGCCGCGAAGGACCGAGCCGGCGAAGTCGATGGTGATACCGTCGGCGGCGATGTGGATCACGCCGTTGCCGTCCGCATCGTCGATCACCGCATCAGGCGCGATCTCGATTCTGCACGATTCCGTGATGCGCGTGTTGTCGGCCGTCACGCGCACGACAGGAAGGTTTTGTGCGGACACGGACGAAACTCCGCCGGCCAGCAGAGTCAACGCAAGAGAAGTGTGGTGCTGCATGTTGTGAGTATAGCGTTTCCGGACGCCAAACTGCCCTAAATTGCAGTTTGTGGAGCCAATGCGGGGGGAATGAGTTGACACACCCCCGCGGGCTGCACAACATGGGGTTGAGGACGCGCCGCGCGCCGGTCGCGATCGGCCCTCCGTGCGGCGCCCATTGACCGATCGGAGGATGAGAATGCGTGTGTGGACAACAGCCGCGACAGTGGTCGCCCTCGTTGCCGGCTCTGCGTCGGCCCAGATCTACGACTCGGGCGGGTTCGAGGGCTTCTCGCTCGGTGACTTGCCCGGCCAGGGCGGGTGGTTCGAGGACACCGCCGGTGGGTACGCGCCCGCGCAGGTGATGCTCGATCCCACCGGCGCCGGGATGGGCAATGTCGTCATGCTCGATCCGCCCGGCACGGCCGGCGGGTGGCAGGGCATCGAGATCGACTTCGGACCCCTCTCGGGCAACCTTGTCACGGTCCAGTGGGACCAGTATCGCACCGACCTGAACGACAACGTCTGGATGGCCGACGATGCTTCATTCAGCGGGTGGTGGGCCATCCAGTGGGACACCAGCCTGGGCATTCACGCCGAGACTTTCGGCCCCAGCGTCGGGCTTCAGACGGGCGTGTGGCAGCACATCACCTACACCTTCGATTTTGCGGCCGGCCTGGTAACCGTTGATGTCAACGGCACGAGTGTGTCGGGATTCCTGTCGGCCAGCGAGATCAGGGGATGGGCTTTCGAGTATGAGCCGGGTGATTTTGCCGGCGAAGGCGGCCCGTTCTACATCGACAACTTCATGGTCCACCAGGTTCCCACCCCCGGGGCATTGGGGCTCTTCGGGCTGGGCGTGCTGGCCGCGGCGCGTCGGCGTCGGTGACCGCTGCGAACCGGGTTTGCCAACGGGCGTCTGGCGTTGGCCGGGCGCCCGTTTTTCATGCGCAGGCGCTGGCGCGTGCTTACGCTCTCCCTGCACCCCACGGAGACGAACATGCCGCTCAAGCCGCTCTACTACACCTTCGGCAATCACATGCACTGGGTCGACATGCAGTGGCTGTGGGGCTACGACGTCCTGCCCGGCTGCGTAGCCGACATGCGCAACCTCATCGAGCACACCGGCGCCCGCGGGTGCGTGAACTTTGATGGCATCGGGTACGAGAAAATGGCGGCCGAATGTCCCGAGTCGCTCGCTGAACTCCGCGCCATGATCGAGGCGGGGCAGGTCGAGCCGGTCGGGTGCTCGTACGGGCAGCCCTACGGTCTCTTCCAGCCGGGCGAGTCGAACGTTCGGCAGTTCACCTATGGGGTGCGCAGCACGCGCCGCCTGCTCGGGGTGCGACCGCAGACCTTCTGGGAAGAGGAGTTCTACTTCTTCCCGCAATTGCCGCAGGTGCTGCGTCGTTGCGGATACACCGGCGCCAACCTCTTCTTCCAGTGGACCTGGCACACGCCGGAACTGCCGAAGGAGAACGCGAGTCTGATCCTGTGGGAGGGCATCGACGGCTCGCGTCTGCCGGCGCTGCCGCGCAACACGCTGAACGTGCACCAGTGGCCGGAGGACTTCGACGGGTTGCTCGAGCAGGGGTTGATCAACGACCTGGAGCGGCCGGCGATCGTGCAATGGCTCGAACTGATGCCCAGCAAGGACTGGATGTGCCGCAGCGAGGTGCTGCTCCCGCGCCTGAAGGAGTTGATGGGGGACAAGCGGTTCGACGTGCGCCCGCGAACAAGCGCTCAGTTGATCGCGGAACTGATCGAAGCCCACGAGGGTGGATCAGTCAGCCCCGGGCGTGAGGGAGGGATTCCCGCGGATCCTTGGCCGACAGGACGGGGCCGATGGGACGCGCTTGCGTCGCGCGTGCCGGTCCGGTACTACGCACCTGACGACGTGTGGCATGGCATGACGCTGGGCAAGAACGCCGACCTTCACCCCCGCACCTGCCGGCGCGTGGAGCGTCAGATTCTCGCGGCCGAGTCGATCTCGGCGCTGGCGGGTCTGCTGGGCAGGCCTTATGCGTCGTGGGACGTGTACCCGACATGGGAAATCGACGAGGCCTGGCGTGAACTGCTCGCAGCCCAGCATCACGACAACCACGAGTGCGAGGGCTTGTGCGGTTTTGTGGGATATCAGCAGATGGCCAAGGCCGAGACAGCCGCCATCGAGGTGTACCTGCGCACGATGAAGTCGCTCGAACTGCGCTCGAACGGACCAGTGCACTGCAACGCGCTGGGCTGGAAGCGATCGAAGTACGTCGCCGGGTACGACGAGGCAGGATTCCTCGAAATGCCGCCCTTCGGAGTGCGAGCGGGAGGAAGACTTGCGCGCGCAGCAAACCCTTCGATCTGCGAGCGGGGGGACATTCTCACGCTCAGCCGCGGTCGTCTGTCCGTCGAAATCAACCAGGTGACAGGCGAAATCGTGCAGATCCGCAGCCCCGAGCACAAGGACGGGCTGCTGGCTCAACCAATTGGACCCCCTCGCATGATCGTGAACGGACGAGAGTGGCGGGCCGGAAGTTCGGTGCGAGTGGAGAAGGATGCCGACATGGGCGGCGTGTATGTCCAGTTCGACAACGCAGATGATGCCGACGGCGAAGTGGAGCAGGCTCTGGATAGGGCTTCCATCGCTTTCAGCATCTCCGTGCCTCCGAGCGCTGATGCGATCGAGATTGCGATTGTGGGGATCGAGAACCTTCCCCGCCCAGACGGCGGACTGAGCGCTTCCCTGCGTCTGCCCATTGTACCGCAGTTTTCGCTGGCGAGCATACGCACCGACTCTGCTTTTGCGGCTCATGCGGTGGCCGGTGGCGGGCCGGTGTGCCGCAAGTATCCGAAGGGGGACTGGATGACCTCGCCGCAGTGGTTTGACCATTTCAGCGGCGCGATCCACTCGTCCTCGTTTATTGACTTCCTCGATGACCGTGGGCGCGGCTTCCTCGTGTTACACGATTCGACTCAGCAGTGGTTCAGGACCGAAGCAGGCGTCGATGCGGTGCTGCTGGCCTACGACCCGTGGGACGAACGCCGGTACGAGCCCGACGATCAGTTATGCCTGCGCATCGTGCCGCATGCCGGCATGAAGGACTCGGCCAGGGCTCGACTGGCCGCCGAGTTCCTGGATGACACCACCGAGTGGTGGAACACCCATCCCGGACCGGTCGGCGGGGGCGGCACACCTGAAGGCCATCCCATTCCGCCGACCTTCGCGCCGATGGACATCGCTGGCGACGACAACATCCTTTGCCATGCCCTCTACCGCGACTCCATGAAATGCGGCGAACATCTGCCCGACTGGGCCGGGCATGAGATGGCGCGCCGCAGCGGGGGCCAGTGCACGCATCCGTACGTCGTTCGGCTGGTCGAGTGGGACGGGCAACCCGGCACTGCCATCCTCAAGTTCCCGGGCGAAGTTGCCTCCGTCGCGAAGACGAATCTCATGGGCGAGGTCGGGCCGCAGGTCGGTGGCGGGGAAGACACGGGCTGGCTCGAACCGCAGCCCTGCGAGCCGCCGGAGTGGGCCCGGGGCCTCGAGAGTGCTGGCGGATGGAACCAGGTGCGCGTTCCGGTGAGGCCGCGCGAGATTGCGACTGTGATGCTCGACCTCGTGCTCGGGCGGAAGCAGTGGCGTGACCTTGATGCGAAACGCAAGGTGTGGGCGACGATCCACAGGAAAGATGAACCGAAGCAGTAGTAGTGAAGAGACCCAAGCGGGCCTTCAAGGGCCTTCCCCTTGCGGGGCGAGTGTGGCAGGCAAGCCGGATAGGCGCATCCACCAAGACCTCCTGCGCCAGCGAAGGAACTTGCGAAACACGAGGACCATTCCGCGAGAATCATCATGACCGCCCGCGTCTGCATCATCGGCTCGATCAACATGGACCTGGTCGTTCGCACGCCGCGCCTGCCCGCGCCGGGCGAGACGCTCATGGGCGGGCCTTTCGCCCGCTTCCCCGGGGGCAAGGGCGCCAACCAGGCGGTGGCGGCCTCCCGTGCTGGAGCGAGCGTTGCGATGATCGGGGCCGTTGGCGACGACGAGCACGGCGTGGCGATGCGGAAAACACTGGCCGACAACGCGGTGGACATTGTGCGAGTCGGGACGCACGTCAACACCGCGACGGGGGTGGCGCTCATCACCGTCGATGACGCGGGCGAGAACACGATCGTGGTCGCGCCTGGCGCCAACGCGGCAGTCAGTCCGGCGGCCGTCGAGGAGGCGGCGAACGCGATCGGGGATGCCGACGTGCTGCTTGCTCAACTCGAAGTTCCGCTGGAGTCCGTGGCCAAGGCGGCGTCGATCGCGCGAGCCGCCAAGACACGGGTGATGCTCAACGCCGCGCCGGCCCGCATGCTTCCGCGTGAACTGCTCTCGCTGCTCGACGTGCTCATCGTCAATCGCGGCGAGGCGGCCCTGACCGCCGGGCGTTCGGAGAGCGATTCGGCCGATTCGCTGGCCAGGTCGCTGCAGGAACTCGGAGTTCCCGAGATCGTCATCACGCTCGGGGGCGCGGGTGCACTGCACGCCGGCTCGCGCATACGGCGCATCCCCGCGTTCCCTGTGGAAACGGTGGACACTGTCGGCGCGGGCGACGCCTTTGCGGGGGCGTTTGCTGCCGCTGTGGCCTCGAACATGCCGACGGAGACGGCGTTGCGATTCGCCGCCGCGGCCGGGGCGCTGGCGACGACCAAACACGGCGCGATCCCGTCGTTGCCGACACGCGACGCGATCATGCAGTTGCTTCAATGAGTCTTCTAAGGGGAGTTTGACATGGGATTCATCACGCACATTCCGGGCACGCAGCCGGTCGAACCGCCTGCCAAGCATCCGCAGGCCAGGGGTGTGGGCGTCATCGGGCTGCACGAAGGCCGCACGCTGCTCATGGCGCTCCAGACGCGCTGCATGTACGCTCGTTCGGTGGCGGGGTGCGACCTCAACCCGGACAAGATCGCGGCTTCAAGGGCCGAGTATCCGGACCTGTTCTACACCGCCGACTACGACGCGATGCTGGCGCGGAGTGACGTGGACATCGTCGCGATCTACACGCCCGACGCGCACCACGCCGAGCACATCGTCAAGGCCTTTGAAGCGGGCAAGGACGTGATCTGTACCAAGCCGCTGGTCAACTCTCTTGAGCATGCGGCGCGGATTCTTGAATCCGGACGTCGCACCGGGCGGCGACTGCTGGTGGGCCAGAGCACGAGGTTCTTTGAGCCGTTCCGGCGGCAGCGTGCCGAACTGGAGGTGGGAGCGTACGGCGGGCTGGCGGGCATCGAACTGGTGGACGCGCACTACATCCACCGAATGGACTGGTATTACCGCAAGAGCCCGTGGGCTGCGACTGACACCGACTGGGTGTTCCTGGGCATGTCGCACCCGATCGACCTTGTGCGCTGGTATCTCGGGCGCATTGCGCAGGTGTCGGCGTTCGGATTCAAGAGCGCGATGGGGCGCCAGTTCGGGCTGCGCGGCAACGACGTTTGCGTTGCGAACTTTGTCGCGGCCGACGGACGCATCGGGCGCGCGATGGGGCACTACGGGTGCCACGAACTCCCGCGGGCACGCAACTGCATTGAACTGATGCTCTACGGCTCGGGCGGCACAAGTTTGGCGCAGTACCACGACATGCGGTACGTGCACACGGGCAAGAGCGACGGATCAACGGCGAGAGAAGTGCAATCATCGTCAGGGCCCCTGCCGTCAGCGGGCGGGGGAGCGCCTGCTCAGTCCGTCAAAATTCCCGGCGTCTTCGATCCGGGCAATTTGGCCGAGGTGGTGGAAGACTACCTGTATGCGGGGCGTCACTATTATTTCAACAGCGAGGTGCACGGGATGCACTACGGCGAGTTCGCCAACTACGCCGATCACTTCGCGCGATCGCTGATCGAGTGTCAGCCTGCTTCGCCGAGTCTGGAGGAAGGAGTCGAGACCTACTGCGTGATGGAAGCGGTCAAGCGGTCGTCAGACACGCGGCGGGTGGTGGATATAGAGCCGTTGCTGCGCGAGGTGGGTCTGTTGTAGGCCTTGCGTGCGGGGCGGAACCAGGTACCATGATCCGGTATGGGTGTGCGCGGAGATTCATCCCGTCCCGGGTTCACGCTCATCGAACTTCTTGTGGTGATCGCCATTGTCGCGGTTTTGATCGCGATTCTGCTTCCGGTTCTTGGGAAAGCCCGGGCTGCGGGCCGCTTGTCCGTCTGTCTCTCGACGACGCGAACCATCGGCCAGGCGATGAGCATGTACGCCGATGACAATCGCGGCGTCACTCCCAGAGAGGGCACCATGGGTGAGAACTGGGAGTCGTTGCGCGATCGCATCCCGTGGAACGTCGCATTCCGGCCCTACCTGGACGAGCGATGCAGCCCACGGGCCGATCTAAACGATCAGTTTGAGGACGCGCCGTACTACTCGTGCCCGTCTCACACGCCCGAGCCGCATCATGTGCACTACGTCGTCAATGGCTTCGCGTTTCGTGCGCCGGGTGTACCCGATGAGCGGGGGACCGATGATCCGCATTATCGCCGCGGACCGACCGGGATCTGGCTCGTGCCGTTTCCCTTTGAAATGCTCTATCTGACTGATTTGGCCGCGGACGAAGACAACGCCATGTTCAATGTCTGGATCCAGTTGGGCAACACCGACATCTCGATTGGGCAGTGCTACGACGCCTGGCTGCCCCGGCACATCACGCCCTGGTCCGGCGACTTCCGAATTGGGCCGTTCGGGCACGGGAACGGCGCGGTGGGCATGTTCCTCGATGTCCACGCCGAGCACCGGCCTGGCGCCTTTTTCATGGACGTTGCAAGTTGGGACGACCGGTACTATGCCAAGGAGTAGTTGCGAATATCCGGGTGCATGAAGTCCGATCCCTCACTTATTCTGACGAGCGACGGCCCCAGACCGGCGTAAGAGGCCCCTGCGCAATTTCGTTCTTGGTTCGATCTCTTCGACGCTTCCGAGTCCTCCCTGCCGGTCGGGCCGACTTCCGAAGCATCGCTCAATCGTCATCTTCGTCGTCGATGTCGTCGTCGTCAATCGCGATGTCGAGATTCAGCGGGCGCACCCAGATGTTGCGGAAACGCATGGGGTTGCCGTGGTCCTGCAACTTGATCGGCCCCGCGGCTTCGTGCGCCTGATAACTGGGCGCATTGCGGTGCTGCGTGGCGCCGAGCAGGGGCTGGTGGGCCTGCACCAAAACGCCGTTGTGAAGGACGGTGACGTACGCGGGTCGTTCGAGTTCGCCCTCGTCGTCGAACCGCGGGGCCTCGAAGACGATGTCGTAAGTCTGCCATTCGCCGGGTTTGCGGCTGGCGTTGACCAGTGGCGGATACTGCCCGTAGATCGAGGCAGCCTGTCCGTCGGCATAGGTCTTGTTGTTGTACGAATCGAGGATCTGGATCTCGTAGATGCCGAAGAAGAACACCCCGGAGTTCCCGCGGCCCTGGCTGTCGCCTTCGACCTTCTCCGGCGTGGCGAACTCGAGGTGCAGTTGCACGTCCCCGAACGTGTCGCGTGTCTGGATATCGCCGGACCCGGGCGTGACCTGCATGACCCTGCCATCGATCAGTCGCCACCTGGCGCTGCTCCCGTCGGCGTGCTGCCACGCATCCACGCTTGAGCCATCAAAGAGCACGATGGCGTCGGAAGGCGCGGGCGCGATGGTCGTCGGCGCCGGCCCGGGGTCCACCACCGGGGGGTTCGGACGGTTCTTGTCATGCACCCGCCAGGCCTGCCCCGGAATCAGCGGCGTGTCGTCGTACCCGACGCCCTGAGCCAGCGAGGGATCGGCGAAGACTAGCGAACACAGTGCGACCAGTCGTTTCATGGTGTTTCCTCCGCAATTGATTCAGTTTAGCGTGCGTCAAGCACATCGCGTCGAACCCGATCGAGCCACTTGGTCCAGATGCTGAGCACCAGCAGCATGTACAGGCGCTGCGAGTGATCGCGGCCGTGCCAGGGGTTGGGGCTGCTTTCGCCGGCCGCGTCGTGCTCGCGGAGCATCCGCCGGACAAAAGCCATGTTGATGTTGACACCGGCCTCTGCCAGACCCGGAAAGGGATTCTGTGATTCGAGGTGGTCGTGGAGCAGTTGGCGCATGGCGCCGAAGTCGTTACGGAACCAATCGCCGATGGGGATCGCGAAGCCTTGCTTGGGACGATCGACGATTTCGGGCGGGAGGTACTTGCGGGCGACTTGCTTGAGGAGGCCCTTGCGCTCGCCGTTGGGCATGAGCACGGATAGAGGCGTGGCCAGCGCACGGCGAGAAAGTTCGGTTTCGAGAAAGGGATTGCGGGCTTCCAGGGCGAGGGCCATGGTCGCCGTGTCCGCCTTGCGCATCAGGTCACCCGGGAGATACCGCTCGGCGTCGAAAGTTCGCCCGCGCAGGCCTGGCGTTGGTTCTCCCCAGCGTCGGCAGCCAGACCCAGCAACAAGAGCGCGCATGAAGGGAGTCGGAAAGATTGCCACGAGGTCGTCGTAGCCTCGAGAAGCGGCGGCGCTGACGAGGCGCCCGAATTTGGAGAACTTCGAGCGGGGGTGCACGCCGCCGGGCATCGCGGCTGATGCAAGACGCATCAGGGGAGGGAAACGTTGCATGACTTGGAGGGTTCGGTCGATGGCCTGTCGCTCATAGCCGCAGAACATTTCGTCGCCTCCGTCGCCGGTGAGGACGACCTTGACGAAGGGGCGCGCGGCCCGTGCGACCCAGTAGGTGGGCAACAGCGAACTGTCACCGAAGGGCAGGCCGAGTTGATGAATGAGACGCACGAGGTCTTCGGCCGGTCGTGCGTCGCAGTCGAGCGTGTGATGCGTGGCGCCGAGGTGGTGCGCCGTGCGGGAGGCAGCCTCGGATTCGTCGTAGCGTGCGTCAGGCATGCGCACGGTGAAGGTGTGCAGTTCGCCCAGGTGAGAGCGTGCGTAGTGGGCGACGATCGCCGAGTCGATGCCGCCCGAGAGAAAGCAGCCGAGCGGTGTGTCAGACTCGAGTCTGGATGCGACGGCGCGGTCGAGTTGTTGATCGACCTCCTCGGCAGATCGAAACGGGATGGGTTCAGCCGCCGGGGAAAGCGTTCTAGTCGAAGCGGTCGGCGGCCTCGGCGCGTTCTTTAGCCCGATCGGGGCGATCTCCAGACCCGGCGCAGGGAGTTCATTGAGATCCTGCACGGGCGTTGTAGCCGTGCCCCAACCCATCGCCAGCCAACGGCTCGTCCGAGCCTTCTCGGGCGTCAAGGTGAGCCCCAGTTTCTGCCGCAACAAGACCAGACCCGGAACCGCGGACGACACCGCGTAGATGGCGGTGCGCGCGTCGCCGGTGTGGTCGGCGAACTGGTACAGCGGCTTTTCGCCGTGGCGGGTGCGGATGCTGTACATGGCACAGCGGCGCCGGTCCCACAAGGTGGCGGCGCACATGCCGTCGAGTTTCCAGAGGATCTCCGTGCCCCACTCCCGCCACCCGTGCACCAGCACTTCCGTGTCAGAGTGATCGGTTTGGAACTTGTGCCCGAGGGCTTCAAGTTCGACCCGCAGTGCGCGGTGGTTGTAAATGCAGCCGTTGAAGACCACGGCCACGAGATCGGCGTCAGGCGACAACCCCGTCGCGTCGATCGTCACAACGTCTGCTGTGTCGATCAGGGCCGCCTGGACGGCGTGAAGTGTTCCGGTTGGCCGGGGTTTGAGCAGTTCGCCCGAGCCGTCGGGGTGGCGCACATGGATCATGGGCTGCCAGCCGCCCGCGTGGTCGATGATGGCGAGTCGCCGGTGGACCAGGGCGACGTCGATCACGCTGCCATCGGGGTGCAAGGCCCGGTCGCGGAAGCGTCCGGCATCATCAGGCCCGCGGTGCCGGATCGAGTCATCGAGCAGATTGAGCCATTCCTCGGGAATCGAGAGCCTGTGCGGCGGGAGCGGCTCGCTTGGCCGATGAAGCCTCAGGATGCCTGCGATGCCGCACATGCCCAGCAGGGTAACGGGTTGGTGCCGTTCGCATGGGCGATGGAGAGCCTGATGGTGACGAAATGAGCGGCGGCGGTTCAGGAAAAGTTCGCATGGGCGTGTGCAGGTCGACGGCTCGACGCGCATGCGGCGCCGGCAGCGGCGTGTTGCACGGACTACCTTGTCACTCTCGGGCGGACTCTCGAACCGGTCCGGCCGCTGCGAGGAAGGAGTCGGAAGATGCCCGATTCGTACCAACCCAAGCCCAAAGACCGCTTCACATTCGGGCTGTGGACCGTAGGGAACACGGGGCGAGATCCATTTGGGGGGCCGACGCGCCCGCAGTGGTCGCCGGCGGAGATCGTCGATCTGCTGGGTGAAGCGGGCGGCGTGCACGGGGTCAACTTCCACGACAACGACCTAGTGCCGATTGACGCGAGCGAGGCCGAATCGACGCAGATCAAGCGCGACTTTGCCGCGGCGCTGAAACGGAATAAGTTGCGCGTGTGCATGGCCACGACCAACCTGTTCAGCGACGCGGTATTCAAGGACGGTGCGTTCACGAACAACGACGCCGAAGTGCGGGCCTATGCGCTGCACAAGACGATGCGGGCGATGGACCTGGGCGCCGAGTTCGGGGCCGAGATCTATGTATTCTGGGGCGGGCGCGAAGGGGTGGAGACCGACGCGGCCAAGGATCCGGTGTTGGCGGTGCAGCGATTCCGTGAGGCGATCAACTTCCTGTGCGAGTACTCGATCCAGCAGGGCTACGAGTACAGGTTTGCGCTGGAGGCCAAGCCCAATGAGCCGCGCGGACACATGTACTTTCCGGCAACCTACGCCTACCTGGCGCTGATTCCCACGCTGGCGCACCCGGAGATGGTGGGGGTGAACCCGGAAGTGGCGCACGAGCACATGGCCGGGCTGAATTTCACGCACGCGGTGGCGGCGGCCATCGAAGCGGGCAAGTTGTTCCACATCGATCTCAACGATCAGCAGTTCGGCCGCTACGACCAGGACTTCCGTTTTGGTTCGGCCGACATCAAGAGCGCGTTCTTCCTCGTGAAATTGCTGGACGATTACAAGTGGGACGGATTCCGGCATTTCGACTCGCACGCCTATCGCACGGCCGATCGGGAGGACGTGATCGCCTTCGCACGCGGCTCGATGCGGACATACCTGATCTTGCGCGAGCGAGCCAAGGCGTGGAATGCGGACGCGGAGATCAAGAAGTTGCTCAAGCGCATTCATCGCGAGAGCAAGGATCTGTCGGCGCTCGGGCAGTATTCGGAGAGCCACGCCGAGACGCTCAAGGCAATGCAGTTCGACCGCGAGAAGTTGGCCTCTCGCTCGCTGCCGTACGAGCAGTTGGACCAGTTGACGATGGAGATCATTCTCGGGACGCGCTGACCGGCTCTTCCTGGGCGGCCGGTGCGGCGGCGTGGTCGCGCGGCTTGGGGCGCTGGTCGTCGGGCAGGCCCTTGACACCGTCGCGGTTGAGGTCCACGCGGGCGAGTTCCTCAATGAGGTAGGAGAGTTTGGGAACATCGACGCGCCCGGTCCGCACCATGTAGATCGAGTGCAGTATGCGTGTGACGATGATGCCCGTGGCGAAGGCGATCACGAACGCCCAACTGGTGCGGATGTCCGTGAAGTGCTGCACGGCCCACATCAGCCCGATCGACACGCCGTAGAAAATCGGCGACAAGGCCAAGCGCTCGAATTGGACCAGCGTGGCGTTGCGGAGGAAGAGCCGGTCGTCATCGGGCTTGTCCGAGTCGTGCATGCGGCCGAACGGGCGCCAGTGATTGGCCAGCCAGTGCAGGACGTAGTAGATGACCACGTCGGCGACGCCATCGATGACGGCGGCCGCAATCGACTTGATCAGCGGGTGCCCCAGCCCGAGGGTTTCATCGATGAACCTGTCGGCCAGATGCACGGGGTACTTGGCGACGAGAATGGCCAGCAACCCCGCAGCGGCGATGTTCACGTTGATGTTGATCAGTTTGTGACGCTGGTACAGCCTGAAAACGCGCTCCGGCATTCGGCAATCCTAGTCTGCTGCCCGCTTGCGGCCGGTCGGCGGTCAGTCCACGACGTGGTTCTCCGGGAGCGGTTCAATCTGGACCACGGGCTCCCGATAGGGATTCAACGTGCGCCCCGCGCCGACGACCTGAACGCGCATGTTCTCGTAGGTCAGGGCCGCAAGCGAGTCGCTCACGCTCACCTTTCCGCCCTCGTCGGGCAGGTCAATCATGGTGCCGAGCATCTCGGGTGGGAAGATGAGCATGCGCGAACCGGGCCTGGCCTCGGGCATCACGATGTTCCGTTCGTGGAGGTAGGCAAGCCACGACACGGGCGAGAACAGCGAAGCCTTTTCCATCTTTTCGCGTGCCTCGGCGACCGCCGGTGGCGGGCTGTGCAGCCCGTTGGACCACGAGGCCACCCAGGGGATCTCGACGCTGGTCATGTGTCCTTCGCGCAGTTCCACGTGGAGCGCCTGTCCGAAGCCCGGGTTGTTGTCAGCCGAGAAGACCACGATGTGCACGGTGCCGGCCGGCAGTCCGACAAACAGGGTCTGTCCGCGCGGCATGCGGTTCCATGCGATGGCATCGCGCAGGAACGGGCCGCCCCAGCCCGAAAAGCCGAGAATGGGATCGGCGATGGTGGAACTGGTGCTGACAATGCCGAGCGTCTCGTCGTTGGCGGCTTCGGCCGTCACTTTCAACACCGCCGTGCCGCGCGGGGCCAGCGTGATCTTTCCCGCGTCGCCCTTGGCCACTAACGCCGGGGCGGTGACCAGGCGGATGACCGGCCCGTTGATGTCCAGAGGCTTGGGCGGCTTCGGGGGTTTGGACCACTGCTGGGCCAGCAGTTTGACCGGGCGGTCCGGGGCGCTGTCGAACACAAATGATCCGTCGGCCTCGGTCGGCGCCGCGCGCATCGACGCCATGGCGATCTGCATGTCGGCGATGGAGCCGAAGGGCAGCCACTTGGGTCCGCACAGCGGCATGCCGGTTTCCGCGTCACACGCCAGCACCAACGAGCCTGCGACGGGCTCGCCCTTGGCGTCCACGACCTGCCCACGAAGGGACTGCGTGGCGTCGGCGGCCGGTGGGGCCGGGGGCGGGGGGGCGGCCAGCGCGATCAATATTGCCAGCAGAACCTGGGAAATGCACATAGGCGCAGCGTAGGCGCCGGGGCTGGAAACCGCACCGGCACCGCCCGTTCAGGCCTGTAGCGGGGCCACGGGCGCTCGTCCCACGGAGTAGTAGTGGAAGCCAAGGTCGCCCAGGTGTTGGCGGCGGTACAGGTTGCGGCCGTCGAAGACCACGCGCGAGCGCATCAGTTGCCCGATGCGGCGGAAATCGGGGCTCTTGAAGTCGTCCCAGTCGGTGCAGACAACCAGCGCGTCGGCGCCGGTCAACGCTTCGTACATGTCCGGGACGACCTTCAGCCGGTCTCCCATCACTGCCTTGGCGGTGTCGTTGGCGACCGGGTCGAAGCCGACTGCTCGTGCTCCGGCGTCGGTGGCCAACTGCACCAGCGTCAGGGCCGGGGCTTCGCGGACATCATCGGTGCGGGGCTTGAAGGCCAATCCCCAGAAGGCCAGCGTCCTGCCCGCCAGCCCGTTGCCCCGCGGCGGGGCAAAGTGCTGCTCGATCTTTCGGAAGAAGCGCGTTCTCTGTCCCATGTTGGTCGCATCGACGGCCCGCGACAGATCGATGGGTGTGCCGGTGCGCTCGCCCATGCGGATGATGGCTCGCGTGTCCTTGGGGAAGCAACTGCCTCCGTAGCCAAGGCCCGGGTAGAGGAACTGGTGTCCGATGCGCTTGTCGGCGCACATGCCTTCGCGGACGCGGTTGATGTTGGCGCCCAAGGCTTCGCACAGATTGGCCATCTCGTTGATGAAACTGATCTTGGTGGCCAGGAAGTTGTTGGATGCGTACTTGACCATCTCCGAACTGAGGATGTCCATGACGAAGATGGGGTTGCCGTTGCGCACGAAGGGGTCGTAGAGGTCGCGGAACACTTCGCCGCTCTGCCCGTCCTCCACGCCGACAATGACGCGGTCGGGGCGGTTGAAGTCGGAGACCGCGTCTCCCTCCTTGAGGAACTCGGGGTTGTTGGCCACGCGGAAGGGGATGTTCGCGCCGACGCGGGCCCGAATGCGGTCGCGGACCATGAACGTCGTGCCCACCGGCACGGTGCTCTTGACCACGATGGTCTTGGGAACCTGGGCCGGACCGAGGTTTCGCAGCACGTCAGCGATGTCGTCGGCGGCGGCTTGGACGAAGCGCAGGTCCGTGTCGCCGTCGGGGGCGGTGGGGGTTCCCACGCAGATGAAGATGACTTCGGCGTCGCGGTAGGCCTCGTCGCGGTCGGTGGTGAAGAACAGGCGCCCGGATTCCACGTTCTTGCGGATCAGTTCGCCCAGCCCCGGCTCGTAGATGGGGCACTGGCCGCGGCGGAGGGTGGCAATCTTGGCCTCGTCCAGGTCCAGGCAGGTGACGCTGTTGCCGGTGTTGGCAAACAGGGTGCCCGTGACCAGGCCGACGTATCCGGTGCCCACCATCGTCAGTCGCATGCCGGTGCTCTCCTTGCGGGGAGCAAGTGTAGGGGCGGTGCTGCACGACCACCGACACGGGGGCCCCACGCGGCATTGAGTCTCCGAACGGATGATTTGGATCTCCGAACGCGACGGAGGGACGTCCCGGACAGGCGTCCGGGTTCTCGAGCGCGCGGTCTGGCACCCATCCGTCACCGGTTGGCAACGACCCGGGCGCCCAAGTGTCCTCTGTCCGGTGATCCCGCGGCATCCGGCCGCTACACTGCACCCCCCATGACCAGGAAGGCACCCCCCCCGAAAAAACGTTCACTCACCGCCGCTACCGCGGACCGCCACGACCTCTACGAGCGGGCCGTCCAGAGCGTCGAGGCAGAAATTGACTTTGTGGACCGCGTCTACCGTCGCCGCCGCGGCCGCCCGGCCGTTCGACTGCGCGAGGATTTTTGCGGCACCGGAAACACCTCCTGCGAATGGGTGCGGCGGAGACCCTCCAACCTGGCCTTTGGGCTGGACATCGACCAGGCCACTCTCGACTGGGGCAGGGCCCGCCACGTCGCGGCGTTGAAACCACACCAGCAGCAGCGGGTATGCCTCCTGCGGCGCGACGTGCTCAGGCCCGGCGATGCCACCGGCATGGATTGCATCCTGGCGATGAACTTCTCCTACTGGGTCTTTCACGAGCGCGCGGTGATGAAGCGGTACTTTGAGTCCGTCCGCGCCAGCCTGGCCCCTGGCGGGCTGTTCTTCCTGGACTTTTATGGCGGGTCGGAAGCCTTCTTGGAAATTGAGGAGAAACGCCGGCTCAAGGGCTTCACCTACGTCTGGGAGCAGGAACGCTTCAACCCCATCGACGGCCGCGTGCGCTGCCACATTCACTTTGACTTCCCCGACGGCACGCGAATGAAACGGGCCTTTACCTACGACTGGCGTGTGTGGACGCTGCCCGAGATCCGCGATCTCCTGGTCGAGGCCGGCTTCGGCGAGGTTACCGTCTACTGGGAGGGCGACGACGGGAACGGCGGAGGCAACGGCATCTTCCGCCCCACGGCCCGCGGAGATGCGTGCGAGTCTTTCATCTGCTACGTCGTCGCCGGGAAGAGCAGGGAGCACTAACCTTGGCCATGCACGCGGGAATCGACCTGCCGGGCGAGTTGAAGTCGGTACGGGCTGCGCTGGAGGCCGGACTGGTGCGTGTCACCCGGCGATTCGATGAGCAGTTGTCCTGCGACCTGCCGCCGGTGCGTGATTTGTGCGAGCACGTCGAACGCTACCGGGGCAAGATGCTCCGCCCCACGCTGGTCCTGCTCTGCGGGCTGGCCTCGACGCGCGAACAGGGCGAGGCGGCGCTGACCGACGACCACGTCACGCTGGCAGCGGTGTGCGAAATGGTTCACATGGCCACTCTGGTGCATGACGACGTCCTCGACGAGGCCGATACGCGCCGGCGCGGGGCGACGGTCAATCGTCTGCGCGGCAACGAGGCGGCGGTGATCCTCGGGGACTACCTCATCGCGGCCGCGTTTCACCTGTGTTCCCAGGCCGGATCGCAGGAGCCATCGCTGGTGGTGGGGCGTGCCAGCATGGACATGGCCGCCGGGGAACTGCTCCAACTGCATCGCCGCGAGGATTACTCGATCGACGAGGCAACGTACTTTGAAATCGTGCGGCGGAAGACCGGGGCGCTGATCGCCGCAGCCTGTCGGCTGGGTGCGCTGGCCTCGGAGGCGAGCCCGGGAGTGTGCGAGGCCCTCGATGCCTTCGGACGGGCCCTGGGCGTGGCCTTCCAGATCCAGGATGACCTGCTCGACCTGACCGGGCGGCAGGGAGTGGTGGGCAAAAACGTGGGCAAGGACGCGGAGAAGGGCAAACTGACCCTCCCCGTGATCCACCATCTGGCCGAGTGTTCGGTGCGCCAGCGAGCCGAGAGTTTGTCGATCCTGTTACGCCTGGCCAGTGGAGAATCGGCGGGGGAGCAACTGGTGCAGGCCCTGAGCGCGACTGGCTCGCTGGTCCACGCCCGGCAGGTGGCGGTGCGACTGGTCCGGGAAGCGGCCGACTGCCTGTCCGCCCTGCCCGACACCCCGGCCAGGACCATGCTGGAGATTATGGCCCAGTCCGCGGTGGACCGGGCATTCTAGATGAATTTGGCGCCGGTGTTTCGGCTCGGGGCAGAGACAGGTACAATCCTCACCATGCAGGAGCAGCACCTCCAGGGGCCGCCCGTGCTCTCGGACGAGCACATTCGCAGCGCCTTCCGTCGGCGCGGACTTCGGTTCACCCGCCAGCGGGCGTCGATCTTCCGGGCGTTGGCTTCGACGACCTCACACCCCACGGCCGACGAGTTGCTGACATTTGTGCGTGATGAAGACCCGCGCGTCAGCCTGGCGACGATATACAACACGCTAGAGGTGTTCACCGATTCAGGTCTGTGCAGGCGTCTGCCCGGGGCCTTGGCCTCGAGCGCGTGCCGCTACGACGCGGATACGCGGCACCACGTTCACCTGATCGCAGACAACGGGCAGATCATGGACGTGCCCCCCGAACTTGGGGCTGAATTGATGGCACACCTGTCCTCTGACACTGTCGCCGAGATCGAGCGGCGGCTGGGTGTGAAAGTCACCCGTGTGGATCTTCGCCTCATCGGGCAGATTGCCCCGAACGACGGCGGATTTTCTTCGTAGTTGGTGTATTCATCAGTACGATAGTTGATGCGCACGGGGCAGGTGTGGCCGATGACCACCTGCCCGCCTCTGGCGGCCGCGGAGGACCGTGATGAAGCAGCAGCCGATCGAACGTCGCAGGCACGAGCGTTTTGCCACCGCGCCGATGTACACGACCATCTCTGCCCGAACCTACGACGAGGTGGGCTTCAGCAGGCACGGGCACGCCTACGACATCTCCGAGGGCGGGGTGCGTTTTGAACTTGACCACCCCATCGAGCCGGGAACCCCGGTCGACGTGCAGATCCGGCTGCCCGCGGCCTCGGTGGACCAGATGCGAGAAACCCACAATCGACCGATTTACGCGATGGGCAAAGTGGTGTGGTGCGAGGCCCTTGAGCCTGGGCCTGCCAAACTGGCGGTGGCCTTCTCCTGCTTCGCACATGAGTCCGACCGCGAGCGTCTGCTCAGTCCGCTGCGCACGCACGGGTTGGGTCGCGTGGCCTAGGCACGGGGCGCCCGGGTGGCGTACCCTCTGCCGTGTTCGTTGACCAAGTGACCATCTGGGTTCGCGCCGGAAAGGGCGGTGACGGCTGCGTTTCGTTCCTGCGCGGCGCCTATCGCCCGAAAGGGGGGCCCGACGGGGGCGACGGCGGCCGCGGGGGCGACATCATCTTTGTCGCCGATCCCGGTTTGAACACGCTGGTGGACTTCAAGGGCGTGCGGCACTGGTACGCTCGAAGCGGGGAGCAGGGGCGCGGGCGACAGCAGTATGGAAAGGCGGCCCCCGATTTGGAGATCCGCGTGCCGGCGGGCACGATGATCTTCAACGACGAGACCGGCGAACTGATGCACGACATGCAGCCGGGCGACCGTGTGGTGATCGCTAGGGGGGGGCGCGGCGGCTTTGGCAATGAACACTTCAAGAGTTCGACGAACCAGACGCCGAGGCAGTCGACCCCCGGCGAACCGGGCGAGGAATACACGCTACGCCTGGAACTGCGGCTGATCGCCGACGTGGGCATCGTCGGGCTGCCCAACGCGGGCAAGTCGACCCTCCTGTCGGCCATCACGCGGGCCCATCCGAAGATCGCCGATTACCCGTTCACGACGCTGTCGCCGCAGTTAGGCATCGCCGAACTGGATCGCCAGCGGCGCATCGTGTTCGCGGACATCCCGGGGTTGATCGACGGGGCGGCCGAGGGCGCCGGGCTGGGACATGACTTCCTGCGGCACATCGCGCGCACGCGAGTGATCGTGCACCTGATCGACCCGCTGCCGGCCGATTCGACTCCCTGGGCCAGTTACCGGCTGATTCGCCAGGAACTCGAGGCGTATTCGATCGAACTGGCCGAGAAGCCGGAGTTGATCGTCATCAACAAGGCCGACCTGTTCGTCGAGGAAAGCGAGTTGCAGGACTTGGTCCGAACCTTCCGCGCTCAACTCCGGCTGGGCGGCAACGTGGAGGTCATGACCATCAGCGCCGGCACGCGGCAGGGCCTGACGGAGTTGCTCGAGCGCCTGTGGACCATGCTTCGCGGGCGCACGCAGATCGAGACGGGCTGGAAGGCCGAGCCGGATTCAGTCTCGTGACGGACCTTCCATGCGCACCAGGGCGAGCCACTCGCGGTTTCCGGTGCTCTTGCCTTTGCCGCCGCGGATCGGGCTTTCCACGAGCCCTTCGACGCTGAATCCCATCGAACGAATCTGTGCACAGGTCTGTTCAACCACGGCTTCGGCGGCACAGTCTTCGAGCACGCCGCGACGGGCGCCGGGACCGGCGTGCTGCTCGTAGTGCGGCTTGATGAGTGTGATGATGAGGCCATCGGCGGCGAGCCAGCGCTGGGCCGCCGGCAGGGCGTGCTGCTGTCGCGTCCAACTCAGGTCGACGACAACCATCCGGGCCAGCCCGGCGGCGACGAGGTCGGGCGGCGGGTCGGTATGAAGCGCGTTGCAGCGCTCCATTACCACGACGCGCGGATCCTTGCGGAGTTTCCAGTCCAGCACGCCATAGCCGGTGTCGACCGCGTAGACGCGCAAGGCCCCGGCCTGGAGCAGGCAATCCGTGAATCCGCCTGTACTGCATCCCAGGTCGGCGCAGACCCAGCCGATTGGGCGCACGTTGAAGGCATCCAGGGCGGCCTGGAGTTTGAGCCCGCCGCGGCTGGCGAAATGGCGTTCCCCGGTCAATGCAGGAAACTCACCGGCTTGATCTCGTGGACGCTCGAGGCCGGGCCGGTGCGATCACGCGAGACCGGCACGCCGACGATCGAGATGCCCAGCCGGTCGGCGGTGTCGATCATGCGCTCGCGTTCGAGCATGATGACGTCGCCAGCCGCCAAGGCCAAGCATCGTCCGCCGTTGGCGTGCATGTGCTTGATGGTGCGGATGCCGACGGTTGGGACGTCCGATCTCCGGTCATGCCCGACGCGGGCGCCCTTGCACAGCACCCAGCCGCGGGCCTTGCACAGCAGCCCGACGCGGTCGATCATGCGGTCAGTCCCTTCGACGGCCTCCACCGCGATCACGTCGCGTTCGCGCACCGCCACGGCCTGTCCGACGTCGAGGCGCAGCATGTCGCTGAGGATCGGCCACACAAAGTCGATGTCGGCCAACTGCTGGCGCGTTGGGCGTGTCTGTGTCATCACGCCTGGCGAGGAGAGTTGGTCGGGGATGGGGTAGGTCGAGTCGAGGAGGGACACGCCGTCGCGGTCGAGTTCCTCGGCTACCGCCGCGAGGACGGCGTGCGAGCGCCGGTCGTGGCGCACGTGCCGATACCAGGCGATCATGGTGCGGGCGTCGGGAATGTTCTTGAACATCCGCCACGGATCGTGCATGAGCCGGGCCTTGTCAACGTTTCCGACCATGATGGCATGGCGCACCCCCAGTCCGCGCAGGATGCGGGCCCAACTGCCGATGCGGAGCAGACCAACCTCGCGGAAAGTCGAGCAGATGCGGGGAAGTTCCCGCTCATACTGACGGCACAGCCCGAGCCCATGTACCGGGTGCCCGTTCTGCCGAAGGCCGCGAGCGACTGCCAGAGGCAACTGGCCGCCCCCGGCGATCAATCCGATCGGGGTCGGGGGAACCGGGGGATCCGGCAGAATGGTGAGGGCGCCTGCCGTGGATGATCGCTCGCTTGCCATCGCTGCAATAAGTCTCCATCGCGCAAAGGCCGAAGTTTAGACGAACCCTGCCCGGATCGAGCGCACGGAACCTTGTTCTGGACGACCCGACGCCCTGTCCCAGATGAACGGCGTCGTGAACGAAGCGGCCAAATCCAGTTATGGGGAGTATATCGTGAAGCGCCGACTTCTCTCGCGAGCAAAAACGCCGGTTCAGTGCTCGACGGTGGTCGATAGACAGGCCCGATGTCGTCCGTCGGTCGTCGTTCTTCGAACCCGCAGAGTCCGAGGCCTTGGATCGGCGTGCGGTTCGTCTGCGCGGGGGCCTATCAGCGGGTGTTTCGGAACGTGGACGGGTCGGGGTACGTCGCACGTTGTCCGTCCTGCGGCAAGTGCTTGCGCTTCACGGTGGCTCCGGGGGGCTCGAAGGAACGGTTCTTCGAGGTGACCTGCGAGGGAGGCTTCGCGGCGCGAGTCGAGTAGACTTGGGCCATGAGCCTCGGAAACCCGGCCTATTCGGTTGCCCGCCCCACCCGTCGCTGTGCCGCCACGGACGTTGAGATCAAGCCGGGCGAGTGTTTCATTGCCACCCTGGTCGAGAGACCGGGCGAGGAAGACCTCGAGCGGCTGGATTTTTCCCTCGACGCCTGGGAGGGCGGTGCGAGGCCGGTGGCGCCGCTCCGGCTGTTTGGGTTTTGGAAGTCATGCTTGAGCGATGCGGAGCCGAACGCTCGCCAGTTGCTTGACGATGACGAACTGCTCGATCTGTTTGAGCAGTTGGCCGAGACCACCGACGAGAAGCGTGTCGCGTTCCGCTTTGTGCTGGCGCTGGTCCTGATCCGCAAACGCCTGCTGGCGTACGAGGGCGGCGTGCCAGCGGTCGTCGGTTCGGGAAAGCCGGGGCTGCTGCGCGTGCGCCGGCGGCGCGATGCAGCGGGCGAGGTGATTCAGGTCGTCGACCCCGGTATGGACGATGCGGCCGTGGAAGCGGCCACGGAACAGATCGGGCGCATCATGAACCTTGACGCATCCAGGCCCCCACGCGGAGGAGAAGGTTGAACCGGCGGCATGCGCTCTGCGGCGCGACGTGGCGAGATGGCATCCCGCGGCTGCTCCGGCTGCTGCTGTGTGTCTGCATCGCGACGGGCGCGGTCGGCTGCCGCGGAGGGGTCCGCAAGCCGCACCCGGTGCCGGGAGTCACCGCGGCCCAGATCGTCGAGGCTCACAACGCTCGCGTGCGATCGCTCGATCGACTGTGGGCCCGCACGAGCGTGCAGGTGACGTCGAAAAACGAGAAGGGGCGGCGACTGCGCGACCAGGGCGACGGGCACCTGCAAATTGTGCAGCCGTCGTCGGTATTGCTGTCGCTGGGCAAACTGGGTCAAACGCAGTTGTACCTCGGGTCGAACGACCAGATCTACTGGTGGATCGACCTGATGGACTCAAACGACAAGATCGCACTGGTTGGTCGTCACAGTCTGGTGACCAGTGAGAAGGCTGGATTGCTCGGCGTGCCGGTGCCGCCGCGTGACCTGATCCACCTGCTGGGCATCACCACGCTCCCTGAGCAGGTCGCGCAGCAGGACATCACATGGGACGCCGACGCGAGGGCTGGCCTGGAAACTCCGACCGACAGCGGATCAAGGCGGCTGTGGTTTGACGTGTCCTCGATGGAGCCGGTGGCGGTTGAACTGATGGACGCACATGGGCGTGTGGTGCTGACGGCCCGCCTGGAGCGCTATGCGCCGGTCAATGTCGTCGGCGACGCAACGCTCAAGCCGAGGGCGCCCGAGCAGGCCAACATCACCTATTCCGATGACGGCACTCGGGTGAAAATTTCGCTGTACGCGGCGGAGAATCGCCCGATCCGCCCGACGGCCTTCGACTTCGAGAGGCTGGTCAAGGGCCTCGGCGTCGACACGTTGTACGATCTGGACGCGCCGTCCGCAATCACACAGCAGCCATGAAGGGACGATCGCTGCATCTTCGAGTGCTTTGCCTGCTGGCGGCGGTGCTGGGCTGGAGCGCAGCCGCGCGAGCGCAGACGAGCGTGTGCTCGCCGCCGGATGACCAGACTGGGCGTTCGCATGCGTGGGCGGTCATCCCTGACCACGTTGATCGTGTGGAGGCTGGGGCTTGCGTGCTGGTGCATGCTCCGCCGCGCAGCGGGGATCACGCGACGGAAAGCGGCTTTGTGCAGTTGGCGCGCACCTTCCAGGAATGGCCTCGAGCGCTTGCCGCCTGGGGGGAGCGCGTGTACCTGGTCTTTCAGCAGCCCGGTAAAGACGGGGCGACGCTGGTGCGGGCCCGCTCGCTGTCGGCTGTTGATCGCGGGCTTGGCTGGGACTATGAACCGCTCGATCGCCTCGAGCCGTACCCGACCCTGGTCACCCGCGGCAACGTGGTGTGCAGCGCCGCGTGGAGAGATCTGCTGCTTGTCATCTCCGCTCTCGATGATGGCACGCACACGCTCAGCCTGCTGGAGAACGAAGCGTGGCACGACCTGGAACTGCCCGCACCAGCCGATGGAAAGTGGTTGGCCTGGTCAGGACGCGAAGGACTCTCCGTCGGACGCGTGGGTCCGGGCGGAATGGATACGTGGACGCTGGAGGCAGACCATGTCCGGGATGGAGCAGCATGGCGGGTCCAGCCCGGTTTCGAGGCCCGCGCTGCCGGCCGGCAGTTTCCCGTTGACGGGCTTCTGGTCGAGGTCGAGCGCGACCGGTCGGTGTTGGTGGTGCGCATGCTGCTGCCGGGGGAGGCCCCGATTCGCACGGCATCGCTCCCGGTCCACGATCGCGCGATGCTGATGCCCCTGTCTGCGCAGGGCCCGCGACTGCTGATGCTTCGCTGGGCCGGCGCGGACCAGGCGGAGGAAACATACCCACGCCTGGAAGTGATCGAGTTGTCGGTGGGGACGGGGGCGGTGCTCTATGAAGGCATGGCGCCGCGATCGGACGTGCTTTCGCCCGGCGAGTTTCGCATGCTGGCCACCATGCTGGTGGCCCTTTTGATCGGTGTGCTGGTCATCGTGCTCAAGGGCGACCTTGACCAGGACGCGGTGCCACTGCCGCCGAACACTGCTCTGGCCGGCGCCGGGCGGCGCCTGCTTGGCTCGCTTGTTGATCTGGTCATTGCTGCCCACATCACGGCATTGCTCTATGGGGTCAAGACGGCCGACCTGCTGGGGTTGTCGGTGCTCGTCCAGCCGGGGGGGCAATGGACGGCCATTCCGATGATGTTCATCGTCGGCGGGCTGATCGGCACACTCTGCGAGTGGGGATTCTCACGCACCATCGGCAAGTTCGTCTTCGGGTGTCGGGTGGTGCGAGTCCGCGGGAAGGTGGGGGCCAGACCTGGCCTGGTCGCAAGCCTGATCCGAAATGGGATCAAGTGGCTCATGCCCCCGGTGGCGGCCATGGCGGGGCTGGACCAGAACACCCGACATCGGGGGGATCAACTGGCCGGGGTGGCGGTCGTGATCGACCTGGAACCGGTGATTCCGGGCGACTGATCGCGCGGGTTCTGCCGAACCGCAGCGGATGCGCGTGGGACCGATGGCTCGATGTTGGACCCGGCCCCGCACTTCCGATATGTGGAAGGGCGCAAGTCGTGCGCGCACGGAGGCGGTGCTTGGGGAAGAAGGGCGAACAACCGGCGGCCGAAACCGACGCGCCGGCGGTTCGCCCGGACCCGGTCGAGCAGGTTCGCAGCCGGTGGCGGGAGTTGTGGCAGATTCCGGCTCTGGCGGGAGCGGTGGCTCTGCTGGCGGCCGGGCTGAGTTACGGGTTGGCGACCAAGCCCGACCCGGATTTCGGGCCGGTTCTGCGCAGCGCCGAGTCGATGTTGGAGCGGGAGGAGTACCGGGAAGCCATTCGCCTGCTCAACGAGCAGGTGCTGCCCTATGTGGGGCGTCCGGAGATGAGCGGGAAGGTGGAGGCGAGGTTCCACCAGTTGATCGCCCGGGCGGTCTATGGTGGGCAGAAGGCAATTGGAATCAGGCACGAGGAGAACTACCGCAATGCGCTGACGGAAATGCGCCTGGCCGAGACGGGCGGGGCAGACCTGAACGCCCCGGACCAGTATCTGATCGCGGATTGTTACCTGGCGCTGGGCGAGCCGGACTCGGCGATGGCGCGGGTGGAGCAGATTCCGGCGGATCGTCCGGACCTACGGCTGCGCATCGCCCGGGCGGTGATCGATCGGCACATGCGCGTCAGCCCGCCCCGCTACGAGGATGCGGGTAAGTTGCTGACGGACATGCTGGCGTTGCCCAACCTAGCGCTGGACGACCGCGCCTGGGCTGAAGGGCAGCGGGCCCGGCTTGACATTGCGCAGGGTTTTTCGGATGCGGCGATCAACCGGCTGCTGCGGGCCATGCCGCGGCTGACCAGCGCGTCGAAGGAATCGCTGGGAGCCCTCCACATGCTGCTGGGCGAGGCGTACCTGATGAGCATGGCCACCGAAGAGGCGGCGCTGCAGTTGGAAATCGCCAAGGGGCTGATACCACAGGGGGGCATCGAGGAAGGGCGTTTGCAGTTGTTCCTGGCCCAGGTGGCCGAGCAAAAGGACGACTACGAGCGTGTGCGCGACCTGTACCTGCGCATTCTGGAGCGATTCCAGCCGGATGAGATTCGCGCGCGGGCGCAGTTGGGATTGGCGCTGGCCGAGGCGAGGCTGAACGATCACGTCAGCGCGCAGCAGGTGCTGGGCGACCTGGTGGCGCAAGTGAGAGCGAAGGAAGAGGCGGCTATCGGGCTGCGGAACCAGATCCTCAGCGAACTGCTCTCGCTGTTCCGCGAGCAGTTTTCGCAGGAAGGGGTGGACATCTGCTATCGCTACGCCGAACTGGCGGGCGCGTTGTATGCGATCGAGGAAGCGCCGCCCAGTGTGCTCGAGGCGCAGGCCCTGGCACACCGGGCGCTGGCCGATCGCATTGCCGAGAGCGCCCCAAAGGTCGATGGCCCGTTGGGGCCGGAGATGGACGCGGGGACGGAGCGCGAGGTGCAACGGCACCGCATTCAGGCCGCGACCTACTTCCGTCTGCACGCTCAGGAGTTCATCCTGACGGACTTGCGCACGTACGCCGATTCGTTGTGGGAGTCGGCCAATCTGTACGATCAGGGGGGCGACCAGCGCGAAGCGGCCAACGTGTTTCGCCAGTTTGCCGCGGATCTGGAGACCGATGCGCGCCAGCCCGAGGCTCGCTTTCGTTTGGCCCAGGCGCTGTGTTCGCAGGGGCGCTACGCCGACGCGATCACAGTGTTCCGTTCGCTGATTGATGATCGGGACCGCGGGGTGAACCACTCGGGCATTGGCCGATTCGCCGATCTGAGCCACGTGCCACTGGCGCAGGTGTATCTGCTCGACGGCGATCCGGGCAACGACGAGCAGGCGGAGATGCTGCTGGAGCGGGCCGTGAGCGGCGACCTGGGCGGTCCCGAGGCACAGACTTTCCTGCCTGCGCAGACCGCACTGGGCGACTTGCGTCTGAGGCGGCGGGAATTCGCCCGGGCGATCGAGAGTTACGAGCAGGTGATGGCCCGTTCGGATCAGGGGATGGTCAAGCCGTCTCTGCAGTTCAAACTGGCCGAGGCCTATCGCCTGAATGCCCGGGCGATCGCCGAGCGATTGTCCGGCTCACTCACCGACGCCGAGCGCCGAACGCTGGAGACCACTCGGCAGGAGCACCTCCAGAAGGCACTCGGGTTCTATGACGCGGCGCGTCTGGGCCTGGAGGGCATGCAGCCGCAGAAACGTTCGGCTATGGACACGCTGTATCTCCGCAACGCTCACTTTTACCTGGGCGATTGCGCCTTCGACCTTGGCGACAATGACGGAGCGGTGCGTTACTACAACGCGGCGAGGGAACGCTATCCGAAGGATCCGGCCTCGCTGGTCGCGCTGGTGCAGATTGTGAACACGTACCTGCGGCAGGGGAATGTCTCGGCCGCGAGGGCTGCCAACGAGCGGGCCAAGTACTTCTACGAAAGCCTGCCGGAGGAAGTGTGGGACGATCCCAACCTGCCGATGTCGCGGCGGGACTGGGAGCGGTGGATCGAATCGAACTCGAAGTTGTACGCCGAGAAGCCCGGCGGGTAGGGAGGTCAGGATGACCGGAAGTGGTCCCGGTGGAACCGGGCAGGACTGGCGTGCCGGATTCGAGCAGGCGCTCAACACGCTGACGCAGGCATACGGGCAACTCGACGCGCTGAGTCAGCGCCAGCAGGCGCTGATCGATGCGGGCGAGATGGATCGCATGCTCGCGCTGCTGACCGAGCGCCGCACCCTGGTCGAGCAGATCGAGCGGGCGGCACCCGGCTTTGATCGGGGACGCCGCGCATGGGAAGAGCACGCCGGCGCCCTGTCCGAGGGGCAGAACGTTGAATTGGCGCGGCGTGTGAGTGCCATCGAGCGCATGGGTGCGGTCATCGCGGAGCGCGATCGCAAGGCCGGCGAGGTGCTGGCTCGCGAGCGTGACAGGTTGACAGAAGAGATGGCCGGTCTTGGTCGCGCGAGCAGCGCGGTGTCGGCCTATCGCCCCGGCGCGGGCGAGCCGTCTCCGCGGTTTCAGGATCGGAAGGGCTGAGAATGGACGCGATCGAGGTCAAGCCCATGCCAGGCGCGATGGATGCCGGCGAACTGGCCGAACTGGTGCACACGTTCAACGAGTTGACCGGCAAACTCGAGTCGACGCATCGCAGCCTGCGCGATGAGGTGGAGCGTCTCAAGCGCGAGTTGGGCCAGGCCAACGCCGAGTTGGAGCGGTCCAGGCGTCTGGCGGCGTTGGGTGAAATGGCGGCCGGCATCGCGCACGAGGTACGCAACCCCCTCGGTTCGATCGGGCTCTATGCCCGAATGCTCGAAGACGACCTGCACGACCAACCCGGACAGAAGCAGACGGCCCGGAAGATTGTCGAGGCAGTGCGAGGGCTCGACGCAGTGGTCAACGACGTGCTGACCTTCTCGCGCGAGATGAAAGTCCGCCCGAGTCTGATGACCGGCGGGGAACTGATGGAAGACGCCTTGCTGCGGGTGGCCGACCTGTTGAGCGACGAGAACGGGCCGAGGCTGGTCCGGGGCCCCGGTATGACAGACGAAGCCGTATTGATCGAGGCCGACCGGGGGTTGATGACCCAAGCGCTGGTCAACGTGATCCGCAACGCGGTGGAGGCGACGCTCGAACAGAGTCCGACCGGCGGAGGGGCGATCGCGCTGGATGTGCGCACGAGCGCGGAATCTGCGGGTCGAGAGCACGCGGGGCCGATGGTGGTGTTCGTCATCCGGGACACCGGTCCGGGCGTGGATGCGGAGATGGTGGAGCGCATGTTCAACCCGTTCTTCACAACGAGGGCCGCGGGGACCGGGCTCGGGCTTCCCATTGTGCATCGGATCGTGGAGGCACATGGTGGGCGGGTGGTGGTGAGGAACAACGCCGATGCGGGTGAGTCCCGCGGGGCGACGGTCGAGTTGCAGATTCCCGCCCGATTCGGGACGGACAAGACGGGCCGGGGCAGTCGGGCGTCGGCGAGAACAACTCACGTTGTGATGGAGCGAGCAGGATGAGCACGATTCTGGTGGTCGATGACAAGGAGATGATGCGTGACAGCGTGGCGGGAACGCTGCGGCGAGCCGGGTTTGACGTGGTGGTGGCCGACAACGCCCAGACCGCGCTGGAGCAGATTCGCCATGCGCGACCCGACATGGTCGTCAGCGACCTGAAGATGCCCGGCATGACCGGTATCGACCTGCTCGAACGCATCCGGCAGGTCGATGAGGAACTGCCGGTAGTGTTGATGACGGCGTTCGGCTCGATCGAGACGGCCGTGGACGCCATGCGGCACGGAGCCTTCGACTATCTCACCAAGCCGTTTGAAGGCGACGAACTGATCATCACGGTCAAGCGGGCGCTCAACCACGGCAGCCTGGTGCGTGAAAACGCGCTGCTGCGATCGGCGGCCCCGGCTCCGATCGGCGTCGAAGGCCCGCACGGGCTGGATCGCGTCATCGGCACGTCGCCGGCCATGCGGCGCGTCAAGGCGCAGATCGAGGCCGTGGCCGACTCGCAGGGCACGGTTCTCATCACGGGCGAATCAGGCTCCGGTAAGGAGGTTGTCGCCAGGGCAGTGCATGAACTCAGTTCTCGCAAGAATAATCCGTTCCTGGCGGTGAACTGTGCCGCCTTGAGTGAGTCGCTGCTGGAGAGCGAACTGTTCGGACACGAGCGTGGCGCTTTCACCGGGGCCGATCGGCTGCGGAAGGGGCGTTTCGAACTGGCCGACGGGGGCACGTTGCTGCTCGATGAAGTCTCGGAGGTTTCGCCGCAGATCCAGGCGAAGTTGCTGCGCGTACTTCAGGAGCGTGCGTTCGAGCGGGTCGGGTCGAGCATGACCATCGGCACTGACGTGCGCGTGGTGGCGACGAGCAATCGCGACCTGCCGCGGGCGGCGGCACGGGGCGATTTCCGTCAGGACCTGTTCTTCCGCCTCAACGTGCTGCCGATTCACCTGCCGCCGCTGCGCGACCGCCTGGAAGACGTGCCGGCGCTGGCGCGGCACTTCGTGCGGCAGATCTGCCAGCGCGAGGGCATCGAGCCGGTGGAGATGGACGCTGATGCTGTGAAGTTGCTCACGGGCTATCAGTGGCCCGGCAACGTACGCGAACTTCAGAACATCTGCGAACGTGGCGTGGTGCTTTGCGGGGTGCGGCGGTCATCGGGCCAGCAGAGCAAGATCATCACGCGAGACCTGATTGAGCCGTGGCTGATTCCCACGCGCGTGCTGGCCCGGGCCACGCCGATCGCGTCCTTGCCCGGGGCCGGCGGGATCGGGTCCGCCGGGTTCGACAATGTGTTCGAGCCCAAGTTGGCGCCCGCTCCGGGACGCAAACTCGAGGAGATCGAGCGTGAAGCGATTGTCCAGACGCTTCATCGCTTCAACGGGCACCGCCAGAAGACGGCCGAGGCGTTGGGCATTGGCGTGCGGACCCTGGGGCTCAAACTCAAGAAGTGGAAGGAAGAGAACCTGGTGTCAGCCTCGCTGTAGAGGCTGGCCCGCCGATTGCGGGAGTTGGTGCGCCTTGTTCATCGACCACATATCCAACGCGGGTGCGTTGCCGGCGCTTCGCGCGATGATGAGTTTCGCCTCCCAACGGCAGAAACTGATCGCGCACAACATTGCCAACTTCGAGACGCCCAACTTTCAGCCGGTGGACGTGTCGCCGCAGGCCTTTCAAGTCGCGTTGGCCGATGCCATCGAGGAACGCCGGGCCCGGAACGGGGGGGTGCACGGCGCAGTGCAGATCGGGCGGACCGATGAGTTCGAGCAGGGGACCAATGAGTCGCTCGTGCTACGCCCGCGCACGCCTGTTGCGGGCGTGCTCGCCCATGACCGCAACAGCAGCGACCTGGAGCGCACGATGCAGTCGCTGGTGGAGAACGCGGCGACCTTCCGCGTGGCGGCCGATCTTTATCGGGCCCGCACCGGAGTGATGAAGAAGGCCATCGGGGAGCGGGTGGCCTGACGCGGGGAAGGGAACATGTACGGAACACTCGACATCTCAACCAGCGGCATGGTGGCGCAGCGCATGCGCATGGCAGCCATTTCGGCCAACATCGCCAACTCCGAGACCATCCTTGATTCGTCCGGGCAACTCAACCCGTTTCGCAAGCGTATGGTGTTCTTTGCGCCCGGCAACCCGGCGGCGACGACGGCGGCGGGGCAGGCGATGGGTGTGCATGTGGCGTCGATCGAAGCGGATGAATCGGCGGTTCGCCCTCGCTACATGCCGTGGAGCCCGTATGCGGACGAGCGCGGGTACGTGCCCTATCCGGACATCAGCCCGGAGATCGAGCAGATTAACGCGATGCAGGCAGCCAGGTCATATGAAGCCAACGTGGTGGCGGCCGAGACGACCAAGCAGATGATGGCACAGGCGTTGCGGTTGCTGGCGTAGCCGGCGGAGCCGGAGTGCGGGCGCGGAGCGCGTTGAAGAGGCGACGGATCAACGCGGAGAGCAAGCATGAGTGACCCCATCGGACTGGTCGGAGCGGGAGGCGCGGGGCCCATCAGGCCCGCCGTCCGTCCGCCGTCCCAGGCCGGCGCGGGAGCGCCGGGCTTCAAGGAGGCCCTGCTCAAGAGCCTCGAGCAGGTCAATGCCGCCCAGCAGGAGGCCGATCGCGCGGTGGAAGACCTGGTGACCGGCAAGCGACAGGACGTGGAAGGGGTGATCCTGGCGACCGAGAAGGCCGACATGGCCTTCCAGATGCTCCAGTCGGTGCGCAACAAGGTGCTCAGCGCCTACGAAGAGATCAAGCAGGTGCGCGTGTAAGTCCGAGTCCGGCACGAGTTGCGCGGCGCGATTTGCGCCGAACGGCAGAATCTCCGTCGAGGGCCCGGGCATTCCAGTCCGCACGCACAAGCCTCCGAACATGACGGGCAGAGCCCGGGGTGCGGGCACGATGCTTTGGGCATGGAGGCCCGCCGATGGACAAGTTTCGAGTCGTCCTGGAGCAAATTCGGGTATACCTGGGCAAACTGACGCCCACGCAGAAGATGCTCGCTGGGAGCCTCGCGGTCATCCTTGCAATGACCCTCTTTCTCGTTTTCCAGTACTCGGCCCGCACGTCGCTGGTCGAATTGATGAGCGATGACCCCCAGACCCAGGTGGCCGGCGTCCTGCGCTCCGCTGGCTTTGACGTGCAGACCAGGGACGGGAAGATCATGGTGCCGGCTTCGCAGCGCACGGCCGCCATCGCCTCGCTGAGTGAAAGCGGGAACCTGCCATCGGACTCCACTCTGCTCTTCGACAACCTCATGGGCTCGCAGGACTGGCGCAACAGCGCCGAGAAGGATCGCCAGTTGCATATGCTGGCCCTTCAGAACGAACTGAGCCGCGTGATCGGGCAGTTCCGTGATGTCAAGAGCGCCAAGGTCATCATCCACGCGCCGGAGCAGCCCGGGCTCGGCCGCGCCTCGCAGACGCCGACCGCCTCGGTGACTATCTTCACCAGCAGCGGCGCTCCACTCACGCAGGGCACGGTGGATGCGGCGGCCCGACTCGTGGCCGGCGCCCGCGCCGGGCTTGCCGTCGCCAACGTCAACGTGATTGACGGCTCGACCGGGCGCCCGCGCAAGCCGACCGACGACGGTGACCTGGCTTCCTCCAACTACCTCGAGCACCAGTCGATCGTCGAGCGAGAGATCCGCGCCAAGATCGAGAACCTCCTGTCGTATATCCCCGGCGTCGTCGTCGCGGTGACGGCCGAGGTCGATGTGACCAAGGTCAACTCACAGATTCAGAAGAACTTGCCGAAGAACGAAGGCACGATCTCGCTGCCTCGGCGATCGCAGACCTCGACCATGACGCAGGCGAACTCTTCGACCAGCGCCGAGCCGGGTGTGCGATCCAACGCGACGATGGACATCAATCAGTCGGGCGGCGGGCGTGGTTCGAGCGTCAACTCAGAGGAAACCACCGACGAGTTCGAGAACGCCATCGGCACCGAAGTCAAGCAGATGGTCGATCCGCGAGGCATGGCCACGTCGCTGGCCGCGTCGGTCAACATCCCCGAGGGCTACATCGAACTGCTGCTGCGCCGCGAGAGCGGAGAAGAGGCCAGTGGTCAGTCGGTCGACCGCCAGAAACTGGCCGATCGGTTCACGCAGATGCGTCAGCAGATCATCGCTTCCGTTCAGCCGCACCTGCGCACGCGGCTGCCGGATGGAACGATGAGCCAGGGCGTCGTCGAGGTGTCAATGGTGCCCGTTCCGATCGAGGCCGTCCACGGCGTGAGCAATGAAGCGGGCCTGCTGGGCGGATTGGGCGGGGCCTGGGCCGACACGGGCGGGCTCATTGACAAGATCGTGCTGGGCGCGCTGTCGGCGGTCGCGCTTGGCATGATGTTCATGATGGTGCGGCGATCATCGAAGAAGATTGAACTGCCGTCGGCCGAGGAACTGGTCGGGGTGCCGCCGGCGCTTGCGGTCGATGCCGACGTGGTCGGAGAGGCCGACGAGCGCGACGCGCCAATGGAGGGCATCGAGGTCGGTTCCGACGAGATCAAGATTCAGAAGATTCTCGAACAACTCGGCGAAATGGTGTCCCAGAATCCCGAGAGCGCAGCCACCATGCTACGGCGCTGGATCCAGGTCGAGGAGTAAGCACCCGTGCCCCGCAAGCCCAACGAGAAACTCCCGCCTGACCCGAGCGAACTGAGTTCACTAACCAAGGCCGCCATCATCCTGCTGGCGGTGGGGGCTGAGGCGGCCGCACAGATCCTCAAGGCGCTACCCGGTGAGGCAGTGGAGGAAGTGACGCGCGAACTGGCCAGCCTGGGGCGGGTGTCGCGCCAGTTGCAGGCGGCAGTCGTCGAAGAATTCTACCACACCGTCATCGCGTGGGGCGCCGCGGCCGAGGGCAATCTCGATTACGCCAGGACGCTCCTGCAGAGTTCGCTTGATCCCAAGGTGGCCGAGCGTGTGCTGGGGCAGATTCAGACCCAGGTGCAGAAGACGCCGTTCAGTTTCCTGCAGCGAGCCGAGAGCGAAAACCTGCTGACGTTCATCCAGGATGAGCACCCCCAGACCATCGCGCTGATCATCTGCCATCTTTCCCACCACAAGGCGGCGGAGATCCTGGTCGGGCTTCCGATGCAGAAGCAGATCGAGGTCATCAAGCGCATCGCCAACATGGAGCAGACCAACCCCGAAGTGATTCGCGAGGTCGAGCGCGGGCTCGAGTCTCGCCTGTCCAACATGCTGATGCAGAGCATGGAGAAGGCGGGCGGAGTGCCGACGGTGGCCGAGATTCTCAACCTGGCCGACCGCGCAACGGAGAAGTCGATCATGGAGGGACTCGAGGGCGAGGATCCCGATCTGGTCGAGCAGATTCGACGGCTGATGTTCGTGTTCGAGGACATCATGCTCGTCAATGACAAGGGCATCCAGGCGGTGCTCAAGGAGATCGAGAACGACGAACTGGCACTGGCACTCAAGACGGCCAGCCCCGAACTGCAGCAGAAGATCATGTCGAACATGTCGGAACGTGCGGCGGCCATGATCCGCGAGGACATGGAATACATGGGCCCGGTGCGCGTCAGCGATGTCGAGGCCGCCCAGCAGCGCATCGTCGACGTGGTGCGTCGACTCGAAGAGGCCGGCGAAGTTCTGATCCAGGGTCGAGGCGGCGAGAACGACATCCTGGTGTAAGGGGAGAGTGGAATGGGGCTGGTTCGACGAGCCGACGCCGAGAGAATCGCACGCGACGCCATCGTACTCGATCTGGGCAGCCTCGAGCAGCAGCGTGATGCGATGGTCGCCGATGCGCGCGCGCAGGCAGAGAAGATCATCGCGAACGCCAGGCGAGAGCGTGAGACACTTGTCACGGACGCCGCCGCGGCCGGCCGCGCCATTGGCCTGGAAGAAGGCCGAAGAATAGGCATGGATCAGGGGTGCCGCGAGGGTCGCGAGCAGGCGGTCAAAGAGTTCAGGGAGGCGCTCGATGCCTTGCTGCACGCCTGGGTCGAGGCGCTCGAACAGTTCTCGGCGCGCCGCGAAGCGATGCTGCTCGAAGCGCGGCGTGATGTCGTGCAACTGGCCTGCCAGATCGCCTCGCGTGCGACCGGGCGGGTCATCGAGGCCGATCCTTCACTCGTCGAAAGCGCGATGGCCGAGGTGCTGACGCTGGTGTCCGGGCCGACGCGTCTACGCGTCCGGCTTCACCCCGACGACGAGCCCTTGCTACGTGAAGCGCTGCCCGCCTTGCTCGAGCGCATGGAGACACGGTTCGATGTCGAACTGATCAGAGACGCCCAGTGCCCCCGCGGGTCGTGCGTGGCGATCACGGAGCGACAGGGCGTGGTCGATGCGTCAGTGGGCACGCGGCTGGAGCGCCTCA
The DNA here is from genome assembly GCA_023382935.1 of Phycisphaerales bacterium. GTDB lineage: Bacteria > Planctomycetota > Phycisphaerae > Phycisphaerales > UBA1924 > J022. The sequence goes on from JAHDXL010000002.1 coordinate 222,836, forward strand.
CGGCCAGCATCCTCGGGGAGATGCCTGCATGAGTCTGCTGGCGGGCGAAATGGAGACCGTCGCACGCGCTCAGGCGGTGCGTGTGGAAGGCCGGGTGGCCGAACTGCGCGGTCTGTGCATTCACGTTGACGAATTGCCGGCGCCGGTGGGTTCACTGGTGTCCATCCATTCGGCCGGTCCGCGTCCCGTCGAGGGCGAAGTGGTCGGCTTTAGCGGGCAGCGATCCATTGTCATGCCGCTGGCGCAGGCCGTTGGCTTGGGGCCCGGCGATCGCGTGCGCGTCGAGGAGCGCGAGCAGGTGGCTCGCGTGGGCGGTCCGATGCTGGGTCGCGTGGTGGACGGCCTGGGGCGCCCGATTGACGGGCGTGGTCCGATCGGCGGATGCGCACCGCGCAGGCTCAACCCCGAGCCGCGCGAAGCGCTGCGTCGCGCCCGTGTCGACCAGCCAATCCGCACCGGGGTGCGAGCCATCGACCTGATGACCCCGCTGGGCCGCGGGCAGCGCGTGGGCATCTTCGCCGGGCCGGGCGTGGGCAAGTCCACGCTGCTCGCCCAGATTGCCCGCGGCAGCGACGCCGACATCAACGTCATCGCCCTCATCGGCGAGCGAGGCCGAGAGGTGCGAGAGTTCCTGGAAGACGCGCTCGGGTCCGAAGGCCTGGCCCGTTCGGTCGTGGTGGTGGCGACCGGCGACCAGTCTCCGCTGCTGCGGCTGCGCGCGGCCAAACTTGCCTGTACCGCAGCCGAGTATTTCCGCGATCAGGGCAGGCAGGTCATGCTCATGATGGACTCCGTGACGCGCTTTGCCCACGCCCAACGACAGGTGGGCCTGTCTGCGGGCGAGCCTCCGGCCACGCGCGGGTATACGCCCAGCGTCTTTGCCAGCCTGGCGCTCATGCTCGAGCGAGCCGGTGGGTGCGCCGACACCGGTGGATCGGTCACGGGGTTGTACACGATTCTCGTCGAGGGCGACGACATGACCGAGCCGGTTTCCGACGCGGCGCGTGGCATTCTCGACGGGCACCTGTCCCTCAGCCGGCGGCTGGCTCACCGCTCGCACTACCCGGCCATCGACGTGCTCGACTCGATCAGCCGCGTCGGAGATATCGTGAGCGACAACGCGCACCGTTCGGCCCGGCGCACGCTGATGCGCCTGGAGGCCAAGTACCGCGAGATCGAGGATCTCGTGCAGATCGGGGCCTACGCGCGGGGGTCGAGCGTTGAGGCTGATGTCGCCATCGAAACCCACGCAGCGATCGAGTCGCTGTTGCGGCAGGGCACGGATGAGAGGGTGAAGTTTGAGGATGCGCGAGCGAGGCTGATCCGCCTGAGCGAGGACGCGGTTGCGCGGATCGAGCAGATGAACGCCGCCCGGTCCCCAGGGAGGGCCTGAGAAATGCGAGGATTCCGCTTCAGACTCGATCCGGTGCTCGAACAACGTCGGCGCATCGAGGAGCAGCAGCAACTGGCGGTGGCCGAGGTGGAGCGCGAGCGTCTGGCACTGGAGGAACGCATCCGGGCATATGCGCGGGCGATCGCGCAGGAGCAGGACGACCTGCGCCGGCAGTTGACGCTGGGGGGCGACCTGCGGGCTGCAAGGCTTCAGGCCAACGCCTCGCTCGACTTGACCAACAAGGCCAACCGGGCTGTGCTCGAACTGGCTGGTGTGCACAAGCGGCTGGATGCCGCCCGGATCCGCCTGCTGGAGGCGATGACGCGGCGCAAGGCGATGGAAGTGTTGCGAGACCGGGCCGAACAGGCGTATCGGGAGGAACAGAAGCGCCGCGCGGCGGCCGAACTGGACGAACTGGTGGTGATGCGGCACGGGCGAGCCGGGACCGCTGACCTGGAGAGCAAGCCATGAAGCGCATCTGGACGGTGCTCTCGGTGCTGGCATTGGCCAACCTGGTGGCTCTGGGTGGATTCACCGGCTGGCTGGCCCAGACAGGACGTCTCAGCATCGAACGTCTGCGCCAGGTCCGCGAGATGTTCAGCCAGACCGTGGCGATGGAGCGGGCTCGCCTGGACGCCGAGGCCAAGGCCGCTGCCGAAGCCGAGAAGGCAAAATCGAAGGAACTCAGCGGGACGGCACGCTCGGCCTCAGAACTGGTGGCGATGCGGCTCAATGCCACCGAGGTCGATCTGCAGCGCATCGAGCGACTCCGCCGCGAAGTCGAGGACCTGCAGCGCATGTTGCAACGCGACCAGTCGTCGCTCGATGAACAGGTGGCTTCCTTTCACAAGGAGCGCGACGCCTTCAACGCCATGCGCGAGCGCATGCGCGCCATCGAGGGCGGCGACCAGTTCCGCAAATCGCTGGCGGTGCTCGAGGGTGTCAAGCCGGCGGAGGCAAAAGACATGCTCGATACCCTGCTCAAGGGAGGCGGCAAGGAGCAGGTGGTTTCCTATCTCAACGCCATGGACGAGCGGGCCCGGTCCAAGGTGCTCACCGAGTTCATCAAGTCCGGTCAGCCTGACGTGGCAGCCGAGTTGCTGGAATCTCTCCGCACGCGGGGGCTCGAAACCCCCGCGGACGGAGACTCGACTGGATGATCGAACAGGCCACCGGCTCGAACACCGCAAGAACCGAACTGGATTCGGCCCGCGCGTCAAGCATGACGCCGCAGGCTACTCAGGACTTCGCGCAAGTGCTTGCAGGGCTGTTCAGCGAACGGGTGCATCCCGCGCCCGGCATTGCGCAGGTCGTGCGCGACGAACTGAAGAACGCAAACAAGGTCAGTCTGTCGGCCATCGCCACCGACGAAATGACCAGCCCCTCGCAGCCTCAGGCGACGCCACTCGCGGCTCGCGGCGGGTCCGGGCAGCCCCGGTCTGAACCGCCGGCGCCCGATCAAGCGCCGCCCGTCATTAGGCAGAACGCTTCGCCCGAGCAGGGTGCTGAGCGAAGCGCTCAGGCGCCCGCGCGATCGGCCGGCGCCGGCGAGCCGCCGGCGCAAACTGCGCCGATCGACGCGCAAGCACGACCGACACCGGCGCAAAGACCGCAACAGGTCCAGACGCCAGCGGTCTCCTTTCCCCCGGCGGCCAGCAGATCATCGACTTCTTCGGCGGCGGGAGAAGCCGGGCAGGGTTCCATGCGCATGGACGCGATGGCGGGCCTTGCGCGATCGGGGTTGCGTGCGGACCAGCGTCCGGCGCCCGCAACCCTAAAGAACCCCTCGCAGCGTATGTTCCACGTCGAGAAGCAGCAACTCCCCTCCCAGGTGTCGCGTTCGCTGGCCGGCATCATCGCTCGGGGGGGCGGCAAACTCATACTGCGACTGTCGCCGCAGGCGCTGGGTGATGTGCGTGTGGATGTTCAGGTTCGTGAGGGATCCGCCAGCGCGCTTTTCCAGGCCGAGCACGAATCGGCACGCGACTTGCTGAAGAGCAATCTTGCCACGCTTCGCCACGCATTGGAAATCCGTGGCGTGCGCGTCGAACGTCTGGAAGTGGTCGGCCCGCACTCGGAGAGCACGGCGCCGGCTTCGGAGAGCGCACGGATCGACGGAAGGGAGTCCGGCGGTTCCGGTCAACACCAGCCCTGGCACGGTGGGAGCACCGGACCAGAGCAACGGGCGCCCGCGGAGGCGGGCGGAGGCAAACGGTTTGAGCCCGAGGCGGAGCCCGGCTCGGCGACAGGCCCATGCGTGATGGTGCAACGCAGCATCGAGGGAGCCGTGCTCCGGCTCGACGCCATCGCCTGACAACGAGGAACGTGCATGTCCACGATCGATGCCCTGGGCGCGACCAGCGCCAACGCGGCCGGCTCGACCAGCGCCTTCTCCGCGCTGACCAGCAAGCAGTTCGTCGAGATCATGTTCACCGAACTGACCAACCAGGATCCCTTCGAGCCCAACGACTCGCAGGCCATGCTCGATCAACTCTCAAGCCTGCGCTCCATCGAGTCTGACATCCAGTTGGGTGAACGCCTGGACAAGGTGTCGCAGCGCACCGAGTTCGCGGCTGCTTCGCAGATGATCGGCAAACTCGTCAGCGGCGTCTCGGAGACCTCGAGCAGGGTCGTGGACGTGGTGTTCTCGGTAAGCCAGACCGACAAGGGCCCGGTGCTCAACCTGATGAACGGCCAGCGCGTTCGCATGGACAACCTGATCGAAGTCACCACCCCGCAACTGGGAGAGGTCGATGACGATACCGAGTGATTCGGTCACGCTTCTGCGCATGCTCGGGTCGGGCGTGGTGCCCACCGAGCGTGTTCCATCCGGCGCCGATCCGCGATCGCTTGCCTTCGCGGCTCTTCTTGAACAGGCCCGGGCCGGCGCCGTGCGCAGCGGGCTGACCGTCAGCGTCGATCCGGACCTGCGCCTCGAACTCGACCACGACAAGATCGAGCAACTCTCGCAGATTGCTGATCTGGCACAGGCGCAGGGGCTTGATCGCGTGCTCGTGATTGACGGTTCCCATCGCCTCGTGCTCGATGTCGAACGCCGGGTCATCGTGGGTAAGGCCGAAGGGGCCGGGCAACTCATGTCCGGCTTTGACGCCGTATACGAACTTTCTTCGACGCTTTCGTCCGAGACAGCCTCGTCCGGCATGCCGGATGCGGGCGTCTCAAGCCGCAGGCTGCTCGACTTGCTCACCTCCGGCAGGCAACCGCAGGTTTCCTGAGCACCCTCTCCGTGTCTGAATCCCGGTTCCATTCAAGGAGCGTGCATGGCCTCGCTGACCGCACTGTTCACCGGACTGCAAGGGCTCAACGTCCACTCCCGGCGCCTCGACGTCATCGGCAACAACATCGCGAACGTCAACACCACCGCCTTCAAGTCCAGCCGCATGATGTTCGAGAACGCCTTCAGCCGCGACATCAAGATCGGCTCGGCCCCCGACGACACCACCGGTGGCACCAACCCGCTCCAGATCGGCCTGGGCGTCCAGATCGCCGGTGTCCAGCGCGACTTTCGCACCGGCGCCCTCGAGGCCACCGGCGATCCGCGTGACTTGGCCATCGATGGGCGAGGCTTTTTCATCGTTCAGCGCGGCGACCAGACACTCTACACCCGCGCCGGCTCCTTCCGCCAGGATCTCAACGACAACCTCGTCACCGCGACCGGCGAGACGTTGATGGGTTACGGGGTCGATGACAACTTCAACATCAACAGCGGCACGCTCAGACCGGTCAACCTGCCGCTCGGCAAGATCCGTCTCGCGGAAGCGACGCACAACGCCACGCTCGCCGGCAACCTCAATACCGACGGCGACGAGCCCAGTCGCGGCTCGCTGGTCAACCTCATGGCCACGGCCAGCGCCGGCTTCATCGCCCTGCCCGGCTCCTCTCCATCACCGGGCGCCGGCAACCGCGTCGTCGCCGGCACGCTGTTGACCGACCTGCGCGACCTCTCGATTGCCGCCAGCAACGAGGCGCTGTTCGAGGCCGGACAGACACTTTCGCTCTCCGGCGCGCAGAAGGGCCTCTCCTCCGTGCCCGCGCGATCGCTCGACATCACCGCCACCACGACGGTGCAGGATCTCATGGACTTCCTCAACGTGGCGCTGGGGCTGCACTCCACCGGTGTCAATCCCGACGGCGGTTCGCCCGGCGTCACCCTCGATCCGCAAACGGGCGTCATCTCCATCGTCGGAAACACCGGCACCATCAACGACCTCGACCTCGAGGCGGCCGACTTCCGCCTCCTCGACGCGTCCGGCACCCTTGTTCGCCTGCCCTTCGTGCCCGACAAACAGGCCAGCGCCGACGGCGAGTCGGTGCGCACCACCATCGTCGTCTACGACTCACTGGGCAGCCCGGTCAGCCTCGATGTCTCGATGGCACTGGAAGCCAAGACCAGCAGCGGCACCACCTGGCGCTATTACCTCGAAGCCAACGACTCCATCGGCGACGCACTGGCGCTTGGGACCGGCTTGATACAGTTCGACACACTCGGGCGTCTGCTGACCGAAGATCCCGTGGTGGTCTCGCTTGACCGCCCCGGAACCGGCGCGGACAACCCGCTCATCTTCAATCTGGCGTTCACCGGATCGATGGGGCGCACCACGGCGCTTGCAGATCAGCCGTCCCAGATCGTGGGGGTCTACCGGGACGGGCTGCCCGCGGGTACGCTCGAGTCCTTCTCGGTGGCAGACGATGGAGAGATCCTCGGAGCGTTCGATAACGGCGCCGTTCGCACGCTGGGGCGAGTGGTCATTGCCACCGTGGCCAACGCGGAGGGCATGGTCGACGCCGGTGGAAACGCATGGATGATCGGACCCAATAGCGGCCCGCCGGTGACCCTCACGCCAGGGGAGGTCGGCTCCGGAACCCTCGTTTCCGGGGCTCTGGAACTTTCCAACGTCGATCTGGGACAGGAGTTCATCAACCTGATCACCACGTCCACGGGGTATTCTGCCTCATCCAGGGTCATCCGCACAACCGATGAGTTGATGCAGCAACTTCTCGTCCTGGGCCGCTAAGGAGTCGGCATGATCGAAGTCACACGCCTCAACGGCAAGAGGTTCGTCGTCAACGCCGAACTTATCCGCACCGTGGAGGAACAACCCGACACGATCATCACGCTGATCAACGGCGACCACATCGTCGTACGCGAGACCATGCGCGAGATCGTGGAGAAGGTTATCGAGTACGGGCGCACCCTGCGCCGCCTCGGCGTTGCCGCCTGATAACTCCGAATCTGAGTCAAGTGCACCCGCGCGCCGGCCGATGCCATTTTCGTCGGTCCGCTTTGATTCGGGGCGCCGCGCGGAGGAGCATCGGTGGATATTGGAACCGTCGCAGGCCTGTTCGTCGCGGTCCTCGCGCTGACCATGGGCATCTTCCTTGGCGGCGGAAACCCCCTCGCCCTGATTGACCTCCCTTCTTTGGCAGTGGTCTTTGGCGGCACGCTCGGGGCCTTGCTGGCTTCCTTCCCGCTCGCACGTATCACCAAACTCCACGCCATCGTGCTCAAGTCCGTCTTTTCCAAGCCGGTCAACCCGGTCCAGACGATCACTGACCTGGTCCGCTACGCCGAAATCGCCCGGCGTGAAGGCATCCTTGCCCTTGAGAACCTTGTCCCCCAAATGAAGGACGACTTTATCGTCCGCGGCATCAAGATGGCCGTCGACGGCACCGATCCCGAACTCATCAACCAGATCATGGAGACCGAACTTGAGGCCCTGATTGACCGGCATGCCCAGGGCAAGCAGATGCTTGACACCGCCGGTCGCTATGCCCCGGCCTTTGGCATGATCGGGACTCTCCTCGGGCTGATCTTCATGCTCAGCAACATGGACGATCCCTCGAAGATCGGTCCCGGTATGGCCGTGGCCCTCATCACCACGCTCTATGGCGCCATCATCGCCAACACCATCACCGGCCCGCTCGGCGACAAACTCCAGGCGCGCGATGCGGAAGAAGTTCTTGTCAAAACCATTGTCATCGCGGGCGTGATGGCCATTCAGTCAGGCGACAACCCCCGCGTCGTCGAAAGCAAACTGATGACCTATCTGCCGCCCGGGGTCCGCTCGGCCCTGGAACTCAAGAAGGCCGCCGCCTGATCGGATCTTCGTCCCAATGCCCAAACGCAAGCCCCCATCGCAGCCGGGTGTGCCTGAATGGGTGCTGACCTACGGCGACATGATGTCGCTGCTCCTCTGCTTCTTCATCCTCCTGGCTGCCTTCAGCGAACTCAAGCAGCCTCGTGAGTATCAGCGCGTGCTCGACGCGATCAAGGAGGCCTTGGGCTCCAGCGGCGGCATAGGGATGGCCAACCTGAACGCCGACGTGCGAAACTCCATCATCGCGCAAGTTCCTGAACTAGCCAAGCGGGAAGGGCAGAAGCGTTCCACCGATCAGACTCCACTTCCGAACATCTCCGGCCGCCACCCCCAGGCCCAGGTGCTGCACCAGTCCGATCGCGTCGCCATTGGCAGCGCCCTGGAGTTCGAGCCGGGAGCGTACCAACTCACCCTGGCAATGCAGCAGAAACTGAAGTTCGAAATCGCGCCGCTCATCCGTGACAAGCGATACATCGTGCACATCACCGGGCACGCCTGGAGTCAGGCCGACCGGGCCGGCTCCGGGCTCAGTCTGGCCGAACTTTCCTTTCGCCGCGCCGAGGCGGTACTCGATTATCTGACCCAGGAATGCCAGATCAGCCCGCAGATTCTGCGGATTCTCGCGGCATCGGATCAGGAGCCTGCCCCCGGCGGGCTGGACCTGGGTGATGTGGGCGTGAGCAATCGCCGAGTTCAGTTGTACCAGACCGGCATGACGGTCGACCAGATGCACCCTGATCCCGAGTTCACGGGACGCAACTCCGGCGGCTAGGCCCGGGAGAGACCATGGCTGAGGAACAGGCACCCGCGGAAGCAACACCGAAGTCCGGGAAACTGGGCATAAAGACTCTCGGCATCATCGCGGCGATCATGATCGCAGAGGCAGCTGGCGTCTACTTCCTGGTCTCCATGACCGGGGCGCCCAAGACCTCCGGCGCCGCCATCGCGGGCGAACAGGAAGCCGATCGCGAGAAGACGCAGGAACTTCTGCTCGTCGAGGATCGCTTCCAGAACGTCGACTCGGGCACCATCTGGCTCTGGGATACGTCCATCTATGTGCAGGTCCGCAACAAGAACGTCGACCGCGTCAAGGAAGTCATGGAGCGACGCAAGGCCGAGATCAAGGAAGGTGTCTCGCTCATCTTCCGCCGCGCTGAAGATCGTCACCTCCGCAGCGATCCGGGGCTGGAAACCGTCACCCGGCAGTTGACGGCCTATGTGAACGAAGTCTTCGGGACCGACAAGAACGAACTGCCGCTGGTCGAGCGCGTCATCATTCCCAAGTGCACCGGGATCAACGCGGGCGGATAACCGGAGGCCAAATCTGCGCGACGCCGGCCCCCCGGGCGCACAAACCGTCGGGACACCGGCAAAGTCGATCCACGAGCGGTGCGATGCCGATGGCCTCGACAGCGACGAGCCGTCGTCGCGCCCCGGAGGATCGGCATGACCGAGCACGACCCCAACGAAGCGCAAGACTTGCCGTCTCCGGACGAGCAGCCCATCTCCAACCCGGCCGAAGAAGCACTGGCCGCGGCCGAACAGGCCCTCCGCCAGGTCGCTGACGCCGGGGAGAAGCCTGCCCACTCGCCCGAGGACGAGGCCATGCTCGCCGCGTTCCGGGCCGCAATTGATGAATCCCAAAGTGCCGCCGCATCGAGTTCAGGTGCCAAGGCCGTCGGGCAGGGTTCGACGTACGGAGCCAGTTTGTCTGACGCAGCCCCATATGTCGCTCCCGCGGTTCAGCCTGCTGGACCGGCCAGGGTTCCCGAGGAACTCGGCTTCCTCAGCGACGTCAACCTCAATGTCAAGATCGAACTGGGTCGCACCCGCATGTACGTCGAAGACGTCCTGCGGCTGGGTCCCGGGGCCGTCGTCGAACTGGACAAACTCGCCGGCGATCCCGTCGACGTCTACGTCAACGATCGACACGTCGCCCGGGGCGAAGTCCTAGTCCTCAACGACAATTTCTGCGTTCGAATCAGCGAGATTCTCAGCCTCACGGAGTAGTTCGCGGCCCGGCCGCTTCCACAGCCACACGCCAGGAGGGCGCATGCGTTCGCGGAGGATCCGCACCGTTTCCTGCATTCTCGTGCTCGCCTTCGCCGAGTCGGGCGCGATGGCGCAATCCGCCGATTCGGCCTTCTCCCCCGCCGAGCCGACTGCCACCTCTCTTCGCGCCGCCCGTCTTGAATCGCTTCATCTCGGGGACCGCCCCTTGCCGCGGGATGCACAGGGTGCCGGCGCCAAGACGACTTCCCAAGGCTCGCTCGGCGTTGCCCGCACGCTCGGAGCGATGGTCGGCGTCGTGGGTCTGGTGCTGGCCTGCGCTTTCGCGTGGCGCTCCCTGGCGCAGAAGCGGGGGGGGCTGATCGCAACCCTTGGCCCGGCCGGCCGCGCCCCTTCCGGTGTCATCGAAGTGCTCGCCCGCTATCCCGTCGCACGCACGCAGAAACTGGTGCTCCTGCGCGTCGGACGCCGCATCGTGCTCGCGTGCCAGAGCGGATCGGTCCGGGGCGGTGCCGGCTCCATGAGCACGCTGGCCGAGTTCTCCGACCCCGATGATGTCGCCGCGCTGCTCCGCTCGGTGCGAGAAGCCGACAACACCGGCAGCCAGGCCGAGTTTCGCGAGGCGCTCCGCTCTCTCGAACGTCAGGCGTCGTCACAGCCGCTGAGCACGCAGGTCGAGTATCGCGCACCCTCGGGCGATAGCGTGCACCTGTCCGACCCCCGCATCCAGATTCCGCGCCCGGCGCCTTCCGGCAGGCCGGTTGACCCTTCCATCGGTCTTCTCCGCTCGCGGCTGGCTGCCATGCGCCTCCACGGAGATGCCGCATGACTGCGCGGCGCTTGTTCATTTTGCTTCCGATTCTCCTGATTGCCTGCGCGGCGATCTCACCGGCGCAGGCCCAGCCGATGGGTCCGTTCGACGTGCCCGCCGGGCCGGCTCCGGGCCCGACGACCAGCGCCATCGAACTGCCTTCTTCCCCGGCGCAGATCAACCCGCTCCAGGTCATGGCCGACGCGTCTGCCATGCTCAATGCTCCGCGCCCACAGCAGCCCGACGCCAGCGAGAAGCCCGGGCTTTCGGTCGCGGTCAACATCATGCTGCTGCTGACGGTCATCACGCTGGTGCCGTCGATCATGCTGATGACCACCTGCTTCGTGCGCATTCTCGTGGTGCTTGCGCTGTTGCGCCAGGCGATGGGCACCCAGTCGCTTCCGCCCCCGCAGGTGGTCACGGGCCTGGCCCTGTTCATGACCTTGCTGGTCATGTCGCCGACGATCGACCGCATCTGGAACGAGGCCGTCATCCCTTATCAGAACGGGCAGATCGGCGACTACGACACGCTCTGGGCGGCTGCCCGCCAGCCCATGCGCGACTACATGTTCGACCAGATCGAGGCCACCGGCAACTGGTCCAGCGTCTACACCATCCTCAACTACCGCGGTGTCGACACCTCCAGCCCCGCGGCCCTGACGCGTGCAGACGTGGACATGGTCTCGCTCATTCCCGCCTACATGCTCAGTGAACTCAAGGTCGCGTTCCTGCTCGGGTTCCGCGTCTATCTGCCCTTCCTGGTCATCGACATGGTCATCGCCAGTTTGCTCATCTCGATGAGCATGATGATGCTACCGCCCGTCCTCATCTCGCTGCCGTTCAAACTGCTGCTGTTCGTGCTCGTTGACGGGTGGTCACTCGTGGTTGGTTCCTTGCTTGAAACCTTCGTGCAGGAAGGCGCCGGAGGCCGTCTGTCGGCCGAGCCGGCCGCCATGCTGCCCTTCCTGCTCATCATCGCCGCACGCCGCCCGAAGTTGCCGATTTCATCGCCACCGCTCACGGAGCATCGCGATGATGTATGACCAGACCACGCTCGACCTGGTCCGCGAAACGCTGACCACCGTGCTCACCATCGCCGCGCCCATCCTGTTGGCCGGAATGATCGTCGGCCTGTTCATCAGCCTCATTCAGTCCATCACGAGCATCCAGGACCAGACGCTCACCTTCGTTCCCAAGATCGCCATCATGATCATCGTCGCCGCCATGCTGCTGCCCTGGGTAGCCCAGCGGCTCATTGAGTTCACCGTCGATCGGCTGCTGCTCTTCTAGAAGGGAAACCGTGCCGATCATCGAGTACCTCCATCCCCTCGTGGTTCCCTTTGCCTTCGTGCTCACGCGCATCCTGGGGCTGTTCATGTTCACCCCCTTGCTGAGCAGCACCGTGGTGCCCGGCAAGTTCAAGACCCTCTTCGCATTCATGTTCGCGCTGGCTGTCTTTCCGACTGCCGCTCGCAACGGCTTGCCAGCGTCAGCCGCCTCCGACATCGCCACCATCGGCATGGTCATGTTCGGCGAACTGCTCATCGGCGTCGTGCTCGGGCTGCTGGCGGGCCTGCCCATCGCCGCACTCCAGATGGGCGGGTTCATCATGGGCTACCAGATGGGACTGGGACTGGCCCAGGCGTACAACCCCGAGATGGACGGCAGCGACGACGTCATCAGCCAGTTGCTTTTCTTCATGGGCATCACCGCCTACATCGCCGCCGGAGGCCTCGACACCGTCTTTGTCGCCCTCCTCGGAACCTTCGACCGCGTGCCCGTCGGCGCCTTCGCCGGCCAGCATGTGCCGCTTGATCTGTACGTCGGCATCCTCTCGTCCGGGCTCGAACTGGCGATTCGCGTGGCTGCACCGGTCCTCGGTGTCATCCTCCTCGCCCTGCTGGCCATGGGTTTCGTCATGAAGACCATGCCGCAGATCAACATTCTCTCCGTCGGCTTTGCTGCCAAGATCGTCGCGGGTCTGGCCATGCTCGCCGTGTCCGTCAGCGCCGTGGATTCGGCTCTGCGTGAAGATCTCTTCTCGACGCTCGATCAGATCCTGGGTTGGGTCGATTCGCTCAGTTCGCATTGATGGAGCACGCCGATGGCCGACGACATGGGCGAACGCACCGAGAACGCAACCCCCAAACGCCTGGCCGACGCGCGCAAACGAGGGCAGGTCGCCAAGAGCACCGATGTCAACGCCGCCGTCGGGCTGGGCGCGGCGCTCATTCTCCTGCTCACGTTCGGCCGCGACCTGGGCCTCGGGCTGGCTCGCCTGCTCCGCGACAATCTCGACTTCGACCGGCTCGCCGGCTCGATCCGCCCCGACGATCTCTGGCCGGCCGTTCAGCACTCGGCCATCACCGGCTCGCTGCTGCTGGCCCCGCTGCTGGCTGTCATCTTCGTCGTGGCGTACGTGACGCAACTGGCCCAGGTCGGGCTGCTCTTCACCACCCGCCCCCTCAAGCCCAAACTCAGCCAACTCGATCCGATCAAGGGATTCAAGAAGATCTTCGGCGTGCGCGGGCTGGTCAAGGCCGGCGTCAACGTGCTCAAACTCGTCGTCGTCATGACCATCGCCTACCTGGTCATCCACGCCGAACTCCGGGGCCTCGCCTCGCTGCCTCAACTGCCCGTCTTCGTCGCCATCGCCGTCATCGGACAGGCCATGCTCAAACTGGCCATCTGGCTGATCGCGGTCCTGCTCATCCTCGCGGCCATCGACCTGGTCTACCAGAAGTGGCAGCACAAGCGCGACCTTCGTATGACCAAGCAGGAGGTCAAGGACGAACGCCGCTCCATGGAAGGTGACCCGCAGATCAAGGGCAAGCGCCTGCGCATGGCCCGCGAGATCGCCATGCAGCGGATCGCGCAGGCTGTGCCGAAGGCCGACGTCATCATCGCCAACCCCACGCATTTCAGCGTTGCCATCGCTTACGACGAAGACAAGATGAATGCCCCGACCGTTGTCGCCAAAGGCGCCGATCATCTTGCCCTGCGCATTCGACACATCGCACGCATCTCGGGCGTTCCCGTCATCGAACGCCCTCCGCTGGCCCGGGCCCTGTACTGGGGTGTCGAAATCGGGCAGCAGATAGCGCCCGAGCATTACGAGGCCGTCGCCGAAGTCCTCGCATATGTCTACCGCCTCGAACACCAGCAGTCGGTCGCCCGCGCCGCCGCCGGCTGAGACCAGGAGTGTGTGAGCATTGTCTGAGCCGAAGGCATCGAGTCTGACCACTTGGACCCAGCGGGCACGCACCTACCGCGGGCTCATCGTCCCGCTCGGCTTTGTCCTGCTGCTCGGCGTGCTGCTCGTTCCGCTGCCGCCCTTCCTGCTCGACGTGCTGATCTCCCTCAACATCTCCCTGGCCGTCATCGTCCTGCTGACGACGATCTACCTCAACCGAGCGCTCGACTTTTCGGTGTTTCCCTCGCTCCTGCTGGGCACCACACTCTTCCGCCTGGTGCTCAATATCGCCTCGACGCGGCTCATCCTCACCGCCGATGCTGGCAGTCCGCAGGAAGCCGTGAACGTCGCCGGGCACGTCATCAGCGCGTTCGGTTCCTTCGTAGCCGGCGACTCGCTCTTCGTCGGTGTCGTCCTCTTCCTCATCATCATGATTGTGCAGTTCATGGTGGTCACCAAGGGTGCCGGACGCATCAGCGAAGTGGCTGCACGCTTCACCCTCGACGCGATGCCCGGCAAACAGATGGCCATTGACTCCGATCTCTCCGCCGGGCTGATCGACGAGGCCGAGGCACGCAAACGCCGCGACGAGGTCTCGCGCGAAGCCGACTTCTTCGGCGCCATGGACGGCGCCAGCAAGTTCGTCAAGGGCGACGCCATTGCCGGCATGATCATCACCGCCATCAACATCGTCGGCGGCTTTGCCGTCGGCGCCATCGAACGCGGCTGGCCCGCCGGTCAGACCGCACAGGTCTTTACCAAACTCACCATCGGCGACGGGCTGACCAGCCAGATCCCCTCCTTCGTCATCGCCATTGCCAGCGCCCTCATCGTCACACGTTCCGGCGCCAAGAAGGACCTCGGCGAGGAAATGACCGGGCAGATCATCAGCCAGCCCCGCGGGCTGGTCATCACCGCCGCTTTCCTCGTCGTCCTCGCCTTCACGCCCCTGCCCACCATTCCGCTGCTCGGTACGGCCCTCGGCATCGGGGCTGTCGCCTTCGGTCTGCGCCGCGCCGCGAGGATCGCCCAGGCACGTCAGGAAGAGCAGCGTGAAGAACAGTCAGCCCTCCCGGACGCCCCGCCCGTCGAGACGCTTCTCAAGGTTGATGTTCTCGAACTCGAGGTGGGCTACGGGCTCGTCTCGCTGATCGATGTCAACCAGGGCGGCACCCTGCTCGACCGCATCAGCGCCGTACGCCGCCAACTGGCCGTCGAAACCGGACTGGTCATGCCTCCCGTCCGCATCCGCGACAACATGCAACTCCGTTCTGGAGACTACCGCATCAAGATCCGCGGCAACGCCGTCGCCAGCGGCGAACTCCACCCCGAAATGCTCCTGGCGATGGACTCGGGCATCTCGCTGGGTCGCATCGAAGGCCTGGCGACGCGCGAGCCGGCCTTCGGGCTTGCCGCCTGGTGGATCGAACCCTCCCAGCAATCCCGCGCCGAAGCCCTCAACTACACCGTCGTCGATCCCACCAGCGTGCTGGCCACCCACATCACCGAGATCGTCCGTCAGCACGCCGACGAACTACTCACCCGCGAGGAAGTTCAGAACCTGCTCGAAGGCCTCAAGCAGCGCACTCCCAAACTCGTTGATGACACCATTCCCGGCGTCATCAAGGTCGGCGAACTTCAGAAGGTGCTGCAGCGTCTCCTGCGCGAGCGCGTGCCCATTCGCGACCTCGAAACGGTTCTCGAAGTTCTCGCCGACTGGGCGCCGCGCACCAAGGACATCGACGTCCTTGTCGAGTATGTCCGCAACGGGCTCAAGCGTACCATCTGCCAGGCCTCGGCCGTTCCGGGCGATCACGGCAAACTCCGCCTGGTCTGCGTCACCATCGACCCCGCCCTCGAAGACATCATCGAGAGTTACGTTGACCGCTCCGGAGGCGTCACCACCGTCAACATGCCCAGTCGCGTCGCCCACGACATCGGCTCGCGCATCGCAATGGCCGTTGAAGCCGGCGCGGCCTCCACGGGCATCGCCCCCGTCGTCATCGCCTCACCCCGCGTCCGGGCCGTCGTCCGCGACGTGATCGAGCCCTTCACCCCGACGACACCCGTACTCGGCTACAACGAGGTGCTCGCCGGCGTCGAGATCGAGTCGATCCAATTGGTCGGCGCCGATTCACTCTCCAAGGCGGCATGAATCTTGCGAGCCTCGCTCAAGTCGCCCCATACTCCCGACGATGAGTTCTCCTGCGTCTCTCCCGGCTCAATGAGCGAGGCTCTCAGCGCTTGCCCACGATGGAGTCCATCCCGCACCTGGTCGGCGCTTCGGCCGCCATGTGTGCCTTTTCCGTGGCCGTCCTCGGTGGACTGGCTGTGGAAAACGCGGGGACAGTCATTCTCGCCCGCGCCCTCCCTTCCATGCTCGTCGGCTTCGTCGCCGGCACTCTGATCGGCATGGTCGCGCAGGCCTGCGTCCGCGAACACACCGAAAACTACCGGAAGAAGACGCCGGTCCGAGAAGACGAGATGCACGCGCTTGAGCGCCATCTCCACGAGGTTGTCCGGGCGGAGCGAGGTTGAACTTGTGGCTTCGGAGATCGGGGCTTCTGCCCAATTGAACAAAATCTCACCAACGAAGTGCAAAGGAATCCTCTATACTGGATTGTCAAGCCAGGATGGCTGAACAAATGGACCGCGCCTGCTCTTCTGCGGGCGCCAGCCAAAGGGTCAAGGAGAGACCGATGGCAGCAACGGATACGTCAACCAGGTCCGGGACGCGCAATCTCGGGCGCCACGTCGCCCGCAGAGCCGAACAAACCTCTTTCGGCACGCCTTTCGACCAACGCCCCCTCGACGAGATCTGGCGCCTCTATCGCCAGTCTCCGACCGAGGACATGCGTAACTACCTCGTCCAGCGCTTCCTTCATCTCGTCCGCTACAACGCCGAACGCATCTACGCCCGCCTTCCCGATGAGGTCGACATCGAAGACCTGATGTCCGCCGGGCTCTTCGGGCTCATGGCCGCCATCGACGCCTACGACCCCGACCGCGAGGTCAAGTTCGAGACCTACTCGGCCACGCGCATCCGCGGCGCCATTCTGGACGAACTCCGCTCCATGGACTGGGTGCCCCGCCTCGTCCGCCATCGCACGGCCAAGGTCGAGCAGACCCGCATGCGCATCCAGATGGAGACCGGCGCCAAACCCTCTCTCCACGACGTGGCCAGCCGGCTGAACCTCGATCCGGCCGAGTTCGAGAAGTACGAGCGCGACTCCAAGCAGGTCAGCATGACCAGCATCACCCGCAAGTGTTTCCCCACCGACGGTTCCCGCGACCTCCGCGAGATCGACGTCATCAAGGACGAATCCCAGGCCAACCCCGTCAGCGAACTCCAGCAGCGCGACCTCAAGGATCTCATCACCAAGGGGCTCAGCCGCGCCGAACGCCTCATCGTCATTCTCTACTACTACGAGGGCATGACCATGAAAGAAATCGGCGCCACCCTCGACCTCTCGGAGTCACGCGTCAGCCAGATGCATTCCTCCATCCTCCAGCGCCTCAAGGCCCAGATGCAGCACCGCATGCGCGAACTCGAACCCGTTGAGTGAGTGTCTCCCCTCACACCGCTCCACACACGGCCCGCTTTCGGGCCTTTTTCAACCCCCCTTGCCGCGCTCGCCTCTGTGTGCTTGACTCTGGCGATGCCCGAACCCGTCGAGCGCGTTTTCATCGCCCTTGGCTCAAACATCGAGCCACGCCGCGCCGCCATTGACTCGGCACTGGCTCACCTGGGACATGCACCGGGCGTCTGTGTCGTCGCTGTCTCGACGATCATTGACACCGCCCCCGTCGGCCCGATCGATCAGCCCCGCTTCCTCAACGCCGTCGCCGAACTTGCCACCACGCTCGAACCCCCAGCCCTGCTCGCCCTGCTCCTGAAGGTCGAGCAACTTCACGGCCGCGACCGGAGCCAATCCCTCCGGTGGGGCCCCCGCACGCTCGACCTCGACCTGATCCTCTTCGGGCACCGCGTCGTCGAACTCCCTCACCTGGTCATTCCCCACCCTCGATTCGCCGAGCGCCTATTCGTGCTCGAACCGCTCGCCGAACTGGCCGCTGACTTCGTCCCTCCAGGCTTTGCAGACCCCATCACCGTCCTGCGTGATCGCTGTCGCGCCGCGGTCGCCGGAGCCGGCAGACCATGACCGGCCGCGCCCTCATCACGCTCCTGGCTGCGGTTGTGCTTACCCGCCCGGCCTGCTCGGCCGACCCGCGTGCCTTTCATGTCACGGTCAGTCTTGCCATCGAACGCCCCGAGCAACCGGTCCACCGCCAAGCCTCTTTCACGCTGCGACTCTCGGACACCCGCTTCCGCCTCGAACTCGGGCAGGTGATCGTGGTGGGGGATCGCACCGACGAAGGGGCCGCCCTGCTCGCGTGGCACCGCCACGACCCATCCAGCGTGTTCATCGATCGTGGCCCCGACCTGCCAGCGCTGGTGCGCCGCCACCTGCCGCCCATCTGGTGCGGGCTCCTGGCCGATTGGCTGGCTCAGTCCGAACTGGCCTACCCCCTCGCCGCACGCGACTGGCTCGGCATGCCCGACCGCGCCGAGGTGGACGGGGTCGTCATTCTCGAAAGCCCCGGGGTTCGAGTCGAGCGCCGCGTCAACGCCGACGCATCCACCATCGTGTCAGAGTCCATCACCATCGCACGCCTTTCCGGCGAGGAACGCCTCCATCTGACGTACACCCCCGTCGACCCCGGCCAATCCGACCAGTGGTCCATCGACCCTGTCGCCCGCAAGCCCGTGGCCTCGATCTCCGCCCTTCGCCCCCAGCCCGCTCGTTTCAACGCCGGCGATGTGGTCAACCTGCGCCTCTTCCAGCCCGACGACCAGTCCTGGCGCCCGGCGTCCGTCTTCGAGCCCGAGCCATCGGCCTTTCAGCATCGACAGGCGTCCGCACTGGTCCTGGTCTTTGCCTCGCTCTCGCCGCGTGCCGCCCCACTCGAGGCGCCGATCGACCCGGCCGAAGTCATCGCGTTGCTCACCGACCTGCGCGCCCGCGTCGCGAGTCTGTCCGCCCAGCGAGGCGTCGCCCGCCCCGTCTTTGTCGCCCGCCCCGTGGCGGTGTTTGACGTGCCCGGGTTCGATCGCGGGCGTCTCCAGGCCATGCTCGCCGCCGCTTCAACCCTGCCGACCGATCCGCTTCTGCCCGACATCGAATCTGCCGTGCCGCGCGTGCTCTGGGCCCAGCCGCCGGAGGAGAGCATCGACCTCTTCTGCCCCGGCGCCCGCACGGCTCTTGTCATCCTCGATTCACAGCGACACCTCGTCGCCGCCATCCGCGTGGACGACCAGCGAAAAGCGGCCGTCGATCCGGCCGCTCGCGTGCTCCTTGGTGATGCGCTCGATCCCACCGATCACGACTAGGACGAGTTTCAGCCCGCCTCGGCCCTGGGGTGCGCCCGCCGATATGTGTCCTGCATCCGCTGGCTGGTCAGGTGCGTGTACACCTGCGTCGTGCTCAGAGACTGGTGCCCCAGCAACTCCTGTACGCTGCGCAGATCGGCGCCGTTGTCCAGCAGGTGCGTTGCGAAACTGTGCCGCAGCGTGTGCGGACTGATCGTCGGGTCGAGCCCCACCTGCCGCAGGTACTTGTCCAGTTTCCGCCGCACCGACCGCGAACTCAGCCGCTTGCCGTGCTTGTTCAGGAACAGCGGACCCGTGCCGGCCGTCGCGTTGGCCGCCCAGATCTTCCCGAACCGGGCGTCGGCCTCCACTCCCTCGATGTAGCGACGAATGGCCAAAAGCGCGTGCGAGCCCAGCGGGACAATGCGCTCCTTCTTACCCTTCCCGCGGACGTGCAGCGACTCGCCCGGGGCATCCAGGTCGCTCACGTTTAGCCCGACCAGTTCGCTCACGCGGATGCCGGTCGAGTACAGCGTCTCCAGCATCGCCCGGTCGCGACGCCCCAGCACCTCGTTCTCATCCGGCGCCGACAGCAGCCGCTCCACCTGTTCGATCGTGATCGCCTTGGGCAGCCGCTTGCTCTGCCGAGGCGTGCGGATCAGCGTCATCGGATTGGTCGTCACCAGCCTGCGACGGTCGGCCCACTTGTAGAACGACCGCAGCGTCGCGATCTTCCGCGCCGTCGTCGCCGCCGAGTAGTTCTGGTCCCCCAGGTGCGACAGGAAGTTGCGGATCGTTTCGGCCGAGCCTTCGCAGATGATCTCCGTCACCGTCTTGGGCGCAATGCTCCCGGCCACCGTACTGGCGACCGCGCCCTCCGGCGCTGTCAGGCGCGCACTGGCCTGTTCGAAAGCCCGCGCCTCCAGCGATGGCTGCAACTCGATCCCGAACTCGTCGGCCAGATACTCCACGAACTGGCGCAGGTCTGCCCCATAGCAACGGGCCGTATACGGGCTGAAGCGACGCTCATTGGTCAGATAGGACGAGAAGGCGTCGGTGATCGGCAGCGTGGTCATCGTGGACTCCTCTGGCACTTACCTATCGGTCGATCTCAGGTCCGAATCAGCATCTTTCGGACGTGCGCTTCAAGGTTGCGCAAACCCGCCTGCCGGAGCGGCGCGACGGCCAATTTCGACGGCGCGCCGCATCGGAGCGTCCCCATAACAAGTGCTTACTGCCCAGAAGCCCGCGCGGTTCGCATCCATTCGTTCTCCAGTAGCCTGCGAACCCCGTGATACGCGGCGAACTGTGTATATAACTCCATGCTGGCAAAATAGATACGCCAGTTCAAGGCTGATGCCGAATCGCTCCGCCCCTGCGCATACTCCCGCACGTACATCTGCGTCTGGTGGTTCCTCGCGTCCAGGTGCTCGATCGACACCGATGCCGGCCCGGACCCGAAACTCGAACGGGCAAGGAATCCCGCATCGCTCGCCGCCGTGGCCAAGGCTTTCGGATCCAAGTCCGCCGGCACCTGCCCACGCATCGACCCCGACCGGGCGTACAACGCCAGCGTCAATCCGATCACCGGGGGGTCGTATGGATCCCACGCGGTGATCGAACTAACCACCACGCCGTCTGCACCCATCACCTCGGCCAGTTGACGCACCTGTTCGGGGGTGGTGACCCGGTCGATCCCGATTCCGCGCATTGCAGCCAGTGTCCGATTCACCGGCAGCGCCGCCACACCCTGGACCTCCGTCACCGCGGCCACCAACGCATCGCCCATCGCCAGCGCGTTCACCAGCGACGTGCCTGATTCGTTCACCGGCGGCACCACCGCCCAGAGCACATCGCCCGCCAGCGTGTCATACGGAGCCGTCAGCGTGTTGGGCGGCATCAGTCCGCTCTTGGGCGCCGAGCACCCAGCCAGCGCCGCCGACAGCGCGCCCACATACCCCAGTTTCCACCATCCTGGCATTCGTCGGGGCATCCTGCCCTCCTTCCGGCTCATCCGCACCGATTCAGTCGGCCGGAGCCGAAGTGACGGCGTTGTTCCCGGCCGTCTGTCCACCAGTCGCGGCAAGAATCGCCGGTGCGATGTCCAGCGACCACAGGTTCTCAATCCCGTTGCGCGTCGAGACGAAGAACACCCGCCCGTTGGTTCCCCAGGTCGGCATCAGGTCGATCGAGGCGCCGCTGGTCAGGTTCACCTGCCCGCGGCCGTCCGTCCCGATCATCCACAGCGACGAGGAGGTCGGACGCTTCTCGTCCGTCCACTTCTCCGGGTTCGGCACTGCCGCGTACACGATCCGAGTCGCGTCCGGGCTCCACGTCGGGTTGATCAGCGCGTGCTCGGGACTGCTGGCCAGTTCGGTCTCGTTGCTCGCCTGTCTACTGGCAGGCGAGTAGTCCAGCGTCCAGATGCTGAACGTCCGCTGCCCGCGTTCGCGCGAGCGCTGGAAGAGGATCTGGTCAGCCCCCCCGTACCCGGTTCCCTTCACCGGGCACCACTCGGGGAACAGCCCGTACCCAATGAACTGCGTCTGGGCCGGATTGAACACGTCGACCACCCACAGTTCCCAGCGGCCCGAAGTCTGCCCGAGCCGACAATACACCAGCGTCTGCCCGTCAGGGCTCCAACTCGGGTGCAGGTCGTGGGAGTTGTCCGATGTGATCTGGACGGCCTTGCCGCCGGTCACCGGCATCACGTACACGTCCCAGTTGCCCGCGCGGTTGCTGGTGAAGGCCACGCGGCTGCCGTCCGGGCTGAGCGCGGGCATCACATCCTGGGCCGGGTCGTCGGTCAGGCGCGTGATGACCTTGCTGCCGACATGCTGCATGTAGATGTCGGCGGTGGGGCGGTGTTGTGTGCTGGCGAAAAGGAGCGTGGAGCCGTCGCGGCTGACCATCGGGTCAAAGTTCGACCCATCATGCGCAAATGAAATCTGCTGGATGTTGACCGTGTGTTCCGACTGGTTGGCAGCCTCGGTCGGCAGGTCAAGCGAAAGGACGCTCGAGTAGATCTGCGAACTCATGTTCGGGCCCGTCGGGCCTGGAGTGGGCACTGGGGTGGGAAGGGGGGCAGGCTCGGCCGCGCCGGTGGCTTCGACGAAGTCCCAGCCCGAGCCGGCGCTGTCCCACGAGGTTCCTCCGGTCTGTTCCGTTGGGCTCGATGCCACTGTGTCGGCCCGCGGCGTCGGGGTCTGCGATGTCGGGTTGCCCGTCGGTGCCGGACCGCCTTGGTGCGCCCACGGCGAAGACGCACAGGCGCCCAGCCCGAGGCCTGCGCCCGACAGGGCGACCAGCAGCGGTCGAGTATGAATGCGGTTCATCGATCGAGTCTCCTTCATTGCCTCGGCGTGAGCCTTCCCTGGCTTCTCGGTGTCCCACAAGCGAATCGGCCACTTCGGGCGGTCGGTTCAGAGCAGCCCGCCCCGACTCCCCGATTTCAACGGGCAGGAGCCGGGTTCAACTGCCGCCCACCCAAGCCGCAAGCCTCGTGCCAGCGATTCGGGTTCCAGGATCGAGAGTCCACTGGCCGGTTGGAAACCAGGCCTGCCGCAGCGCAATGAAGAGGGGCGTCCCACCACGGACGCCCCTCGTGCATCGCCGAACGCCGGCGATGGCCAAGAGCAGATCTGCCAAACCCTAGTAATCGCGATCTCGCGCGACGACCGCGGGTGAGTCTCCAGGCCGAGTCCACCTCGCCCCACCCGTTCTGGGTTGCTGGAGCCAGAGGAGGTGGTTGAGGTACTGGCTCAGTTCATTGACGCTGAAATCGGCCAGAAACTCAAGGGTCGCGCCAGGATTCAGCATCAGAATTTGCTCAATCAACTGCCCCTTCGACAGGACGTCGGTGTCCTCCCAGCGTCGGGTTGTCCGCTCACGGTCTTCTTCCAGGGAATGCTCGGGAACTGGACGGGCCACTCGGGTCATGGGCGCGAGTTGCAATTGCATGGGTCGATCCCTCGTCTCCGCCGGCGAACGATTCGACACAGCGGCGAGCATGGCTATCGGGCTTTCCGGGTCCGCGTCTGGACCGTGTAACCAAAGCGGACGATGCCCACACCACCGCCCCGCACGATGAGGGGAAGCAAGTGCGCGTACTGGCGAGAATCAGGCCCGAAGAGGGGAGCGGAGTTATCGAGTCTCTGGACGGCGCGCGCCTCGCGGATCTGGGGGCAGGCAATCTGGCGAATCCGAAAGAAATGCCTGAAACGAGGGGTAGCCCCATTGTGTGCTGGTCGGGTTGGCTGGGGGATGCTGACGCCGCCGAAGGGTGGTTCGAACGTGTGCCCGGGCAGTGGCTCCCGTCCTCGCGGGCGGCCTGGGACCAGGTCGCCCGGGCGGCCGACCATGAACGGCTGATTCTGCGCCCGCATGCGCGACATCTGCTCAGCGACGGGCCGGGATGCCTGACCTATCTCCGTGGGGGCGACGGGCGACGCCTCCTTCTCGACCCGGTCGCGATGTTTGAGACGGAGATGCTGCCCGACGCCGACGAACACCTCCGGAGGCTGCTCATGACGCTAGGGCCGCTGGCGTGGGGACTCGTGGTCAGCGACGTGACCGTCCGAGAGTCGCCCAACCGGGGTCCGTGGTGCGTGCCGGCCCCGGCGGGAAGCGGCTCGCTCGACATGACGCGGTTCCTTGCGCTCGTCGGCGAGTTCGTCCCTGCGACCTGCGTGCTGGTGGGGCCGAGCGACGCGGATGTGGCGTTGCTTCAGGCACTCGAAAAGTGAGTGCGAAGGTCTACGATTGACCCACCCCGGAGTTCTCGACATGAGTGACACCCGCGCCCCCAAACTCGACCACCCGACCTTCGCCCGTGTGCGTGAAGCGTTTCGCGACCGGAAGTTCAAGGCCACCGAGTTTCGCGGGCAGTCGACGCTCATCGTCGAGCCGGGGGATCTGCTTGACGTGATGCGCTTCCTGCGCGACGACGAGCAATGCCGGTATGACTTTCTGTCCGACGTGATCGGGATCGACTATCTCAACTATCCCTCGCCGATGCCGGGGCGGTTCGCGGTGGTCTACAACCTCGTGTCGTACGTGCACGACCGGCGCTTCTTCGTCAAGGTGTTCCTCAACCCGTCGATTCCGACCGACGGCATCGTCGAAGATCCGGCGCTGTCGGTCGAGAGCATGTGCCAAGTGTGGCCCGGGGCCGAGTGGACCGAGCGCGAAGTATTCGACATGTTCGGCATCCGCTTCCGCCATCACCCCGACCTGCGGCGCATCCTGCTCTGGGAGGAGTACCCGGGCCACCCGCTACGGAAGGACTATCCGCTCCGCGGGCGCGGCGAGCGAGAGCAGTATCGGGTGGTCGATCGCACGTCGAGTTGAGCGGCGCAGTCGTAGTGAGCGGATGTGCCACCAACTTCCGTTTTCGGAGATCGGTGCCTGGGTGAGCGGGCCAAGGGGCACCGAGTTCGCAAAGCCGAACTCGCTGGCACGTCGGTCTTCGAGCGGGCTACCGACTGGAAAGTCAGTTTCAGCGGCAACGTATCAGATTTCGGTGATCTCAGCCGTCTTCTTCTCGACGATCTGGTCGATCTGGGCTTCGTACTTCTTGACGAGTTCCTGGATTTCTTCCTTGAGCGTCTTGATGTCGTCTTCGGAGAAGTGCTGACCGGTCTGCTTGGCCAGCCCGTCGGCATGCTTGTTGGCGTCGCGGCGAGTGTTGCGGATGACGACGCGCTGCTCCTCGGCCATTTTTCTGGCCTGGTTGACCAACTGCTGACGACGTTCGCTGGTCAGGGCGGGCACGTTGAGGCGGATTTGCTTGGATTCGACCATGGGGTTGAGCCCGAGGCCGGAGGTTTCGATGGCGTGCTTGATGGCCATGACTGAGCCGGCGTCGAAAGGCTTGATGAGGATCTGGGTCGGCTCGGGGATGCTGATAGACGCAAGGGCTTTCAACTCGGTCATGCTACCGTAGTAATCGACCTTGATGTAGTCGACCAGTGCGGTGGAGGCGCGTCCGGTGCGGAGTCCCTGGAACTCGTGCTTGAGGTATTCGATGGCCTTCTGCATGGCCTCTTCGGATTCGAGAAGAATGGTGTCCGGGTCGGTGGTCATGAGTTGGCTCCGTACAGGCCCCAAGCCCACAAGGGGGGCAGGGTGGGTTGGAGAGGATCATACGACGCCGCCGGCGGGTCGGGCGGGCATCATGGACGGGTTCAGGCGCTAGTGAGGATGGTGCCGATGGGTTGGCCTTCCACAACGCGGCGGATGTTGCCGGGGCGTTTGAAGTCGAAGACAAGGACAGGAAGTTTTCGCTCCTGGCACATGGCCAGTGCGGTCATGTCCATGACGGCCAGGCGTTTGGCCAGGGCCTCGGAGAAGGTGAGGTGGACATAGCGGGTAGCGGTGGGATCCTTCCTGGGGTCGGCGGTGTAGACGCCATCCACCTTGGTGGCCTTGAGCAGAACGTCGCAGTCCAGTTCGATGGCGCGCAGCGCAGCGCAGGTGTCGGTGGTGAAGAAGGGATTGCCGGTGCCGGCGGCGAGGATGACCACGCGGCCCTTTTCGAGGTGGCGGATGGAGCGCCCCCGGATGAAAGGTTCGGCCAGGGCGCGGATCTCCAGGGCGGACTGGACGCGGCAGTCGACGCCGAGGTGGAGGAGTTTTTCCTTGAGTGCGGCGGCGTTCATGACGGTGCCGAGCATGCCCATGTAGTCAGCGGTGGCTTGGTGGATGTCGCCTCGAGAGGCCAGTTCGGCGCCTCGAATGATGTTGCCCCCTCCGACGACGACGGCGACCTGAGCCCCGACGGCCCGGGCGTCGCGGATTTCGCCGGCGATGAGGCAGAGTTCCTCGGCGTCGATGCCAAACTGTCCGGGCTTGGAGAAGGCCTCGCCGCTGATCTTGAGCAGCACTCTGGAGGGAACCCGCCCGAGCACGGAAGCCAGGGTCGGTTGGGCGCTCGAAGACGCGGCGGAGGTGGGCATGGGTTTCTCTCGCGGGTGGCGCTTGGTGAGGCGAATCGGGCGATTGAACCGATCGGGCGGGGAAACGTCAAGTAGGATGCCACCAGAAGAGGGAAGATCGGTAGAACCGCAGGGGGCCTGCGAGCGGACGGTTCGGAGGGCGTGAGCAGGCCCGGTTGCGGTGGTGTGGCGGACAAGCGACAATGACCCGGACAGGGCGGGACGTCCGCTCGGATGGATGCATGGAAGAGCAAGCAGTGGTTGAAGTCGTCGAGGATCGGGGCGCCAGGCTGTGGCTGTGGGCCCGGCGGGCGACGGTCGCCGGTCTGGCTGCCAGCGTCTTGGTGCACCTGTTTGCCGGGGTGCTGGCTGCATTGTGGACGGTGCGGTACTCCTCGGGCGACTCGGGCGGGTCCGGTTCGCAGGTGGTCGACTTTGCGGTGATGACCGAGGCCGAACTGGCCGAACTGTCGAACAGCCAGGTGCAGGTGTCGGCCTCGCACGCTCCGGACGTTTCGGCCCCAAACCTGAGCGACCTGGAACTGGAGAGCGAGTCGAGCGGCGAGATCGATGCGCTGACGCGTGAACTGGTCGAGGTCGACCTGTCGGCTGGCGGCGGGGACGTGATGTCAGGCGGTTCTTCGGATGCCTCGCCGGGCGGCGGTGGGCTGAGCGGCGACGGCGCGAGTTTCTTCGGGCTCGAGGCCCAAGGCAGCCGGTTTGCCTACATCGTGGACGTGTCGAGTTCGATGCGGGCCGAAGGACGGATGGATCGAACGAAGCAGGAACTGGTCCGATCCATCACGGCACTGGCCGAGACTTCGGAAGTGGTGATCGTGCTGTACAGCAACGGGCCCATTCCGCTGACCGGGCAGGTGAACTGGGACAAGATGGAACAGCGGAATAAGTTGCGACTTCGGCGGCTGATTACGGAGATCGAGCCGTCGGGTTCGACCTACCCGCTCGGCGCGTTCGAGCAAGTGCTGAAGATCACCCCGTCGCCGGATGCGATCTACTTCATGACCGATGGCGAGTTTGACGCCGGCGTTCCAGCGGCCGTGCGATCGCTGAACGGGAGACCTCGCGTGCCGATCCATTGCATCATGTTCGGAGATATCGGCAATGCGCAGGCGCGGGCCGAGGTTGAGGACATGCTGCGGCGGATCTCGCGCGAGTCGGGCGGGAGATTCAAGCACGTCGGAGAACGTCCGTGAGAATCTGGGTGTGGGCGGTGCTGGCGGCTTGTGCGGCCTCTGGTATGGCACGGGCCGAGGTGGTGCTGTGGGGCGGGCGTGCGCTGCCCGAAGGCCAGTTGCTGATGTGCACGCCGAACGGGATGGTCTTTGAAGACGCCTTCGGCGTGCAGCGGACGGTGAGGTGGGATCTGGTCAAGAGCGTCAGCGGCGCCGAGGCCGAAGCGGCCGCAGGCTTCATGGACACGGCTCGAACCGCGTGGCGGGCGCGCACGCGGCTGGAGCGAGGCGACGCGGTCTCGGCCGAGCCGTTGTTTGAAGAGTTGTACCCGCAGTACGAAGGGCGCGAAGGGGAAATGGCGGCGCTGGTGAGCGAGGGGCTGCTGCGCTGTCGGCTGCGGCGCAGCGCGCAGACCTCGGCGGTGCGGCCCTGGCTGGCGTATCTCGTGGCCAGGCCGAATGGACCCTATCGCTCCATGGTGACGGGCGCCCTGCGAGCGGCCTGTGACGAACAGACTGGACTGGTGCCATCGCTGGCTCCGGTCTGGGAATCGACTCCGGCCGTGGAGGCCTTTGCGCGATCGGGCGAACTGGTGGGCTGGTCGGCCGAGGGGGGCAAACTGCCGCGGCGGGCGGAGGTGCTTTCCGGGTTGTACCTGCACTCGGCGCGCTTCGAGTGCGGGCTGGAGAGCGGGCCGCCGACGATCGAGTTGACCAGTGCGGATCTGCGTGACCCGGGCATCGCGCTGGTGCATGCGATGGTGCTGTCACGGACGGGCGGGGCAGATGATCGCACGGGCGCGAGGGCAAGACTGTCGGAGATCGTGAAGTCTGTGCCTGCCGATCGTTCCTGGATCGAGGCGTGGTGCCGGCTGGCGATCGGGCGATCGCTGTTGATGGAAACAGACCTGGAGCAGCGGCGGCTGGGAGTGGTCGAGTTGCTGCACCTGCCGGCGCGATTCGCCGACAGTCTTCCCTATCTTGCCGGGCAGGCGCTGGCCGAAGCGGTGGTGGCGCTGGATGAGATGGGCGAAGCGGGCGGCGCGTCGTCGCTGCTTTCCGAACTGAGCGAACGCTACGGATCGCACGCGGTGCTGTCGTGGCAGCCGATGCGTGAACGATTGGAAGGAACGAGAACAAGCGGCACGCCGAGCGGGCCGGTGGAGAAGCGTTGAAATGGGAATGTCTTTGCTGACGCTGGCATCGCCCGCGGCCAATGGCACCAGCCGGAGCCTGCTGGAGTACATCTCGCAGGGTGGATGGATCGGGTACGTGATCGTGATGCTGTCGTTCATCGCGGTGGTGATGATCGTGGCCCAGTCGGTGCGGGTGCGCCGGCAGGCGTTGGCGCCGCCGGACGCGATCGAGGCGCTCGACCGGCATCTGCGGCAGGGTGACGTGGACGGCGCCATCGCCTTCTGCGACAACTCGGACAACGACTCGTTCCTCACGCGCGTCGTGGGTCCGGCATTGATCCGGTGCAGCCGCAGTCCGTTCGGATTCCTCGAACTCAGGGCGGCGTTGGAGGAAGTGGGGCAGTTGCAGGTGGCCAGGTTGTACCGCCTGACGGACGGGATCAACCTGATCGCGTCGATCGCCCCGATGCTGGGACTGCTGGGCACGGTGGTCGGCATGGTCGGCGCGTTCGACGCGATTCAGGCGGCCGAGGGCCCGGTGCGGCCGGATGCACTGGCTGGCAACATCTCCGTCGCGCTCATCACCACGGTGCTGGGCCTGCTGGTGGCCATCCCGTGCACGGCCGCGTACACGTATCTGCGCAACAAGATCGATACACTGGCCGACGAGGTGGGCGACGTGATCGAGGAACTGGCGGCGCACCTCGAGTCGGCGGCACAGCCGGGAGCGCCGGCGGGGCAGGCGCCGGCGGGGAGGGCGTGAGTTGAAACTCGCGACCAGCCAGCGCGAGCGGGTGGCCCGGTTTGACCTGACGCCCATGATCGACGTCACGTTGCAGTTGATCATTTTCTTCATGTTCAGTTCGCAGTTGGGGCAGATCACCGCGGCGGAGGTGGACCTGCCGCTCGAGCCGGGCGAGAAGGCCGTGGACCGGGGTCCACCCTCGTTTGTGCTGGACATTTCGCATGAGGGTGGGCTGATGATCGAAGGACGCCCGATCAGCCAGGCCCGTTTTCTGCGCCTGGTGGATGCGGAAATTGCGCGAGCGGGCGGGCCGGACAACGTGAGCATTCTCGTGAGACCTGATCGCGCGGCGCAGGCGGGTGTGCTGAACCAGATGGCGCTCGAACTGCGCAGCCGGGGGGTGCGGCGGTGGAAGATCGGGACGACCGACCCGGCGGGGGTGCGCTAGTGCGACTGGTCAGGCGATCCAGCGAGGTGGTCAGGGTGATCTCGCTGCCGATGACCAGCATGATCGACGTGGTGTTTTTGCTGCTGATCTTTTTCCTGGTGACGGCCAACTTCTCGGAGCGCGAGAACCGGCTCGAGTCGACCATCCAGTCGGAACGATCAGGCTCCGGCCCGTCCGATCTTCAGCCGCAGATCGTGTCGGTGCAGATGTCGGGCGGGCGCGTGGTGTTTCGAGTGGGAGAGCGGGCGGTGCAGACTGGCGCGGCCCTGCGGGCGATGCTTGAACAGTTGCCCAAGGAAGCGGGCGTGGCAATCAGGGTGGATGACCGGGTGCCGATCCAGGCGGCAGCGACAGCGCTGCAGGCGGCCCACGACGCGGGGTTCGTCAAGAGGACGTATGTACCGGCGACGGGCAACCAGTAATCGGTGGGGCATTGTCTGTGCCGTGGTGCTGGCCACGGTCCCCGGGGTCGCTCGCGCTCAGGAGCAGCCGCTCGTCGCTCCCGATTCACCCGACGCGACCGTCGAACGCTATCTGCAACTGCACGGGCTGGCCCAGTTGCAGGCGACGATGCTGCGGGAACGCCTCGCGACGGCCACGGGCGACGAACGTCTGCGACTGGCCGAGCGACTGGGTGATCTCTACGCGGAGATGCTGGGCGAAAGCGTGCCGACGGTGCGGCGCCTGGAACTGGAGCGACTCAGCCGCGAACTGCTCGAGGCGGTGCCGGGGGTCGATTCCTTCGCGCTGCGCATCAAACTGACTAAGGCGCAGTACCTGCTGGCCGAGCGGATGGGCGAACGATGGCGGCTGGGGCTGGCCGAAAAGGTCGAGCAGGACGAAGCCATCCGGATGCTGTCCTCGGTACGCGAGTCGTTCCGGGATCTGGGGCGATCACTCAACGCGCGCGTGGAGTCGTTGGAGCGGCAGCGGCGGCGCGGCACACAGATCGATGAGGCGGCGCTGGCGGCGCAACTGAACGAAGCACAATCGCAGCGATCTTCGGCATTCTACTACGCGGGCTGGTCGGGCTACTACCTGGCAATGCTCACGGATCGCAAGGACATCGCCGAGGCCGCGATCCAGGATCTGGGCTGGCTGCTCGGGGCCGAGGGCGGCCCGGTCAGCCTCGACCGGCTGCGAACGGCGCTGCTGCACTTTGAGCACGTGGCGCGTGCGGCGCTGGCGGTGGGGCTGTGTCGCAGCATCGCGGGCGACCACGGGGGCGCGTTGACGTGGATGCGGACGCTGCGCGAGTCAACAGATTTGCACGAAAGCGTGCGTCAGCAACTCTTCTCGCGCCAGATGGATGTGCTGGCGCGGGCCGGGCGCTGGCGAGAACTGGCCGACCACATCGCGGCCGGCGGCCGGCGCCCGATGGAAGTGGCCGATGCTCGTCTTCTGGCGGTGTTGGCCATGTCGATGCCCGCGCGGGGCGCGAGCGATGACGGGGAAGGGACGGCCCGGAATCTGGCGGCGATGGCCATCTCCGACCTGGTGACGCGTGGGGAGGTCGGGCACGTGCTCGACCTGCTGCGACGGTTCGGAACGCTTCCGATCGGCGGCGAGGGTTTCATCGTGCGCTATGTGCGCGGGCTGCTGGCATACGAAGAGGCGCGAGTCGCTCATCGCGACGCGGGTGAAGATGACGCGGTGCCGACTTCGAGGGCTGAAGTCAGCGCCCGATATGGGGCGGCAGCAGACCTGCTGCGGGCAGCGTTTGGTTCGGAGGACGCGGCGAGATTCCCGGGCGAGCGTGTGCGTGCAGGTCTTTCACTTGGATTGGCCGAGTTTTATCGGGGTCGGCTGCTCGAGGCTGCCAATCGCTTCGAGGAGACGGCCGCACAGGCGACCGACCCGCAGCGGCGCGAAGAAGCCCTGTGGCTCGCGATCGTCGCCCTCGATCGGCTGGCGACGCAGGGCCACGAGGAAGCCCGGCAACGCGGCGAACGCCTCGGCGTCGTGTACATGACCGAGTTTCCCTCCACTGAGCGGGCGGCGATTGTCCTGTTGCGGCGGGCGGAGTCCGATGACGTGCAGGTCGATCGCGCCATCGAGGTGCTCTTCGCGGTCGAACGATCATCGCCGATTTACGAGTCGGCACGCCGCCACCTCGGGCGGCTGTTATATCGGGCCTATCGTGCGGCGCCGCCCGAGCGGCGTGACGCCGAGGGATCACGGTTCCTGGCTGTGGCCGAGGAACTGCTCGACATGGATGAGAAGGCGGTGCGCGGGGGTGATGCCAAACCAGCCATGGCGGCAGCGCAGGCGGTCGTTGTCCGTGTGCGACAGATCCTTGACGTGGTGCTCTCCAGCGCAGCACCAGAACTGCCGCGGGCCGAAGAGGCGCTGGCCCGGCTGGAACGTGTCGCGAACGAGACGGGCATGAGCCTTGACGACCTTCGCCCCGAGTTGACCTATCGGCGGCTGCAGATCGCCCACGCGGGCGGGCAGGCCGAGCGGGTTGAAGAACTGCTCAACGAATTGACGCGGCTGGGAGGGCGCTTTGCCAGGTCGGCTGAGCGATTGCTCTATCGCGACGCCCTACGAGCCTGGCAGCGTCCGGGTGCCGGCGTTGAGGAGGCCCGTCAAGTGGTGCGATTCGGCGGGCGCATCCTCGGCACGCCCGACGAGCCCGGAGATCGGCTGAGCGACGAGGTGCTGCTCGGCGTGGCCGATCGCGTGTCGGAGGCTGCCGAGTTCCTTTGGGAACGCGAAGCGGACGAGGCCATGCGAGCCCTGTCGTTGCGATTGACGCGGCAGTGGTTTGAGCGGGGGCGGTGGACGGAGGGCATGCTGCGCCGGCTTGGAGAAGCGGCGGAAACGGCGCGCGAACTGCGGCTGGCGTTCGAGGCTTGGAACACACTTTCGGCGGCCTACGAGGCGGGCGAGCCGATGTGGTTTGAGGCTCGGTATCACGCGATGCGGCTGCTCCTGGATCTTGACCCCCAGCGCGGACGTGATGTCGTTTTGCAGCATGAGTTGCTGTACCCGAGTTTCGGTCCCGAGCCGTGGGGTGAAAAGATCAGGGCGCTGGTGGCCCATGCACGTCTGCTGCCGGACGTGCCGGCACCCCGGGGGACGCGCCCATGACGCCCTCTTCGCATATGGACGGCATCATCGCCCGCTTCCTAGGCCCCGAGGCCGCGACCGGAGGCCCGCACGCGCTGCTCGGCCTTGCCGCGGGCGCATCGACTCACTTCGAGATTCTCAACGCCCGCGACCGGCAGTTGCGGCGTGTCGACCTGCACGCGGAAGGTGCGACTCCCGCGGCTGACGAGGTGCGGCTGGCGCTGCACGCCGCTGCGGCGCAGTTGCTCAATCCGTCGGTGCGTGAACACCTGCGTGCGAGCGGCCTGGCCGAGCGGCGTCGTGCGGCGATGCTGGGACTCGAACGCGACGTCGTGATGATGCTGGGCATGTACGGCGGATGGACCAGGCGCAGTCTGCCTCGCCTAGTGGCGCTGGCACACGCGCGCGGGCTGCGGGCGAACGACGTGGCCCAAGCCGTGCGCAGCATCGCTCAGAGACGGGCGAGGCCGAAACCGGTCGTTGCGAGATCAGGTGCTGCGTGCGTCCCGGTCGGGGGTGCGTCACCGCAGGTGGTTGCTCGGCATCAGCGTGCCGGGCTGATCATCGGAATCGTGGCGATCTGTTCGATCCTGGCGGCCGGTGTGGTGATTCGTGTGGCGCTTGAGCCGGGCTCCAGGCGTGGGGACGAGGTCGCGGCGATGCCTGTGCCGCGTGATCGGACTCCTTCGACCATCGTGCTGGCGCCGGAGAAGGTCGCTGACGAGCAGGTCCGGCCGTCGGCACAGGCCCCGCCCGAAGCGGAGCGAACTGAGGTCTTGCCGTTGCTGGAGCGTGCGATCTCGCTGACCTCGGCTGATCCGCGGCAGGCCGAGCAACTGGGTGTCGAGGCGGTGCGTGGGCTCTCGCGACACTGGCTGGAGTTTGACGCGGCCCAGCGTGCCCGCTCGCAGGACGCTGTGCTCGAGTTGATGTACCGGCTGGGCGGCTCGTCGATGAGTACGCGCCCCATGCTCGAGGCCGTGGGCGCCGGGGCCGAACTGCTGCGGCCCGAACGGGCGATGACTGGTGGTGACGATGTGGCCAGGGCCGCGTGGTCGATCGGCATGCTGACGCGGCTGCGCCGCGAGAGCGACATTTCGGCCCAGGCGCAGATGCTGATTGACCGGTGGCTCGGCTCGGCTCTGGTGGGCGTTCGTCCGGCGCAGGCCAGTTTTGCCGAGGGAGCGATCGCCGCGCTTCAGGCGATGGCTCCGGCGCTGGCGGGGCATGATCCTGGTGATCCCGGTGCCTGGCGGGCCTGGGCCCGCGGCGTGGTGGTGCTCACCGAGAGCGACGCGGGCCGCCGGGCGATCCTGCTCGCACAGGGCGGCGAGCGCGTGCTGGTCTCCAGGCTCGGGCCGCAGCGGTCATCGGGCGTCTTCGAGGCAATCGGCGCCGTGATCGATGCCATGCCGTGGCAGACGGCCGAATCGCGGCAGTGGTTCGTGCGCCAGTTCGACAATCGCGATGTGAACACGCCGGCGCTCAGCGCCGCCACGCAGGCGCTGGTCGCCCGCGGCGGTGTGGAGAACATCGACCCGACCATGGTGCTGCCCGCCAACGCCAGCGATCTGGCTCGCCGCGCTCTGCGCGATCGCTACGTCGATGCATGGAACATCAGTGAGCCGGGCTCGGATACCGAGGTGCTGGAGCGCCTCGAGCGCGCGCTGGCCGAACTGGACGCCGGCCTGACCCGCACGAGCACCGGAGATCAGATGCTTCGCAGCGCCGTGGGCTATGCGCGTCTCAACGCTGCTGCGGCTGCACGCTGGCAGGGAGACGGCGGCGTGGCGATCCAGATGCTCGAACACTATCGCGTGCCCGATTCTGCTCTCTCGCGAGCGGGGCGCGGGCCCGACTTGTCCGATGGTTCAGACGGCAACTGGGCCGAGCGGTATCTTCAGCAGGGCGCCAACATCGATCGTCGTCTGGAACTGCTCGGTGAACTGCGGAGCCGAGGCGGCAGCCGGCTGGGGCCGATCGATGCCGAAGTGGTCGTCGCCGAGGCGCTGCGCGGCAGCGGGCGCGGGGTGCGTGAACTGGCGCGCGCGGTGGTCGAGCAGTACGGATCATCACCCGCGGTTGTCAATGCGCTGCTCGAAGAGGCTCCTCGCATTCCGCCCATTCCTTCGATGTCCAACCTCGTCTCCGGCATCACTCTCTCGCCTCTGCCCGACCGCAACAGTCCGCAGTGGCGTGCGGCCGTGCGCCGTGCGCTGGTCGAACGCATGCTCGAACTGCTCAGCGCCGAGGGCGACACCGCGGCGATCGACCTGCTCGCGTCACTGCTCGACGATGCATACATGGAGCGGGCCTCGGCGAACCGCGCGGTCTCTCCGTCCGGCAATGGCCCGTCACAGTCGTGCGAGCGATCAGCGATGCAGATGCGTGCGAGATGGACCCAACTGGCCGAGCGGCTGCCGCCAGCGCGCCTGAACATCACGCTGTCGGAGGTCGAACGTCGAAGAACCGGCCGCATGGCGCTCGCACGCGGCTTGGTGCAGCAGTTCATCGTCGAGCAGATTGCCCTGGCCGAGACGATGGCTCTTGTGGTCGCCGCTGAAAGGCCCGACCTGTCGGTCTCCGTGCAGGGGGTGCTCGATCAACTCGATGCCGACGTGCAGCGGTCCAACCACGTGTTCGAGCAGGTGGCCCGGGCGGAGCGCGCGATGGTCGAGTTATGGGAACTGCGGCTCGGGCTGGTCGTGGGCGGGGGAAGTGGATGATGTGCAGCCCGGCCATATGGTGGTGGTTGATATCGCTGGCGGCATGCGGTCTTGTCGGCGCGCGTCCGCAGCAGGCCGCGCCCCCCACCGCGCCGCCCGCGAACTCGAGCCTGAACGATCGACTCGAATCGCTCCATCCGTCCGATCCCCAGGCGTACTTCCTGCTCGGCGAGGAACTGGCGGCTGAGCCGCAGACGCCGGGGAATCTTGAACTCGCCCAGAGGCTCTACGTGCTGGCGATTGTGCTGGCGTCGAAGGACGAGTCCCTGCGCACGATCGCGGCCGGGTCGGCACTGGCGCTGCTCGACATCACGCGCTCCGAGGCCGACCGGCGGGCGCTGCGATCCATCTCCAGCGCGCTCGATGCGCGCTTCGGTACGCGCGACTGGAGCCGTTCGACGGAGGCGAGCGTCAGCGATGATGTGGCCTATGCCGCGGCGACGACGGTGGGGGCCATTCGCGCGGGCATGGGCGCATTGGTGCGCAACGAACTCAAACGCCCGGAGATTCGGTCGCTCATCGACCGCTTCTCTGCCCTTATCACCGGCTCGCCCGGGCAGAACATTCTGCCGACGCTTGAGCGTGCGGCCGAGGCCTGGCCCTGTCCCGAGTGCCGCAACGAGCGCATCGTCACCAAGCGACACACCGGGCAGGTCGAGCGCGTGCTGTGCTACACCTGCGGGGGCAATCCCGGTCCCACTCTCACGCGCGAGCAGTTCATCGGGCAGTTGCGATTCGAGGCCCAGGTTCTGAACAGCACGCCGCGATCTTGGGGAGCCCAGGTTGCTGCCGACCTCGGCGCACCGCTCCGCGAGGCCGATATCGCCGAACTGCCTATCCGCTTCGGCATTGACGTCACGCTTGCGTGGTATCGCGGCGGCGCCTGGGTGGCCGATCCGGGCCAAGGCGACTTCGGGGGCGAGGATGCTCTGTCGCCCGATCCCGCAGACCCATCCCCATAGACCTGATGGGTGCCAGCGTCACGCCACCGATGAAGGCTCCTAGACTGCCCCCGTCCGATCGAGAGGAGCAGGCATGAGCCAAGCCGAGAGTGCGACCCCCGCGTCGAACACCTTCAAGCCCGAGATTTCGTATGACGACTTCGTAAAGGTCGATCTGCGGGTGGCGCGCATCGTGGCCGCCGAGCCACACCCCAACGCCGACCGCCTGTTCAAACTGCAACTGGATGATGGATCGGGACAACCCCGTCAGATCTGCGCGGGTATTCGCGGGCACTACGAGGCCGACCAGATCGTGGGACGACAGATCATCATCGTCGCCAATCTTGCCCCGCGCAAGATTCGTGGCGAGGAATCGCGGGGCATGCTGCTGGCCGCCAGCGACGCACCCAAGGAGAGCGGCGATCGCCGGGTGATTCTGCTCACGCCGATGAGCGAGATTGCGCCTGGTTC
The DNA here is from genome assembly GCA_023382935.1 of Phycisphaerales bacterium. Taxonomy (GTDB): domain Bacteria; phylum Planctomycetota; class Phycisphaerae; order Phycisphaerales; family UBA1924; genus J022. The sequence goes on from JAHDXL010000002.1 coordinate 259,400, forward strand.
GACGGTTTCCTGATCGATCAGACTCACCAGGGCTTGTCGCCGCTGCGATCGCCCCTCGGACGATCGCGCTCGGCATCACCGTCCTCCGTGCGAGGGCCTCGGCCCCATCGCCCGCTCAACCGCTCGACCATGCGTTCGGCCATGCGCGACACCCATTGCGAGCGATCGCTTTCGTCCGCGTTCAGTTCCTGCTCGCGAGCCGCCAACTCGTTTCGCAGGCGCTCGATCTCGTGCCGCGTGATGCGTTGGCGCAGTTCAAAGTGACGCTCGGCCAGTTCGGTGAAGGCAGCCACCGCCTGCTCGCGCGTCATCTGGCCGGTGCGCAGCGCGATGCGCACCTGCGCCGCGGTCTCGATCCAGTCGGCCCCGAGACGGAACTGCTCCATCTTCAGGCGTGCCAACTCCGGGTCTTCACGCCTCACCTGCATGATCTCGACGATCTGCGGCGTCACACGCCGGAGAATCTCCTGCCCCATGCCCTCACGCTCGGCATCGGCCCGACGCAGACGCTCGTTGAGCCAGGGAAGTTCGGCTTCGATGAACGCCGCCACCTCCTCTGGCGCGGGCACCGGCGCGGTCTCAACGCGGCCCATGCCGGGGGGGCCTCCCGGTCCGAGCCCCTGCCCGCCCGGAATGAACTCTCCTCCAGAACCCCCCGGGCCTCCGGGCCCGAAACGCCTCTCGCCGGGCTCACGTTCGCCCAAGCGATCACGCAGCGGCCTTTCGGGCACGACATCCACCAGTTCGGCGGGGTCGATCTCTTCCCCCGCTTCGACCCGGTTCAGCAACTTCTCCAGGCGATCCAGCGACTCGCGCGTGCGATCGATCCGCATCCGCAGGCGGTCGCGCAGCGTTTCGGGCTGGTCGGCCTGCTGCTGCGGGCCCGGCCCGCGCTGGTTCTGAGCCATCGCCCACGACGCCGGCGTCATCACGCACGCGAAGGCAATCACACGGGTCAGATGCTTGCCGCGCATCAGATTGACTCCTCGGTCTCAAGCAGAGCCTCCTCGGCCTGATCGAACAGCGACTCGTCGAGTCCGCCGATCGAGGCCGCTCGCTCATTCAGGGAGTTCAGGTTCGGCAGATCCTGCTGCAGCCACGCGACGGTGGCAATGAGTTCGTCGACCTCTTCCGCCGGCGTCAGCGTGTCGCCCCGCGCGATCGGCCCGGGGACCGGACCAATCGACGGCTTGGAAGACCACAGCATCAGGGCAATCGAGGCGACGATCAGCATTGAAGCCGCCGAGGCCAGCACCACGCGGTCACGCCACCAGGACCGTTCGCGGGCATGAGCGAACGAGAGAGGCTGTGGCATGAGCACCTCGCGCTGCACTGCATCCAGGATACGAGCCTCGAAACCGGCGTCGGGCTGGGCGCGATGAGCACGCCCCAGCGCGTCCAGCGCCTGCTCGACCAACTCGATGCCGGGGTCGTTCTGGAAGGATGTGTCGCTCATCGCGAAGACTCCATTTCGTTTTCGTCGGCCGGCGCCTCCATCAAATCCCTCAGTTTCCGCAGGGCTCGGTGATGTCGCGCCAGCAGCGTACCCATTGGTTCACCGGTCAGTTCCGCAATCTCCCGAAAACTCAATCCCCCGTGATGCCGCAACTCGATGATCTCCCGGTCGGCGTCGGACAGCGTCGCCATCGCCGCTCGCAATGCCTGCACGTCTTCGTCGCTGACGCCGGGCCGGTCGATCGGGCAGGTCAGATCCTGATCGTGCCCGTTTGATTCGACCATCGAGCGCCGACGCCGACGGATCTCGTCCCGAACCCGGTTCATCGCCACCCGAAAGAGCCAAGCCTCGAATCGCCCGCTCTCCCGGTACTCTCCCCCGGTCACTTTGCGCGCAACCGTGACGAATACCGACTGAGTCACTTCTTCGGCCGCCTCCTGAGAGTGGAGTCGGCTGCGTGCCAGCGCAAAGACCCGCCTGCCATAGATGCTGACCAGTTCGGACCATGCGCCGCCCTCACCCGTGGCTGCCCGTTCAAGGAGCGCGGTCAGCCCTTCCGGCGGGAGTGTGTCCTGACCCCGATCCTGGACCAATTCAGCCCCCTTGTTCAGTGGGCACAACGCCCGGATGGGCATGGGATTGCCTTGGTTGGAGTATGCTCTGAGGCATGGAAATGGTGGCCTATACCGTCTGGGCCCGATTTGATGACCCTGCGGTTCGAGTGGAGTTTTGCAGTTGGCTCCGACAGGAGCATATCGGACAGGTCATCGACGCGGGGGCGGCTGAAGCGGACCTGCTGGAGCATGGGCCGTTGCCTCAGGCTCCCGGAGGCGCCATCGAGGTGAGGTATCTATTTGAGAGTCCGGCGTCGCTTGCGGACTACCTGGAACATCGCATGCCCAAACTGAGGGGTGAGACTCTCAAACGCTTCGGTCATATGCCCGGAATAAGGTATGAAAGGGTCGATGCCCGGGTGGTCGATCGTTTCGCATCCAAACGCCGATAACTGAAGGTCGACCCGATAGCATTGGCCAGCGCGTCTCGGTGGGACGCTGCCCCCCGAACTTGGCTGCCTCATCGGTGCGTATCCACCTGACCGAGAGGAGTTTGGAACTGGACGGTTTGAACGGCATCAGCGATGAGAGACTGTTCGAACGCTATCGCAGGGGCGACTCCGACGCGCTGCGAACGCTGATCGAGCGCCATGACGAGGATCTGCTGCGTTTCCTCACGCGGCTGGTGGGTGATCGTTCGGCTGCGGAGGACGTTTTCCAGGAAACCTTCCTCCAGATTCACCTCTCGGCCGAGTCGTTTGATGCTTCTCGGAGATTTCGCCCGTGGTTGTTCACGATCGCGGCGAACAAGGGACGCGACTACCTGCGTAAGAGGGGCAGACAGCAGTCGATGGAGGTTTCGGCCCCGGTCGGGGGCGATGGCGAGAGACCTTCCATCGTGGACTTGATGGAGTTGGATGTTCCGTCGCCGGACACGGCGATGGACGAGAGAGAGCGGGACATATTGGTGCAGCGTGCCCTGTCGGGCCTATCCCCGACGATGCGGGAGATTCTCCTTCTCGCGTACTTCCAGAGACTCAGTTATGCCCAGATGGCCGAAGATCTTCAGATACCTTTGGGAACCGTCAAGAGTCGATTGCACGCGGCGGTGGCGGCCTTTGCCAAACGCTGGCACGAAGTCTCCCGCGGCTCAAACTGAGGTTTACTGATCCGGAGGCGGCATCGTGTTTGTTGAGGATGGCAACCCTGGACATGGACTGAGTGAAGTGGATGCACAAGCGCTTGACGCGCTGATCGAAGCGGGCTTTGACGCCGAAGCCGTCCAGCCCGGACTGCGCGATCGGGCACGCCAAGTGGCGCACGTTCTCGGACTGCTGGATTGCCCGATCGAAGCACGCAACCCTGACTTGGTGGCCAAGACCGTCGAGTTGCTGCGTCATCGAACGCACGCGGCCCCGGAGCCGGTGCTCTGTTCTTCCGACGCCGACGCGCTCGACTCGTGGATCATGTCTCACGGCGATTTGAGCCGCGTGCCTTCCGCGATGCGCGAGCGGGCCGGCGTACACGAGGCGCTGCGCGTGCTGGTGACGCAGACGCCCGTGGTCGGCGGTTCGGGGCGCCGCGACCTGATCGAACGCACGCTGGCGCGTGTGGACGCGGCCATTGAGGACCAGAGTGAGCGGATGCGTTTGGGGTCGAGGCGCGGGCTACGCCTGGCCGACATCATCTCGGTGGCCGCGGTGCTGCTGCTGGGCGCGTCTGTCTTGCTGCCGGTGCTCAGTTCGGTGCGTTCAGAAGCGAGGAAGTCGCTGTGCGAGGCCAATCTCGGTCGCGTGGCCGAGGCGATGGGCATTTACGCGGGGTCGAACAATTCATCCCTGCCGATGGCGACGGCCGGGTTCGGCGGGGGCTCATGGATCGACGTCGGTTCGCGCCCGGAGCGTTCCAACTCGGCCAACCTGTACATGCTGGTCAGGGGACGCTATGCGCGGCTGGCCGACCTGGCCTGCCCGGGCAACCCGACGGCCCCGACGCGCGAAGTGGGCGAAGCCCGCGACTGGCGCCGTCTCGAGGAGGTTTCGTACAGTTACCAGGTGCAGGACGGGAGGCCCGAGCGTGTGTGGGGGCTTGACGCAGGGCGCCCGATCGTGGCCGACCGCTCGCCGGTGGTGCTTCAGATCGTGCGGCGCGATCCCATCGTGCCCGGCTCGCGGAGTCCGAACCACAGTTCATCGGGCCAGCACGTTGTGCGATCGGACGGGAGCGTGGACTGGCTCAAGTCCCCGGTGCTGGAGACGGGCGACAACATCTGGCTCCCTCGCGCGGTGGAGGAGGCGGTTGCCAAGATTCGCCAGTACTACGGCATGAACGGGAACGAAGTGCCGGCCGGAGTAGATGATGTGCTGCTCGGGCCCTGATCGGGTAGGCCGAGCGGGGCTGCGAAGCGGACGACAACAAGCATCCGGCGAGGTGATATTGCTCGGGCGATGCGGGGGGCCTACGCTTCGGACCCCCGTTCGCCTGCGGGCGGGGTGTCGTCTGCGTGCAACGACACGGCGAGCGTTTCGAAGGAGTTGATCAGATGCCCAAACTCAAGACTCACAAGGGCTTGCTCAAGCGTGTGCGGATCTCCAAGACCGGTCTGGTCCGTCACCGTTCGGCTAACCACAAGCACTTGAGTTCAGGCAAGAGCGGCAAGCGTCTGCGCCAGTTGCGCAAGGATCCGTACGCGGCCAACCCGGACGCGAAGCGCTTCGAGAAGTTGCTGTGGCGTCGCCTGCGTGGTCGCAACCAGCCTCGGACCGCGTTGAAGCGCAGCCCCTCTCCGGCCGCCAAGGCGGCTTCCAAGGCCCAGTAAGAAGAGTCCAAGTCGAAGTCCGCCGGGATGCAAGTCGGGCCAGGCCCGCCCCGTCGGACGCGAAGGAGTTGACCGATGCCACGTGTTCGCAAGGGAGCAGCCCGGACCCAGGCCCGCCGCAAACTGCGTCGTCAGGCTCGCGGGTATTTTGGCGCCAATCGTTCGCAGCCCTATCGCGCCATCGACGCGATCATCCGAGCCGGGTGCTATGCCTACCGCGACCGGCGCCAGCGCAAGCGCGACATTCGCGCGCTGTGGATCACGCGCATCACGGCCGCCTGCCGCATGCGCGGGCTGCGCTACAGCCTGTTCATGAACGGGCTGCGCCTGGCGGGCGTGAAGTTGAATCGCAAGATGCTCAGCCAGATCGCCATTGAAGACCCCAAACTGTTTGACCAGTTGGCGGCGCAGGCGAGCAAGGCGGCCACGGCCACGCCTGCGGCGGCCTGAGTCGACCCATTCCAGACCCCACGCGGAGTCCACCGCATGAGCGGATGGTGGATCTCAGAGTACGCGGGCCAGTTCGGGCCCGCGTTTGTTGTCTCGTGGCTCTTCTGGGTCATCTTCTCCATTGTCCTCCACGAACTGTCGCACGGGTGGGCGGCTCTGGCGCTTGGAGATGACACGCCGCGCGTCAGCGGACACATGACTTGGAATCCCCTCGTTCACATGGGGACTTTCAGCCTGATCCTGCTGGCGCTGGTCGGGATTGCGTGGGGCGCCATGCCGGTCAACACTGGTCGACTTCGCGGGCGCTTTGGCGACGCGAAGGTTTCGGCCGCCGGGCCTGCGATGAATCTGTTGCTGGCGGTGGTCAGTCTGGCCTGCTGCGTGGCGTGGGTGATCGTGGCCGACCGCATGAACGTGCGGGAGCCGCTCTGGAGCAACATGGCGCGGTTTTTCTGGATCGGCGCCTTTCTGAACATCGTGCTGGCCATGTTCAACCTGATTCCCGCGCCTCCGCTGGACGGCAGCCGCATCCTGGCCAGTCTGGTGCCCGGCTACGGGCGGATCTTCGAGAGTCCGAACGGGCAATGGTTCGGGCTGGGCATTTTCCTGCTGGTATTCTGGCTGGCGGCCGACCTGCTGTTTGCAGTGGGAATGATCGCATCGTTGACGGGGATCAACCTGGCGTTGACGACTTTCGGGCATCAGACCTTTGACCCGTTTCCATGATCGAACGCCCCGGCTCCGCACTTTCGTGCAGCACAGACCGAGCGAGATGCTCTGTTGGTGGCCATGAAGTCAGTGTTCAAGTGTCGTCGGGCGGAGGTGGGGGACTATCATGCCCGCCGGCCGGAGTGGCGGAACTGGCAGACGCGGCGGATTCAAAATCCGCTGGGATAAAACCCTTGGGGGTTCGAGTCCCCCCTCCGGCATTGTGAGGCGATCGCGTCGGTCGATTCGGGGCCGACGTGGTCGAGTTCCCGAACGGACTCGACCCGGCGCCTTGGCGGGCTCGGCCGTCATCTCAGATGCCGCCCTGGCCGGTCACCGCGTGGAAGATCGGTACATGACGTTCGGCGCGCGGCTATTCTGCGAAGGCGGACCCGTGGCGGAACTGGCAGACGCAGCGGACTTAAAATCCGCATCCCCCACAAGGGAGTGAGGGTTCGAGTCCCTCCGGGTCCACTCCGGCTCGTTCAGTTCGCCTGGGCTGGCCGCCGCGATTCCTGACTGGCGCCAGTCTGCTGCAACTGTCCCGGCGAGCCGCTAGACTCATCCTCCACGCCCCCGATGCGGGCGGATGGAGGGCCTGGTTCATGCGGCTCACTTGGGTTGCTGGCTTGATTGCGGTCGTTTCACCGCTCGCCATGGCCCAGCAGTACGCTGATCAGCCCCCGCGACCGCTGCCGCTGGAATGGCAGCCCCTATTTGACGGCCGCTCGCTGGATGGTTGGGTGCAGGGCGGCGAGCCCGACGCCTGGGCTGCGGAAGACGGGCAGATCGTCATCGCCAAGCCGGGGAAGGGCTGGTGGCTCCGCACGGCTCGCATGTACCGCGACTTCGACCTTGAACTTGAGTTCAACCTCTCGCCGGGCGCCAACTCGGGCATCGGCATTCGCGGCTCGAGCCAGGGTGACCCGGCTTTCACGGGGATGGAAGTGCAGGTGCTCGACTCGCACGGGCAGAGCCCCGAAGTCTGGTCGTGCGGTGCCGTTTACAACGCGATCGCCCCCGCCGAGCAGGCCGTCAACCCCCCCGGAGAATGGAACACCTGCCGCATCCTCCTCGTGGGTGACACGCTCAACGTGTGGCTCAATGGCGTGCAGGTGCAGAAGGATCAGCAACTCGACCAGCGCGGGTTCTTTCGCCAGCCCGAGCAGAGACTCCCTCTGGCCGACCGTCTGACCACCGGCTTCATTGCGCTGCAGGACCACGGCGACCCGGTTCGCTACCGCAACATCCGCATGCGCGATCTTTCTCCGGATCCGGAGCCCGGCGAGGGGTACCAGCCGCTGTTCAACGCCCGCGACTTGACCGGCTGGAGTGCGACCGGGCTGGCGAAGTGGACTGTGGAAGAAGGCACGCTGGTCGGCCGCGGCGGGCCGGGGCACCTGTTCTCCGACGCCTCGTTCGGCGACTTTGAGTTGCGAGCGTTCGTGAAGGTCAATCGCAGAGGCAACAGCGGCATCTACTTCCGCGCGGCCCCCAACGCCCAGAATCCTGACACATGGCCCACGGGTTATGAAGCCCAGGTGGACAATCACGACCCCAGGAACTTCACCGGCGCAATCTACGACCGTGCCCGCCCGGTCGGCGTCGAGAAGCCGTTCACGCGGGACGATGCGTGGTTTGACTACCGCATCCGCGCCGAGGGCGGGCGCATCCGCACATGGATCAACGGGCGAGCGATGGTGGACACTGAACTGGCGGCTTTTGGTTCAGGCCGCTTCGCCCTGCAGGGGCACCACCCGGGCAACGTGATCATGTATCGTGACATCCGTGTCCGCGCGTTGGGACGCGACGAACCTGCCGCATCGGAAGGGGACCAGGAATGAGTGAACCGGCGTTGGCGCAGCACACAGCCATCGGGGCGCGGCTGAGCATCATGATGTTTCTGGAGTTCTTCCTCTGGGGCGCGTGGTACGTGACGATGGGCCCGTACTTGGCCAGCCTGAAGATGGCAGGCTCCTACATCGGCTGGGCATACTCGCTCGGGCCCATCGCCGCCATCGTCAGCCCCTTCTTCCTCGGCATGGTTGCCGATCGCTTCTTTGCCACCGAGCGCGTGCTGGCCACGATGCACCTGATCGGCGGCGTGGCGCTCCTCGCGGCTCCGTTCGCCATGCGGCAGCATCCGAGTTTGTTCTTGGCGGCCGTGCTGCTTCACATGTTGTGCTACATGCCCACCCTGGGGCTGACCAACACGCTCGCGTTTCACAACATGACCAACCAGGAGAAGCAGTTCCCGCTGATCCGCGTGTGGGGCACCATCGGCTGGATCGCCGCCAACTGGGTGATCTCCAAGGCGCAGTTTGATACCGACGCAAACATGTTCTACGTGGCGGGCGGATCGGCGATCCTCCTCGGCGTTTATTCGTTCACGCTCCCGCACACGCCGCCCCCGGCCAGGGGCAAGGCGTTCAACATCCGCGACGCGCTCGGGCTGGATGCACTCTCGCTGCTCAAGGAAGGCTCCTTCTTCGTGTTCGTGCTTTGCTCGTTCCTCATCTGCATCCCGCTGGCCGCGTACTACTCCTTCGCGGGCCAGTTCGTCGGCGAGGTCGGCTTCAGGGAGATCGCCTCGACCATGTCCTTCGGGCAGATGTCCGAAATCTTCTTCATGCTGGTCATGCCGCTCTGCTTCGCCCGCCTGGGTGTCAAGTACATGCTGCTGATCGGCATGCTCGCGTGGGTCGTGCGCTACGGGCTGTTCAGCGCCGCGGCCGACGACTTGGTTCGCTGGATGGTTCTCGGCGGCATCATCCTGCACGGCATCTGCTACGACTTCTTCTTCGTCACCGGCTTCATCTACGTGGACAAGAAGGCCAACAAGAACATCCGCGGTGCGGCACAGGGCTTCCTGGTGCTGGTGACGCAGGGCCTGGCATGTTCATCGGCGCCAAGGCGGCGGGTATGCTGGTCGACCACTATCGCGCCGAGAATTCCGCTGAACTGGCCGCCCAGATCACCGCATTGAAGGATCAGGCGGCCGCCACCGCAGGACCGGCGGCCGAGGAACTGCTCAAGCAGGCGTCGGTCTTGCAGATGCAGGCGATCAACTGGCAGCAGGTGTGGCTGGCACCCTGCCTGTTTGCCGGCGCGGTCATGGCGATCTTCTTCCTGTTCTTCCACGATCGCAGCGTGAAGGCTGGGGAAATCACCGAGGAGCAGGCCGCCGCTGCGGGAGGGGAATTGGACGGGGCGCCGTGAAAACTGCCCTTGAGCCGGGCGGCACAAGGGCTATTCTGAGAGAACGGGGAGTTTCGGGTCGTTTCACAGCATCGGGGAGTACGCGATGAGCAACAGTCAGTCACGTCGTTCGTTCATGGCCCAGGCTGCCGCTGCCGGCGCCGCGGCTGCCATTCTCGGCGCCAGCGCCGAAGCCTCCGTGGCCCCGCGCTTCCAGGCCACGCGCTCGCAGGTGAAGATCAAGCCTCCCAAGGCTGGCGAGCAGATCCGCATGGGCGTGATCGGCCCCGGCGGCATGGGCACCGGGCACTGCTACAGCACCTGCGAGATGGTCAATCGGGGTGAAGAGGATGTGAAGATCGTCGCGCTGGCCGACGTCAACCAGGTCCGCATGGGCGACGCCGCCCAGGGCATCAAGGAGCGTGGGGGATACGACGTTGACCAGTACGTCGACTACCGCGAACTGCTCGCCCGCGACGACATCCACTGCGTCCTCATCGCCAGCACCGAGCACTGGCACAGCCAGCACGCCATCGATTCGATCATGGCCGGCAAGGACGTCTACTGCGAGAAGCCGATGACGCTCAACCTGCAGCAGGCGTTGGAACTGCGTGCCGTGGTCAAGGCCAACCCTGACCGGATCTTCCAGGTCGGCACGCAGAAGATGATCCTTCCCAAGTACATTGCCGCGCGCGACGTGATCAACGCCGGCACCATCGGCAAGCCGGTGTTCAGCCAGACCAGTTACTGCCGCAACACGCCCAGCGGCGAGTGGAACTACTACGGGCTCGACGATCGCTGGCAGCCCGGCGTGAACGTCGACTGGAAGGCATGGCTGGGCTACCAGAAGTATCGCGAGTGGGATCCCAAGATTTACGCCCGCTGGCGCCGCTACAAGGACTTCTCCACCGGCATCATCGGCGACCTGCTCGTCCACGAAGTCACGCCGCTCCTGATGGCGCTCGAAAAAGAGGTCGGCTGGCCCACCCGTGTGGTCGCCAGCGGCGGACACTACGTCGACAAGGAAATGGAGAACCACGATCAGGTCAACCTCAACGTCGAGTTTGAGGGCGAGCACACCATGATCGTCGCCGGCTCGACCTGCAACGAAGTCGGGCTTGAGAACATGATCCGCGGGCACAAGGGCAACATCTACCTCAACTCGCGCCACTGCGTCGTCCGCCCGACTCGTCCGTACGTCGACGAGGTCGATGAGAAGACCATCGAGTGTCCCGAGATGCCCAATGACCAGGAACTCCTCCGCCTCAACTGGTGGCAGTGCATCCGCTCGCGCCAGCCGGCCATCAGCGCGGTCGATCATGCCACCAAGGTCATGGTCATGGTCGACCTTGCGACCCGCTCGATGTGGGAAGGCTCGGCCTTCGAGTATGACCCCAGCAGCATGAAGGTCCGCAAGATCTGAATGGGTCGGAGCGGGGCATGAACATTCGCCTCGCGACCGAGGCCATGGGCACGCGATTCGAACTCGTCCTCCACGGGGAGGACGAGTTCTTTCTGCGTGCCGCCGGAGAGGAGGCCATCCAACTCATTCACGAGCAGCACGCCCGCCTGAGTGCATTCTCGGAGTCCAGCCTCGTCTGGCGGTTGAATGCACTCGCGGCCCAGCGCCCCGTTGAGGTTGACCGCGAAGTGTGGGAACTGCTCTCCCTGTGCGCACAGGTCTGGCAACTCTCGGGCGGCGCCTTCGACCCTGCGATCGGTTCGCTGATGAAGCGATGGGGCTTTCGCGGGCAGGCGTCCGCCGGCCACGTCGACGCCCCGCACGCCGGCTTCGCCCATGTCGAACTCGACGCGGCCCGGAAGAGCGCTCGTTTTCATCACCCCGAGGTTGCCTTGGACTTTGGCGCCGTGGCCAAAGGCTTCGCCCTCGATCTGGCCGCCGCCCGGCTGCGCGAACTCGGCGTGTCTTTGGCCCTCCTCCACGGCGGCACCAGCACCAGCGTTGCCATCGGCTCGCCCTTCGGTCAGCCGGGCTGGCGAATCCGGATTCCCGGCCCCGAGCCGATCGACTTGCCCGTTACAGCGTGCCTGAGCAATCTGGCGCTTTCCGTCTCTTCGCCGTCAGGCCGCACTGTTCAGGTCGGTGCTGAAACCAGGGGGCACATCATGGACCCTGGCACCGGCGAGCCGGCAGCCTCGGGCAAGATCGCGGCCGTCGCCGGTGGATCCGGGGCCGCAACCGATGCGTGGTCGACCGCGCTTATTGTCCTTGGGTCACGACCGGCTAGTATGCCGACCGGGCTTGCGTCTGCGTGCTGGCTTTCGGGGCAGTCGTGGATCATCGAGCCGCCGGGGGCGAGTGTTTTCGTCATCTGACTTTGTGCGACGGAGGGTGTGTGGATGAGCCAGTACGAGACCGACCGCAGGACGTTCCTGACCCGCAGCGCCGGCGCACTGGCCGGTCTGACCATTCTGCCGTCGACCTTGTTTGCGTTTGACTTCCGCGGCGCGGGTCCGCGCGTGGCGATCATCGGCGCCGGCCGCCAGGGTCGTGCCATTCTCGGCGAATTGGAGAAGATTGAGGGCGTTGTGGTCGGTGCCCTGTGCGATGCGGACTCGTCCCGCCTTGAAGCCGGGCTGCGGCGCACACGCGACGCCAAGGGTTTCACCTCGGTGGACAAGTTGCTCGGGGAGGGTGGCGCCTTTGACGCCGTCTTCATCGCCACGCCCACCCACACCCACCGCCAGGTTGCCGAGGCCTGCATTGCCGGCGGGCAGAACGTGTATTGCGAGGCTCCGCTCGAGTCGACGCTCGAGGCCGCCGCCGCGCTCGCGCGTGCCGCCCGCTCGGGCGGCAGGGTGTTCCAGGTCGGGCTCGACGCGCGTTCCAACCCGGTCTATCAACTCGCCCGATCGTTCTTCCTGTCCGACGCGGTGCGTGACCTGGTGAACGTGCAGGCCCAGTATCACCGGAAGAACTCCTGGCGTGTCCCCGCCAACGATGCCGCCCGCGAGAAACTGCTCAACTGGCGACTCGACCATGAAGTTTCACTCGGGCTTGCGGGCGAAGAGGGCACCCATCAGTTCGACACAATCGCCTACTTCACAGGGCGCTACCCGCGCAAGGTCCGCGGCGTCGGCTCTATTCGCCTCCATCTCGACGGACGAAAGGTGCATGACACCATCGCTTGCCAACTCGAGTACGACAACGGCGTCATCATGTCCTACGATGCCACGCTGGCCAATTCCTACGGCGGACGCTTCGAGACGCTCTTCGGCACCAATGCGGCCATCAAACTCGCCCAGACCCACGCCTGGATGTTCAAGGAGGCCGACGCGCCCACCCAGGGCTGGGAGGTCTACGCCAACCGTCAGCAGTTCCACAACGACGAGGGCATCACGCTCATCGCCGGCGCGACCAAACTGGCCGAGCAGGGCAAACTCCGCGAAGGCGTCGGCCTGCCGCACCCCCCGCTCTACTACGCCATCGGCGACTTCCTCAAGAGTGTGACCGAGGGTGCCGAGGTCCGGTGCACGGCCGAAGAGGGCTATCGCTCCACCGTCATCGGCATCAAGGCCGCACAGGCGGTTGCCACCGGCGCCGAAGTGACCATCGACGACGCTGACCTGCGCATCGGATGACTCGCCCATGAAACAGCCCGCTCTCCTGCTTCGCGACTTCGGTGTCGGTGTTCGGATCGGTCTGACACTCCTGTGCCTGGTCATCCTGGGTGGATCGGCCGTCTCGGGCATGTATCTGCGCGACCACCACAGCGGGCGCGATGAACGGGCCGGATTTTCCGTCGATGACATCCGTGCCCACTACCACGGCATCCGCTCCAAGTCGCCCATGGTCGTCGCCCTCGACGAGAACAAGCACCCCAAGGATCTCGATCCGAAGTTGCGAGCGGCGTTGCTCGACTGGCTCAACGGCGACCGCCTCACGCAGGACTACGACAACTTCGACCTCGGCGACATGGCCCCGGCTGAAATCCTCGCCGACAACTGCATCTCCTGTCACGACGCCAATGCCACCGGGCCTGACGCCTATCCACAACTGCCCTTGCGCTACTTCGACCAGGTGAAGGCGGCCTCTGTCTCGCGCGACATTCAGCCCGTCAGCGAGAAGGTGCTCATGGCCTCGCTGCACGCCCACGCGCTGGGCATCGGCTCGGTCTGCATCATCGCCGTCCTGCTGCTCGCACTCACGCGCGCTCCCTCGGCGTTCAAGGGCCTGTTCGCGGTGCTCATCGGCGCAGGGCTGCTGATCGACCTGGCTGCGTGGATTCCCGTCCGCGACAACGTGACGCTGGTCTGGGCGATCATGGGTGGAGGGCTAGCGTTTCAGGCGGGCACGGTTCTGGCCCTGTGCACCGTCATCCTTGACCTGTGGCTCCCACGCGGTCCGCGCGAATAAGAGATCGCGAAACGCCAGCCCGGGAGCGTTGCACGCCAACAACCTTGTCCTCAAGATGGCTGGTCCTTCGCCGCTTCCTGCCGGCAATACCGACTTTGCAGGGTCGCTGTCGGCCCGCGGAGCAAGCCCTCACGCCGCAACGTCCCAAGACGGACCCCGCTGGCACGAGTGAGGGGAAACTGGTGGACGGCACGGCCGGAACCTTCACAGACCCGGCCCGAAATCCACACCGACCGCATCCAACACGCGCTCGATGGCCTCGGCCTGCCCGATCGACCACGACGCGCTCGGGCGAGCCGCCCGCCCGCCGCGCACCGCGGCCGCGAACGCGCCGAACTGTTGGACAAACTTGTCTCCCCCCCGAGCGATCACGATCGTCTCACGCCCCGCTCCCCGCGGGTGCGTTTCCGAGCGCTCCACCAGCAGTTCCGCCCGTTCGGCGTCCGGCGACCAGGGCCACTCCGTGCTCACCGTGCCGTGCACTCCGATCAACCGCACCCCGCGACTGCCCGAGCGATCGATCCCGAAAACCAGGCGAAAGGAAACTCCGCTCGCCAAACCCTCAATCTCGATGCGCTCATCGACACCCAGCCGTTCCCCCTCGATTGGCCTGGCCACCACGCCGCTGATCTTCATGTCCCCCAACTCGCACCCCAAGACCGTCCGTACGAAACTGATCGGGTAGCACCCAAGATCCAGCGTGGCCCCGCCGGCCAAGTCATGGCTGTAGCGCGTCGCCTCGCGCCCGACAGCCTTCATGTCGCTCTCGAAACACGCCTCGATGCGACGGATCGGACCGACCGGGCTGACTCCCAGCCCGTCGCCGTCGCGCGCGACGGTTGTCAAAGCGTCGATCTGCGGGTGATGCAGGTACATGAAACCCTCGACCAGCAGGCGCCCGGCCCGATCGGCTTCCGCGAACAGCCGCTCGGCATCGGCCCGTCGCCAGCACAACGGCTTCTCGCACAACACATGAAACCCGGCGTCCAGCAGACGCCGCGTCCACTCCGGATGATGACGATTCGGCAACGTGCAATACACGGCGTCCGCGTGCCGGTGCCGTTGGCCCTGGTTCTCCGGGGTCGATGCTCCCGTTCCCACCAACTCCTCATAGGTGCAGGCACGCTCTAGCCCGTGCCGGTCGGCAAACGCGCGTGCCCTTCCCAGATCTCGCGACGCCACCCCGACCACCCGACACCCCGGCGCCCTCGCCAGCAGCGGCGTCACTTTGTCCGCGATCAGCCCCGTCCCCATCACGATCCAGCGCAGTTCAGACATGGGGCATTGTTCGCGCCGGACGAGGCCCATCGCCTGGCCCTTCGGCAGTCCCTTTATCTCCGACACTTTGTCGTTATACTAGTCTCCCAAGGAGACCGCCATGACCTTCACCCGTCGCCAGTTCGTCCTGACCACCGGCGCCAGCGTCCTGACCGGCGCTACCGCTCCTGCGTGGGCGCGGCTCATCCGGGCCGGGCAACCGCTGCGGATCCTGTTCCTCGGCGGCACCGGCTTCCTAGGCCCGCACATGGTCCGCGACGCCGTGGCGCGCGGGCATACCGTCACGCTCTTCAATCGCGGCAAGACCAATCCGCAACTCTTCCCAGGCCTGGAAAAACTCACCGGCGACCGGTACGGCGATCTCTCGGCCCTGGAAAACCGCGAATGGGACGTCGTCATCGACACCTTCACCTACGTTCCCGACACCGTCGCACGCACGGCCGAACTGCTCAAGGACCACGTCGGACAGTACCTCGTCATCTCCACCGTCTCGGTCTATCCCGACTACGCCACGCCGGGGATGGACGAGGACGCGCCGCTGGCCGAGATGCCCGACGACGTGGCCGCCGGCATCAAGACGCACGGACAGGTTGGGCAGTATTACGGCCCGATGAAAGCCCGCGTCGAGCGCAAGGTGCAGGAGATCATGCCCGGCCGCACCTGCGTCGTACGCCCCGGCCTGATCGTCGGGCCTGGCGACCCATCCGACCGCTTCACATACTGGCCCGTTCGCGTGTCTCGAGGCGGTGAGGTGCTCTGCCCCAACAGCCCCGACGACTACACGCAGTCCATCGACGTGCGTGACCTGGCCTCGTTCATCATCACCTGCGCCGAGAAGAAACACATGACGACCTTCAACGCCGATTCGCCGGCCGCCACGCGCACCATGGGCCTGCTGCTGGAAACCTGCCGAGCGGTGAGTCGGTCGGACGCGACTTTGACCTGGGTGCCCGCCGCCTTCCTGGCTGAGCACGGCGTTGGCGCCTGGCAGCACATGACCTGCTGGATTGCGCCGGAAGGCCCATATGCCGGTTTCGGGCAGGTCAGCACGAAGCGCGCGATGGCGGCCGGGCTGGTTTGTCGTCCGCTGGAGGACACGGTGCGCGACACGCTGGCGTGGGTCGATGAGAAGCCGCGGCCGGAGGACGACGATGCGCCCGACCCGGCCAGCGGAACGGTTCCCGTACCACCGGATCGTCGCGATCGCATTGTCAGGGCCGAGCGTGCCGGGCTTCCGCCTCACAAGGAGGCTGAAGTTCTCAAGGCCTGGCACGAACACAAGGGTTGATCCGGCAGGGCCGGGTGCCAGACGGTCGCATCGAAGTGTGTTTGGTCGAGCCCTCGCTTCCGCGCGGGACTGCTTCGCGACGCGTCTCTCCTCGATTCGTGCCTCACGCCTCCCGCCGGCGCCGATACACCAATTCGACATCATCCCCCAGTCGCCTGGCTCGCAGCAGGTCGAAGCGTCTTCCCTCGGTGAGCGAACTGGCCACGCGCCCGCTGGCCACAGTCTTTGCCATCTCATCGCCCAGCAGAAGTGGTGCAACGTACACGACCGCTTCGTCGATCAGGTCGAGTTCGAACAAGGCCCCCAGCAGCCCCGGGCCCGACTCGACCAGCACCGAGGATACGCCGCACTTTTCCATCAGCGTCGCGAACAGCAGAGGCAGGTGCAGTCGGCCCAAGTCCTCGGGTACGCCGAGCAGGGTCACGCCTGCCGCCTCGAGGGCCTCGCGCTGCCGGGCCACAATGTCCGCAACGATGAGGTCCTTGGAGCAGGCAATCAGCGTCGGTTCGGTGCCGGCCGACATGACCAGTTTGCTGTCAGCCTGGATGTTCAGTTCGCGGTCGATGATGACGCGCTTGGCCTTGCGCCGCACATGGACGCCGCGCGCCGTGAGCATCGGATCGTCGGCCGCGACGGTGCCGAATCCGGCCAGCACCGCGTCCACCCTGGCTCGCAACTGGTGCACGCGGCGGCGTGAACGCTCGTTGCTGATCCACTTGCTCTCGCCGGTGCGTGTCGCCGCACGCCCATCGATGGTCTGCGCCCACTTGGCGATGATCCACGGCAGCCCGGTCCTGATCCGTTTGATGAAGGGCTCGCTCAGGCGAATCGCGGCCGTGCTGGCCTCGCACTTTCGCACGCTGATGCCCGCGGCTCGGAGCACGCCGCTCCCGCCGCCGGAAGTCTCGTGCGGGTCATCGACGGCGTATACCACCTGCGCGATGCCGGCCTCGATCAATGCATCGGTGCAGGGCGGCTGCTTGCCGAAGTGACGGCACGGCTCGAGTGTGACGTAGATCGTCGCCCCGCGCGCGTCGAGCCCGCGCTCCCGGCAGTTCTTCAAGGCATCGCGTTCGGCGTGCAGGTCGCCGAAGCGACGGTGATGCCCAAGCCCAATCACACGCCCATCGCGAACAATGACTGCGCCAACCATCGGGTTGGGCTCCACGTACCCCATTCCGCGCAGCGCGACGCGGGCTGCCAGGTCAAGCATCGCCTTGTCGAGTTCCTGCGGCACGCCAGACATTACGCAAGGCGAACCAGCGCCGCGCGCGTCGGCGCGTCGAGAACCGGATGGGCGTCGCGCAGCCAACGACGGGCATCGGTCGTGTATCCCGCGGTCGGCTTCAACTCCGGCAGGCGGCCGCACCAGTATCGATTGAATCGGGCCATTGCCAGTTCGCGCACCAGTTTGGCCGTCATCGACGCCAGGGCCACGGGCAGGTGCGCGTCCTCGGCCTCGGGAATCAGCAGAACCCTTGCTCGTTCCCCGAGTTCATAGCGGCTGGCCCGTTCGGTCTCCTCCAGCGGGCGCGGACTGTGCGAGCAGACGCCCGACAGCGCGCCGGCGTAATGCACCCGCCCGCCGTGCCGGTCGGCCACGATGCGGACCTCGGCCTCCGGCCACTCGCGCAAGACGCGGGCAACCAAGATGCGCAGGGCATGCGTCGTCGTCGCGCCCTTTGAGCCGTGCTCACGCACGAGCGCGTTGAAGGACGACTCGCACAGGGTGACGCCCCACAACCCGACGAGACGGACACCGGCCCTCTCGGCTGCGCCGGTCAGGATGTTCGCGTCAATGCGAATCGCGTCACGCGTCGAGGCCCGGGGCAGCGGGGCGGGATCGCCCGCATACCAGGCCTGCGATCCGAGATTGACGCCCAGTGAGCCGAACAGCGCGTCGTCACTCTCGATGGGTGTCAGGAAGCCCTCGCAGAAACCGAGTACCCCGCGTTCGAGGTGGAGCAGCGGGTCTCTCTGCTGCCCGTTCGGAAGTTTGAGTTTCTTCGAGTCAGCGACGGCGATGCGTTTTCGGACGTCGCGCGGCGAGCGGCACACCGCACGCTCCAGCAACTTCCACAAGTCAGGGGCCGCCTGTCCCTGCTCCCACGAACTGACCTCGAACACCGAGGCGCATACGCACAGCGGCCCGAGCATCGGCCCGTATCCGGCTTCGTCGATGCCGCAGTAAATCAGAGACATGGCGGGCATGGTATCGCCGGACGCGGTGCAGGGAGCGGATCAGGCGCCAAGTCCGCGAAGCGAGCCGGGTGCGATCCCCGCTTTGGTGGACTCGCCGGAACGGACCCTACGGGCGTCATAACCGGACCGGCGTCTTGTCCAATATCTCGGCTTGGAGATACACCGGTCAAATCCCCGCCCTGCTCGGCCGATCGGAAGTCAGGCCCGAGTCGGGTCAAGCGGAACAAACCCCCATATGCAAGGAGAGGCCGGCCATGCCAGGTCAGCGCATCGCAATCAAGTCGGGTCCGAGCAGTGTGGCTTCCCGGATCGTCATCACCTCGCTGGTCAGTGCGCTGGCCGGGGCGCTCGGTGCGTGCTCGACGACGACGCACGCCGGGGCGCAAAAGGAGTTCAACAAGACCGCCGAACTGGCTTCTGTGCAGATTGCGCCGGACGCGACCGCCGGGCGCTATGACTCGAGTTTCTATTTCGGACAGGCGCGACAGGCCAACGCGCCCCGCGAGTGGGTGAATGAGGCGGTGGCACAGAGCGCGGTGCTGAAGTTGCAGCGGGCCCAGGCCGAGGGAGCCCGCGTCGAGGCGGCTGCCAACCGCACGACCTCGCTGGCCCAGGCCGACGAGATGCTGGCCCAGGCCGCGGCGCTGCACCAGATCGCCGGCTTCGAGGCCCAGCGTCAACGGACGGCCCAGGACATCCGCTTCAACCAGTTGGAAGAAGAGATCCGTGCCCATCGCACGCTGTCAGAGATCTCGCAGCGCAGCGGTCAGATCGAGATCGGAAGCGTGATGTCTGACCTCAAGGGTCAGGTGTCGATGATGACCGCCGAGGCCGACGCCGCTTGGGCGGCCGCCCAGGTCGAGTGCGAGCGTCTGCGCACTGAGCACGAGCGCGTCTCCACTCAGGGCCAGGCGATCGTCCGCCAGATGAACGAGCAGGTGACGCTGGTTGGGCAACGTGCCGACCAGCAGATCACTTCGCTGGAAGGCCAGTCGCAGGCGACGCTCCGCCGCGCCAACGCCGAGGCCCAGTTGCTGGCCCAGCAGGCCCGCTCGCACCTGTCGGAAGGCAAGGACCGTCAGAGCGAACTTTCGCAGCAGGCTGAGTACGTGCTCAGTCAGGCGACGGTGGAGTCCAACCGGCTGAACGCCGAGGCTACCCGAATCGAGTCTTCGAACATTGAGGGTACGTATCGCTCGTCCATCGCGCAGGCTGAGCAGAACTTCGCGTGGGCCAAGACCCGCGGCAACGAACTGCGTGAAACGGCCATGCAGAAGTTGACCGCGTACACCTCGCAGTTTACCAGCGCACGCCAGCAGGCCGACTACCAGTTCAACAGCGACTCGGCGGCCCACCAGCGAGCGCTCGACGCGCTGGCGGCTGAGGACCGGCAGGTGAAGGCCACCTTCTCAATCGCGCTCTCGCGGGCCCAGGAGTTCGAGTTCGACGCTCGCGAGACCTTCGTGCAAACGGAGATTTCCAGGGACCGGACCGGGCGTCCGGCCAGCGAGGTGCGGTTCAACGCCGAGCAGAAGGCCGATGCGCTGGCGGCAGCGTTCCGTGCTGTCACGAGCAACGACCCGGCGGCCATCGACATCCTGAGCGAGACCGAGCACGGAGATGCGTTCGTCGCCGCGGTGGCCCAGTCTGACCGCATGCGTACGACGGCCCGGGCCACGTTTGATCGCGATCTGGCCGATGTGGCCTCGCGCCGGACGCAGGCCGAGATCGCCTTTGAAGATGCGCACACGGTGTACCGCAATACCAAGAGCCAGATCGCCTCGGCCGAGACCAACGCGACCACCGAGGTGGAGCAGATGTTCGCCCAGGCCGACGCATTGCTCAAGCAGTCCGAGCGTGACTACGAGCAGGCCTGCATCAACGCCGCGTCGACGCGGGATCAGGCGATCGCGCAGGCCCAGCAGTTGCGCACGGCCGCGGTGGCGACGGTGGCCAGTGCGCAAGCCAAGGCGGCCCAATTGAGGTCAGACAGCGAGGCGGCCCTCGCCACGGCGCAGGCCCTGGCGACCGAGTTCGAGCAGAAGAAGCAGGCCGTTCTGGCGGCCGCACAGGCGCAGAGCAACCAGTTCCTGGCGCAGGCAGACCTGGTTCGCTCGGAGAAGACACGGTGCATCAGCGACCTGAATGACCGGATCGCCGCTTCGCAGGGGCTGCTCGACGCTGAACTGGCCCGGCTCGAGACCCTGGCCCGCCAGACCTATGAGGTGGCGCGACTGGAGCACGAGGAGGCCATGCTGATCGCCAGCACGTTCGAGCGCATCGGCACGGCGCGCGTTGAAGCGCTGGCCGCCCAGAACGTGCTCTCGGCCCAGAACCGCTCCAATGCGCTGGCCCGCAGCCAGACCGATCTCAATACCGAGCGTCAGTTGGTCCACGCCCGAATCGACTCGGCTCTGGCCCAGGCCGACACGACGCTGGATGCCTTTGAAACCGAGGACTCGCTGCGCCGGGCCCGCGCCCACGCGCTCGAGCAGATCATGCTGGCGTACGTGGAGCACCAGCACGCCACCGCCGAGGCCGAGGAATCGACCATCGTCGCTCGCTTCAACTCGCGTCTGGCGCAGTTGCAGGCCGATCGCGACCGCGCCTATGCCCAGGCATATGTAGATCGTCAGCGCACGCAGACCGACCTTGTGACGGCCGGCGCTCCGGTGCCGCCCGCTCTGAGCGATGCGACGTTGGCGCGACTGGAAACGGCGGCCATGAACATCCGTCAGGCCGCCGCCGAGGCCAGGAGTATTCTCGAAGCGTCGCAGGCGCAATCGATGGCGCAGTCGGGCGGCGACGCGCTGCAGATGACGCAGCCCGGCACGAGCGAGGTCGCCAACGTGCCCGCCGACGTCGATTGACGCCGCTGCCGATCCTGGGGGTGATGGCACGCCGGGCCTCGTGTCCGGCGTGTCTTCTTTTCCACAGCGAAGTTGATGCACGCGCCGTCCGGGACACCGGCTCTGACCGGACCGAGTCAGTCTGCAGCGTCTGTCAGCCGGCCCTTCGCTCTTCGCGATCGTCAATGCCCAGTTGCTTCATCTTCTTGTAGAGCGTGGTGCGGTTGATGGCCAGATCGTCGGCTGTCTTCTGGCGGTTCCACTGGTTGGCTTCCAGCGCCTTGAGAATGATGCGCTTCTCCGGCTCGAGCAGCGCATCGACGAGCGGCGTCGGAATCCACGGCGATTCGGCTGAATCGAGTGAGGCCCGGTCGCGTCCGGTGAATGCACGCAGCAGCCCGTGGTCAACCCCCTCGATGACGTTGCCCGGCAAATCGCTCAGTTCGACGCGAGATGAGCGCGTCAGCACGGCCGCCCGCTCGACAATGTTCTGCAACTCGCGCACGTTGCCGGGGAACGAGTAGCGCCGCAGCGCGTCCATGGCCTCGGGCGCAAAGCCGACCAAAGTCTTGTGCAACTGTTCGGCGTGGACGTGCAGGAAGTGCTCGGCCAGGATGGGGATGTCGCTGACGCGCTCGCGCAGCGGAGGCAGTTCGATCTTGACCACGTTGATGCGGTAGTACAGATCCTGGCGAAACTGCCCGGCGGCCACCAGTTGCTCCAGCGGCTGGTTGCTTGCCAGTATCACACGAACGTCCACCTCGACCGTCTTGCTGGCGCCCACCGGCTCGAAGCGACGTTCCTGCAGCACGCGCAGGAGTTTCAACTGCATTGCCGGACTGGCGCTGTTGATCTCGTCAAGAAAGATCGTGCCTCCGTCGGCAGCCAGGAATCGTCCCGCCTTGTCCGCGTGCGCGCCGGTAAAGGCGCCCTTGACGTGTCCGAACAGTTCACTCTCCAGCAGCGTCTCGGGAATGGACCCGCAACTGATCTCGACAAACGGCTTCTCGCGGCGAGGACTCTGCTGATGAATCGCCCCCGCGATGAGGCTCTTGCCTGTTCCGCTCTCCCCGGTCATCAGGACCGTCGTCTTGCTGGGTGCCACGGCCTCGACAAGTTCATAGATTCGCTGCATCCGGTGGTCGTGCCCGATGATGCCGCCCAGTCCGAAGCGCCCGTCCAGACGGCGTTTGAGCGTGCGATTCTCCTCAACCAGCGCCTGTTGCCGGATCGCCCGCTCGAGCGAAAGGCGCAGTTCCTCGTCGATCACGGGCTTGGTCAGGTAATCGACCGCTCCCAGGCGCAACGCCTCCACCGCAGACTCGATGGTGCCGTAGCCGGTGAGCATGACCACGGCCGTCGCGGGAAACCGCCGCCCGATTTCCCGCAGTAGATCCATCCCGCTTGTTCCGGGCATCGAGACGTCGGAAATGACCACGCGAAATGGCTGCGGTGGACGTGCCGCATCGGCTGGCTCGCGCTCTGCCTGCTCCAGGGCCGCCAGCGCTTCCTCGGCGTTGTAGGCGCTGGATGCTGAGTAGCCCTCGAGCGATAGGTGCTCTCGCAGTGAGTCGGCCACGATCGGGTCGTCGTCAACAATGAGCACGCGAACGCTCATGCCGAGCCTCCGACCCTGGTCTCTCCGCGCTTCGGTTCCGGAAAGGCGATGCGCAGCACCGCGCCCGGGCGCTGCATCCCGTGGCGCTCGGGCCGCGGCGTCAGCGCGATTGTGCCGCCCAGTTCGCCGACGATGCTGGCGCACACCGCCAGCCCGATGCCGCGGGGCCCGGGCTTGGTGGTGTAACTGGGCTCGAAAAGGCGCACCGGCGGAACCTGCGAGGGCAGCCCCACACCGTCGTCGCTGATCTCGATGGCAACGCGACGGCGTCCGTCGCTGGCCTTGTCGCTCACACGCGCGGTGATGCGGATCTCGCCCCCGCTCACCTTGTCCTGCGCCGCTTCGATCGAATCAAGCGCGTTGGAAAGCCCGTTGAGAACCACGCTGTAGATCGGTCCGCTCGGCATCGAACCCGCGTCGGGGTCCACGTCAATGACCACGCGAATTCCCATCTCTTCCGCACGCGGACGCACCACCCTGGCCGCGTGCTCGATCACGTCTCGCACGCTGGTGGCGTCAGCACCTCCCAGCATCGGCGAGCCCAGAGAGAGGTGGCGGCTTCGCAACGCCGCGTTGATCAGGTCGGCCATGCGCATCAGCGCGCCACGCACAGTTTCCAACTGCTCACGAGCGCGATCGATCGGGTCCGGCTCACTGTGCGACAACGTGCGGTCGGCGAGCGCCAGCCACCGAATCGAGCCGTCCAGCAGGTTGCTCAGTTCATGGGCCAGTCGCGTCAGTTCGTCGGCCGCCTCGGGCGAGCGCCGCGCCGTCGGGTTGGGTCGCAGCGAATCACCGTTTTCGGCGGGGTCCCTGTCGTGTTCGGGCATCATCGTGCCCTGACATCGACGCAAACGCCCTGCCGATCCACAACCGGCGTTGACGCGGGGCCTCCTTTCCCGAATCAGGCATGTTGTGCGCGGACAACATCGCGCCGCATCGACCGCAGACGCCTATCGCACGCCGACGGCTTCCGCGTCACGGTCCGATAGTACGCCACCGTCCGAACGCGGCCGCACTGTCCCGTCACGCTTCCACGAGCGCTCGCACCGAGGCTGATCGCGAAGGTCGAGCACCTCGACACCGGCCGGGGAGGCGCGGATGAACACGCGACTGACTCCGTAGAGATCTGCCAGATCCTCCGGCGCAAAGCGGGCATACAGCCCGTCGGGATCCCCCAGCGACACTCCCGCGTCGAGCGGATTCTCGATGCCGCGATGCTTCTTGGCCTGCTCCAGCGCCACCATCACCTCGTCCCGCCGCTGCATCACCCCGGTCCAGCCCTCGTCTGCCCTGACGCCAAGGCCCGCGATGAACTCGGTCGTATGCACGCAGCACGAGAGATCGCCCGCGTCGGCGTGCCACAGCGCGCGATACGCCTCGTCGGCAGTGTGGCACAGCACCGGCGCCAGCAGGCGGCACAGCCCGTCCGTCAGGTGCCACATCGTCGTCTGCGTGCGACGACGGCGCAGAGAGTCGGCGCGGTCGCAATACAGACGATCCTTCACGGCCGCCAGATACACCGCGCTGAGCGTGTCGTTGCAGAACCGGTACAACTCACTATGCGCCGTGCGATAGTCATATCGCTCATAGGCATCGATCACCCGCGTGGCCATCCGGTCATACTCGGCCAGCACCCACGCATCCAGCGTGCTCGGCCCGATGTCGGCCAGCGCCACCGCATCGCCCCGGCTCGCCTGCGAAGCAGGGAGGAAATCGTCGAGGTTCATCAGCATGTAGCGCAGCGTGTTGCGCACCTTTCGATAACTCTCGCCGGCCAGTTGGAAGAACTCGTCGTCCACCTTCACGTCGTTCTCGTAACTGAGGCTGCACACCCACCAGCGCAGCACGTCAGCGCCGTAGTGCTCAAACAGGTTCTCGATCGTGTGCCCGGCCGACTTGCTCAGTTTCCGGCCCTCCTTGTCCACCATGAACCCGTGCGTCAGCAGCGTCTTGAACGGCGGCCGCCCGGTCACGCCCAGCGCGGGCAGCAGTGACAACTGGAACCACCCGCGGTGCTGGTCCGAACCCTCCAGGTACAGTTCCACCGGGTAGTCGGACCCGCCCGACCGCTCACGCATCACCGCGTTCCAACTCGAACCCGACTCAAACCACACGTCGAGAATGTCCTGCCCCTTCCGAAGTGACGACAGCGCGACGCGCCCGCTTCGGATCGACTCGGGCGCATCAGCATCGCTCGCGGCTTTGTAGTGCGCCAGCACATCCTGCGGCTCCAATTGGAACCACGCGTCCGAACCCTTCTCGCGGAACAACGCTGCGACCGCCCGCACCGAGGACGGCGTCAGGAGCACTTCGCCCTCGGGGGTCTCGAACGACGGGATCGGAAGTCCCCACGAGCGCTGACGCGAGATGCACCAGTCCGGGCGGCTCTCAAGCATGCCACGCATGCGGTTGCGACCCCACTCGGGGACGAAGCCGACCTGCCCGCCGCTGACCGCGTCGAGTGCCATCTGGCGCAGCGTGCGGCCGCCGTTCTTCAGTCGCGCATCCACGCCGATGAACCACTGCTCGGTGCAGCGAAAAATCACCGGTGTCTTGCTGCGCCAGTCGTGCGGATAACTGTGCACGAACCGATGCGAGTAAAACAGGTGCCCGCTGTCGCGTAAGCGCCTGGTCACCTCTTCATTCGCCTTCCAGATGCTCATGCCGCGCAGCCACTCGGGCACGCTGGCGTCATAGGTGCCGTCCTTCCGCACCGGGCAATACGTTGGCAGGCCCTGGGCTAGGCCAGTCTGATAGTCCTCGGCTCCGTGTCCCGGCGCCGTATGCACCAGCCCCGTGCCGTCTTCCAGCGTCACGTACTCGGCCGGTACCAGCGTGTAGCACCGCGAGGTGTCGGCTTGCGGCTGATCGACCGGTCTCGGCGCCTGCTCGATGAACGGGTGCCGATAGCGCAGCCCCACCAGGTTCTCGCCGCGCGTGGTCGCGAGCACTTCGACCTCTTCCGCTTTGGCCGCCTCGGTAACCTGGTTCATGAGCATCGTCGCCATCACCGTGTAGTTGCCGTCGACCCGCACCAGCGCATACTCAAACTTGGGATGCACCGCGATGGCCAGGTTGGCCGGCAACGTCCACGGCGTGGTGGTCCAGATCATGAAACTCGGTGTCTGCTGGGGCACGGGCGCCTGGCCCGAATC
Organism: Phycisphaerales bacterium; assembly: GCA_023382935.1. Lineage (GTDB taxonomy): Bacteria > Planctomycetota > Phycisphaerae > Phycisphaerales > UBA1924 > J022. The sequence continues at coordinate 285,355 of JAHDXL010000002.1, forward strand.
CCCGAACCCGAACGCCGCGTACACCGCCGTTGCGTCCTCGGCCTCAAAGTCCACGTACACCGAGATGTCCTCGCGGTCCTCATATTCCAGTTCTGCCTCGGCCAGCGCGGTCTCATTCTCGATCGACCAGTGCACCGGTTTGAGCGCGCGGAACACCAGCCCCTGCTCGACCAGCCCCGCCAGCACCTCCAGCGTCGCCCCTTCATAGGCCGGTTGCATCGTCAGGTACGGGTGTTCGTAGTCGGCCAGCGTGAGCAGGCGCTCCATCTGCGAAGCCTGTAGTTTCTGGAACTTTTCGGCGTGCTTGAAGCACTCGCGGCGCACCGCCATGCGGCGCTGCCCTTCCGTCAGCGCGTCGAGTTTGCCCGACTTGCCCGACTGCACCAGTTCGGTCATTACCTTGTGCTCGATCGGCAGGCCGTGACAGTCCCAGCCGGGTACGTACGGGCAGTCGAAGCCCATCATGGTACGTGTGCGCACCACGAAGTCCTTCAGGCACTTGTTCATCAGGTGTCCGAGGTGAATCGAGCCGTTGGCGTAGGGCGGGCCGTCGTGGAACACGAAGCGCCCCCTCGGCTTGGCCGCTCCAGCCTCTCGAATGCGCTGGTACAGGCCCATCTTCGCCCAGCGCGACATGCTGGCCGGCTCGTTCTGCACGAGGTTGGCCTTCATCGGGAACGAGGTGTTCCGCGGGTTGAGTGTGCTCTTGTAATTCGGTTTGCTGGAGGCGGCGGCGCCGCCTTCCGGACGGGCGTGATTCATGGGTGCGTGTCCTTGCCGCGCCGGACCAAGGGGGCGACGGCGCGGATGATGGTATTCGTTGGTCAGGGGAAAGCACGACGCGCAGTGGCCCCGCCAAGCGATTCCGGGCGCGGGCGTCCCGCCCGCCATCGCTCAGAGGGGCACACTAATTCGAATGACCAGTCGCAGGACGAGTTGTTCGTGCATCGCCCCAAGCATAGGCGACTGACACGCAGCGTTCGCGCCGGCACGCCACCGGCCCTGCACCAGCCCGGGTGCCATGCTTGGCCGTCGTCGGCTGCGTGGGAACCCGTGCATTCATGCCCGCCGGCGTCTCGCCATGCCCCGCGTCAGCGAGGACGCGGGGCATTCTGGCCCGCGCTCAACCGTGACGTTCAAAAATGGTCTGCGTCCGAAGGACGATCCGCCCATTGGCGATCAGGTGGTAACTCTGGACATGGACCTCGCGCGAATAGCGTTGCAGGTCGAGGATCGACATGCACGCCCCGACTTCATCCTCCCACCGGTGCACCATTGCTTCGGCTTCGGCGGCGAAATCGGCCAACTCCTCCCAAGTTGCCTGGAAAATGGCGTCGTTCAACTGCTCGGTCTGCACCGTCGTCATGTAGTTGACGCCCATCCGCTCGAAGTCGCGGTCGAAATCACGCTCCCCGGCGCAGAAAAAACCCGCGACGACGCCCGCTTCGGGCACGCCACGTTCCACGTCGGCCACCAGTTCACACAGACACTCCGTCCCACGACCGAAACGCAGCAGGTGGGCGCCCGGCATCAGCCATGCTTCTAGTTCGTGCCCGGCACAACTGATGACGCGCCGATCCCGGAGTTGGAACAGTTCGGGGTGCAGCGCCCGGTTGTAAAGGATCAGTTGATAACTCTGCAGGACGTTGGTTCGCGTGGCCGGGTTCATCGACATAACCGCTCCGTCGTTGCACGCTGCAAGACTGAGCGCCCTTGCGCGGCTCTCTCCCCAGGGCGCGAATCTCACGGCCGACCGAACGCTGGGCCGACCTTTGGCTCCGATGCGCGACCTCCAAATCGAGCAGCGGCCAAATGTATCAAGTTGTCGTCTCGGGGCACAATATATCCGGTGCTGCCGGGGCATGTCCACAACCTGTTGCACAAAGTTTTTTCGCTGAAACGCAGCCGGCGCGCGAGATTGTAAGTGCCTACAAAACAACAACGTACAAACCGAGTTGACACCTCATCCCGGAGGTACCCACCAACTTTGGACATGAGGAAAGTGCCTCAAATTGTTCGACTCGCGCTCTTTCCTCAGGTTTTGGCCAGTATTGGCCGAGCCGAACGCGAGGAGTTCATCGCCGAGGCCTTGGCAACCCTCGTCGCGTGCGATACACCCGTTTCTAGGTGGGAGCGACTGAAAAACCACCTGCGCTTCTGGCCTCATCGGTTGAACGTCCAGCAACACCAGACTCAGTTGATCGCCACCATCTTTCCACACTGGGCAGGACTCACCGGCGAACAGCGGGCGGTGGTACTTGGGCGACCGGCGTGGCAGTTGAAGGCGGCCTTGGAATCAGAACTGAAAACCGAACCCTTGGCGGTCGCCCGCTGGTTGGAAGCCCACCCGATCGAGCGGTTGGCCGACGTGGCCGGGCAATTGCTGATCCTGCCGGACCGCGATGCCTCGCGTCTAGCAGCCCGGGCATTGCTTCATATGGTTGTCCGCGCACTTGGCATTCAGCCCAGCCCGGTGTTCGGCGAGGTGATCCCGGATCGTGAGGAACCTGGCGAGGAGGCGCTGTCCGCCGTGACGCAGGGCGAAGTGATCGCGAACATTCGCGATGGACTGGCCCAGTTTGGCCAACACCAGCAGCGAGACGTGATCCTCGCGGCTTTCATATTGGCGGATAGTTTGGAGTCGCCGGGCTCGGCGGCGCTTGGACTGCCGGAATTGCTGGCCGAGGAGGGCCACCCGGTGCAGGCCGGGATGCGCGCGGCGCTGCGACGGAGCCATGCGCCGTTCATGCGGTCGCGGGCCTGGCGATGGATGAAGTGCGAACATGTGGGTTCTGCGGCGTTGGAACGGGTTGGGCGCGGGCATGGGGCGCTGGAGCACGAACTGGTGCTCTCGGCCGGGCATCTGCTGCTGCACCCGGCGCGGAGGGCCGCTCTGCTTGGATTGAAAGTCGGGTCGAAGTCAGGCCCGGCCGGGCCGGTGCCGTCCGAGGGCGGCGCGCTGCCGTCGCCGGCGGAACTGGACTCGCTCTCGCAGGTGTCGCGGCGGTGGGTGGGCGAGATGGCTGATGCGATGCAGGTCGATCGCGGCGTGCGCGGCGTGTTGCGTGCGAGCATGTTGAGCGATCGGGCGTCCTGGGTGAGACACGCATACGCGCGGTCGGCCGATCCGGTCGAACAGGCTGACTTCGTGTTTGATGCCGATGCGCGGGTGGCGCGAACGGCCTGCCTGGGAAGGTCGGCGGCCGGGGCACGGATCTGGTCGCGCTGGCCGATGCGGTCGAGCGATTGGCAGCGGGCACGCCTGGCGGGGAAGTTGACGCGATCTGCGCATGCGGCGGTGCGGTCGATTGCGCGGCAGGACGCGGCGAGGATGAACCCGTGGATGGTGGATCTGCCGGAGAGCCGCCTAGCGGCCCGAGAGTGGCTGGCCAGCGATCGGGCCGGGTTCCTTGGCGCCTTGCGTGAACGCTTGCATGGAGAAGTGGGCAGAGATCGGGTGGACGCGATTCGACTGGCGCGAATCCTGCGGCTGACCGTGGGCATTGAACCGGAGTTGCTGGAACTGGCCGTGGGCGAGGATGCGCGCGTGGCAGCAACGGCGGTGGCGGCCTTGGGCGATTTGGGCAGCGACAGCGCGAGGGCGGGCATTGATCGTTCGCTCCGGGCCGAGGACGATCGCGTGCGCGCCAACGCGGTGGAGGCGGGCGTGCGTAGTGCGCCCCGGGCCGAGCACGCGGGGGCTTTGCTCGACGTGCGCATGTATGGCGTGATGATCGAATTGAAGGGCGACCCGCATCACCGGGTGCGGGCGAACGCGCTGCGAGGGCTGATCGAGCACACTGGCGTCGATCGGGCCGGCGCGGTGATCGATTCGGCCGGCGTCGATGGACTGCGCGAGATGCTCGAGGACGATCGCTCGATGCATCGGTTGGCGGGCCTCTGGCTGGCCGAACGCACGTTGAGCGGGCCCGGGCGTGCCCGCGCGGGTGCCTGTTACGACTGGATGTGCCGTCGCGTGGCGGGCATTGCGACGCGCGATGGAGACGAGATGGTGCGGACGCGGGCGGTGCGCTGCGCCCGGCGGCTGCTGGCGGGGATGCGGGGAGAATCGGGCGCGGGGAGGGCGCGGGCGGCCGCGTGAGAGCAGGCATGGTTCAAAAGCCGATCACAATTGTCGAGCCGGGAATGTCGGAGGCTCCGGGCTTCACATTCGAGGTGAACTGGTGGGTGCTGGCGCCACTGGCGGCGGCGACGCTGGCGTGCGCATTGGTCGTGTATCTGGCGATTCGCGCGCGGCTTCGGGTAAGCGAGGATGAACTGGCCACGCGGGCGTTGGTGAAGCGCACGAGGCTTGACCGGAAGACGCGGCGGGCACTGTGGCGAGTGGCCGATCAGTTGGGGATGCGCGATCGGGCGGGCGTGCTGCTGATGAGTCAATCAGCACTGCTGGCGGCGGTTGGGCAGTTGAAGGTCCGGCAAGGGGACCGGAAGACCGCCGCGGCCGCGACGACGCTGGTGGAACGGCTGATCGGGCCGGTGAAGACGTCGGGGGGAGCGGGCTAACCGAGCGGTCATGCCTCAGCCGACGTCGCGGGTCTGGAACAGGAACACGGCCAGGGAGAGGAATCCGACCACGAGGCAGGCGGCGTAAGCCAGCACCAGCCCGACGTGGCGGAACGGGATCGAGCGGGCCTGCGAAACGGCGTCCACCAGCCAGAAGAAGTGCATGTTGGGGGTGATTGACCAGATGGCGGCCGCAGCCGGGCGGACCCTGGTCGGCTGGGCGAAGACAAAGTCGCCCTCGCGGGGGGGACGCGAGACGCGGGCAGGGGGCGACCCAATGTTGCGAATGGTGTAGGTAAGGTCGTTGACCTCTGTGATGACCACAGCGGCCGGCACGTCGGGCCGGAACAGGTCGTCCCCAAGCACCTCTTCGGGGGGCAGTTCGGGAGACCAGCGATTGGCAGCACCAAGTCCGTTTGGGGTGGGGCCGAAGTGGAACTGCATGCCTCGCTTGAGTTCGACCTCGGGCGGAGTCACGAGGCGGACGATGTAGCGTTCGCCGGAGCGGCTGAGGGAGTCATCGAGGGGATTGGGGGGATATGCCTCGGCGATGGTGGCGATGGGTTTGTTGACGAAGGCAAAGCGCCCGAAGAAGTAGTTGGTGAGCAGCCCGAGGGCGAACACGCCGGCGCAGACGACGATGGTCATCACCTGGCTGAGGCGCGTCGAGGCGGCGACGGCGACGGCGGTCATGACGAGAATAGCGGCGGCCATGCTCACGCAAGCGAGCATCACCTGCCCTTTGAAGTCGGTGCCCAAGGGCTGGAACTCCCACTTCTTGCTCAGGGCCAGCACCGCGACATAGGCCACAATGGACAGGGGGGTGAGGACCGCCATGACGGTCTGGGGGAATGACCACCCGTAGAGGAAGTTGCCGGCGCCGGCCACGAGTAGGGAGATTCCCACCGCTCCCATGCCGAGCACCCAGACGGGCTGATCGGGATCGTCGGCCGCGGTAGACAGAACCCCGTGCCGCAGGGCGAGCATGAGGAAGGTGAGCATGACCACCGAGGCGATGATCGTGGCTCCGGCGACGCCAAGGAACTTGCCGATGACCACCGCAGCCCGGGGAAGGGGCTTGGAAACCATGGTGAGGATGGTCTTGTTCTCGATTTCGCGGCTGATGACGGCCGTGGAGATGAAAGCGGCCAGGAGCATGCCGCAGACGAAGATGGTCGAAAGCCCGATGTCAAACAGGAGTTTCTCGTCAGCGGCGACTTCGCCGGGGTCGGAGCGGTACCCCATGGAGTAGGCCGACCACCAGACGGAGAGGATCTGGAGCAGCCCGGACAGGACGACGACCAGAAAGACGACCGGCTGGCGGAGCGCCTCGACAAGGGTGTTTCGTGCGATCGTGAGAGTCGGCAGCATGCTTGAACCGGGGTGCCGGACCGTGGCGGAAGGAAATGCGAACCCCGGAGAGGGGACCGATGGTATACGTCGGAGCGGGCGAAGGCGCGCGAACCCCGGGTGGGCGGAGGCGTAAGAGCGGTATGGCCCGGGCAGGGGGAGCCTCTGGCGGATATATGTATGGGCGGAGTTGCCGTTCGGTTCGCGCGGTTTGGGTGGGGAGTCGAAGATGACCCGGAGTTTGAACGGTCGTGCGACAAGGGACGGTCCGACAGCGGATTGGTGGAAACCGCCCGAGGACGGGGCGAGAATAGACCCCCGCCGAAAGGGGGCAGTGTCGTCATGGTCGCGCGCTGTTCTGCGCGTGGGCACGCCGGTTGATTCGGGTAATAAGCCGGGCTGGGCGCGAGGTTTCCGCTCGCGTCGGCCGAAGCGGGGTAAGCAGTCGCGATGAAAGCCGACTATCTGACCTTCCAACGTGGAACGTCCGTCTCCATCCTCGGATTTGCGATCCAACTCGTTCTGGCGCTTGCGTTTTTGATCTACGCCCAATACTCGAAGGACCACGCCGCCTTCACAGCGGCGCTGTACCTGGGACTTGGGCTCCTCGTCTGGTTCACGCTGGGGGTCATGTTCGACCTGCACCGTCGCGAGCGGCTTGAGGCGCTGGAGATCGAGTCATTCGGGGCCACAGAGACGGGCAGCGCGTTCAAGAGCGGCGAAGAGGAGATCCGCGAGGGTGCTCGCCGACTTGCGGCCATGCAGACCTATTTCGTGCCGGCGATGAGCCTCGTGATTGCGGGCGGGCTGATCGGCATTGGCTGGTGGCGGCTGGCCGGCGCTCGGGCCATCGTGCATCAGGAAGCAACGGTCAACGCGTCCCTGCCTGGCTGGGGTATCGCCATCGGCATCGGGGCCGCGTTTGTGGGATTCGTCTTCGCGCGTTTCGTGGCGGGCATGGCCAAGCAAAAGGTCTGGGCCAGTTTGCGAGCCGGCGCTGCGTATTCAGTGGGGGCGGCGCTGCTGGGGCTGGCGCTGGCTGTAGCGCACTTCATCAACTACGCGGGCAAAGAGGACGTGGCGCTGCGATACGTTCCGGCGGCCTTTGCCGTCGCGATCATCGTGCTCGGGTGCGAGGTCATTGTGAACTTCGCACTGGACATCTATCGCCCGCGCCGGCCCGGTGAAGACCCCAGGGCGGCGTTTGATTCGCGCGTGCTGGGCTTCCTGGCGGCGCCGGACAAGATCGCCGAATCGCTGGGCGAGGCCATCAACTATCAGTTCGGCATCGACGTCACGGGCTCGTGGTTTTACAAGTTGCTGAGCCGTTCGCTGGCGACGCTGGCGATGCTGGCGGCGACGACGGCGTGGCTGCTGACCGGGCTGGTAGTGATCGAGCCGCATCAGCGGGCGATGATCCTGACGTGGGGAACGGTGAGCCGGGCAGACGTCGGGCCGGGGCTGCACTTCAAGTGGCCTTGGCCGATCAGCACTGTCGAGATTCCGGAACACGTGGAAACCAAGGTGGTCGATGGTCGTCCGGTGCAATCTCGAATCCGGACGGTCGAGGGCGTGCGTGTGCTGCACATCGGGACGAATCCTCCCGACGAGGACAAGGGCCCGATTCTGTGGACCAAGCAGCACGCTCTGAACGAGCAGTTCCTGATTGTGCAGCCGTCGAAAGATACGGCGCCCGGGGGCGCGGCCGCTGCTTCGGGCGGGGACTCGAAGGACGTGGCGCTGGTGGCCATTGAGGTTCCGGTGCACTACGTCGTGAAGGACGTGCAATTGTTTGATCAGGTGGCCTCGCCGGAAGTGCGCGACCAGTTGTTCACGTCCCTGGGCCGGCGCGTGGTCATGCACTTTGCCAGCACGCTGACGGTGGACCAGGTGCTGACGACGGACCGGTCGAGGCTGGCCGAGCAGTTACGTGAGGAGTTGAAGCGGGAGTTCGGGCGCCTGAACGAAGGTCGTGGCGCCGGGATTGAAATTCTGTTCGTGGGGATCGAGGGCGTGCACCCGCCGATGAAGGTGGCGCCCCAGTTCGAGCAGGTCATTGGCGACCGGCAGAAGCGCGACATGGCGATCGAGGACGCGCAGCGCTACAAGATCGAGCGATTGACTACAGCCGCTGGCACGGTGGAACGGGCCGAGACCATCGCCGGGAAACTGGATCAACTCGACGCGATGATGCGTGCTGGCGCCGATGAGACGGAGATTGCGGCGTTTCGACTGGAGATCCAGCATGACCTGGAGGCGGCCGGCGGGGAGATGGGGGCCCTGCTGATCGAGGCCAGTGCGCAGCGCTGGACGCGGCACATGGGCGAACGCGGGCGTTCGTCGCTGCACCAGGGTCAGGTGGCCTCGTATCGAGCCGCGCCGGAGTTGTACCGGGCCAAGAAGTACTTTGAAGCGCTGGCCGACGTGATGGCCGGCGCCCGCGTGTTCATCGTTCCCGAGAACACCTCGATGGTGCGACTGGAACTGCAGGATCAGCGGAGCACGGAAGTATTCAATCCCGAGGCTGGCGGCCCGTAAGGGAAGTTGAGTGTGGGTAGCGCCGGGGCGAGGCGCCCGCGGCAGGAGTCGATAGCGAGATGAGCGCCAAGAAACTGGTATTGTGGGCGATTGCCGCTTTGTTCATCGCGGCGGTGCTGTCGTTTGCCGTGACGTACAGCGTGCGGTTCACCGAGGCGGCGGTGGTGACGACGTTCGGCAAGGCGAGCGAGACCTCCGACCGCTCGGACCCCGGCCTGCACTTCAAACTGCCCTACCCGATTCAATCGGTGACCAAGTACGACACCCGAGAGCGGTACATCCAGGCGCGCAGCGAGACGCAGCAGACGGCCGACAACTTTCAGATCGTGGTCGAGGGGTTTGCAACGTATCGGGTGTCGGACCCGCTGGCGTTCTACCGACGATTCAGTTCGGCCGCTGGCGGCAACCGTCCGATCGATCACTTCCGCGAGGCGGAGGAGTTGCTGCGTTCGCGTCTGCGTGCGGCCCTGGGCGAGACGAGCAAGTTCCGGATGAGCGACCTGTTCGTGGAGCGCGTGGGGGGCTCGAAGTTGCCCGAGTTGGAGAGATTGATTCTCGCGCAGATGAGCGGGCAGAGCGAGTCGGGTGAGAGTCTGAGCGCGTACGGGTTGAGCGTCACGACGGTGGGCGTCGACCGCATCGTCCTGCCCGAGGCGACGACTCAGGCGGTGATGGACAAGATGGCGGCCAACCGGGTGCGTCTGGCCGGGCAGTACACGGCCGAGGGCACGGCGAGGGCCACGACGATCAAGGCGGCGGCCGACGCGGACGCGCAGCGCATCCGCGCCTTTGCGCAGAGCCGGGCCAAGGAGATCATCGCGCGAGGCGAGCAGGAGGCGGCCAAGTTCCTGGCCGAGCAGGACGAGTTTCCGGAACTGGCGGTGTTCATTCAGAACATCGAACTGATGCGCAGCGTGCTGGCCAAGAAGTTGACGCTGGTGCTCAGTTCGCGTGATTTCGGCATGAAGTTGTTCTCGCCCGACGCATTGCGTGATCTGGAGCAGGGCAAGTTGCCGGTCGACCTGGAGCAGATGCCAGGCGGTGGCCTCAACGCCGGTTCGAGTTTGGAGGACGGGCGATGAGCGACATGGATGTCAACGGGCAGGATTCGATCGAGCCGCCGCCGGGGGACAGTTCGCGCGTCGCCTCGATGCGTTTGCGCGACCCGGGGGAGCGTTCGGAGCAGTTGATGGACCCGGCCAACCAGTCGCTGGCCGAGGCCCTGCGTATCACGTATCGCATCGTGCAATTGGCGATGATCGCGCTGGCGTTCCTTTTCCTGTTCAGCGGCGTGCAGCGTGTGGCCGAAGGGGAGCGCGGGATTCCGCTGTTCTTCGGCGAACCGACGGCCGAGCAACTGGAGCCCGGCCTGCACTTCAGTGCGCCGTTCCCGATCGGGGAGATCGTGAAGGTCGATGCGACCACGTCGAAACTGGAGATCATGTTCGAGTATTGGCCGCGGGTGGCCCAGGGCCGGCAGGAGGATCCGGTGGACCGCCTGCCCGCGTCGCCTCAACTGATTCCCGGTGCGGACGGGTCGCTCATCACGAGTGATCTGAGCATTGCGCACGCGCAATGGAAGGTGGAGTATCGCCGGGTGAGCCATCGGACGTTTGCCGAGAACATCCACCCCGATGCGGAGAAGAGCATCGTGCAGGCGGCGGTGCAGCGCGGTATCGTACGGGTGGTGGCTGAGACCACGGTGGACGGGCTGCTGGGTCTGGCCGACAGTGGGGAGGGTTCGATCACCGACCGTATCCGGGCGATCGCGCAGGAGATGCTGACGGACGACCTGAACTCGGGCATCGTGATCGACAAGGTGACGCTGTATCGCAAGACGGCCCCCGTGCGCCTGATCGATCAGTTTGCCAGCGTGCAGACAGCAGCCGCGGCCGCGGGCAAGGGGCGTGAAGAGGCCGAGGATGCTCGTGACACGACGCTCAACGGGGTGGCGGGGAACGCGCACCGCGAGTTGATCAAACTGATCCAGTATTACGAGAGCGCGATCGAGTTGGAGCAGGCCGAGCGGGCCGAGGAGATCCTGACGGCGATCAACAACGTGATCGAGGGCCGTGCGGCCGAGTTTGAGGATGTGATCGTGTACGCCGGGCAGGCGTCGGGCGAGGTGACGGAGATCATCAGTCAGGCGAGGTCGCAGGCGACGGCGCTGCGTGAGTCGGCTGAGGCCGATCTGCGGATCTATCGGGCCAAACTGGCGCAGTTCCGTGCCAACCCGCGGCTGATGATGCAGGTGGACTGGGTGTCGGCGTACCGCGACCTGACGAGTCGGCAGTTTGTGCAGACCATGCTGCTTCCCGAGGGTGTGCCGCCGCAGTTGCTGATCAACGCCGACCCGGACATCATGGAAGAGATTTACAGTTGGAACAAGCAGCGTCAGATGGAAAAGCGGGTCGAGCAGCGCACGCGCGAGATCCAGCAGAAGCGGTTTGAGACCAACAGGACTCCGATTGACAGGGGCGAGTGAGTCCGGGCAGGAGCGCGGTCGGATGGCAGATCAGGGGTTCAGCACCAGTGATTCGATTCCGGTGGTCGAGTGTCGGCGTCTGACCAAGGTCTTCAAGGACTTCTGGATGCGCGATCGCGCCCGCGCGGTCGATGATCTGTCTTTCGACGTGAACCCCAGAGAGATCTTCGGACTGCTGGGCCCCAACGGCTCGGGCAAGAGCACGACGATCAAGATCATGCTGGGTCTGCTGCGTCCGACCAGCGGCCGCGTGGGGATCTTCGGGCGTCCCCCGGCCGATGTGGGCGTCAAGAAGCGCATCGGCTACCTGCCGGAAGAGTCGTATCTCTACCAGTTCCTCAACGCGCGGGAGACGCTCGAGTATTACGGCAAGTTGTTTCACCTCGACCGCCGCGTGCGGGAGCGGCGCATCGATGAACTGCTGGACATGGTCGGCCTCACGCACGCGCAGTTTCGTCCTGTGCGCGAGTATTCGAAGGGCATGCAGCGGCGCATCGGGCTGGCGCAAGCCCTGATCAATGACCCCGACCTGCTCATTCTCGACGAGCCGACGACGGGGCTTGATCCGATCGGCACGCGGCAGGTCAAGGATCTGATCCTCGAACTCGGTCGCCGCGGAAAGACCGTCATTCTCTCCAGCCACCTGCTGGCTGACGTGGAAGACGTGGTTGACCGCATGATCATCCTCTACGGCGGCAAGAAGCGTGACGAGGGAAGTTGCGACGGGCTGCTGACGCGCAAGAACCTCACCACGATCGAGAGCGATGAACTGGATGACGAAACGGTCTCGCGGATCGACGAACTGATCCGGGCCCGGTCAGGAGGGCAGAAATCGATCCGCAAGGTGACCAAGCCGCGACAGAAACTCGAAGAGTTGTTCCTCGGCATCGTCGAGCGGGCACAGGCCGAGCGGGCGAGCACCAGCGGCGCGATGCATGGCGGGGCGACGGCGGCATTCCTGCGCGGCGAGGAAGAGAGCAAGGAAGGGCAGGAACTGATCGAGAGCCTGGTGCGTGACGAGGCGCCGGCCCGGTCGGTCGAGAGCCTGCTGGCCGAAGCATCTTCGCCCGTGCCCTCTCAGGCTTCGGCCGAACAGAAGCGTGTGATCGAATCGCTCATGCAGGACGACCAGGCAGAGATGCCCGCAACGGCCAAGCGGCCTGCGAGTCCGCCGTCAAAGGTGCCCGAAGACGTCGACCGCAGCGTCATCGACGCGCTGCTGGATGATGGTGGCGAGGAGAAGCGTCCGTGAGCCTGTCGTCTCGACTTGCCGCGGTCAATCGCTTTCAGAGGTCGCGCGGATTCAAGATCGGCGCGTCGATCGTGCTCGGTGTGGCGGCCGTGGCTCTGGCGGGCACGCTGTTCGTGGGTGTAACGTCCGGGGGTTTCCAGTTGCCGGCGCTGCAGAACGTCGATCCGAACTCCGAAGCCGCCCGCGTGCTCGGCAAGGCCATCTCAGGCGGAAACCCGGTTCCCGTGCTCATCGGCGGGGGCGTGATCGTGCTGTCGGCGCTGCTGGCGATCGTGTGGCTGGGCCTGGGTTTGACGTATGTGGCGTTCTCGCTGGTGACTCTGCTGGTGGCCTGGCCGCTGCTGGTCTTCTCTTCGACCAGCGCGCTGGGTCTGGTGACGCTGGGCGCATCGCAGTTGGGCTGGGTGTTCTTGCTGCTCATGCGTGTGATGGAGGTGATCTTCAGCGGCTCGGGCGTGGTGGTGGGGGTGGTGCGCAACGTGCTCCACGAGGCCGTGCGCATGAAGGTGTCGATGGTGTTCATCGTGCTGTTGATCCTGGGGCTGGCAACGCTGCCGGGAGTGCTGGACGCGGCGCAACCGCTGCGGTATCGCGTGCAATCGTTCATGCAGTATGCGACGGGCGGTACCTTCTGGATGCTGGCGGTGCTGACGCTGGTGTTCGGTGTGACGACGCTGACCAGCGAGCAGCGCACGCGAGTGATCTGGCAGACGGTGACCAAGCCCGTACCGGCCTGGAAGTACCTGCTGGGCAAGTGGATCGGCATCGTCGCGCTTCAGTTTGTGTTGCTGGCGGTGTGTGCGACGGCCATTTTCGGGTTTGTGGAATACCTGCGGGCGCAGCCGGCCATCGGCGAGCGAACCGCCTATGCGGCTACCGAGGGGGCCGTTTCCGAAGATCGCCTGATTCTCGAGACACAGGTGCTCACGGCTCGAAAGGCCGTCGAGCCGCTGATACCCCTGAAGAAGACCGATCCGGGCTTCGTCAGGGCGGTCGAGCAGTACATCGAGAACGAGCGGCGCACCAACGCACAGTTCGCCACCCAGGCGCCTGATCGCCGAAAAGTGGAAGACGATCTCTACAAGGACTACGTGCAGGCCTATCGGTCGATCGATCCGCAGACTGAGCAGTTGGGCGAGACGTATCAGTTCACCGGGCTGGCCGAAGCGAAGAAGCGCGACCTGCCGATCACGCTGCGCTACCGCATCGACTCGGGGGGCAATCGCCCGGACGAGTTCTTCATGCTCACCATCCTGCTGCCCGACGGATCGCCGATCATCCGTAACACGGGGCTGGGCATGAACCACTCGGTGTCGATTTCACCGAGTTACATTGACAACGAGGGAAACCTCTTTATCCGCGTGTACAACGGGCAGTTGGGAATCGCGCCCGACGGGCAGATGGCCGTGGCTCTCAACCCGCGCACCATCACCTTCCCCCCCGGCGGATTGCAGGTGACCTACCAGGCAGGCAGTTTCCGCACCAACTTCGTGCGCGTGGTGGCGGTGCTGTGGCTGAAGCTGGCGTTCCTGGCGATGCTGGCGATCTGGGCTTCAACGTTCCTGAGTTTCTCCGTTGCTTCGCTGGTGGCGATCTCGGTGTTTCTCATGGCCGAGATGGCAGGATTCATCACCAAGTCTGTCGAGACCTACAGCACGGCCGATCACCAGGGGCACACGCAACTGGTCAAGGTGATCGCGGCGTGGGTATCCACCCGCGTCGCCAGTATCTTCAGCGTCTATGCCAACCTCGAACCGGTCGGGCGACTGGTGGATGGGCGCCTGATGTCGTGGAGCGGGGTGATCGGCGGAGCCCTGGTGCTGTCCGTGGCGACCGGGCTGCTGTACCTGCTCGGCGTGGTGACGTTCCGTCGCCGTGAACTGGCGATCTATTCGGGGCACGGGTGAGGCAGGGAGGAATCATGTCCGGCTTCACAGTCAAACTGATCGCCCTCATCATCGCCCTGGCCTCATTCGGCTCGTCGGCGGTGCTGTCGTTCCGGCTGGCCGGGTCGGTCGGCGCCAACAAGTTGGCCTACACGGACCGGGCCGAGGAGAACGATCCGCCGCAGGTGGCCGCAGGCATCGCGATGGGCGCCTTCCGCGGGTTGTTTGTCAACATCCTCTGGATTCGCGCCAACGATCTGAAAGAGCAGGGCAAGTACTTCGAGGCGATCGAACTGGCCAAGGCCATCACGCGGCTGCAGCCTCGCTTCCCGCGCGTGTGGGCATTTCACGCCTGGAACATGGCGTACAACATCTCGGTGGTTACCCAGACGCCGGAGGAGCGCTGGCAGTGGGTGCAGGCAGGCGTGCGGCTGCTGCGCGACGAGGGGATTCCCGCCAACCCGAACGAGATGCTGCTCTACAAGGAACTGGCCTGGATCTATATCCACAAGATCGGCGGGTACACCGATGATTCAAACCAGTATTACAAGCGCCGCGTGGCCGAAGAATGGCAGACCATTCTCGGTGAGCCCCCGTCCGCGGCGATGGCCGAATCGCGCACGCGCCAGGGGATGATCAACCTGTACGCCGGGTGGATGGACCGGATCGCTCTGGCCGCCGACACCAGGGCCGGGCTGATCGCTCGCGTGCCGCAGGCCGAGCGGCTGCTTGCCGAACTCCAGTCGCGTGTGGGAGTGGCACCCGGGCAGGAACTGCTTCGGCGCTACGCATTTCACATGGCGCTGGCCAAGTCGGGCCGCCGCGCCGAGTTGCAGCAATCCTGGGGCCCGAAGAACCAGGCACTGGCCGAGTTGATCGCTGATCCTTCATATGCGAGGGCGTGGGAGGAACTGATCGCGCATACGCGCAAGCGCGTGATCATCGACGATTACCACATGTCGCCCAACACGATGGCGCGGTTCACGCGCCGCTGGGGCCCGCTCGACTGGCGCCATCCGGCCGCCCATTCGCTCTACTGGTCGCAAGTGGGGGTGGAGCGCGGCGAAAACCGCGTGAGCGAGGAGAACCAGAAAGCCTTCGACTTCGTGAACACCAACCGCATCATCATGCAGTCGCTGCAGGAACTGTGGCGGGGCGGCGCGATCTACTTCAACTATCTCGACTTCACGCAGGACGGCGACGGATTTTACATGACCACGCCGAACATGTACTTCGTCGAGGCCTACGGCGAGTTGTATGAGCAGGTCGTGCGCCTCGGCGGAGTGTTCGAGAGCCGCGAGCAGCGCGCCATGACGCCCTACGCCGCCGGCTACGAGAACTTCCTGAAGGATGTGGTGGCGCTGTACTTCCGTCGGGGAGAAATTGCCGAGGCCGAGAAGTGGTATGAAAAGTTGCGCAACTTCGAGGGGTTGAACATCAACGATCAAATGGTTGTGCTCGAGTATGCGCGGCCGCTGGCCGAGTTCGTCCAGCGCAACCTGTGGGACCGGTTTGACTCACCCACGCTGGCCCGGCAGGAGGTCTTTGGAGCCTTGCAGGGCGCGTACGCGGCGCTGCTGGTCGGCGATCTCGAGCGCTTCCAGGGCAGTTGGAAGTATGCAACCGACGTGCACCAGTACTACTTCGAAAAGCAATATCGCCCGATGGTCGCCAGCGGGCAGTCGGCTCGCATGGAATACATGCCGCGCGATTTCCGGCTCTACGCCGGGCTGGTGTTCGCCGACATGTTCCGCCTCGTGCCGCTCGATGAGGCCGAGTTGCTTTACTTCAATGCTCCCAACGACCTCAAGCAGTTTGCCTATGACCCGATCGTCGAGATCTATCGTGAGCCCATGCGTGCTCAGGTCGCGGCCGGACTCCAGCAGCGCACCTTCGAACAGGTCTTCCCTGAACCGGATCGCATGGAGCAGTTTCGCAGCGACTTTGCGCGCCGGCGTGCGGCCGAGCAGACCTTCCGCGAATCGCTCAACATCGACGTCAAGTGACGCTGGTCAGCGCGTGAGCCGGTCGCAGGCCTCGCGGTAGCGATCCAGCGTGCCCTGCACGACCTCGTCGGGCAAATCCGGCCCCGGCGCGGTCTTGTTCCACATCCCCGACGCAACCAGCCCCTCAAGATACTCCCGTACAAACTGCTTGTCGAAACTGCGCTGCGAGCGTCCGGGCTGGTAGGCGTCGGCCGGCCAGAAGCGTGAACTGTCCGGCGTGAGGGCTTCGTCAATCAGGATCGGGTCTGTCCCGCCGTGGAGGGGGATGCCGAACTCGAACTTGGTGTCGGCGATGATGATCCCGCGCTGCTCGGCGTGCCTGGCGGCCATGCGATAGATGAGCAGGGAATAGTCGCGCAGTTTCTCCATCACCGCCCGACCGGCCGCGTCACACGCCGCCTGAAAACTGATGTTCTCGTCGTGCAAACCGTGTTCGGCCTTGGTAGCGGGGGTGAAAATCGGCTCAGGCAGGCGGTCGCACTGTTTCATACCGGGCGGCAGAGCAACCCCGCACACCGATCCGGTCCGCTGATAGTCCTTCCACCCCGAGCCCTCGAGGTATCCGCGCACCACGCACTCGATGGGCACGACCTTGCACAGGCGCCCGATCATGCATCGACCTTCCAGATCATCCCGGGTGGTCGAAACGCCCTCAAACGCCTTGGCGGGCACCCTGCAGGCGTCGGTCGAGATCAAGTGCGTGTGGCAGATCCCCTCCGCCTCGATCTTCCGCAGCCAGAAGGCGGCAATCTGAGTCAGTATCTTTCCCTTGCCGGGAATGGCCGTCGGCAACACCACGTCGAAGGCACTGAGCCGGTCGCTGGCGATCAAAAGCATCGCCGGTCGCCCCGAATCGACGTCGGGCACGCGGTACAGGTCGCGAACTTTGCCTTCGCGGCGATCCGGGAGATTCAGATCGGTTCGACGGACGACGCGCTCGGGGCGGGTTGCGGGGGACATCGTAGCAGATGGTATTCTCCCATGAACCGGCTTGACGCGATCGACTCGCCCAACACGCGTCAGGCTGGTAGAGTTGCCCTCCGCTCACGGGGCGCTGGTGAGGACAAAGTTCGGATGCTCAGTTTCCTGGTCTTTGACGGCGATCTCCCAGCGGGCACGCTTCAGGTGCGTCACGCCCATCTCGTCGGGCCTGACAATGTGCCCGTGGCGGGGGAGATCCGCTTCGAGGCCGGAAAAATCTGCTGCACCAAGTCGAGCCCCGAGGCCGCAGGGCTGGCTCTCCAGATCGCGCTGGACAAGGAGGCTCTGCAAAAACTGGTGCCCGCGCGCAGCGGCGACGAGGCGTTGGACGAAAAGGCGTTCCGCGAGAAGATCCGGGCCGAGCGGGCTCGCCGTGCCCAGGCCCGCTCGTCCGCTCAGACGGCCGTCGCCGAGCCAGAGGCCTCGCCTTCGAGCCTGACTCCGCTGGGCGTGTTGACGCTCCAGACCTGCCTGCTGCCCGAGCGGCCCGAGCCATATTTGCTCTCGCTCGAACTGGCCCGACATCGCCTGATGCTCTTTCTCTACAAACTCGAGGACTGGCAACTGTTCGACCTGCCGCGCGATCACCCGGTTATGGCGCTTTTCGAGCAGGCGCGGCTGACGTTTACCGACGCGCTGGTCGCGCAGCGGCACGGTTTGGGCGAAGGGTCTGAGGCCGGGGCCGCCACCGCTGGCTATTCGCCTGACGCCAACCGCCTGGCGCTGCGGGCCCTGTGGCTGGGCATTGAAGCCGGCGAGCGTCTGGCGCTTCTGAACGCGGCGCGCGAGTTCGGGCCTCGCATGTCGGGCGAGATTCATCGCAAGGCGATCGAAGATCAGCCGGGCGGCTCGGCCGAGCGCACCGTGCGCGGTAACGCCGCCGCCGTGCTCAGCCCTAACCGCGTCGGCGTCGTCCTGCCGGTCAGGCCGGTGCTGGGGTGTGCAATTTCGTCATCGGCGTTCTTTGAGCGCGCGCAAGACGTGGCGTTGCGATGCTGCGAGTTTGTGTCGATGCCGATGCGCTGGTCGGAAATGGAGCCCACCGAGGGCAAGTATCTCTTCCAGAACACCGACCAGTGGATCGAGTGGGCCGTGCGCAAGGCCAAGTTACCGGTGGTCGCCGGCCCGGTGATCGATCTGCGTCCATCGGCCGTGCCTGATTGGCTGTACATCTGGGAGAACGACTATGAGACGCTGCGTGAACTGATCTACGAGCACGTCAAGAACATCGTGACGCGCTATCGCCGCACCATTGCCCGCTGGACGATCGTTTCCGGGCTGCACGCCAACTCCAATTTCCAGTTGTCCTTCGACCAGATGATGGACCTGACCCGCATCTGCGTGATGGTGGTGCGCAAACTGCACCCGACCGCCAAGGTGCAGGTCGAGATCACGCAGCCTTGGGGCGAATATTACACGCAGAATCGGCGCTCGCTCCCGCCGCTGCTCTACGCCGAGATGCTCACGCAGGCCGGCATCATGATCGACTCGTTCGCCGTGCGCCTGCAGATGGGCCAGCCCGAGCAGGGACAGTCGTCACGCGACCTCATGGAACTGTCAGCCATGCTCGATCGCTGCGCCATGCTCGACAAGCCCATCGCCATCACGGCCGTCGGCGTTCCCAGCGGCACGCCCGAGTCGGTCGGACACCCGGAACTGGCCGACCTGAATCCGGGCTTCTGGCGCAAGCCCTGGAGCGAGCAGCAGCAGGCGGACTGGGCCTCGGCCGTGCTCTCGATCGCCCTCTCCAAGCCGTTCGTCCAGAGCGTGTGCTGGCAGGAGTTGTATGACCTGCCGCAGCCGGCCGAGATGCCGCGCGGCGGTCTGATCGGCGTCAGCGGGCATGAGAAAGCGATTGTGGATCGACTCTGCAAAATGCGCGACGCGATCAACTCCGCCCAGCCCCCGGCCGGAGTCGCGGACTTTTCGGTGCTGGGCTCGTGACTGGGCACCCGTGTGGGCCCGCAGACCTGTGTTCGGTTCGATACTCCCGAGCCGGTGGCTGCCAGCCCTGATTTTGGCGCGGCATCGGTGTTAGAATCATGGCCGGTATGCCGACTCCACACTCCACACCGTCGCCGTGGCTCGGCCCCATTCGGTGGTGCCTGGGCGGATTCATTGCCGGGGCCGCATCGGTCGGGCTGGCCTGGGGTGTGCTCGGATCGCGGGTTCAACGGCCCACCAATGCGCCACGGGTGGAAACCATCCTGCCGCACAGGTCGGCTCCTGAAGGTCTGCCCCGACTTCCCGAAGCAGAAGCCTTGCTGGCGCCCGCGTATTCCGCGCAGAACTCGCGTGGCCAGATCGCACACGCCGAGTCGCCGACAACGCAGCCCGAGGTCGCCACGGTTCAGAACCCGGCGCAGGATTTTGTCGAACCACAGCCCGCGCCGCCCGATCCGGCCCCGCAGCCCGCTCCCGAAGGTCGGGCGCTGCGCATCAACGTGAACAAGGCCCCTCTGGCCGAACTGGATCTCTTGCCCGGCATCGGGCCGGCGCTGGCACAGCGCATCATTGACGAGCGGACGCGGAACGGGCGTTTCGTGTCGCTGCGAGATCTTGAACGTGTGCCGGGTATCGGGCCGAAAACAGTGGAGAAACTGCAGGGCCTGGTGGTTTTCGAATGAACCCCGCGATGGCGCGACTCGATCCTTCAGACCCAATGGCAGTGGTCGCCCGGCTCGACGCGGTCGTCCGGCTGGGCGAAAGTCTGTCTCAGGGCCGACGGTGTGTCGCGACGGGCGTGGCCGGGAGTTCGAGCGGATTCGTCGCCGCGGGGCTGGCGCTGCACCTCTCGCGTCCGGTGCTGCTTGTGGCGGCGCATCTCGACGATGCGGATGAAGTGCTCGACGAACTTTCGCAGTCCGAGCACGGGCCTCGGGTGCTGAGGGTGCCGGCGCTCGAGGCGGCTGTCGGCGATGAGAGTATCTCGTCCGAATTGCTGGCCGAGCGCCTGGTGGTGATCGAGCAGGCGAGGGCGATCAACCCCGCCGAGCCGGCTGTCGTGGTGGCCCCGATTCACGCGCTGATGCAGCAGGCACCGCCACCGGCGATGCTCGCATCGCTGGTGCGTGTGCTGCGGCGAGGCGATCGCATCGAGCGGGGTGAACTGGCCCGCTGGCTGGTGGCCGCCGGGTATCGGCGCGTCGAGGCAATCGAAGAGCCCGGCGAGTTTGCCGTGCGAGGCGGCATCGTCGACATCTTCGCCCCCGGCGCCGGAGCCCTGCCGGTGCGGTTGGACTTCTTCGGCGACGAAATCGAAAGGCTCAACGAAGTCGATCTCGACACGATGGGCTCGGATCGCACCGTCGACTCGGTGCAACTGGTGACGGCCGATCCGTCGCGCGTTATCGCCGACGAAGGCGTCAGTTTTGTCGATCTGCTGCCACAGGGCTTCGTCGGGGTGCTGGCCGAGACGCTGGAAATCGTCGAGCAGGCGCGAGGGTACTTCGAGCGGGCGACGGATGGACGCGGGCTGATGGGCCCCCCGGCCGTGCTGGGGGCGATCGAGAAGAAGAGTCGAGGATTGGTCGAGATCAACCAGTTCTCCGCCGGCGCCTCGACGGCGGACGTCCGCATCGAACTGCCCATCGAGTCGCTCCCCCAACTGCCCGAGGACATCACCGAAGGCGTTCGTGAACTGGCCCAACTGAGCGCTGATACCGACGTGGTGGTCTGCTGCCAGAACCAGGGCGAACAGGATCGGCTCGGCGAACTGCTGGCTGAGCACGCCCCCTCCATCTCGCGCATCGGGAGCATGGTGCGCTACGTGCACCGCGGCTTCGTGATCGGGGGCAAGCCGCGCATGGCCTTCGTGCCCTATCACGAACTGCTGCACCGATTCGACGCGCGCCGACGCTCGACGCGCATGCGACAGGGCAAGGCGATTGACACGTTCCTTGACTTCGGCGTCGGGGAGTACGTCGTGCATGCCGATCACGGCATCGCCAGGTTCGTCGGGCTGGCGCTGCTCGCCCCGCGCCAGTTGCCCGGGCTGCCGCCCCCGCCCAGGAGCGAACGCGAGGAGTTTCTCACGCTCGAGTTCGCTGGCGGCTCGCGCCTGCAGGTTCCGTGCACGCAGATCGACCAGGTGCAGAAATACGTCGGTGGATTCGCAGGCAAGCCACCTCTTTCCACCATCGGGGGCGCGAAGTGGAAGAACCAGAAGCAGCGCGTCGCCGACTCGGTGCGCGATCTTGCGGCCGAACTGCTGAGGGTGCGTGCCGCCCGCGAGCACATGCCCGGCATTCGCTACGCGAGCGATACCAACTGGCAGCGCGAGTTCGAGGCCGAGTTCCCCTATCAGGAGACGGACGACCAGTTGGCCGCGATGGCCGAGATCAAGCGCGACATGCAGTCCGAACGCCCGATGGACCGCCTGCTGTGCGGCGACGTGGGCTTCGGCAAGACTGAACTGGCCATCCGCGCCGCCTTCAAGGCGTGCGAGTTCGGCAAGCAGGTCGCTGTGCTCGTGCCCACCACCGTGCTGGCCGAGCAGCACGAACGCACCTTCGGCAGCCGCTTCCGTGACTACCCCTTCCGCGTCGAGTCCCTCAGCCGGTTCAAGACGCAGAAGGAGATGAATGACACGCTGCGCGACCTGCGCAAGGGACAGGTCGACGTCATCATTGGCACCCATCGCCTGCTGTCGAAAGACGTCAAGTTCGCCGATCTGGGCTTGGTCATCATCGATGAAGAGCAGCGATTCGGCGTCGAGCACAAGGAACGCCTTCTGCAACTGCGCATGGTCGTTGACGTGCTCACACTCTCGGCCACCCCGATCCCGCGCACGCTCCACATGGCGATGCTCGGACTGCGTGACATTTCGAGCCTCACCACGCCCCCGCTCGACCGGCGTGCCATCGTGACCGAGGTCATCCCATACAACGAGCAGCGCATCGCCCGCGCCATTGCCCGCGAACTGGCTCGCGAGGGACAGGTCTACTTCGTCCACAACCGCGTGCACAACATCCAAAGCATGGCCGACGAGGTGCAGAAACTCGCGCCCTCCGCCCGCATCGTGGTCGGACACGGACAGATGCCCGCCCGCGAACTGGAAGACGTGATGCTCACCTTCATGCGCCGTCAGGCCGACGTGCTCGTTTCCACGACCATCATCGAGTCCGGCATCGACAATCCGACCGCCAACACCATGATCATCAACGATGCCGACCGTTTCGGACTGGCCGACCTGCACCAGTTGCGCGGGCGCGTCGGCCGCTACAAACACCGCGCCTACTGCTACATGCTGCTCCCCAAAGATCGCAACGTGACCGAGGTGGCGCAGCGCCGGCTCAAGGCCATCGAGGAGTATTCGATGCTGGGCGCGGGATTCAAGATCGCGATGCGCGACCTGGAGATCCGCGGCGCCGGCAATCTCCTCGGGCCCGAGCAGTCCGGTCATATCGCGGCCGTAGGGTACGAGATGTACTGCCGACTGCTCGATCGCAGCGTGCAGGAACTCAAGTTCGGCAAGGCCGAGGAACCCACCAGTGCAACCTCGGTGGAACTGGGCATCTCGGGCCTGATTCCGCGGGCGTACATCCCCTCCGACGTGCGGCGACTCGAAGCGTACCGGCGCATCGCCGTTGCTCCCTCGCTCGATGCGCTCGCCGGCGTCGAGAAGGATCTGTGCGACGCCTACGGCCCGCCGCCGGCGTCGGTGCTGCGACTGGTCGAACTGGCCCAGGTCCGAATCGGTGCGGCGGCGCTGGGAGTACGCACCGTCACCCGACGTGGACCGGACATCGTCTTCCTGGCCTCTGATCCCGCCCCGGTCGCCGAGGCCTTGCGACGCGGTCCCGGACAGGTCCGGGTCATCGAGGCGGCTCTGGCCCAGACGAACGCGCGCGACTCTTCCGGCGTGCCTCTGGCCGAGGTCTATTTGCGCTTGGACGCAAGATCACTTGAACAGGGGACACTGCTCGCGGTTTTGCGCGCCCGACTCAACCCCACCAGCCTTCAAGATTGGGCCTCGCCCCGTCCTCCTACCGATTCCAACAAGAGGGCGCTTGCCTAGAATCCCCTTCAACCAGAGATCCCCAGGAATGGGGGAACTTCCGGAGTTGATCTGAACCAATGATCGGACCCCCCGGCGAATCTGAGAGTTTCACCCCTGAACCCGGGGCCACGCTCGAGCACGAGTTGGTTCGGTTGCGCCGTCGCCTGATCACCGAGGCGTCATACGCGATCCACATGCTCGAGTCCTCGCTGCTGGCGCTCTGGGAAGCCGACGCCGAGCGGGCGGCCGATGTGCGGGCACGCGAAGAGCGGGTGGATGAAGAAGAGGTTGCCATCGAGCAGGAGTGCCTGCGGCTGATGACGCTTCAGCAGCCTTTCGCTCACGATTTCCGACTGCTGACTTTCTGCCTGAAGGTGAACTTGGACGTGGAGCGTGTGGCCGA
Source organism: Phycisphaerales bacterium (assembly GCA_023382935.1). Taxonomy (GTDB): domain Bacteria; phylum Planctomycetota; class Phycisphaerae; order Phycisphaerales; family UBA1924; genus J022. The sequence goes on from JAHDXL010000002.1 coordinate 308,781, forward strand.
CCACGCCTCGTCGATCGCCAAGATTGCGCGTTCGCTGGACCGAACCGACCACACGCCGTGGCCGACGGCGTTGCGGGACATGGGTGACCGGGTTCCTGCGATGTGCCATGACCTGTTGCGGGCGGTACTGCGCGAAGATGCAGATCAGGCTCGCGAGGTTATCGGCGCTGACAAGGTGATCGACCAGTTGGACAAGCGTCTGTTCGACGAGGTGAAGTCGTGGATTGCCCGGGAGCCCGAGGACTCCGACCGGGCGTTGCTCGCTTATCGGGTTGGGCGTGAACTCGAGCGGGTGGGGGATCTGATGGCCAACATCGCCGAAGACGTGGTGTACCTGGTGACCGGCACCATTGTTCGCCACACGAAGAAGCGGCACGGGGGCGCCTCCCGGTCGGCCGAGAGCGCCTGAGCGATTCACTTTCCTTGGCAATGACTGTGTTGGGGATCAACCCCACTTTCCGCCCGGCCGATGAACGGGGCGGAGGTTCTTCATGGGCGTCGATCGCGAACCAGGGCGAGAAGACCGGATAGTCAGTTCCTTCGCCGGCGACCCCGAGATGCGCGAGTTGATCGGGTATTTCGTCGAGGAACTGCCAAAACGCACGCGCGCCCTCGAGGAGGCCTGGAAATCAGCCGATCTTGGCTCTCTCCGGCGCATCGCTCACCAACTCAAGGGGGCCGCCGGAGGATACGGGTTCGACACCATCGGCCAGGCTGCGGGAGAACTTGAAGTCTGTGCCCGCGATGCCCCTGTCGGGGAGGATCGCGTGCGTTTCCTAGAGAGCCAGGTTCGCCGACTCGTTGACCTGTGTTCACGTGCGGCCGCGGACTCGCACGCGGAGTAACACCCGAGGAAGCCTGCGAACGCCGGATGAGCACACTTCCAGTCCAACTCAACGAGACGAAGCCGCTCGTCCTGCTGATCGACGACTGCGTGGTGCTTCATCGCCTGCTGACGCTGCGCCTGAGCGCCGAATCGCTGGAAGTGATGGCAACGGACTCGGGAGAAAAGGGGCTTGCCTTGGCGAAGCAATATCGCCCGGCATTGATCCTGCTCGACCTCGAGATGCCGGGAATGGACGGGTTCGAAGTGCTGCGTGCCATCAAGGACGACGCAGACCTGCATGAAACCCCGGTCATCGTCGTCAGCGGACTGGACGGTGCCGAAGACAAGGTGATGGCCTTTGACCTCGGCGCACACGACTTCGTGACCAAGCCGTTCAACCTGGCCGAACTGCGGGCGAGGGTGCGGGCGGCCTTGCGGATGTACTCGCTGCTCCAGATGCTCTCACAGCGGGCGCAGTTGGACGGGCTGACCGGGCTCTGGAACCGTGCATACTTTGACTCGCAGTGGGAGGCCGAGGTTGCGCGGTCTGCGAGGCACGGGTACCCGCTGTCACTGGGGCTGATCGACATTGATCATTTCAAGTCGATCAATGACACCTACGGGCATCCCGCGGGCGATGCGGTGATCCAGGTGCTCGCCAAACTGCTGGCAGCCGAGATCCGTCAGTCCGATGTGGCGTGTCGGTATGGCGGTGAGGAATTCGCGCTCATCATGCCATCGACGCCTCCGGACGAGGCGGGGAAGATGTGCGAACGGATTCGGGGGCACTTTGAATCGTTGCGCTGGGCCCGTCATCCCGAGCGGTCAGTGACGATCTCGATCGGCGTGGCGGGAGCCTGCAAGGGTGCGGCGCTGTCCGCGCACGCATGGGTCGAGGCCGCCGACAAAAGACTCTACGCCGCCAAGCAGACGGGACGGAACCGCGTCGTGGTGGCCGACATCGGAGGACCGTTGCTGCCGCGGCTGGCCAACGCCGGGTGACGGTCAGAACGGGAAACTGTAGCCGGCGTAGATCATGACCCCGTCTCGATCCGGATTATCGGAATCGCCGGTGATGCGCGCGTTGGAAATGTGGTGCCATCGGACGCCCAGTTCGGCGCGTTGTCCGCGGACGCCGACCTTGTGGGTGATACCGACGCCCGCGCGAGGGGTGAAGTTGGCGCTGGTGCCGCCGGGAGGCACGTCATCGGTGGAGAACATCAGGCCGATGCCCGCGTCGGCGTAGAAACTCCACAGTTCCTTGTTGATGAGGTGCCACCGAAGCACAAAGTTCGGGTTGATGCCCCAGGCGCTATCCGGTTCCTGATCGAAGTACCACGTGCCCAGTTCCAGGCGCATCTCAACGTCGTCGACCAGGAAACGGCTCCAGGCGACGTTGATGTTGAAGTCCGTCGAGTCATCGTCTTCTTCCAGCCCAAACGCGACGCCGGTGCCGAGGGTCAGCCGGGTTTGTCCCTTCACCCCAAACAACTCGGCGGCCGGCTGCTCCGGAGACAGTGTCAGATCGTCCGTCGTGAGGCGCGGAGCATCCAAGGCCCAGGTCGCCGAGGCCGTCAGTGCCGCCAGTCCGATGCAGGCATGAATCCGATTCATGGACACAGCGTATCCATTTCGCGGGCGGCGCGTCACTCGATGGGAAGCAGCAGACTGCGCCCAGTCATGGCTTCCGGTTGAGCAAGCCCCATCATCTCCAGCGCGGTGGGAAGAATGTCAGCCAGACGGCCCCGCTTGCCTCGGAGACGCTCATCGAACCACCCGGCCGCGTCGGTGTCGCCGACCAGCCGCCGCCCGCGGAAGGCCTCTCCCACGACGATGAGCGGTACGTCGTAGATGGTGTGCGCGGTGTGGGGAGAGTTGGCCGATGGTTCCCACATCTGCTCGGCATTGCCGTGGTCGGCGGTGACGATGAGCGAGCCGCCGCGACCGAGCGTCTTGTCGACGATCTGCCCGACGCAGCGGTCGACGAAGCCGCAGGCTTTCACGGCCGCGTCCAGATTGCCGGTGTGCCCAACCATGTCGCCGTTGGCGAAGTTGACCACGATGACGTCTTCGCAATCCGGGGAATCTAGGCGGCGGAGCACGGCATCACACACGCCGCGGGCGGACATCTCGGGCTGCAGGTCGTAGGTGGCGACCTTGGGGCTTTGGATGATCTCGCGGTGCTCGCCAGGGAAGGGGTCGTCGCGGTAGTCATTGAAGAAGAACGTGACGTGCGGGTATTTCTCGGTTTCCGCGCAACGGAACTGCGTCAGCCCCAGTCGGCTGAAGTATTCGCCGGAGATGTCCGTCATCTTCGGAGGCTTCTCGAAGGCCACTTTGGCCAGGGTTGACAGACGCTGGGAGTAGGGGGTCAGGATGACGAAGTTGAGGTCAAGTTTCGTCCCGCGGTCGAACCCGCGTTCGCCGGTGTCGGGGCTGGGCTTGACTTCTTCGGCCCCGTAAAACTCGGGCAGCAGGAAGGCGCTGCACAACTCGCGCGGCCGATCGCCGCGGTAGTTGTAGAAAATGACGGTATCGCCCGGGCGAATGCGGCTGGCCTGGGCGTTGCCCACGGTGCGCGGCGAGACGAACTCGTCGCCAGCAAGGGTCGCGCCTCCCTCGGGATAGTCGTAGTACGCTTTCACGGCCGCCCCGCCTGAGTCGAAGTTGGGAACGGGCGCTCCTCGACCCGTCAGGCAGTCGTAGGCGCGGCGCACGCGCTCCCAGCGGTTGTCGCGGTCCATTGCCCAGTAGCGCCCGATGATCGTTGCGACGCGGAAGGCGTCGCCGTCGAGTTCGAGGCACTTGGCCTCGACCTGCTCGACGTAGCCCCTGCCGGTGAACGGGCCTGTGTCACGCCCGTCTGTGAAAAGATGCACAAACACACGTGGGGCCGCCTGCTCGCGACACAGCGCCAGCAGTGCGTAGAGATGTTCGAGCAGACCATGCACTCCCGCGTCGGAGCAGATGCCGAGCAGGTGAACCGGCTTGCCCGCGCGGGCGGCCGAGGCCACCGCGTCACGCAAGACCTTGTTGGTTCCAAGCCCGGCGCGACAGGCCTTGGAGATGCGCACGGCGTCCTGATCGACGATGCGCCCCGCCCCGATGTTCTGGTGTCCCACCTCGGAGTTGCCCATCGTCCGGTCGGTCAGCCCGACATCTTCCCCGCTGGTCTTGATCAGCGTGGAGGGCCACTCACGCATCAGCCGATCGGCGACCGGCGTGTCGGCCAGCGCCACGGCGTTGAAGTCGTGGTGCTCGGGGTAGGGGTTGGTACCCCAGCCGTCGCGGATGATCAGCACAAACGGGGTGTTCTTGACTCTTGACATTTGCACCTGCCCTGCATGGAGACTCAAGGAAACCCCGGAAGCACGTTGATGCGGCGAGGGCGCCCGGCTTCAACTGAGTTGAGCCAGAACGCTATGAAAGTCCATGGCCTTGCTGGGTTCTCGCCGCTCAGACCACTTGACTTTGCCCTTGCCGTCGGCGCTCTGCCCGATGATGACGGTGCCGCGTCCGCCGACGTTGAGGTCGGGCCAGTACATGCCGTAGCCCTTGACCACTTCGCGGTGCATGTCGCTGAGCAGGGTGTGCTGGAGTCCCTCCTTCTCGGCCCAGGCCTTGAGCGCGGCGAACGAGTCGCACGAGATGGCGACGACGGAAGCGCCCTTTTTCTTCCAAGTTTCCATGTCCTTGGTGATGCAGGCCATTTCGGTGCCGCACACGCCAGTGAAGGCCAGGGGGAAGAAGCAGAGCGCGACATCCCCTTTCTTCACGTGCTCGGCGAGGTTCCAGTCCTGACGGTTCTGGTCGGGAAGGGTGAAGTCGGGAGCGACCGAGCCGGCGGGGAGAATCTGCTCGCGCGGGGTGAGGTGCTTGTTCTTCATGGAGCGGGCCTTTCGGGCTTGGGTGGGTTTGCACGCGGGAAGTTTCGGCGTATTCTACACCGATCAGCGCGTGCCCCAGAAGGACCGAGCCGAACCGTATGGACGCGAAATACACGCTGTCGGAAAGATACGCCCAAGTGAAACAGCGCATCGCCGGCGCTGCGGCTAGGTCGCGTCGTCGCCCTGAGGAGATCATCCTCGTCGCGGTGACCAAGACGGCCGAGCCGGAGCAGATTCGCACGCTGCTCGAACTGGGGCATCGCGACTTCGGTGAGAACCGGGTGCAGCGACTGGCCCAGCGAGCCTCGATGGTGCGGGAATGGTTCGACCGCGTGCGTGTGCTCGAACGCACGGGAAGCAGCCCCGAGGGTTCACGGGCGGGGCAGATTCTTGCGTCGGGAAAGCCCGAGGGTGAAGGCACCCTGGCCGGGCCGGCCCGCTGGCATCTGATCGGTCATCTCCAGCGCAACAAGGTTCGTCGGGCGGTCGAGCATGCCCGCCTGATTCACTCGATTGACAGTTTGCGGCTGGTCGAAGATCTCCAGGCCTTCGCGGATCGGCGCGACCGCCCCATCGACGTGCTGATCCAGGTCAACTGCTCGGGAGAGGGGTCCAAATTTGGGTGCCCGGTTCCGGCGGCGCTCCCGCTGGCCGAGCAGATCGACACCATGGTCAACGTGCGTGTGCGCGGGCTGATGACCATGGCGCCGTACAGCGAGAATCCGGAGGACGCCCGCCCGGTGTTCAGCCGCTGCCATGATCTGTACCAGGAGATTCGCCGGGCCGGTATCGCCGAAGGGCGCTTCAACCTGCTGTCCATGGGCATGACAGACGACTTCGAGGTCGCGATCGAAGAAGGCGCCAACATCGTGCGCGTCGGGCGCGCGATCTTCGGAGAATCCGAACACCCCGAGCCAACGGATGCCGATTCCGAGTCCGATGAGGACTCGAGCGAATCCGAGGCCGAGGCTGCGTCAGCCTGATTTCATGCCTTCAAAATCGCACGTCGTTCAGGCCGACGCGAGCGTACCGCCGCGCGCGCGGGTGCGCTCCATGTACCTTTGCAGATTTCGACCTGGGCAGGCGGTGGGGGCGAGTTCCTGGTGTGTGTAGACCCGATTGAGGGGGATGCGATACTGACGCATTTGCGCGGCCACGAACCGATCCAGCGCCGCCAAGGCTTGGGGGGTTGGCTGCTGTTCCTCGAAGTTGCCCAACACGAGAACTCCCAGATTGTGGGGATTCTGATCCTTGACATGCGCGCCTTGGAGCGAGATGGGGCGGCCTTCCCAGACCCGCCCGTCGGGGTCGACGATGTAGTGGTACCCGATGTCAGCCCACCCGTTCCCGCGATGGCCGCGGCGGATGGTCTCAATTTGGGCGGCGCAGGCGTCGGCACCTCGGAGCACCTGCGGCGGCATGCCGTCGTGGTGCACGGTGATCTTGTCGATCCCACGCATGGGGTCGGCCAACGAGGGATCGGGCCCGTACTTGGCCCAGCGTGAGCGGGGGATGACGCCGGTGGGCAGCCCGACCGGGCCGGCGGGGCCGCGTGCAATCGGGCCCGTCGCCACGTGTCCGGTGGCCGGTGCGGGGTTCTCCGGGATCGGAGTTCCCACCAAGCCGGGTCCGCGTGCGCGACGTGGGGCCGAGTTGCAGGCGCTCAGCAGCCCGCTGACCGAGGCCAGCGTGCCAAAGGCGAGAGACCGAACCAGCATTTCGCGGCGATTGAAGTCTTGCACAGTCTTGATCCTATCGGCAGATGGTCCCGGTTTCATGCACCGGTACTCTGGCTTCCAACGTGCTTCCTCACCTACCTTGTGCAATGCCGGAGCACGTCGCGTTCACACGGTCCGAAAGCGGGCCCCTGGGCGGGCCCGAGAATCCGGCTGGGTGCGGGTCGGGCTCATTGCAGAATGGAGAGCAGCATGTGGAAAGGTCTGGCGGCTGGAACGGTCTTGAGTGTAGCGGCAGGCGTGGCGTTGGCGCAAAGCGGGGAGGACGCAGCAGCACGCGCCCAGGCAGCACGCGATCGCATCGCAGCACTCGAAGCGGAACTGGCGGCCGCCAAGGCGGAGTTGGCAGCGGCAGAGGCTGCGGCCAGCGCACCGGGCGCTGTGCCCACGGATCCGGGCTCGGAGCCGGCATACACCCCCAGTTGGCTGGAGGGCTGGAAGGGATCGGTTGAGGTTGGTTTGGCCGGCAGCGATGGCAACACCGAGCAGGCCAGTTTCCGCACCGGCATCAACGCCAGCCGCCAGACTGAAAGCATCGAAACCAAGGTCGGCCTGAACTACCTGTATGCCACGTCGAACGGGGAAGAGACCGCGAACCGACTGGGCATCAATCTTCGCAACGATTGGCTGCTCAAAGACTCGCGATGGCGCGTCTTCGCCGAGGCCGAGTACGAGCACGACGAGTTTCAGGACTGGGAACACCGCATCGCCGGGTTTGTGGGCGTGGGCTACCAGTTCATCAAGCGTGACCGGACAAATCTTGTCGGGCGAGCGGGCCTCGGTGGTTCGCAGGAACTCGGCGGCGACGACGAAGGTTTCCACCCGGAAGCACTGTTCGGGCTCGACTTCGATCACAAGATCAATGAACGGCAGAAACTGACCGCATCAACTGACTTCTACCCCAGTTTGGATGAGATGGGTGAGTTCCGGTGGGTCAATCGTGCGGCGTGGGAAGTCACGGTCGACCCCGAGACCAGCATGTTCCTCCGCCTGGGGGCCGAGCATCGGCACGACAGCAACCCCGGGGAAAACTTCAAGCACAACGACCTGAACTACTTCTTGACGCTCGGATGGTCTTTCTGAGCCGGTCCGGAAACTCGTCCGCGGGGCTCGGCGCGCCCCGGTCGCCGCGAGTTGGCCGGGTGCGGTGCGAACTGAGGGCTTGAACGACTCGCTGCCGAGGAGAGGGGGGTCATCCCTCTTGACACTCCACCCGATTTGTCCACAATGGCGATGAATCGCCGGAGGCGGAGGAGGGACGGTGCGCGCACTGGTTTTGATGCTGATTGCCTTGTTGGCTGCAACCGCCTCGCACGCTCGGGCAGCCGTACGCGCGGAATCCGACTCAGCCCGGATCGCCTTGGCACGCCACGTCAGCCCGGGTGACCGGCTTCAAGCCGGAGATTTCTCGATCCTCCTGTGGGTTCATCCAGACGCACCCACGATGGATGCCCGCGGGATTTTCGAAATCCCGGGCGTGTTGTCGATCTGCACCAGTGCCGGCGGAACACTGGTTGCTTCGGTCGAGGGAGAGGACGGCCAGGGGCAGTTGGTCTCACTGGTGGCGGATTCCGGACAGCCATTGCTTGGCGGGCAGTGGCAACTGGTGGCCTTGAGTTTCCGCCAGTCTGGCTTCGTCGATATCTTGCACGCCGACTCGACGGGCGTTCATTCGGGTATCGCCAGCGCAGGCGGTGCGGTGATGCCCGCCCAGCAGGGCGAACTGGGTCCGTGTCTGGGCGCCGACTCACAGGGCCGTCCGGCGTTGATCGGCTCCTATGGACTTCTGGTGTTCCGTTCGCACGTCGTGAAAGCCAACGATCTGACCACCATCCGATCGACGCGCCGGTATTTCGGGCCGTACGACCTGTCCGGAGTGGGCTCGATGAACGGGGTCGCAGGGGCCGAGTGGATGCTCAATCATGCCGCCACGACGCTTCCCGTGAATATTGATGCCGGAGGACTTGCCTCGCAGCGAGCGGCCGTCATGGGGCAGCCGGCGGGCCTGCACAACATTCATGTGTACGACAAGCGGGATGCCGTGGGCAGCGAATACGAGCGGTTCAATCTAGTCCGCCAAGCAATCGACGTGCGGGACTTCCGTTACGTCAGCACGCGTGAGCCGCCACTCGACGGGTTTTTCATGGTTGACCCCGGGCCGTTTGCGGTCACGTATCCCAGCGTGCCGGGCGAATCGGCGCTGGCGGTGCAACTTGTGAATGGGCCGCGCCGCCCGATCCGCATGTTCATCAGTTCGAACAGTCGCGCCGTGTTTCGCGATGATGGATCAGGGCAGTCGCCCGGCAACTACGCCCACGGCTTTTTCGACCTGAAGCGATCAGAGGTTTCGGGAGTTCTCTTCCGCCCGGCGGTGCGTGGGTCGGGGGGGCCGTGGTTTGGGCTCGATTGCGTGGACCCGCCCAGAGCCGAGTTGACCGACCTGATCGACACGGCGTCGGGTGTGTACGCCAGTTTCTCGCGTTTCTGGACTGGATCGGCGCGTGCGACCTCGGAGGCGCCTGGATCAGGGCTGTTCCTGCGACGATGGGGCACCTACGAGATGCGTTGTCGGCCCGAAGAAGGCAGTCTCATGGTGGCAGACGCCCCGCTGGTGGTCGAGGCCCACGTCATGGCATTCCCCGGGGCTTCGCCGGTGCTGTGGCGTCCGCGGCGGGGAGCATGGCAGAGCGAGACTGGAATCGACGAAGCGCCATCGCAGCAGATGACGCTCGATACCACGCGCCACGTTCACATGTTCGGCCTGAACGATCGCGTGCTCAACCACTCGGCCATTTCGCTGGTGGGCAACTTCGAAGGGCTGATCAAGCCCGGGGACGCCATGTTCATCGGCACCGGCCCCAATGCCGGGCAGATCAACGTGGTGAACACGGTCACACAGGGCATTTCCCAGGCCACAATCACGTTTGATCGGAACATGTTGCGATGGCCTGAAGCAGGGGTGTACCTGCGTTTCGGATCCTGGCGATTCGAAACGCTGCGATACGAGTTTCCACCGGTGCCCCCGGGAGACGCCCGTACCTGGCGCGGGCTGTTTCTCCAGGCGGTCGACGAAGGCTCGGGCTTTCCAGTCTTTGCCTATAGCGCCTATCGCCCGAACGTCCCTGGGCTTCAGATCGGCGTGGCCGGTTGGGGCGGAAACGGGTATCTGCTCCAGTTGCTCAAGTCCGAGCCCGCTGCAATGCAGGGTTGGATGCAGAAGGCTGCTGCGGACCTGTGGATCCAAGTGCCGGCCCAGCAGAACGCGCTGCCTTCCAACATGAGCGACTTCACGGCTGCGATTCGCCAGGCGACGCCGGACTGCGAGATCATCTGGGCGGCCGAGGCGGCGCACCCCAGCGGCAGCCAACTCGGCTGGCCGCAGTACATCGTGGATCATGCGGCCGAGGAGGGCGTGATCGGCATCGTGGCCTACAACCAACCGCACGTCGGAACGGAACTGGAGCAACTGGCCGACGGTCATCGCGCCAATCTGCCGCACATCAGCCGTCGGGGAAACATCAAACTGGCCGAGTTGTGGTGCCAACTGCTGCAGAGTGCGGCAATCGACCCCTGCCCGGCGGACTTTGCGCCCGTGTGGGGGCAATACGACTTCTTCGACGTACAGGCATATCTGGCTGCGTTTTCGACTGGCGACCCGCGCTCGGATCTCAATGGAGACGGCGCGATCAACTTCTTCGACGTTCAGCGTTTCCTGATGCTCTTCACCGCCGGATGTCCATAGTGGCCGGCTCGTCGTCGTGCGAGCGGAAGCCGCCGGCTCGATCGCCGACGCGCAGCAGGGCGAGCAGGTCTTGGGCGCGCGTGGTGCCCAGCGGCTTGCCGGCGATCAGGATGGCCACGTCGCCATCGTCGGCCAGTCGCAACTCGCGGAGTTTTGCCTCGGCCATGTCAGTCCAGTCGGCCAGCGTGCCGGAAGGGGGGGGCTCGCTGACGATCGGATAGACGTTGGCCAGCAGCGCCATCCGCCGGGCGCTGGTCACGCTGCTGGTGTAGGCGAGAATGGGAATGCGGAAGTCATTGCGGCTGAGATATCGCGCCATGCCGCCGGCCTGCGACCAGGTGATGACCACCCGCGCCCCCGCTTCGCGCGCAATGTGCCACGCGCCGTTCGCAAGGGCCGCCGAGCGGTAGGGCAACTCTTCCAGTTTCGGACGCAGATTCGTCTCGTGGGGGACTTCGGCCAGCCCGGTCTCGGTGACCTCGATGATGCGACGCATGGTCTCGACGACCAGTGCGGGGTGCCTGCCGACGGCCGTCTCGCCCGACAGCATCACCGCGTCGGCTCCCTGAAGCACGGCGCCGGCGACGTCTGACGCTTCGGCTCGTGTGGGGGTGGCGCTCTCGATCATGCTTTCGAGCATCTGCGTCGCGACGACCACCGGCTTGCCGTGCTCCACGCACTTTGCAATGATTAGCCGTTGCGCCGTCGGAACGTAGGCAACATCCATTTCCACCCCGAGATCGCCTCGCGCGACCATGACCGCGTCGGCTTCGCGCACGATGGCGTCAATGTTCCGAACGGCCTGGGGCTTTTCGATCTTGGCCATCACGGGGGGCGGCACCGGCACCTCCCCTGTGCCTCTGCCCGCGCCCACCATCTCCTGCAGGCGGGCCTTGAGATCGGCAATCTCCCCGGGTGTGCGAACAAATGAAAGCGCCAGGAAGTCGACGCCATGTCGCAAGGCCCACTCAACGCAGCGCCAGTCCTTCTCCGTGATGGCGGGCACCTGCACATCGGACTCGGGCAGATTGATGCCCTTGCCCGACTTGATGCGCCCGCCAAAGGTCACGCGGCAGCGCAGTTCCCGCCCGGGCGTCCGGTCGACGGCCAGCATGCGCACCGCGCCGTCGTTGATGAGCACACGCTGCCCCGGTTCAACGTCGGTGAACAGCGGATCGAACGTCGAGCCAAAGACCGGGATCTGCTCGCGTGTGTCGAGATACGCCTCATCGACGCCCTGTCGGAAGAGCACATCGGTCCCGGTCTGGACGACGATTCCGCCTTCGGCTGTGGCGTCGGGCACGCGGGTGACGCGGAGTTTGGGGCCTTGCAGGTCGCCGATCACCGCGACGGGGCGTCCGGCCGCCAGCGAAGCCGAGCGCACATGGGCGAGCCGATGGGCGTGCTCATCGAAGTCGCCATGCGAGAAGTTGAGTCGAAACACCGACACACCCGCCTCGATGAGCCGCAGCAGGGCCTGTTGTGTCTCGCACGCCGGCCCGATGGTGGCCACGATCTTGGTGGATGCGGGGCGATGCGGCTCGATGGATCGTGCGTGGTGGTTCAAGGGATGCTCCGATAGCCGCTCACCGCGGGGAGTGCTCCTTCTGCAGATCGACGATTCGGGTGAACTGCTGGCGGAAAAACCGCACGTAGTCGATCTCGGCGCGCTTGGTGACCGACAGATCGCTCCAGGCACCTCGGTAGGCCCGATAGTTCTTTTCATCGAATGGCACGAGAGTACCGTCGCCCAGGGCCTGCTCGGGGAATGCGTAGAACAGTCGCTCCATCTCGGCCAAGACTTCGGGCGGGAAGCCGGGCTGACGGCGGGCCAGGTTGATCGCACGCCATGCCTTCCTCAGTTCGTCACCGGCGTCGATCGCGAAGGCGCCCATCATCATCTGCACGCCCGTGCGCCAGCCGGGGTTGGAGGTTCTGGATGCCAGGTGAAAAGGATCGACCGCGTCGATGAGATAGGGCAGATACTGCTCGTACATCACGCGCCGGACCGGCATGCGGCGCAGTTCGTACTGGCGAGGCCCCATCACCTGCCCGTCCTTGCCGACGGGATTGTCCCGGCCTTGCCCAGTGGTGGCGCGGAACTGCCAGATGGCCTGGCCCTCCTCTGTCAGGAGGAACTCGATGAAGCGGCGGGCCAGGTCGGGGTTGGGCGCGCCGTTGATGATCGAGGCCGGGTCGGCGTCGACGTACACCGCCCCGGTCGGCTCGGCGTACCCCACGCGGTCACCTCCCACCGCCTGGGCCTGGCCCCGCCCGTAGAAGTCGATGGCCAGCCCCGCCGCGGCCTCACCCTGGCTCACGTCCGTCGGGGGCTTGGTCGAAGCGTTGGAAAAAGAGCGGGCGTTGGCGCACATCTCGCGCAGAATGCGCCAGCCCTTCTCCCACCCGTAGTACCCGAGAATGGAATCGAACGTCGTGGTGATCGAGCCGGACTGCCGCGGATCGGCCAGCGCGATCTGGCCGAAATAGGCAAAGTCCGTCAGATCCTCGAATGAATCGGGCACGCCGACGCCGAGCCGTTGGCACAGCAGGCGGTTGTAGACGATGCCGAAACTCGACAGGGCCGTGCCGATCCAGTATTGCCGGGGGTCGTACAGCGTTTGCGTGCCGATGGCGTTGTCGCCGAACCAGTCGTCGAGTTGCGACTGCTCGAACCCGGCCGGGACGGAGATACTGACCGTGACTTCGAGTTGGGGCGAGGCGCTGCCCTGGGGGCGACTGATCTTCACGCCCGCGGGAAGAGGACGGCCGAGCATCCGCTCGATCAGCGTGTTGTCCACCGTGGTGGCGATGGCGATGGCGGCGCGGTCGAGTTGATCAAGCCCCAGCGCACGAGTCAGGGGCGAAGATTCGAATAGGTCCTGCCCGACCACCAGCCCGCGTGACAGTTGTGAATGGTCGTAACTCCCTCCGCCGAACATGAGGTCATACGCGGCCGCGCCGCGCTCCAGGCGGATGGCGCCGTCTTCAACGCGGAACCTGCCGTTCTTGACTTCGGCGCGAAACTGCGCATCGAGTTGGGTGCGAATCTCGGTAGTGCCCCCGGGTGTGCGCATATCCACGCGAACGCGCTCGCCGAACTCGACCTCGTGCCAGCGCTCAAAGGCCTCGGCGAATTCCTGCCTGATCTGGGGGATGTGCGGCGTCACGATGAGCAGCGTTCGCGCCCCGGGCGGCGGGGCCGGTGGTCGCCTGATCACGCTCATCACGAACGGCACGCCGAGGATGATCGTCAACAGCCCAAGGATCGAGAAACGCGTCACCATGGTTGCAGAGTAGTGTATCTTTTCCGGTGCGCCGGTCGCCCCGGCACCGCTTGGATTCATCCCGGAGGAGTACAGCGTGCATCCAGAACCAGTCGCCATCGTCACCGGAGCCGGTTCGGGCATCGGTCGCCGATGTGCCGTGCAACTGGGCGCTCGGGGCTGGGGCATTGCTCTGGTGGGTCGAACGCGGTGTACGCTCGCCGAGACGGCCGGCCTGCTCGCTGGCGCCGCCCACTGCATCATCGAGGCCGATGTGGGCGAAGTCGAAGCGGCGTGCCGCGTGGTGGATCAGACCACCGCTCGATTCGGCCGGCTCGATGCGCTGATCAACAACGCCGGCCACGCCCCCTTCAAGCCCTTTCACCAGTTCACGGATGCCGAACTCGATCGCACGTTTCAGGTCAACGCGCTCGGGCCGATTCGCCTCATGAACCGTGCCTGGCCGCACCTGTGCAAGAAAGGCGGGCGTGTGGTCAACGTGAGCAGTTACGCGACGCTCGATCCATTCACCGGCCTGGGACTCTACGGAGCGGCCAAGTCTGCGTTGAACGTTCTTGGAAGGGCAACGGCGCGGGAAGGGCGTGGGTCTGGCGTACGGGTGTTCACGGTCGCTCCCGGCGCGGTGGAAACGGGCATGCTGCGGCAGATCTGGACCTCGGACCAACTCCCGCCGACCAAGACGCTCGACCCGGACGAGGTCGCATCGGTCATCGTCGCCTGCGCGGCGGGAGAGCGTGATCACGAAGACGCCGGGATCATTGCCCTGCCGAGCCCGTGACCGGACTTACGGCGCGAAGGGCGAGGAAGATCGGAAACTCTCGACGCGCCCGGTTTTCCTCGGCCGCCCGAGGTCCAGGCTCGCTGACGCGCGGGCTGACCCATTCTTCCATCGCATCGACCAGCAGACCGGCTCGACCCATCGCGTTGACGTAGGACTGTATCGGGCGCACAAAGGTCGTGGTTGTCACGGGCCGCGCCCCCGACGCCACCTGCCCCGGGTTCATCACGATGTCGATGGCCTGCTCCGAGAGATAGGCCTCGACACGCCGATACTGCCGCTGCGTGCGAGAGTCTTTGCCCTCCCAGGCCCATGCGGTCCGTTTGGGCGAGCGAAAAGCCGGATGCAGCACGACCACCACCACACGCCCGCCCGGCTTCACATGCGCTTTCATGCCGGCGAGCACCGGCTCGATCGGGTCCATGTTCATCAGCGCCAGCACGCAGCAGGCGTGATCGACCCGGGGAATCTCCGCGTTGTCCGCCAGCGAGCGCGCGTCGGCCACCACGAAGCGGGTGTCGAGCGAAGCATGCTCCTGTGCGCGAGCGATCAACTTCTCGCTGGCGTCGATGCCCAGCACGCGCACACCGGTGTCGCGGAGCAGCCGGGCGAGAGCGCCCTCGCCGCACGCGACGTCCAGCACCACCTGCCCCGGCTGCGCGTCGAGCAGGCGTCGCACGCCGGGGTTGACCACTTCGTCGATCAGGTCGTTGCGGGCCGAGCCGACGTATTCAGCGTACCAGTCGGCCACCCTGTCCCACCCCTCGCCGCTGGCGGCGGGCTCGGGCGGCTGAGGCTCGGCGCCCGAAGGGGCCTTCAGACCGGCCATCGTGTACATCCAGTCCGGCGCGGCGCACTGGATGCGCAGGCGTTCGTGCGTCTTCGGGTGGGTCAGTACGACTTCGGCCAGATGGATCCCCGGCCGCGCCCCCGGGCCGCTGACCACGCGGGCGTTCAACATGCGCAGGTGTGATTGCAACTGCCCGCGACCGTCGGTGCGAGGTCGCAGTCGCAGCAGCGCCCGCCCCTCGTGCGCGCCCAGTCGCTGGTAGTGCGTGACCAGTTGGCGCAGTTCACCCACCTCGCGGCCCTTCTGCTCCGTCGAGATCGTCCCGTTTGCCGGTGCATCCGGCCCGGCCGGGTCACCCTCCACCAGCGCAAGGTAGAATTTCTCAGTGCGCTTCGACTGGAGCAGGTCGTCGCGGGCCGCCGGCGTGCGAGCCAGCACGCACACGCCCGTGGCCGCCGTCTCGATCTGATGAACGCTCCAGGGCCCGTGCGCGGCACGTCGAACGCGCGTCTGGCGGCGCACGGCCTCGATGACGCTGATCGACTCGTCCTGCCCGCGCAACTCCATGCCGGCCGGCTTGTCCACGGCGATGAGCAGGTCATCCTTGTACAACTCGGTCAGACGCGGTGCATATGACCGCCGCGGCCCGCCGGCGCTGCCCGCCCCACGTGAGCGCTGTCCACCCGTGCCGGGGCCGGCTTCGCGCGATGGACCACGGGCCGGCGGTCTTCGGGTGCGCGAGCCTGCTTCGTTTTGCCTGATCGGGCGAGCCGGTCGCGCCGGGCGCGCGGCCGGATCATCTTGGGGCGTGGGCTTGCCGCCGCGGAGACGCGAACGCTGGATCTTTGACTTGCCCCCCTCGGGCGACGAACGCTCAGGCATCGGCATGCTCCGCCTTTGAGGCGACCAGTTCTTCGATGGCCGCGAGCAGCCAGGGGGCGAAGTCGGCCTTGGGAATCGCGCCCGGCGTCGACCGGGGTGAGTGGAACGGCGTGCCGGGGGCGCCGAGCAGCGTGGCCTCGATGGTCTCTGCGTCCATCGTCGCCAGCGGGTTGCCGACCACCAGGTCCAGCCCCTTGCGCTCGAGTTTCGAGCGGGCGGAGGCCATCAGTTCCTCCTGCGGTTCGAGCGCAAAGCCGACGAACACCTGTCCGGGGCGGCGCAATCGACGGCACCCGGCCAGGAGGTCGGGGGTGGGTTCGAGTTCCAACACCAGGGTCTCGCTCTTGCGCCGCGTCTTGCCTTCCAAGGCGCCTGCCTCGAGGCGCGGCCGATAGTCGGCTACCGCAGCCGCCATCACGAGCACGTCCGTCTTCGGCACCTCCAGGTTCAACAACTGCTCAAGGTCGGCGGTGGTGCGAAAGGGCAAAATCCTCACGCAGGGATCAGTTGGGCGGCGCGATTCACAGCCCACGAGCAGGGTGACCTGCCAGCCGGCTGCCCCGGCCGCGTCGGCCAAGGCAGCGCCCAGCCGACCGGACGACCGGTTGCCAATGAACCGGACGGCGTCGATCGGCTCCTGGGTCGGGCCCGAGGTGATCAGCAGGCGTCGCGGACGAGATGCGAGCGAGTCTGTCATGAAGTTGGCTCCAGCGAATGGTAGTCGGAGCGCCGGTGGAACCGGGCGGTCAAAGCGAGGGAAGATGGTTGTGAGGGGCCTCGAACGCCGTTCCGTTGTTCGGGCGTGTGCTACAGTCCCCGACGAGCCATTCGTGGGATTGGTTGGCATCTGTCCGCGCCTCGTCGACTTACACCGAACAGGGGACGTCAGGATTCATGGCACGATCGCGGAACAAACTCGGAGAAATCCTCGTCGGTTGGGGCGTTTTGGACAAGGAGAAACTCGCGCTGGCGATCAAGGCGTCCAAGGCCGCCGGTCGCCGACTGGGCGAGACCCTCGTCGAAGCGGGGTACGTGTCCGAGGAACACGTCGCAAAGGCTCTGGCCGACCAGTTCGGCATGCAGTATGTCGATCTGTCAGCCTCGGAAGTGGCGCGACAGATCGACATGAAGGCCATCGACGACTCGCTCATCAAGCGCTACCACGTGCTGCCGATGGGCAAGGCCGGGGGCAAACTGCAACTCATCATCCATGATCCGCTCGACCTCGATCTGCTCGAAAACCTGCGATTCCGCCTCAACACGCAGATCGAGCCGCGTCTGGCCAGCAGGTCGCAGATCAGGGCCTACATCGAGGGCAAGCGCCCGGAGCGCAAGATTGCGGCCGACGAGTCGCTGGTGACCGATTCGATCGACCGCACCATCGACCGTTCGGTGGACCGCTCGATGGACAAGTCGATCGACGTCACGTCGGAGGACGCGCCGATCGTGCGGCTGGTCAACCGCATCATGTCCGAGGCCGTGCGCATGCGCGCCTCCGACATTCACATCGAGCCGATGGCTGACCGCGTGCGACTGCGATATCGCATCGACGGCGTGTGCATGGAGCGCGACAACCTGCCCAAGCGCATGCAGAACGCGCTGCTCAGCCGCGTCAAACTGATGGCCGGCATGAACATCGCCGAGCGGCGCATCCCGCAGGACGGACGCATCAAACTGCCCGTCGACGACGTGCAGATCGACTACCGCGTCTCCGCCTGCCCGGCCTATCACGGCGAAAGCGTGGTTGCCCGTATTTTGCGCCCCGAGTCGGTGCGCATCGGCCTGGTCAACCTCGGCTTCGAGCCGGACAACCTTGAGACCTTCAACAGGATCATCCGCCGCCCCAACGGCATCTTCCTGGTCACCGGCCCGACCGGTTCGGGCAAGACGACCACGCTCTACTCGGCCCTCGACGTGCTCAACCGGCCTGACCGCAAAATCATCACCGCCGAAGATCCGGTCGAATACAACTTCGAGGGCATCAACCAGTGCCAGGTGCGGGAAAGCATCGGCCTTACGTTCCCGGCGATTCTCCGCTCCATGCTGCGACAGGCGCCCAACATCATCCTCGTGGGCGAAATCCGCGATCGCGAAGTCGGTGAGATCGCCATTCAGGCTGCCCTGACCGGGCACCTGGTGTTCAGCACCCTGCACACCAACGACGCGCCCAGTGCCATTACGCGCCTGATCGACATGGGCATCAAGCCTTTCCTGGTCGCCTCCTCGATCCAGGCGATCATGGCCCAGCGGCTCATCCGCGTGCTGTACGATCCTTCCAAGCAACTGGCCTCACGCGAGGAACTCGATCCCAAGTACCTCAACTTGATCGGTCTGACGGTCGACGAGGCGCTCGGGAGGGTCTACAAGCCAGTGCCGTGCGCCGAGTCCGAGACCGGCTACAAGGGTCGGAAGGGCATTTTCGAGATGTTGCAGATGAACGCCGAACTGCGCGACCTGGCTTTCAAACTCTCGCCGGTGAGCGAACTCCGCAGAGCGGCCCTGGCCAGTGGCATGCGCCCGCTCGTGGCGGACGGAAGAATCAAAGTGCTCAACGGTGTCACCACGCCCGACGAGATCGCACGTGTCAGCCAGGTTGACGAAGGGGAACGCAAGTAGCCCGGCAGCGCTTTTTTACCCGCCTGACCGGTTCAGGAGTGCACGATGTCCACCATGCAGATCGACCGCCTGCTCGACACGGTGGTCAAGACCGGAGCCAGCGACCTCCACCTGACTGTCGGGCGCCCGCCGACCATCCGCCTCCACGGCGGGTTGCGAAATCTCCAGACCAAGGTGCTCGATTCCGACGACATGGTCGGGCTCATGAAATCGATCACCCCCGAACGCAACCAGCAGGAACTCCAGGAAGAGGGCGGCACCGACTTCGGCTTCGCCTACGGCGACGCGGCCCGCTTCCGCGTCTCCGTCTTCCGCCAGCGCGGCGACATTGCCATCGTCCTGCGGCAGATACCGAATAAACTTCTCACGTTTGAGCAGATCGGTCTGCCCGACATGTGCAAGGATCTGATCCGTCGGCCCAGAGGCCTGTTCCTGGTGACCGGACCTACCGGCTCGGGAAAGACCACCTCGCTGGCGACGATGATCGACTACGTCAACCAGTACATGGACCGGCACATCGTCACGATGGAAGACCCCATCGAGTACTACCACTACCACAAGAAGTCGATTCTGAACCAGCGTGAAGTGGGGAATGACGTTCCCAGTTTCGCCGAGGCCTTGCGCCGCGTGCTGCGCCAGGACCCGGACGTGATCCTGGTGGGCGAAATGCGCGACTTGGAAACGATCGAGGCGGCCGTGCGAGCCGCCGAAACCGGACACCTGGTGTTTGCGACTCTGCACACCACCGGGGCCGCCAAGACCATCGACCGTATTGTGGACGCCTTCCCGGTGACCCAGCAGAACCAGATCCGGGTGCAGTTGTCCACGGCCCTGATCTGCATCCTGAGCCAGGTGCTGATGAAGCGGCATGACGTGCCGGGGCGAGTGGCGGCATACGAGTTCCTCGTCGTGACGCCGGCCATCGCCAACCTGATCCGCGATAACAAGACGTTCCGCATTGACTCGATGATCCAGACGGGCCGCAAGTACGGGATGCAGTTGCTGGACGACCACCTGTGGTCGCTGTACCAGAGGGGATGGATTTCGGCCGAGGAGATGATCGACAAGTGCAAGAATCAATCTGACCTGACGAACAAGGTCCACGCTTCAGGCGGGACAATCGGACGGATCGAGTTGGACGATGCCGAGTTCCACGCGAACGAATGATCGGGTTGTAGACGGGTCGTCCGTGATCTGAAGGCAATAGTGAAGTCAATATCAAAGTGGCGTATCAAAAAGCCCCATGCTGTTTGGGTGTGCGCACTTGAACAGGTGGGGCAATTGTGTCGAATGGGAGGACAGGGCGGTTTGCGCCCCGGTTCTTCCCAGGTCGGACTTGGGAGCGAATGACCATGTCGATGCCTGATCCATCAGAACTCAAAGGGCGCAAACTTGGTCGTGTGTTGACCAAGATGGGTGTGGTGACGCGCGAGCAGGTGCACGAGGCGTTGGGGATTCAGAAGACGCGCCGAGTGCCGATCGGGCAGTTGCTGGTGGAACTGGGGTATTGTACTCAGAAGGATGTGGACGCGGCCTTGGCCGGTCAGGCGGGGATGGCGTACGTCGATCTGAGCAAACTGGAGTTGCCAGACGAGGTGCGCGATGCGATTCCGGCAGAGAACGTTCGGGCGTATCAAGTGATTCCCCTGGAGTACAACCCGAAGGGGAGGAAACTGAAGATCGCGATGAAGAGTCCGGATAACTTCCGGGCGGTGGACGATCTTCGGCTGCTCATGAGTTTCGACGTCGAGGCGGTGGTGGCCGATGCGGCGCGGATTGATGAACTGATTGGCAAGTACTACGCCAAGCAGGAATCGATGATGGAGGTCGTGTCCAAACTGGCGGCGGACAGCAAGTTTGCGGGGCTGGCCGAGCGGGGGACGTCGATCGACCTGGATGCGGTGGCCGAGGCGGCGGGTGACAACCAGGTGATCAAGTTGCTCAATCTGGTGCTTCTGCAGGCGATCAAGGACCGGGCGTCGGACGTGCACATGGAGCCGTTCGAGAACGAGTTCAAGATCCGGTACCGCATCGACGGGGTGCTGTATGAGATGGTGCCACCCCCGAAGCACCTCGGACCGGCGATCACGAGCCGCGTGAAGGTCATGGCGCACCTGGATATCGCTGAGCGGCGACTGCCGCAGGACGGGCGCATCGAGTTGACGGTGGGAGGTAGCCCGGTGGACCTGCGCGTGGCGGTGCTGCCGACGATTTACGGCGAGAGCGTGGTGCTGCGCGTGCTGGACCGGTCAAACGTGCAGTTGAAGTTGGACAAGGTGGGGTTCCGGGAGGATGACCTGGCGCGATTCCGGCACCTGATCAACAAGCCGAACGGGATCGTGATCGTGACGGGCCCGACGGGGTCGGGCAAGACGACGACGCTGTACGCGGCGCTGGCCGAGTTGAACGACATCGAGACGAAGATTCTCACGGCCGAGGATCCGGTGGAGTACGACATCGACGGGCTGTGCCAGTGCCAGATGAACGCGGAGGTGGGGCTGACGTTTGCGGCGGCGCTGCGGTCGTTCCTGCGTCAGGATCCGGACATCATCCTGGTGGGCGAGATTCGCGACCTTGAGACGGCGCAGATCGCGGTGCAGGCGTCGCTGACGGGGCACCTGGTGCTGAGCACGCTGCACACCAATGACGCGCCGAGTTCGGTCATCCGCCTGGTGGACCTTGGGATGGAGCCGTTCCTACTGACGGCGACGATCGAAGGCATCGTGGCGCAACGTCTGGTCAGGACGCTGGATCCGCGGGTGAAGGAGGAGTACACGCCGACGGTCGAGGAGTTGATGGAGTTGCAGTTGAGGCCCGAGGACGTGCGTGGAAGGACTTTCTTCCGTCCGGGCAAGAGCAACGAGATCGGCGGCGGGTTCAAGGGGCGCATGGCCTTGTTCGAGATCATGGAGATGGACGACACGATGCGTGAGTTGGTGATGAAGGAGGCGAGCACGGCCGTGCTTCGTCAGCACGCACGCCGGCGGGGCATGCGTTCGCTGCGTGAGAGCGGTTTGCTGGCGATCTACGAGGGTCTGACGACGATCGACGAAGTGGTTCGCGAGACGCTGGCAGAAGAGGGTTGAACAGATCGCGGCGCTGCGGCGTCGCGCCATGTGCTGAGAGCGGTCGGTGCGTCCGGCCGGGGAGTAGAAGTCGATGACGACGTTCGCATACGAAGCGATCGACGCGGCGGGAAAGACGCAGAAGGGCACCATCGAGGCGGCCAACAGCGAAGAGGCGATTTCGCGGATTCGCAAGCAGGGTTACTTCCCTCAGTCGGTCAAGCCGGTGAAGGACAAGAAGGGTGCCAGGGGCGGCGAAGCGGGCGCACCGGCGAAGAGGCGGAAGAGGAAGAGCGGGACGCCGCTGGCGATCGGCAGCGTCTCGCAGAAGAAGTTGACGCTGTTTACGCGGCAGTTGTCGACGCTTCAGGATGCCGGTCTGCCGCTGCTGCGTTCGCTGCAGATCCTGGAGAGCCAGCAGCGTCCGGGATTGATGAAGAAGATCCTGCAGGGCGTGTGCGAGGAGGTGGAGGGCGGCACGAGTCTGTCGGAGAGCATGGCGAAGTTTCCCAAGGCCTTTGACAAGTTGTATGTGAAGATGGTGAACGCGGGCGAGATCGGCGGCGTGCTGGACATCATCCTGCAGCGTCTGGCCGAGTTCATGGAAAAGAGCCAGCGTCTGAAGAGGAAGATCAAGGGCGCGATGGTGTACCCGATCGTGGTGGTGTGCATCGCGATGCTGATTTTGACCGCGATCATGATCTTCATCATCCCGAAGTTCGAGGCGATCTTCAACGACTTCGGCGTGGATCTGCCGTTCCTGACAATCTGGCTGATCAACACGAGCCGCTGGTTCGCCGGGTCGAACCCGGGGCAGAGCATCCCCGGCGGGGCGATCGTGGGCATCGGGCTGGTGGTGGGGTTCATCCTGGTGAAGTTGTCGCGCAAGACGCCCCCGGGCAAGGCGCTGACGGACATCCTGATTCTGTGGACTCCGATCTTCGGCTCGCTGGTGCGCAAGACGGTCGTGGCACGATTCACGCGGACCCTGGGAACGCTGATCTCGGCGGGCGTGCCCATTCTCGAAGCCGTGACGATCACCAAGGAGACGTCGGGCAACTACGTGTTCGAGAAGGCGCTGGGAAAGGTGCACGACTCGATTCGCGAGGGCGAGACGTTCGCCGGGCCGCTGCGTGAGAGCAAGACGTGCGACCCGATCGTGGTGAACATGATCGACGTGGGCGAGGAGACGGGCGAACTGGACGTGATGCTCTTGAAGATCGCGGACAACTACGACGAAGAGGTGGACGTGGCGGTGGCGTCGCTGGTGTCGCTGCTGGAGCCTTTGATGGTGGTGATGCTGGGCGGCATGGTCGGGACGATCGTGGTGGCGATGTTCCTGCCGCTGGTGGCGATGATCGAGTCCTTGCAGGGCGGCGGCATGTGATCGGCAGATCGCGCGGGCCGCTCGGCCCGCGCGGAAGGAGTGCGCGATGAACATCGCAGCAGGAAATCGCCAATCTCCGCGTCGCGCGTTCACGCTGGTAGAGGTGCTCGTGGCGATCGTGGTGATTGGGGTGTTGATGGCGCTGCTCATCACTGGGCTGAACGCGGCGGGGGTGTTTGCGCGCAAGTCGGCCGACCAGCAGACGCTCAACTCGATCGCCACGGCAACGACGCAGTTTGAGACGACGTTCGACTTCCTGCCGCCGCTGGTGTACGACGGGGCGGAGATGGGAGCCGGCTCGGCCACGTCGCGGGGCGCGTTCAGCAACACCGGTCCGGTCTACACCGCCGGATCGCGGCGGCTGGTGAATGTGTACAAGATGGGTGACGCGAACGCGCGGGCGTTCCTGATGGGCTCGGCGGTCAGCGCGGCTACACCATATCGGGATGCGCGGTACAGCAAGTTCTCGATCCCGATCTACCTGATGGGATCGATGCCCGTGGATGTCGACGGGGTGCAGGGCCTGGGCATGGTGGCGCCGGCGCGGGACGGATCGTGGGCGGGCGTGGGGGACGCGATGACCGTCGGGAGCCAGCAGTTTGAGCCGTTCATGGAGGGCGGGCGCACGTCGGCGCGGCTGTCGCCCAACTACTTCGACCCGGCGGAGCAGAGCGAACTGGGTGGGGGCAGCGTGACCGACCGGAGCAACCGCGACGCGCTGGTGGATCGCAACGGAAAGGCGTTCCGGTATTACCGGTGGCTGCATGAGGACAGCGTGCAGAGGCCGGGCGATCTGAACATACCCGCGGCGCTGATCGACCCGCTGATTCTGCAGAGTTCGCTGGGAGATCCGACGCTGGATGTGACGGATGGAAACGCGGAATTGCGCGGCGCGACGTGGGCGCTGCTGGGGGCCGGAAGCGATGGGCTTTTCGGAACGGAGGACATTGCGACGCTGCGTGATCGACTGAAAGCACCGAGCGACATGCCCGAGGGACTGGTGCGTCAGAAGGCGATGCAGGACAACCTGGTGAGGGTGGGGCGATGAACAGGCACCATGCGAACCGGGGATTCACGCTGGTCGAGTTGTTCGTGGTGATCGCGGTGGCGTTGATCGCCATTGCGGCGGCGCTGCCGGCGTTCACAGCGATGACGGCCTCTTCAAACCGATCGCTGGCCGAGAACACGCTGCAGGTGGCGGTGACGATGGCTCGCGACGTGGTGATGCAGTCATCGCGTGGGACCGACGGGGCGGCGGTGTTCCTGTATGACGCGGCGAACAAGCGGATGAGGATCGTCGCGGCCGAGTATGTGGGCACGATCACCGACACCGTGGACGGAAACGCGAACCTGACGATCGAGCGTGACGTGTTTGCGCCGGTGCTGGTGGGGGAGACGACGGAACTGCCTCCGAACTGGATGGTGCGTGGATTTGTGCCGGCGCGGTTCACGACCACGGCCGGGGGGCCCGGGTTCGGGTATGACTGGTACGACTCGGACCTGTATGCGACGGGAAATGCCTGGCGGCGCGGGCACTGGGTTTTTCCGGAAGACGGTTTTTATGACGTGACAGGATCGCCGACGTCGGCCAGGCCGGTGGGGCGGACGCCTCGGCAGTCGTTCATGATTCGCTTTGACGGACGGACGGGACAGATCAGGCGAGACGGGCGTGAATCGCTGTTGATTGACCCGAGGCCGTCGTCGTTGAACCGGCAGGCGGATCTGGGCGGTTACGGCGTGACAGCGGGCTCGCGGAATGATCCTGGCGCCTGGCTGCGGGTGGACTGGGCGGAGAACCTGGTGTCGTGGGGGCGGCGCGTGGTGAGCGAGCCGGACCTGAACGGGAACGGGCTGCCTTACGAGGTAAACGATGAGCGGCTGCGCCGGGCGCTGATCGGCAACCAGTCGCTGGACACGGTGCTGGTGTCGGATGTGTCGCGGGTGGCGCTGTACGACGAGCGCGATCTGGCGTCGGCGCTGGGAGCCAGCCAGATGTCGCGTCGCGGCGGCGGCAAGGACACGGGCTCTTTGTACGAGGCCTATGACGCGACGAGCGGGAACATCGCGATCGACTACGAAGGGCTGTTCACCGGCAACTCGGCGTTCAGCGCCAGCAGCGCGGGGCAGGCCAACCTGCGCGACAGTATCGACCGGTGGATCGACGGGGACACCAATCGCGTGGGCACGGCGACGAACTTCGTGCTGGGCAACGGGGTGCTGTTCGAGGGGCCGGAGTCCTTGGGCGGAGCAGATGAGCCGAAGGCGCTGCGATACCTGGTAGACCCGTACAGCGGGGAGTTGACGGAGGTGGCGCGATGAGCAGACCGATTTCCGTCAGAGCGCGAACGGGCTTTTCGCTGATCGAGGTGCTGATCGCGGTGCTGGTGCTGGCGCTGGGCCTGCTGGGGCTGGCGGCGGTGTTCCCCGTGGTGATCGCGCAGCAGCGGGACGCAGTGGATCGCACGCGCGGAGCGATCGTGGCCGAGACGGTGCAGCGCATGCTGACCGACGCGGAGAACCTGGTCTCGTTCGAGGGATTGCGGCGCGATTACCTGTTCTCGATGCAGAGCGGGAACGCCAGTGACGTATGCCGCACGGGCATGGACCTGAACCCGGAGTACATGACATTTCTGTGGGAGCCAACGTGGCAGTGGGCCACCTCGGGCGGCGGGCACTGGGTGCAGCAGCCGCAGGTGAACTATGAGCGATACGGCGATGTGCTGGTGGGCTTCGGGCGCACGTATACGCTGGAGTGTTATGACCTCCCGTCGCAGGCTGCGCAGCAGTATGTCCTGCCGGTGACGGGGCGTCTGTTTCCTCAGCCGTACTCGGGCGAAGAGCCGCAGTACGTGTGGGACATTGTGCCCCGGCGTGTGCGTCTGGGGGGGAACAAGACGGGTCTGGAGATCGCGGTGTTCATCCGGCGGATCGATCCGCGGATCGCGGTGCCGCGGGGGTACACGCTGTCGGACGTGCTGACGCGGACGCGGTTGCCGGCCAACCAGCAGCGCTTGCCGCTGGGGGTGGACGTGGACGGGCGCCCGACGGGGACGGGCGCGCCGGCAAACGGGAGCGGGACGTACTCGCTGCCGCAGGTGATGCCGGTGTTCGTGCGCTCAAGCGAGCCGGACATGCTGGTGCTGAGCGGGACGGCCACGGCCTTACAGCGGCAGCGCTGGACGGCGCAGGTGGCCGTGCCGGGGCAGACGGTGGTGGACAACCTGGGCCATGTGCTCAACGTAGTGAAGGTGCCGGAACTGACGGGCAGCGAGTTGAAGGTGCAGGTGGATCGTCGCTACCCGACGTCGCAGGCCGACTACGTGGCCGGGGCCGATCCGCGCGGGGTGAAGGTGGAGCAGATCGTGTACACGCCGCAGAAGCCGGTGCGGGTGTTCACGTACCGGGCCGAGTGGTGATGGGAGAAGCGATGAAGCACAACTCCGAGCAACCCGGATTCACGCTGCTGGAGACGCTGATTGTCGTCGGGCTTGTGGCGTTGCTGTCGCTGGGCATCGCCGGGGTATTCAACACGGTGGGAGACACGATCGCGCGTGGGAAGCGCGTGAGCGAGTTGAACCGGACGGCCGCGCAGATCGAGCGGATCATGCGGCGGGATTTCGAGCAGATGACCCGGGAGGGCACGCTGGTGATCCGCAGCGCATACGCGAACTTCGGGCAGCCGGTCTCGCTGTTCGACCCGACGCGGTTTGAAGGCGCGCCGCAGGCGCGGGCGCGTCGGGTGGACGAGATCGCGTTCTTTGCGCACTCGGACTCGGGCGAGTTTCAGACCGCGCGGCGGGCAATGCATCCCGACCTGGTGGCCAGTTCATCGGATGCGCGGATTTACTACGGGCATGGGATTCGACAGACGCGGCCGTTCGCACCGAACAACACGGCGGCGGTCCGGAACAACGGATATTACCGCCCCTGGCTGGCCGATCCGAACCTGACGGAGGGATCGGGCGCTCAGGCGCGAGGGCTTGGAGTGCCCGGGACAGCGGGGGCGCCCAACCCCAACGAGTATGCCAGCGACTGGGGGCTGCTGCGTCATGTGCTGCTGATGGTGACTCCGGAGAAGACGGAGACGCAGATTCCGCAGGAAATGGTGAACGTGGTCGGCAACCGCGCGTTGCTGGCCGACAACAAGGTGCAGGTTGCGATGCAGCCGGCGGTGCAGAGTCCGTTCCGGATGTTGTCGCGTGAGGTGCCTCGGCGTCCAGCGGACATCTGGGGGGTGTCGAGTTACCGGGTCGATCCTGCGGCCGGAGTTCCCTGGCTGACCTCGGGCATCGTGGACATCACGACCTCGACGCTGGGGTACGTGCAGGCGGTGGTGAACCACTTTGACGTTCGCCCGCTGGATTTCCGCCCGCGCAACCAGGAGTTCAAGGATTACTTCGATCCGCGAGTTTTGAACGACCGGTACCTGATGCAGTTGTGGATGCTGGAGACGTTTCCGGCCAGTCCGAACCGTGGGAGCGATCCGTATTCGTCGCGGCACACGCGGATGCGGTTTGAGTATGAGCCGCCGCTGCTGACGATCACGGAAGGGGATCTGTCGAGCAACGCGCCGTTCCGCGAGTTGGAGCGAGCGTATCGGCAGGCCGACCAGGAGATGCTCCCTGCTTCGGTGTTCGTGGCCGGATGCACGGAGTTCATCGTGGAGTGGACGTACGGGCTGATCGACGACGTGGTCGGCTCGCCGACGTACGGGCAGTTGATCTGGTACGGACTGCCGCGGTACGAGGACGTGAACGGCAATGGGGTGTACAACGCGAACGTCGATCCGCTGATCGCGCAGCCTTTCACGGGCGTGAATGCGGGCCTGGTGCTGCCGCGCCTGATCGGCGGGGAGTCTGACGACTACTGGGATCCGCCGGCGCGGGAGTGGTATTACCCGACGAGGCAGTTGATCAACGCGGACTTGCCGCTGCCGTCGATGCAGCCGGGCGCGCAGACGGAGTTGTCGTTCTTCGGGTTCTATGACCCGGGGCCGCTCGAGGAGGATGATGATCCGGACGACGAAAGTTGGGCTCATGACGACTGGACGGATACGTCGGAGCCGGTGGACAACCCGGCGGACGATCGTCCGTGGCTGTGGCCCTCGATGATCCGCGTCACGATGACGCTGGCCGAGCGGGATGACCCGACGAGCGAACGGACGTACCAGGTGATCTTTTCTGTTCCCGGAGGTGGGTTGGACAACAGGTAGGCGGCGCGGAGCCCGCGGGTCGAGCGGGCCCGCGTTGGACGCGGTCGGGCAAGTTTCGTGCTGCGGACGTGCAGGAGAAGCAAGATGGCGATCGACAAGACGACACAACGCGGCGCGCCGTCGGCGGTGCGCCGAGGGTCGATCCTGATCCTGGTGCTGGGCATCCTGGCGCTGATGGCGGTGATCGCGGCCGTGTATGTGACGATCGGGCTGGGAGACCAGCGATCGGCCCGGGCAGTGGAAGCCCGGCAGGATCTGAACAGCATCGGGCCGATGATCGGAGACTACATCGCCGAGGTGATCGCGCAGGACCGGCTGGACATCACGTGGCGTGCAGGAACGAACGACACCGGGCTGGCGTCTCAGCCATACCGGGAGACGGTGGATTACCCGTCGACCGATTTCACCGCGCTGAGCACTCCAGAAGAGGGCGATATCAACGGACGGCGCTATCCGCTCGCCCAGGTCAATCACTATCGGTTCCGTCCGTCGGGTGGGCATCCGAACCCGTGGCATCAGTTGAACCGCCCGGACCTGGATCCGCGCATGCCGAGCGACCCGTATCTGGCCTCGACCGAGCCGACGTTCCTGGGCTTGCCCGGCGAGCGCGAGTATCCGTCCGACCCGACCAAGTGGTGGCTGGACAACCGCGATTGGATGCAGATTTCGAACCTGGCGCCGGACGGGATGTTTGTGAACCTGTTTGCGCTGCGGAACAATTTTGATGCGCCGCGCGGGTTCCGCATCCAGAACCAGATGAGTTTCTGGCTGTCGCTGATCGGGCGCGACCCGGGGAGCGGGCTGCTCTACGCCACGCCGAACCTGCCGTGGGGAGCGGCGGCCGACAAGAACCGTCCCTTCCACTGGACGATGTACCAGCGGAACATGTTTTTCCCGATCAATCAGCCGTTCCTGTTCCTGGACCGCGACGGAGCGACGGCCGGGTGGGGCAGCCCGGACTACCCGGCCTATCAGTATGCCGACGCCGATGGCGACGGGTTCGTGGACAGCCGCTGGTTTGAACTGCGGGATTCAACGTTTCTCGGGCAGGAGTTAAACCTGCTTCCGGGGGTGAAGGACTACCGCGTGTTCGCGGCCGTTCGGGTGATGGACCTGAGCGGGCTGGTGAATGTGAACACGGCGACGGACAACTCGATTGCCCCGACGCTGGAGGCGCCGCTGGGTTCGAGCGTGGCGGAGATCGACCTGCGGCGCGTGCTGACGATGCACGACGTGGCGATGGACTTCACGTCGACGATCCCGCAGGTGGTGTCGGTGGATCCCACACTGACGTACTCGAGCATTTCGCGGCCGAAGGATTGGCAGACGGCGCTGGTCGAGCACGGCAACTCTGATTACTCGCTGTACGACGCGACGATGCTGGCGACCGGTCCCGACGGGCTGGCGATGAGGACGGAGGTGATCGGCTGGTATGCGTATGACGCGCTGCGCCGCGAGATCCAGAACGATTACAGTTTCACGCCTCCGACGGCGGTGGGGTATGTTCAACCGGGCTTTGGCGACGTGTCGGACTATGACGAGTCGGACCAGTTGGTGCCGTTCTCGCCGTTTGAATACAACATGTACCTGAAGTCGGACGGGTCGGAGAGTGACACTCTGCTGGCCGACATGGACTTCCGTGCGCTCAATCGTGTGCGGTACGCGCAGCGTGTGGGGGCGATGGACCCGCTGGATGCCAGTTATCGGCCGAGTAGCCGGGAAGAGGCGGACGACCGATTCGGGCGGGCCATCTTCGGACTTGCGGACCTGAGCGAGTTGCTGACCTATCGCGGGCTGAACGACCCGGCGACCACTTCGCGGCTGGAGGCGACGCTGGACGCTCGCCTGGACGACGAGAACAACTCAAACAACGCGTACTGGCAGACGACGCGGCGTTTCGGACCGATGCGTTCAAGTCGAGCGCTGGCGTACGAGCGTCTTGGACTGGACGATCGGATTCGCGGGCAGGAGTTTCTGCCCGGCGCGCAGAGCAGGCCGGACGGTCTGATCGACGACGACGCCATGGCGATGATGGCCGTGTCGCCCCGGGCGCTGCTGACGACGATCAGCGGCGGCTCGGAGATTCGCAACCGCGGTTTTCTGTGGAACCGCGACTGGCAGGTGGATGGAACGGGCGAGTGGGGGCTGCTGCCTTCGTCGCTTTCGAACCAGGCCAAGCGGGAGTATGAACTGACGGGGCGTCATGCGGCCCTGTTCCACTGGATCCGCGATCCGGGGGAGCCGATCACCAACCCCGAGCGCGTGGTGACGTGGACCGAGGCCAAGCCTTATCTTCTCGACGCGTCGGGCAACGTGCCGGCGCTGTTCGAGATCTATCGTGCGGCCCTGGCGGGGTATTCGACCATTGACCAGGCGTGGACGCGCGACGTGACCAACGCGGCCTACCTGCGGTATCGCACGCTGTTCTACGGATACGGTGGCCCTGAACTGGCGATGCGGACTGCGGCGCACATGGCTGTGAACTTCAAGGACCAGGCCGACGGAGACAGCGTGCCGACGGTGGCGACGCTGATTGCGTCGGTGACGACTCCGAACGTGGACGACTGGCGTCAGAACCCGACGGTCGATCCGCTGGTCAATACCATCGAGAACACCGATCGGGGTCGGAATTATCCGGGCGGGCTGCCGGGTCGGCGGCTCATTCCGCCTTATGCATGGGGCGACAACGCGCAGTTGGCCGAGTCGCGAGCGATCAACATTTACGGAATCGAGGCCCAGCCTTTCCTGGTCGAGGCCATGTCGATCAACATCTACACGGACGCTCCGCGCCACAATCCTCCGCCGCGTCCGAGCCCCTACCGCGATGATCCGGATGGCGATCGGGATCACATCACGGCGGGATGCGTGAACCCTCCGGATGGGTTGCAGCCGCCTCCGGCGCCGTCAATCACGGTGGGCGGGAAGTTGACCAGCGGCGACTGGAGTTCGAACGCGACGGTGTGGGAGAAGAACTCCGACTTTGTGATGCAGGTGTTCGCGGTCAAACTGCACAACCCGTTCAACGTGCCGGTGGTGCTGGGTGCGGGGACTTCAGGCCCGGCACCGCTGAGCCGGAGTGACGAGGATTCGTGCCCCAACTGCACCACGGAACTGGAGGGAGTGCGTGCGTTCGACTACTACATCGAGTTTGGCGGGCGCTATTTCAAACTGGCCAGGTACGAGCCTCCGATCGCCGACGAGTTGCTTCTGGACGACAACCTGCCGCGAGCGTACACGCAGTCGGCGGTCACGATGCAGCCGGGCGAGACAAGGGTGTTCTACGCGCTGGGGCAGGAGGACGAGGAAGAGATCATCAAGCGCTGGCAGCGCTACCTGATCAACTACGGGTATGGCCCGGCCTCGTTCGCCCAGGTGCAGCAGGTTTTCAATGACTGGATCCGGCGGCAGTTCCTGGACTCGGGCAACGCCGAGCCGGTGTGGATGCGCCGTTTCAATCCCGAGTCAGGCTTGCTCATCAACGCCTACAACGGGTGCGACGTGGACCCCGATGCCGAGCCGGCGTGTCGGCGCGGTTCGTGGAACCCGGCGTGGGATCAGCGGCTGACGTTCGAGGATCTTTTCGAGGATCCGCGGCGAAACCTCTCATATCGCGACGAGCAGACGCGGCTGTTCCCGACGCAGGCATCGGGCGGCGACGGCCCGCGCGACCCCGAGTTCCAGGTGGTGCGCCTCTGGCGGAAGATCACCGTCGGAGAAGAAGAGACGCGCTGGAATGGCTCGCTGAACGACAGCGACAACTGGATGGAGAACGACCTGCTGGTCGATCGCCTGCGTGAGCCGAATCCAGACACGCTGACGTTGCCCAGTCCGGGCACCTATCCCGATCCGGCGTTGCGTTTTGGTCACCTCGACTCGCGTCTGCCGTACGCGGGCGGATACGGCGGCGACTTCAACTCCGAACCGCGCGTCGTCGGCACGGAAGGCCGCTGCCAGGACACTCGGACGAGTTTCATGGTGGGAACGGAAACCTACGAGAATCACAACACGGGGTTCACGATTGCGACGCATTCGTTCATCCGCCGGCGTGGGTTTGCCGCATCGAGCGATGCGATGAGCGGGGGCAACCTGTTGCGCGGGGTGCTGCCGCAGTGGTGCATCGAGACGATTCAGAACAGGCGCACTCCGGGATCGAATGACTACCAGGGAGAAGGCGATCCGCAGAACATCAAGGGCGGGCAGGTGCCGAGCGGCGTGGGACTGGATCTGACCGATTTCGGTGTGGCGCCGTATTCCAGTGCGTGGTTTGGGCCCGTGATCGGGTATACGCCGCTGCCGGTGGGCGTGGTCAACATGACTGGGCCTGTGGAGGTGACCTTCAACCAGAGGCCGGAGCAGTGGACCAACGCGGTCAAGACCAACCTGATGGACGACACGCTGTACGGGATGACCGGCGGCGCAGCGCCTCGGAGCGGTGGAGGAGCGCAGAATCCAGAACTGCACATCCGCAACGATGGCCTGGTGAACGACAACGGAACAGAGCAGATCGACATTTCGCGTGTCACCGACCTGCTCAAACCGTGGGCGATCGGGCCAGAGTACGACCCGTTCCCGCAGGAGATCATCCCGGGCAACGGCGTTCCCGATGACAACGATCCGTCGCTGCAGGGGCGGTGGCTGACGCTGGGCGAAGCGATCGCGCTGGCGCTGGCGTTTGAGCGCGAGCCCGAGGGTGTCTACAGCCGCTACACCTACTTCGACCCGCACAAGCGGCATGTGCGCTCGCTTTCGGATCCGAGGCCGGACGATCGCCCCGGCGCGGCGCCGACCGGGCACCGGGATTACGTGTTCGATCGCTGCCAGTTGAAGTTGCACAAGTTCGTGCCGTTCGTCAATGTCGATCAGGACGTGGACGGCGTGTATAACGTGGCCTCGGGCGATCGCGTGCTGGGCGACGGCGTGCCGATGGCGCTGACGCTGTTCGACAGCGTGCAGACCTCGGTGCAGGGCAATTGGAACAGCGTGCTCCGGCGTCCGGTGCCGGGCAAGATCAACATCAACACAGCCCCGTTGCGCGTGCTGCGCACGATCGGAATCCTCAGCCCTGGCGAAGGATTCGATGCGCTGGGCATGCCGGAGAACTGGATGTGGCGTCTGGCCGGCGAATACGGCGGACTGGGGACCAGTTCGTCGCAGAATCCAAATCAGTACGTGAACTGGGTGGGCGGACCACCGGGCAGCCAGTCAGACTTCGGCAATCTGGGCCTGCCCGATGCTCGTTCGATGGACGTGGCCGCGACGATCTTCTCATATCGCGACCGGACGGGTCAGATTCCCTTCCGTTATTCGTCCATGCCGGATTCGCTGGTGAACAACAACTTCGGCGGCCCGGGCGGGTGGAACTGGGGCTTCGTGCCCTATCTCGATCCAGGCTCGGGCTTCTCTCAGGCCGATCTGTTCACGGTGGCGGGCAACGAACGGCGCCTCATCGAGAACAACCGGGCGTATGACCCGACGCTGGGCGCGGCGCCGGATCGCGGACGTGAAGCATTGACCGGCATCATCGGCATCCGCGAGTCGCCGGGCTTCGCGTCGCTGGGCGAAGTGATGGCGGCACGCTTCCGGCAGGACTTCGTGGAGACCTTCCCCAGCGCCGCGAATCAGACCCGTCTGAACAACCGCGAAGCGGCCCTAGCCGGGATGGACGTGCTGGGGCGTGACCAGAAGGTGGCCGGGGCCGGCTCGCCTACGCCAGCGCCCGGACGACTGGTCACTTTTGAAAGCACCAACGCCGGTGCCGAGTTCAAGGTGCGCATCGAGGGCGCCGGGTACACGGCCGACCAGTTGAGCGATGAACTGGGCAACGACTACGACGAACAGTTGGCCCTGGCCTCGCAGGTGCTGGAACTGGTGACCACTCGAAGCGACTACTTTGCGGTCTGGTTCGTGGTGCATGGATACACGCGCGAGGACGTGAGCAATCTCACTGGCGACGTGAACAACCTCAACCTGCCCAATGCCGACCCGCTTGTCCCAAGTTTCGCTCGGCGTTACCTGATGGTGATAGACCGCAGCGCGGTGGGTACCTGGGATGACCGCAACAGCGACGGCAAGGTCGAGGAGTCCGAGATCGTGACCAAGCCCAGGGTGGTGCTGTTCCGCGAGGTACCTATGTAGGCGGGCGTTGAGAATCCGTCAGCACGCGCCGGTCCGTCATCGACCCGAGGCGGGCCGGCGTTCTTTTTGTGCCGGAGGCGAAGCCGGCGTATCCTTGTGGGCGACAGGGTGTAGCTCAGCTTGGTAGAGCGTCTGGTTTGGGTCCAGAAGGCCGCTGGTTCGAATCCAGTCACCCTGATTGAAATGGCTTCACGGTCCCGGGAGGGCGCTGAGTGCGAGGAGCGACGATTGTCACGATGACTTTGCTGCTGAGCGCTTGTGCAACAACGGGTGATTTCGCACAGAAGAACCGGTCCGCGGGTGACCGGGCCATGCAACTGGGGAACTTCTCCGTTAGTCTCTCTGTGCGAGACATCGCGGCCTCTCGGGCGTTCTACGAGAACCTCGGCTTCCGAGTCGTCGGTGGCGACCAGGCGCAGAACTGGCTGATCCTGCAGAATGACACGGCCACCATCGGGCTCTTCCAGGGCATGTTCCAGGGCAACCTGCTGACCTTCAACCCCGGCTGGGACCGCCAGTCCCAGGCGATGGACGAGTTCGACGACGTGCGCGACATCCAGGCGGCGCTGGAGAGCAGGGGGATCACGCTGACTCTACCGACTGACCCTGCGGGGACAGGCCCGGCCAGCATCATGGTGACCGATCCGGATGGCAACGTAATCCTCATCGACCAGCATGTGCCCAAGCCGGGCAAGTGAAGGCGGGCTGTCGGCTCGGCGGGCGTCATTGCCGGCCGCGGGTCAGGTACCAGCGCTGGAAGAGCGTGAAAGCGGCGACGACGATGGAGTGGTGGATTCGGCCATCGGCGGCCATGTCGAGGGCTTCTTTCACAGGCACGGTCAGCACGCGGATCTGCTCGTTCTCGTCCAGGCTCTGGGCTGCGGCGCGGCGGGCCTCGGTGACGACGTAGGTGTGCACCCGGTTGTTGAGGATGGCGGCGTTGGCGGAGATGGCTCCCAGGGGGACAGGTTCCGAACCGGCGTAGCCGGTTTCTTCGAGCAGTTCGCGGACGGCGGTGAGGGCCGGGCTCTCACCGTCATCGACGATGCCGCCGGGAATCTCGATCGACAGCGTGCCCGAGCCGAAGCGAAACTGCTCCACCAGCACGAGTTGGTTGTCGGGCGTGAGCGCGAAGACGTTGACCCAGTCGGGCGAGTTGATGACCGCGAAGCGCCCGGAGCGGGCCGAGTCGGTGGGGCAGTCCCAGGCTTGTTCTTCCAGGGTGAAAATGCGCGTGGTTGCAAGAACGCGTCGCGTTCCCGGAATCCAGGGTTGGAGAGGGTGGTGGTCGGCTCCGCTCATGGGCCCAGTGTAGGGCTATGCTGGCAGGGAGGGGTTGTGACTCCAAGTGCTGACGGAAAGAGCGACCCATCTCATCTCAGTGGGTTCACCCAGACTACAGGAGAAGCAAATGTCGATGACTCGTTGGCTCGCCCTCTCGGCGGGGCTTGCGTTGACCGGTCAGGCGGTCGGGCAGCATCGCCCCGACGCGGGCATGTTCCGCTATCCCGACATCAGCGGGGATCGCATCGCGTTTTCGTACGCGGGCGACATCTGGACGGTCGGGCGGGACGGGGGCACGGCCGTCAAACTCACCGGGCCGACGGGCGCGGAGATCCTGCCCCGCTTCAGCCCGGACGGGTCCGAGGTTGCCTTCCTGGGCAACTACGAGGGTAACGCGGACATCTACGTGATTCCGGTCGAGGGTGGGATTGCGCGCCGTGTGACGTACCACCCCTCGCCCGAGATGCTCAACGACTGGACCGACGATGGTCGGCTTCTCTTCTCGATGTTCGGACTGGCCGGGCTGAGCAGGCAGTCGCAGTTGTTCACGGTGTCGCCTTCGGGCGGATTGCCGGCGCAACTGCCGGTGCCCTATGGCGCGGTGGCGGCCATCAGTCCGGACGGACAATGGCTGGCGTACACCCCGCACACGACCGACAACAGGACGTGGAAGCGCTATCGCGGTGGGATGGCCACGGACATCTGGCTGTTCAATCTCGAGGATCACACGGCCAAGCAGATCACCGACTTCGAAGGCACAGACTCGGTGCCCATGTGGCACGGCGGCCGCCTGTATTACATGTCTGACGACGGCCCGAGCCATCGGCTCAACATCTGGGTCTATGACCCGCAGAACGGCTCACGCACGCAGGTGACGACGTTTGCCGACTACGACGTCAAGGCGCCGGCGATCGGACCGGGGCGCAACGGCGAGGGCGAGATCATCTTCCAGCACGGGGCGACGCTCAAGGTGCTGCGCTTGGACAACCGCTCGATCCGCACGGTGGACATCACGATTCCGGGCGACTTCCCGGATTTGCGTTCACACCGTGTTGATGCGTCGAACTTCATCGAAGGCTGGGACATATCGCCGACGGGCAAGCGGGCTGTCGTGAGCGCGCGAGGTGACCTCTGGACGCTGCCGGCGGAGAACGGCTCGCCCCGGAACCTGACCCGGACGGACGGCGCGTTTGAACGCAACGCGACGTGGAGCCCCGATGGGCGTTGGATCGCGTACGCCTCGGACGAGAGCGGAGAGTATGAACTCTACATCCGTCAATCAGACGGCAAGGGGCGCACGGTGCGCCTGACCGACTTCGGAGGCAGCGGCGACTTCACGTTCATCTACGAGGCATTCTGGTCTCCCGATTCGAAGAAGATCGCCTTCAATGACAAGACCGGCACGGTGTACATGGTCGCAGTGCCGGAAGTGCCCGAGGACGACAAGGCCGGGGAGATCGCGATCCCCCAACTGGTCAGGGTGACGCAGGACGCCTGGGCCAATCAGCCGGGCATCTCGTGGTCGCACGACAGCCGCTTCATGACCTACCAGTTGCAGCGTCCCGAGGGCATGACCAGTGTGGTGATGATTTACGATGTGGAGAACGCGACCGAGCACCAGGTCACGACGGGCTACTTCAACGACACCGCCCCGACGTTCGACCGAAAGGGCAAGTGGCTGTTCTACGCGTCCAACCGCCAGTTCCAGCCGATGTACGGCGACCTGGGAACGGACTGGACCTACGCAGGCACCGACGTGCTGCTGGCGGTGCCTCTGACGGGCGATGTGGAGTATCCGTGGCTTCCCAAGAGCGACGAAGAGAAATGGGAGGTCAAGAAGGAAGAGAAGAGGTCCGACGAAGCCAAGCCCTCCGACGAGAAGACCGATGACGCCAAGGGTGACGAGTCAGATGATGCCAAGCCGGGTGAGGACGACAATGCCGAGGGAGACAAAAAGTCCGCGGACGAAACTCCGTGGGTCGATGACGGGCTGACCGGGCGCTGGGAGGGCAAGGCGCAAGGCCCAAACATGCCGCCCGATGGTCTGCCTTTCACGCTGGAGTTGATTCTCGGCGAGGAAGGGGCGGTGACCGGGACGATGTCGTCGATGATGGGTTCGGCAGAGATTTCGGGCGGCTCGTTTGACAAGGACTCGGGCGTGCTGACGTTCTCGATGGCCTTTGGCGGCGAGTCGGTGTCGTGGAACGTGCAGATCAGCGGCAACGAGATGAAGGGCGTGGCCACGGCGGGTGGAGAGTCGTTCAACATCACGGCCTCGCGCACCCGCCAGGGACCGGCGGGAACCGGCGGCGAGGGCGCCAAGAGCGATGACAAGGCCAAGGAGAAGGTCGAGATCACGTTCGAGGGTTTCGAGGCGCGCGCGTTCCGGCTCCCGGTGGCGGCGGGGCGTTTCGGCGGGCTGGCCGTCAATGACCAGAATCACCTGGTCTACGCTCGGTTCCTCAATGGGACGTCGGACCAGAATACCGGGATCATGGTGTTCGACCTGACTTCGGACGACAAGGCCGAGAAGACCGTGGCCGCGGGGGCCGGTGCGTTCGCCATGTCGGCCGATGGGAAGAAGATCCTGGTGATGCGTGGCAACAGCGCGACGATCCAGGGTTCGTCGGCCGGCGCGTCAGGCAAGCCGGTGGTGACGTCTGGGATGACGATGAACATCGATCCGCGCGAGGAATGGGCGCAGATCGTGCGTGACGCGTGGCGCAGGCATCGCGACTTCTTCTACGTCGAAAACATGCACGGGGTGGACTGGAAAGGAGTGCTCGAACGCTACGAGCACATGCTCAAGTTCGCCTCCAGCCGCGCCGACGTGTCATTCATCATCGGCGAGATGATCGCCGAGTTGAACGTCGGGCACGCTTACTACTGGGGCGGCGACATCGAGGCGCCGCAGAGCGTGTCGGTCGGCATGCTGGGCGTCGACTTCGAGGTGGCGACGGATGATGCGGGCAACAGTGCCTACCGCATCGCGCGCATCATCGAGGGCGGACCGTGGGACACCGATGCACGCAACCCCCTGCGGCGCACGGGCGTCAAGGCCAAGGAGGGCGAGTTCCTGCTGGCGGTCAACGGGGTGAAACTCTCAACCGGGCAGAGTCCCTGGGCGGGCTTCCAGGGCCTGGCCGGGCGTGCCACCACGCTGACGCTGAGCACCAACGCCGTGTTGGGCGACGATGATGACCACGACGTGCTCGTCGAGCCGCTTGGCGGCGAAGGCGACCTGCGCTACCGCGCGTGGACCGAGCACAATCGCAAGTACGTCGAGGAGAAGACGGGCGGAAAGGTCGGGTACATCTACGTCCCGAACACCGGCGTGGATGGACAGAACGAACTCGTCCGCGGGTTCTACGGACAACTCGACAAGGCCGCCCTCATCATCGATGAGCGATGGAACGGCGGTGGACAGATCCCGCAGCGCTTCATCGAACTGCTCAACCGCCCGCGAACCAACTACTGGGCGCGGCGCGACGGCAACGACTGGCCCTGGCCTCCGGACAGCCACCAGGGGCCCAAGACCATGCTCATCAACGGGCTGGCCGGATCGGGCGGCGACATGTTCCCCGCGCTGTTCCGCCAGTCGGGGCTCGGCAAACTGATTGGCATGCGCACTTGGGGCGGGCTGGTCGGCATCTCGGGTGTGCCGGGTCTGATCGACGGCGGGTACACCGCCGTGCCGACCTTCGGCTACTACGAGACCAACGGCACCTGGGGCATCGAAGGGCATGGCGTCGACCCCGACATCGTGGTCGTCGACGACCCGTCGAAGATGGTCAACGGCGGCGACCCGCAACTGGACGCTGCCATTGAGTTGATGCTCCGGGAAATCGAGGCCAGGGGCTATCGTCCGCCGAAGCGTCCGGCCGATCCCGATCGCTCGGGCATGGGCCTGCCCGACGACGACAAGTAGTCTGACCAGGCCGAGCGTGCGAATCATGAAGGGCACGTCGGATGCGTCCGGCCTGCCCTTTTTCGTGCGCGGAGGCGACATGCTCGACGACGGCGTGACGGGGCTCATGGCGGCCATGCCCGAGGAACTCCAGGCCGTGCTGGGCCTGATCGATGGACCTCGCCAGTGCTTCGAGCACGGCCAGCGAGAGTTTCACATTGGGCACATCGCGGGGAAGACTGTTGTCGCGGCCCACTCGCGCTGCGGCAAGGTCGCCGCTGCGGCAACAGCCACGGAGATGATCGTGCGCTTCGGCGTCGAGCGCATCATCTTCACCGGATTGGCCGGTGCCCTTGACCACGACCTGCACATCGGCGACGTGGTCGTGGCCGACGAGTTGATGCAGCATGATCTGGACGCGCGCCCGCTCTTTCCGCGCTTCGAGGTTCCGCTCATGGGCGCGAGCCGGTTTCGTTGCGATGCGGCGCTGGCCGAAGTGGTGATGCGGGCGGCGCACGATCTCGTCTCTTCAGACATGCGTCCAGCGGTCGGGGAAGATGTGGCCGGCCGTCTGCACATTCACGCACCCTCGGTGCGTCGCGGGCTGATCGTCAGCGGCGACCAGTTCATCGCGTCAAACACACAGCGAGATGCCCTGCGCGACGCGCTGCCCGGAGCGATGTGCGTCGAGATGGAGGGGGCCACCGTGGCGCAGGTGGCTCATGACTACGGCGTGCCGGTGGCAGTGGTGCGGGTGATATCGGATGCGGCCGACGATCACGCGGGGACGCGGTTTCCCGACAGCCTCCGGTGCATCGCCGGCGTGTACGCCCGGGCATTGATCAGTCGGCTGTTCAGATTCTGAATCGGGCGGCGCCGGTCAGGGCAGAGAAGCGTGGTCAGGCTCACCGGCGTGGGGGGTGGACTCGACACGCAGGA
Organism: Phycisphaerales bacterium; assembly: GCA_023382935.1. Taxonomy (GTDB): domain Bacteria; phylum Planctomycetota; class Phycisphaerae; order Phycisphaerales; family UBA1924; genus J022. Next base: position 349,254 of record JAHDXL010000002.1, read on the forward strand.
AGGCGCGCAGTTCGGTGAGGTTTGAGGCTGTGGACGCCAGTGAAGGTGCGGCCTGGGGGCGTCGGAACGCTCGGGCGACGCTGCCGAGCACGGAGAGATGCAGGGACGGGTTGTCATCAGGTGCGAGCACCACGATGACCACGTGGACCGGCAGATTGTCTCGAGATTCCCAGTTGATCCCGTCGCGGCTGAGACCGACCGCGACGACCGGCTGCTTGAGCCCGGGCAGTCGTGCGTGGGGAATGGCAATGCCGTTACCCATCGAACTGTTGAACAGTCGTTCGCGTGTCAGGACGCTGGCGACGGCGGGATCGGCGGAAACTCCGGCAGCCTCGGCGGCGGCGACGGTCAACAGGCGGGTGACCTCGAAGCGGTCGCCGGGCTCGAGGATTGGCATGAAGGTCTTCGAGGAGACGAACTTGATGAACGAAACCTGCCGCTTGTGCCCGATCACGTATTGGATCAGTGTTCCGCTGGTCATGGACGTGAGCAAGGCCATGATCACCAAGGCGACGAACAACTCTTCGCCGATGATGCCCGCTTGAAGGGCGAGCAGGCCGAGCACGATCTCCATGGCTCCGCGAGCGTTCATGCCGAAGCCGACGGCCAGGGACTCACGCGATCCGAAGCCGGCCCCGCGGGCGGCAGCCGAGCAGCCGAGCACCTTGCCCATGCTGGCGATCAGCAGGACGACCAGCACCAGTGGAAGATTGAAACTCTCGACGAAGTTGGCCTGCAGCCCGATGCTGGCGAAGAAGATGGGGGCGAATATGAACGAAACGAACTGATCGATCGTCGTGCGTGTGCGCCGGCGCAGATGGGTGGAGTCGCCCAGGGCGATGCCGAAGAGGAAAGCGCCAAAGATGGCATGCACGCCGACCCATTCGGTCAGCGCCCCCATGAGAAGCGTCATGGACAGTGCGAATGCGAGAATTCCAGCCGGCCACTGGGTGTGAGCCTGAATCCACGGCAGCGCGCGATTCACAGCCCAGCGCCCCACCGTGAGCATGAAGATGGTGAAGAAGATCGTCAGCGTCGCGGTGACGGCGGGCGTGAATGTGTGGCTGGCCACGCCCATGAGCGAGAGCACGAAAGCGAAGATGATCCACCCGGCCAGGTCGTTGAGAATGGCGGCGGAGATGATCGTGACACCCACGTCGGTGTGAAAGATCTTGAGGTCGAAGAGGATCTTGGCGATGACGGGCAGCGCGGTGATCGCCATGGCCGTGGCGAAGAACAGCCCGAAGAGCATGGGCTTGGACTCGTCGGCCGCCCCGAACCAATCCGGCGTGAGCGAGGCGGGTACAAAACCCAGCGCGAACGGCACGATGATGCCGATCAATCCCACGCGAAGCGCCGCCTTTCCCTGACGCCACACCGCCGAGAGGTCGATCTCCATGCCGGCGACGAGAAGAAACAGCGCGATGGCCAGAGTACCCAGGCTGTTCAGAGCGATGGCCACCGAGCCTTCGGATGGAAACACGCGGGCCTGAAGTTCAGGAGCGAGCGTCCCAAACACCGTGGGCCCGAGCACCACTCCCGCCAGAATCTCGCCCACGACGCCTGGCTGGCGCAGCCACTGAGCCACTTCGGCCGCCGCCCGGGCCGCGATGAGCAACACCGCCACGGCGAAGAAGAAGTTGGAGACCTCGTGCGGGCTCAGTCCCTGCATGAGGTGTCCTTCCGGCGTGGTGACGCCGGTGCCGCTCGGTGAATCAGGGCTGAGCAGGGCAGTTGATCGAGCAGCAGATTCAAGGGATGGCTGAGAAGTCGATCGAGAACACCCAGAGGCTCGGCCGGACCAAGCACGCTGAGCAGGTCGCTCCGCGCATCATCGGCATAGCGCGCCATCTCATGTCCGGGCCGACCCGGAAGCGTCACCGCTCGTGTGGTGACGTTCTCCGTATTGAGCCCAGCGATCAGGTCACCCAGTTCAATCCGTTCGTTGGCGGACAGGTCCGTTAGGTCATCCTCGGGCGAACTGCGCACGCCGCCCAGCAAACTGCGAAACTCGCGCGCGAAGCAGACTTCCGCCATGGGACCAACCTGGCGGGCTAGGCACAGCACACGCTCGCACAGCCGCATGTATTCCCCGGTGCGTTCCACGCCGACGAGAAATCGTGACCACTGTGGCGGCGCACGCCCCTCGGTCGAAATCAGCAATACAGAGCACGGACATCGCCGTGCCACGCGACGGGCCGTCGAGCCTACGACGGCCCTCACTGTCCCTTCACGCTTGAGAGCCCCGATGACCACCAAGTCGGCGCTGTTGCCCATCGCCAAGTCGCACACCTGTTGCGACACCGGCTCACGCGGATCAGGATGATGTTCGATCAGCGTCGCCGGAGCGCCCATACCCTCAACGATCACATGCTCGAGCCGACTCCGGGAGTCCGGATGGAGATCACCGAAATGCACAAACTCGACTGACATGTCCCAGGCACGCGAGCACAGCGCAGCCCCCTGCACCACGCGCCCGGCGCTTGGGGAATCGGCGATGCAGGCGATTATTCCCGGCACTGATCCGCCTCCGGTTCATGCGGTTGTGGGTGAGTGTAGCCGAAGGGTCAATCCTGTGCCCGGAGAATGGCCGAACGCCTCGGACAACTCCGGCTCACGCGAACAGGTCGAGACCCATCGAAGCGTCGTCCCTGGATGAGGGGACTTGCTCGGCTCGGTGGGAACCTCCCCCGCGGTCCGCGATCTGCCGCCGCGCTTGCGCTTCCATGCGAGCGGCCTTCGCGGCGACGGCCAAGTCCTGCCCCGACGGCTCGGGCGGCGCCAAAGCCGCCAAACGGATCATCTGCGCCTTGGTGATCGTCTCCTCCGGCGTGCTCGCCGGGCTGGAGTCAATGCTCACATGGCCGCCCACTGCATAGTCGCGCCCGTCCGGACCTGTCTGCGTTTCATAGGTAGGTCCGCCGCGTACCAGTCCGCTCCCGGCGGCGATGTGCGCGTTCTCGTGCGTGCGAACCTGATGGTCTCGCCGCTTCAGGTTCTTGAGTTGCGTGCGCTCCTGCTCGGTCAAATCGCCCAGCCGCGATGAGAACGTCGCCGCGTCCCCGTCAGCGTTGCGCTGGTGCGCCGTGCCGCGCATCGGCTGTTGCATCCGGGCGTGATCGGGCGGCGCGGCGCGATCTGCCGACTGGCCGGACCAGGCCACGGCTCCAGCCGACGCCATGGAAGCCGGGCGCACCAAGAACGTCCCGCGACCGTCCACCGCGCGCACGCCGGAAATCGGCGATACCGCGCGCATGTCAGAGAGTCCGATGGCAGCAACCGCGTCGATGGACATGGCTCCGCACGTGCCATCGAACGCCGGGCAGGGCGACTGTGCCGCTTCCCGCCCGAATGCACTCGAAGCAGTCATGTTGTGTGGGTCATCACCCACATTCGGTGGCCGCAAGGCGGGAGCGGGCGCTCGCCCCGTTAGACGTTGAAATACTTTGCCTGTGGATGATGCACGACGATGGCGCTGGTCGACTGCTCGGGGTCGATCTGCCAGTTTTCGGTGAGCGTACACCCGATGCGTTCGGGCCGCAGCAGGCGGAACAGGCGTTCCTGGTCGGACATGTCCGGGCAAGCGGGGTAGCCGAACGAGTAACGGCTGCCGCGGTACTTCTGCTGAAAGAGGTCTCGCATGCGCGGGCTGTCTTCGCCGCCAATACCCAGTTGCTGGCGCATGCGCTTGTGCCACAGTTCGGCCAGCGCCTCGGCCGCCTCGACGCCCAGCCCGTGCATGTACAGATATTCGGTGTACTCGGCTCGTTCGAAGAGTTCCCGGGTCACTTCGCTCACGCGCGGGCCCATCGTCACGCACGACATGCCGATGACGTCGCGCCGCCCGAGTTTCCCGCACTCGTCGAGATCGAGGAAGAAATCGGAAATGCACAGGCGGCGCCTGGTCGTCTGGCGCGGGAACGTGAATCGCTCTATCTCGCGATCGTGGTCGTCGGGGTCGAAGATGATCAGGCAGTCGCCGTCGGAGGCGCACGGGAAATAGCCGTACACCACGCCCGGCCGCAGGATGCCCTCGTCACGCCCGCGGGCGCAGACACGCCGGAAGATCGGCCCGGCGGTCTCCTCCATCTGTCGCTCGTAGTCCTCGTCGCTCTGGGCGCCCTTCTTGAACTGCCACTGACCACGGAAGAGCGCAGTCTTGTTGATGAACGCATAGACGTCGTCGAGATCGATGCCCTGCACGACTTCCGCGCCGAAGAACGGGGCGGTCGGTATGTCGCTGGGCCGGTGCACGTCCGAGCGCACCTTCGCCTCCGGGGCCGCGGGCGCCGAGCCGCGGTCGGCGCGGGCGGCCTTCATCTCCGCCACCTTCTTCTCCGCGTCGGACCGCTTGTTCATGCGCTCGGCGACCTCGGCATCCAGTTCAGCGAGGCGGCCCTCCGAGATCATCTGCATCAGTCGAAGCCCCTCGAAGGCGTCTCGCCCGAAGTAGAGCGGGCCGTGGTACTGCGCGCGCAGGTGTCCCTCGGCGTAATGCCTCGACAAGGCCGCTCCGCCGAGAATCAGCGGTACGCGCACGCCGCCCGCGTTCATCTCGTGGATGTTCTCCTCCATCACGTGCACGCTCTTGACCAGCAGGCCCGACAGCCCGATCGCGTCAGCATTGGTCGTCTTCCACGCGGCCAGGATGTCGGAGATCGGCTGCTTGATGCCCAGGTTGTGCACCGTAAAGCCGTTGTTGGACAGAATGATGTCAACCAGGTTCTTGCCGATGTCGTGCACGTCGCCCTTCACCGTGGCCAGCACGATCGAGCCGCGCGACTGGCCCTCGACGCGATCCATGTGGGGCTCAAGGTGCGCCACCGCTGCCTTCATCACCTCGGCCGACTGAAGCACGAAGGGCAACTGCATCTGGCCCGAACCGAACAGTTCGCCCACCGTTTTCATGCCATCGAGCAGATGATCGTTGATGATCGCCAGCGGCGTGTATGCGCGCATGGCTTCGTCGAGACATTCTGTCAGCCCTTCGCGTTCGCCGTCGATGATGTGGGCGCGCAGCCGCGCTTCCAGCGTCTGCTGCATTCGTTCCTGCTGGACGCTCGTGCCCGCTTCCTGGCCCTTGAACAGATCGATCAGGCGTTGCAGCGGGTCGAAGTTCTCATCGACCACGCCCTCGGGCAGCCCCGTCCCCCCGCGCCTCTCATGCCGGCGGTCGTAAATCAGGTCGAGTGCGGCCTGCTTCTGCGCTTCGTCGATCCGGTGCAGCGGCAGGATCTTGCTCGAGTGCACGATGGCGCTGGTCAGCCCCGCCTGTACGAGTTCGTGCAGGAACACGCTGTTGAGCACGACGCGGGCCGCCGGTCTGAGCCCGAACGACACGTTGGACACGCCGCAGATCAGTTGTACCTCGGGAAACTGCGCGCTGATTCGCCGCACACCCTCGATCAGTTCCAGCGCCGAGCGACGGTCGGAATCCATCCCCGTCGAGATGGGCAGCACCAATGGGTCGATGAATAGATCGGCCGTGTCGAGTCCGTGCCTGCGGACAGCCTGGTCAATCGCACGCTGGGCGATGGCAAGTTTGCGGTCGGCGGTCCGCGCCATCGCCGCTTCCTTGTCCTCGTCAATCGTTCCGATCACCAGCCCAGCACCGTAGCGCTTCGCCAGCCGACAGATGGCGTCAAACTTCTCTTCCCCGTCCTCGAAGTTGGCCGAGTTGATCACGCACTTGCCGCCCGTGCAGCGCAGCCCCGCCTCGATCGTCGAAACCTGGGTTGAATCGAGCATCAGCGGCGCGTCGACCGACTTGGCGAACCTACTTACCAGTTCGGCCATGTCGCGGGCGTTGTCACGGCCCGCGTAGTCCACGTTCACATCCAGCAGGTGCGATCCCTCGCGCATCTGCTGGCGGGCCATCGAGACCATGCCGTCCCAGTCCTCAGCCTCCAGCAGTTCACGAAACTTCCTGCTGCCCGATGCATTGCACCGTTCGCCGACGATCAGGAATGACTGGTCCTGTCGATACTCCACCGCGCTGTACAAACTCGTGCATGAGGGCGGCGGCGACGACACGGTGCGCTGCTTCACCGGCGCGGCGTGCGCGATCTTCACCAGTTCGGCAATGTGCGCCGGAGTCGTGCCGCAGCAGCCGCCGACGATGTTCACCCCCTCGTCGTGGATGAAACGACCCAGCGCCTTGGCAAAGGCCTGTGGGCCCAGCGGGTACACCGTTCGCCCATCCACTAGGGCTGGCAGGCCCGCGTTGGGCATCACGCTGATCAGGCCTTCCCAGTGACGGGCGAGGTAACTCACATGCTCGCCCATCTCCAGCGGGCCTGTCGCGCAGTTCAACCCGAACGAGGCGATCGGATACTGCCGCAGCGCGACCAAGGCGGACTCGATCGTGCTCCCCACCAGCATCGTGCCCATCGCCTCGATGGTGATGCTCACCAGGATCGGCACGTCGTCGGGCGTCTTGCCCGCCGCGTCGAGTTCGGCCAGGCACGCGTTGACCAGGCACTTGGCCTGCAGAAGATCCTGCGCCGTCTCGACCAACAGGGCGTCGGCGCCGCCAGCGAGCAGCCCGCGCACTTGCTCGCGATACGATGCCAGCATCGTCTCCCAATCGATCTGCCCGAGCGTGATCAGTTTGGTGCCCGGGCCGATCGACCCGATCACGAATCGCGGGCGTTCGACAGACCAGTAGGATTCGCACGCGGCGCGCGCAATCTCGGCGGCCTGCCTGTTGATTTCGAAACAGCGCCCCTCCAGCCCGAACTCGCGCAGCACATGCCGGGCCGCGCCGAACGTGTTGGTTTCAACCGCGTCCGACCCGGCCTCGAGATACGACCTGTGAATCGACTCGATGACATCCGGGCGCGAGACACAGATCACGTCGGTGCAGTTCTCGCACCCCAGGTAGTCCTTTTCCAGGTCGAGGTTGCGGGAGTGAATCTGCGTACCCATCGCGCCGTCAAAGACGACCACGCGGGTGCGGAGGGCATCGAGGAGTCTGGAGGGCATGGAGTCTCCCGGCGGGCTTGCATCCGTTCAGACCGACGCCGGTGAGTATACCCGTTCATCCGGATCAACGGATGAAGCATCGCTGGCTCACGGGCATCCCGCGCTGAACGCCGCCAGGAAGGCCGCGACATCGAAAAAATTGAACTCCCCTGTTGGAGGTGCCAAATCCGCTTGGGGAAGTTGGTTGGAGAACGCACTCAGGAAGCCTGCGGCGTCAAAGAAGTTCAACTGCCCGTCGTGATTGAAGTCGGCCACGCACGGCGGGGGTGGAGCAACCACGCTCAGGAACTGATTGGCCGGCACATTGCTCAGAACGGTGGTCTGCCCATTGGGCCAGGTCACCGTGATTTGACTGGCGGCGGCATTCCCGCCCAGGCCGACATGGACACCCAGTTCGCTGTTGCACAGGTAGTTGCTCCCGCCGTCCATGATGCGATGCTGAGACAGCCCCCCGGCGGTGATATCCACGACGACCCCGAAGCCGTCAGGCGCAAAGTCGGCACGCGTGGAGGTGTCGAACTTGAGCCATAGCCAATTCGTGTTGGGGCCAGAGAGTTGATTTTCGAAGTAGGTGAGCGCCTGGTTGTTGCTGAAGATGACCACGTCGAGGTCGCCGTCGCGGTCGGCGTCGAGCGTCGCCAGCCCGCGCCCCTGACCGGTGTGGATCAAGCCAGTCTGGGAGGCGCGGTCGGTGAAGGTGCCGTCGGCATTGCTGATGAACAGGCGAGTGGGGTCGTTCTCGTAGTCTGGATCATCCCACCCGTTGGTGGCGATGATGTCCAGGTGTCCGTCGTGATCGAAGTCGGCGCCCGCGGCTCCCCATCCCCACCCGCCGTCGTTGACACCCGCGGCGACGGATTGCTCGATGAACGTGGTGTTCCCCTGATTGAGATAGAGCATGTTTCCCAGTTCGTCGCCGACGTCGTACGAGATGCGGCTGGTGACGTACCAGTCGATGAACCCGTCGGCATTGAAATCTCCAACGGCTGACCCCATGCCGTTGCTGTCGAGCCCGACGCCGGCCGAGGCGGTGATGTCGGAGAAGGTGTCGTCGGCATTCTGAATCAGCAGGCGGCTGGTGAAGAAGTCGGCCACCCAGAGCAGGTCGGGCCGACGATCGCGATTGATGTCGATGAACTTTGGTGTGAAGCCTCGCACGACGCTCATGTCCGTGAGAATGGCGGTGGTAGTGACGCGAGTGAAGGTGCCATTGTTGTTGTTGCGGAAGAGTTGGTTGTTGCCCAGCCACCCGGCGACGGCGAGATCGAGATCGCCGTCGCGGTCGTAATCGCCGAATGAAGCCGAGAAGACGTCGCCGACGCTGGAGCCGGCTCGGCGGGAATCGCGGACGCCGGCGGCCTGGGCGACGTTGGTGAAGGTGCCGTCGCCGTTGTTGCGCCACAAGCGGTTCTGGTTGCCGGTGAGAAGGGTGGTGGTGCCGAGGGAGGAGACAAAGATGTCGAGGTTGCCGTCGCCGTCGTAGTCGCCGACGGTGGCGCCCGAGCCGGCATGAGCCCCGGTGATGCCCCAGGCCGCGGCACTCTCGACAAAGGTGCCATTGCCCTGATTAATGAAAAGCCGGTCGACGCCGTGCGATCCGCCGACGGCGAAGATGTCGGGATACCCGTCGCCGTTGAAGTCGCCCACAGCGCCTCCGGAGGCATAGGCCTGGATGCCGAGCAGGGGCAGGCCGGAATGGGTGTGCACCAAGCCCGCGGCTGTGCTTTGCTCGGTGAACGAAAGCGATTGGGCCTGTGCCAGAGAGGACAGAAACGCGATGATACCACCCGCGAGACTGCTGAAAGCCGACATGGAATCCCTCCCAAGCCCCGAATGTGGGCGCGCCGACCGACTCGGGCAACATACTCGGACGAGTCTCCTGGAGAAAGCCGTTCAAACGAAGCGTCCAGAAAAACAAGGCAGGCTCCGATTCGGAGCCTGCCGCAGGGGACGTGTAAGGAATGGCTTACTTCTTCTTCTTGCTCTTGAAGTAGTCGCCCTGGAACTTGCGCTGGAACTTCTCGACGCGGCCGGCCGAGTCCACGAAGGCCTGGCGGCCGGTGAAGAACGGGTGAGAGCCTGACCAGACTTCGACGTGCAGTTCGGGCACCGTGGCACCCACGGTCATGACCACCTCGCCGTTGTGGTAGACCTTGCACGAGGGGTAATACTTGGGATGTCCTTCCTTCTTCATGGCAACGACTCCAATCGGCCCGCGAAGGGGCGAAGGCAAGGGTAGGCCTGGGCATGAAGACTGACAAGACGCCGTCTGGCGCGGATTATGCCAAGTCGAAGGCCATCAAACCCGAGTCGCTGTCCGCGACGAGCACCACGTCGGTTCCACCCTCGATGGTCAGCGCGTCGCCGTCCCACAGGTGCTGGGAGTCGAGCCGCAAGGCCCCGTGTGCAATGTGCAGATGCGCGCTCTGGCCCGAATGAACCCCAAACTCATGTGATTGCCCCGACTGAAGCGAGGCCACGGAGATCCGGGCATCCTGCTGGATGGCCAGAAAATCGCCAGTTTCGCCCGGACCAGTGATCAGTTGCTACTTGCCTGCCCGAAACCGGTGGTGGAGGGAGCGCTGCTGGTCGCGAGGCGAGTGACCGGCGCGATCGGGCGTGATCCAGACTTGAAGAAAGTGCACAGGCTCGTCGTGTGAGTCGTTCATCTCGCTGTGGCGCTTTCCCGCGCCGGCAGGCATGACTTGGGCGTCGCCCGGCCGGAGGACGCCGCCGTGCCCGGTGCTGTCGGCATGACGCAGCGAACCGGAGAGAACCCAGGTGATGATCTCCACGTCGGCGTGCGGGTGCTCGGAAAAGCCACGTCCCGGTGCGACGATGTCGTCGTTGAGCACGCGAAGTAAGCGGTAGTTCATCCTTGCAGGATCGCGATGGTGAGCGAAGGAGAACCTATGGCGGCTGTGGAGCCAGTCGATGTCGGTCGGGCCACGAGCCGAACCAGGACGAATGGCAATTCCTTTGAGGGTGGGGATGAGATCTCCCCGAGTTCACCTGCCGGGTGATACTCGTGAGAACAAGTATGCGAGCGTGGTTCGAACATGTCGAGTCCTCCCCCGAGTTGGTGGCGTGCTCCCCCCGCCCGGCAGTTGTAGATTGTGTGTCGTGACGCAACTCAGGCTACCGAAGGGTCGATAGAGGATGCGTACGTCCAACAACGGAGTACCTGCATGGCGAGCAAGGTCCACCTCACCGGTGTCGAGCGCACGTTTGCCGAAGACGAGATCATCGTGAGCAAGACCGATCTGAAGGGTCGGATCACCTACGCCAACCGCGTGTTTCTGCGGGTTTCGCAGTACACGGAGGCCGAACTGCTGGGCAAGCCGCACAACATTGTGCGGCATCCTGCCATGCCCCGGTGCGTGTTCAAGTTCCTGTGGGACAATATCCAGGCGGGCAACGAGGTGTTCGCCTACGTGCTCAACCGGGCCAAGAGCGGGGACCACTACTGGGTGTTCGCGCATATCACGCCGACGTTCAACGACGCTGGTGAGATCATCTCGTACCACTCGAATCGTCGTGTGCCATCGCGGGCGGCGTTGCAGAAGGTGAAGCCGGTGTACGACGCGCTGCTGCGAGAGGAGCAGAAGTATCGCACGCCGCGCGAGCAGTGGGAGGCCAGCCTGCCGATGTTGGTCGGCATGCTGGAAAAGGCCGGGATGTCCTACGAAGAGTTCGTTTTCACGCTCGCGTGAGAGGAGTCGGGCATGTCGCAGCGGGTGACGACGGAAGTGGATGAGCAATACGAGGGCGAGCAGCCGTTCGACCTGACCAGTGACGAGGCGTCGAAGTGGATCGATGAAGCGGTGCGTGTGTGCAGCACGGCGGCACGCGGTGACATGGAGGCACGCGTGCTGCATGCGGATCGGGCGGGTCCGAAATTGTCGGAACTGATGCACGCGATCAATCACATGCTCGACATGACCGACGCATTCATTCGCGAGGCGACCGCTTCGCTCGAGTACGCGGGCAAGGGCAAGTTCTTTCGGCGCGTGCTTCCGGCGGGCATGCTCGGGTCGTTCAAGCGCGGCTCGGCGAGCATCAACGCGGCCACGGGCGAAATGGACCAACGCTCCAAGCAGTTGAAGGAAGCCTATCGGCGGCGTCAGGAACTGGAGGAGGACTTCAAGTCGGTGCGCCGCGTGACCCAGCAGTTGTCTGAAGCGACCCGGCAGATCAGCAACATGTCGGCAGTGATTGAACGCATCGCCGGGCAGACCAACCTGCTGGCGCTGAACTCGTCGATCGAGGCGGCGCGGGTGGGTGCGGCCGGACGCGGGTTTGCCGTGGTCGCGGCGGAAGTCAAGAAACTGGCGCAGCAGACGGCCGAGGCGACGGACAAGATGCAGGCCGACATCGAGGCGGTGCACAAGGCCACCGGCAGCACCGTGGCTGCGATCGAAAAGATCTGGGAGGTGATCCGCGCCCAGGACGCGGCCGACCGGCAGTTGACCCGCGCGGCATGAGTCGGCGGGGAGGTGCCTTGTCCAACTCGTGGTGGTCCGTGATTCCCGGGGGTGTGGCAGGCGCGACGCCGGCGGTATCAGGGTTTCCCGTCGCGCGGCCGCGCAGATCGCCATGCCCGATGCGCCAGTGACGCTGCACGCCCATGTGATCCGGAACTGGAACACGTTCGAATCGGACGGACCTGTTCAGACCAGACGGTTTCGGGACTTTCGCACGCCTGTGCTCATCCGTGCTGCGCGTGTCTCGCCAAGCCGTGCGGTAGGCCGGGCCGTGGTGCGCCGAGGCGGAACGAGATTTTTGTGGACGGGTTGCTGAGGCGGTTGAATGGGACTAAACTGGACCTATATATCATCTATTACAGCCTCGCTAGTCGATGGGGGGCTGAGTCAAGAGGGTGCATGTCACCCGGAGCAGGTGTGCCGCCATGGATGCAAGGAGACGGCGTTTCCGGCCTCCCGAGTGGATTGTGATGGGGCTGATGCTCTGCTCAGGAGCGTCAGCCTTTGGGCAGGGCGCCGCGACCGTTCGCGATGACAAATGCCTGCAATGCCACGGGCAGGCGCACATCGCCGCGTTGAACCCCGCCGAGCGATTGACGATGGTGGGCACCTGGTTGGAGGCCGAGCCGGCGCCCGAGCGACCCGAGGGCCAGACGCCGGTCTTGACCGGCAAGGAGCCGGCGGTGCGTCCGGAGTTGTACGTGGCGCATGCGATCGGCGGGGTGCATGGAAACGTGCGGTGCGTGGAGTGTCACACCGATGCGGCCGAACTTCCGCACAAGCCGGTACTCAATACGAGCACATGCGCGGCCAGTTGCCACCAGAAAGAGTACGAGTTGTACACAGGGGGCACGCACTTCGAAGCGGTGCTGGCGGGCAAGGAAATCGGACCGACCTGCTCAGACTGCCACGGAGGGCACGAGATTCTCTCGGTGGGCAGTCGACAGTCACCCCAGCACAGGCTGAACAGCATTTTCCTCTGCGCCGACTGCCACATGCACCAAGACGTGCGGACGCCGGAGGGATATGAGCCGGACGAGTTCATCAACGCGTATCTGAACAGCGCGCACGGGAAAGCGGTAGCCAAGAGCGGGCTGATCGCTGCTCCCACCTGCGTCGACTGCCACGGCGCGCACGGTGTGCATCCGGTCAGCGACGAACGCTCTCGCGTGCATCGCAATGTGATCCACGAAACGTGCGGGAGTTGCCATGTGGGCATCCTCAACATCTACGAGGAGAGCCTGCACGGAAAACTGTTCAAAGATGGGCACATGGAAGCCCCCGTGTGCACCGACTGCCACACCGCCCACCAGATCACTCACCCTGATGAAGCAAAGTTCAAACTGGCCAGCGACGATCGCTGCGGCGCCTGCCACCAGGACCGGTTCAAGCACTACAAGGAGACTTTTCACGGCAAGGCGTTGGAACTGGGACGGTCGAACGTGGCAGCCTGCTTCGATTGTCACGGGCACCACGACATCGTGCCGGTGTCTGATCCTTCCAGCCGGCTGTACGGTGAGCAGCGGCTTGAGACGTGTCGTCAGTGTCACCCTTCGGCCGGGCCGAAGTTTGCGCAATACATCGCGCACGCCGACCACACCAATCGAAAGGACTACCCGTTCCTGTTCTGGACGTTTGTCTTCATGACGGCGATCGTGGTGGGGACGTTCTCATTCTTCGGGCTGCACACGGCCTTGTGGATCGTGCGCTCGAGCGTGCTGTTCTTCCGCAATCCAAAGGCCTTCCGCGAACTCAAGGCCAAGGCAAAGGCCGATGAAGAGTCCTTCGTGCGTTTCCGTCCGATGGATCGCTTCCTGCACGCGATGGTGTTCACGAGTTTCCTGCTGCTCGTCTCGACGGGAATGCCGCTCAAGTTCTATTACACGGGCTGGGCTCACACGCTGGTGGGCTGGATGGGGGGCATCGAGGCAGCGGCGCAGTTGCACCGGCTCGGGGCCGTGATCACATTTCTCTACTTTGCGCTGCACCTGGGCAGTCTTGCCCGGGCGGCGTGGCGGGCGCGCGATCGATACCGAGACCCGAAGTCCAAGCGCTTCAGCATGGTGCGTTTCATCAATGTGGCGTTCGGCCCCGACATGCCGCTGCCGAACTGGCATGACGTCAAGGACTTCTGGGCCCACCAGAAGTGGTTCCTCGGCAAGGGGCCCCGGCCCGAGTTTGACAAGTGGACGTATTGGGAAAAGTTCGACTACCTGGCGGTGTTCTGGGGTGTGGCCATGATCGGCGTGAGCGGACTGGTCATGTGGTTCCCCGAGTTCTTCACACGGGTGCTACCCGGATGGTCGATCAATGTGGCGTTGATCATCCACTCCGACGAGGCGCTGCTGGCGGCCGGGTTCATCTTCGCGTTTCACTTCTTCAACGTTCACTTCCGGCCTGAGAAGTGGCCGATCGACTCGGTGATTTTCTCCGGGCGCATTTCCAAGACGGAGATGCTGCACGAGCGGAAGCGCTGGTACAAGCGCCTGGAGGCGGAGAACCGGCTCGATTCGATCAAGGTCAAAGACGAGTGGGGGCAGTGGAAGAAGGTGATTCACCCGATCGGGTTCTTGGCGTTCGGAATCGGGTTGGTACTGCTGGTCCTGATCCTTTATGCCATGGGAGCCCGGCTGATCAGCGGGCACACGTAGAGCGAGAGTGGCGAAGATGTGCATAATGGCATAAGATGATCCGAAAGTCTACAATAGCGTCCGGTTTCCCGTGGGCGGGTGTGCCGCGGGGAAGGCGGCGACGGGGGCCCGGGGGCTTCCACTGAATGGGGTGTCTGGTGTCGGGCGAACGTTTCAGGCCGCACGTCCGGGACAGATTCGGGAAACGCCCAATGGGGGGCGGGCGCTGGTGGCCGTTCATGTTGCTCGCGTTGGCGTTTGACGCCGCGCCGGCGTGGGGGCAGTATGACCCTGCAGCCGATCAGCGGTGCATGCAGTGCCACGGGCAGGCGCACATTGCCGAGTTGGGGCCGATGGAGCGTTTGTCGATGGTGGGGACGTGGCTGGGCGAGGGTGAGGCGCCGCCTGCCGAGCCTGTGATTGGAGAGTTGCGGGGCGACGAGCCGGCGACGCGGCCCGGGCTGCTGGTGGCGCGGGACCACCTGCTGAGCGGGCCGCACGCGCAGGTGAACTGCGTGGGATGCCACGCCGATGCGATCCAGTTGCCGCACGCGGCACGGCTGGAGTTGCAGCAGTGCGCGACGACGTGCCACGCCGAGGCGAGCGAGCACTATCGCGAAGGCGAGCACTTCAAGGCACTGATTCGGGGAGAGGCGATGGCGCCGACGTGCGTGACCTGCCACGGCGGGCACGATGTTCTTCGGGCGACGGATCGCACGGCGCCGCAGCACAGGTTGAACCGTCTGCATCTGTGCGGCGACTGCCACGTCAAGCATGTGGCCGACGACGGGGCGGAGAAGATCTCGTCGTATCTCGAAAGCGCGCACGCTCGAGCGGCCAAGGTGGCGGGGCTGTTGTTCGCGGCGACGTGCTCGGACTGTCACGGCGCGCACGGGGTGTTCCGCTCGAGCGATCCGCGCTCACCGGTGCATCGCGAGGCGATTCCGAGTACGTGCGGCGTGTGCCATCAGGGCGTGAACGAGTTGTACGCGACGAGCATCCACGGGCAGTTGCTTGCCAAGGGAGATGCGCGAGGTCCGGTGTGCACCGATTGCCACGCGGCGCATGGCATTGGGCTGGCATCTTCGGATTTTCTGCTGGATGTGATCTATGAGTGCGGCGCCTGCCACGAAACGGCCGGACCGGACCGCGGCAAGTCGCGGTCGTTCTACGAGACCTACCGCGAGAGTTACCACGGGCAGGTGACGCGACTTGGCTCGATGCGTGCGGCCCGGTGCAGTGACTGCCACGGGTTCCACACCGTGCTTCCGGCCAGCGACGCCAACTCGATGGTTCATCCGGACAACATCATCGCAACCTGTGCGAATTGCCACCCACGGGCCAACGCGAACTTCGTCAAGTTTGACCCGCATGCCGACTATCGCGACCGCGAACGCTACCCGTTGCTGCATGGCGTGTGGATCTACTTCATCATCGTGATGAGCGGGGCCTTCGGGTTTTTCGGGCTGCACTCGATTCTGTGGTTCGCACGCGGCAAGTGGGAGCAGATCCGCGGGCGAGCGCCCAAACACCACGGGCACTCCAAGACCTCCATCCGGCGTTTCACGAAGATCAATCGCGTCAACCACGTCCTGGTGATGGTGACCTTCTTCGGCCTGACGGCCACGGGCATTCCTCTGGTGTTCAACGACCGCCCGTGGGCGCAGTTCCTGGCCAACCTGTTCGGAGGTGTGGTGATTGCGGGCGTGTGGCATCGTGTGTTCGCGACCATGCTGATCCTGAACTTCGTGCTTCACTTCGTGCACCTGACGATCGCGTTCCAGCGGCGTTCGGGCTCGGCGCTGGACTGGGCGCTGGGGCCGAACTCGATGGTGCCGCGCTGGCGCGACGCGGTGGACATCATGAACATGTTCAAGTGGTTCTTCCGGGGCGGGCCGGTGCCGCGACTGGACCGCTGGGCCTACTGGGAGAAGTTTGACTACTGGGCCGAGATTTTCGGGTCGATGATCATCGGCGGTTCGGGCCTGCTGCTGTGGTTCCCGGAGATCGCGTCGAAGTTCCTCCCCGGCTGGGTCTTCAACGTGGCGATGATCGTACATGGGTACGAGGCGCTGCTGGCGATCTGCTTCATCTTCACGATTCACTTCTTCAACGCCCACATGCGACCGGGCAAGTTCCCGGTGGACCGGGTCATCTTCACCGGCGCCTTGTCGGAAGAGGAACTCAAGGCCGAGCGCCCCGACGAGTACGAACGCCTGGTCAAGACCGGCCGGCTCGAGTCCCTGCGCGTGCCGACCTCGCCGGCTGAGCACGGAGTGGGGCTGATTGTCTTCGCGGGTGTGGCGGTGTCGATCGGGGTGACGCTGGCGGTGCTGATCATCCTGGGTGGACTGGGAATCCTGTGAGCATGTGATGGCAGGCAGGAAGTCCAGCAAGGCCAGAGTGAACAAACCCGCGCGCGGGGCGGTGAGGCCGCGCCGTCGTCGGCGGATCATTGCGGGCTGCGGGGCGGGCGTCGTGACGTCTGTTGCGCTGGCGGCCGGCGGGTATCTGCTCTTCGGGCGTGACCATGCGGATCGCGGGGCGGTGGACGACCACCATGTGCAGGGGCCTGCGGCGGTGGAGCCGGCGCCGCGCCCGACGACGGCGGTGTCGTTTGAGCAGGGTTGTGCCACGGCCGAGTGTCACGCGGGGTTTCTGGCAGAGCGAGGAGGGCACCAGCCGAGCGTGTCGGGCGCGTGCGACCAGTGCCACCTGCCCGATGCGGGTGGGCACATGTTTCCGATGGCGCGCGGACCAGAGGAAATGTGTCTGGCCTGCCACGATGGGTTTGCCCACCGGGAGTTTCAGCACAATGCGCTCTCGAGCCAGGGATGCACGGCCTGTCACGATCCGCACCGGTCAGACGGCCCGGCGCTGCTGCAGGCTTCGAGCGTGCAGGCGACGTGTGCAGGCTGCCACCCGGCTCCGGGTGGAAAGACCACGCATGCGCCGTTTGCGTCAGGACAGTGCGTGGCCTGCCACGAGCCGCACGAGTCGGACTTTCCGGGCTTGCTTCGAGGCGGCGTGGGAATGGAGCACTGCGCCCTGTGCCACGAGGGGCTGGTGCAGAACGTGCGCGACATGCGTCACACGCACTCGAAGATCGAGGGCCAGTGCCAGGCGTGCCATGATCCGCACGCGGCCGATCGGGTCAGCCTGCTGACGCTGGATGCGGGCACAGGTTGCCTGGAATGTCACGATCGCGTGCGTGCGACCATCGCCGGTGCGACGGTGACGCATGGCGCGGTGATGACCGGGGACCGGTGCGTGAGTTGCCACAATCCGCACGCGGCGGACGTTCCGAACATGCTGGCGGATCGGCAGGCTGCGGTTTGCCTGGACTGCCACGACAAGGAAGTGCGTGGCACGGACGGTCGGATGGTTCTGTCGATGAGTACCGTGCTCAGCGCCAGGGTGGTGCACGGGCCCGTGAGGATGGACGAGTGCAGCGCCTGTCACAGCGTGCACGGGAGCACGCGGGCCAGGCTGCTCAACGACCTGTCTCCGAAGGTGCTGTACGGTGGGTTCGATGTGCGGAACTATGCGCTGTGCTTCCAGTGCCACGACCAGGACATGGTGCTGGAGGAGCGGACCACCACGGGCACGCAGTTCCGCGACGGGGACAAGAACCTGCACTATCTGCATGTGGCCAGGACAGTGCAGCCGGAGTCATGCACGCAGTGTCACTCGGTGCATGCGTCAGACTCGCCGCGGCTGATCGCCCAGAAGGTGTCGTATCAGGGCTCGAAGTGGATGATGGACATGAACTTCGAGATTCGCGCCGATGGTGGGAGTTGCGGGCCGGGCTGCCACGAGATGCTGTCCTATTCTCGGGAGGCAAGGACTCTTCCACAGTTGCCGGGAGGTGAGCCATGAGAGCCGCGTGGCTGTGGTCAGGGGTGCTGGCAGGGGCGGTGATCGGCATGGCCGCGTGGACGCAGACGCAGGAAGGGCAGCCGGTGGCGGCGCCGACGACGGAGATTCCTCGCGGCGGGTGTGTGACGGCTGAGTGTCACCCCGGAGTGAAGAACTACCCGGTGCTGCACGCGCCGATCAACGTGAACGCGTGCGACGCGTGCCACACACTGTCGAGCGCGGAGAAGCACACCTTTACGCCGACGCGCCCGCGAGAGGAGCAGTGCCTGTTCTGCCATACGGTGGATACGAGCGATGCGCTGGTGATCCACGATCCGATTGTCAAGGGCGATTGTGCCTCGTGCCACAATCCCCACGGCGGAACCTCTCCGACGATGCTGCGGGGCGGTCGATACATTGACCTGTGCCGCAGTTGCCACGAGGGGGTGGCGCAGGCGAAGGCGGTGGTGCATGGCCCGGCGGCAGCGGGTGCGTGTGGGGCGTGCCACGAGCCGCACGCCTCGAGGAACCGCATGCTGCTCAGCGAGGACGGGCGGGAACTGTGCCTGCGCTGCCACGTAAACACGGGCATTACGATCGACACGGGGCGCAACGTGCATGAGCCGGCGCTGGGCGATTGCCTGCTGTGCCACGATCCGCATGCGTCGGACTACAAGGCAGCCCTCGTGCGAGACCCGCAGCACCTGTGCATGGAATGCCACCAGGACATGGCGCACCTGATCGAAACAGCGACCACGACGCACGCAGCCGTCACGAGCGAGCGATCATGCCTGAACTGCCACACGGGGCACGCCTCGCAGCACGCCAGTCTGTTGCAGAAGGACATGATGCAGTTGTGCTTTGAGTGCCACGACAGGGTGATCAAGTTGCCCGACGGCACCGAGATCGCCAACATGAAAGCGATTATTGAGAAGGGCACCAGTCTGCACGGGCCGATTGCCGAGCACGACTGCGCTTCGTGCCACGAAATTCACGGCGGCGGGCACCGGCGGCTGCTGACCAGCGAGTATCCGACCGAATTCTACCTGCCGTTCGCCGAGAGCCAATATGCCCTCTGCTTCAACTGCCACGACCGGCAACTGGTGCTGCTGGAAAAGACCGACACGGTGACGGGCTTCCGCAACGGCGACCAGAACCTGCACTTCGTGCACGTCAACAAGGATGACAAGGGACGCTCGTGCCGCGTGTGCCACGACGCACATGCGTCCAGTCAGGCCAATCACATCCGCGAGTCGATTCCCTTCGGGCCCAAGGGTTGGCCTCTGCCGATCAAGTATGTCAGCAGGGGGGACGGCGGCGGCTGCGCGGCCGGGTGTCACGCAGCACTGGACTACAGCCGAACCAACCCGGTGGTGTATCCGAAGACGCCGGAGGATCGCGGGTGGCGCGGGGAAGAACTGGTTCCGGGGAAACGAAGCGACAAGCCTTAGTGGGACGCTTTCCAGGCGCGGGCTCCGGCCCGCGGGAGATCGACGATGAAATGGGGAATCTGGACGAGCCTGATCGGCGTGCTGTGTGTGGTAATGGCGGCCCGGGCGGCACGCGCCGACGACGTGCGCAACGTCAAGCGGGGCGAGCCGGTGCCCGAATATCGTCTGGCCGCTCTCGGCGGGCAGGTGATCGACAGCGCCGCGCTCAAGGGCAAGGTGGTGGTGCTGGTCTACCTTTCGGCTGAGCAGAAAAGCAGCGAACTGGCGGCGGCCGAAACACAGGAGATCGCGTTGCGTTACGCCGATCAACCGGTGCAGTTTGTGCACGTGACGGCCGACGTGGTGCATCGGGCCTATTTTGAGCGGCTGCGTGCGGACAAAGCGATCTCCATTCCGCTCGCGCTCGACCCGGCCCGTGAGTTGTATTCGCGACTCGGGCTGATCGTCTTTCCGACCACGATTGTGTCAGACCGCGAGGGCAAACTGCTGCAGGTGATCTCGACGCGCGGGCCCGACTATGCGCATGTGCTCGACGTGTATGTGCGTCATGCGCTGGGCATGATCGATGACGCGGGGATGAAGGATGCGCTGACGGCGCGCACGGCCCAGGACCGCTCGCCGCAGAGCCTGGCCTCGCGTCACCGCGCCGCCGCCCGGCTGTTGCGCGACAAGGGGCTGAACGAATCGGCCGAGGAAGAACTCAAGTCGGCGCTCAAACTCGATCCGCAGAGCCGCGACGTGCAGTTGGACCTTGCGGACCTGTATTTGCGCATGGGCCGCTTTGACGACGCGGGGAAACTGCTCGAAGGCGTGCTGGCGGTCGACTCGCGTCACCACCGGGCACGCCTGCTCAAGGGCATCGCGGCCTTCCGTCTGGGGAATCTGGACGAGGCCGAGAAGATCCTGACTGAAGTGCTGGTGCTCAACCCCGACCCTGCGCGGACGCACTATTACCTGGGCTTGATTTGCGAGCGCAAGGGCGAGAAGGATAAGGCGATCGAGCATTATCGCGAGGCGCTGGGCCGCGTTCTCAGCGAGCCGGGGCTGACCCAGGCACCGGCCTCGCAGCCTTGAGTGTCAGGCCGATCGCTGATGATCGCACGAGTCGGGCGAGGATGTCGATCGCGAGGCCCGGGTTGCGCGCGGCGCGGGCATGCTGACTTGGCGGCGGCCGTCGATCTGGTGCAGGATCGCCAGGATCGGATGCCGCAGGAGCATGCGCGGGCCGGCATAGCGCATTACAACCTTGACCTGGGCGCGCATGTCTTTCTTGTAGCAGTGGATGGGGCATTGGGCGCAGGCGGGCTTCTCGAAGCAATATGGGCACTTGTCGATACGCAACATCGCGTAATCGTGCAGTTCCCGGCAGTCACGGCACAGTCCTGGGGTGCCGTGGTGGTGGCGGCAGTACATCGCGATCATCAGGCCGATCGTGCGCTTCTCGCGCCGGATGCGGCGGGGCGTGCCGAAGCCGGTGGGGTCAAGAAACGTCAAGGTACGCTCCCTCAGCCTCATGGTGCGACGGGACACCGATAGCCCAAGATACGCCAGCACTCCGAAGCAGGAGTTGTCGGTTGCGAGGCGTGCGGAAAGTCAAAATTTGGAATTGACGCCCCATTTGTCTTGCAGAACGGTAGGCGGGATAATATGGTGAAACTCATCCATTATGAGCGAAGTCAAGCCACAACAAGGGTTCTTGCCCATCAGCAGACTGCCCGACTCGGGGCATGGGCCGTGCATCACCGAGGACGATGTTCGGCGGGTCGTGGACGCCTTCTACGACGTGGCTGCGGAGGACGAGGTTCTCGGACCGATCTTCCAGCAGTACGTTCACAACTGGCCCGATCACATGGTCCGGCTCTACAACTTCTGGTCAGCGGTGATTCTGCAGACTGGCCGGTACGCGGGGAGACCATTCGAGGCGCACGCCCAGATCAGCCAGTTGCGTCCCGAGCACTTCGACCGCTGGCTGTTGCTCTGGGAGCAGACCGTGGCCAAGACCATCACGCCGCCGCTGCAAGGGGCATTTACGAATCCGGCTCGCCGCATGGCCAGTTCGATGATGGGACGCCTGTTCAACTGAACGATCAGTGGGCTGCGGCAAAGGTCCGGCATTCGCGGGCGCTGTTGCGATAGGAAACGGTTGAGCGATCAGTCCACAGGCGTGACTTCGCGGAGGCGAGACGCGTCTTCGTATCGTCCACGGCTTTCGTAGAACTCCACCAGGGCACGGGCGGTCTGCTTGGTTCGCGCGTCGTCTGAACCGGAGTGCATACCGAGCATGGCGAGGGCCTGGTGGTAGAGCGACTCGGCCTCGGCGTCGCGGCCCAGATCGGCCATCGCTCCGGCTCGGGCTGACAGCAGCAGACCGACGCGCCAGTCACCCTCAGGCGCCTGGTCGGTGAAGAGCGGGAGCGTCGCATCGATGCACGTGAGTGCCTCTGAGGGCCGGGCCAACCTGCGCAACGCGGCGATTCGGCGCAGGGCTGCGCCGCAGGTCAGGTCGTGCGCGCCGAAGTTCCGGGCTGACCGCTCTCGCAGAGAGTCGAAGATGCGTTCGGCCGTGGCGGCGTCGCCGGTGTCGAGCAGGGCCGTGGCGTAGTTGTACTCGGCCACGATGGTTTCAAAGCGGTCCGGTCCGAGGACTCGCCGGCGCGTCTCCGCGGCTTCGGAGAGCGGGGCCAGAGCGGAGGCGGGGTCGCCGTGCTCGAGATCGAGGAAGGCGAGGTTGGCCAGCGAGGTCAGCGTGTCGGGGTGATCGGCGCCCAGCACGGAGCGACGGCGTTCGAGCAGACGCTGGTAGATGGAGCGGGCCTCGTCGATGCGCCCCAGTTCCACGCAGGCAGCTCCGAGGTTGCCCATTGACTGCATGGTCTCGGCGTGGTCCGGGCCGAGCACGCGCTCCTGCCGGGCGAGCGTGTCGACCAGAATCTCGACGGCTTCCTCCACCTGCCCCAGCCCGACGAGGTTGGAGGCGCGATTGTTGGCGGCCTGCAGAGTGGCCTGCGCGTCCGGCCCGAGGGTGTCGCGCCGACGCTCGAACACCTCGCGGTAGAGGGCTTCCGCCTCCTCACGCCGCTGCATGTGCGTGAACAGGATGCCCAGAGCGTTGATTGCATCGAGCGTGTCGGGGTCTTCCGGCCCGACCGTGCGTCTCCCGAGAGCGATGGCCTCGGCCAGCCGGGCCTCCGCCCGATCGTATTCGCCCAAGCGCAGCCATGCCTGTCCGATCGTGGACAGCGCGAGCACCTCGGCGCCGGGCTTGTCGCTGAGTTGCGCCACGTCACGCTCGGCCTTTTCAAGCATCTCGCGAAGCACGGTCGTGTCGCGTCCTCGCACGAAGGAGGGATCGAGCGCGACGAAGATGGAGCGGACGAACTCGCTGACGGCCTCGGCACGGGCGGCCGAATCCTCGGCCTTGTCGAGCGCCACAATGTTCTGCTTCAGCAGCGTGTGGTTGCGCGCCCATTGCATCAGCGCGAACACGCTGAGAGCCCCAACCAGCAGCACCACGCAAGCGCTCATCGCCAGCACGCGGCGATAACGGCGGACCTGGCGTGTCAGCACATACAGCGCCGAGTCATCGCGTGCCCGAATCGGCCGACCTTCCAGCCAGCGGCGGAGATCGTCGGCCAGGTCGTCGACGCTCTGGTAACGCCGCCCCGGGTCGCGATCGAGGCTCTTGGCAACGATGACGTCGAGATCGCCCTGCGGGCTTGCCAGCGCCTCACTCAGCCGCATCGGGGCCGCGTCGCGCAGGCGGCTCAATGCGTCGAGAACGGCAAGCCCGCGCAGGTCGATCGGCGGGCGACCGGCCAGCACTTCGAAGAGGATCAGCCCCAGCGCATAGACGTCGGAGCGCACGTCGATCTGCGACGGGTCGCCCGATAGTTGCTCAGGGCTCATGTACTGGAGCGTGCCGACCAGTTCCCCGGCCAGCGTATGCACCGTGCCGGCCAGGTCTGACTCCACGACTCGGGCCACGCCGAAGTCGACGATGCGGGCCTGCCCGTCGGACGTGACAAGGATGTTGGCCGGCTTGAGGTCGCGGTGAATGACGCCGCGTCGGTGCGCATAGGCCACGGCCTCGCACACGCTGAGCATTAGTTCCACGCAGGCACGGGGATCGAGCGAACGTGAGTGGGCTGAAGTGGTAATGGGTTGCCCGTCGATCAACTCCATCGCGATGTACGGAGGGCAATGCTCGTTGCTGGTCGTCGAGGCGGCTTCGTAGATCCGGGCGATACCGGGGTGCTCCAGCCGGGCGAGGATGTCGGCTTCTCGCTCGAAACGGCGCCGCATGGCCGGCGTGGTCAACTCCGGGCGAATGACCTTGAGGGCGACGATGCGGCGAGGACGCTGCTGCTCGGCACGGTAGACCCGTCCCATGCCGCCCGATCCGATAAGACTGATGATCTTGAAGCCGGGCGGCGTCGACCCCGGGACGAGGACCTCCCCCGACGAAAGCGCTCGCACGATGTCGGACCCGCCCACGGCGTCGGGGCACAGGAAGTCGCTCGGGGCATCAAGTGCGTCGAGCAGCGATTCGACTTCGCGGCGGAGACGCACATCGGCCCCGCAAAGACGGTCGAGTTCGGCGGGGCGATCGGCCGGGGAGACCAGCATCACCGCATCGAAGACACGCTCTATTTCGCCCGCGGGGACGGCGTTCATGGGGCCCGCTACTCCTGGGGTGTCATTGCGCGGAAGAGCCAGGCCCGGGCGAAGGTCCAGTCATTGCGGACCGTCGCATTGGAGACCCCCAGGCACTGGGCCGCCTCTTCGTTGGTCAACCCCGCGAAATAACGCAGCATCACCACCTCAGCCTTGCGGGGAAATTCCCGGGCGAGCGAATTCAGAGCCTCATCGAGGCGCAGGAGCGTCTCATCGTCCACCGGGCCAAGGTCGGTTCCCGCCAGCGAGTCGGAGAGCGGCACCCGGTCGCGGTCGCCACCCCGTTTCAGGGCAGATCGCTCACGGGCCCGGTCAACGAGGATGCGTCGCATGGCCTGGGCGGCAGCCCCGAAGAAGTGCCCGCGGCTGCTCCACGACGGATTGTCGGATCCAACCAGCCTCATGTACGCCTCATGGACGAGGGCGGTGGCCTGGAGGGTCTGGGCGGCCGGTTCCGAGGCCATGTATCCGTGGGCCAGTTTGCGCAGTTCCTCATACACCAGGGGGAGCAGGCGTTCAGAGGCTCCCGAATCGCCATCGCGCATGGCATGGAGGATCTGCGTGACGGCGGGGGGGACCGGGCTGGGATCTTCGGCAGGCATCGGCACGGTGCTCAGTGTATCGGGCGAAAAGAAAATCTGAGAATCGCTTCCGCGGGGTGAGCGCCTCGCCGCGCCGATTCCGCACTGTGCCTTGCCGGAACCAACTCACTTCCCGGCAAAGGAGCAGATGTCATGTCAGTCAGGATGCAGAAGGTTGTCGTGGCCGCCGGGGTCGCGGGGTTGGTCCTCGCGGCCGGGTCGGCCTTCGGTCAGAGCGTGAACGTGGACTTCAACCGGGCGACCGGTCCGGGCGCGGGGGCGCCGGTGAGCAGTTTCACCGCCGCGTCCGGGCAGGGTGGTGTGTGGAACGCTGTGGCCCCGAGTTCGGCGTCGGGCGGGACAATGGTGGCGATCAGCGAGGCTGACGGGTGGGGCACCGTGTTCATGCGGCACTACGCAAGTAACGGGCCCGATTCCGCTAACTACGGCTCGGGCGAGTTCTCGAAGTTGATGGCCGACTACGCCTTCGGCTTCACACAGAACGGCAAGGTCGAGATCGAGTTCACCGGTTTGGAGGAAGGCTACTACGACGTGTACGTCTACACGGGTTTGCCGCAGACGGAGGCGTACTACGACCAGTTCGGTCAGCAGCAGCCGCACAGGGCCTACATCGGCGTGTATGTGGACAGCACGTTTCTCGCCGGGACGGCGCAGACGGCGGGGTACACGGCCGCTCCTGCGTTTGTGCAGGGTGTGAATTACGCGAAGATCAGCGCCGGCGTGCCGGAGGCGGGCAATCTGAAGATCGTCGTGTCGGCTGATCTGGCGTATTCGTTGGCGAAAGTCGGCGTGAACGGCATCCAGTTGGTCAAGACTGATATTGACCACCTGTGCGTCACGCCGAGCGGCGCGGGTGATCGCAGCGGACGCGGGTGGGGAAACGCGATGTCGAGTATCCAGGCGGCGATGGACGTGGCTGGGCAGTCCAACGGCATCATCGACGAGGTGTGGGTTGCGGCGGGAACCTATAAGCCGGCGCTGAGCGACCGCACCAAGTCGTTCCAACTCCGCGACGGTGTGCTGCTGCGCGGCGGATTCACGGGAAATGAGACGACGCCCGACGAGCGCGACGGACAACACTTCACGATCCTTTCGGGCAACATCGGCAACACATTCACCGATGGCGATAACTCGTACTCGGTGGTGCGGGCGGTCAACGTGCCCTGGGCGCGCATGGAGGGCTTGATCATCCGCGACGGACGAGCCTTCGGGCCTCAAGCCGAAGGGCACAACGTGGCCGGTGGGTTGTACGCGTTGGTTGGACATTTGGACATGGACAACTGCACGTTTGAGAACAATCGAGGTGTGTTCGCTGGTGCGGCCGCGCTGTGGGAGACGCCGGAGTTTGCCTGGGGCACGATTGACGTGCTGGGATGTCGGTTCTACGACAACCACGCGACCGGCGACGGGGGCGCGATCAACTACTGGGGACGGGCGGGCTTCTGGGACATTGCCAACTTGCGGGTGGAGCAGTGCGCCTTTGAGCGCAACACGGCCGAGGGGCTGGGTGGCGCGGTGTACGGAGACGGGCACACCTGCCAGTTGATCAACAGCCTTTTCAACGGCAACTCGGGCGAGGACGGCGGGGCGGTGTGGATGGCAGGCAGCGGGCTTTCGCTGCTGGGTTGCACCGTGACGAACAACCACGCCGTGCAGCGCACGGGCGGTGTGGCCGCCGGGTACATCTGGGACGCCGGGGTTGGGTACAACATCTACGGCTCGATTCTTTGGAACAACAGCAGCGACGGAGCGGCCTCGACGGCGACTCGGCAGTTGCGGCAGATCTATGGCACCGACGCGCAGAACGGCATCATCCTCAACCGCTCGTGCGTGCAGGGTGACATCTCGATCTTCCAGACCGAGCAGGCGACCAATGTGTGGCCTCGGTTCGTCAACCTGCTGGGCTTCGACGGCGTGGCCGGCACGCTGGATGACGACCTGCACCTAGCCGATGACTCGCCGCTCATCGACGCCGGGTTAGACATCAACAGGGATCTTGATCTGGATGGTTTGCCCCGCGCGGTGGACCGCGTGGACGTGGAAGACACGGGCGACGGCCTGAGCTGGAATCCCTTGCGGTACGTCGACATGGGCTGCTTCGAGAACCAGAACACCGGGGTGGTCGCCTGTGTGGCCGACTTCAACGGCGACGGGGTGCTCGACTTCTTCGACGTGCAGGCCTTCCTCAACGCCTTCGCCACGCACGATCCTTCGTCCGACCTGACCGGCGACGCGGTGTGGAACTTCTTCGACGTGCAGGCCTTCCTCGCGGCCTTCTCGGCCGGGTGCCCATAAAGCGCGTTCGTCGGAATCACATCAAGACAGGGTGTCTGATCGGAGCCTCCCACGCCAGTGGGAGGTTTCGTTTTCTCGCTACAGGATAAACGCCGCGACTACGGCGTCGAAGATGCCCATGAGCGCCGCGCCGGCGATGATGCCCGCGCAGATCGGCTCGTGGTTCTCAACCCACAGGGTCTTGGGCATCTCCGGCTCGCGCTTGGTGCGGCCCACGCCGAGTAGGTAGAAGATGATCGCCCCGGCCGACATCGCGAAGATCGACTCAAAGTTGAGCACGAACGCCAGTCCGAGTGCGATCGGCGAGAGCGGCATCTTGCCCTTGGTGAATACGCGCCCGAGTTCGAGGAACAGCCCGAGCAACCCGCCGATGATGACGGCGTAGAGAACACTGGGATGCAGGCCGGAAAGCCCGTGGGTCAGCGCCTCGGCCACCGCTTTCCAGATCGTCGCCGACGGCATGGGGAACTGGTCGTTCTGGATGTTGCCGATGGTGGCAGCCGTCGTTTCGGCGGTCGAGAGGTCCACCTGCTTGTTGCCGTTGATGAAGAGGATGAAGAAGAGTGGCACGCTGGCGATGGAGCCGGCGAAGATGCCGATGATGTGCCCGATGGCCTGCTGACGCGGCTTGGCGCCAAGCATGTAGCCCGGCTTGATGTCCATAAGCAGATTGGAGGCATTTGACACGGTTTCGGCCGTGAGGCTCGCAGTGGCGAGGTTGGTGGTGGTGTTTCCGGGGGCCACCAGCCCGTAGAACAACTGGGTCACCTTGCTGGTCGCACCGACGGGCGTGGTGCCGGTCAGGGCGGTGGAACTGGCGGCGACCAGCGCCAGGACGAAGGTGAGCGGTAGCCCGACCAGGCAGATGATCGGGTTGACGCCGAAGTAGGCGTGGGCCATGAACGCGGCGATGACGCTGATGATTGGCACGCCGATGAGCGACACCGAGAAGGGCAGTTCGATGTGCTTGAGTACGTCGCCGCCGTTTTCCTTCTTCTTGCCAGTCAGGGCCGAGAACGCCGCGACGAAGGACTGCGGCTTGGCGAACAGCGAGGTGAAAGAGGCGGCGACCATGCACGCCACGCCCGGCCAGAGAGCCCAGGTGGTGATGGTGCGGAAGCCGAACAGGGCGGTACCGTCGGCCAGCGAACCGGCGCGAGGGAGAATGACGCCTTGGTCAATCATGATCGGCGCCAGGATCGCGTAGTTGATGAGGCCTCCGACGAGCAGTGACATGCCCGCGCGAATGCCCATCAGCCCGCCCGCGCCGGCCAGCGCCAGGTCGAGCGAGGGGTTGAGGGTGAGTTGGCGCACGTCGACGCCGTTGATCGCCGGGGCCTTGAGTCCCATCCAGACGAACAGGTTTGCGATGTGGTCGCCGAGGGTCTCGGGGATGGTGATCGCATGCTCCCAGAGTTTGAACACGCGCGTCTGGAGCCAGGTCTGGATGGCGTGGGATTGGAGGAACTTCAGGCCGGCGGCGACCAGCGCGGTGATGAGCAGGATGCGTGCCTTGACCACGCCCGCGGCCGCGCCGGCGGTGTGCAGAGCGTCGAGCACGACGCCGCAGGCCTGACCCTCCGGGAAGGGGTGCTGTTCATCGTTGATGAAGCGGCGTTTGAGCGGAAACGCAAAGAGGACACCGAGAATGGAAACAACCACGTTCCAGGTGAGCATCTGCCACCACGGAATGATGCGGCCGTCGACGAGCATGTAGGCAACCAGCGAACTGGTCAGCGGACTGGTCATGTATCCGGCCGAGGTGGCGATGGACTGGACGCAGTTGTTTTCGAGAATGGTGAACTCGTGGGCGATGTGCAGATTCTGCAGGATCTTGAAGAAGGCGAAGGCGAGGATGACGCTGGTGATGCCTACGCCCAGCGACCAGCCGGTCTTGGCGCCGATGTAGAGGTTGGTGGCGCTGAGGAACCCGCCCAGGCAGAAGCCCATGATGGCCGAGCGGATGGTCAACTGAGGCATGTGCCCTCGGAAGACATTCTCCAGCCACCAGCGGTCCTTCTGTTCGAGCGACCAGGTACGAATCTGTTCTTCGGTCAGGTGGGAGATGGCCATGGGGAAGGGGAGTGTAGCGAGAAGCGCGCGATGGCGAAATGGTGGGCGGGAATACCCGCCGATGTGGCGCGTGACCAGTCGCACCAGTCAAAGACTGCCCGCAGCCCCTGCCCTGCATGCGAGAGCACCTGTAAAAGTCGAGCGGGTTGCGTTAGGCTTCGGCCAGACTTCGCAGCGTCTTGGGCCCGGCGACGCCATCGACAGACAAGCCCGCCCGGCTTTGCTGCCAGCGGCGAATGGCGTCGTCGGTCTTGGGCCCGGCGATGCCGTCGACCTGTCCGCTGTCCATGCCCTGGGCGTTCAGTTGCGTCTGCACCCACTCGACCAGCGGGCCTCGCGAGCCCCACTTGACCATTTTCTGTCGGGCGGCCGCATCGGTCGCGTCGTTCCACGTGCCGGTCTGGTCAACGCCGAGCAGGCGCTGGAGTTCGCTGACCTTGCCAGGGGGCGGAGTGGATTGGGCGGGGGGCGGGGTCGGCGCCGGCGGCGGGGGAGCGCCGTTGTAGAAGTCTTCGAGTCGCTTGCGCAGAGCCTTGGCGTCGCTGATCTGCTGGTCGAGGTCGTTCAGCGAGAAGAAGATGAGCCCGTGCGGGAGTTGGACGCTGCGTCCCTGTTGTACGTTCGTGTACCCCGGGAATCGGTGAAAGGTTCGGCCGTCGATCACAGGATACCACCAGCGGCTGCGAACGGGAAGTGGCTCGCGGCTGGGGTGCCGTCCGTTGGGGTGGCGCAGGAAGAACTCGCACAGTTCGAGCCAGTCGATCCACGTGTAGGCACCGAGCGTGTTGACGCTGCGGTCGCTGTCGTCTCGCTCGCTGTGAGCGCCGCGGGTGACGGCGGCTCGCGGCGGATCGACGTGCCGCGTCAGCGTCTTCACCACGTACCAGTGCACCGACTTGGCCAGGTTCATTGCGTGCGTGTGCAGGACGTTGATCTCCTCCTCGTGCGGCCACTCGTAGTCCTTGGCCAGCAGCGAGTGGCAACCGATGCGGAAACGGTTCAGTTTGTCTTCGACGATGCGGCGGATGGCACGTTCGAAGGGCTCGCGGATGCGGTCCTCGATGGCGTCGCCGATGTTCTCGACGATCCAACGGACGGCGCCGGGCGGCAGTTCGGTCACCATCCACTTGAAAAACTCCCACGGGTACATCAGTCTTTCGTGGAACTCGGCGAGCAGGATCAATGCGTCGGCCAGCGTGAGGCCCGAGCCGGGAATCGTCTCTGCCAGCGCCAGCACCGTGTCGAAGAACGCGTCCTTGATTTCCGTCGCCTCCGGCGGAATTCCGTGCAGCACGGCGCCGGCGGCGTCCTGAATCGCCGCATCAACGCTGTCGTCATCGCCGGCAGCCATGCGCCGCAGCGCCGCCTCGGCGGCGGCTCGGGTGCGTGGTCCGCCCTGGATGCGGCGCACGAGTTCGACCATCAGTCTTCCAACCTTGGGCCCTCGACCGTGGACATCCGGAGGCGCAGGCGCCCGGTCAAGGTGGGCTTCGATGCGCAGGCCCAACTCTTGCACCACGTGGGCCAGGGAGTGCAGCGTGTCCCACGAGTCGAAGTAGCCGGTGACGACGTTCTCCTCAGGCCCGCCGGTCGATCCGTTCGGGTGAAGCCGGGTCAGACGCTTCTCGAAGATTTCGCCGGGGTGTCCGCCGGTGACCGGCCTGCCCATGGTCATGAGCGCATGCTCGACGAAGTTGCTGTGCGCGAAGAAGTCTTCTATCGCATGCACCGCGTGTCCAAGGCGCGACAGTTGGAAGTTCCACTCCAGGTTGGCGTCGCCGCCGCTCCAGCCTTCTCCAGTGGGTGAAAAAGTGCGCTTGGCCCAGTTGCGGTCGATCTCGGCGATCAGCCCGGCGGAGACCTGCACGTCATCGATCAGGAAGTCGTAGATGTGGGGGCGCAAAGGGCTGCTCCCGGTGCCGTGTCCATCGGGCGTGCGGGTCTTCTGCTCGCGCGCGTGGGCGTCGAGCGGGGGATAGCGGTCGAGGTGCTCATGGGGGTAATACTGGGTATAGGACCGGTCAAAGACATGTTTGAAGGCGCGGTAGTCCATTCGCGCCCGCCCCCCGCGCTGCTCGGGGTGGACGAACTTGAAGTAGCCATTGACCAGGAAGGCCTTGCGCATCAACCGGGCGACCTTGCTCTGCTGTCCGCCCTCCAGCGCATCGGCCACAGCGCCGATCCTCTGTGCGAAACTGATCAGCGGGCCCGTCAGATGCTGTCGGATCCAGCCCGGATTGTCGACCACTTCGAGGCTGCGGATTGCGGCAACCAGGTCGTTGACTCCCGAGCGCAGCCCCGCGGCCACGCTCGAGTACGGCTGTGGATCCACGGCCTGTTGCACGTCGGTGATCCAGTTGCCCAGATAGAACGCGCCGGTCCGCCACCCCTGCTTGCCGGCGCGGGCCAGCGCGGCCTGCAGCAGCGGCAGCCCGGCTTCATCGGCACATTCATGGTGTCCGTGGGTGTCCATGGCAACGTCCTAAGAACCATGCGCGTCGCGGATCTTCTCCAGCGTCGCCTCGCTCACTTCGGCCTCTGCCTGCCCGTCGTGCTCGATCAGGAATGCGTCGATGGCCTGCTTGACGGCCTGTGACCAGTGCCCGTCTTCCAATCCCTCGTAGAAGCCCAGATTGGTCAGTCGCTGCTGCACGCCGAGCACCGTGTCAAACGGCTCCAGGTGTCCCAGTTCCACCCGTTGAACAGTCTCATGCACTCCCTCACCGACACGCAGAATGCCGCTCCGCGCGCCGGGAGGAATCACCACGTCGAAGCGGCCGTCGGCGTCGGTGGTGCCTTCCAGTCGTTTGCCGTCGAGGTCGAGGATCCACGGCTCGTTCCTGCGGGGCTCACCTTCGTGGAGCATCTGGAACTTGAGGACAGAGGGGACACCCTTTCGGCGGAAGCGGTGTCGTTTCTTATCGGGCTTTTCCTCGCCGCCCGGATCGATTTCGGGGATGTTTAGCCGATCGCCCGCCAGAAGGACCATCGGGTCTTTGCGAGCCGATTTCACCGGCGAGTTGTCGGGGTGGTTCCAGATGGTCTCCCAGAAGTGCCCGTGGTCGGCGGCGATGCTCTGCAGGCACTCGCCCCGACGGACGACGTAGTCGCCCCGGCCCACGGGTGTGGGATCGCGAAAGACGCTGGGTGGCGAGACTGCATCGGCCATGGTGACGATCGCTCTTGTGAATCCCCGGACCCCCGGAACCTGCCAATCCCGGACCGCCCTAGTCTATTGGGTGGCCCTGGCAGGGCGAGGTATCAAGCGAAGACTTCGCCTGCTCCTGCACGCATACGCCTTGAAGAAACTAACACACGCTGCCCGGCGACGCACGCGAGAAGACTCTGTCAGCGAGGAGACACGCTGAGAACACGTCGGAGTTTCAGGTGGTGAGGCGAACCACAGCCCAGCGGCCAGGTTGCGGGAAGGTGAAAATGGGCGCGGGAGGATTCGAACCTCCGAAGGCATCCGCCAACAGATTTACAGTCTGTCCCCTTTGGCCACTTGGGTACACGCCCGAGGGTGCTTCCTGTGAAGCGGGGGAACCGTAGGCCCCCCATGGCGCATCGGCAACGGGACTCAGGGAGTCCATAATTCCCCATCCCCGGGGAAGCCCTGCGTTCGGTTCGAGTGGACGGTTTGAGTGGCCTGGGACGAGGGCTCTTCTTCCACCCATGCCACGGCACACTCCACTCCGGGAAAGCGACTGGAAATCAGGTCGCAAGCCGACGGGCCGAGCACGCAGGCAGCGCTGGCCAGCGCGTCGGCCTCGGCCCCGGTCCGCGCGAGCACCGTGGCGCTGGCCACGCTCTTGAGCGCCATCCCGGTACGCGGATGGACGATGTGGCTGTACCGCCCGCCCTCGATGATCACATGTTGCTCCAGATCGCCCGACGTCGCGATCGCGCCGTGGGCCAGGTGGATCTTGTATGGCTGCTGGTTGCCGTCATCAACGACCACGACCCAGCCGTTGCGCCCGGGCGGCGGAGCCGAGACGCTCACGTCCCCTCCGAGATCCACCAATGCTGCCGTGATTCCCAGGGTCGCCAGCGTACGGATCGCCTCATCGGCCGCGAAACCCTTGCCGATGCCGCCCAGGTCGATTGCCGCACCCGCTTGACTCACCGTGACCTTGCGTGCCGGCGCGTCGATCTCAAAGACGCCCGGCCCGACCAGTTCGCGGGCGGCCTGGATTGCGGCCGGGTCTGGCAACTGCCCGTCTTTGCGGGCCTTTCGCCAGAGTCTGACCATCGGCCCGACCGTGCAGTCATACGCGCCATCGGTCCGACGGGAGATGTCCTGTGCCAGGGTGAGCACGCGGCAGAGATCTTCGGAGACAGTCACGGGCTCGCCGGGCTCGCTGCGGCAGAGGTGCACCAGTTCGCTGTCGTTTCGGTAGTCACTCATGACGCCGTCGAGTTCGTTGAGGCGGGCGAAGGCCGCTCGCGCGGCATCGTGGGCGTCCTGCGGATTGTCGGCAAAGAACACCAGGCGGGCCGAAACGCCCATGACGATCTGTGTAAACTCGTACCGGGTCTGCTCGTCCGGCGGACCCGCGTTTGCAAACGTCGTGACGATGCCCAGACACAGCCCAGCCCGACACAGCCCCGAGAGTTTGTTCATGAATGCACCGATCCGCCCTGTGTGGGCGCTTGTCCTTTCCGCCGGCACGTTGACCGCCGGTGTGGTTGCCTGCACTCCACGCTCGGCTTCCAACTCTTCCAGCGCCGTGGTGGAGCCTGCCAGGCAGCAACCTCAGGCTGTCGGGTCCGAGTCGGGCGCTGAAACGCCGGCAAGAGCCTACGCAGGGTCCGAGCCTCCCCCGGAGCGTCCCGAGTCAGTTTCGATTCTCCCTCGCCCCGAAGACGACCCCACGCCTCCGAATGCCCATCCCGGCGGAGTGATGACTGGCTCTTCGCGGAATGCTCGCAGGCCGCGGACGCTCACGCGCACGATCCCCGGCACCGCTGTCGATTACGCGATGGTGTACGTCCCGGCTGGCACGGTGAGCATGACCAATGAGGACGGCCAAGAGGTGCCGGTCGAGGTGGGCCCGTTCTGGATCGGGCAGGCCGAACTGAGTTGGGACATGTATGACGTGTTCGTGTTCAACTTCGATCAGCCGGGCGAGCATCCCGAGGCCGACGCGGTGAGCCGACCGAGCCGCCCGTACATCCCGCCGGACCGCGGGTTCGGGCATGCGGGCTATCCGGCGATCAGCATGACCACGCAGGGGGCCGAGAAGTTCTGCGAGTGGCTGAGCAAGAAGACCGGGCGGACGTACCGCGTGCCGACACCGGCGGAGTGGAAGTACGCGGCACTGGCCGGTTCGCCCGGCCCGTACTGCTTCGGGGACGACGTGGAGCAACTGCCCGACTACGCCTGGTTTGCCGACAACGCCGAGGAGAAGACCCAGGCCAGTGCCCAGAAGAAGCCGAACGCGTGGGGGCTATACGACATGCACGGAAACGTCATGGAGTGGGCTCGCACGAAGGACGGCTGGATCGCCTGCGGCGGCTCGTGGCGAGAGGACGCTGAAGGCGTCACGGCTGATGCGACGGCCGAGCAGGACTGGGAATGGAACATGACCGACCCGCAGATTCCCAAGAGCCCGTGGTGGCTGTCCGACGCGAGTTGGGTGGGCATGCGATTGATCTGCGAAGACGAAACGGTGGGGGAGCAGAACGGCCGGAATCCGCAAGACGGACAGGAGCAGGAACCATGACGTTCGATGCGATCAGTCGTCGCGGTTTCATGGTCGCGGGCGCTTCGCTGGCCGTCGCCGCAGCCGTTCCGGCGTCGGGCTCTGGTGGGCGCCCTGTTCAGCGCGCGTTGCGTGTGAAGAAGGCTCTGAAAGTCGGCATGATCGCCGAGGGCGCGACGCTGACGGAGAAGTTCCAGGTCGCCAGGCGGGCCGGCTTTGAGGGTGTCGAACTCGACAGTCCCGGCCCGTACAGCGCGTCCGACGTCGCGGCCGCGACGGAAGCCACCGGGCTGGAAGTGCCGGGCGTGGTGGACTCGGTGCACTGGGGCAAGCCGCTGAGCGACCCCGACCAGACGGTGCGCGACGAAGGACGGCGCGGGCTCGAACAGGCCATCCGCGATTGCAAAGCCTTCGGCGGGTCAACGGTCCTGCTGGTGCCCGCGGTGGTCAATCAGCATGTCGCCTACGCCGACGCCTACGAGCGTTCGCAGGCGGAGATCCGCAAGGTGCTGCCGCTGTGCGAACAGACGGGGATCAGGATCGCGATCGAGAACGTGTGGAACAACTTCCTGCTCAGTCCGATCGAGGCGGCCCGCTACACCGATGAACTCGGCCCGATGGTGGGCTGGCACTTCGACATCGGCAACATCGTCAACTACGGGTGGCCCGAGCACTGGATCCGCACGCTGGGTGCGCGGATCTGGAAACTGGACGTGAAGGAATACAGCCGCAGGAAGCGCAACGACGAGGGGCTGTGGAAGGGCTTTTCGGTGGAGATCGGCGAGGGCGATTGCGGCTGGCCGGAGGTGTGCAAGGCGCTGGATGAAATTGGCTACCGCGGCTGGGCGGCGGCCGAGGTGGGGGGCGGCGACCTGGCGCGCCTGACCGACATCGCCCAGCGCATGGATCGTGTGTTGAACACCTGAATCTGCTAACGTGGTGTTTCGAGCCGCTGACGGCTCGCCGGAGCGGGAAAGGACTGACCCATGACTCATCACCTCACGCGTCGCACGTTCGTCAAGAGTTCCGCCGTTGCGGCGACGGCCGCCGCCTTTGCGCCGGCTGCCTGGGCCAGCGCCGCCGGGCGGCGCGGGGCCGAGAGCATCAACGTGGGCGTGATCGGGTGCGGCGGGCGAGGCACGGGCGCGGCTGTCAACGCGCTGGAGGCCCACCCGGGCACGCGCATCGTCGCGCTGGCCGACATCTTCGCCGACCGGCTGGACGGGTGTTACACGCAGTTGGTCGAGCAGCAGAACTTCCAGGGGCGCGTCGAGGTGCCCGAGGGCCAGCGCTTCGCGGGCTTTGACGCCTACAAGCAACTCCTGGCGATCAAGGAGATCCACTACGTCATTCTCGCCACGCCGCCGCACTTCCGCCCGATCCACTTCGAGGCGGCCATCCACGCGGGCAAGCATGTGTTCATGGAGAAGCCCGTCGCCGTCGATCCCGTCGGCGTGCGCCGCGTGATCGAGGCCTCGAAACTGGCCGACGAGAAGGGCTTGTCGGTCGTTGCCGGCACGCAGCGCCGTCACCAGGCCCCCTATCTCGAAATGATGGACCGCATCCACAACGGCGCGATCGGCGAGGTTGTCTCGGCGGCCTGCTACTGGAACCAGGGCGGCCTGTGGGACCACGCGCGCCGCCCCGAGTATTCCGACATGGAGTGGCAGATCCGCAACTGGCTCTACTTCACGTGGCTGTCGGGCGATCACATCTGCGAGCAGCACATCCACAACATCGACGTGTGCAACTGGGCCTTCGGCGGGCCTCCGGTCAAGGCGATGGGCATGGGCGGGCGGCAGGTGCGCACCGATCCGAAGTACGGGCACATCTTCGACCACTTCGCCGTCGAGTTCGAGTACGAGGGCGGGCGCAAGATGCTGAGCATGTGCCGCCAGACCGACGGGTGCGCCGCCCGCGTCAGCGAGTTCATCCAGGGCTCCAAGGGCGCGGCCAGCACCGAGACGGGCGTTGGCGTCATCACCGGCGCGAATGCGTGGAAGTTCCAGGGCCGCGCGGCCAACCCCTACGTGGTCGAGCACGCTGATCTCATCAGCGCCATGACCTCGGGCAACGCGCTCAACCAGGGGCGGCGCGTGGCCGAGTCGACGCTGACGGCCATCATGGGCCGCATGAGCGCCTACAGCGGGCAGGAAATCACATGGGAGCAGGCGATGAAGTCAAACCTCGACCTGACGCCGCCGGCCTACGAGTTCTCCTCGCTGCCGGTGGCCCCGGTGGCCGTGCCGGGCAAGACGCGGTTCTCCTGATCGGTCGAAAGAGGGGTTCATGCAGCGCAGGGAGTTTCTCAGGCCCGGCGCGGCCGCGACGGCCGCCGGCGGGGGGCCCGGCGCGGCCCGTGGGCCGATGGGAAAAGAGCCCGATCAGCCGCCGTCCCGGTGCGCAGGAATGGCCGATTGCCGGCGGGCCTGGGGCGCGGCGGGGAGGGGGCCAGGCCTTTCCTGCACCCGTGCACGCTCACCGTGGACGGCTTCACAGGCGTTGCGCAGGGCTTCACAGGCGTTGTGCAGGGCTTCACAGGCGTTGTGCAGGGCTTCACAGGCGTTGTGCAGGGCTTCACA
>JAHDXL010000002.1:386691-521703 GCA_023382935.1 Phycisphaerales bacterium
GCAGGGCTTCACAGGCGTTGTGCAGGGCTTCACAGGCGTTGTGCAGGGCTTCACAGCCGCTCCGCATGGCTTCACAGGCGTTGTGCATGGCTTCACAGCCGCTCCGCATGGCTTCACAGCCGCTCCGCAGGGCTTCACAGCCGCTCTGCATGGCCCAGGAACCGCTGTGGATGGCCCGGGAGCCCTCTCCCCCAGGCCGGACACACGTCTCGAAGGGCTGAGAACCGGTTTTTGGGGGGGGGGGGGGCGGCGATGCCCCTCCGGAGGGGGGAGCGATCCCGGCCAGGGGTCAGCGGTCCAGGTACACCGTCCCGCCGTAGAAGTACGCCCCCAGGCCGACGGTGAACACCCAGCACCCATACACGGCGTGCTCGATCGACGCGGCCAGCACGCTGCGGCTGCGTTCATACGTCCAGGCGAACAGCAGCCCGCCCAGGAAGGTCAGCAGCGGAGCCACGCCGTTGAGAAAGAGGATGTGCATCCAGCCGAAGGCCGCGGCGCTGCCCAGCACCCGCGCCCAAGGCCGCGTCAGTACGCAGGCGTAGCGATGAAAGAAGAACGCGCGATACAGCACCTCCTGCGGCCACACGCTGACCACCGGGTACCAGACCATGATGACCAGCCACAGTCCGGGGCGCTGCCGCGGCAGCGCCCACGGGTGCGCGCCCGGCCAGACCAGTCGGCGCGTGGCGTCGTGGCGGTCGAACAGGCCGAAGAGCCACGAGTCGGGGTGCAACTGCCAGGTGAGCAGGCCCAGCACGACCAGCATGGGCAGCGCGATGGCGGCCATCGCCGGCAGGCGCGCCCGCGCGCCGGCCCAGTCCCACAACTGCCGCTTCCGAAAGGTGCGGTCGAGCAGCAGGCACACCAGGCACAGCAGCGTGAAGGCGCCCAGCGTCGGCAGCATCAGCCCGGCGGGGTGCGGGGCGGACAGGTCGAGCCGTGCACACCAGTCGGCCACCGCCTCCGGCCGCGCCCGCCAGAAGGCAAACAGCGCCGGGACCAGGCCGAACAGCACGACCATCTCCGCGCTGCGGACCATCCGTCGGCCACCCGAGCATGGCGGGGCGGGCGCGTGATGCCGGTTGTGCGGGGTCGGCCACACCATGTCTGCCGGGACGGTAGCGCCCCCGGCACGAGTCCCCCGTGGCGCCGGCCTCGGCGTCTACAATCGCCTTTTCGCCCGCCGGGCCTGCCGATTTGGACGCGGGCATGGTCTTTTTGTCAAGGAGTCCGCATGGCCAGCCAGCCCGTCATCGTCGCCGCCAAGAGAACGCCCGTCGGCCGCTTCTTCGGGGGCCTGAGCAAGGTGCCGTCTCCCCGACTGGGCGCCCTGGCCATCGAGGCGGCGCTGCGCGAGGTTCCCAAGGCCCGCCAGTACGCCGATGAGTGCATCATGGGCTGCGTCCTGCAGGCGGGCCTGGGCCAGAACCCGGCCCGGCAGGCGGGCCTGGGCGCGGGCCTCCCGGCGACCATCTCGGCCAAGACCATCAACAAGGTCTGCGGCTCGGGACTGGAAGCGGTGGTTCTGGCGGCCCAGTCCATCCGCGCGGGCGACAACCGTTGCGTGATCGCCGGCGGCATGGAGAACATGACCGCCGCCCCTCACCTGCTCCAACTGCGCGAGGGGGTCAAGTATGGCGAGGGCAAGTTGATCGACCACATGCAGTATGACGGGCTGACCTGCTCGTTCGAGTGCTGGGGCATGACCAACGCGGCCGATTACATCGCCCGCATGTACGACATCACCCGCGCCCAGCAGGACGAGTTCAGCGCCAGATCGCACAGACTCGCCTACGAGGCCACGCAGAAGGGCTCCTTCAGGGATGAGATCGTCCCGCTCACCGGCGAGCAGATCGGCAACAAGAAGAAGCCCGGACTGGATGGCGGCATCGCGGCCGACGAGGGCATCCGCGCTGAGACCACGCCGGAAGTCCTCGCGTCGCTGCGCACCATCCCCGGCCTGGAGACCATCACCGCCGGCAACGCCAGCCAGATTTCGGACGGCGCCGCCGCCGTCGTCGTCACCGACGCCAGATTGGCCGAGGAACTGGGCATCAAGCCGATCGCCCGCATCCTCTCCTATCACACCCACGGCGTTGACCCCAAGGAAATCTTCACCGCCCCGATCGGCGGCATCCGCGGCGCGCTCGACAAGGCCGGACTGACCACCGACGACATCGACCTGTTCGAGATCAACGAGGCCTTTGCCGCCCAGGTGCTCTGCAACGTCAAGGAACTCAAACTGGACATCGGAAAGGTCAACGTGTGCGGCGGCGGCATCGCGCTGGGCCACCCCATCGGAGCGTCGGGCGCCCGCGTACTCGTCACGCTCCTGCATCAGTTGAGGCGCCTCGGGGCAAGGCGGGGCGTCGCGGCGCTGTGTCTGGGCGGCGGCAACGCCGTGTCCATGGTGGTCGAGGCCTGCTAGTTCTCTGCGTGTGTGCCGGGTCGGGCGGCATCCTGCCCCCTCGTGCATGTCGATCCAAGGCCGGGTCCGGAGAGAAGTCGTGCCGATATCGCACCATGATTCGGTGGAGGGCATCGTCATCCGCGAAACCGCCGCTGGAGACCTGCCAGCCATCCTCGGCATCATCAACCGCGAGATCCTCGAGGGCAGCGCCCACTTCGGCCTGGTCCCCGTGACACCGGACGAACTGCACGCCGACTGGAGCCAGACGCGCGAGCGGTATGCATGGTTCAGCGCCATCGCCTCCGGCCGCGTCGTCGGCTACGCCCGCGGCGGCCCGTGGAAGACCCGCGGCGCCTACGCCTGGGCCTGTGAAATCGGCATCTACGTCGCACCGGCCTGCCAGGCCCGCGGCATCGGACGCTCGCTCTACGGCGCGCTGTTTCCCGAACTGCGGCGCAGGGGCCTGCGCACCGTCATCGCGGGCATCACCCTGCCCAACGAGGCCAGCGTGCGCCTGCACGAATCGATGGGCATGAGGCCCGTCGGCGTCTTCGAGGCCGTGGGATTCAAGAACGGCGCCTGGCGCGACGTGGGCTACTGGTCGCTGCACTGGGACGCCGACCAGCCGCCTTCGCCGCGTTGAACATCGAGGATGCAGGTGAAGCGAAGACTCGACCTACTCCTCGTCGGATGCTTCGCCCCGCTCACGCCGATACTGGAAATCGAGACGCTTGCGCAGCGCCGCCAGCGTGAACGGCAGGTGGTCGTTGAGGTTCTCGACCTGGCCAAATGCCGATTGCGCCAGCCCGTTGATCCACGCCGGCGTGATCTCGAAGCGATCGGTCAGAGTCGCCGGTCGATACGCCTGCACCCTGGCGATGGCCACCGCCTGCTGCGCCGGCAACTCAACCCCAATGACTCCGCGATCGACGGGAATCTGCCCGAATGGCGTCATGGGGTCGAGGTGAGTCGCGTGGTCCAGCACGGCCTTGCGGAACGCCTCGGTGTTCGCCCGCAGGTCAACTGCCTTGCTGTAGTCAAGATTGCCGACGTTGTTCTGGCTCACCGTGGCCCAGCGGCTCACGTACAGGTTGCGTTCGCTCGGAGTCTGCGGAACCGCATCCTCTGATTCCGTCTGCTCGGGTTGCGCTTTGTTGAAGCGGGCTGCCACAGCCTCGAGTCCTTCCGCCTGTGCCAGGGCCTTCAGGTCATCCACTTGCTCTCTGAGCAGTTCGTAGGCACGAAGGCGCTTGTAGTCGGCCGTCACCTGCTCGCGGATCTCTTCCCAACTGTCGGGAGGCGATTGCGGCCGAGTCTCGAAAAGCACGATGTAATATCGATTGCCCGCGTTGTCTCGTGCAGGCGGATCGGCCACCGGCACGCGATTCTGAATCAGCACCTGCTTCGAATCGCCCAGCCCGCGCGCCATCGACGGGATGTTGGTGATCGGAATCTGTGTTGGTCCGACCTGCCAGTACGCCCTCCCGATGCCATCCAGTCGGGCCAGGCCCTCGCTCGTGAACCACTGATCGACGCGGTACGTGATGCCGGGCTGCGGAAAATCGATGCCGCGCTGGTCCCTGATGTCCTGCACCACGGCCTCGGACAGCGACTCCATCGTCACCCCGCCCCAGTGCTCGTCGATCTGGTAGTACCCGTCGATCCGGCGGACGTCCTTGAGGGCTCCGCGGATGCGCCCCTGGATGATGCGGTCGGCGTCGACCATCAGGTCGTTCACCTGCTGATCGACGATTTCACGTTCGATGCGAGGCCGCTCGTCCTCAAACTCGCCCGGATACTTGATGCGGTCCTCGCTGTAGCGTTTGCGCACCATGATTCGATCCGGCTTGACGGACGCGGCGATCGCCTGGTAATCCAGCACCAGCCAGCCCAACTTCACGCGCGGCGGCAATGTGTATCCGATGCCCATGTCGCCCTGACCCGGCAGCACGTCGCGGAACCGATCGAACTGCGCCCCCAGTTGCTCGTCGCCCGGTTCGCCGACCTGCTCGGCCAGTCGATCGGCCGGGATGAGCACGAAGTCGACGATCGCCTCGTCGCGGGCTTCCTTGATCGCCTGGACGACCTGCCGATCGCTCGGGCGGGCCATCTGTTCGTGCCGGCGCATCAGCCGCATGACGCCGCGAGCCTCGGCCAGCATCTTGAAAACCTCACTGTCGGGCATGCCGCGCCGTTGCGCCACCTGTCGCGCTCGCGCCGGGAGACCCGATCGCCAGTCGGCCGTTCGCGTGGCGATGGCTTCCTGTGTCTCACGCTGCTGCATCATGAACTGCGCGATCTGCGCGTTGCCCTGCCACTGCTGGAGCAACTGAAACTGTACCTCGTACAACGCAAACACCGAGGCCAGTTCCTGCTCCAGCCACAGGCGGCCGTCGTCGGCCTCGCCGATCAGCCCCGCCTCGCGTGCCTCGGTCGTCAGCAGCAGCCAGTGGCTGCCCTCATCCTCCAGCCGGATCAGCCCGGGGAAACCCGTCCGCGAGTCGTAGAACATGAACGGAAAGACGTCGCGGATGATCTCCGGCGTCATGGATGCCCGCGTCGACTCGTAAATCGAGATCTTCTTCTTTCCCCCGTGCATGGTCGCGACGGTCTTGTCGGCCAGCGACGGACCCACCTGCTGAATGATCGGCCCGATCAGGAACACCACCATCAGCAGCGAGCCGCCGATGGCGAGCAGGATCAACTGGTACTTGCGCAGGAACTTGAGCATGTTGCCGCCTCGAAATCAAAAGAAGGCGAAACCCCCGGGATGACCCGAGGATTCGCCTTGCTCATCCTCGGCGTCCGTTGCCGACGCGAGGTCTGAAATCTGCGATCAACGATAGAACTCGATGATCAGGTTCGTGTTCACGTCGAACGGGATCTGGTCCGATGTCGGAAGCGCCACCACCCTCACCCGCAGTTCGGAAGGATTGAAGTCGATCCAGCCCGGAACTTCGTGCCCTGCCATCGACTCCATGTTCTCGCGGCACAACTTCTGAATCTTCGGCTTGAAACTCACCACATCGCCCACGTTGAGCAGGTACGACGGGCGATCGACCTTCCGTCCGTTCACCAGCACGTGCCCGTGTGCCACCAACTGCCGGGCCGCCCAGATCGTCCGCGCCACGCCCGAGCGACGCACCACGTTGTCCAGACGGCGCTCGAGCAACTGGAGCAGCACCTCGCCCGAGTTGCCGGGACGCCGTTTGGCCTCGGCGACGAAACGCCGCAACTGCCGCTCCATCACATGGTAGTGATAGCGGAGTTTCTGCTTCTCCTGCAGGCGGATGCCGTAGTCGCGCAGGCGACGCCCGCGATACCCGTGCATGCCCGCCGGGTTCAACTGGCGCTTGCTGGTGTGCTTGGGGGTGTCCGCGATCGGCACGCCGACGCGACGGGAGAGACGAACCTTCGGTCCTGTGTAACGAGCCATGCTTTTCCTCATCCGTCCCCGGTCCATCGTGGCCGGGGTGTCGGCTCTGGGCCGACAATCACCTCGCCGGGTGGCCGCTCCTGCGGTCCGGCATGATTCGGGCAAACGAGGTGCATTGAAGGCCATCCCCACCCTGGGGTCAACCGCCGCGTACGCTACACTCCCCGGACACCCACCCGCGCCGACCCATAAAATCCTCTCTCCGGACCTGTGGAGCGACGGACCGCCCATGCCCATCTCCCTCCCCATCCTCGATCCGAGCCGCACCCAGGATCGCCCGAAGGAAAAGTGCGGTGTCATCGCCGTTTGGGGACACCCGCGAGCCGCCCATCTCACCTATTTGGGGCTTTACGCTCAGCAGCACCGGGGCCAAGAGTCGGCCGGCATCGCCGTCTCAAACGGCGTCCACCTCTCCGCCCACACCGGCATGGGACTGGTCCCAGACGTTTTCAGCCATGCCCGGCTCGATGAACTGGCTGCCCGCGGGGGGGCGGGGGCGATTGGGCACAACCGCTATTCGACCGCCGGGGGCTCGCTCTCCTGCAATGCCCAGCCCCTGCTCGAATCCTTCATCGACGGGCAGGTGGCCGTGGCGCACAACGGCAACCTGGTGAACGCCGAGGCTCTGCGGCGATACTTCGCCCAGCGCGGCAGCCTCTTTCACACTACCAGCGACACCGAGGTGATGATCCACCTCATCGCCGAACCGGAGCAGCGCCTCACGGTCGATCCGCTTGCGGCCACGCTGC
Source organism: Phycisphaerales bacterium (assembly GCA_023382935.1). Lineage (GTDB taxonomy): Bacteria > Planctomycetota > Phycisphaerae > Phycisphaerales > UBA1924 > J022. Next base: position 393,290 of record JAHDXL010000002.1, read on the forward strand.
GCCGACTTCAGGGCGCCTTCAGCGTGGTATTCCTGTTCGCCGATCGCATCGAGGCCGCACGCGACCCATGGGGATGGAGGCCGCTGGTGCTGGGGCACACCCCGGACGGGCACCCGGTCGTGGCCAGCGAAACGGTGGCGCTGGATGTCATGGGTGCTCGTTTGGAGCGCGAGATCGAGCCCGGCGAGATTCTCACGCTCTCCGACGCGGGCGTGTCGAGCCGTCGCTTTGCTCCCCCGGCCGATCGACTGGCCAGATGCGTATTCGAGCACGTCTACTTCGCCAATCCCGCCAGCGAAGTGTTCGGGCAGAACGTGCTCGCGGCCCGTGAGGCCATGGGCGCCGCGCTGGCCCGCGAAGCCCCGGTCGCCGCCGACTACGTGATGCCGATGCCCGACTCCGGGCGTTCGGCTGCTAACGGGTATGCCCGCCAGAGCGGTATCCCCTATCGCGAAGGCATCGTGCCAAACCGCTACGTCGGGCGTACGTTCATCAAGCCCTCACAGGAGGAACGCCGCGCCGCCGTGCGCCTCAAACTCAATGTCATCTCCGAGATCGTGAAGGGGCGCAAACTCATCATCGTCGATGATTCGATCGTCCGAGGCACCACCACGCGCGAGAAGATGAAACAACTGCGCGAGGCCGGTGCCGCCGAGATCCACGTTCGCATCTCCTGCCCGCCGATCAAGCACCCGTGCTTCTTTGGCGTCGATTTCGCCACGCCCCATCAACTCATCGCGCACGACCGCTCCGTCGAGCAGATCCGCCAGTTCCTCGAGGTTGACAGTCTGCACTTCCTGAGCCTTGAAGGCCTGCTGGGCACGATGAAGCACGACCCGGACGACTACTGCACGGCCTGCTACTCCGGCGAATATCGCATCGACGTCGATCACCCGACCATCGAGCAGGTCGTCTACAAGGAGCAACTGGGGATGTTCTGAGCAACGCTCGCTTGAGGACGCCGCGCCCGGGCCGAGTCTCCGCCTCGGTGTGCCGGGCGTCTTCGGCGCCCTTGATCCGGCTCGCTCAATATTCCCGATCTGACAGGATCCCCGGCTTGGGTGCCGGGTAGCGGCCGTCCGTGTCGGGCAGCAGCGGGGCGGGCCCACCGATGGTCAGTTCGGCCACGCCGGGAGCAAACTCGTGCTCGCACTGCAAGGCCTCCTGGAAGCCGATCTCGCGACCCGTGTGTGCGCTCATGCGCCCCATGTTGCACACCAGACTGGCCTCGATGCCGCGCCGGGCCTCGTTATACGGCTTCCCGTCGCGGATCGCGTCGATGTAGTCGTTCCACTCGTTTTGATACGGGTTCCGCTCGGCCGCAGGAACTTCCGAGTTCCACACGATGTTCTCACGCTTGAAGTCGGGGCGGCTATAGATGCGTGACGGCAGCCCGTAGTCGCCGTTACTCGAAACGATGGCCGAGCCCCTGGTGCCGTGCATGTGGCTGGAAAAACGTTCCTGGCAACCCTCGATGTTGCGCCCATTGAACATCATCTTGGTGCCGTCGGCGTAGGTGTATTCGATCGCGTACGAATCAAAGTTCTGGTCGACGTAGGGCACGCCGTCGTCGCGCAATCGGTAGTGCCGTCCGCCGTTGCCCTGCGCCTTGACCGGCCACGAGCCCTTCATCCAGCACAACTGGTCGATGATGTGGATGAAGAAGTCGTTGAACGCGCCGCCGCTGGCCCAGAGGAAACTGTGGAAACGGCGGATCTGGTATTCCAGGTCGGTGATGTCCGCGGGCTTGGGCAGCGACCGGAAGGTCACGATCGGACCCTGCATGCGGTACCCGTACTGCGAGATGATCTCGCCCAGTTCGCCATCCTGCACGCGGCGCGCCAGTTCCTGAAACGCGCGGCTGTGCCGCGCCATCAGCCCGACCGCGACCTTCAGGTTCTTCTGCTCTGCGGCGCGGGCCAGTTCGAGCATCTTCCGCGTGCTTGGCCCGTCGACCGTCAGCGGCTTTTCCATGAACACGTTGAGCCCCTTATCGATCGCGTAGGAGAAGTGGACCCAGCGAAATGCGGGCGGCGTCGCGAGGATCACCACGTCGCCCGGTCGCAGGCTGTCCATTGCGTGCCTGTACCCGTCAAAGCCGGTGAAGCGGCGCTCAGCGGGCACGTCCATCTTCGACGAGTCCGACTTCAAGAGGGCGTCGAGGCTCGATTCGAGCCGATCGGTAAACACGTCGGCCATGGCCACCAGACGCACCGGCCCGCGGCTGACGGACATCGCGTCGTGGGCCGCCCCCGTGCCCCGACCGCCGCACCCGACCAGCGAGATCTGGATCGTGTCATCATCGCTGCGATGGACTCCGCCCAGCCCGTGGGTGGCAAGCAGCGTGGCCGCTGTCAATCCTCCGGCCTGGTTCAGAAACTCGCGGCGCGTCGTGTGCGTGTTCATGGCTCTCCTCGGGACGTTCGAGTGCTGCGCGGCCATGCCCGGCCGCCCGAAGAGAGCATACGCGGAATCGGTGCTGAACGACCGCGCCGGGCGCGGGCAAACTCCCATGCACCAGTTCAGACGCAGAGACGCCGCCAATGAAAGCGGGGCAATCGCTCCGGAGGGCTTTCAGGTGAACAGGTGTTCGCCCGGCAGGGCCGCCGCATGGCGGATCCACTCAACCATCTGTGACTCGTCGATCGGCTCGCCTTCGTGGATGTGGAAGTACCGCACGCCCGCCTGCTTGGACGCTTCCGGTGGGACGGGCCGCAGCAAGGTGCCGTTGAAAAACGTCACCTTGATGTACCTTGCGAAACAGTGAAACGCGAGGAACCAGCCCTGGCCCTCGATGCCGTAGAACGGCGTGTTCCACCGCACCGCCTTGCGCACGTTCGGCACAGTTTCTTCGACGAGTCGATCGAGGCGAAGACCGACGCCGCGCTTCCAGTCCGGCATGGCTGCGATGTAGGCCTGCACCGGCTCGTCGCCGTCGCCCTTGGGAATCTGCGGGTTGCCGCCCGTGAGCAGTGTGACTTGGCCAGACGATCCGGCCGGCGCCTTCGCGGCCCGCTTGTTACTGGCGGGCTGCTTCGCCGATGCCGACCGTTGCTTTGACATGGCCTTCCTGCTCGATTTGTCGGGCATGGCGATTCCCCCGAAGTGAGATACCTGCGGCCTGTCTCGGGCGCTCGGCATGACCACACGAGTCGCCGGCTAATAATCCCTCCGCACGAAGACGAACCCGGCCAGAGCCATCAGCACCGCTTCGAATCCCAGGGAGGTGCCGACGATCCACCACACGGGGCGGTCGCGCAACTTTGCGACGATGGCTTCCTGGCTCATCGCCGGACCACCGTGCTCCTCTTGTCGTTCCTGCTGATCGGCCTCGGCCTTGCTCTGCAACTTGGCGGTCTCTTCCGGTTTGACCAGCCAGCGGTCGAGCAGTTGTGTCGTCTCGGCCGTCTTGGGCAGCACGGTCTTGACCTTGAACATCATCCCGCTCCAGAATTGGAGCGACTTGAGCGCGCTCTGATCCGACTCCTGCGAGGCCCGCTCCCGCGCGATCACCGGCATCGCGGCGACGATCTCTTCGTCGGTCGGGGAATACTCCACCGCCGCCTCCTCACCCGCCTCGACCTTCTTCGCCTCGATCAGTTGCAGGCGTGTGTTTCGCTCCATGCGCTCGATGCGCGCGGCCCTTGCCTCGACTACCCGCTCACGCCCGCCGGAAAAGCCCAGCAGCACGGTGTCGGTTGTGTTCAGGATGTAGAGCATGAACCAGAACAGGATCGTCAGCAGAATCGCGGCAATCGCCGATCGTGTCATCACCCCGATCAGCACGCTCACGCAGTAGATGTAACTGAAGAACGTAATGACGATCGGAATCGCCAGGAAAACGCGCGGCTCCCACAGCCCGCCCCGTGCCCCGAGCACCACGAACGACATCAGCGTGAATACGCCGACCTGCAGCGCCACGAACAGCAGTCCCGTGAAGTAGCGCGTCAGGAACATCCGCCAACGCCCGATGGGCTTCGACAGGTGAACCTCGATCGCGCCCGACTCCATCAGACTCGGGAAGAACCCGGCCGTCGAAATCAGCGCCAGGATCGCGGCCACCCACGTCAGCCAGATCCCCACCCCCAGGCCCTGGAAGACCAACTTGTAGAAGGTGGTCTTGTTCATCAGCGTCGAGTTGAACTCATCGACCGGGATCGTCCACCACAGGACCGCAATCCCCTTCTCGTTCAGCCCGAGCATGGCGAAGATGGCCACCACCAACCCGGACAGCCCCAGCGTGATCCAGAACAATTTCCGTGCGCACAACTCCCGGTATGCATCCACCAGCATGGCCCAGGTCTGCGTGAGCATCAGCCCGCCCTCACTTTCCGGGCCGCGCCCACGTGCATCGGCTCTCCCGTCTCCGGATCCACCACCGCCTCCAAGAACAGATCCTCCAGCGTCGGCTTGTGCACCCAGCAGTGCGAGATCGTAAACCCCTGCCGCCGCAGGGCGTCGATTGCCGGCTGCACCTCGCGGGCGTCGGCGGTCTTGAGCACCAGTTCCCGGTTCACCAGTTCCACACCGCCCTGCACGACCGTGCCGACGGTCGCTCGCGCGGCCGCCATGTCGTCCTCCGGCACCAGTCGGATGCGATACCCGGCACGCCGGTCAATCAGTTCGCTCATGGTTCCCTGCAATCGCACCTCGCCGCGGAGAAGGATGGCCACCCGCTCGCACACCATCTCCAGTTCGCTCAGCAGGTGACTGTTCAGAAAGACCGTTTTTCCTTCGTTCTTCAGTCGCGTCACGATATTGCGGATGTCGCGCCGTCCCACCGGGTCAACTCCGTCCGTTGGCTCGTCGAGCAGCACAAGATCAGGGTTGTTGATCAGCGCCTGTGCAAGCCCCACGCGCTGGCGCATGCCCTTGGAGAACGAACCCAGTTTCTTGTCCGCCCAGTCCGTCATGTCGACCATTTCCAACAGTTCGCCGATGCGGCCCACGCGGTCCTTCCGCTCGATCTTGCCCATCGCGCCGACGTAGTGCAGCAACTGCCGGGCGGTCAGATAGTCGGGGAATCGGTGGTGCTCAGGCAGGTAACCCACCCGCGCCAGCGTGCCCTGGTCGCCCACGCGCCGCCCCAGCATTGTTCCCTGGCAGCGGCTCGGGCGGATCACCGTCATCAGGATCTTGATCAGCGTGCTCTTGCCGGCCCCGTTCGGCCCAAGCAGCCCGAACACCTCGCCGCGCTTCACCCGCATCTCGATCCCGCGCAGCGCCTGTACCCCACCGCGGTACGTCTTGGCAACGTGCGACAAGTCCAGTGCCCAGTCTCCATCCCCCTGGCTCATCTCACACCTTTCGCGCAATGATGTGGAACACGTGCCACCGCTTGCCCGTCCCGCTGCAATCCGTCCCGTCTCGCTCCTCCTCTTGCAGCAGTTCGATCTCGAAAGGCTTGAGCAGGCGCTCCACCTCGTCCCTTGTTTGGTGAGAGCGATCCGGCAGTTTCGCCCACGAATCCCGATTACCAAACAACTGCCCGGCGAACCGTCCCCCCGGCGCGATTGCCAGCGTCAGCACCTTCCACAGCCCCGCGAAGCGCGCCGGCTCGCAGAACGGGAGTGAAAAACTCGCGTTCAGCAGTCGGCACGCCGGAATCTGACACTCCTCGAACGCCGACAGCCGCATCTCCAGGCGGTCCCACCGCTGGATGTCGGTCCGCTTCTGCATGCGCTCGAACGCCTCTTCATGTCCGTCGATGGCCACCACGCGCCATCCGCGTCGCAGCAACTCGGCCGTGTCGCGCCCCTCCCCGCAGCCCAGGTCCACCGCCAGCGGTGGCTGGTCGCACCCCGCCGGCACACCCTCGGCCTCAAATCGCTCCAGAGCGCCCAGCAGCGTGTCACGCGGCGGACGCCCGGCGCTGGCAGCGAAGTACCCGGGCCAGTCCCGCGTGGCCGCATACGCGTAGATCGGCTTGCTCGTCTCGTTGGTCTGCTTTGGTTCGGACATACTCTTGGACACAATGTATCCCGACCTTGCCTCCTTCGTCGCCGCCCTTGAACGAGCCGGCGAACTCGTCCGCATCCGGACCAAAGTGTCCCCCGTTCTCGAAATCGCCGAGATCACCGATCGCGTCAGCAAGGCCCGTGCCCCATCCCTTCCTTCCCACTCGGCTCAGCGGAACGACCCGCGTTTCTTCGACCGCGGCGGACCCGCGCTTCTTTTCGACAATGTCGCCGGCTCCGACTTTCCCGTCCTCATCAACGCCTTCGGCTCTTACCGCCGCATGGAAATGGCACTGGGATGCGAGACAAGGACGGCATCGCACACCACCGGCTCCCAGCCAAATCAACTCGCCGCGGGCGGCTTCCAGCCGCCCATTTTCGATGGCTTCGAGTCCATCGCCTCCCGCATTGCCTCCCTCGTCAAGCCGCAGCCACCGCGGTCGCTCTCCGAGGCCTTTGACAAACTCCGCCTGTTCGCCCCGCTCGCCCGCGTCGGGCCCAAACGTCTCAAAACTCGTGGCCCCTGTCAGGAAGTGATTCGCACCGGCTCGGATATCGACCTGACGCGCATTCCCCTGCTCCGCTGCTGGCCGCTCGACGGCGACTTTGCCTCCCTCGGCTATCCAGCCGACGCCAACGCCCAGTCAGCGGCCCGCCACGACATGGACGAGCAGACCTGGAACGCTCACTTCCGAGGCCGCTTCGTGACGCTCGCCGGCGTCCACTCCGTGCATGCTGACGACCGCGACACCCGCGCTCCCTCCTCTCACAACATCGGCATGTACCGCATGCAACTGCTCGCCCGCGATCGGCTCGCGATGCACTGGCACATGCACCACGACGGCGCCGCCCACTGGCGCAGTTGGAAGACACTCGGACGCCCCATGCCGGTCGCGATCGCCCTCGGCGGCTCGAGCATCATGCCCTACGCGGCCACCTGCCCGCTCCCGCCCGGCATCTCCGAACTGCTCATGGCCGGTTTCCTCCAGGGCCACGGCGTGCGCCTCTGCCGTGCCGCCACTGTCCCCATCTGGGTTCCCGCCGATTCGGACATCATCATCGAGGGCTACGTCCGCACCGACGCGGGCTACCCCGGCTGGGATCCGCGACGCGCTGACGCCGGCGCGCTCGGACCGGGCGCGGTATTTGAAGGGCCTTTTGGCGATCACACCGGGTTCTACTCCATGCCCGACCGCTACCCAGTGATGGAAGTCACCGCCGTCACCCATCGACGCAACGCGATCTATCCGACCACCATCGTCGGGCTTCCGCCGCAGGAAGACTACTACCTCGGCAAGGCCACCGAGCGCATCATGCTTCCGCTGCTGCGCATGGTCGCCCCTGACATCGAAGATTACGACCTGCCCATGTTCGGCGCTTTCCACAACGCCGCCTTTGTGCAGATTCACAAGGCATTTCCGCTCCACGCGCGACGCGCCATCAACGCCGTCTGGGGCGCCGGACAGATGGCCTGGACCAAGATCATCTTCGTGGTCGATCACGACGTAGACGTTCACGACACCCCGGCCGTGCTTCGCGCCGCGACCGAACATGCCGACCCCTCGCGCGACCTCATTCAGCAGGTTGGAGCGCTCGACATTCTCGATCACGCCGCCCCCTGGCTGGCCGCCGGTGGCAAACTCGCCTTTGACTGCACGGTCAAACTGCCCGACGAGTCGATCGATTCCCGCCCGCGCACGCCGCGTGTGCTGCCCGATGACGCCGATCTGGCGAGATGGTCTTCGGTGCTGGCCGATGTGCCGGGTGTCGAAAAGGCCGCTTGCCCGCCGCTGCTTCGGGGCTGGGCCTTTCTGTCCACAGGCCTGACGGGCTCTCACGCCGTGCGCAACCTGCTCAACCGCGTCACCGAGGCCCTGCGAGCCTCGACCATGCCGCCGCCCGCGTTTGTGCTTGCGCTCGGTTCGGACGCGGACCCAGCCAACGTCGATCAGGCCATGTTCCGTCTCGGCGCCAACGCCGACTTTGCACGCGACATGCGCATCGTCGAAGTCCGCGGCCGGCACGTCGCTCTCTTCGATGCCACTCCCAAGCCCGTCGACGACGGCTATCCGCTGCCGGTTCGTGCCTGGCCTCCGATCCTTGAAATGGACCACTCAACCCGCGAACTGGTGACACGTCGCTGGAACGACTACGGCCTGCCGGCCACATGATCAGCTTCGCGCCGGTGCCCATCGAACTTGGAACGGGGGCTTTCGGCCCTCCGCGCGTCAGGCCCCGGCCAAGGCCCGCTCACGCGGGCACCGTCGGCGCTCAGCCGCCGAGGTTCACCGATCCCCGCTGCGCTGCCAGCCAGTCGTCGGCAAGGTCCACGCATTTCTCCAGCAACACCCGTGCGTTCTGTGTCGGGGCTCCTGCCGGCACGTCATTCAGAATCATGGCGAAGATCACCGTCCGTCCGCTCGGCGAGATCACGTATCCCGAAAGCGAACGCACCCCGTTGAGGTACCCGCTCTTCGCGTAGACGTCATTGCTCAACTTAATGTCGCTGAAGCGAGTCCGCAGCGTGCCGTTCCCCGGCGTAGCCAGCGATTGCAGCATCGCGCCACGGATCTTCGCATCCTTCTCGATCACGCGCAGCCATGACGCCAGCGTCGATGCAGAAACCCGGTTTTCGCGGCTCATTCCCGATCCGTCGGCCACCCTGGTGCTCGAAGCCGCATCCGGTCCCAACTTCTCCGAAAGCAGCATGCGCAGCACCGCCGCGCCCGATTCCCATGATCCCGGCTCGTGGTTCACCTCGTGCGCGACACGCTTGAGCAGCGCCTCGGCGTACAGGTTGTGGCTGTCGTTGTTGCACTGACGCAGCACATCGGCGATGCTCGTTCGAACCACCACCACCGCCTGCCCGCCGGCAATCCTCTCGTCCGGCGCGACCAGCCTCACCGCGTCGATGCCCTTGGCCCCGCCCTCCTTGCCGACCCGCACGCCAGCCTTGCCCAGTTCATGGGCGATCACGCGACCGGCCAGCAGCGGAGGCTCGTGAAACGCCACATCCACCGGCTCCCCACCCCGGTTTCGTACGTCCCCGCGAATCTGGAACCGGTTCTCCGCCGTCGGCCTGGCCACCCACGCCGTCTGTCTCCCTTCCGTCACCGTCCGCGCCAGGTTGTCGATCTGCACCCACGGGGCGTCCGGCTGCATTCTGACGCCCGGGAGCCCGCGGCCTCCCGACGCCGGCTCCAGGAAGATCGACAGTACGTTGGCGTGCAGGTTCACTCCGCCCACCTCGGCACAGTACGACCTGTTCAACTGATCCGCAGGCCAAGTCGGATGCGCGTAGGCTCGATCGAAAACCCGGTCATCCACCACCAGTTCATCGATCTGCGTGATGCCCCGGTCCTGCACTGCCTTGACCATGCCGCCCAACAGATCCTGCAGCGTCATCGGTGTCGAGCTTCGCCCCAGCACTGCCGGGTCGCCCAGCGAAGGGTCGCCCGAGCCCACCAGCACCAGGCGCCCGCCGGCGTCCACCAGTTTGGTCTCGAACGAGAACTCCGCCCCGAGCACCATCAACGCCGCTCCGGACGTGAGCAGTTTCATGTTCGAGGCCGGGATCATCGCTTGGTTGGCCCGATGGCTCCAGAGCACCTGCCCCGAGTCCACGTCCATGGCGATGGCGCTCATGGTGGCCGTGCCCAGGTCCGTGCGCTGTCGCAGCGCGTCGAACTGGTATTGCAACTCCTGCCCCGTGGCCAGTGATGTGACGGCAAGGGCAACCAATGAACAGGCGGCACGCTGTCCCCATCCCCGGGCCCGGCGTAACGCTTGGGTGGACAGAAATACCATCACTCCCTCCGTGGTGGGCTTGCTTTTTGATCGGCCCGGAGACGGGCTGGGCTTCACGAGAGTTCTCAACCCCTCTATCCCAGATTCAGTTCCCCGGCGGCAGGCTCAATCCCAGCCCGGTCAACCGGGCCGCAATCAGCCCGAGCAACTCGTCCGCCTGACTCTTGGAGGACAGCACCCACTCGGTCCACACGACCCCGTTGATCGCCGAGGCCAGCGCGATCCCCTCACGCGTGGGCTTGGATAACTTCTTGAGGCCGATCCGGTCAAGGTCGGCGGCCGTGAGCGGAATGGCCAGTCGAGGCCGCCTGGGCTCGGGGATGAGAAACGCCACCGGCTCCTTCCTGTCCGTCTCGTACCGGATGGTCCATCGCCAGGGAATGCCATGCCAGCGGACGCTGGAACGGACCTTCGGCGCCGCATCCAGCCGCTCTAAGCAACGGTCCACCAGCATCTGGTCCTGCTTATTGAGACCCGCCAGCAGACTGCTTCGGTCTGGTCGACTGAACTGATCGTCCCACACGCTCGACACTGCCGTTGACACCGCCATGCCCGATTCCATCGACGCCCGACTTCCCCACGCAGGTGATCCGGGCGACGATCGCCCAGTTCCCCCGGCCAGCCGGTGCCCGGGGCGGTAGAGTGTACGGTTCGACCCAGCGGAAAGGTTGCCTATTCATGAACGAAGACCTCACCCCAGCCCAGGATTTGGCCGCTGGGCTCGAAACACATCGACCCACCATCCTCCTCGTCGATGACAACGAGCAGAACCTCGAATTGCTGCTCGCTTATCTGGAAGACCTTCCCTGCACCGTCCAGACTGCCACCGACGGCGTCCAGGCCCTCGAGAAAATGGCCAGCCTCAACCCGGACCTCGTCGTCCTCGACATCATGATGCCCCGCATGAGCGGGTACCAGGTTTGTGAGAGAATCAAGGCCGACCCAGCCATGCGCGACACCCCCGTTGTCATGGTCACCGCCCTGAATGAGGTCGGCGACGTCGAGCGGGCGGTCGACGCCGGGGCCGACGACTTCCTCACCAAGCCGGTCAACCGCCTTGAACTGGTCACCCGCGTCACCTCGCTCCTTCGCGTCCGCGACCTGAAGCGCCAACTCGACAAGGCCGTCGAGCAGGTCCGCCACCTCCGCGACCAACCCTGATTACCCCCGGCTCAGCACCCAGCACCGGTGGATCTTCTTATTCCGAAAGTCTGCCGGAACGGTCTGGTGGCTAATCTCCCTCGTCACCAGACTCTCCGGGAAGGCGGGTTTGAACTTGCGGAAGTTTGTCGAGAAGTAAATCAGACCGCCCTGTTCAAGGTGTTCGCCCGCCGCGAACAGCAACTCCGTGTGTCGGGCCTGCACATCCCAATCCTCCTCCGTCCGTTTGCTGTTCGAGTAGGTCGGTGGGTCGATTACCATCAGGTCAAACTTCTCGCCTGGACCGAGCGACTCGATGAAGGACATCGCGTCGGCCTGCACGAGTTCGTGTCGTTCGTCATCGAACCCGTTGAGTAACAAGTTTCGCTCCGCCCAGTCGAGGTAGGTCGCCGAAAGGTCCACCGTCGTGGTGTGTTGCGCGCCGCCCGACGCCGCGTAGACCGTAAACGCACCCGAGTAGGAGAAGAGGTTCAGAAAGCGCTTGCCTCGTGCCCGCTCACGCACCATCGCCCGCGTGATGCGGTGGTCGAGGAACAAGCCTGTGTCCACGTAGTCCGAAAGGTTGACCTCGAACCTGAGCCCCTGTTCGCCGACTACCACCGTGTAGCCGGCGTCGCTGACGCGCTCGTACTGGCTCAGCCCGCGCCGCCGCCCGCGCGACTTGAGAAATGCCTTGTCACGCTCGATGCCCAGAGTCCGGCACGCGGTGTCCATCATCCGGTCGAGCCAGTCCGCGTGCTGCGCCGGCGTGCGTTCGTGCGGGCGCTCGTACTCGGCCACGTGCAGGTGCCCCTCGTACACATCCACCACCAGCGGCACCTCGGGGATATCGCGCTCATAGAGTCGGTAGCACGTGATCCCACGCTCCGGCCACTTGCGCAGGTGACGGGCATGCTTGCCCAGCACCGTGGCGAACATCTCGGCCTGCCTTTCCGCCTTTTCATTCAGCCCGCCAAAGACGGGAGCCTTCTCACGCGGACCTTCGGCCCCACCGGGCGCCGGGCCGTGGAACTGGTAATACGTCGTCTGAATGTTTGCGTGGTACAACTTGCGCCGCCGCGTGGCTTCCTGCCCGATCAGCCGCTCAAAGTCGGGGTAGCCGGTGAGAATGAAGTGCGACCACGTCTCCAGCCGGCGCAGCACCAGTGGAAACGAGCGATACAACTCTTCGAGTTGCTCGCGATCGCCGAGACGCTCGCCCCAGGGCGGATTGGTGATCAGGCACCCATATCCCACCCGCGAGCGCACTTCCTCGAATGCCCGCTGCTGAAAGTGAATGTCCGGTTCAACCCCCGCGTTCTGTGCGTGGTGCCGTGCCTGCGACAGCGCCCGTTCGTCTATGTCCGTGGCCACCAGTCGATGCTCGATCGCCGGCAGAATCGCCGCCTGGGCTTGCTCGCGCGCCTCACGCCACGCGGCAGATGGAACCTGCGGCCACGCCTCGCTGGCAAACGACCGCCGCAGCCCCGGCGCGATGTTCCGCCCGATCATGGCCGCTTCAATCGCGATGGTGCCCGTCCCGCAGAACGGATCCATGAACGGCCGCCCGGGATGCCAGAAACTGAGCAACACCAGTCCGGCGGCCATGGTCTCACGCAACTGCGCCTCGCCCACGCTGGTCCGGTACCCGCGCTTATGCAATCCTGCTCCCGACGTATCGATCGTCAGGGTGGCCTCGTCGTGCAACAACGACACTTCGACCGCGTACGTCGGCCCGGTTTCAGGCAGTCGCTCGACGCCGTGGGCCTCCATCAAACGCTCGACGATTGCCTTTTTCGTGGCCCGCTGCACCGCCGGCACGCTCGACAGCACGCTTCGCACGCAGCGCCCGCTCACCGGAAATGCCGCTTCATGACCAATCCATTGCTCCAGGGGAAGCGCTCGGACGCCCTCGAATAGAGCGCCGAAGTCGCTTGCCGGAAACGAGCCAACCCTCACCAACACGCGCTCGGCCGACCGCAGGTGCAGGTTCGCTCGACAGATAGCCTCAAGACCTCCCGTAAAGCCGACACGCCCCGTGCCGAATGGCTTGGCATCTTCGAATCCCAGCGTGTGCAACTCGCGCTGTGCGACGGACTCCAGCCCGAAGGCTGTCACCGCCACCAGGTCCAGCATCTGGCTCTGACGCGCGGCGTTCATGGGTGATCCGGCGCCGACGCCCGGCGCAGCCGGTCCTCGATGGCCGCCCACAGCGCCGCATCGCCCGTTCCGTGCGGACGTACCACCACAATGCGATCCATGCGCATGCTGTCGGCCCGTCGCAGCGCGTCGTACAGCGAAGCCGCGTACGACTCCGCGTCGCGCGGCATGCGAATCCACGCTCCGACGCTCCTGGAAGCCGTCTCCCCCGGTTCCTGCGCCAGCACCACGCTGGTGCGTGCCTCGCCGGTCACACGCGGCAGGTCGCCCACTTCGACCAGGACAGTCGGCGTGCGCGGCGCATAGTGCCGCTCCAGCAGCCCCGGACTCGACGAAATCGCTCCTGGAGTGATCGTGACCTGCGAGACCTCGACAGGGCGACCCAGCACACCCTCGATCTGCCCGGGAGCGACGGCCCCGCGCCGCAGCACCTCGACCCGCTCGTCCCCCACGCGCACCACCGTGCTCTCGATGCCGATGCGGCACGGGCCCCCATCGAGCACGAAAAGTCCGGGAAACTCCGCTCGCACGTGATCGGGCGTGGTGGGCGAGACATGCCCCGAGCGATTGGCGCTCGGGCCGACCAGCGGCTCATCCAGGGCCTCGATCAGCGCCAGCGCCACCGGGTGGGCCGGGCATCGCACGCACACGGTTTCGCCCCCCGCCGTGACTTCCGGCGGCAGTGCCGGGGCCCGCGGCACGATGATCGACAACGGCCCGGGCCAGAACGCGCCGGACAGCCGTTCGGCCGATTCGGGCCAATCCGACACCGCACGCCGCGCCATCGCCTCGTCGCTCACGTGCACGATCAGCGGATTGTTCGCCGGGCGGCCTTTCATCTCGAAGACCAGACGCACGGCGCCTGCGTCAAAAGCCGGCGCCCCCAGCCCGTACACCGTTTCGGTGGGAAATCCGATGGGTTCCCCGTTCCGCAGCCGCCGCACGGCCTCATCGAGTTGTCCGCGTTCGCCGGGCACCGGGAGATCGTAGGTGATGCATCGAACCTGGACCGACCAGAATGAATGAGCCGCGGCCGTGAAGTGGCGGCCCTATTGGGGTGTGCGACGACATCGATGTCTCGTGGTCCGATCGGTACACTCGAAGTTTCAGGGAGCCGCCGGATCGTCGATCACCGCTTCCCCCTCGATCAACTGGTTCGCGTCCGGGACGATGAAGTTGATTCGATTGCGCTCCAGCGACGTCCCCATGGCCGCGTGCAGCCGCGCCACCGCGCGGTTGTAATCCAGCAGCGCCCTCGTCTCGGCCTGCTCGGCCGCCGCCAGCGCCGCCTGCTGGTTCAACTCCAGGTTCAGCCGCTCGACCGTGTAGCCACCCTGACTGAGTTCCTTCTTGACCAGCAGCGTGCGCAGCGCCTCGGCCGCCGCCAGACGCGATGTCCGCGCCTGGTCGATCAGCCGGTAGTTCGTCACCACGTCATCGAGCGCCGCCCGCACATCGGCCACGGCCTGCTGCACCGCACGCCGGTACTGCACCACCGATTGAAGCCGATCGAGCCTCGCCCGCCGATACCCCGCCTCGTTGGCGCGATTGCCCAGCGGCTGGCGAAACAACAGCCCGAACAGGAAGTTGTCGATGAACTCACGCTTGAACTGGTCGTTCGTCGCCTCGTCGGCGCTGTCCTCAAACCCGACCATCGCCAGTTGCGCCCGAAGGTCCAGTTGCGGAAGCCGCGCGTTGCGGGCCACTGTCTGCCGGATCGACGCGTCGTCGATCCCGAGAATCGCCTGCTCAATCTCCGGGCGGTTGGCGATCGCGGTTGTCAGCGAGTCGTACAGGCTGAACTCCATGGCCTCGTCCAGCGCCGAGTCGGTGGGCACCAGCACCAGTTCTCCGCCGATGGGCAGGCGAGGATCGCCCATGAGCAGTTTGAGCCGGTCGCTGGCCGCACGCACCGCTCGCTGCGCCCGCAGCACGTCGGCGCGACGGCGTTCCACGCTGGCCACCGCGTCGGCGATCTGCGCCGGGTCGGCATCCAGAATGCTGCGCACCTTGATGTCGTCGCGCACCTTGATCCCGCGCTCCAGCAACTTGCTCAGGATCACCACGTCCTGGTTGGCCTGCACCAGATCCCAGTACGCATCCTCCACCTCCGTCACCGTCGCGATCAGTGTCTGCTTCAGCGACGAGATGGCCCGCCGCTCTGCGTTCTCCCGCGTCCGCACCTCGGCCAGGTTCGTGTCCGAGCCGAAGCCCTGGAGCAGTGGCTGGTTCAGTTCGGCCACCAGCCCCGCAGCCGTCGACGGATTGGGCTCCGATATCACGCCGAAGGAGCCCTGTCGCGTATCCGTGTAGGCGTATTGCTGTTTGACGGAAAACCGCCCGCCGGTGAGGAAGGTCCGCTCCAATCCCGCCGAGCCCGTGACGGTCTGGTCTGAACTCACGATCATGCGACCGCCGCCGAGATCGGGGATGGGCAATGAACTCGTTGGCGTGTCCGTGTCCTGCCAACTCAGTTCACTGACGAATGCCCAATCGAATGCCGCCAAGGCGGCGACCACGTCGGCCTCACGCTGGGCCGGCCCGAAACGCGCGACCTCGACATTCAGATTGTGCCGCACCGCGCCCTTAATCGCCCGCTCCAGCGAAACACCCAGCACCTGCGGGCGGTTGCCGAAAAGGTCGTCGCTCAGCAGGAATCGGATCGCCGACGCCCCTTCGCTGCTGGCTCCTTCTTCCTTGGAAGTCAACTGGGTCAGATACCCGCCCGGGTCATACTCCGTACGCAGTTGCTCCATCACGCGCTCCGAGAGCCCCAGCGTTTGGGCCGTCGACTCCCGCTGCGTCTGCCTCGGGAGGGCGTGAGACTGTGAGTCGGTCACTTCCCGCTGCACGGCGTTGCGCACGGCCGCTTTCAACTCTGCCTCGGATGATCGGTTCAGGGGCGAAGAACATGCGGTCAGGACGACGGTGCCCGCCGCCAGTCCGCTCAACGTCGCGATCCGTCTGGTAGACATGGGATCATCAACGTAGCGCCGAGGCGAACCATCGTCAAAACACGTCAGTAATTGGTCCGCGGGCCCGGGTTGCCCTGGCGGCCCCGGATAGTATTGCCCGGGCGACGTGCCAACCGATGTTACCAGTCGAAGGAGGCGGACATGCCCGCTCATTTTGTACGTTCTCTCTCGATCAGCCTGGCCCTGGCCGCATCCACCCTGCTCTCCGTCCGGGCCGACGCCCAGGCGGCCCGGGTGGCCGTGGTCAAGGAGTCGGGGGCCGTGATGCGCTCCGGCGACATGCCGCGCTTCTACCGCGTGGCCGACCTGTCCCCGGGCTCGATTGTGCGCGTGCTCGACGAAGTCGATGGCTGGGCTCAGGTTGTGTATCCGGAGTCCATCAACGCCTACGTCGAGGCCTCCAAGGCCCGCAAGATCGACGCCCGCACCGTTGAACTCACCGAACCGAGCACTTTGCTGGCCCCCAGCGCCCTCCTCGGCGCCGCCGGAAGTTGGTGCGCGCTTTACCCCCAGGCCCTGCCGGCCGGGACCAAACTCGAACTGATCGAAGAAGCCGTCGGCATCGATCAGAAAGTCTCCAAGTACCTCGTCAAACCCCCACGGGCGACCAATCCCCCTCGCGGGTTCGTCCGGTCCGAGGAACTCCGCCCCGCTACCCCTGAAGAAGTGGCTCGGACACCTTTCGCACCCCCGGCTCAGCCTCAACCCAAGCCGGAGGTCAAGCCCGAGCCGGCTCCCGTTCAGCCTCAGAATCCCGCCACCCCAAGTACGGAGCCCGGCGTTCCGCCCACCAATCCGCTAGCCACCCAGCCAGTGCAGCCTTCGGGCCCGACGCCTGGGCAACCGGCCATTTATCCGGGGGTCGACAACTCGCTGCTGCGGCCGATGGAGTCGGGTGCTCTCCCGGACGCGAAGCCAACCCCGAACTTGGCGACGAACCAGGTAGGAGGTCCGACCCCAACGACCGGGGATCTCACAACCCTGACCATCAATCAGTTGAATCAGGCGTTCGCGGACATGCGATCGCTTCCCCAGGACAAGGTGGACGCGGGGCTGGAGGAACTGCTGGCCGAGTGCCGTCGATCCGCCGCGGCGTTGGCGGGCGAGCCCCAACTGGTTCAGGCGATCAACCAGCGCATCGAGTGGGTCCAGTTGCGAATCAAGTTGCGGGATGAGCGGCGTGCGATCCAGGCGACACTGGACCAGGCCGACGCGAAGTCGAACGAACTGGCCGCCAAGGTCCAGCAATGGCAGTCCTCGCGTGGGTACATCCTGGTCGGGAGGGTGGCGCCGAGCACGCTGTACGACGGGAAACGCCTCCCACTCATGTACCGCGTCGAATCGGTGGACGGCCCGGGGTTTGCGCGCACCATCGGGTATCTGCGTCCGGAAGAGGGGAAGAATTTTGATTCCTCCATCGGTGCGGTGGTGGGGGTGGTGGGCAAGACCGTCTACGACGACGTGCTGGGCGTGCGGATCATCAAGCCCGAGCGGCTGGATCCGCTGGACCCGCGCTGAGCGGCGTGAAGTCCGTGTACACTCTCAAATCGCCCGCTTTTTCCGGGGGAATTGAAACGGGGAGGGCAGGCGATGTTCGTTGGTGTGCGTGGACCGCCCGATGTTGGGGGCGTGCCGGGTCCGCGATAACGCCCGTCCGCGCAGGTGCTGCCGATCACGCGGAGAGAATTGCGGGAATTGTGATCCAACCGTTCAAAAGGCGCTCAAGTTTTCATCGGTTTGAACCGTTGTCCTATGCAGCCACGGTGCAGGTGCTCCGGGGCTCGCCCAGGGATGGGATGCATCGACCGGATGTCGCTTCGGAGCGGCGGGAGACCGCGAAGAGTGACAGACAGCCGGCCCTTCATGGATGTAGGGATGACCCAATGTTCAGAAAGAGCGGTGGCTGTCATGGACACAGTGTGGAAGATCCGGGGTGGGGGGCGTTCGGACTCGCATAGGCGCAGCCAGCGCCGTCAGCGGGAGATTGACGCGGCGCGGGCCGATCTGGCCGCGCTGGACCGCGTGAGCAACGAAGTGCTCGATATCGTGGCCCGGAGGCTTTGGGAGGCCTTGGGGATGGATGCCGAACTGGAACGTCGGAGAGAGGCGGCCCGGACTCGCGCGGCCCCGACCGATGCGCCAGCGGTGCATGTCAGACCCGAAGTGATCGAAGCGGCGACCGGGGCCAGGCCCCTCGCGGTGCGTTGATCGTGGGTACAGTGCCTCGCGATGGGGCTTTCGGATCATGGTGAGTGCAGCAGCCAGCCGGTGATCGGCTGGGGGCTTTCGGGTCATCAGGACCCCGACTTGGCCTGCCAGCACGTCATCGAGCAGGTGCGCTCGCAGATCCGTTCATGCGCAGCGAGTTTCGGCTTCGTCTTCTTCAGCGGCGATTTGCAGCGCCACGCGGGGCTGGTCGCCTCGCGCCTGTGCGAAGCATTGCAGACCGATGGGCTGATCGGCTGCTCCTCTCGCGCAGTCATCGGCGGGCGATCGACGCTTTTCGAACGGAGCGGGCTGGCGGTGCTGGCGGGCGCCATGCCGGGGGTTCTGGCGCGGGCGTTCGCGTTCGGGGCCAATGACCTGCCGCCGGACGACAACGACATCGACGCGGTGCTGGACGAACGTGTCCGGATGGAGGCGCACCGCGCGACTTTCGTGCTGGCCGACCCTTCGACGTTGGCGGTCCGTCGACCGATCGAGGCGGTCGCCCGCGCCACACCGGGCGGACGTCTGATGGGCGCCTTGACGACCAGCGAAAAGGGGCACCCGGTGCACCTGCTCGCAGGCGCGCAAACGCGGGAGGGTGGGCTGGTCGGGCTTTCCATTGGTGGGCCGGTGCGGGTGGATGTGGTGATCGCCCAGGGGGCAAGGCCGGTGGGAACGCCGCTGGTGGTCACCAAGGCTCATCGAAACCTGATCCGGCAACTGGGGGGGCGTCCGGCGATCCAGGTGCTTCGCGAAGTGGCCCACACCTTCAAGCCGCGAGATCGCAACCTGCTTGGGCCCGGGTTGTTTCTTGGGGTGGCGGTGGACGAGTATCGCGACCGGTTCGGACGTGGAGACTTTGCGATCAGCCGCATCGTCGGCGGCGACGAGGCGACCGGCTCGATCGCGATCGACTCGGAGATCAGGGCCGGGCGGACCGTGCAGGTGCATCTGCTCGATCCGGAGTCGGCCCGCAGTGACATGGCCCTGCTGCTCGACGCCCAGAAACTGCACGATCGCCCGATCGGCGCACTGCTGCTCAGCGACGCGGCCCGAGGCCCGGCCTTGTTCGGCGACGAATGGAGCGACGCGATCGCCGTCGCACGGGCCTTTGACCGGGATCAGTCCGGCACCGACGCGGCCAAGATCGGGTACGAGATCGCCCAGCAGGCCGGTCCGGTGCCCTTGGCCGGTTGCTTCGCCTCGGCGGAAATCGGGCCGGGCGGAGGCGGTGTGCGGGCCCATGGCCTGGCGGCGTGCCTGGCGCTTTTCAGGGAAGGGTGAACAGAAGGGCGGCGACAGGCAGGGATTGCCGGGTGTGGCGTCCAACTCTGCGTGCCACGAGTTCGGGTTCGCGCCTCCGTGCCCGACGGGTTGGACTCACCAACTTTCGAACACGAAAGTCGGAAGTGCACCAGTTTCCGGGATCTCGGCGAATCAGGCGTGGAACGCCGGAAACAGGATCCGGACTCGCCATTTCGCGGGATGCCGCTACGATGTCGGTCCCACAAACTGGCACGTTGGAACCCACTGCAATGGGGGATTCATGCTCGGACGCATTTTCAAGGCCTACGACATCCGCGGCGTGTACCCGGACCTGCTGAACGACCAGATGGCTTGGCAGATCGGGTATGGGTGCGGGAAGTTCCTGCTTGACGACGCGGCGGCGGCGGGCGAACGCACGCCGATGATGCGCAACATCGTGGTCGGGCGTGACATGCGCAAGAGCAGCCCGAAACTGTCGGACCAGTTGATCGCGGGGATGCGGGCCTTTGGCGCCAGCGTGATTGACATTGGGCTGGTGGACACCCCGATGGTGTACTTTGCGATCAACTACCTGGACTGTGCGGGCGGGGTGATGGTGACGGCCAGTCACAACCCGCCGCAGTACAACGGATTCAAGGTGTCGAAGCGGAACGCCAAGCCGGTGGGGGAGGCGACGGGTCTGGCGGAGGTGCGCAAGCACGCGGCGATGGTGGATCGGGCATTGGAGCCGGCGGCCGGCACCTCGGTCGAGGCTCGTGACCTGTGGGAGCCGTATCGCAAGCACGTCATGTCGTTCCTCGATCTGGGTGGGAAGGAACTGAAGATCGTGGTCGATGCGAGCAACGGTTCGGCCGGCACGATGCTGCCCAAACTGTTCGGAAAGAACGGCAAGAACGTGCCGGGCCTGCAGATCATCGAGTTGAACTTCGATAACAGCAAGGGAGAGTTCGCGCACGAGCCAAACCCGCTGGTGGCGGCCAACCTGGTGCAGTTGCAGGAGGCCGTCATCAAGCATGGGGCGCATGTGGGAGTGTGCTACGACGGGGACGCAGACCGGTGCGTGGTGATTGACGAGAAGGGCGGAATCGTGGGAGGGGACCAGTTGACGGCGCTGCTGGGGGCGTGGTTCCTCAAGAGGCGTCCCGGGTCGGCGGTGGTGTATGACCTGCGTTCGACGCACGCGGTGGCCGAGGACGTGAGAAAGGCCGGGGGCAAGCCGGTGCGCGGGCGCGTCGGGCATGTGTTCATGAAGGCGCTGATGAGCGAGCACAAGGCCGTGTTCGGTGGTGAGTTGTCGGGGCACTTCTATTTTTCCAGGAACTTCAACGCCGACTCGGGCGTGATCGCGATGGCGACGGTGCTGAGCGTGCTGGCCGACGCGGGGCAGCCGATGAGCAGGTTGATCCGGCCTATTGCGCGGTATCAGCAGTCGGGGGAGATCAACTTCGAGATCGAGGAGAAGGATGCAGCGCTGGCGGCCCTGAAGGACGCCTTCGGCGATCGCGGCGACATCGACGAACTCGACGGCGTGACGATTGACTGCTTCGAGAGCGAAGGCTGGTGGTGCAACGTGCGCAAGAGCAACACCGAACCGTTGCTGAGGCTGAACACCGAGGCGAGGGACCGCGAAACGCTCGAGCGTGCGCTGGCGGAGATCGCGCCGATGCTGGGGACGAGAGTGGCACACTGAAGGACGCTGAGCCGCAGGGCTTGTGAAGCCGGGATCGCTGTGCCGAGGAGAAGTACCCGGAACCAGACTCCCGCAGAACCGAGGGAACGCGATGAGATTGCTCGAAGGCAAGGTCGGATTGATCGTGGGCGTGGCCAATGACCGCTCGTATGCGTGGCACATCGCCAAATCGATGACCGAACAGGGGGCGCGATGCGCCTTCACGCATCTGCCCGGCGACAAGAACGAGCGTCGCACGGCGCGGGCGCTCGAGCAGTTGGGCATCTCCAATCCGTGGCTGGCGCCGCTGGACGCGTCGAGCGACGCGGAACTGGACGCGGTGTTCGCCAAGTATCAGAAGGACCACGATCGGCTGGACTTCCTGGTGCACTCGATCGCGTTTGCCGATCGCGATTGGCTGCAGCCGGGCATGTTCACGGGTACTCCCCGGCAGGCGTATCTCTCGGCGATCGACGTGAGCGCGTACACGCTGGCGGCAATGGCGCACCGGGCGAGGGAGCAGATGGCCGGCAACGGCGGCGGGTCGATCATGGCGATGAGTTACTACGGGGCGGAGAAGGTGATTCCCGGTTACAACGTCATGGGCGTGGCCAAGGCGGCGCTGGAGTGCACGGCTCGATACCTGGCCAGCGAACTGGGCGAGCAGAAGATCCGTGTGAACGTGATCTCCGGCGGATATCTGCGCACCCTAGCCAGTTCGGCAGTGGGCGGGACGGACAAGATGGGCGAGTGGAACCTGCAGCGGGCGCCGCTGCGCCGCAACGTCGAGGGCGAAGACGTGGGGGGGACGGCGGCGTGGCTGGCGTCAGACTTGTCGCGAGGTGTCACCGGCGAGACAATCTACGTCGACTGCGGGGTCAACATCATCGGGCTGTGAGCGCGGCAGCGTATGGGCAGCGGGCGGAGGCGCGACGTCCAATAACTGAGAATTTCAGGAGCATCCGCACTATTTCGCGCGCGATGGTGCGGGTCTGGGCCGATGAGGCGCGCATGACCGGCTCGATCTCCAACCTGGCGGGATCGGTATCAGGTGCTTCCGGCGCATCACGCCTTGGACAGGCGGAGAAGTCGCGTGAGGCGGCCCGGAAGGACAAGGCCAAGCCGTCGGCGGCACAGACGCAGGACGTGGTCGAACTCGAGCACGCCGACGCGGTCCGCAGCCTGAAAGACGAAACCCAGGAAGAGGCGCAGGAAGACCGGCAGGAGCGTCCGGCCTATGGGGCTGACGGGCAGGCGAGCGCGCCCTCGCGGCCGCGACTGGACGTCGAGGGGTGAGAGCGCGGAATCAACGTTGAGCACGCCTGGCTGAAGATAGGTCCGTGCCGTGCACGTTCACGCTGCGTCGCTGGTGATGAGGTTGAGGCTGATCGTGCCGGGTAGCCCACGGCACTCGGCGCGGCGGATGCGGGTCAGTTCGCGAATGACGCGGTGCAGCACAACGCTGTCCTGATCGCGGCCGACGAGCCAGCCCGAATAGCGCAGGTCTTCGAGCAAGTCATCGCGCAGGAAGTCGAGTCGCTCGTAGGGGTGTTGAGCGGCCAGCAGGCAGATGCCCGAGGCGATCCGTCCGAGTGTGAGGGGGCCGCCGCCGCCCAGGGTGATTTCGGACTGCACGAAACCAGCCTGGTCGATGACGATCTGGTCGCTGCAGGCTCGCACGAGCGGATCGGCTTCGAGCAGCGCGGCTATGGCGGCGTCATCGTCGTAGTTGGCGAATCGCACGGCGGCCAGTCGCAGCCACGTCTCCGGACGATTCCGTTGGAAAGGAGCGACGGCTTCGAGCAAGGTGCGGCGTTCGGCCATGGGAATGCGAGCGCCGGGCGTGACCAGCCACGCACTCACGACCGAAGCGGCCGTGCGTTCGAGCACGGATGCATCATGCGGATCACGGGCCGACAGGGTCTGGGCGAGCCGGCGCATGGCGCGGACGCGAAATGCCCCGGGGTCGATGTGCGACGGGTCTTCCTCGCCGTCGAGCGGCAGGCGTCCGAACAAGCGATCCGTCAGCGTAAGACGTGAAGGGAAGCGAGCCTGCGCGGCCGCAGCCACCAACAAGGAAGTGACCAGGGGATCGTGTGCGTCGGCGCCCGGGAGCAACGAGATGGTAAGTTGAGCGGGGTCGATGTGATGCGGGAACACGCTGGCGAAGGAGAGCGGACGAGGAGTCGACCAGTCGAACCATGTGGCCGGCTGGTCATCATGTTCGGGAATGGCGGCCACTCCACCGCGCATGCCGTCGTGCCGGAACACCAGATCGAGGCGTGCGGTCGAATCGGGCGAAGCGCGCGGCTCGTCGATGGTGCGCCAGGAGACGGGCACAGCGGCCTCATGCGTCGTGATGGAGCGTGCCATGTCGGGCGGGGCGATGATGCCGATGCGAAGGGGCGAGGCCAGTTCGGGGCGGCGGTCGAGGGCGCGGGCGACCGCTTCGCGCAGTTGGCGGCCTGAACGCGGCTCGAAACTCCAGGCGGCGACGGCCAAGTCGGCGATGACGGCGTGGGTGGCCACCCCGAAGCGGAGCAGGGGAGCCAGTCGCCGCTGTGTGAGCGGAGAGATACGCAGTCCGGGCTTCGAGGCGCTCACGGGGAGCGGGACCGAGGCCTCCAGGAGATCAAGCCAGCCGCGCCGCCAAGCGGCGTAGACACCGGCGATGACCCACAAACCGACCGGCAGTCCGAGAAGCGGGAACGCCAGCCATGACGCGCCGAGCATGTATCCAGTGGCGACCACCAGCGCCGAGCAGGCAAGGACGGCGGCGGCCGGTGAAAGACGAACATCGGTCAGCGCCGGTCCGGAACGAAGGGGTCGGTGCATGGTGGTCATGGGACGAGACAGATCGACCAGCGCGTGCGCGTGGATCAGGGCGGGCGGGCAAGCCCCCGAGGGCTTCACACGAAGTGCGCAGGTCGTACCGAGGCGGGCCAACTTCTCGGACGCGCGGCGTGAACTGAAACAGCATCCTGTCCGAACGTCTTTCCCTACAGCAGTCGGGCGATGCGACGCCCGAGGTCGGAGGCCTGTTCGGGATCAGCCGGGTGGGTCGTCCAGCGCATGGAGAGACCGGCACCGCCACGTCGTCCTTGGAAGCGAGGGACGATGTGGAAGTGGACGTGCGGCACCACCTGCCCGGCGTCGGCGCCGTTGTTGAGAAGGACGTTGTATGCCTGGGCGCCGGTGGCTTTGCAGATGGCCCGGGCCAGGCGGGGCAGTGCCCTCCCCAGCGCCGCGGCCGAGTTGTCGGACAAGGCATCGAGGGATTCGGCCGGCTCCTTGGGAATGAGGAGGGTGTGCCCCTCGCTGAGGGGGTTGATGTCGAGGATGGCGATGCATTTCTCGTCCTCGTACACCCTTTGAGCGGGGATTTCGTTTCGGATGATCTTGCTGAAGATGGAGTCGCTCATGGGGGATGATATTCGGACGGGAAGCCGGACCCACCTCCCGTACAATCGGCGGCATGACCTCCGATGCCGGGCTCGAATCGCGACCCCAGATCCGGAAACTCCCGGCGCTGCTGATCAACCAGATCGCTGCCGGCGAGGTCATCGAGCGCCCCGCCAGCGTGGTCAAGGAGTTGGTCGAGAACTCGCTGGACGCCGGTGCAACGCGGATCGAGGTGGACCTCGAGGGAGGGGGCATTGAACTGGTCAGGGTGCGCGACGACGGAGGCGGCATCCCGCGCGAAGAACTGGCGCTGGCGCTCAGCCCGCACGCGACGAGCAAGATACGCCAAGCCGAGGACCTGGACCGGATCGTGACCATGGGCTTTCGCGGGGAGGCGCTGGCGTCGATCACCTCGGTGGCGCGGGTACGGGTGGTGTCGAAGCCGCGCGGTCAGGCCGAGGCGTGGGAGATCTGCGGCCAGGGCGAGGACATTTCCGAACCGCGGCCGGCGGCTGGGGCGCCCGGAACACTCATCGAGGTGCGCAACCTGTTCTTCAACACGCCGGCGCGGCGGAAGTTTCTGCGCACGGCGAGCACGGAGCAGGGAAGGTGCATGGAGTGGCTGACCGACCTGGCGATTGCACACCCGAGCGTGGGATTCATGGTGCGCTGCGACGGGCGTGTGCGGCTGGAGACCGGCCCCGACCAGGAACCGCGACAGCGAGTACTCGCGCTGCTCGGCGAAGAACTGGAGGGCGAACTGATCGAAGTGCGGGCCGACCGGTTCGAGGACGCTCGCGGGTTGACGCTGTGGGGGCTGATTGGGCGGCCGGCCATTGCGAGGGCGACGCCCAGGGCCCAGCATGTGTTCCTCAACGGGCGGGCAGTGCGTGACCGCACGATCCAGCACGCACTGAAGGAGAGTTACCGCGGGCTGGTTGAGCCGGGGCGGCATCCCACGGCCGTGCTGCTGATCGAGATGTCGCCGACGGCGGTGGACGTCAACGTGCATCCAGCCAAACTGGAGGTGCGTTTCCGCGATCAGTCGGCGGTGCACCAGGCCGTGTTGCATGCGGTGCGAGAGGCGCTGCGGCAGAGCGACCTGACGCCGCCGGTGAGCGGGCGACGGTATGAGCCTGGGGCCCGACTTCCCGGCGCAGGATATTCACGTCCGCGGGATGGTGGAGAGGGATCGCCGGGCGCGCGGTATGAAGAACACGTTCGCCCCGAGGCGCTGGTGGATTTTCTCAAGCGTGGACCGTTGCCGAATCCGTCGGCGATTCGGGCATCGCTGGATCAACCATTGGTGGCCAGCGGCCCGCTGGAAGCGATGGGTTTTGGCGACGGTCGCACATATGCCGAGCCACAACCCGATGAGGCGCTGCCTTCACCACGGCGGGCCGACCGCGTATTGCAGATTCACAACAGTTTCCTGGTAACGCAGGACGAGAGCGGGATCGTCATCATCGATCAACATGCGCTGCACGAGCGGGTGATGTTCGAGCGGCTGGCCGCCCGGGTCGGGCGCGAGCCGCTGGAGAGTCAGCAGTTGCTCGCCCCGGTGAGCGTGCATGCGACGCGGCGTCAGATGGAACGCGTCGAGGAACTGGCCGCGCTGCTGGGGCGTTGCGGCATTGTGCTGCGGCCGATGGGGCCGCGCACGCTCGGCGTGGAGTCGTTTCCCTCGCTGCTGTTCCAGCGCGGGGTCGACCCGGTGGAGTTCATGACCGAACTGCTGGAAAAGGCCGAGTCGGAGGAGTTTGCTCCCTCGGACGAATCGGCGCTGCACGAGGTGCTGGACATGATGGCCTGCAAGGCGGCCATCAAGGCGGGCGACCGCATGAGCGAGCAGGAAATGGAGGAGTTGCTTCGGCTGCGCGAGAGCGTGGAGCGGAGTTCGGCATGCCCGCACGGGCGCCCGACCAGCGTGCGGCTGTCGATCGAGCAGTTGGAGAAGTTGTTTCACCGCAGGTGAGCAAGTCGAGGGCGGTTTCCGAACGTCGGGTCATTGTGCCTGCACTCGCCCATTCGCGCAGGCGTCTGGCGGATGCGGCGACGTTGTCGCGTCCGGCGACTTCGAGCGTGGTGGGCCCGTGAAGGCCGATCTCGAGCAGTGCGTGGACGATGCGTTCGATGCCGACGACGCCATCGCCGAGCGGGATGATGCCCATGCCGCAGCCGAAGACCCGGCCGCGCTTGGGGTGAGGCCATTCAGGACCGCCTTCAACGGACATCGCTTCGAATCGCCTTCGCCTGCTTGGGCCGGGATTGAAGGACTGTCGCCCGACGTGCACTTGCTGCCAGGTGCGTCGGCCTACGTCGGCGTGGACAACGTGGCGGGTGTCGATGCGGTAAACCTGCCGCTCTCACCCGGACCGGTTCTTTTTCTGGACTCGGCACCAATCGGGAAATGGTGCTCTGTGACGGGCGCCGGCTGACCGTATGCGCCAAGGCCGCAGGTCCGGCGTTCGAAGGCGTAGGCCAGAGTTGCGGCGTGCGAACCAGCCGTCGGGCCATCAGGGGGGGTGCGTGGCCTGTGAGCCACCGGTCGTCACTGGAGCGACGTTGCGCGATGGGGAAGCCGAGCCCGTGGGCGTGTGCGGGACGGCATACGTCGATCTGCTGGCGGGCGGCCGGGCGGGCGGGTTGCTTGACGCTCTGGCTGCGTGACCTCTGAGGGGCAGTGGCGCTGGAGCCACGCACTGCGGGAGTCCAGACGCGGCCGGCTCGAGATTCGCTTGTCGCCCCGGCGCGGGGAGTGGAAGGACCATCGTCATGCGCGTCACGGAGCGCGACATCGCGGCGGTGCTCCAAGCCAAGGCCGCAATCAGGGACGGTATCGAAGTGCTGCTCGAGCGATCAGGGCTGCGCGGCATCGACTGCACACGATCTGCCTGGCCAGCGGCTTCGGCACACGGATCAACGTTTCAAACGCAGTCGCAATCGGCCTGCTGCCGCAGGTGGACCCGCTGCGAGTCGTGCCGTTGGGAAACACGTCGCTGGCCGGCGTGGCGGCGGTCGTGCTGGATGCCGAGCGGCTGGAACGGATGGCTCGACTGGCGGGCCGGATCGAGCCGCACACGCTCGGGCACGATGACGACCTCGAGGAGCGATGCATCGAGTCCCTGCGTCTGCCGCATGCGATCGGGAGATCAGCCTGATCGACGCGGCGCAAGACCAACGGTGTGTGGCCGCGACAAAAAGAACCGAGCCCCGGCCGTAAGGCCGAGGCTCGGAATGTCGATCAATCAGGCTCGCATCAGTTGGTGACGTTGACCGTCGACCAGTTGGAGTAGGCGGAGAAGATGGTTCCGTTCTTCGCGCGCACGCGGTAGCGGAAGGTGCCGGCGCCGGGCGTGTCGTCACGGGTCACCACGTTGGCCGCGGTGTTGGCTACGACGCCCTGGTTGACCCACGAGCCGCTCACACTCTGCTGGCGCTGGAGTTGGAAGCCCGTCTCGTTGTTGCTGTTGTCAGTCCAGGTGCAGCGAGCGGTGCCTGCGCCGAGGTTCGAGGCAGCCATGTTTGTCGGGGCCGCGGGCGGCGTCGGATCGGCGACGGTGACGCTCTGGTAGGCCGACCACGGACCGGTGCCGGCACTGTTCTTGGCGCGGATGCGGTAGCGCCAGGTGCCATAGCCGCAGTTGTCGACGTACTCAGTAGTGTTTGCGGGCAGGTTGCTGGCCACGGTGGTGAGGTTGGTCCATACTCCGTCCACCTTCTGCTGACGCTGAACATCCCATGCGGTTTCGTTGGGCAGATCGGTCCAGGCGACGCGGGCCGTGGCGTTGCCGAGGTCGGTCACGGTGGGCTTGGCGGGCTTGACGGGAATGGTCTCACCGCCGGTAATCGTGACGGTGACCGAATCGCTGTCACTCATACCACCGGAGTCGGTGGCCGATGCCGAGATGGTATGAATGCCGACCGACAGACCCGAGTAGTTGAGGGGGTTGCCCGAGCCGAACACTCCGTCGAGGTTGGAGGACCACACGGTGTTGGCGCCGATGTCCCCGTCTTCGGGGTCGCTGGCCAGGACGGAGAAGAACAGAGTCGCGCCTTGGGTGGCAACCGTGCCGTTGACCGGCGTGGTGATCACCACGCTGGGGGGCGTGTTGGGCGGGGGACCGTGATCGATGCATCCTCGAGAGGCGGCGTAGTTCTTGATGCCGGTGGCCGAAACGCCGAAGTCGGGCAGGCCAAGCCCGGAGCACCCGCCCAGGCCGGAGCACATGATGCGGCAGGCCGACTGCCCGTCGCAGTGCTGTGCGCTGAAGTTGTGCCCCATCTCGTGGGCGGTGAGGGAAATGCGGCTGTTGTAGTTGCTGGTGAAACGGGACTGGCTGAGCCCGAAACCGTTGTTCGTGCACACGGCGCTGAGCCAGGCGATGCCGATTACGCTTCCGTTGATGCTGCGCCCGGTCATCAGGTGTGCCAGGTCACGATGCACGTTGGTGTGGTTGGCCAGCCAATACGAGCGGAATTGATCGAGGAGCGTGCTGGGGTCATTTGTGGTGTAGGGGTTGCTGGCGCTGGACGTGCGGACGATGATCTGCGTGATCACGAAGGTGACGTCGCAGTCGCGCTCGTAGATCGTGTTGATGCCGTTCTGGATGTTTTGAATGTCGGCGATGGTGTTCGCCTGGGAAGAGCCGTTGAGTTGATAGAACTGATAGTCGGCGTCATAGGCGACCTCGGCCGTGTGGATGGTGGTGCCTCGCTGGCCGCCAGTCTGCATGTCGATCTGGTTGAACCCGTCGTTCTCGGCGTGATCAAGAGCGCCGCCGCAGGTGTGCCCGGTCGCGCGGGTGGCCAGCCCGGGGTACACCACGTACACGTCGGCGGGAACGCCCGGAATCACGTCGGCCAGGGGCTGGATGTACCAGCCGTCGTCCGGATCATCGTTGAAGATGATCTGGGCGGTCATGTGCTCACCGATGGACGCGGACACGAGACTGCCGGGAATTTCGACCACGCGCCCGCGATAGGTCTGCTCGATCGGAGCGGGAACTTCAACCAAGGTGCCGCTCCCGTCGTCGACAAGCACACGGAAATCGGGACTGCGGACGCTGGAGGGCCTCAGTTCAAGCGTGTACACGCCGCCGTTGAGGACCACCGGGATGAGCATGGCCTGGCGTGTGTTGCCAGGAACGGTCAGCAGTTCGAGCGTGTGAATGTCCACGCCGAGGTCGTTGCCGATGAAGGTGTCCGTCGACGCGATGTCGGCCACGATCGCGCTGGGGAACTGGCCGAGCAGGGAGCGAGCCGCGCCAACGCCGACCCCCACGCGGAGCAATTGGGCGCCTGACTCATCGGTGCCGAGCACCGACCCGTCGATGGCCGACAGAGCGGCCTCGCGGGCGGGTTCTGAGGCTTCGGCTCCCCAGACGACGACCAGAGTTCCGGCGCCAAAGTCGGTGTTGAGCCGGGCCAGGGCGTTGCCGTCGATCGGCTGGGGCCCGGAGGCCAGACCAGCGCCGCAGGTCAGCGCGAGCAACACGCCGCCTGCCACATTGCCAAGATGACTCATCGCAGTCTCCGTACTGAAATCCGAACCCTGTTTCCACCGGCGGGGGAATTGCTCGAAAACCGAGCACC
This sequence comes from Phycisphaerales bacterium, assembly GCA_023382935.1. Lineage (GTDB taxonomy): Bacteria > Planctomycetota > Phycisphaerae > Phycisphaerales > UBA1924 > J022. The sequence goes on from JAHDXL010000002.1 coordinate 423,469, forward strand.
CTACCCACAGGCGAGTCGCCTGGGTTCTAGAGGCAACCCCTCCGTTGAGACCCCTCACAACGCCTTTGGGAAAACGCACCGAGACGAACCAAACACCGCAAGTGCTGTGGCTTCAGCGGGATAGGCTGACAGCCCCCTTCCTAGAATCAATAAAATACCTAGATGACCATGTCACCGCAAGCCCCAATTTGTTGAGACTGAGATAGGGAAATAGCCGCATCTGACGAGATATCACCTACCCAAAGTGACCGGGTCGGGGGATCTCAATGGCTCGATCATGGCGCCGGGGGCACTGCCAAATCCATCCAGACCGGGAAATGGTCCGTATCGCCCTCTTCGATCAGGCGCCAGACGCCCGAAGCCAGGGGTGTCAGTGAGGCCGAGGGCAGGATGTAGTCGACTCTCAACCCGAAACGGGCAGTGTCATCGGGGTCGAGCCCTTCGATCGAGATATCGCTGGCGGGCACGGTGCCGCTGGAGATGCGCGGGTTGGAGAGCAGGAAGCGGTCTATCGGATCGCGATACGAGTCGCCCTCATCCGGGTCGGCGTTCAGGTCGCCGAGAATGACGAACGCCGAGCCGGCGGGCAGCCCGCCGCGGACCTCCGCGTCGTCGACGAGGTAGTCGGCGTTGGCGATGTAGTCGGCCCAGAAGCGGATTTCGTCATGGTTGCGCCTCTTGTTGCGCCCTTCGGGCCCGTCAAAGGCGGGTGGTGTCGGGTGGCTGCACAGGAAGTGAACGACGGCCCCGTTGGGAAGTCTGACAGGCACATCCCAATGGCTCTTGGAACTGAGCCGGAAGAGGTCGAGCACCTCTTCGGAGTAGAACATGCTTCCATCCGCGTGGCGCGGGAGTTCCGGATCGGGCATCGACTTCCACGGAAAGAGCCGGAAGGTGCGGATCGCTGTTTCTTCGATGGCCAGGCGATCATCGACCAGCAGGGCCATGCCGTACTGCCCCGGAAAAGTGCCGTAGCCCCAGCAGTCGTTGCCGTAGGTGCGGGCACGTTCGTTCGGTGCGGCGCGTGTGCTGTCGGCGCGGAGGGGGTCGGGCAGCGGGAATGCTGACTGTGCTTCGCCGTTCTGATCGAGGTCGAAGCCGCTGGGCATGCCGGTGTTGGGGCGCGAGGTGTAAATGCGATAGGTGATGGGGGTCAGTCCCTCCTTCTGCGGCACGCTCAGGTAGTTCTTGACGAAGTGCTCAGCCGTCCAGGCGCCGGTCTCGGGGCGTGAGAAGTCGTTGGGGGCCGCGAAGGCGATTTCATTCAGGAGGATGACGTTGGGACCGATCCGCTGGATCGTCTCGGCGAGGCGGCGCATGCGCGGGTTGTGTGCATCGGCCACGTCGTCGGGGCGGACGTCTTCCAGGTTGAACGTGGCGACGCGGATGCCCAGGGTCTGGGATTCCTGTGCCAAGGCGCCCGTTGCCATCACGGCTGCACAAAATGCTCCAGCAAACTGCCGCATTGAAGTCTCCTTGCGTACCCGAGCAGCATAGCCGGAAAGCAGCCGGTCGGTCGGGCGTGGTTGACATCCGTGGCCGCGGAGCGAGACTTCAGGCGGTCAGTGTCCCGGTAGCTCAGTTGGATAGAGCAGCGGACTTCTAATCCGCAGGTCGTGCGTTCGAATCGCACCCGGGATGTTCGACGGCTACAGCCCCGGGCAGGGCTGGGCCACCAGTTGCAGGTAGCGCTGCACGTCGAAGAAATCGATCACCCCGTCGGAGTTCAGGTCGGCCGACGGGTCGCGTGCGGCGAAGTCGTCGAGGAAGTCCTGCACATCGAAGAAGTCAACCAGCCCGTCGCCATTTCGGTCGGCGGGAGGGATCGCGACATGGATGACCCATTGGCGTGTTTCGCTCATGCGGGCGGTGCGGGCCTGTTCGTCGCGCACCAGCGGCGTGTTGTCGACCACGGTCACCGAAAGCACGTACACGCCCGGCTGCAACTGGAGCGGACACAGCGCCAGTTCCGGCTCGGACAACTGCACGGGCGTGTTGTCCACTCGCCATGTGATGTCCAGGTCGTGCCCGAGAGGCTCGACCGGCGTGACGAACACCAAGTCGTTCGGGCCAAGCACCGTGTCCATAGGCGTCGAGGCGTCGATCGGGTCGACGTGGTCGTAGAAACTGAGGATGAGGGTTTCGGCGCTGGGGAGATTGAACGGCCGACCGAGGCTGCGCATCATCGAGTTGTTGCTCGGGCGATAGATCCCTCGCAGGCTGTAGTAGGCGCCTTCGTAGGTTCCGACAGGGTTGTCGAAGTCGGGCCGCGAGACGCTGAGCCAGTCGGCCCACTTGGTGCCGAGCGTGGCCATCTGGTCGGCGTTGTAGATGGAGACGTTGCGTTCAGCCGGCTCCGGCCCGGTGTAGGTTGTGGGCCCGCCGTAGTCATACTCGTCGGCCAAGTCGCCGATGGAGTGCCCGAACTCGTGGATCATGACCTGTGGAGCGGCGGCGTTGCCACCCGAGCAGGTGGCCAGGTTGCTGGAGGTGTAGCCGGCGCCGCCATACTTGGTGGAGTTGGCCAGTGCGGCGACCTGGTCGACCTGCGGGGCCGAGCGTGCGGCCAGCAGTGCCTTCCCGACGCTGACGCACAGAAGTCGCTCGATGCCGGAGCACCAGAAGGCCATGTCGAGCGCCGTGTTGCGTGACACGCCCTGATTGGGGTCGTTGTCCACTCCCGAGTCAGTCGAAACGACATCGACGCGGTGGACGTTGAAGAACGAGGCATAGGTGGCGAATGGCTCGATTGCGAACATGTCGTTCAGCGCGTTCATGGTGTGGGAGGCATAAAGCCCCAACTGCTCGGCTTGATACCCGTCGCCCACGAATACCAGATCAATTCGGTTGTCGCTGGGGCCCGAGTCGATGATGGTCTGCCAGTTCCAGGTGGAGCGGGGCATGCCGGGATCGACGGGCATGGGCATGAGCAACCGACCACCGGTGAGTGACCCGTCCGTTGCCAGGTAGTCGTAATAGACCATCTCCTGACGCAAAACAGGCTCGGGTGGTCCGAAAATGGAAAGGATCAGAGCGGTAGTCAGGATCGAACTCATCGGCCTTCTCCCCGTGAGGCCCGGTCCCCCGGGGACGCTTCTCCGGGTAGACCAAGCCCGGGTGCCGGAAGCCTGCAGAGGGGCTTCCGCATGTCCCATGGTGAATGTACACTGTTGAAGGCGTTGGGCCAAGCCGAGTGGGAGCGGTTCAGGAGAGAAATGGGGGCGCGAGTGGCCGAATCTTTGCCGGTCGAGGTCAATGAGGATCAACTGGTGTCGCGTGCGGTGGCGGGGGATGAGGACGCGCTGTGCGAGTTGCTGCGCCAGTTCGGGCCGCAGGTGCGTGAGCGGGTGAAGAACCGCATCGGGCAACAGTGGAGATCGTCGGTGGACGAGGACGACGTGCTTCAGGTGACTTACCTAGAGGCATTCCTGCTCATCAACCAGTTTCAGTCGCGCGGTCCGGGTTCTTTTCTCGCTTGGCTGACGCATGTGGCCGAGAACAATTTGCGCGACGCGGTGCGTGGGCTTCAGGCGGCCAAGCGGCCCGACCCGCGCCGCCGCGTGCAGCCCAAGGGTTCGGATTCGTTCGTGGCGCTGGTGGAGATGCTGGGTTGCACCGACACAACGCCGAGTCGGCATGCGGCCCGCGACGAGTCGGCCCGGTTCCTCGAAGCGGCGCTCGGAACGCTTCCCCCGGATTACGAGCGTGTGGTGCGTCTGTATGACTTGGAGGGGCAGTCGGCGGCCGAAGTGGCTGCCCAGTTGGGGCGGTCCACCGGGGCCATCTACATGCTCCGGGCCCGCGCCCACGAACGACTGAGGGAATCGCTGGGCAGCGGGTCCAATTTCTTCACCGACGCGGGCTGAGCAGCCGCATTGCCCCGGGCCAGCCATGAGCAGCACATCGGGTTTGCCAACGCGGGGCTCATTTGAATCGGACCTCATCGAGGCCGCCCGGATTCAGGCCCAGCACGGGCTGGGCATCGGACCCGGAGGAACGGCAGGGGGCGCCATTCCCGGGTACCGCCTGCTCAAGGAGATTCACCGCGGCGGGCAGGGGGTCGTGTATCTGGCGGTGCAGGAAGCCACACGCCGCAAGGTGGCCATCAAGGTGCTGCGTGAAGGCCCGTTCGCCGGCGAGAACGACCGCTCGCGCTTTGAACGCGAGGTGCAGGTGCTGGCGGCCCTGCGTCACCCGCACATCGTCACTGTGCATGACAGCGGGAGTTGCGCCGGGTGCTTCTACTTCGTGATGGACTACGTGGCCGGACTTCCGCTCGACCGGCATGTGGAACTGCACGGGTTGACGATGGAGCAGCGGCTGGATCTGATGGCGACGATCTGCGAGGCCGTGAATGCCGCGCACCTGCGCGGCGTGATCCACCGCGACCTCAAGCCGGGGAATATCCGCATTGACCCGCAGGGCGTGCCGCATGTGCTCGACTTCGGGCTGGCCAAACTGAGCGGAACGGACGACATGCACTCGTCGCGCGGGATCGAGATGACGCAGACGGGGCAGTTCATAGGATCGTTGCCGTGGGCGAGTCCGGAGCAGGCTCGAGGCCTGTCGCACGCGATCGACGTTCGGACAGATGTGTATTCACTGGGGGTGATGCTGTACCAGATGCTTGTGGACCGGTTTCCGTATGACGTGGAAGGCCCACTGAAGGATGTGCTGGAGCGGATATCGAGCGTAGCGCCGACTAGTCCGCGGTCGCTTTCACGGCTGGTGCATCCCGAGGCCGAGGCCATTGCGCTCAAGGCGCTGAGCAAACGCCCGGAAGATCGGTATCAGAACGCGGGCGAACTGGGGCGTGACATCCGTCGCTTTCTGGCGGGCTTGCCCATCGAGGCCAAGCGTGACAGCACGATGTACCTGATTCGCAAGGCGATGCACCGCTACTGGATCCAGTCGTTGATCGCGGGCGGGTTGTTTCTGCTGGTGCTCGCGTTCAGCGTGACCATCACGCTGATGTTCAAGGTGCAGTCGGAACTGCTCGAGCAGGCGGCCGAAGATCGGCAAGCCTGGTTGATCGAGCGAGAACGGCTCATCGAGCGAGCCGCTGAGGCCGAAAGGCGATTGGGCGTGCCGCCGACCGATGCCAGCAATGAGGGTGGGAACGAGAGCTCGAAGCCGTAGGTTCTCGGACGGAGTAGTCGCGCTTCCCGCCCCATTCGTCAAGGTCGAATGCACGTGAGTGCAAGGTGGGCGGTGCAGGTCCACTCGGGCGCCCATTCTGCCGAGTCAACTCGATCGATGACGGACGGAGGTCGTGATGGCCGGAGCCAGTCGACGTCGAATCAACGCGATTACCTCGGTTGCCTGGGCCTCGTGCCTGGGCATGGTTTCGGTGGTGGCGCTGGCGGTGGTCGAGCATGACCTGCTCGCGGCTGCGTACGCCGGTGGGTTTGTCATGGCGCTGGGTTATGTCGGCATGGTTCTGCTGAGCGGGCGTCGTGCAGGTATGGCCACGCTGGGCGCTGGCGTAGTGCTGGGCACGGCCGGCGTCTGGCTGGGACCGGTGCAAAATTACCTGAGGCCGGTGGTGGTTGACACGGCCACGCGCATTGGCATCGCGGAGACATTCGCCGAGGCGTATGTGGCGCTGCCCGCGGCGGCGGTCGCGTCGGCCTTGCTCGTCGGACTACTGCTATATGCCGGCGCTGGCTGTGGACGGATCGGTTTTCAGAGCGTGCTGGCAGGGACGGTTGCCGGCGTGTGCCTGATCGCGCCGGGTGAAGCGGCGGTGCGGATCCCTGCGTCCGGGTTGTTGTGGGGGCTCATCGTCCTGTTGAGCGTGGCCACCTGGGCCAGGGACCACGCGCTGCGCCTCAGCGAGGCGAGCACGTTTGTGCGCCTGGGTCAAGAAGGACCGCTGGCCACGCTGGCACGCGGATCGACCCAGTCGCCGGGTGCCACGCCTCCCTGAGTGAATGGAGCCAGTTCGGGCGGCACTTTCCTGAGCCCACGGCGTTGCGCCTTGGCCACTGCGTAGGTCAGCGACTCGTGCACGCGCCGGCGCACGCGGTCGGTGATGCTGATGCCCCAGGCGTCCATTTGTTCGAGCGCAAAGCGCCAGGCGTGCAATTCCTCGAGGCAGCGGGGGCGATAGGTCTCAAAGCCGATCGCATGGTGCCCGACTTCATGCAGGAACACGGCCGCAGACATGGGTCCGCGGGGACGCGGCGACTCTATCAGCCTTGCGATCGTTCCGTCCGTGTAGTACACCTGCCAAGCCACCCCGCTGGTGCCCGATCTCCACTTGCGCACCCGCACGCCGTGCTGCGCCAACATCTGCCTCTGCATGTTCTCGTAGCGTTCGGCGGCCGGCTCTAAAGGTGAGTTTGAGCGGGAGGCGCGAGGCCTTGGCTGCGGGCTGGGGCGCGTCCGGTCGGGGCGCATCGGCATCGCAGGGTCCAGCAGATCCCACAGCGTGCGCATCAGCCTCGCTCCTGCACGCAGCGCACCAGCGCCCCGGCCTTGGGGTGTCTGCCGCGAGCAAACTCGCCCCAGGTCATCACCTTCCTGCCCGGAGGCTGCAAGTTCTCGATGCGAACGGCGGTGCCCTGTCCGCATGCAATCACCCCGCGATCGGCGTCAACCAGCGTGCCCGGCGCCGCACCTGCTTGATCGGACGAACCGTTCTCCACTTGCACGCGCAGCAGTTTGAACTCCACGCTTCCCAGGCGCGCCGACACGCCCGGCCACGGAGTCAGCCCGTGCACACGCCGCTGCACCACGGACGCCGCGGCGGCAAGATCGAGCCATGCGTCTGCGCGGCCGAGTTTGGGGGCCAAAGTCACCAGCGACTCGTCCTGGGCCTGCCCGCGCAAGGTGCCGGCCGCGTACGAGGCCAGCACCTGCCGCACCAGCGTCGGGCCGTCGGCGCTGAGCAGGTCGTGCAGTTCGCCGGCCGTCTGGTTCGGGTCAATCAGGCGCGTGGACTGAGCCAGCACAAGACCCGCATCCATCCGGTCAGCCAGCGTGATGACTGAGTTTCCGGTCTTTGGGTCGCCGGCGAGGATGGCCGCGTTGATCGGCGCCGCCCCACGCCACCGCGGCAACAGCGAGGCGTGCAGGTTGATGGCGAAGCGATCGGCCAGCAGGCGCGAGCCGAGTTTCTGCCCATAGGCAATCACCACCCACGCATCGGCGTCGATGGCGCGGATGCGGTCCACCGTTGACGTTTCGTTGACCTTTTCCGGGCGCATGAGTAGCGCCCCCCGTCCGCTTTCGACCACCCACTGGCTGATAGGCGTCGGCGTCAGCGTCGAGCCGCGGCCTGCCGGGCGATCCGGCTGTGACACCACGCCGAGCAGTTCATGCTCGTCGGCGAGCATCTTCAGCGTGGGTAGCCCGAACGCACCGGAACCAAAGTAGACCACCTTCATCAGCCCAGCATACGCCCGGCTAACGGACCCCGCCGCGCCGTTCGAGGGCTCGCACCAGCGGCTCGACCTGCATGCGATGGACTTGGATCATGCGATCGAGAATCAGCACGCCATCGAGGTGGTCATACTCATGCTGGATGCACCGAGCCAGCAGACCTGCTGCACGCAAGGTGAATCGCTGCCCGTCGAGCCCCGTGGCGGTCACCGTGACCTGGGTGGGGCGAATCACATCGCCGCGGATCTCAGGCAGGCTCAGACAGCCTTCCTCGAGTGGTTCGAGGTTGCGGGCCGGATCCGAGAGTTCCGGATTGACGAACACCAGGGGGCCTTCCGTCGCCGTCGGCGGATCGGCCAGCGTGTCGCGTCCCTCTCCCGGTGGGATGTCGATGACGAAGAGCCGCCAGGGAAGCCCGACTTGCGGGGCGGCCAGTCCGATGCCTTCGGCCTGTCGCATCAGGTTGACCATCTGGAGGGCCACCTCAGCGACATTGGGCGTCAAATCAATCGGCCCGGCCTTCTGGCGGAGGATCCGCTCGGGATAGAAACGAATGCGCAAACTCCCCGGGTCTACGTTCATCAGGGGACTGTACGCAGAGGCCGACGGCGCAGGCTCGCGGTGAACCGGCTACACTCTTTCCCGCCTCTCGGATGGGTAAAAACAGGGGACCGGCGTGGCATTGTTTGGGAAGAAGAAGGACGAAACAGCGGACGGCGAAAGTCTGCCGCCCGATGACGCGAGCGTGGCGGCCGGCAACGGCGACGCCGACGGGCACTCACCGGAGAAGGCAGCCAAGTTCTTCGAGCCGGCAAAGATCCGTCACGAGTCGGGCAACTACGAGTACGCCGCGCAACTCTGGCTGCAGGGACTGGCCTGGGATCCGACCGACCTCCAGGCCGTGAAAGACTTCTGGCAGACCGTCCAGAGGTTCGCCGAGACGCAGAAGAGGAAGAGCCCGAGCAAGGAAATGCTCAAGGCGGCGTCGGAAGCCAAAGGCCCCCTGCGCCGCTTTCTCACCGACCTGCTCAACGCCTCATTCCGGTGGGAGGATCCGCTGGCGGTGCTCAAGGCAGCCGAAGCGGCCGCGGACGTCGAATCGATCGCGGTGGCCGACCTTTACGCGACGCGAGCCTACGGGCTGGCTCGCTTGGACAAGAAGCCACGCAAAGACGTGTTTGTCCGCCTGATGAGGGTGTTCAGCCGGACGGGCAACTTCAAGTTGGCAGTGGAGAGCGGCGAGACCGCCCGGCAACTGGATCCCTCTGACGGCGAACTCCAGGCCGACGTGCGCAACATGATGGCTCAGCAGACCATGTCGGCGGGCGGCTTCGATCAGGCCGGGCAGTCCGGCGGGTTTCGCAAGAACATCCGCGACGCGCAGCGCCAGGCCGAGTTGGAAGCGTCGGACCGGCTGGTCCGCACGGAAGAGGAGAAGGAAAGGCTCGTTGAGGCCGCCAAGCGTGATCTTGACGCCAACCCCGATGACCCGACCCTCATCGACCGCTACGGGCAGGAACTGCTCAAGCGTAACAAGCCGGGGGATCTGATCCGGGCGATGAATCACTACGCGCAGGCATACCAACGTACCAAGCAGTATCGGTTTCGACAGAAGTCGGGCGAGATCCAGTTGCGGTTGATGCGGCAGAACCTGGCGCGTCAGCAGAAACTGGCCGAGCAGAATCCCGACGACCTCGACGTCAAGTCCAAACTGGAGTCGATGAAGAAGGAACTTGACCGCGTCGAGACCGACGAGTTGCGCGGGCGGGTGGAGAACTACCCGACGGACCTGGCGGCCAAGTTTGAACTGGGCAAGAAGTTGTTCGAAATCGGCGCGTATGACGAATCGATTGCGCTCTTTCAGGCCGCTCAGGACGACCCGAAGAACCGCGGGCAGGTGCTGGCGTACATGGGACGTGCGTTCCAGCAGTTGGAAGGCTGGGAGAACGAGGCCATCCAGACGCTGCGCAACGCGATCGACATGTTGCCCGATTCCAAGTCGGACCTGGGGCTCGAACTGCGCTACGACCTGATGCTGGCCCTCTATGCCAAGGCCAGGCGTGAGCGCGAGCGATCCTCGGCCGAGGAGGCGGACCAACTGGCGGCCGGCATCGCGATGCAGCGGTTCAATTACCGCGACATCCGCGAGCGGCGGGCCGCGATCAAGGCTCTGCTCGACGAACTGAGGGACTGAGCGAGCCATGGGCGCGGTCGTCATCATCCCCGCGCGGCTCGGCTCGACGCGATTCCCGCGCAAGGTGCTGGCCGATCGCACCGGAAGCCCGCTCGTCCAGCACGTCTGGGAGCAGGCGAGGCAGAGCGCCGCCGAGCGTGTGGTGATCGCCACCGACGCCGACGAGGTGGCCGCTTGCGTGCGGGCGTTTGGCGGGCAGTGCGTGATGACCTCGCCGGCGCATGAGAACGGCACGAGCCGCCTGGCCGAGGCCTCGACACTGCTCGGATTGGGCGATGAGGCGATCGTGGTCAATGTGCAGGGCGACGAGCCGGAGATCGAGCCGGGCACGATCGACGAAGCCATCGGCCTGTTGGAACGATCCGGGGCTGCGATGAGCACCATTGCCACGCCAATCGAGAGCGAGGCGGTCTTCGCCAGTCCCAGCGCTGTGAAAGTGGTGCTGCGGAGCGGGGCCGACGGGGTGGCGCGAGCGATGTATTTCTCGCGGGCGCCGATTCCACACGTGCGTGACTCGGGCGACCGGGCCGATCTCCTGCTGCACGTCGGCATCTACGCCTATCGGGCAGGATTTCTGCGGCGGTACGCGGCACTGCCCCCGACGCCGCTGGAACGTGCCGAGAAACTCGAGCAACTTCGAGCCCTCGAACACGGGTTTGAGATCGCGGTTGGTGTGCGGAAGATTGCGTCTGTTGGGGTGGACACCCCCGAGGACTACGAGCGATTTGTCCGTCGCTGGCAGGCGCGAGGCGGGTCGGTGTGAAGTCACTCGACCTCGAACAGAAACTCGACCTCGACCGTCACATTGAGCGGGAGGGCCGAACTGCCCACGGCGGCCCGGGCATGCTTGCCCGCCTCGCCGAAGACGGCGAGCATCAGGTCGCTGGCGCCGTTGGCCACCTTGGGCTGATTCCCGAAGTGGGGCTCGGAGGCCACGAAGCATCCCACCCGTACCACCCGCCGGATGCGGTCGATGGTGCCGAGTTCGCTCGCGGCCACGGCCAGCGCGTTGAGGGCGCATTGCCGGGCGGCGGCTGCGGCCTGCTCGATCGAGCCGGCGGCTGGCATGGGGCCGGTCATGGTCACCTTCCCTTCGACGATCGGTATTTGTCCGCTGATGAAGAGCAGGTTACCGGAAAGGACGGCGGGGACATATGACGCGACTGGGCGTGGGGCGGCCGGCAGGGTGAAACCCAGTTCCGCCAGCCGCTGGGAGGGGGTGGAGCCTATGGACATGACACTTTCCTGTGGAAAATTGGGACTGGGTGTGAAGGAACCGCTTGCAGCGGCTCGGCGGATAGGATAGTGTCTCAGTGCTGTGCACAGCGTGGCTGCGTGTGGGGGATGATGAATTGATCACTGCCCTCATCTGGTGGAACTTCTCCACCGCTCTTTTGCCTCTCCACAGGCGGCCGACAATCTGACCCGCGAGCGACACGGGGTGGTTGCGCGCGGCGTGATTGGGCCGATCCGCGCGGAGAGACAGGTCTCCAACCGGAACAAGGCAAGCCCCACATGGCGTGGAGCCTCGAGCGTCGAGGCTCCGGGTTCAACGTTCATCGGTCGCGTGTGCGACCACGTACTCATGTGGAGTGAATGCAAATGACTCAGAAGAATCGTCGTACCGGCTTTACGCTCATCGAACTGCTGGTGGTCATCGCGATCATCGCCCTGCTCATCGGCATCCTGCTGCCGGCGTTGAGCAAGGCCCGCAAGACGGCTCAGCAGTTGAAGGACTCGACCCAGATCCGCAACATCCTGCAGGCGATGGCGGTGTTCGCCAACCAGAACCGCGACACCTATCCGCTGCCCAGCCGCGTGGACAAGGGGAACGCGACGATCAACGTGGCCGCCGGTCAGGAGACCACCAAGGACACCACGCGCAACATGTTCTCGATCCTGGTGTTCGACGGGTCGATCCCGACGGAGATGTGCATTGGCACGACGGAGCCCAACGGTCAGTTCGAGGTGTACAAGGACTATCAGTTGAGCCGTCCGACCGGCGCCTATCAGCCTGAGTTTGCGCTGTGGGATCCCAAGTTCTCGGCCAACCCGTCGGACGCGAGCAACTCGACGGTTGCCGGTCAGAATGCCCAAGGTAACTTCTCCTATGCTCACACGCTGCCCTTCGGCAAGCGCAAGAGCCTCTGGAGCAACGACTTCAGCGCTACCCAGGCCATGCTGTCCAACCGCGGTCCGGAGTATGACCTGAACGGCGGCGGGCAGAGCGGCACGTGGGAACTGATCGACGGCGTGCTCGGCAAGCAGTCCAACACGCTGCTGATCCACGGCAGCCGCAGCAAGTGGGAAGGCCTCATCGGCTACAACGACGCGCACGTTGACTTCTCGCCCGAGCCGAACCCCGAGAAGTTGATCTTCACCTTCACCGGGCTGACCAACCAGTACCGCACCCAGCCTGACAACGTCTTCGCGTGCGAAGATGACGCCCTGCGCACCGAGGCTCCGGACAACATGCGCCTCAATCAGCGCAATGCCTGGCTCCGCCAGGTCTCCCGCGTCACGGTGAGCGGCACGACCACGACCGTGACGATCTTCCAGGACTGATTCGACTCAGTCTGACCCGATCGCAAACGGGTCCGCGGGTTCACCCCGCGGACCCTTCTTCATTTCTCGGCGCGGCGCTTCGCGTTACACTCTTGCCCCGTGCGGATCACCACCTGGAACATCAACGGCTTCCGGGCGGCCGCCCGCAAGGGGCTCATGGCGCAGATCGAGCGTCTGAACCCCGACGTGCTGCTGTTGCAGGAAGTGCGGGCCCTGCCCGAGCAACTCGAGCCGGTTCACGCGGCCCCGGCGGGATGGCATGTACATTGGCATCCGGCGGCGCGACCAGGCTATTCGGGCGTGGCCGTGTGGTCACGCCACCCAATGAAGATTGAGAGCGTCGGGCTGCACAACGATGGGTCTGACCACGAGGGGCGCCTGGTCGTCACGCGCATCGGCCCGATCCGCGTCGCCAGCGTCTATCTGCCGTCGGGTTCCTCCGGCGAGCACCGACAGGCGGAAAAGGACCGATGGCTGGAGGAGTTCCTGCCTTGGTGTGAGCAGTTCACGCGATCGCGCGTGCCGACGATTCTCGGGGGTGACTTCAACATCGCGCACACAGAGCGTGACATCTACCACTGGAAGAGCAATCAGAACACTTCTGGCTTCCTGCCGCACGAGCGGGCGTGGATGACCAGTTTCCTCGCGCAGGGCTGGCATGATTTCGTGCGCGAGCGTGTCGGGCCGGTGGACGGGCCCTACTCGTGGTGGTCGAGCCGCGGGCAAGCGAGGGCGCTGGATCGCGGATGGCGGATCGACTACGTGGCGGGGAATCGCGCGGCCGGCAAAGTTGCGTGCGAGGCGTGGATCGACCGCGAGGCCGGCATCGCTGTTTCGGACCACGCGCCGGTGAGCGTGGAACTGGACGTGAAAGTGGAGTGAAGGCAACCGCGTACGGTGTCAATCGTCAATTCGACGCTCCCGATACGATGCCATGTGAAGATGATGCATCGACGAAGCCCGCGGGGTCGAAACCGACCCGGGCGATCATGGTGCGGTTGCGGGAGGGTCTGTCATGCTCGGACGAGTCGTTGCGATGGTGCTCGCCGGGTTCGCTTCGGTGGCGGTGGGGCAGGATCTGAGCCAGCCCGGTCCGTTCGCGGCCGGGTTTCGCCAGGTGAGCGTGAGCCGCCCCGATACGAGCACGTTCACCGCGAGGCTGTTCTATCCGGCCACGAGCGCAGGGCAGAATGCGCCGCTCGATGCTTCGGCGGCCCCATTCCCAGCGGTGAGTTTCGGGCATGGGTTTTTCCAGGCTGTGCCCAACTACCAGAGCACGCTTTCGCACCTGGCTACGCATGGGTATCTGGTGATCGCGACCGACTCGCAGGGGGGCTTGTTTCCGAGCCATTCTGCGTTTGCGGCCGACATGTTGCTGTGCCTGGGATGGCTGGAACAGCAGAACGCTGATCCGGGGTCCGCGCTGTACGGCGTGGTGAATACGCAGGCGTTTGGGCTCAGTGGCCACTCGATGGGCGGTGGAGCGAGCATTCTTGCGGCCGACGATCCGCGCGTGCGTGCGGTGGCGCCATTGGCGGCGGCGAATACGAGTCCTTCTGCAATCGATGCAGCGGACGAATGTCTGGTTCCGGTCAGACACATCGTCGGCTCGGCCGACTCGATCGTTTCGGCCAACTCGACACGGCAGATCTTTGCGAACTCTTGGCGACCACGGCAGTTCGTGAGCCTTCAGGGCGGGTTTCACTGCGGGTTCATTGACGCGCAGGGCTTTGGGTGCGACTCGGGCTCGATGACCCGGGCCGATCAACTTGCCCGCACGCGCCGCCTGCTGACCGAGTTTTTTGATCTCTACCTCAAGGGCGATCAGCAGCGCTGGGAGACTGTGTGGATGCCCGATGCCCAGACGGACCCGCGCGTGTTGGTCACGCTCGAACCGGATAGCGGACTGTCACCGACGGATTCGGCGCTCGTGGTGCGGGCGGGTCGCCGGGCCAGCGTTTCCATGACGCTGACCAACCTGGGCCCGCAGGCATCTGGCTTCGAGATGCTGTCTCTTGGAGCCGGGTGGATGGAAGTGATGCCGGGCGTCGTCGGGCCTTTGGCGACGGGCTCGGCGGGGGATCTGGAAGTCTGGGTGCGTCCGCCGCTCAACACAGTACCGGGGACCCATGATCATCTGGTCACTGCCCGCTCACAGCGAGACGGAGGCACGCGGTCGTTCGCCCGTATCAACGTGACGGTGGTCTGCGGGCCGGACCTGAACGAAGACGGCGTGCTCGATTTCTTCGACATCCAGGAGTTCCTGGCGAACTTCGCGGGCGGGGCTGCCGAGGCCGACGTGAACGATGACCGGCAGTTCAACTTCTTTGACGTGCAGATCTTCCTCGACGCGTTCTCCCGAGGGTGCTGAACTCCGGCGTGGCGCGGGCGGCGTGGCCTATCCTGCCTGCGATGTCGTCCGAGCCGCAGGGTTCTGCTCCTCAGCCACCGCCGAGACGGCGTGACCACCCGCTGGCGCGCAGTTGGGCGGGCATGATCGGATTGGGCACGATCGCGATCATTTTCACGTTGTGTTTCACGTCGATTCCGTGGACGTTCGGCCGCCCGGCGGGCGAGACGATGGTCAGCCGCTACGAGAGCGGGCAGCCGCGGCAGTCTCTGATTCCGCCCACATGGGCGCCAAAAGACGCGACGGATCTGCGGCGGATCGTCGATGCATCACCGCCGGAGGTCGTGGAGCAGATCGTCGCCGAGGTTGCTCGGGACATGGGCGTGCCAACTTCCCAGGTTGCTTCCAGCCGCGACGCGATGGTGCTGCGGGCGGTGGCCGAACGCCTGGGCGACGCGGCGCCGGCATTCGTGCTCGGGTCTGATCAACTGGGTCGATCGCTGACGACGCGCCTGCTGGCGGGGGGCGCGATTTCGCTGAGCGTGGGCGTGGCGGCCGCACTCATATCCGTGATGATCGGCACGCTGTACGGCGCGCTGGCCGGGTACGCGGGCGGGCGGGTGGACGCGCTGATGATGCGCGTCGTTGACATCCTGTACGGACTGCCGTACATCCTGCTGGTGGTGCTGATTGCGGTGGCGGCCGACGGGGCGATTGACCGCTGGCAGCGACACACGATCGAGCAGAGGGCCGCGGAGAGGTCAGCGTGGGTCGCGGGGCAACTTGCCGGGCTTTCGGACGCTGGATCTGAACAGCGTGTGCAACTCGAGAATCAGGCAATGGCCCGGTTCGGCACCGGGGAACTCTCCGGCCCGCAGCGGACGCGCATCGACGTGGTCGCGCTGCTCGTCGCGATCGGGGGCGTGAGTTGGCTGACCATGGCGCGGGTCATTCGTGGGCAGGTGCTCAGCCTCAGGGCCCAGCCCTTCGTCGAGTCGGCCCGGGCGATCGGCGCGCCGATACACTGGATCTTCATTCGGCACCTGCTGCCCAACCTGCTCGGACCGATCATTGTGTACGCCACGCTCACGGTGCCGCAGGCCATCTTGCAGGAAAGTTTCCTGAGTTTTCTGGGCATTGGCATCAAGCCGCCGCTGCCGAGTTGGGGCAATCTGGCGGCCGACGGCTTGAGCGAACTCAACCGGCACCGCTCGCACTGGTGGCTGCTGTTCTTTCCCTGCTTCATGCTGGGCGTGACGCTGCTGGCGCTGAATTTCGTCGGCGAGGGGCTGCGCGAGGCCTTCGACCCGCGGAGACAGCGCCGATGAGCAGAGCGGGGCGTCCATTGCTGGTGGTCGACGATCTGGCGGTGTCGTTCCGCAACGGACCGGGCCCGCGCGTGCAGGCAGTCGACGGCGTGCAGATGACGATCTACCCGCGCCAGACGCTGGCGGTGGTGGGAGAGTCGGGCTGCGGCAAGTCGGTCACGGCCCTGACCACGCTCGGGCTGGTGCCAAGTCCACCGGGCCGGACGGACCGAGGGCGTATTCTGTTTGAGCGGGCCGATGGCTCGGTCGTGGACCTGCTCTCGCTGGAGGCTCGCGCGATGCGGGAACTCCGCGGTGGGGAAATCGCGATGATTTTCCAGGAGCCGATGACCAGCCTCAACCCGGTGTACTCGGTGGGAGAACAGATCATCGAGGCCGTGGTGACACACCAGCACTGCACACGCCGGCAGGCAAGACAGGCGGCGATCGAGGCGATGCGCGAGGTCGGTATCCCCGGGCCCGAGGATCGGGTTCATGCATATCCGCACCAATTCAGCGGCGGTATGCGGCAGCGTGTGATGATCGCGATGGCACTGGCGTGCCGTCCGCGATTGCTGCTGGCCGACGAGCCGACCACGGCTCTCGATGTGACGATCCAGGCGCAGATTCTTGATCTTCTGTGCGAGTTGCAGCGCTCGCGCGGTCTGGCGGTGATGCTCATCACGCACGACCTCGGCATTGTGGCCGAGCGGGCGCAGGTCGCGTGCGTCATGTATGCGGGGCGCGTGGTGGAGTATGCGCGGGTGAGCCGGCTGTTCTCTGAGCCGAAGCATCCGTACACGCGCGGGCTGCTGGCCTGCATCCCGCGTCTGGGGCATCGCCAGGAACGGTTGCGGACGATCCGGGAGGTGATCGACGACCCGGCGCAGTTTGCGCCCATTGCGACGGGCAGCGGGCCCGCCCGCCCGTGGTGGCCGGGGCACCGGCCGCCTGCCGATGCTTCGCAACCGATGCTCGTGGAGGCAGACCCTGAACATTGGGTGGCAGTCTGGGCCGATACACTCTGCGTACAGCGCCGGCCTGACATTGCCCCGGAAGTGGTGGGTCAGCCAAACTGAACGGAGGTTCGGCGTGCAGACGCTGGTCATCGCCGACAAGGGATTCGCACTGCGCGAGCGTTCGCTCATCCGGCGCCTGCTGGTCGGCCTGACCGATGAAGGTCTGCGCGTGCGTTGCGCGATCCCGCGTTCGCTGGAATCGAGCGTCAATCTGGACGTCATCACTGACGTGATCGGGTACGAGGAACGGGGGCTGCTGCTGTCGCGATCGTCGCGTGTCACCTCGCTGCTCCGGAATCTGCGCACACTCGAAGGCGACGAACCGCGACTGGACATCGTGCATGTCTTCGGCGGCGCCGTGTGGAGTTTTGGCGTCGAGGTGGCCCGTCGCACGGGTGCGCTGGCGGCGCTGGAAGTGTGGCGACCCGGTTTGGCCGAGCGGGCCCGCGTCTTTCGCTCCGGCGACGCGCGCGTGGCGTTCTTCGCTCCTTCGCCGGGCATCGAACGGGCGTTGCTGCGAGAGGGAGCGGGGCTGCTGGTGCGGCTGACGCCCTGGGGTGTCCACATGCCGCGGACCCCGCGCCTGATTCTCCGCCCCGACCGCGTCGCAGCGGTGATGCTTGCCGGTTCGGGACGGAACCGGGCGGGTTTCATGGACGCCTTTGTCGGCGCTTGCAAGGTGGCGGCCGCACGTCAGGACATCATGCTGTTCGTTGACGCCGACGCGGCCCATCGCGCCGGGTTGTGGCGACACGCGCGGCAGGCGGGCGTGCTGGATCGTGTTTCGCTCATCGACGCCACGGAGGACCGCCGCGACCTGGTCTTGCGTGCCGACATCCTGCTCTATCCAGAGAACCGAGGCGAGCAGCGTACGCTGATCCTCGACGCGATGGCCAGCGGGATGGCTGTCGTGGCCTGCGACGACCCCATGGTCCCCTCGCTGATTCCCGGCCAGACCGCCCGCGTGCTCAATCACGCCTCGGCCGAAACTTGGGAAGGGGAATTGCTCCGGCTCATCGAGCACCCCGATGAGGCCCGCACGCTCGGGCAATCGGCCCGGGAGCGTGTCCGCCTCGACTTCCGCGCCTCGACGCACATCCGCGCAGTCGTCGAGGCCTACGAGTGGCTGATCAGTCCGACCGCCATTCCGTTCTGAGGCGGGGTGCGTTCACCGATTGCCTTGAATTCGTACGATCAGACGCCCTGCCTTGTACCATGTGACCAGGCCGATTCAGGGAGGACTGTCATGGCGAAGCATCGTGGAGTGATTTTCCCGTGCACTTGGTCCCCACTGATGCAGTCTGGCGCGCGATTCTGGCCCCGGGGCGGGCAGAACCTCTTTCGTGCTGTCTGCGCAGGAGTGGTTTCGGGCGTTCTGGCGGGGTCGGCCTCCGCTGCGGTGAAGGCCGTCGACGAGAGCGATGGTCGGAGGCTGGTGCTCCAACTGGCCGACGGTGTCACCGTCGAACTGGCGTGGATCCCCCCAGGCATGTTCAACATGGGCAGCCCGGAGACCGAGGAAGGACGCGCCGCCAACGAGGGCCCGCTGCATGCCATCCGAATCAGCCGCGGGTTCTGGATGATGACCACCGAGGTGCGCCAGGATCAATGGCAGGCCCTCGATCGCAAGAACCGGTCCCGGTTTCAGGATGATCCTCGCAAGCCCGTGGAGACGGTGGACTGGTTCGAGGCCCTGGAGTTCGCCAATCTCGCGACCCAGGCCATCGCCAGAACCTACCCGGATCTCAAACTCGAGCCTGCCTATGAGGTGGAAGCGGTGGAACGGTTGCATGACGGGCGCACGCGCGAGGCGGCCGTCACCTGGCACCGCGAGCGCCGCGGGTTTCGGCTTCCGACCGAGGCCGAGTGGGAATATGCCTGCCGGGCCGGCACCACGACTCCCTTCCACACCGGCGACACCATTGACAGCGAGCAGGCGAACTTCAACGGCACTCATGTCTATGGGGCCAGCGAGGCGGGCGAGTATCGCGGCCAGAGTACGGCAGCGGGGAGTTTTCCGCCCAACGCCTGGGGCCTGCACGACATGCACGGCAACGTGTCGGAATGGTGCTGGGACCGCTACAGCGCACAGTGGCACGCAAAGGACCAAAACGCGGCCAACGGAGGGCAGGAGTGCATCGACCATGCCGGTCCGGCGGAGGGTCAACTACGTGTTGCACGCGGCGGTTCGTGGGTTGATGGGCCTTGGTTTGTGCGCTCGGCCCATCGAACCTCGCTGGCGCCGATCATGACCTTCTACAACAACGGCTTCCGACTCGTGCTGGACAGCGAGGCTGCCCCCGACGCGGATTGATGAAGGCTCGGGCTCGATACCCAAGGGCCGTCCCATAACGCATCCGACTTCCGTTTATGCACCCTGCTCGGGTGTCAGTTTCTTCGCCTTGCACGCGGAAACTCATGGAACATAAGAGGTTGCGCGGTATGGTGGCAAAGGGGCCACCCATCCCGGGCAGGCTCCGGAATGTTCAAGACGCCCAAGATCAGAGGAGCCTGAGATGCTGCCTGTGCTGCTGTTGTCCGCCGTTGTCATGGGTTCGCCGGTGAGCACCAACGGGTTGCTTGCCCGATCGGTCCAGTTGGACGAGCGTGCCCCGGTCGTTGAGAACCAAGTCATCTTCATCACGCCGGAGTTGTACACCCCGGCAGAGGAAGTTCGGGGGCATGTCGTCGGGCAGATTCCGTCGCAGGTGGCGTTGCGATCGGCGGCCGAGCGTGCCCGCCTGGGCGCCGGGCCAGAGGCTCCGCAGTGGATCGTCATTCGCTTTCGCGACGGACTGTTCGCGATTGATCCTTTCCTGCAACTGCCCGACGTGACGCCGGAGACGGCCAGGCAGTTGTTCAAGTCGATGAAGTACGGCACGGGCGCTCCGGTGGCCACGCTGGGCACCGATCGCTCGCTGTTCAACCGGCAGCGCATCGAAGCGACGGAGGATCTGTTCCGGGCGCTCGAACACGAGCGCGTCGAGTGGCTCAAGCAGAACCGCTATGTCCAGGCCGTGCGGACGTGGTCGGGTGACCCTGACCATGCTTCGCAGCAGAGCCGGGCGCCGGGGCGCGACGCGCTGCCCGAGGACTTGCCCCGCACACGCCCGATCGAGGAAGTGCGTGCTCCGGCGGGCGGGGTGATGCTGGTGCAGGGCGATCAGCCCGTGCGCGTGTCGCTGCCCGACCTGGGCGTGTCGGCGGACGTGCGCCAGCGTGTGGCGGCCAACGGGGGCTATCTGAACCGCCCCGCCGAGGCCAGGAAGGAGCAGGCGACCAGAGAGGCGACCGTTGCCCGGGCCGAAAACACGCCGGGGGCACCTGCCAAGCAGTGAACTCTCTGTGATTCTCCCTCCCGCGGCAGGACATCGGCCGGGCGACGTGCGATACTGCACGTCGTGACCGGCCGACTGCCATTTGACCCTGCCAACACCGCCGCCGTCCGGCGCAGGCAGCCCGATGAGCCGATGTCGGTGTCGGCGCTGGCCACGCGCATTGACCTGTGTCTCAAGCAGGGATTCACGGGGCCTGTGCGCGTCGTGGGCGAGGTTAGCGGCTTCCGGGAGCGCACCCATTGGTACTTCGACCTCAAGGACGAATCGGCCGTCATCAACTGCGTGTTGTTTGCCTCGCGGGCCGCCCGGTCGAGCGTGCGCCCGCAGAACGGGCACGAACTGGTCGTGACCGGCTCGCTGGAGTTCTACGCACCGGGGGGCAAGGTCTCGCTGGTCGCCACGTCGATTCAACTGCGCGGAGCGGGCGACCTGGAATTGCGATACCGGGCCTTGTGCGAGGAGTTGCGGGCGCTGGGCTGGTTTTCGGCGGATCGCAAGCGCCCATTGCCGAGTTTCCCGCGGAAGATTGCCGTCGTGACCAGCCGCACCGGCGCCGCCCTGCAGGACGTGCTCGACACCTTCAAGCGGCGCATGCCGGCGATCGAGGTGGTTCTGGTCGATGTGCGTGTGCAGGGCCAGAACGCCGCCCCGGAAGTGGCGCAGGCGATTCGCAGCCTCGGGGCTGCTCGCCAGCGACTGGGCATCGACGCGATCCTGGTCACCCGTGGCGGCGGGTCGATGGAGGATCTGTGGGCGTTCAACGAACGAATTGTGGCCGAGGCGATCGTGGAGTGCCCCGTGCCGGTCGTGGCGGCCATCGGACACGAGACTGACACAACGATCGCCGAACTGGTGGCCGACGAGCGCTGCGCCACGCCCACGCAGGCCGCGATGCGTCTTTCGCCCGATCGGGTTGAACTGACGCGGCAGTTGTCGTCGATCCAGCGGCGACTGCGGACCGACCTGGGCAAGCAGATTGCCTCGGCGCGTCGGCTGCTCGATGCGCTCGCTGGTCGGCCTTGCCTGTCGTCCGGCGTGCAACTGTTGATCCCGCGGCGTGAGCACAGCGTGCGGCTTTGCGAGCGTGGGCGCATCGCCGTCGAGCGCCGCATCGCGCGCCAGCGCCAATTCCTCGACCGCCTGAGGACTCGGCTTGATGCCGCGCGCCCCCAGATGGCCCAGGCACGCAAGCGGGAGCAACTCGGGTGGCTGAGCGCGCGTCTGAGTGAAGCGGCCCGCAACCGCATAGATCGCGAGACACTGGCCGACTTCGCAACCAACCTGCGCCGGGCGCTGTGCACGAGCGTGCGGTCCCGCCGCCTGCGGCTGGACAGCCTCGATGTGCATCTGGCTGCCGTATCACCGCAGCGGGTGCTCGATCGCGGCTACTCGATCACGACCGATGAACGCGGGCGCGTGATTCGTTCGACGCGAGATGTTGGCGCCGATGCGCTGATCGACACCCGCGTGGCCGACGGGTCGTTTCGCTCGCGAGTGGAAAAGCCTGGTCGGGAGCGTCGTCCCCCCATCGCGCCCAAGTCCGCGTCGCCTTCGCCCGGTACGTTGTTTGATTCGTGAACGAAGGGGCCCGACCGGAAGGGAGAGGAGTTTGACCTTTTTCGTCGAAGGAGTACATCGGGTCGGGCCACCCTGATTTCCACCGGTCATCGTCGAACTCGCCTGCCTCGACGTCCGACTTCACGCGCGGTACGCTGTCACCATGCCCAAGGCTCAGGACACCCCGCCCGATCCCGAATCGCTGAGTTACGAGCAGGCGGTTGAAGAACTGGAGGCGATTGTCGAGCGCATCGAAAGCGGCGAAGCGAGCCTCGAAGAGTCGATGAAGTTGTATGAGCGAGGCACGAAACTGCTGCGACGGTGCCGGGGTGTACTCGATCAGGCCGAGCAGAAACTCTCGGAACTCGACGCAGCCACCCTCGCCCGAGAAGGGGAGTAGTCTGCGGGCATGCCGATGACCTTCTACACGCTTCTCGTGCCCTGCACGTTTCTGCTCTTCATGTTCGCCTACGGGGCCTGCGTCGGGTCGCTGGTCAATGTGCTGGTGTACCGGCTTCCGCGAGGCATGGGCGTGGTGCGCCCGGCGTCGAAGTGCCCCAATTGCGGGACCAAACTGACCTTCCGCGAGAATATCCCCATACTGGGGTGGTTGCTGCTGCGAGGCAAGTGCCGCTTCTGCAAGCAGCCCATTTCGGTGGAGTATCCGCTGGTCGAGACTGCTGTTGCGCTCTTGTTTGCCACGCTCTACCTGCTGTTCTTCGGATTGCCTGAGATGGGACGGGGGCCCTGGTTCGATTTGCTGCAGCCGGAGTGGGCGTTGAACGGGCTGGCGAGCAGTTGGCCCGAACTGGTGGTGATTATGCTGCTGTTCGGGGCTTTGACTGCGGTGACGCTGATTGATGCTCGGACGGCGCAGATTCCACTGGTTCTGGTGTGGGCCCCGGCGCTCCTGGCCTTGGTGTTTCATGTCGGACATGCCATCGTGGTGCAGGTCAGGCACGGCGGGCCGGTCGCGGAACTGGGGACGCTGGGCTGGCGGTTGGCGGATGGCACGCGGTGGATGGCCGCCCCGGGGCAGATCTGGTCCATTCCGACGGCAGGCATTCATCACTGGTGGTTCGTCGGGATGGCGCTGGGTGGGACGGTCGGCCTGGGCGCCGCGTTGGTGCTTCTGGAGATAGGCCTGGTCCGGCGGAGTTTTGCGGACTACGACGAGTGGGAGGCCAAAGCCCGGGCCGCGGCCGGGGGCCGCCGTGACCAAGCGGAAGGTGAGCAGGCACTCAAGTGCGGCGAGGACAGTGTGTTGCCGGAGGTTACGGCTCCGGAG
The DNA here is from genome assembly GCA_023382935.1 of Phycisphaerales bacterium. Classification (GTDB taxonomy): domain Bacteria; phylum Planctomycetota; class Phycisphaerae; order Phycisphaerales; family UBA1924; genus J022. Next base: position 446,473 of record JAHDXL010000002.1, read on the forward strand.
GTCGTGGCAAGTGGTACGGCCACCGATGCCGAGATGTGGATTCAGTATCCCTTCGCCCGACGGGAGATGCTCAAGGAGATGGCGTTTGTGGCCATGCCCCTGGCGTTGGCCATTGTGGGCATGTGGCTGGCGCCATGGCTGGTCGAGCGGGTGTACGGGCCCTACAGCCGGACTGACCCGTTTTCGATGGATCGCATCCCTCCGGTGAATGTGCCGTTGTGGCTGAGCGTGCTGTCGGGGGTGCTGGGTGGGTACCTGATCGGCGGGGCGGTGGTATGGGGCGTGCGCATCGTCGGGTCACTGGCTTTCGGCAAAGAGGCGTTGGGGCTGGGCGATGTGCACTTGGTGGCGGCCATCGGCGCGTGCGTGGGATGGATCGACGCGATTCTGGGCTTTTTTGCAGCGGCCTTTGTGGGGCTGGCGTGGACGTTGCTTGGCGCGGTGCTCCGTGGGCGCATGGGGCGCACGCTGCCATACGGGCCTTACATTGCGGTGGCGACGCTGTTGGTGGTGGTGGGCAAGCCGGGGATCGAGTGGATTTTGGAGCGGTTGTCGGGTGTGCCCATCAACCTGCCGTAGACAGTGGCACGCGGGCGTCCTTTGATGCTGGTACATTGTCGGGACTGGTCAGCAAACTCGCGCACGAAGCGTGAGTCGCTCAACGGACTGCACGGAGGATCAAGCACATGGTGGGGACGAGGCTACTTGCGGCGGCGGCTCTGGCGGGCCTGGTTCTGCTCGGCGGTTGCAACAAGGTCAAGCGGGGTGATTATGACGCCGCTGTCGGCGAGAACACGGAACTGCGCCAGCGACTGGGGGAGGCGCAGGCCTCGCTGACCGAAGTGAACGAGCAGAATCGCCAACTCACGGCTGCGAATCAGCAGTTGATGGAGGAGAACCAGCGGCTGGCTGGCGGAGGCGCGGGCGGCAGCGGGGTCGGATACACCGGCGGCGGCTCGGGAGAGGTGGTCATTTCGATTGCCGGAGACGTGCTGTTCCGGTCCGGGCAGGTCACGATCAGCGACGAAGGTCGGCGTGCGTTGGACCGCGTAGCGAGCCAACTCAATTCGCAGTACGCTGGGCGGACGATCCGTGTCGAGGGGTATACGGACTCTGACCCGATCCGCAAGAGCAACTGGAAGTCGAACGAACACCTTTCGGCTGAGCGGGCGCTGGCGGTCGAGAAGTACCTGGTGTCGAAGGGTGTCAGCAACGACCGGATCTACTCGGCGGCATTTGGCCCTTCGAAGCCGAAATCGACGAAGGCGGCCAGCCGGCGTGTCGAGATTGTGATTCTGGCGAACTGACCGAGTGGCCCACCCGGGGCCGAGAGGTCTATATTGTGATCCGCCCGATCGAATGGGCGGTGTTCGGGCGATTGGCGCAGCTGGCTAGCGCGCCTGCATGACACGCAGGAGGTCACAGGTTCGAGTCCTGTATCGCCCACTTGACGCAACTTGGCAAACCCGCCCGCGAAGGGCGGGTTTTGTTTTTTGGGCCGTCGGAAGGTCGCTCGGAATCCCGCTGGCGGCCAAGGGCGAAGGCTTGCGGGTATACGAGATTGCCAGTAGGCTGGCGGTGGATGAGGGGGCGACCCCCCCGGGTGTTGTGGGTTTATTTGGGCAGGGAGGGAGTCATGCTTCATAGGTGTGGTGGCGTGCTGAGCGCTTTGCTGGTGGTGACGAGTGCGGCGGGTCAGGCGGTTCATGTGGACCTGACCGCGTTGTCATCGGTGGTGACGGTGAGGGTGGAGCCGGCGGTTGCATCGGCACCGTATTTCGACGCGACGGTCGAACTGGGTGTGTGGCCGGCGATGATCGCAGTGTATGTCGAGCCGGACGTTCGTCAGCAGGTGGACGTGGGTGCGGCGGTGAGCGCGGTCGGTCTCGGCGGGGCCCAGTTGCAGGCGAGCACGGTGCCGGGCTGGACATATGTGAAATTGCCGGGTGAGGCCAGGCTGGGCTCGGCCGAGCAGGCGGTGTGGTCTCTGGCCGATCGAGGGGACGTGAGTTTCGCGTCGCTGGTGTATGTGGGGCAGGGTGGCCTGCCGGTCATCCCGTCGCGTGATCTGCTCGTTTTCTTTTTGCCGGAAACGGGTGTCGAGGCACAGGCGACGATTCTGAGCGACCACGGCGCCACGTTGATCGAGCGTGATGCGGCCGGGATGGCAGGGCTCGTGAGGGCACGGCTGAACGTGCGAAGCGGGGATGAAGTGCTGTCGATCGCGCAGGCAATCAATGACCGGCCCGAGGTCGCGTGGGCGCAGTCGGATCACGTCTACTGGGCGCGGCACATGGGGGCGCTTCCTCCGAACGACCCGCTGTTTCCGCAGCAGTGGGCGTTGGAGCAGGCCAACGACGAAGACATGGACGCACTGGATGCCTGGGGCATCACGATCGGCGACGATTCAGTGCGCGTCGTCGTGCTCGACACGGGCACGCAGCAGGATCATCCCGACATTCACCAGGTGACCGGGCAATCGTTCACCGGGTCAGGAACCAATGGAGGTCCGGGCAATCGGTGCGACAACCACGGGACGGCTGTGGCAGGATGTGTCGCGGCGACGATCAACAATGGGATTGGCATCGCGGGTATTGCGCCGGGCGCGCGGGTGCAGGCCGCCAAGATCTTCAACGAGATCGACTTCCTTGGTCTGCTGTGCCTGCCTTTCCTGGAGTCCACAGATGCTTGGACGGTGGCGGGGATCAACTGGTCAGCCAGTTCGGGTGCGCGGGTGACCAACTCGTCGTGGGGAGGCGGGAACCCTTCGGCGGCGATTACGACGGCCTTCGACACCACCAAGGCAGCCGGCGTGGTGCACTTCGCGGCGGCGGGCAATGACGGGACGGGGACGGTGGGATATCCGGCGAACCTGGCGTCGGTGAACGCGGTCGCGGCCATGGCCAGCGACGGCACTCGAGCGAGTTTCAGCACGTACGGGCCGGGGTTGTTCATCAGTGCGCCGGGAGCGGCGGTGCTGAGCACCGATCGCACGGGTAGTGCCGGCTACGGATCGGACAACTGGACGACGATCGACGGGACGAGTTTCGCTTCGCCGTATGCGGCCGGTGTCGCGGCGCTGGTGATTTCGGCTCATCCGTCGCTGACGCCTGACGAGGTCAGCGACATCATGGCGCAAACGGCGGTGGACAAGGGAACGCCCGGCTATGACACGGGCTTCGGATGGGGATTTGTCAATGCCGGTGCGGCGGTGGCTGCGGCGGCGGGCAACCCGTGCCCGCCCGATCTGACGGGTGACGGGGTGCTCGATTTCTTCGACGTAAGTCTGTTCCTGAGCAATTTCTCGGCCCAGGCTCCCAGCGCCGACCTGACGGGCGACGGGCTATACGACTTCTTCGACGTCAGCCTCTACCTGGGCATGTTCTCCGCCGGTTGCCCCTGAACAGGGCGAGTACCGTCCATAATACTTCCCAAAGCCCGCCGTGCTCGGTGCGCGGCGGGTTTTTCAATGGGTGGGACACGTTCACAAGTAGATAACCGGAGTTAGTTGTCCTAATCTGTGAAGAAATCGGGGAACGCAACTGGAAGGTGTCGGATGCCCGACGGAGATTGGAGGCCATGATGGACTGGCGCATTGCTTTGGGAGCGACTCTGGTGCTGGGTGTTTCGGCGTGGTGTCATGCTCAGGAGGGCGGGGGGACCGGTAAGCCGACTGAGTCGGAGAAGCGTCCGTTCGGGCAGTTGCCTCCGAATGCGGGCTGGCTCAGCGATCCCAAAGCCGAGGCAACGAACCCGTGGGAAGCGATCGGCGGCGGGAAGGTGCACCTAGACGATCGGCTGCGTTTCGAGTTTGCAGAAACCGACAAGCGAAAGCCTTCGTTCGCGCTGACGAACCGGATCCGGCTGGGGTATGAGACCAAAGCGTTCCACGGGCTGAGCGCGATGATCGAGATGGAGAACGTGGCCACTCCGGACAGTGATTGGTACTGGGTCGCGGCCACGGGAGACGGCGACCCGGCGCGGACGAACGTCTCAGACCCGACGGACACGGAAGTGAACCAGGCGTGGGGCCGGTATCGGCGTGACGGCCTGTTCGAGAGCGAGGCATTCATCGACATCAAGGCGGGGCGGCAGCGGCTCACGTTTGACGATCATCGCTTTATCGGCAATGTGGGTTGGCGGCAGTTCGAGCAAACGCTCGACGCGGCGCGGCTGGACGTGGGCAACAAGAAGTTGACGTTTCACTACGCCTACGTGTGGGGTGTGCAGCGGATTTTCAGCGATGACGACACCGCAAGGCCCTGGGATAGCGACTCGCATCTCATCCGCGCCAGTTTCAAGGCCGACGATGCGCTGGTCATCACGCCCTTCGCGTACCTGCTGGATTTTGACAACGCGGCGGGCAGTTCGAACCAGTCGTACGGAGTTCGTGTGTCGGGCACGGTGAAACTGGGCGATGGCGCCCTGCGGTCGCTGGTGTACGAGGCGACGTATGCGCGTCAGTGCGACTATGGCGACAACGCGACGGACTACGAGGCCGATTTCTTCGGCGTCGATGCGGCGGTGGCGATCGCCGAGTTTGGGCAGGTGGGCGCGGGCTACCAGTTCCTGGGCAGTGACGACGGGGCGGCGAGTTTCCAGTTTCCGCTGGGGACCAATCACAAGTTCCAGGGCTATGCGGACTTGTTCCTGACCACGCCTCCGGAGGGCCTGCAGGATTTCTACGTGTACGTGCGAGCGGACCTGCCCTGGAAGTTGAAGGGTGAACTGGCGTATCACGAGTTCTGGTTTGACGAGGGCGGGGAGAACGTCGGGTACGAGATCGACGCGATCCTGTCGCGGAAAATCAGCAGCAACTGGGTGGTGCTGGGCAAATTGGCCAACTTCGACGGGCAGGGCAGGTTCAACGACACGATCCGGCTGTGGTTGGAGACGACGTTCAGTTTCTAGGAGCCTGTCGAAGCGGCGGGGCGGGACGTGTTGGATGCTGACGGCGTGGTCGGCGAGCGGGGTGTATGCTGCACGCATGACGCCTTCAAAGACTGCCGCCGTTGCTGTTGCCGAAACACCGACACCGTCGTCGTCCGGTTACCGCTGCCCGGTGGGAGTGGAAAGAGAACTGCCATGGGGGCAGGCGGAGGGGGGGCGCGGTCGCAAGGGGCGCGTGCGAGCCAACGCAGACTGGCTGCTGGTGCGTGAGCACGGCGTACCGACCGCGGAGGTGTTTTACACCAGTTACCAGTTGGCGGCCAGTGGATTGAGGCCGGTGACGTTCCTGTTCAACGGTGGGCCGGGGGCGGCGTCGGCGTTTCTGCACTTGGGTACGGCCGGTCCGAAGCGGATTGGGTTCGGCAGCGCCGGGCAGATGCTCCCGCCGCCGGTGCAGTTGCTCGACAACGCTGAGTCCTGGCTTGATTTCACGGACCTGGTGTTCGTGGATCCGGTGGGAACCGGCTTCAGCCGCACGGTGGCCGAGAGCAAACTCGAACAGCAGGGGGTGGATGCGGAGGAGGACAAGACCAGCAAACGGACGAAAGACCTGCCCGACGCGAAGAAGGCGTTCTACAAGGTGAAGCGCGACATCGACGTGCTGGCTGACTTCGTGACGGGGTGGCTGAGCAGGTACAACCGCTGGGACAGCCCGGTGTCGATCGCGGGGGAGAGTTACGGCGGCTTTCGCGTGGGCAAGTTGTTGAGGGCGCTGCCGGATCGGGGCGTGGCGCTGACGGGCGCGGTGGCGGTGTCACCGGCGCTGGACATGCTGGCGCTGGGCGGGAACGACTACGACCTGGTGCCGTGGCTGAACACAGTGCCGACGTATGCGCTGGCGGCAGCGTATCACAAGCGGGCGCGGGGGAAGTATCTGGGTTTGAAGTTCGAGGTGGTGCGGCAGCGGGCCGAGGACTTTGCCGAGCGTGTGCTGGCGCCGGTGCTGTATCGCGGGGATCAATCTCCGGGGGTGGGGGCGTCGGGCAAGGAGCGTGACGCGATATTCGCAGACTTGGCCGACCTGATCGGGCTTCCGGTCGAACTGGTGTCGCGGCACGGGGGGCGGGTGCCCATTGAAGTGTTCAGCCGCGAACTGCTGCGTGACCAAGGGATGGTGTGCGGGCTGTATGACGCGGCGGTGACGGGGCCGAACGTGTTTCCAGCGCGCGAGGGGATGCCGAATCCGGACCCGACGCTGGCGGGGATCATGAGCGCGTTCACTGCGGGCATCAATGCGTGGCTCCGAGGGACGGGGGGCGGATCCGGGGGCGGGGGCTTGGGGCTGACGACGGATCGCGAATACAAGTTGCTGGGGATGGACGTAAGCGAGATGTGGGCCGACGACGTAATGAAGGGCATTTGGCCTCGCGCGCTGGACGCGGGCGATGACATTCGCTACGGGATGGCGGCCAATCCGTCGCTGCGATTGTTCGTCTGTCACGGGTGGTACGACATGGTGACGCCGTATGCGTCGAGCGAGCGGAGCGTGGCGCTGCTGCACCTGCCTGATCGCCTGCGCAAACAGGTGACGCTGAAGCACTACGACGGCGGGCACATGTTCTATACGTGGGACCGTTCGCGGAAGGCGCTGGCCAGGGACGTGGCGAAGGTGGTGGGGGGGTGAGTTCGCGCTGGCAACCTGATCTTCAAGGTTGCTGACCTTGGCGCGGACGGACGAGCAGGGGCAGCAGCGTCGGAGGACCGACATTGCTGGCACAAGCATCGTGGTGCGGCCCTACCATCTCGGCCATGTCTGAGATCTCTGTACGACTGGCGCACTCACCCGACTCGGACGACATGGTGATGTGGTGGCCGCTGGTCGGGCTCGATGGCCAGGCGCCGGCGATCGACGTGGGAGCGTTCCGGTTTGAACTGGTCGCGCGCGATGTCGAGGAACTGAACAAGTTGGTGGTGGGAGAGTCACCCTCGCTTGCGCTTCGGGCTCGTCCGCAACCGCACCAGTCGGAGTCGGCGGAGAACGCGCGGGCGGGCGGCGTTCGGCCGTATGACGTAACCGCGATCAGTTGCGCGGCCTATCCGGCGATCCGCGATCGCTACGTGATCTCGCGGTGCGGCGGCTCGTTTGGCGAGGGGTACGGGCCGCGCGTGGTGGTGCAGGGAAGCAGAACGGTTGAACACGGGCGTGAGGCCCCTGCGGCCGGGCTGGAGTCTCTGCTCGGGGCGAAGATTGCCGTACCGGGCGTGCATACTACGGCCTTTCTCACGTTGTCGCTGATGCTTGGTTCGACACGCGAGAAGCCGGCGTTCGAGGCGGTGGAGATGTTGTTCAGCGAGATTCCCGCGGCCGTGGCACTGGGCGAGGTGGACGCGGGGCTGCTTATTCACGAGGCACAGTTGACCTTCTCCGAACTGGGCCTGGTCGAGGCGGTCAACCTAGGCAGGTGGTGGAGCACGCAGACAGACCTTCCGCTTCCGCTGGGGCTCAACGTGGTGCGGCGTGATCTTGACACGCGACACGGGGCGGGAACGGTGCAGCGTCTGGGCAAAGTACTGTCGGCGTCGGTGCGCTTCGCGGTCGAGCATCCGGTCGAGTGCCGCGAGCACTTGCAGCGGCACAAGGGCAGTCGCACGGAGTGGGACGATCCGGGACTGGTGGATCGCTACCTGGCGATGTACGTGAGTGCCTTGACGGTGGACATGGGCGAGCGGGGGCGGCGGGCGATCGAGCACGTGCTGATGCGCGGGCACGAGGCCGGGCTGTGCGGGCCGCCGGGGACGATTGACGTCGTGTAAGGCGAGAGCGGCGTTCCTACGATCCATTCCCGCCGGTGCCTTGGTCGTCTGGGGTGGCGTGGGCGCCTGGAAAGGAGTGGCCGTGGACATCATCAAGGCCGAGTTCGGCGTGGTCATCGACACCGAGGACGAACTGCTGCCGGTGCGGCACATCATCGGGATCGGACGGAATTACGCGGCCCACGCGAGCGAGCAGGGCGCCAGCGTGGCCGAGTATCCGGTGATGTTCACGAAGAACCCGGCGTCGGCGACGGTGCATGAGGCGGCGGTGGAGATTCCGGCGATCTGCCGCGATCCGGCGACGGGGCGAGGGCAGGTTGATTTCGAGGCTGAACTGGCGGTGGTGATCGGCAGGGCGGCACGCGACGTGTCGAAGGCCGAGGCGCTGAGTTACGTGCTGGGCTACTGCTGCGCGAATGACGTGTCGGCGCGGTGGTGGCAGAAGAACGGGTCGGATGGTCAGTGGTGCCGCGGAAAGAGTTTCGACACTTTCTGTCCGCTGGGCCCGAAGGTGGTGCCGGCGGCCGAGGTGCCCGATCCGCAGGCGCTGCGGGTGATGCTGCGGCTGAACGGCGAGGTGATGCAGGACGAGCCGACCAGCCACATGATGTTTCCGGTGGCGCGGCTGATTAGTGAACTGAGCCAGGGCATGACGCTGATGCCTGGGACAGTGATCCTGACGGGGACGCCTTCGGGGGTGGGCATGGTGCGGCAGCCGCCGGTGTGGATCAAGGCGGGCGACGTGATGGAGGTGGACATCGCGGGGGTGGGGCTGCTGCGGAACTCGGTGGTGGATGTGTGAACGGAAGCGAGGCCAGGTCCGGGGGCGCGCTGACCTCGCTATCCTGTGGGCATGCTGACGATCGACTTTGCCAACTGTCTTGCGGACCGGGTGGGCAATCACGGGCTTGATGCGGCACGGATCGGGCCGGGGTCGGAACTGGCCGAGGCCGCCCGGAGTCTGACGGCCAGTCTGGCCAGAACGCGCGGGACGGGCTGGGAGCGTTGGCGCGACCTGCCGTTTGGCGAGGCGCGGCGCGAGCACGTCACGGCGGTGAAGAAACTGGCCAGCGAGCGGCGCAACGCCTTTGAGAACCTCGTGGTGCTGGGTATCGGGGGCTCAGCGCTGGGCAACATCGCACTGCAGGCGGCGCTGAATCCGCCGACGTGGAACCTGCTGCCATCGAGCAGGCGTGGCGGCCCGCGGATGTTCGTGATCGACAACGTCGATCCGGCCAATTTTGCCGCGATCATGGACATCTGCCCGCCCGGGCAGACGCTCTACAACGTGGTCAGCAAGTCGGGGGAGACGGCCGAGACGGCGGCGCAGTTCATGTGGGTGCGTGACGTGATCAGCCGTGCGCTGGGCAAGCACGCGGCCATGCACGTCGTCGCGATCACCGATCCCGAGAAGGGAACGATGCGCCAGATCTGCGACGCGGAAGGCTACGTGACGCTGCCGGTGCCCGAGGGCGTGGGCGGGCGCTTCAGCGTGCTCAGCCCGGTGGGGCTGTTCAGCGCCGCGATGTGCGGCATCGACATCGACGCGCTGCTCGACGGGGCGGCGGCGATGGACAAGCGCTGTTCGGACCCGGAACTATCAAGGAATCCGGCGGCGATGATCGCCAGCCTGCTGTGTGAACTGGGGGCCCGCAAGGGCAAGACCTGTCATGTGCTGATGCCGTACGCGAACAGCCTCTACCTGCTGGCTGACTGGTTCCGCCAGTTGTGGGCCGAGTCGCTGGGCAAGCAGTTTGACCGTACGGGTGACCAGGTGTTCGCGGGCTTCACTCCGATCAAGGCGCTGGGCGCGACCGACCAGCACTCCCAGATCCAGTTGTATCGCGAAGGCCCGAACGACAAGGTGATCGGGCTGATCGAGGTCGAGGACTTCGGGACGGACGTGACGATTCCTGCCGGCCTGGGGGTGGAGGCACTGCGCTATCTTGAGGGCCGCACGATGGGCGAACTGCTCAACGCCGAAAAGCGTGCGACGGAGTACGCGCTGGTGGAGAGCCAGAGGCCGAACTTCACGATCCGCATGTCGCGCGTGGAGGCCTACACGGTGGGCGAGTTCATCGCGCTGTGGGAGATTGCCACGTCTTACGCGGGGCTGATGCTGGGCATCGACGCCTATGACCAGCCGGCGGTGGAGACGGGCAAGAAGGCCACGTTCGGTCTGATGGGGCGTGAGGGCTTCGGGCAGTGGAAGCAGCGCGTGGATGAGGCGCTGGCGCCGACCGCGTACACGGTCTGACCGGGGAAGTGTCCCTGATCCGGTGGGTCTGGTTTGCCAACAGGTCCGCACGCTGGTCGGCGTGGCTGGTTCCGGAGCGCAGGTTGTGCGCGTGGCAGACAGGCACTCTGCGCGGCGGCGCGGCCGTGCGAGCGCACACGGCCAATGGGTTGAAAGCAGGCCCTGTCTAGGCGGCCGGTTGAAAGCGGTCCTGCTGAAAGACTGGCACGCGGTTTGAGAGGCTTCCGCCGGACCGTCGGTCGGTTATTCGGGAGGCCCGGCATGTACTACGGCATCGACATCGCAAGTTCCGGGGTGCTGACGGCCCTTGGACGCCTGGACGCGCTGGCCAACAACCTAGCCAACCTCGACACGCCCGGGTACAAGCCGGTGCAGGCGATCACGATGCAGCGTGACGCCGCTCGCGTCGAGGACGACCTGATGACGCTGCCGAGCAACGAACTGCTCGAGCGGCTGGGGGCCGGGGTGCTGCTGGCGCCGTCGCGCGTCTCGTTCCGGCAGGGGCCGGTCGAGCAGACCGGCAATGAACTCGATGTGGCGATGGACGGCGAGGGCTTTTTCGTGGTGCGGGGAGCGAGCAGCGGGGGCAACGATGAGATCTTCCTGTCGCGTGACGGGCGTCTGACGCTCAACGAGCGCGGCATGCTGGTGCAGGCGGCTAGCGGAATGCCGGTGCTGAGCGCACAGAACAGCCCGATCTTCCTGCGCGAGAACCAGCCGGTGCAGATTGACGGGCAAGGCAACATCTACCAGGACGGGGTGGCGGTGGCGCGGCTGCGCACCGTTGATGTCGTCGATCGTTCCCAGGTGCGCCACGTCGGAGACAACATCTTGGCCGTCAACAACGTGGGGTCCAGAGGGCTGCGGCCGGCGTCGGGCCGTGTGATACAGCACGCCGTAGAAGGTTCGGGCGTCGAGGAGGTCAGCGCCCTGCTGGAGATTCAGGGGGCCAGCCGGGCCGTCGGTTCGAACATCGGCGTCATGTCCTACCAGGATCGCATGGTCGAACGAGCCATCAACACCTTTGCCCGCATCGGGTGATTGCACGGAGTTTTCATGGCCATCATCGCCCTTCAGTCTGCGTCATCGGGGCTCAACGCCCTGAACACCAAACTCGACGTGATCGCCAACAACCTGGCGAACATCAACACCGAGGGATACAAGGCCAGCCGCGCCAACTTTCAGGATCTGCTCTACATCGAGCGGGCCCAGCCGGGCGTGGAGAACCCCAATGGCGACCAGCGGCCGACGGGGCTCTACGTCGGCCTGGGCGTGAAGGTCAGCGGCACGCAGCAGGACTTCACGCAGGGCGCGCCCATCACCACCGGACAGGAGACCGACCTCATGATCGAGGGCCGAGGCTTCTTCCAGGTGCAGGTGGAAAACGAACTGGGCGGCGGGGTGGCGTACACGCGGGCCGGCAACTTCACGCTCAACGCCGACGGCGACCTCGTGCTGGCCAACGACCAGGGACGCCGACTCGAGCCGAACATCAACATTCCACCCGAGGCGACCAAGATCGATATTTCGACTGACGGTCGCGTGTTCTACCTGATGTCCGGGGAGACCGAGCCGCAGGAGGCCGGGCAGATCCAGACGGCCAGTTTCGTGAATCCCGCGGGCCTGCGCCAGGTGGGCGAGAACCTGTGGGTCGAGTCGATCGCGTCAGGCCCGCCTTCGCAGGGTAATCCGGGCGAGGACGATCGGGGGCGCATTCGCCAAGGCATGCTCGAGGCCTCGAACGTAGACCCGGCGCGCGAACTGATCGAACTGATCCGCACGCAGCGGGCGTTTGAAATGAACAGCCAGTCGATCCGGGCGGCCGACCAGGCGCTGCAGTCGATCGCGCAACTCCGCCGGTAGGAATTCGCCGTGATTCGTCAACTGCTCATCGTGCTCTTCGCCGCGTGCACGGCCTTCGGCCAGCCGACGAGCATCACGCTGCGCGACACGGCGCGCGTGGAGATCGGTCGCGACGTGCAGGTGCGCGACGTGGCGGTGGTGGAGGGGCCGCGGGCGGCCGAGGTGCTCGACCGCTGCGTGATCGCTGGCGACGTGCTGGGCAAGCGGATCGTGCGAGGCTGGGCGCCGGTCAGCCTGGCCGAAGTACGAGCGGTGATCGATCTTCCGGAGACCGAGGTGCTGCTACGCGGCTCGGTCTGCCGCGTGGGGTTGGTGGCAACCCGGCCGGCGAACACAAGCGAAGGCGGGGATGCTCTGCGTTCGGCCGTCTCCGGCCCGCGTGTGCTCGACGCGATTGTCGATCGGCTCCTGCTCGAGTTTGACGTGTCCAGCGACGACCTGCGACTGACCTACAGCGAACGATACGAGGCGGGCATGCGCGCGCCGATCGGACCGTGCACGGTGGAGGTGCATCCCCTCGGGCTGTCGGCCGAGATGCCGGTCAGCGTCACGCTCTACGACGGCGAGCGGATCGCGTTCAGCCAGTCGATGCGTGTGCGCGTGGAGATTCGCCGCCCGGTGGCGGTGGTGGATCGGCTGATCGAGCGTCGGGCCAAGGTGGAAGCGGGGCAGTATCACTTCGAGTCGCGGTGGATCAGCGCGGCGGAGAGCCCGGCGACGGCGTCGCAACTGGAAGGGGCCGAGGCACGCTCGACGCTCGAGCCGGGCGAGGTCATCCTGGCCAGGCACGTCGAATCTCCCTTCGTGGTGCGGCGAGGCGACATGGTCACCGTCCGCGTGGTCTCGGGCTCGATCGTGGCCAAACTCTCGGCGCGGGCACTGTCCGACGCACGCGACGGGGATCGCATCGCGTTTGAACCGATCAACGGCGGCCCGCGTTTTCACGCCCGCGTGAACGGGGCCGGGAAGGCCGTCCTCAACTCCAGCCAGGAACGCTGACATGCGCACCGCTGCAAGTCTGTTGCTGCTCGCACTTCCCTCGCAGGCCCTTGCCCAGAGCGTGCTGCTCCAGGCGCTCGAGCCGACGCCGCCGGCGACGCTGGAGCAGAGGCACGACTCGGAGTTTGCCCGGGCGAGCATGTTGTACGTGCGCCCGCCCGAGCCGCGCACGTACATGGCCCACGATCTCATTACGATCATCGTCGACGAGACAAGCAAGCAGGAGGCCTCGCAGTCGCTGGACACCAAGAAGGAAGCGACCGCCGACATGACCGTCAAGTCCGTCATCGACCCCTGGGAACTACTCGAACTGCGCCTGCGACAGGGCGCGCTGAACAACCAGTCGCTGCTCGGTACCAACTTCAACCAGGAGTTCAAGGGCGAGGGAGATTATGAACGCTCCGACCGCTTCTCGGCCAAGATCACGGCCGAGGTGATCGAGGTCAAGCCGAACGGCACGATGGTGCTCCAGGCGACCAAGGTCATTCAGAAGGATGAAGAAGTGCAGACCCTCGTGCTGTCGGGCGTGGTGCGTCAGGAAGACGTGACCGACCGCAACACGATTCTGTCGAGTCAGATGGCCAACCTGAGTCTGACGGTCCAGAACGAGGGCGACGTGCGCTCGGCGGCGCAGAAAGGGCTCTTGACGCGCGTGCTGGAGGCGGTGTTCAACTTCTAAGAAGCGTGCACGCAGAGGCCGCCGAGATGCGCGGAGTTCACCGGGGAAAGCCGAAGCGGCACGCGCGGCGTCGGGTGGAACGTGGCGCCCCTTACTTTCGAAGCAGTTGCCCCTTGCGCAAGCGGCGCAAGCAGAAGGGCGGCCGGAGCCGCCCCTTGTAAGCCAAATGCATTGGCGGTGCGGAGAGTCCGGTGCCTCGGGCATCAGGCCGCCAAACTGAGGCCGCCTTCACCGGTGCTCGACGAGGAACTGGAACTCGATCCGGTGCCGAAGATGACTTGGCCGGGCTCGCTGGCCACGGACATTCCGCCGGCGCGTCGGGCGATGCAATGGCAGTCCGGACGAGCCCCTCGGCGGGCATTGTCGTCGCGCCATGGGTCTTGTCAGCCCAGCGTCTTGATCCGTGAAAATCCGTGAAAAGAAAACAAGAAAGCCGAAGGCCGAGGGTTACCCGGGCTGCGGCGGTCGCATCTTGTCTGCACAAGAGGCGGTGCCTGCGATTTCTCTTGTTGCGTGAAACCGCGGGCCGCGATCGATTACACTAGCGAAAACATAGTGGCCTATAAGTCGTCTGTCAAGTCCCACGGCTCCCCCGTCGCTCCCCAGGAGAGGCGCCATGCCCGACATCGTCCTCGGTTTCGATATCGGCTCGAACTCAGTTGGCTCGGCGTGGATCGATCCCAAGACTGGGGCCATCGCGCGTGGCATCTCTGTGTTCCCGGCTGGAGTGGACGAGACCGACGATAAACGCGGCGAGCCCAAGAACGCCAAACGCCGCATGACGCGCCGCACACGCATGACACTGGCCCGCCGGGCCCAGCGCAAGGGAGAACTCCGACTCGCGCTGATTCAGACGGGCCTGCTGCCGCCTACCGGAGAAGAGTTCAAGAGGTTGCTCGAAACCACCGACCCGTGGGATCTGCGTCGCCGCGGGCTTGATGAGGCGCTCACTCCGCACGAGTTCGGACGTGTGCTGCTCCATATGGCGCAGCGACGCGGCGCGCTCGGACTGGTCAGCGATGAACCCTCGGAGGACGGGGAACCCGGCGGTATTGCAAAGGAGGACGGGAAGGTCAAGGAAGCCATCGGGAAGGTGCGAGCGGAGATGCTCGCGCGCAAGGCGCGCACCTTCGGCGAGTTCATCGCCATGCTGCGCGACGAACGCATCACGCCGCTGGCGCCCAGCCGTGGCCGCACCACCGGCCGCAAGGGGGGGCCGCGTGAGTTCCGCGACGCGGTGCGCAACAAGGCGGGCAGTTACGAGCGCTGCGCCGATCGCCCGATGATCCGCGATGAGTTCGCCCGGCTGTGGGAGGCGCAGAAAAAGTTCGGCGGGCCGGTGTCCACGCTGCTGACCGATGAACTTCGGCTGCTGCTCGACAACGAGCAGGGCGACAGCGTATGGAGGCACAAGGGGCTGCTCTTCGGTCAGCGCCGCGCGACGTGGGATCTGGGGACGCTGGGCCGCTGCGTGTTGCACCCCGAGGAGCGTTGTGTACCTCACGCCGACCGCTTTGCCAGCCGCTACCTGGTCATTGAGACCGTGAACAACTTGCGGATCATCGAGCGCGGCCAGTCGGCTCGACCGCTGAGTCCGGAGGAGCGTGAGAAGATCATCGCGTATCTGTCGCGGCCGATGGGCATGATCCCGGCGTCAGGAAAAAGGGACCGCAAGACCGGTGAAGTCAAGATTGCGCCCGAGCGGCCGAAGCGCACAGTGAGCGTGACGGATTTGCGCAACTTCATGGGCACGAGCAAGGAAGGGTGGGGCCGGGCAAGTAAGACATCCCGATTTCGCTTCAACATTGAGACGGACGAAAACCGGGTCATCAATACAGACTGGTTCAGCCGCGAGGTTGTGCACGGGGCGATCGGGGCCGGGGTGTGGGACGCGATGACGGAGCGGCTGAAGGAAGGGATCAACCGCGCGATCCTGCGCTTTGATCCCGATGAACCCAAGGACGCCGAGGCCCTCAAGGCGGGCGTCATGCAGTGGGCCGGGCTTGATGAGGCCAGTGCCGATCGGCTGGTCGAAGCGTGGAAGTCCCGCCCTCGCCCCGATGCCAAGCGCTTGAACATGAGCCGGCGCGCGGTCCGCAACATCCTGAGCGTGATGGAGCAGGCATGGCCGGGCGACAACGGTAGCCTGCGCTGGGTCACGCAGATCGAGGCCCGCAAGATGATCGCGGCCGATGCCGAGTTTCTCGACGTGCAGAGCGGCAGAACGCTTGACGACCTGACGCGACGCCGTTACGCCACCGGGGCCAAGGGCGCGACCGCCCGCGACCGCTACTACATGGGCAAGCATGTGCTGCTCAAGCCTGATGGCAACCCGGTGATCGGTCCCGACGGTCACCCGCTGGCTGAGCCGCCACCCGCCCCGCTGATTTCCAACCCGGTGGTGCGCAAGGCCATCCACGAAGTGCGACGGCACCTTGTGGATTACATGACCGCCTTCGGCCGCAAGCCCGACAGCATCACCATCGAACTGGCGCGCGAAGCGAAGATGGGGGCCAAGGACGCCGACAAACTGCTCTTCAAGAACCGCCTGCGCAATCGCATCCGTAACGAGATCATCGAAGCCTTTGAACTTCGCGGGCCGGGCGTGACGAGCACGCAGCAGCGCGCGGCCGTCGATCGCGTGATCCTTTGCGTGCAGCAGGGCGGCACTTGCCCGCTGTGCGGCCAGGGCGGTCTGACGACACGCCAAGCGGCCAACGGCACCGAGTGCGAAGTGGCGCACATCATCCCGCGCGCCAGCGGTGGGCACAACGGCTTATCGAACATCGTGCTCTCGCACACGCGCTGCAACCGCGAGATGGGCCGCCGCACGCCGCGTCAGTTCTTCAGCGAGAAGTTGTCCGGTGGCTTTGATGAGGGCCTGCGCTTCGTCGAGGGCATCTACACCGACCGCCCGCGCCCGAAACCGTCGGAACTCAAGAGCGCGACCGGCGTTGCCCTGTGGAGCGCGTATTTCGTCGAGCGAGAAGACCGCGCCAAGATTGAGCAGTTCAAAAAGGACGTCAAGGACATTCAGGAGATGACGTTGCGTCAGGAGGCCGCGACCAAGTACGCCGCGCGGCAGGTCGTGGCCTACCTGGCCGACGCCCTTTACGACGGCAGCGGCTTGCCCGAGCGCGGCGGCGAGCGCCGCATCTACGCCACCGACGGCATGTGGACGAGCCGCCTGCGGCGCGAATGGGGCTTGTTCTTCGACCCGCACGACAAGCGTGCTCACGACCTTGACAAGGCCGAGCAGCACGTCCGCCAGGAGAAGGACCGCGGCGACCATCGGCACCACGCCATCGACGCCATCGTCATCGCGCTGTGTACGCCGCAGGTTCAGCGAGCGTGGGATGAGCGCGAGAAGCAGGCCGACCGCGACGGCGTCAACACCGCCGACGAAGAGCAGATGGCCAACTATCGGCGGGCCCATCCGCTGCCGGTGCCCTTGCCCTACGGGTCGCGCGACGCCTTTCGCAAGGCTGTCGAAGAGGCGGTGTATGGCCAGCCGGGCACAATCCTGCCGGTCTGCCACCGGCCCGTGAAGCGCAAACTCATTGGGGCGCTGCACGAGGAAACGCTATTCGGCCCCGTGCTCGATGCCGGCGGCAACCTGACGGGCAACTACACGGCCAAGAAGAGCGTGCTGTCGCTCGACCCGAATCACCTGCGCCAGCCGAGGCAGGAATCCGAAAAGGAAGCCATCGACCGACTGACGGCCTGCCGCATGAAAGGCAAGGGCGTCGATGAAAGGACGGCCAGGAAGTGGGCGCGTGAAATGGTCAAATCACCCGCGTACACCCCCGCGATCATCGACCCACCGCCGGGCAAGAGCGGCATCGTGCGCGATGCCGCTCTGCGCCGCCGTCTGCGTGCGTGCCTCGAAGAGAACGGCCTCGACCCCGACAACTTCAAGAGCAGCGAACTCAAGAAGGTCGTCGAAGCGGGCAAGATCTGTCATGCTTCCGGTGTGCCGATCAAGTCGGTTGTGCTTCTGCGCACCATGTCCGATCCCGTACTGATCGACCGCAGGAAGCCTGACTACGAATCCGGGCGCATGGTCCGCGACGACGACCCCGCCTCGAGGCGCGCGTATGTCGGCGGCAACAACCACCACATAGAGATCCGCGTGGCCGCTGACACGAAGGGGCAGGCCGCGTGGACCGGCGAGATCGTGTCCGCGTTCGAGGCAGCACAGCGTAATCTGGCGAGGCTGCGAGCCTTCCGCGCGGCGGGCGTGCCAAAGCCCAAGGACTTCAAGAATTTATCCGCCGCTGAGAAAACACGTTGGCGGCCGATCATCCGCCAGATCGAGCAGGCCCACCCGATCGTCGATCGCCGCGACAACGACGAGAAGGGTGGCGCGTTCCTGATGAGTCTTGGTGAAGGCGAGACCCTGTACATGCGACGGAAGGACAGCGACGAAGTGGGCTACTTCGTCGTCGCCAAGCTCGACAAGCCCCACTCGGTCGTGCTGGTGCCGCACTGGGACGCCCGCTCGGCCACGGAGCGCAAGGACAGCGAAGGCCGCAAGGTCGAAGACTCGAAGCGTGAGCAGTTTTCGTGTACGCCCACGGACCTGCGCGATCTTGCCCCGCCCGGTCATCCACACGCGGTGAAGGTGCGGGTCAGCCCGCTGGGAAAAGTGACGGTTCTGAAAAACGATTGATTGCCGTCCGTCGGTCGGTTGTAATGGACCCTATCGGAGGCACTGATCGGAGGCGTGCGTGATCCGCCGAACCGTCGAAATCAGTCGAGAGCCTTGCCATCTGGCGGTACGTGATGGGCAACTGTTGATTTTGCGCCGAGAGCGCGAGGCCCCCCGGCTGCCAGCCCACCCGCCCAATCTGGTAGGCTCGATACCGCTCGAAGACCTTGGCGTGCTGATGGTGGACGAACGCGACACCACCTATACCCATGCGGTACTTGCCGCCATGGCTGAAGCCGGGGCGGCCGTCGTGATCTGCGGGCGCGATCACCTGCCTTCGGCCATGCTGCTTCCCCTGTCGGGCGGTTCCCTGGTGCTCGACCGGCTGGACGTGCAACTGGGCGTCTCCAAGCCCCGGCGCAAGCAGGTGTGGACCCAGGTTGTCTCGGCCAAGATCGAGGGACAGGCGGCAAATCTCGGGCACAAGCGTTCCGAGTCAGAGATGCTCCGAGCCTTGGCCCGGTCTGTGCGAAGTGGCGACCCCGAGAACACGGAGGCCCACGCGGCCCAGCGTTATTGGCCGGCGCTCTTCGAGGACTGTCCTCTGGTCCAGCAGCCGTTCCGGCGGCGTCCCGGCGACCGGGAGGCCTCGGTGCCGAACAATCTGCTCGACTACGGCTACGCGGCCGTGCGGGCCGCTCTGGCCCGAGCGATCGTCTCGGCCGGACTCCTGCCGGCGCTGGGAGTCAAGCACCGCCGCCGCGACAATGCCTTCTGCCTGGCCGACGACTTGGTCGAGCCACTGAGGCCGTTAGTCGATGCGCGAGTCCGACGCCTGGCCCTGGAGAACCGGGTCGGGCTCGATCAGCCGACCAAGGCCGAACTGCTGGTGCTTCTGACGGCCCCCGTGCGGGTGGGGGAGGCAATCGGGCCGCTTTACGCCGCCCTGCCGCGCTATGTGGCTTCGTTCATCCGCGTGCTTTCCGGGGCGGAATCGCGGCTGGCAGTTCCCCGGTGGTGGGACTTGCCCGAGGTGGTGCCGCCCCCGGGTAAGGACGAAGCGTGATGCACCTCAGCGGGTACCGGTTTATGTGGGTGGTCGCGATGTTTGACCTTCCGGTGGACTCCAAGGGCGCCCGGCGGCAGTACGCCCGGTTCCGCAAGGCCTTGCTGATGGATGGGTTTGCGATGATGCAGTTCAGCGTGTACATTCGACACTGTGCCAGCCGGGAGAACGCCGAGGTGCATATGACCCGGGTAGAGCGGGCGGTTCCCCCGGATGGGGAGGTGCGGGTTTTGACAGTGACGGACAAGCAGTACGCCCGGATGCGTGTGTTTTGGGGAAAAAGTCGTGTCGAGGTGGAGCCACCGCCCAACCAACTGGAACTTTTCTGACGGCACTTCACGCGCAAGTGCCTGTGCCGCCTGCGGTTGCGAACGGGGTAGTGTAATCGATCGCGGCCCGCGAGCAACCCGCAACACACGGCCAAGCGCGGCGATGAGCAGTTCGAGTGTAATCGATCGCGGCCCGCGAGCAACCCGCAACGCGCTGTAATCGGTGAAGGTGCCGGTCTCAGTGTAATCGATCGCGGCCCGCGAGCAACCCGCAACCATGAAGCCCGCTGGGTCCGCAACGCCCTCAGTGTAATCGATCGCGGCCCGCGAGCAACCCGCAACACGCCGTCGAGCAGTTCCTCGAGCAGAGTTAGTGTAATCGATCGCGGCCCGCGAGCAACCCGCAACGTTCAGCGGGGCGGTGCAGCAGCGGGTGAAGTGTAATCGATCGCGGCCCGCGAGCAACCCGCAACTGTCTGGCCTGGAGACGTTCGCCGGGTCGCAGTGTAATCGATCGCGGCCCGCGAGCAACCCGCAACCGCTGTGTTCTCTGTGAGTTTGCAGTTCATAGTGTAATCGATCGCGGCCCGCGAGCAACCCGCAACGATGGAGGAACCGTGTGCCCACTCAAATCAGTGTAATCGATCGCGGCCCGCGAGCAACCCGCAACCGGCCGGCAACAAGGGCCAGCTGGACATTAGTGTAATCGATCGCGGCCCGCGAGCAACCCGCAACGCGCACGTATGCACCCGGGCGCAAAGGCAAAGTGTAATCGATCGCGGCCCGCGAGCAACCCGCAACCGCCAACGCTCGACGCCGTCGCAGGGATTGAGTGTAATCGATCGCGGCCCGCGAGCAACCCGCAACAGAACTTCCACCAGTTCATTGCCATCGTGCAGTGTAATCGATCGCGGCCCGCGAGCAACCCGCAACAGATTGCTTGTGTACCAACCACACCAACAAAGTGTAATCGATCGCGGCCCGCGAGCAACCCGCAACGAAAAAGACCGCAACGCCCAACGGGCGGCCAGTGTAATCGATCGCGGCCCGCGAGCAACCCGCAACACAGCGCGCCATCATGGCCACGGTTGCGATCGCGCGCGGGCGACGGCCCTGGCTGCCCCGGACCGCCGTCGCGCTGCTCCTGCTGAGTTTCGGCCTGTGGCTCCTCCTCATCTGGTTCCATGCGCCGCTGCCCTCGACCACCGAGGAACTCTTGTCAAGACCGCCGGCACCGCCACCACCTCCGGCATCCTCCCGCTGCATGCCTCGCTGCTGCTCCTCGTGCCGTTCCATCGCCACTTCAGCCGCGTCGTGCGGCTCATCACCATCGCGGCCGCGTGCATCACAGCCCTGCTCATCCTGACGGCCATCTGGGAGATCGCCTTCATGCGCGGCGATGACTGGCTCGTCCGGCTCATGGGCGCGTGCAGCATTCCGGCCGCGCTGGGCAGCATCGCCGTGCCCGTGCTGGCCCGCATCGAGTTCGTCACCCGCCGCGCGGGCGAAGAGCACACGATGACGCGCCACGTCCCCGTATGGCGGCGCTGTCCGCGCTGCGGGCACGAGGGAGAGCAGGACGCAAACCGCCGCGGCCTGTGCCCCACCTGCGGACTGGAAATGGCCATCACCCTAGCCGAACCCCGCTGCTCGTGCGGATACCTCCTGCACGGCCTGCGCGAGCTGATCTGCCCCGAGTGCGGCCGGGCCGTCGACCAGACCCACTGGTGGCGCACGCCGGGTTCCGTCTCCACGTGAGCGCCTCACTTCGGCGCGCGCGGCCTGGCCGCCGCGGCGGCCTCCGGGCAGGCGCGAGTGGGCGCGGCCACTTGAGCAAAAGTCACCCATCGCGCCCACGAAGGGTCCGTCGGCGCGGGCGCAGACACCGCGCGGCGATGCGACGGGCCCACGCCCGGGCCGGCCACAGCGTCCGGAAACGCAACGTCCGGGGAAAAAAAGCCCACCGGCGGCCCGCCAACGCCCTTCACACGCCGCGACGACGCGATGCGGCGCTCCGCATGAGCCCGCGGGCGCTCCTCCAGTGGCCGCGGGAACTCTTCCAGTGGCCACGGGAACTCCTCCACAGCGCGCCGGCGCTCTTCCAGTGGCCGCGGGAACTCCTCCAGCGGGCACGGGCGCTCTTCCAGGCCGCGCACGATCCGCGCCCGCGCCGGCGCCGATCGTGACCGCGATCACCCCGGGCTGGGGATCGCACCGGCGCGGCCGTCTCCGCCGGATCCCCCGCCCCCGGAGCCCCCGGCGACGGACGTGCTATTCCCAGTCGTCCGTCCGGAACGGGCACGCGGGCCAGCCGGCGGCGTTGAACAGGTTGGGCTCGGGGGCCGAACTCCACGCGAAGCGCACGGCCACCGGCTCGCTCACGCCCTCGGCCCACACAACCAGTTCGTCGCCCTCGACCCGCGCCTGCGCGGGCACAAACGTCCGATCCGCCCCGGCCACGACCAAGTGCGTGGGCGCGTCGCCGCGCACCACCAGCCCGCCCTCGGCGTGAGCAAACTTGATGCGCACGTTGGAGCCATCCACTTGCATCGACTGGTAGGTCGGGCCGGAGTGCACGACATCGACGCGGCCGTAATCGTTGGCCAGCGCCAGGGCCGCCAGACGCTGCCCGACCTCGTATTTACGCATCGGGTGAATGTCGGCCGGATTGCCCACGTCGGTTGTGACCACCATGCCGGTCTTTGGGAGTTGCAGCGCATAGCCCTGCGCCTCGCGCAGCAGCGGCGGAAGCACGTCGTTGCCGTAGTTGAACGGAGCAATCTGCACGAAGTAGAACGAGAACTCGCACTCCCAGCCGTCGCGCCAGTTCTGAATCAGGCCGGGAAAGACGCGGCGATACAGCGCCGCCGTGCCCACGTTTGATTCGCCCTGGTACCAGATCGCCCCGCGAATGGCAAAGGGCTGAATCGGGCGGATCATGCCGTTGTACAGGGCCGTGGCCGTGTTGGCATGCACCGACAGCCCGCCGCGCGGGGGCAACTGCGCAAAGGCCCGCCCGCGGCGATACTCCCACGCGCCGGCCAGCCAAACCTTCGCATCGCCCTGCTGCATAAACATGTGCTCAGCCTGCCCAAAGACTCCGCCCGGCCCGGACTGATCGACCATGCGAATGGCCACGATGTTGGCCCCGCCCCTGACCACTTCGCCCGGCACGCGGTAGACGCGCGGAACATTCCACTGTCCATCCTCGTGCGTGCTCCCGACCAGCGTGCCGTTGACCCACACGTCGTCGTAGTCGTCGATCGGACCGAGGCTGAGCGTGACGGGCTGGCCGGCCCAGTCATCGGGCAGGTCCACCTGGCGGCGGAAGTAGACCACGCCGTCGAACTGGTCCAGCCCATCGGGCCCGAGCAGCGCGGGCAGTTCCATGCTTTTCCAGTCGCCGCCGACTCTGGAGTGCCAGTTGGTGCCGACGCCCCCGGCACCCTGGTCGAGCCGGTCCCACCAGTGGACGCGCGCCTCGCGCTCCATCGCGGCCCGCTCGTTGGGCCCCGCCGTCGCGGCACGCACGAAGGCCACCTGCTCGGTCAGTTCGGGAAACTGATCGAGCGCGTCAGCGCTCATCCACGCCTCGGCCCGCGTGCCGCCCCAGTCGGCCGAAATCAGCCCGATCGGCACGGCCAGGGCGTCGTGCAGCGCGCTGCCGAAGAAGTAGCCCACCGCCGAGAAGCGGGCCGCGGTCTCGGGCGTCGAGGCGACCCACGCGCCCTCGCAGTCCAGCCGCGGATGCAGCGACAGCGTGTTGGGCACGTTGAAGAGACGAATGTGCGGCTGGTCGCCCGCGGCGATGGCGGCGCGCGCCTCGTCGGAGTCCACGCCGCCCAGCAACCATTCCATGTTCGACTGGCCCGAGCACAGCCAGACCTCGCCAATGAGGATGTCCGACAGGCTGATGGTGTTGTTGCCCGCGATGTTCAGTGTGTGAGGCTGCACGCTGGCGGCCGGCGTGTCGATGTGCACCTGCCAGCGGCCCCTCGCGTCGGCACGGGTCGTCGTCGTCTGGTCGGTCCACGTCGCAGAGACCTTCACCGACTCGCCCGGCGAGGCCCAGCCCCAGATCGTCGCCTGCGACTGCTGTTGCAGGACCATGTGATCGCCGATCACCGCGGGCAGCGTCACGTCGGCCCACGCCGGGCTCACCCCGCCAAACACGCCCCCGCACAGGGCCGCCACCAGCCAGACGCTCAGACTCGCACGACGCATCGTTGATCTCCGGAAGTTGGAAAGCACAGTCTATTCAAACGTGAGCCAGTACTCGTAGCCGGCGCCGGTGGGGAAGGTCACCGCCTCGCCCGACTCGAACCGGGCGACCGTCCGCCCAAACTGGTCGCTGCGGATCGATTCTTCAAATGCCTGCGGCGACATCTCGACCACGCTGCCGGCGCGAGGGACGATCAGCGTGCAGTCGCGCCCGGCGCGTGAAAGCAGCCTCGCCCACTCGATCCGCCCGTCGCGCCACCACACGCTGACCTCGAACCCGCCGCGGGCGACCAGGCCGCGGAAGTTGCCGGCCTTCTTCCACGCCTCGGGAAGCGCCGGCAGCAGTTCGATCGCCCCGTCGTGGCTCTGCAGCAGCATCTCGGCGATGCCGGCCGTGCCGCCGAAGTTGCCGTCGATCTGGAACGGCGGGTGATTGTCGAAGAGATTGAGGTGCGTGCTCTTGGCCAGCAGCAGGCGGACGTGGTCGTGGGCCTGGTCGGCCTCGCGCAGGCGCGCCCACATGTTGATCAGCCACGCGCGACTCCAGCCCGTGTGCCCGCCGCCGTTGGCCAGGCGATGCTCCAGAGACCTGCGTGCGGCCTCGGCCAGTTCCGGTGTGCGACGCGGCGAGATCAGATTCGACGGATGCAGCCCGTAGAGATGGCTGATGTGCCGGTGCCCCGGCTCGGCCTCGGCAAACTCGCCCGGCCATTCGAGCAGACGCCCGTCGGAACCGATGCGCAGCGGAGCCAGGCGCGGCAAGGCCTCGCGCACGCGATCGAGCAACTCATCGTCGCTTCCCAGCGCCTCGCCCACGTCGAGCAGGTTTTCGAACAGTTCGCGTATCACCTGCTGGTCCATCGCCGGACCCATCGACAGGCTCAGCCGCTGCCCGTTGACGATGTACGTGTTCTCCGGCGAGGTCGTCGGGCCCGACACCAGCAGCCCCGTGGCCGGGTCGGTCACCAGCCAGTCGAGATAGAACAAGGCCGCCTCGCGCATGTAGGGCCACGCCCGCTTGACCAGAAACGTGTCGTCCTGCGTGAAGCGATAATGCTCCACGAAGTGCCGGGCCATCCAGCCTCCGCCGGCCACCCACATGCCCCACACGGGCTGACCCTGCAGGGCGCCCCACAGCCACACGTCGGTGGCATGTCCCATCGCCGTGCCGCCGCAGCCCAGCCGCCGCGCTAGTTCACGCCCGTCGGGCGCCAGCGCTTCGCACAGGTCGAACAGCGGGCCGTGCAGTTCGCTCAGGTTGCACACCTCTGCGGGCCAGTAGTTCATCTGGAGATTGATGTTGGTGTGATAGTCGGCGTTCCACGGCGCTTCGATGTGTTCGTTCCACACACCCTGCAGATTGGCCGCCAGCGTGCCCGGGCGCGACGAGGCGATGAGCAGGTAGCGCCCGAAGTTGAAGTACAGTGCTTCGAGCACGGGGTCGGTCGCGCCGCCTCGCACACGGTCCAGCCGTTCGTCCGTCGGCAGATACTCCTTCGCGTCACCCAGCCAAAGCGAGCATCGCTCGTACAG
This sequence comes from Phycisphaerales bacterium, assembly GCA_023382935.1. Taxonomy (GTDB): domain Bacteria; phylum Planctomycetota; class Phycisphaerae; order Phycisphaerales; family UBA1924; genus J022. Next base: position 471,715 of record JAHDXL010000002.1, read on the forward strand.
GTCGCGATGTTCGGCGGCCGCTCGCTCGCCCAGCGTCACCAGCCCGTCGCGGTCGATCTCCTCGGCACGGTCCAGCGTGGACCGGCACGCTTCGGCCAGGTCATCGGTGCGCGGCGACTCGGGGTCGGCGAAGTTGTAATTCGTCTCGGCCGCCAGCAGCACCGTGACACGCGTCTGCCCTTCCAGGCGCAGGGAGCCCGCCTCGGTGCGCGTCGCCTCGCCCCCGCCGATCAATCGCAACTGCGCCTCGAACTTCGTGCCCGGGTGGCGTCCGTGGTGCGTGGCCTGCCCGAACATCCGAAGCCCGCGCCCGTCGTCCGTCGGCTCGACCGTCGCATCACGCGGGCGAGAAAGCGAGAACTCGAACCACGTCGGCCAGTCCGACTCGATCTCGACGACGATCAGGTCGTCCGGAGCACTGGCGCAGACGCGGCGCACGACCATCCCGCTCGGGGTCTCGAAGGCCGTCGCCGCCACGCCGCTGGACAGATCGAGTTGCCGCCGATACTCGACCGGCCGACCGGGCAGACCCATGCGGATGTGCAGGTCGCCCAGCGTCTGCTGCGAGCGCGGCTCATCATCGGGCACCAGCACGTGCCTCGCGATGATCTGTTCGCCTTCCGCAGGCCTGCCTGCAAAGAACGCCTCCCGCGCCTTGCCCAGCCACTCGCCCGCGTCCTCCGGGTTTTCCGGCACCGGCGGGCCTGCCCACAGCGAATCGACGTTCAACTGGATCCGTTCCTCGCCGACCCCGCCGAACGCCATCGCCCCCAGCCGCCCGTTGCCCACCGGCAGCGCCTCGGTCCACGCGCCCGCGGGCTGGTTGTACCACAGCACCGACTCGGCCCGCACCGCCTCGAACGGATGCTTTGCCCACACATGCGGCTGCTCGGAGCGATGCTCCTCGGCCATCGCGATGCGATCATCGAGCCTGCTCGGCCACTGCGCCCAGGAGACGTCGTCGTCTGTGGCCAGTTGCCAGCGGCGAGGCAGGGCGACGCTCCCGTTCGTGCCAGCAAGTTCCAGACGTCCGCCGTAAATCCCTCCGGCACCGCCCGAGTCGTGCACGCGCACCGCGATCAGCGCCGCCTTGCCGGGCTCGATCAGACCATCTGGCAGTGGATACGTCCGCTCGGCCTGCCAGGCCGTGGCCGCCTGCGGCGGCATCCTCCCGGTCGCTCCGACAAGTCTGCCATTGACGTACGTTTCGTCGGCGTCATCGATCATGCCCATGAACAGCACGAACGGCCCGCGCAGGTCTGCGGGCACCTCGACCACGCCGCGATACCACGCCAGACCGTCGTAGCGTTCCAGGTCGCCCGACCAGTGCGCCGGCACGCTGGTCCAGCGCCACTCCTGCGCTGGACACACCGCGGCACCGAGCACCAGTGGAACAACTGCCAACCGCCGCAGCCACGCTCGCATGACCGACTCCCTTCGCCCCGGAACGACCAGCGTACCAGAACCCGGCCCCGGCGCGGAGCGGACGCGGAAGGGCCGCGTGGGGGTGGGGAGTGCTCAGCGCCCCTTTGACTTGTGATGGGCCTTGGGCGTGACGTGGAACGTCGCGCTGCATCGTCCTACGCGCTTCTCGCCGAACTTGGGCAGCACCGTCCGCTTGCTCTTCTTCCGTGTCTTGGGATGCGGGGCCGGCAGCGTCTGCACCACGTCCATGTCGATCGTGATGTTGAACTCCCCGCCGCCCGCCAGCAGCGGGGCCAGTTCGTCGCGCGGGCTGATGCGATATTCCGCCGGCCCGAAGCACGGGCGCAGGAACTTGTACTCCAGGTGCTTGCACACCACCGTGTAGTCGCCCCCGCACGCGCTGAACACGTACATGCCCCCGGCAATCTCCGAGTTGCCCAGGAGCGCCGCTCCGGCCATTGCGTTGTACCAGTTCTTGTTGAATCGCGTGAACGGCAGCGTCGCGCTGAATCGCGTGTCGTCGATCCGACGCATCACGATGCCCGACCGGAACGCATAGGGCAGCCAGATCAGTGAACACACCCGGTGCCAGAAGTTGTTCTTTGTCGACAGCCGGCTGATGAACGCCTCGATCTTCTCAAACAGCGTCCGCTTCTGCCCGGGCGCCTTCACCCGCGTCTGGATCGGAGGGGCGCACACCTGACCCTGATCGTCGGCCCCGGTCTCGGCGCTCGGTTCCACGTCGAACGCAGCGGCCGACTCCGGCTCAGGCCCAACCCCGCTGCCCGTGGCGGCATGCTTCAACGCCTCATCTCCCCGCCCATCGGCCGGGAATGGCCCCTTCGACACGTTGGCGCTGGATGAACTCATCGGCCTGGAACACCCTCCGGTCGCCCCATCATAGGGGCCCGGGCGGAGTGGCCCCGCCAGCCTTTGCGCCCCGTCCGGGAGCCGCGTTGGCGGGCGTAAAACCGTCAAGCAGGCGCTCTTGCGAACTTTGTTCGATCGACCTGTGAAAGGCTTGCGTGGGGGAGGGGGGGCAGCGTATTCTGCCTTCTGGCGGCTGCGTGTGTCTCCGCAGGCAACGACCAGGAGACGGCGATGCAGAGGTCAAGAAGGGAGTGGCTCGAGTTCGCGGGCGCCGTGACGTTGCTGGGGCTATCGGCCGGGCTTACCCTGGCGCAAGGGTCGCCGCCGCCGGTTCCGAGTTGCACGCAATGCAAGCCGACCCCGGGGCAGTGCAACAATCAAACAGCATCGGGTGAAAACTGTTGCTGCTGCTACGGCGGCGAGCAAACCGGGTGGGCGTGTCACGCCTGGAACCAGTCTTTTGACTGCTCGAATCCACCGCCGCCGTGGAGCGGGTGTTTCCGGGTTCTCTGATGCGGAGGCATGCATGTTGCGAAACGCGGCACTGGTCGGTTCCGCGATCATTGTGTTGATCGCGCTGACGTACTGGATCGGCTGGCGCAGCCAGGTCATCCGCGTGCCGGGCGAGCCGAGGCCTCGCCGGGTCGTGGAAGAAGAAGAGCGAGTCGAGGCTGACCTGGCCACGGCAAGAGAACTGTACCAGCAACTGCAGATGCTCCCGGTCTCTGAGGTGCATTCGCTTCAGGAACTGGACCACGCGATCGGAACATTGATCGCGGCCGATGCACTCAAGTTGGTCAATGATCGGAAACCGGCGTATAGGCCTGAGAAGTTGATGGATCTCCGGAACGACGTGGTCGGTATCGTCTACCACAGGTGGATCCGGCCGTCGTTCGACGAATATGACCGGTTCATGACCGAAGCGGGATATGTACTGCCTGAGACATACATCGAGATCACCGACGGCCGCAAGGACTCGATGAGACTGAGTTATCCCATCTGGATCGGGGAGCCGTTTGATCCTGAAATGCGGCCTCGAGAGGTCTTGCAGAAACTCTGGCATGCGCCGCCCCCAAGCCCGGGCGCCGGCCAGGCCCAGCACCTGCAGGCCTTGAGCATTGATGAGGAAGGCATCGAAGTCGCGGCCGGACCGTACTGTCTGACGAGTGAACGCTGCCCGCCCCTGGGGGGACGACTCGGCGAGGTCGGCTGGCACGGCGGGAGAGAGATTACCATTCCACGCTACTGGCAGCCACGCTCCGGCTGGCCCGACGATCTCTTGCGTCGGGGACAGTGTGTGGAGCATGCGTCCGTTGGAATTGTGCTTCGTTTCGAGAACGGGTCTGTACTACCGTTTCGCTTCGATTGCTGGTACGACGAGTCCTCGGCAAGGTGGTGGGTCTACTCGATCGCAATGAACAACGTGGAGGGATTTTTCGGAGGCGTGTTCTTTTGAACAGCCTCATTGCATCGTGAAACGAGAGGGGCGACTGGATGGGTGATCGGAGCAACCAGCCTCCCATTGGTGCGCAACCGGCAAGTCCGGCTCGTTCAACGAACACTCGCACATCGTTCGTCGGCGCGCTGCTGCTGTCCGCGGTCTTCGCCTGGGGCGGCGTGGTCAAACTCATCGACCCCGACGCCTTCGGCTTCGCCGTCTGGAAAGTTCTCGGTGGCCTCGTTCCTCCCCACATCGCCGTCTGGCTCGGTGGAATCTGGGCCGGTCTGGAACTTGCCGTCGCACTTGCCCTCTTTGCACGCCCGCGTTCACACTCCCTGCTCCGGCTGACGATCGGCATGTGCCTCGTTTTCATCGGCGTGCTGCTCCGGATGCTGCTCATGACCGATCCGCCCGGCTGCGGCTGCCTCTCTATCGCCACCCATCGCGCGGGCGCGTTCGAACTCCAACTCGGCCTGCTCCGCAACTTCGGGCTGATCTGGCTGGCTTCCCTGGGCCTGCGTTCGTCCGCGCCGTCGCCGATCGCGCCCGCTTCCCGCACTCGGACTGCCCCAGCAGGCTTCACGCTCATCGAGATGCTCGTCGTCATCGCCGTCATCCTCGTGCTGGTCGGGCTTCTCCTGCCGGGCATCGAACGCACTTTCTTCTCCGCCAAACACACCCGCCAGGCCATCCGCCAGCGCGAGACTTACGTCGCCCTCATGGCCTACACCGAGGACCACAAGTCCGGCTTCCCATACTTCGGCACCGTCGGCGACCCCTTTGCCCCATTCACGGTCAATGGCGTCACCATGGTGGGCAGCCACTACCTCGGTCGCTACCTCAACTACTGGGGCACACTGCTCGTCCCCAAGTACGTCCCGGACCGCTCTATGCTCGAGTCCGACTCCGGCACCGAGGCCATGCGGGATCTCGACGAACGCCTGATCACCGCCGAATCGGTGCTGACCGGCACCGCGTTCGCCGCCCCGCCGTACTTCCGCAACTACGTGGAAGGCGAGTCGCTCGATTTCTCGCACTTTCGCGGCACGCGCACGTACGAAGTCCTGTTCCCCTCCGACAAGATCCTGCTCATCAGTTGGTGGGGCGCCGGGGGTGTGCCTGATTTCGCCCACGGCCGGGAATACCAATACCCCAGCACTTTCGCCGACGGCGCCACCACGCAGTTCTCCTACGACGAACTGGTCGCGCTGCCCACCGCCATCGTCCCCCTCGGCGGCGGTATCCCCGTGCACACCACCTACGGCGGCCTCCGAGGCCGCGACCGGTGAGGGCACACACCAACAAAACGGCCGCGGGTTCCCGGTTTCCCGAGAACCCGCGATCTGTGGTCGGGCGCGGCTGGTAAGCCGAGTTCTGTCCCGATCGTGGTTTCCCGCCCGCCGCTTGACGGGGGCTCAGGGCGAGACCTTCGACCGTGGGCGGCCATTTCTCTCACCCGCGCCGTCGCCGGCGCGAGTGGGGGAGCATGCTCCCCTGCACCCTACCCGAGCCCACGATCCCCGGACCAGGGACGGGGCTCAATGGCCCCGGGACTCTGCTTGGGCTTGCACGCGGTGGGGTTTGCCGTGCCCCGGCTGTCACCAGTCGGGCGGTGCGCTCTTACCGCACCTTTTCACCCTTGCCTGTGCCCTTGCGGGCCATCGGCGGTGTGTTTTCTGTGGCACTTTCCCTCGCCCGCGACCACGCCCGTGGGGGCCTGTTCGGGCGGGTGGGTGTGACCCACCACCGTGTCCTCCCGTGCTCGGACTTTCCTCACGTCGGTCATCAGGCCGACGCGCGGCCGCCTTGCCGCGCCTTTCACTCAACAATACGCCCGACATCGCGCTTACGATCGTTCGAATGGGCGCGTCCCCGATCAACACCCTCTGCTGGCTGCGGGCCGATCAGGTCGCTCTCGTCCGCGCCGTGGCGCAGCAGGCGAATCTGCACTTCGTGTCTGCGGGAACGGAGGATCGCGGCCGGTCCGCTGCGGTCGCGGCCGACCTGCACCCCGACGCCCGCGCCGAGAACGACCTGCGTGCGGCCATGTCCGCGACCGACGCGGCCGTGGTCCTGCTGGCCGACGCGGGCGACTTCGGAGAACTGCCCGCGGATGCCTCGGCCGTCGCCGCCGCGCGCGGCCGCGGAACGCTGGTCTGTTCCCTGGAGCCGATTCCTCCGAGCGTCTCGGCCGCCAGCGCCAGCGAATGGGCCCAGCCCCTCGCCGCCGCGCCCCTGCACGCCCAGGTCGTCAACCTCGCGTCGCCCGAGTCCAATGCCGCCATGCGCGAGGCAAGGCACGCCCTTGACGGTTTCGGCGCGATGACCGCCCTGTCCGTCAGCGTGACCGCCGGGTCCGAGGCCGGCTCGCTGGGCGCCCGCCTCTACGCGGCGATGGACCTGATCTTCATGTTCGCCGGTCAGCCTGAGGTCATCAGTGCCCAGGTTGTGCAGCCGCGTGCCCTGCGCGGCGCCCGCTTCGAGAAACTTTCCCAGATGCACGGCACGCTCACCGCCAGCGTCCGGTTTGCCGACCAGCGGGCCGCCGCCATCCTCGCCAGCAACCAGAACGGTCCGTGGCACCACGGGGTCACGATCCTCGGGGAGGGCGGTCGTTTGCGCGTCTGGGACGAGGGCTTCGTCTGGACCGACCCGTCCGGCCGGATGGTCGACGAACACCGATCCGACCCGCTAGGCGACGGCGAGCCTGCCCCCTCCGGTCTGGCCGATCGCCTGCGTCGCGCGATCGACTCTCCCAGGGTGTGCGCTCACAACGCGATCGTGCTGGCAATGGCGGAGACGGCGCTGCTCAGCGCACGCACCGGCAACGCCGAGTCGCCCTCCACACTGCTTCGCGTCGCCGGAACGCCGGATCGATAGAAGTTCACACGGGCGCCCGGCCCGGGACTTGCCCTCCATCGCCCGCATTCGAGCCGTGTTCACCCGTGCTGGATGTACGCCTCGAGACTGTCCACCAGTCCGTTGAGCACTTCGGTCGTGTGGGCGTTCAGGTCGCCGATCGAAACCATGCCCACGATGCGGTCGCCCTCGCACACCGGCAGGTGGCGCACGCGCTGCTGACGCATCGTCTGCCTGGCTTCGGCAAGCGGCGTGTCGGGCGTGCAGGTGAGCACGTCGCGCGTCATCACCTCTTCGACGCGGGTGGTCGACGGGTTGCGTTGCATCGCCACCACGCGGGACAGTAAGTCACGCTCAGTGACGATCCCGGCCAGTCGCCCTTTTTCGAGAACCACGAGCGAACCGATCTTGACCTCGTTCATCCGCTGGGCGGCCTCCAGGGCCGAGGCCTTCGACTCGATCTCGTAAACGACCCCTCCGTTCTTCTCGACAATGATTGACACGGTGTCCATGCCAGCCTCCTTGCGGGCACGGACCACCCGTGCCTGGGCCCCATTGTGCCATGGCGAGGTTTACAAGCCAAGGAAAATCACTCAGTATCACCCGAATGGGTGCCCGCGACCTTGAGACTGACGTGCCGGCAACCTCGGCTTCAAGGTGGCTGCCCGCAGCGCGGGAGCACGGCCAACTCCGGCAACGTCCGGGGACGGACATTGCCGGCTCCATGCCTATGCCCAATGGGCCAAATGCCACTGCTTCTTGCCGCGGCGAATGGCCATCATCGACCCGTGCAGCAGGTGCGAGGCGTTCAGCCGAGTCTCCGGCCCGATCTTCTGCCCGTTCACGCTCACCGAGCCGTTGCCCAGGAACTCGCGTGCCTCGCGCTTGCTCCTGGCCAGTTGGGTCTCGACGAGCAAGTCCACGGGGTCAATGCCCGCGCCGAGCAGCACCCTGCTGTGTTCGCTGCGAGGCACATTTTCGAACACTTCGCGCAGCGTCGCCTCGTCGAGCGAAGCAACCTCCCCGCTGAACAACGCCGCCCCCGCGGCCTCGGCCTGCTCCATCGCCTCTCGCCCATGCACGATCGTCGTCGCGGCGCGGGCCAGCGCCCGCTGCGCCTCACGCTTGCCCGGGTCGGCCTCATGCGCCCGCACGATCGACTCAATCTCGTCCTTCGACAGGAACGTGAACACCTTGAGCCAGTTCACCGCGTCGGCGTCGGTCGCGTTGAGCCAGAACTGGTAGTACGCATACGGACTCGTCCGGTCCGGCGTCAGCCAGATCGCCCCCGTCTCGGTCTTGCCGAACTTGCCCCCGTCGGCCTTGGTGACCAGAGGCCAAGTGAGACCGAACGATGTGTGCGTGTCCTGCCCATCGCGCACAGCCGGCCTTTGGCTTCGCCCCGTGTCTCTTTCGGCCGCGAACGTGCGTCGGATCAGGTCGATCCCGGCCACGATGTTGCCGAACTGGTCACTGCCGCCGAACTGCACCGTCACGCCCATCTCGCGGAACAGGTGCAGGAAGTCGTAGGCCTGCAGGATCATGTAACTGAACTCGGTGTACGAGATGCCGTGCTCGCGGTCCTCGAGCCGGGCCCGCACCGATTCCTTCTGAATCATCATGTTGACGGAAAAGTGCTTGCCGATGTCGCGCAGTGCGTCGAGGTACGACAGGGGGCCCAGCCAGTCGAGGTTGTTGACCAGCACGTGAGGCGGGCCTTGCACGGGGCCCAGCACACGCTCGTAGATCGGCCTCTGCCCCTCAACATTGGCCAGCACCGTCTCGCGGGTCATGAGCGTACGTTCGGCGCTCTTGCCCGAGGGGTCGCCGATCAGCCCGGTGCCGCCGCCGATGACCACCACGGCCTCGTGCCCGGCCCGCTTGGCGTGGGCCAGAGCCATGATGGTGACGAGATTGCCGATAGTCAGGCTGTTGGCCGTCGGATCAAGTCCGGCGTAGATGCGGCGGGTGCCGGTGGACAGGTGCCGGCGCAGCCCGTCCCGATCAGTGACGTCCTTGAGCATTCCCCGCCATTCGAGTTCAGCGATCAGGTCAATGGGCATAGCCCGCAACGATAGCGGGCGAGCGGCGACGCATCCGGCGTTCTAGAACGACCGGAGCCTCGCGCCAAATCGGGGGCGGCACGAGGCTCTGGGGGAGAAGAGACCGGATTGTCGATTCAGCAATGACAAGACGGCTCAGCGAGGCCTGACGGACCAGTCTTCGCTCGTGGCTGCGTCGGACCAGAGGCGCATGTCCTTCAACTCCTTCCAGCCCAGCGTGGTGCAGTGGGAGTCGAACATGGCGACCACGGCCTTGCCGCGATGACGCAACGAGACGAAGCCCGAGTTGGTGCCCACGTCGCCCGCGGTGGGGTTGTAGGTCTCTTCCCACTGCGGCCCGTTGTGCTCGAACAGGCGCGGGCTGCGGACGAGGAAGTAGCCTTCCTGTCGCGGGTCGAGCCCGGCGATGGCGGACTCGCCGTTGTTCATGCCGCGAGCCGAAATGAAGGTGATCAAACTTGTCGGATCACGCACCTCGCTCATGCGGCTGACGAAGAACGGACCGAAGAGGTTGCGGATGCGGGAGTCAAAGGCCAGGTCGCGCGAGTTGCCCCCCACGAAACTGGCGTTGATTCCCAGCGAGGGGTACAGGCTGATGCGATAGGTGATGTCGGGCAGACTGAAGTCGATCGGGTAGTCGTACAGCCCCTGGAACTCGTACTCGAGCCAGGGGGCGATGCGCCAGGGGTACCGCTTGGCGACTTCTTCGGCCGCCGTCCCGCCCGCGATCGGATTGCCGGCCATGTCTCGAGGGGCGTTCTCGCCTCGGACCATCTCGTTGGTCGGGAATCCGGGCAACACCTTCTCGCTGTTGTCGCTCGCGTAGAGGTTGAAGGCGACCATCAACTGATTGGCCTTGGACATCTCGACGCACTGACGCCCCACGGCCCGGGCACCGGCCAGGGCAGGCAGAAGGATGCCGATCAGCAGCGCGATGATGGCGATGACGACCAGCAGTTCGATCAGCGTGAAACCACCTCTGGGCTTGGATTGAGGCTTGGTCATGGCTGTACCTATCGAGTTTTTTCCGTGGATTCCCCGGAATTCTCTGTTGGGCCCTCCACCCCGGAAAGCCCCTGATGATTATTGGATCATTTTATCTGGAAAATCTCTCAAGGCAAGTGGTCTTCAAAGGATTAGTGGGTAAAGATTCACTTGAGTTCGGCTTTTTGGTTGCCGCAGGCGCAATTGAGACTCATTATCAGTAGCGACCCGCAGCGGTCCAGTGGTGGGCAGGTCCGAATTCGATGGATTTCAGGCACCAAGTCGCCTGAATCGGGGGTTGGAAATCATGACGAAGTGTAGGTGTTTTGCCCTTGTCTGGGCAGTCAGCGGTTTCGCCACGCTTCTCGGCACCCAAGCCCAGGCTCAGATTCTCAGCGGAGCATGGACTAATGCCACCGAGGATCGGTGGATGTATCCGTTCAACGGGACGCCCGGGACGCGACTGCTCGCGTCGACGTTCACCACGCCTTCGAGTTGGCTCTTCGACGATCGCGACGCGCAGTTCATTGTGTTGTTTGACACTGGCGGCGCGATTCCGACCGGTCGCGGGCTCAACGGTTATCGGGTCATCTCGGCAACGCTGACCGTGACGGTCTACAACAACAACGAGTTCTACTACGACTCCACGTATGACCTGATGTCCAGTTACCGAGATCTCGACGACCCCGAGCACACCGTGGACTTCGACGTGGGTCGGCCCATCGAGGTGTATCCGGTCGGGTATCGTGACGGCTTTTCGCTGGCCAACTGGACCGAGACCAGCCCGTTCAATGTGGTGGGCGATCCGTTCGTCGACGGAACGCGCATCCGGACGGCGTACGCGGCGTGGTACTCGGCCGCTGGGGCGGTCACGGACGTATCGCTGCCGGTGCGGGACAGGTTGGAGATTCCTCCGCTGGCGGTGGCGACGGCCAACCTGTCGGGCGGTCAACTGGTGCCCTCCGACACGCGATTCACGTTCCAGATGAACGTGTGTGATCCGGGCGTGCAGCGGTACTTTGCCGAGGGGCTCAACTTCGGGCGTATGAACTTTTCGATCGTGTCGATGCACGGCGCCTCATGGGATCCGGACATCGGCCCGGGCGACCCTTCGTACCCGGTCTACTACACCAGCGAAAACCCGCTGGCGCAGGTGTTCGGGATGACGCCGACGTTTGCCATCACCGTGCGTGTCGGCTCGGCCGGCGATTACAACGATGACGGGCAGCGGAACTTCTTCGACGTGCAGTTGTTCCTCAATGATTTCAGCAATGGACGTCCCGAGGCGGATCTGAACTCAGACTGTCGGTTCGACTTCTTCGATGTTCAGCGATTCCTCAACGAGTTCAGCAACTGAGGCCGAACCCAAGCCTCAACAGTCAGATTCCACCATTCGTGAAAGGTGCCAAGTATGCGGAAGATCGGAGTCATTCTCGTCCTGGTTGCCAGCGCCCCCGCCCTGGCGGATTCGGTGTTGTACAACGCGCCCACGTGGGACCGCTGGAACTATCCGTTCAACGGCACGCCCGGTTCGCGCGACGTGGCGACGACCTTCACCACCGGATATGTGCCCAACATGTTCGATGACAAGGACGCGCAGTTCCTCAACACGTTCGTGACGGCCGGCGACATCGCGCCCCACTTGGGCGCGGGCAACTACATCATCACGTCGGCCCGGTTCACGGTCTCGGTCGATCCTCGCTTCGGTGGCGTGGTTGCCTATGACCCGACATACGACTCGTACGGTACCTACCGCGAGGCGTTCCAGCCGGGCTTCACGCCCGACACCGACGCCGGTCGCCCCGTCGAGTTGTACGCGACCGGTTTCCGCAACGGTCTCAACCCCTTTGCTTACCGCGACAACATGTCGTTTGCCTTCGGCGACCCGATGGCCGAGGGCGTGCGCAATGCCTATGCCGCTGACGTCGACGCGGTGGGCAACCTCTCCGACGCGTCGAACAACGTGCGCGACGGTTTCGACACCAACCCGCTGGCCATCGGACAGATCGCCGGGCTCAACGCCGGCGACCTGATCCCCGGGTACGCGACGCTGGTGTTCGATATCAACGTGGCCCATGCGGGCATTCACGCCTGGCTGGCCCAGTCGCTCAACTCGGGCGCGCTGTCCCTGACCGTTGCCTCGATGCACCCGGCCGTTCAAGGGGGCGACGTGACCTACCCCGGCTTCTTCACCAACGAGTCGTTCTTCCCGAACGCGCAGGCCGCCACGCTGGAGATCACGTACCGGATCATTCCCGCGCCTTCTGCGCTGGCGCTGCTCGGGCTGGGCGGGCTGGCGATGCGCCGGCGTCGCTGAAGCGCCGGACGCTCGCACGGGCCCTACATTCCCTCAGTCCCTGGAGGGCTGACGGATGAAACTGGGGTGCGTGCTGGCGCTGGCGGGAGCCATCTCGACTCACGGTCTGGCATTCGAGCCCGACCCCGCGACGCCGCGGACTGCTCTGGACGCATATGTCGAGAACGCCCGCGGCGTTGCCCATTGGGAAGTGTCACAGGCGGTCGATCGGGGGGGCGCGACGTGGCTGCTCGTCAACCTGACCAGCCAGACCTGGCGCACGCGCGAAGAGGTTTCGCATCCCCAGTGGACGCACTGGGTGCGGATCTGTGTTCCGGAGAAGCGTCGGAACAATCTGGGTCTGCTGGTCATTAGCGGCGGGTCGCGGCGTGAGAGGGCGCCGGACCCGGTTGATTCGCTGGGCGCGGTGCTGGCCGAACAGACCGGCTCGGTCGTCATCGTGCTTCCAAATGTTCCGAATCAGCCGATGGTGGTCGATGGCACCAGCGAGGGACGCTACGAGGACGACCTGATCGCCGAGTCGTGGATGAACGCGCAGAGGACCGGCGACACGGGATGGGTGCTGCAACTGCCGATGGTGCAGAGCGCCGTGGCCGCAATGGACGCGGCCGAAGGAGTGCTGCGCGAACGTGGCCTCGAGCCGCTCGATGGGTTCATCGTCACCGGGGCGTCGAAGCGAGGCTGGACGACCTGGCTGACCGCCGCGGTCGATCCGCGAGTCCGAGCCATCATGCCCATCGTGTTCGACATGCTGAACATGAAGGAGGCGATGCCGCACCATTTGGCGGCCTATGGGTTCTGGGCGCCGTCGCTGCACGACTACGCGGTGCGGAGCATCCCTGAGGCGATGATGCGCGGTGAGAACGACGTGCTGCGGTCGATCGTCGATCCGTGGCTCTATCGCCAGCGATTCACGATGCCCAAGTTCATCCTCAACGCGGCCGGGGATGAGTACTTCCTGCCCGACACGGCCCAGTTCTACATCGGTGATCTTCCCGGACTGACGCGCCTGCGCTACGTGCCGAACGCCGATCACGGACTGACGGGGCACCCAGGCGCAATCGCCTCGCTCATTGCGTTTCATGAAGCGGTGGCGGGGGGCGTCGAGATTCCCGAACTGGTGTGGCAGGTCGCCGATGGAGATCTGATCGTCCGCACGTCGCGAGCGCCGACTCGGATCACGGCGTGGAACGCCGACAACCCGAAGGCACGCGATTTCCGTGTCGAGGCGATCGGAGAGGTGTGGAAGCCCCTTCCAATCTCGCCGGATCAGCAGGGAGAATACCGCGTGGTGCTGACCGCGCCCGAGCAGGGCTGGCGGGCGTGGATGGTCGACGCCGAGTTCGTGGTTGAAGGGCAGAACCAGCGTCTGGTGTTCTCGACGCCGGTGTGGGTCGTGCCCGACACGCTGCCCTTTGAGGACGCGGTGAAAAAGGTGTCGGAGAGAGAGTGACGTGAAGTGCCAGCAACCTTGTCTGCGATGTTGCTGCGTGTCGCGCGGATGGTCGATGCACGGCAGCAACGTCCGAAGACGGACCTTGCTCTGGCACTTAGCGCATCTTCTCGACGAACTGGGCGAAGCGTTCCATGCCCTTGATGATCTGCTGTTCGCCGCAGGCGAAGGAGATGCGAATGCAGTCGCCGCCGCAGCCGCCGAAGTCTTCTCCAGGGACGACCGCGATCAGGGCTTCTTCGAGCAGTGCTTCGCTGAGGTCGAGGGCCGAGCCGATGACGCGCCCGCCGGGCGAGGTGTGTCCGAACAGGGCGGAGACGTCAGGGAAGGCGTAGAAGGCGCCGGTGGGCTTCGGGCAGCGGATGCCAGGGATCTGTGTGAGCAGGCGATAGATGATCTCAGCCCGGCGTGCAAAGGCCAATCGCATCTTCTCGACTTCCTCGGCCACGCTGGGGTCGGTCAGCGCGACGCGAATGGCGGGATAGTTGAAACTGGTAATGTTCGTGGTCATCTGCCCCTGCAGTGTGCCCATCGCCCGGATGAGTTCCCTGCCGAAGTCGCCGGGCATGGCGGTGTAACCCACGCGCCAGCCAGTCATCGCGTACGACTTGCTCAGCCCGTTGAGGGTGAGCGTGCGTTCGGCCACTTCGGGCACGGCCCCGATGGAGAACTGTTCGACCTGCCCGAAGGTGATCTTCTCGTAGATTTCGTCGGAGAGGATGATCAGTCCGGGCGCAACGCTGGCGGCCTTGTCGGCGACCACGGCCGCGAACTGGCGCAATTCCTCCGGCGAATACATGGTCGCGCAGGGATTGTTTGGGCTGTTGATGATGAGAACGCGTGACCGCGGAGTGATGGCGTCGGCCAGTTGCTCGGGCGTCATCTTGAAGTCGCTCTCGGGGGTGGTTTCGATCTCGACCACCTTGCCGCCGGCCATTTCGGTGATGGGCCGATAACTGACCCAAGCCGGAACGGGGTAAATAACTTCCTGCCGATCGCCGTCGGGGGCTTCGGGCGGATCAAGCAGGCAGTGGAGGGCCACGAACAGGGCGTGCTTGCCTCCGGCCGAGATGGCGATGTGGTCGGGCGTGAGGCCCTGGATTTCATCTTCTTCGAGCAACTTTTTGGCGATGACGGCCCGGGTCTGGGCATCGCCGAGAGTCGGCATGTACTTGGTCTGGCCATCCTGCAAGGCCTTGATGGCAGCCGCCTTGATCGGGGCGGGTGTGTCGAAGTCGGGCTCGCCGGCGGCGAAGCCAAGGACATCGACGCCATCGGCCCTGAGTTGCTTGGCGCGATTCGTCACCGCGACCGTCACGGAGGGAGTCAGTCGGGCAACACGATTCGAGACAGCGAGGGTGGTGAGCATCGGGAAGGAGCATAGGGGGCCCGGGTACAGCGGCGTTTGAATCCCGGTTCGCATCGTGCCTATCCTTTGCCGACCTGCCCCGATTCGGGGCTCGACGGTCGGGGTGTGCCCAGGCTCGCCCGGCCGAGACAAGGAGCATTGGCATGGCATCGATCAGCAAAGAACAGACTGCCGAAATCGTCGCCAAGTTCGGAGATGGCCCGAACGACACCGGGTCGCCAGCGGTGCAGATCGCTCTGCTGACGGCTCGCATCCAGCACTTGGCCGGGCACATCCGCGAGCATCGGCAGGATCTGCACAACCGCCGCGGGCTGGTGATGATGGTCGGCAGGCGCAACCGCCTGCTCCGCTATCTCCAGCGGACCGACCGCGAGCGCTACCTCACGACGATTCAGGCTCTGGGCCTGCGCAAGTGACATTCGGACGGGTGGCTGGAGACGGCCGCCCGTCGATTCGGATTGTAAAGGTACGATGCGCCCGGGGAGCGGCAGTGGGCACCGGGCAGGTTCCGGCCTGCCCCATGCCTTCTGCCTCTCAGTGTTCCGGGCGTGTCCGGTAGACAAGCAGGCGCGGTCGGTCCGGCTTATGAGCCAGACTCAAGGCCAGACCCCCGTCGACACGCGGGCCGGCGCGGAAGATTCGCCAGCGCCCCGGAAAGGAACACGCAGCATGGCAGGTCAGGCGATTATCGTTGAACGTGAAGTCGCAGGTCGTACGCTCCGTTTTGAAACTGGTCGCATTGCCAAACTGGCCAACGCTTCGGTGATGGCTACGTATGGGGGCAGCACGGTCTTGGCCACGGTGGTTCGCGCCGAGCCCCGCCCGGGCATCGACTTCTTCCCCCTGACGGTCGACTATCGCGAAAAGACCGCCGCGGCCGGGAAGTTCCCCGGCGGGTTCCGCAAGCGTGAGGGCGCACCCAACGAAAAGGAAGTGCTGACGATGCGGATGATCGACCGTCCGCTCCGTCCGCTGTTCCCCGATGGGTTCATCGACGAGATCCAGGTGCAGGTGTGGGTGATGAGCCACGACGGGGAGAACGACACCGACGTGCTGGCCGGCACCGCTGCCGCGGCGGCGCTGTCCATCAGCAACGCTCCGTTTGAAGGCCCCAGCGCCACGGTCCGCGTCGGACGCATCCATACCGACGACGGTCCGAAGTACGTGCTCAACCCAACGGTTTCGCAACTCGAGTATTCCGATCTTGATCTGGTGCTCGCCGGTCACCGTGACGGGGTGAACATGATCGAAGTCGGCGCGGCCGAGGTGGAAGACGCGGCCGTGCTCGAGGCTATCCGCTTCGGGCAGCAGGGCATCGCGCAGTTGCTGGACATGATCGACGAACTGGCCGCCAACGCGGGGCAGGAGAAGGTGGTGGGAGAGTTGATGCTTCCGCCGCAGGAAATTGTCGACAAGGTGAAGAAGCACTGCGAGAAGGCGCTGATCGAGGCCCGGCAGATTCCGGGCAAGACCGAGCGTGGCGATCGCGTGAAGGAAATTGCACAGAAGTTCCTCGACGAGCACTTTCCGCTCAACGAGGACGGCACGATGCGCCAGTTCAAGGAGAGCGAGAAGGCGCGGCGTTTTGCGGCCGAAGCACTGCGTACCCTGGAGAAGAAGGTCACTCGCCGCCTGATCGTCGAGAAGGGCGTCCGGGCCGACGGGCGCGGCTTCCGCCAGATCCGCCCGCTCACGATGGAAGTGGGCATGTTTGCCCGCACGCACGGGTCGGCACTGTTCCAGCGCGGGGAAACCCAGAGTCTGGTGTCCTGCACGCTGGGAACGGGCAAGGACGAGCAGATCATCGACGGGCTGCTGCCCGAGTACGCCAAGAAGTTCACGCTGCACTACAACTTCCCGCCATTCTGCACCGGGGAGGTCAAGCGCATCACAGGCCCGGGGAGGCGCGAAATCGGGCACGGCGCGCTGGCGGAGCGTTCTCTGCTGGCCATTCTTCCCAGCCCTGAGGACTTTCCCTACACCATTCGGCTGGTCAGTGACATCACTGAGTCAAACGGATCATCGTCGATGGCCTCGGTGTGCGGCGGGTGCCTGGCGCTGATGGACGCGGGCGTGCCCATTCTCAACACCTGCGCCGGGATCTCCGTCGGTCGATTCTCCGACGATAACGACCAGAACGAGGTGTTCGTCACCGACATCATCGGGGAGGAGGACTTCTTCGGTGACATGGACTTCAAGGTCTCCGGCACGCGCTTGGGCATCACGGGCATCCAACTCGACCTCAAGGCCCGTGGACTCAACGTCGGGCAGATCGAGAAAATCTTCGAGCAGGCCCGCCAGGGTCGCCTGGAACTGATCGAGGCTATGGAGAAGGTCATTCCTGCCCCGCGAGCGGAGATCTCGCGGTTCGCCCCGCGTCTGGAGCAGATCCGCATCGACCCGGAGAAGATCGGCAAACTCATCGGCCCCGGGGGCAAGACAATCCGCGCCCTGCAGGACAAGTACGGCGTCGATATCGACGTGGAAGACGACGGCACGGTCATTATCGCCTCGCCCAACGCCGACGGTGTCGCGGGCTGCAAGGCCGAGGTCGAAGCCCTGTGCGAGGAGGTCAAGGTCGGCACCATCTACGAAGGTAAGGTCGTCAGTACCAAAGACTTCGGCGCATTCGTCGAACTCATCCCCGGCACCGACGGCATGTGCCACATTTCCGAACTGGCCGATGGGTACGTGGAGAAGGTGACCGACGTGGTCAAGGTGGGCGACGCGGTCCGGGTGAAGGTGATCCACATCGACGATCAGGGCCGCATCAAACTGAGCCGCAAGGCCGTCCTCGTCGAGGAAAAGAAGAAGAAGGAGGAGCCGGTCGGCGCCGCCGAGTGACTTCGACCGCGGCAGGCTCATTCCCCGTTCATGCACAAGCGCCGGCCTCTTGACAGGGGCCGGCGTGCATGTTTGCCCGCAATCTGGTATTCTGGTTATCGGCTCCCTGTTCAGGGCTGTCCGGCGGGATCGAGATCCCGCCGAAGCGTGGGCACCAAAATCGCTGGGGGTCGTCGATGTCAGACCAGCAGCCTCGCGAACTTGAAGGTGTGTCGGGGACAGTCAAGTGGTTTGATCCTCGCAAGGGCTACGGCTTCATCGTCGGACCCGAGGGTCAGGACATCTTCGCGCACTACACGGTGATCGAGGGCGACGGTTTCCGCGCGCTGCGCGACGGTTCAAAAGTCATCTACGATGCCGTCTCGGGTGACAAGGGCTGGCGTGCCACACGCATTGTCCGGGCCCCCGATGAAGAAGAGCCCGCCGAAGTGGTCGTCAAGCGGCGGACGCACTCCCGTTCGCCTCGCCGCTGATTTCAGGCCGATCGCATGAGCATCACCGATCTGTTGTTGGGCGCCGCCTTGGGCGCGCTGGCTGGTTCGAGCATCGCCGGCTGGCTCGCGGCCCGGCATCAACGCTCACGCTGGTCGCGTCTGCTCGCCCGCGAGCGAGCCCGTCGGGCCAGCGAACGCACTGGCGATATGGTGGCCATGTCGGCGGGGCTGGCGCACGAGATCAAGAACCCGCTCTCCACCATCGGACTCAATGCCCAGTTGCTCAGTGAGGCCGTCGAGGATCTGGACGCCCCCGCCGAGGCCAAAGGTTCGCTGGTACGGCGGCTCAAGGCACTGGAGCGCGAAGTCGAGCGATTGCGCGGCATCCTGACCGACTTCCTCGACTACGCCGGCGGCATCCATGTCGAAGCGGTCGAGCAGGACATCAACCAGGTTGTAGACGAGTTGATCGACTTTTTCCTTCCCCAGGCCGAGCAGGCGGGCGTGCGGCTGCGCGCCACGCTGCATCCCGGTCCTCTCGTGGCTCCGGTCGACGCCGGGCATCTCAAGCAGGCGCTGCTCAACCTGCTCCTCAACGCCGTGCAGGCGATGCGATCGGCCCCGGGCGAACTGCTCGTCCGCACCATGCCGGCCACGGACGCCGACGGGACCAAAGTCGTCCGCGTTCACGTCACTGACACCGGCCCGGGCATGGACGCCGCCACGCTCGAACGCATCTTCCGCCCGTACTTCACCACCAAGAGCGCCGGCTCGGGTCTCGGGCTGCCGACGGCACGACGCCTCATCGAGGCCCACGGGGGACGCATCGACGTGTTCTCCGAAGTCGGAAAGGGCACGGAAATCACGGTGGTGTTGCCTGTGCAACCGGCGATGATGGATTCGGCGGGTGCCACGCGCTGATCGAGTCCTCTAGGCAAGGCCCGCAGCGCTGTGATCCACCATCGCCACAGGTTCTACGACTGCTGTCGGCCCCGAGCCAGAAGCGCCCCGGCCACTCGCTCGGCTGCTTCGCCCATCTCCGCCTCGGTCGTCAGAATGTCCGGGCAGAGGCGAACATGGCCACCCCGCCCGGACGGACAGGGCCGCCCGTCCGCGATCACGCCTCGCTCGGCGAGGCGAGCCACGTCGGCCTTCACGTCGGCGCTCGGCACCAGCACGAACGCCCCACGCGGGTGAGTCTCACGCACCGGCACGCTGCGGCGTCGCAACTGCTCGATGAGAAACGCCTGCTGCCGCAGGTTGTACCCGCGCAGGCGATCGACGCCGAGCGCGAGTGTCAGTTCGAGCCCGGCCCGCGCCTGGTAGGCACTGAGCACCATCGGCGTGCTTTCCAGCCACGCATTGCCGTCGCCCGCACGTTCGATCGAGCCGCGTTGGAATGCGAACGGGTCTTTGCGTGCAAACCACCCCGTGTCGAGTGTCACCAGTTCCGGCTCGTGCCGGTCGAGGTGGCGCGGATGGATCGCTAGCCAGCACGCGCCGGGACCGCCGCGGGTGTACTTGTAACTCCCTCCGATAACGAAGTCGGCGTTCAGCGAGCCGTGGGGGAGCGGCATCGCGCCGGCCGCGTGATAGGCGTCAAGCAGCACCAGCGCTCCCTCAGCATGGGCACAGGCGATGATCTCCTCGACGCCGTCGATTAACTGCCCGGTGGCGTAGCAGACGATGCTGACAACGACCAGGTCGGTCTCGGGGCGGATCGCGCCGATCACGTCGTCGGCGTGGAACAGCCCCGTCTCGTCGGGCTCGACGAGCGTCAGGTTCGCTCGCCCGCGGCTCTCGTACGACCGCAGGATGAAGTCGATCGAGTCAAACTCGCCGGTCGTGGTGACAATGTTCGGGCAGGTCAGCGGCAGCGCGTTGAGAACCGCCCGCAGTCCCTGCCCTGCGGCCGTCTTGGGGATGATCGCGTCCGCCCTCGGCCAGTTGATGAGCCGTGCGATCCGCGCCCTGAAAGCCTCGATTTCGCCGAGCCAGGCGCCCCAGGCGTGGTCCATGTCGGCGTACCACAGGTCGAGGGCTTCACGCACATCCTCGCTTGTCTGGTCGAGCGGCCGCCCCAGCGAGTGGTTCGCCAGATAGATGCCCTCGCGATTGAGCACACGAGAAAAGAAGGGGAAAACGTGTTCGACCAGAGCGGCTTCGCGCAACGGGCCGGGGCCCAACGCTTCCACCATTTCGCTGAATACTCTGCGAACCGCCGAGGTGTGCTCCGACATGCGCGATCGTAGTACCGGCCTGCGCGGAGGGATTAATCTCATTCAGTAATCTCGCCCGTGGACGCCGTTGCTGGTGTTGTGCAGGCGGGCGAGCCGGAGCGGATGATCGAATGGATTGGGTACCGCGGGCGTTGCCTCGATGGGCTTGCGGATGGATCCCGAGGTGTCGGCCAGGATCACAGGCGTGGGCTCCTGGAGATTGTCTTCCGCATCGACCCGAGGCGATGGGAGCCAACTCACCTCCGCGTCCCACAGCAGAGCCTTTGAACTGGGGAAGTGAACCTCGTGCAGCCGAGTTCCACGACGAAGGTGTTGTTCCGCGATGGCCCCGGGGCGCCACAGGCCCGGATCGCCCACGAAGGAAGTGCTGTAGGCGTAACTGGTCGGCCAGGGAATGCCGACGTCGCGCAATCGCGAGGAAGTGGGCGAGACATAGACACCCACGTTCTCGCCGTAGGGCAGTTCATCAAAGACCACACCGGTCCACACGTGCCACACCTGCCAGTACGGGTAAGAAAACTGCGGGTTGCCAACGCCGCCGGTGGTGGGGTAAAAGCGCCCTTCGATGAGGCAGGGATAGAGCCCGCGGCTGCGCTCCGCATACATTGCAATGACGCCTCCGAGTTGCCTCGCATTGGAGAGGCTTGCGATTTGTGCTGCCTCACCTCGCGCGCCTCCGAGTGCGGGCAGCATGATGGCCACCAGCGTCGCCAACACCCCGATCGACACCATCAACTCTGTGAGCGTGAATGCCCCATGGCGCCGACCGCAGACTCCGCTCATTCTCAGAGTGGCGGTAGGCGAATGGGCACGCCCACGGGCACTCCAGCCATCCGAAACTCGGTCAGCACCCATCGCTTCGATCCCGGGTCAAAGGTGAACTGAATCGTCAAATCGCCGTCAAACCGAGTGCCATCGGCAGACGGATACTCGCCGGGAATGCGGACTTCTGCAACCTCGGTCGCTCGGCTTGACAGTGAGTTCAAGAAGCGACGCCCTTCGTCTCGGCGCAGGCTGAAAAAAGGGGGGGGCTCCTGCTCATATTGCCGTTCACCCTGACGCACGGTGTGCAGGACCACGATCCTGTCCAGATCCATGTTCGCCGTGGCGAGCACGGATCGAGTTGCCTGCCAGTGATCCTGCGCACCCTCAGGATTCGCAACGATTTGCTCGCTCGGCTCAACTCCCTGCTCGCGCATCAGTCTCAAATAGGCGGCGATCTCGTGCTGGCTATAGGCATCGAGAACCTGGCGGATCGAACGTTCAAGCCCGCCCGGATCGGGTACCGAGTTCGGGATTGACCGCGAGGTCACCCGCTCGAGCACGGGTTCGATGAAGGTCGGGTCGACTTGTCGTGACAACTCGGCATCCGACGACGAACCTTCGGGCCGCGCGATGGTATTGAGCGATGGAGACGACCTCGGTGCGTTGCGCCAAAGGGACACTCCCAGCAAGCCAAGTCCCGCGGCCAGTACCACACCTGCAATGATGGTCTTCCGATTCGGCATGGATCAGTCCCCGCAGAGGTGCGAACAGACGTTTGGTTGACGGCGCCGATCGCGAGCATCCAATTAGACAGGGTTGCCGGGAGGAGCGTGATTGCAGCACTGAGCGGCAGCCGTCGCGATGCACTTCTCCTCTGCATGATAGTTCAGGACGACGCAGCAGTACCAATGGTCCTGGCACACCCATTGCATTTGCCATTGACCTCCCCAGCAGTGGGTGAACGAGTAGTTGCATTGGACCTCGCTGGCGTTCCCCATGCCCGCCGCAATCGCGATCCCGGCGACGCCCAGCGCACAGCGAGTACCCAATCCGTATGTCCGTGACATGTCACTCTCCTTCGAGTTCGCCCTGAGCTAGGTGATTATCCCAACATAGACCCCCCCCCCGCGTCAAGATTCCGTGCAGACAAGAAGCAAGAGATTTCACAACTCCGTCCGCACGTCCCACAGTTCCGGGAAGAGCACCTGGTCGACGATCTTGCGGAGGAACGGCACGCCGGGGCTGCCGCCGGTGCCGGTCTTGTAGCCGATGACGCGCTGCACGACCTTGAGGTGCCGGAATCGCCACATCGAGAAGGCCTCTTCGACGTCGACCAGTTTCTCGCACATCTCGTACGCGTCCCAGTGCTGCTCGGGATGACGATAGATGTTCTTGAAGACTTCAAGCACGGCCGGGCTGCGCTCGTGGCTGGTCGAGAAGTCACGCTCGATCACCTCGCGCGGGATCGGGTGCCCGTGCCGCGCGAGGTAGCGCAGAAACTCCTCGTAGAGGCTCGGCTTGTGGAGCGCATCGAGCAGCAGGGCGGTGGCCTTGGGGTCGCGCTCGTGCTGGCGCATCATGCCGGCGTTCTTGTTGCCGAGCATGAACTCGACGAGCCGGTACTGGTAACTCTGGAACCCGCTGGAGGTGCCGAACACGCCGCGGAACTGGAGATACTCGCTCGGCGTGAGCGTGGCCAGCACGCTCCATTGCTGTTCGAGCGTGCCCTGGATGTGCTTGACGCGGGCGAGGATCTTGAAGCAGGGTTCCAGGTTGTCACGCCGGATCCAGTCCATCGCGCTGCGAAGTTCGTGCACGATGAGTTTGAACCACAACTCGGTGGTCTGGTGCTGGATGATGAAGAGCATCTCGTCGTGATGCTCGGGGCGACTGAGCGGATGCTGGGCGCTGAGCAGGGCGTCGAGCGACAGGTATCTGGCGTAGTCGATTTCTTCGGCGCTGCCGAGCGGGTCTTGTGGGTCGAATCGGCCGCGATCCCCGGAATGTGTGCTCACAGGCGTCTCCTTCGAGCGTCGCGCTCGAAGGCATGGTACCTGTGGGTTGAGTTGGTGTGGCCGGGGTCAGTCGGCGCTGGCCCGCAGCGCCATGGCCTGTCGCTCGCCGGCCAGCAGACTCATGGGCTCCGATCGCACGATCACGGTGCCATTGCCGGGCTTTGGATACAGGCGGATATTGCGAAGGGCGTAGAAGTCGGCACGCCGGTGATCCACGCACCCACCGACCTGTGTCGCCGAAACGAGCACCACCACCGTCAGAAGGGCGGGGCGGGGCGTCGATCGTGTGCGAACTGCCATCCAGCGGCCTTTCCATGCCTCAACAAGGGCCACCACCCACCTGCGGCCCGATGCACTTCGATCGGTCAAACCAGCGGCGGTTCGTGAGCAGGTCGCCGGCTAGGCGGGGCCCCTAGACGGGGCGGATCCGGCGTCACCCTTCCATCCGCGACAATCGGACGGCGGTTTCCCCGGATTGCCAGGGTTCTCGGCCCGAGTTGACGCTGGTAAGTGCTCACAAACGGCCCTTTCCACTCATTTGTAACGACTACCATTGCCCCGCGCTCAAGTTCGATCCGCTGACAAGGATGGACACCACCATGAAGTTGGCTTTCAGCACTGTCGCCACCCCCGAACGGACCCTAGACCGCGTCCTCGACTTTGCCAGGCGTGTGGACGTGGACGGCGTCGAGTTCCGCACCTTCGGCGACGATTCGTCTCACTTCACGCCCGACCCGTGCCTGACCAGTTTCCCCAAGATCAGGGGCATGTGCGCCGATGCGGGCGTTCAGCCGGCCTGCCTGGCCACGTCGATTGCCTTCGACGAGCCGGTGAGTCCGCCAGTCGTTGGAAGGCTGCTGGGAGACTACAACCGGTCGGTCATGGCGACACGCCGGATGATCGAGGTGGCGACACAGATCGAGTGCCCGCTGGTTCGGGTGTTCGGCTTTGAACTGCACGGGCGCGAGTCGCGCCGCGCGGGGATGCGGCGTGTGGTCGAGCGCCTGCAACTGGCCTGCGCGTGCGCGCGCAATACGGGTGTGCGTTTGCTGATCGAAAATGGCGGCTCGTTCCCCACGGCCGAGGATCTGGCGGAAATCATGGATCGCACGGGCAGTTCCCTGCTCGCGGCCGCGTACAGCCCCGCGGTGGGGCAGGCGGTGGGAGAGGATCCGATCGCCGGGATCAACCTGCTGGGGCAGCGGCTGGAGTCGGTGAAGATCAAGGACTTTCGGGGCACAACGCCGGTGCCGGTGGGCGAGGGCGAAATGCGCTGCGAGGAGACGATCAGACGGCTCGGACAGGTGGGGTACCGCGGGTGGGTCGTGATCGAGTGGGACCGCATGTGGCTGTCCGGGTTGGCCGACGCTGAGCAGGTGATTCCGCAGGCCGTGCAGTCGGCGGCGAGGTGGTATTACTCTGCGGCGGGGAGCGTGGCGGTCGCGTAGGGTTCGGCGTGGACGCCGCGGCGCGAGTGCGCGCACAAGAGGTGCTGGAGCGATGCCGTGCCCTGGGATTCGCGGCAGCCGGTGTGTGCGCGGCCGAGCCGAGCGGCTATTCCGATCAGTTTCGTGCATGGGTGTCGCGCGGCGAGCACGGGACGATGGCGTACATGGACAAGCACGCCGACGTGCGGCTGGATGTGCGCCTGCTGCTCGATGGTGCGCAGTCGGTGGTGATGGTGGCCGATCAATATGGGCTGCGCGGCGACGTGGCGGATGAGCGCCGTCCGGGAGTCGGGCGAGTGGCGCGGTATGCGCGGGGTGAAGACTATCACAAGGTCATCAAGCGGCGCCTGCACGCGTTGTGCGATGAACTGGCGGCCGAGCATGCGGGCGAGCGGTTCCGGGTGTTCGTGGACACGGCGCCGGTGCTGGAGCGTGAACTGGCGGCGCGGTGCGGCATCGGGTGGCAGGGCAAGCACACTCTGACGATCAACCCGGTGCTCGGCAGTTACCTGTTGCTCGGCGGGTTCGTGACGACGATGAAACTGGAGGCCCCGCCGGAGCAGGAAGCGTCGAAGGACCACTGCGGCACCTGCACACGCTGCATCGACGCATGCCCCACGCAGGCGATCCGGCCGTACAGCGTCAACGCGACGCGCTGCATCAGTTACCTGACCATCGAGCACCGCGGCGAGATTGAGCCTGAGTTTCGGCAGGCGATGGGAGACTGGATCTTCGGGTGCGACGTGTGCCAGGAGGTGTGCCCCCACAACTCGGCGCGGGACGAGCAGCGAGGCCGCGTGCATCCGACCTACGCGCCCAGACGGGTCGGCTTTGACCTGCTGGAAGTGCTGAACTGGAGCGAGGACGATCGGCGAGCGGCATTCAAGGGCTCGGCGCTCAAGCGGGCGAAACTGGAGATGATGAAGCGGAACGCAGCCATCGCGGCGGGGAATGTGGGTGGGGAAGCCGCGCACAACGGCGCAGACCAACAAGCGGAGTGAGGGGAAGCATCAGGCGCCGAGCGTTGACCGGTCTGGCAGGATGCAGCCAGTCACGGCGAGGAATTGCTGCGGCCGGTGGAGACCAGCAGTCTGGCCAGCAGCACGATCGCCAGTCCGGGAGCGAGGAAGATTTCCTGTCGCTGGATGAAGCCCATCCAGAACATCGGCAGGGAAAGCCCGACAGCAGCGGCGAAGATGAGGATGAGGCGTCGGCGCTGAAGCGAACCGGCCGGCGCACGGCCTTGGCGGGCCGGGATGACCACCAGCCAGACGTAAGCCGGGAAGACCAGGCCATAGAGCCCCATGAACAGGCGATAAACGATCTCGCCAGCGTCCAACCCGGCATGGGCAGGGAGCACGCGCACCAGCACGCCGAGAGATGCCGCGGCCAGCAAGGCTCCCCAGCGAAGTGTGTCAGAAGAGGCCCGCGGCTCGCCGCAGCGGACGTGGGCGGCCACGGTGAAGCCGGCCTGGAGCAGCAGGTGCATGAGCAAGGCGACGCCGACAACGACCGGCGCGGTCGAGCCGCCGAGCGGGCGGAGCAGCATTGGCGCGTAGGCCAGGGTGAGCAGAATCATGGCGAGGAAGAAGAGGACGAAGCCGATTGAGAACGCAGTCTGGGCCTGTCGGTCGGGCAGTTCGGCGCGTGCGGTGAGGAAGGTGCGGTCGAGATAGGGACAGAGGGCAAATCCGAACACGCAGACCGGGGCGAGATAGAGCAGCGAGGCATCGGGGCGTTGGGGCGTGAAGGGCGGAGGAGCGATTCCGGTTCGCGCAATCACAAGTCCGAAGACCGCGAGTGACAGGGCGAGCAGCGGTGCGGCCAGGGCCGCCAGTCCGCGCGGGCGCTGGGCGAGGAAGAGCAGGAACACGAGGATGGCGGGGAAGATGACCAGGCCGACGCTGGCGCGATCGATCGCGAGTGCGGTGGGCACCCAGGTGCCGATCCAGCAGAGCCAGTAGACATGGAAGGCCAGCGTCGCGGTGGAGAACAGGGCGACGGCGCGGCGGTGTTCCTTCGACAGTATTGCCGCGGACTGCCGGGTGGTGAGCACCCAGCCCAAGGCTGCGGCGCCGACGACGTTGGGTGCGGCAAAGACAAGAAAACCCCACAGCCCGTAGTCGCGGAGGAGGAGGGCCGGCAGGAACATGCCGATGCACCAAGTCCACGAACACGCGAGGAAGGCCGCCCAGGCAAGGACGGGCAGCACGGATCGAGCCGCGGGCTCGGATTGCTGGTCCATCGCGGGTGTGCTCAGCAGATGGCTCGCTTCAGGGCGTCCACCCTGTCGGTACGTTCCCAGGTGAAGCCGTGGTTGCGGACGGTGGTGCCGTTGACGCGCGTGTATTCAACCTCGGCGGGCGGGCGGCCGAAGTGCCCGTGCCGTGCGGTGGGGCGGTAGATCGGCTTGCGGAGTTGGAGGGTCTCGATGATGCCCTTGGGGGTGAGCGAGAAGACGTCGCGGACGGCCTTGCTGATGCGGGCGGGCTCGACGCGCTCGGTGCCGTTGCAAGAGACGTAGACGCTGGTGGGCTCGGCGACGCCGATCGCGTAGGAGAGTTGGATTTCGCACTCGTCGGCCAGTTCGGCGGCGACCACATTCTTGGCGATATATCGAGCCATGTAGGCGGCCGAGCGATCGACCTTGGTGGGATCCTTGCCGGAGAAGGCACCGCCGCCGTGGCGACCGCGTCCGCCGTAGGTATCGACGATGATCTTACGTCCGGTGAGGCCCGAATCGCCGTGCGGGCCGCCGATTTCGAAGCGCCCGGTGGGGTTGACGTGGATGGTGATGCCGGGGTTCCAGTGTTCGCCGAGGACGGGCTTGACGACGTGTTCGATGACGGCTTTCTTGAGTTCGGCCTGACGATCGTTCCACGATGGATCGTGCTGTGTGGAGAGGACGACGGTGTCGACGCCGACGGGCTTGCGCCCGTCGTATTCGACGGTGACCTGACTCTTGGCGTCAGGGCGCAGGCCTGGGATGCGACCCTCGCGGCGAACAGCAGCCTGCTGCTCGACGAGGCGATGGGCGAGTTGGATGGGCAGGGGCATGAGTTCGTCGGTCTCGCGGCAGGCGAAGCCGAACATCATGCCCTGGTCGCCGGCCCCTTCGCGGTCGACGCCCTGAGCGATGTCGGGCGACTGCTTGTTGAGGGCGACAAGCACGGCGCAGGATTCGCAATCGAATCGCATCTCGGCGGTGGTGTACCCGATCTCGCGGATGGTGCCTCGGACGATGTCGGGGATGTCGACGTAGGTGTTGGTGGTCACTTCTCCGGCAACGACGACCAGACCCGTGGCGACGAGGGTCTCGCAGGCGACGCGGGAGAACGGGTCGTCGGCGAGCATGGCGTCGAGAATGGCGTCGGAAATCTGGTCGGCGACCTTGTCGGGGTGACCCATGGAGACCGACTCAGACGTGAACAGGTTGGTGTGCGACATGAATGCCTCGTCGTGACCAGGTGTGCTTTGTCGCCGCGGTTTCGGGCGTATCAGGGTGCATGGTAGCCGGGGGAGGCTCGGCTTTCAGCCCAGCGGGCGAGCGGAGCGGGGGTTCGAGGAGGCCGGGTTGGGGGCAGGCGCACTATCCTCACCGCATGGGAAAGAGTCGCCAGGGCGGGTTGACGTATGCCGATGCGGGGGTGGACATTGAAGCAGGGGATCGGTTCGCCGAGTCGATCGGCTCGCTGCTGCGTCGAACGCACGGCCAACGGGTCATTCCCAATCCTGGCGGCTTTGCGGGGCTCTACCGGCTGGACTACAACGAGGAACTTTTCCGGCACAATTTCCGCGAGCCGGTGCTCCTGGGCTGCACCGACGGCGTGGGCACCAAGGTGCACCTGGCCAAGGACATGAAGAAGTACGACACGGTCGGAATCGACCTGGTCGCGATGAGCGTCAACGACCTGATCGTGCAGGGGGGCGAGCCGCTGTTCTTTCTCGATTACGTCGCGGTGCACAAGGTGGAGCAGGAGATGCTGTACTCGATCCTCGTTGGCATCAGCCGCGGATGCGAGATGGCGCGCTGCGCCCTGCTGGGCGGCGAAACGGCGGAGATGAATGACCTGTACCAGCCGGGCGACTTTGACCTGGCCGGCTTTGCGGTGGGCGTGGTCGAGTTGCAACGGGCCAGCGATCCGACGCGGGTCGAGCCGGGCGACGTGGTGCTGGGCCTGGCTTCGAGTGGGGTGCATTCCAACGGCTACTCTCTGGTGCGCAAGATCGTCAAGAAGGCCAAACTCAAACTCGAAAAGGTGTACCCGGAACTGGACGAGCATCGCACACTGGGCGAGGTGCTGCTCGAGCCGACGCGGATCTATGTTGACCCGGTCGTGCGCGTGCAGCGGGGGTATCGGGTCAAGAAGGTCATCACCGGCATGGCCCACATCACCGGGGGAGGCATCGAGGGCAATCTGTGCCGGGCACTGCACGACAAGGTGGACGCGGTGGTGGAAACCGGTTCGTGGCCGAGGCCTCGTGTGTTTTCGTTCCTGCAGGAAAGGGGCGGGGTTGCAGAAGAAGAGATGTGGCGGGTTTTCAACATGGGGATCGGCTACTGCCTGATCGTGAGGCCGACGTTTGCCGAGTCGGTGGAGCGCAAACTGTCCCGCATGGGCGAGACGGTGAGCGTGATCGGCAAGGTGGTCAGAGGCAGGGGGAATGTGAGGCTCGTGTGACGCGGCGCAGTTGGTGCCGTGTCAGCGATGCCGGTCGTGCAACGTTGCCGTGGCAGCGGCACGGCGCAGAAGTGGCCGGCACGATCTCGGTGCGTGATCGCCGAGAGCCGGTCTTGCATGACCAGTTCTTACACCCTGATGCGCATCCACCCGCCGTGGAAGTAACGGGCGCTGAAAAAGACGGCCCGGAGGACGATTTCGCCACACAGGCCCATCCACAAGCCCGTCAGGCCCAGATCCCACGGGCTGGGGTTGTGGAGGAGGGTGATGGCCTCACCGGTGCTCGTGCGGAAGACCAGGTCGGCGCCGGAAATGAAGAAGGCCAGGGGCAGTCGGATCGCGTAGGTCGTGATCCAGGTAATCACCATGACGACCGTCACGTCGCCGGCGCCGCGCAGGGCCGATCGGAAGACGATCGCCAGCGCGAATGGAATCTGCACCAGAGCGCACACGCGGAGCAGCGCGGGAACCTGCTCGACGTGAGCGGGTTGCCCGGAGATGACTTCGACGATCTGCACGGGCACGAGGAAGAAGGCCGCGCTGAAGCAGGCCATGATCGCGACGGCGACGAGGTTGCATCGCCAGACGGCGATCTTGGCCAGTCGATCGCTTCCGGCGCCGAGGTACTGTCCGGCCAGCGTCGCGGCGGCGGTGCCCATGGCA
This sequence comes from Phycisphaerales bacterium, assembly GCA_023382935.1. Lineage (GTDB taxonomy): Bacteria > Planctomycetota > Phycisphaerae > Phycisphaerales > UBA1924 > J022. The sequence goes on from JAHDXL010000002.1 coordinate 501,587, forward strand.
AAGCCGGGGAGGAAACTGAAAGCCTCGATGCGGATGGCGATGACGTGCACGCCGAGCAGTTCCTTCGAGCCGGTGGAGGCAAGAGAGAGGCTGCCGACCAGGATAATGACGACGAAGTTGCCCACCCACATGCCGAAGGTTTCGAGGAAGTTGGGTAGACCCAGGCGAATGAGCCGCTTCATGGTGTGCCAGTGGGGGTGGAGACGCTTGCGGCGCAGGCGGATTCCCCATGTGCCGTTGACAGCCATCATGAGCACCATAATGGAAGCAGCCAGGTCGCCGACGACGGTTCCTGCGGCGATGCCGATGACGCCGTAGTGAAATGGGAATGGGTTGCCGATGATGGGCAGTTCGACGCCGGAGAGCATCCAACTGACGAACATGTTGACGACGTTGCGCCAGATCATGGCCCAGAGGGGGCGAATGGAGTCTCCCGCGCCGCGGGCGCAGGCGATGAGGCAGAACAGCATGGAAGCGGCCGGCACGCCGCAGGCGATGATGAAGATGTACTGGTCAAAGGCCTTCTCGGCGTGGGGCGAGAGACTGAGCAGGCGGGCGGCCGGGTCGGCCAGCAGCGCGATGAGGATGCCGGTAAGAATGCCCGAGACCCAGGAGAGAAGCACAACCTGCCCGAGCACCGTGTTGGCAACGGCCAGGCGTCCGCGACCGATGGCCCGGCTGATGAGCGCGGTGGCTCCCACACCGATGGCCATGATGATCAGCCCGATGAACCACATGATGTAACTGGCGGCGCCGATGGCGGTGGTCTCGGCCTCGCCGAGGCGTGCCGCCAGGGCGGTGTCGGTCAGCCCGACGAACGAGTTGAGGAACGATTCGACCATGACGGGCCAGGAGAGTGCCCAGATGGCGCCGTTGATGGTCAGGCCTGCCAGGCGTCCGGTGGTCAGACGCCCATCGGGGGTGAGCGTGGACCGCTTTTCTCGCACACGCCGCGAGCCGACGCCGACCTCTTCGGAAGGGTCGATGGCCTCCGGGTCGATCGGCGGGCGCAGCGGGGCCGGTCGTTTGAGCAGATCTTCTGGTTTCATCACGACAGCAGGCCCAACGGCGCGGGCGCTTCCCCGGCGCAGAAGTGAATGGTAGCCTGCCCGGTCAGCCCAGCAGCCGATCCAGCAGTTCGGGCACGCCCTTGCCGTGGGTGGCCACGGTTTCGTGAATCGGGCGGCCGTCGGAGATGTCACGCAGGTCGCGGACCAGTTCGTTCTCGCCGGGGTGGTCGGCCTTGTTGCACACGAACACGTCGGCGATTTCGAGGATGCCGGCCTTGTCCATCTGCACGGCGTCGCCCATGCCCGGTGTGAGCACAACCACGGTCTGGTCCACGTGCTGGCGGATGCGCGTTTCGTTCTGTCCTGCACCCACGGTCTCAACGAAGACAGTCTGGAAGGCCTCGTCGCCCTCGTAGGCGCCGCCGATCAGCCCGAGCACCTGTTCCAGCCCGGCGTAGTCTTCGCCGGAGATGGCCAGACTGCGGTAGAACACGCGCTCGCCGAGGTTGTTGAAGTCGACGCGCAGGCGGTCACCGAGCAGGGCGCCGTTGGTGATCGGGCTCTTCGGGTCAAAGGCGACGACGGCGCAGCGCCCCAGCGACGGGTCGTCGGGCGCGCGACGCGAATACTCGCCGACGAGTTGAGCGACCAAGGTCGACTTCCCGGCGCCGGGTGATCCGGTGACGCCGATGACGCGCGTGGGCTTCATCACTCGAGCGCCCTTGATCGGCTTCTTGTCATGGACGAGCGAGATCCGACGCGCCAGTTCGGCCGTCGCGTGACGCAAGTCGCTGGCCGGCTCGGTGCGAGGCCGCACAGCCGACTTGACGGCCTCGACGATGTCGAGCAGCCCGGTGCCAGTGGTGAAGCAGCGTGCGATGCCCAGTTCCCTCAGGCGAGGAATGTCTTCCTGTGGAAGGATGCCGCCCATGTAGACTGGGATGTCGGGGCGACCGACGCGGTCAAGTGCCGCCACGAGGCGCGGGCCTAGGGCCAGGTGCGAGTTGGACATCATGCTGGCGGCGATGACGTCGCAGTCTTCGTCGCGGGCACTGATGGCCAGCGAGTCGGGCGTCTGCCACAGACCGGAGTAAATGACGTGCACGCCCGAGTCGCGGAGGGCCCGTGCAATGACCTTGACCCCGCGGTCGTGCCCGTCGAGCCCCATCTTGCCGAGCAGGACGCGCGGGCGGTGGGGGAGCGTGGCGCAGCGGTCGAGTTTCTCGAACTGACTGGTCGCGACGGTGTGTATGTCCGGCATGATTAGTCCCTGCGAGAGCCCTCCCAAGCCCTCGGGCAAGGATATGCGCGTCCCGTCACCCGGCTGCCGCGGACCCACCACCTCCCCCTGTGAATGAGGGTTGGGGTGGGGAGGCCACTGCTCTGGCGGCCTCCGGGGGAACGGACACGCCCAACTCGCCGGCAATTTTGGCGATCATCTCAAGCGCCGACACTCGGGCCGACATGTGGCTGCGACGCATCCAACCTTTCCACATGAAAGGCAGCGGGAGCACGCAGAGCGGGATGTACCACGCATAGGTGAACCACTCGAACGAGCCGGTCTGGAAGAAGTCGATCTGCGTCAGGCGGTGGTACCAGTCGAACCACATGCGCAGCAGCGAATCGGTGAGCGGCGCACCCGGCCAGACCGTGAGCACCAGCAGGACGGCGTAGATGCTCGGAAGACGCCGTCGCAGACGCACATCAAACTTCAATCGGACGCCAGCGTCGAGTGTCCCGGCATGGGCGAACAGGTCGGAATCGAAAGGTGTGCCCCAGGCGTCGGTCTGGAAGAGGGCGCCGGGCGGACGGGCCCGGAAGCCGGGCAGTCGCCCGCGGCGTGAGGCCGTATCGAGCCGCGCGATGACCTCATCGGGCGACATGGGTACGTCGAGGAGGGGGAGCGGATTCTCGGTCGTGGGGGGGGTCATGGGTGCCGGGGAAAGTGTAGTGGCGGCCAGCATAGATCGGCATGGCCTGTGCAGCACAAGAGCCGGACATGAGTTCCGGGCTTCCAGACACTCCGGCGTTGCGTCTGGTCGGCGCTGCGCGTGGCGAAACGGCAACATCGTTGCCGGGCGTCAGCGCCGCCACGCCCCTTGAAGCGGGCGATACCCGCTGGGTCTTCGCGGTGCGTGTGGCGGCGGCGATCGAGGGAGAGAGGGCCGCCGTCCTCACGCCCGGGAAGAGGGAGAAACTTCTCAGGCTGGCGAGAATGCTTGGACTGCGTGACTTTGACGCGGCCCTGATCATCGCCATCGTGCAGGACAGCGCCCGCTGCGGGCTGTCTCCGCTGGGGCAGACGACGGCCGAGCGGGTTGCGATGGTCCGTCTGCCGCACACGGCCGCCGCAGAGCGGGACGAGCCGTGGCGGTGGTTCATCCGCTCCGCCTGGGTGAGCGCCCTTGGGGCGCTGGGGGCCGTGTTTCTGGTGCGGCTATTCGGCGGATGAGAGGAACGGACCCGACAGGAGGCTCCCGGCGTGATACGCTGAGCCGGGAGGTCTGCCGATGCTCACGACCGGGCTGCTCGCTTCCGCGTGCATAAGTTTGGCCGCTGCTTCTCCATCGCCGCAATCGGCGGGCAACGAATGGTGGCGCACGGCGGTGTTCTACGAGATCTTCGTGCGGTCGTTCGCCGACTCGACCGAGGGCCCGCTGGCTGACGACGGCGTGGGCGACCTGCGCGGCATCATCGAGCGGCTGGATTATCTCAACGACGGCAACCCCATGACCCACGACGACCTGGGCGTCACCGGCATCTGGCTGATGCCCATCTGCCAGTCGCCCAGTTACCACGGTTACGACGTGGTGGACTATCGCGCCGTCGATGAGGAATACGGTACCAACGAGGACTTCAAGGCCTTTGTTGCCGCCTGCCACCAGCGCGGCATCCGCGTCATCGTCGACATGGTGATGAACCATGTGGGGATCGATCACCCGTGGTTTCGGGAGGCCATCGGTCCGGACAGCGACAAGCGAGACTGGTTCGTGTGGCGTGACGAGCCGCTGACCGGCGAAGGAGGGCCGAATCATCCGGTGTGGCACGACCGGGTGAAGGACCGGACCGGGCAGTTTTACTACGGGTTCTTCTGGCATGGCATGCCGGACGTAAACCTGCGCTCGCAGGCGGCCACGGCGGCGATGCACGAGGAATGCCGTTTCTGGGTCACGGAGATGGGGGCCGACGGGTTGCGGCTCGACGCGGTCAAGCACCTGATCGAGGACGGCGTGCAGTTTGAGAACACGCCGGAGACCATCGCGTGGCTGCGCGAGTTTAGTGGAGCCATGCACCAGGCGCGGCCGGACGTTTTTCTCGTCGGTGAGGTGTGGGATGACACTGAGGTGGTCGCCAGGTACGTGCAGAACGGCATCGACTCGGCGTTCGAATTCTCGACGTGCTCTGCCATTGAAAGAGGCATCAACGCGGGCGAGGCGGAAACCATTGGGCGAGCACTCGAACGGTCGTGGAACAATCTGGGGGCGGCTGCCTCAACCATGATCGGCAATCACGACATGGATCGCGTAATGAGTCGACTCGGCGGCAGCCGCGAGAAGGCCGCGTGTGCCGCGACGATTCAGTTGACCGCCCCGGGCGTGCCGTTCATCTACTACGGCGAAGAAATCGGGATGGTGGGCGTGAAGCCGGACCCGGACCTGCGCACGCCCATGCAGTGGACCGGCGATGCCGAGCGGGCTGGCTTTACGACCGGCAGCCCGTGGAGCGAGGTGCATCCGTCGGTCAATCAGGTCAACGTAGATCGGCAGCGGAAGCAGCCGGGTTCGTTGTTGTCACTTTATCGGAGGCTGATCCGGCTGCGGCAGACCCGGCCGGCGCTGCACGCGGGAGACTTCACGCTGCTTGACGCGGGCGATGATCGCGTGCTGGCATTCGTGCGCTCGCACGAGGATGATCGGCTGCTGGTGGTGGTCAACGTGTCAGGTGACACGCTGATCGAGCAGTGGGGGCTCGACGCCGGGGCGCTGGGCGTCAGGCCGGGGTCGGCCTTGAAGGAGATGCTGCACGGCATGAGGGTGTACACGCCCAGGCGTGAGGGCGACGCGCGGTGGCGGGCGCTCGGAATGCTCGATCGGTACACGGGATACGTGGTGAAACTTCCGTGATCTTCCGGACCCACCGCTTTGAGGTGCCCGCGACTTCATTTTCGAGGCTGCTGCTTGATCCGCTGGCAACTGGAAGTCCTGCTCCAACGACGTCGGAGGACCGACCTTGCCGACACGGCATCCGGCCGGCGTGGGGGCTGACTCGACGGACCTCAAGGGCAACCGGCACTGAACGCCGCCAGGTAGGCCGACACGTCGAAGAAGTTGAACACCCCATCGCCGGTAAGGTCGGCCGACGGATCCTGCGTGCTGAAGTCGGCGAGGAAGTCGGCCGCGTCAAAGAAGTCGAGCGAGCCGAACGGAGGTACGCGATCGGCCAGACACACAACCTGGCCGAACTGGAACGGCACGTTGCGCACCGTCGCGCGACCCGAGTGCTCGAAAGCGACGATCGTCAGCGTGTGTGCGCCGTTCGTCAGCGGCGTGTCGAAGGCGCGTCGCCATTCCAGCCGATCCCAGCGCGAAGCGGCGTTGCCAGCACCAACCAGGCTGACCGGATTCACCCCCGGCGCCAGGTCGAGGAATGTGTGCACTGCGGTGACGGTGCGGTCGGGATTGATGATGCGGAACTCGAAGTTGGGGTTCTCGATCGGTTGCTCCAGCCCGGGCACGTCCAGTTCGGCGTCTAGGCGGTCGATGTAGACGACACTGCGCCACTCATTGAACATCGGGCTGGTCAGCGACGGTCGATGCCGGAATGCAATGACCGAGACGTAATGGAAGCCATCGGCCAGCGTCGTCGCGTCGATCTGCTGCGAGTACACGCCCGTGGTGCCAGCCGAGTCGTAGGTGGGTTGGCGGATGGTGACAAACTGCTCGTATCCGCCCACGACCGGCACGTTCAGCCCGAAGTCCACGGCTCCGTTGCCGTTGAAGTCCTGCGTGCCCTGGTCGATCTTGAACAGCGCGTTGTCATCGGTGTTGGGATCCTGCGCGTCGGCCTGCTGGGTGTTGAGCGTGATGCGGAACGAATCGGCCGAGATGACCGGGATGGAGTTGAGGCGGCGGAAGAAGGCCGGGAAGTTGGTGGGGTCGGCGTTGATGGCGCCCGATTGGTTGGTCAGGAACAGCGACCCCTGGGGCAGAGCCTCGGAGTATATGACATAGCCTTTGGCGTGCTCGACGCCAGCAGGCGAGACGTTGCGGGGCACCTGGAGCGTGACCGCCCCCCCGGGGCCGACGGTGATGACCTCGGGAATCTGATTGAAAGGGTCGATGGTCGCGTCGGCGGCGTTGCCGGTCTGCTCGTGCAGACGGGTGCCCTGGGCGTACTGAGTCACGACGTTGATGGTGTCGATGCCCGCGTCGTAGCGGTCGTTGACGCCAACGAGGCAGTTGGCATACCCGTTGGCCGCGCGCTGGAACACGAGCACGTCGGCGATGCTGGAGTTGAGTTGGAAGTACTGACCCCAGGCCAGTTGGTTGTGCAGCCTGACCAGTGTGGTGATGGTGGGGTCGAGGGTGTTGGTGGCGGGGTTGAGTCCCAGGGCCAGCGGCACACCTTCGCGTGGGAAGAAGCCGCTGCTGCGCGAGACGCCGCGGGCATGGTGATAGACGATCGGGCGGCCCGGCCGCATGAGCATGTAGGCGTGCTGGGGATACCCCTGTTGGCGTGCGGTGGGCAGGGTGGGCGTCGAGGAGCCGTTGCCGGTAGAGCCGTTGTCGTGGCTGAAAACGTGGTTGACGCCAGCCGAGCCATTGGACAGCCCGTCGTCGGCAATGTCGAGGTGGGCGGTGTCGGCGTTGGAAAACAAGCCGCCCCACGAGCCGAAGCCGGCGGCATTGATGATCTCACGCAAGCGGGCGGCGCCCTGAATGTCGAGAGCATCGCGCGTCGCGAACGAGTCAAACCGCACGTAGTTGGCCAGCATGTCGAAGTTACCCGTCACGTTCTCGCCGAAGGTGAACGGGTTGACGCGATTGCCGTTGGGGTCGAAGCGGGCCATGTGGACCGCTGCATCGAAGTAGGTGTCCCAGAACCAGGTGGGCACATGCTTGTGGGCGTCGAGGCGGAAGCCGTCAATGCGCCGCGTTTCGAGCATCCACTGGGCCCATCGCATGAGGTAGCCGGTGCTGTTGTCGGTGACGGCGTCGCCCGCGAGGGGCTGGGCGGTGTTGAATGGGTAGCGCGTGAAGTTGGTCGTGCCCGGATTGCGCGAGGTGCCGGGGTTGGAGATGCCTATTCCCGGCAGGTCGCGATCAGGATACAGCGCGGCATTGTTCGCGTCGGGCAGATTGTAGATCGTGCCGGAGGGAATGTTGAGCGGATTGCCGGCCGCGACGGGATTGCGGATGAACTGGTGGTTGCTTTCCTGGGCGATGTCGATCAGCGCGACCAGGTCGCCTTGTGTGAGGTTGTAGTTGGCCCCGCCGGGGTTCTCCGACTGCATGTACCCTCCGGCGTTGCCCGCGTGAAAATCTCCCCAGTTGTCCGTCGGCTGCTTGTCGCGAGGCGGACTCTCGCGCGGAATCCAGAACCCGGGCCAGCCGCCCTGGGCTAGGAAAGCGTCGGACTCGGTGCGCGCGGAATTGTGATTGAAGATCCCGTCGATGTAGACCAGCGCGTTGGCACGGTGCAGTTCGGCGACCATCGCGTCGAAAGACTGCTCGGTGCCATAGGTGGTGCGAGCGCGGTTGCTGCCCGTCGCATTGATCGGGGGCCTGCCAAGGTCAAAGCGATCGAACGGGTCGTATCCGGCGCTCTGGAAACTCGCCTTGGAAGGGGGCGGCAGCCAGACGGCGTTGTACCCGGCCAAGAACAGGTCGGGCGTGCGGCGCTCGATGTCGTCCCACTCACATTCGAACCACTGGAGCATGACCGGGTTGGTCTGGGCTTGGGCCAGCCCGGGCAGGGCGGAAACGACCAGCGAAGCGGCAATCGCAGAGGTGCGGAACATTGGCATGGGCGATACATCCCCCTCCGGGCCCGGGATTCGGCCCGCGACCTACGGTCTCTTATAGTCCATCGCCCGACCCCGGCCAAGGGTTTCGTCTCCTCGCCGGTACGGGAAGATTCAGCGGCCCCGGCCCCGCCCGGCGGGACGTGGTCCCAGAACACGGACGCTGTTCGGCGTCGGGAGAGTCGCCTTGTCACAGATCATGCCGTGTCGCGGGCTTTGCATTGCACTACTGGCTGGAGTCTTGAGCGGGTCCGCCGCCGGCGGTCCGGTGGGAGATTTGGTTGGCCAAGGCGTCGTGCGTTGGTACGCGGATGAGGAGGCCCGGACGCTGGAACTGCCCTCCTTCGCCGTGGTGAAGCCGCTGGAGCCACAAGGCCCGGTCCCCGGCGATTTCCCGGTGCAGGTGGTGTTTGGACGCGACGGACAGCGCTGGACCGCGTCGATCGCCATTGAAGAGGGCACGTCTCTCTACGGCACCGGCGAAGTGGCCGGGCAACTGCTCCGCAATGGACGCGTGACCGAGTGCTGGAACACGGACGCCTATGGCTACAAGGACGACACGAAGAGCCTGTACACGTCGCAGCCGTGGGTGCTGGCGGTGCGGGCGGATGGCACGGCCTTTGGCGTGCTGGCCGATACGACGTATCGCTGCGAGATCGATCTGCGTGACGGCATCGTCTTCCGGGCCGAAGGGCCCGAGCAGCCGGTGATCGTGATCGAACGCGACTCACCGCAGGAAGTGATGCAGGCGCTCGGCGAACTGACCGGCACGATCACGCTCCCGCCGAAGTGGGCGATCGGGTATCACCAGTGCCGCTACTCGTATGACCCCGATGCGCGGGTGCGCGAGATCGCCGAGGGCTTTCGATCGCGCGATATTCCCGCCGACGTGATCTGGATGGACATCGACTACATGGACGGGTATCGGTGCTTCACATTCGATACGAAGGACTTTCCCGATCCGGCGGAACTGAACGAATGGCTGGCGACCCAGGGCTTTCACAACGTCTGGATGATTGATCCGGGGATCAAACTCGAAAGCGGGTACTTCGTCTACGACCAAGGCACGGCCGCGGACGTCTGGACCAAGACCGCCGACGGCCAGACGTACCAGGGAGAGGTGTGGCCGGGCATGTGCGTGTTTCCTGACTACACCAATGCCGACGTGCGCCAGTGGTGGGCGCGGTTGTACGACGACTTCATGGCCAACGGCATCTCGGGCGTGTGGAACGACATGAACGAGCCTGCGGTGTTCAACACCCCGTCGAAGACCATGCCCGAGGACAACTGGCACCGGGCCGATGCAGAGTTCGGCGGACCCGGGCCGCACGCTCGCTTCCACAACGTCTACGGAATGCTGATGGTGCAATCCACGCGAGAGGGCGTGATGGAAGCCAACCCGGGCAAGCGGCCGTTCGTTCTCAGCCGGGCCAACTACCTCGGCGGGCATCGCTTCGCGGCCACCTGGACGGGCGACAACAGCGCCAACTGGTACCACGTCGACGTGTCGGTGCCGATGACGTTGAACCTGAGTTTGAGCGGGCAGCCGTTCTGCGGGCCGGATATCGGAGGCTTCGCGGGCAACGGCGACGGGCAGATGTTTGCTCGCTGGATCGGCTTTGGCGCGCTGTTCCCCTTCTCACGCGGGCACACCGCCAAGGGCAACATCGACAAGGAGCCATGGGCCTTCGGGCCGGAGGTCGAGGCGACCGCCCGCCGGGCTCTTGAACGACGCTATCGGCTGATACCGTACCTCTACACGCTGTTCGCCGACGCGGCCGGCGCGGGCATGCCGATCGTGCGCCCCACCCTTTTCGCCGATCCGAAAGACCCCGCGCTGCGGTCGGAGGATGACTCGTTCCTGCTGGGTGGCGATGTGCTCGTGGTGGCGCAGATGCAACCGGCACGCGACCGCGTGGTGGTGATGCCCCGGCCGATCGACGGTGTGGCGTGGCGCGAGTTTGATTTCGAGGGTTTCGACGGGAGGCGTGACTCGGAAGATCCGGACCAGGCACGCCTATTCGCTCGCCCCGGCTCCATCATCCCCAGCGGGCCGGTGATGGAATACGTCGATGAAAAGCCGCTCGACCCGCTGACGCTGATCGTGTGCCTCGACGCGCAGGGCAAGGCTCGCGGACGACTGTACGAAGACGCCGGCGAAGGCTGGGCATACCTCGACGGGGAGTACCTCGAAACGACCTACGAGGCCACGCGGATCGATGGTGAGGTTGTGGTGCGTGTGGCGGCCGAGCAGGGGCGCATGCAGCGGACCGATCGCGCGTTGCGTGTGAGGGTGTTGCTGCCTGAGGGCAGCGAGGCCTCCGGACAGGGGCGTGATGGCACGGACGTGCATGTGAAGTTGAAGTGAGTCGTAGCAGCAAACCTGACTTCGGGGTTGCTGCTGTTTCCGCGGGGGTTGGCTCCTTGCTGCCCTGGAGGCTGGAAGACTCACCGCTGGGTTGGCAACTGCTCACGCCTTGGCGTGCTCGCGAGTCGCCAGCGTCAGGATGTTCACCTGCGTCATGTCGGCCCCGGTCAGTTCGCCCTGGCACTGTCCGTCCGCCATGACGATGATGCGATCGGACATGGCCAGAAGTTCAGGCATTTCGCTGCTGACCAGCACGATGGCGGCGCCGCGGTCGGAAGCCTTGTGGATCAACCTGTAAATCTCGGACTTGGTGCCCACGTCGATGCCGCGCGTCGGCTCGTCAAGCAACAACACATGGCTTTCCGCGTGCATCCAGCGGGCGATGAGCAGTTTCTGCTGGTTGCCGCCGGAGAGTTGGCCGGGCAGCGAGGCGGGCGAGGCCGACTTGACCTGAAACTCGCTGACGCGCTGGCTCACGACCTGGTGCTCGCGTGCTAGATCACGCAGCCCGAGCAAGTGCGACAGCCGTCGCATGTACGGCACAACGATGTTCTCCGATACTGACAGATCGAAGAACAGGCCCTGCAATCGCCGATCTTCCGGAACGTAGCCCACACCGGCCGCGATGAGCGCCCGAGGTGACGAGCGGTCGATCGGGTGCCCGTCAACCATTACCTCGCCGCTCGCCCGCGGGTCAAGGGCAAATATGGCGTCGAGCAGTTCCGAGCGACCCGAGCCCACCAGCCCGCCGACACCGAGCACCTCGCCAGCCTTGACGCTGAACGACACGCCGTCGAGTTTGCCCGGGCTGCACAAACCTCGCACTTCCAGGCGCGGCGGAGCGGCGAGGTCGACGTGGTGGCTCTGGGTGCCTCCAAGCGTGCGCAGCGCCTCGGCCTCACCTTCCTGCCCGCGCAGGCGAGCGGTGGGGCTGGCCAGCCGACGCCCGATCATCTGCTCGACCAAGTCGGGCTCGGAAATGTCCTTGACGTTCGACGTAGCCACGTACTTTCCGTCCCGCAACACCGTCACCCGGTCGCAGCATGCGAAAATCTCGCTCATGCGATGCGAGACGTAGACGATGGTGATCCCGTCGGCTGCCAGTTGCTGCACCACCGAGAGCAACTTCTCTGTCTCTGAAATGGACAGCGAACTAGTCGGCTCGTCGAAGACGATCAGCCTCGCCGGCTCGGCGCCCGGTCGGGCTTCCTCGTCGAGCGAGGCGGCAATCTGGCAGATCTGCCGGTGTCCGGGGCTGAGCGAGCCGAGTTCGGCCGTCACGTCGATCGACGGCTCGATGCGGTGCACCAGCCGGGCCGCCCGCCTATGCATCGCCTCGCAATCGATGGTGCCCACCTTTGTTCTAGGCAGGTCGTGCAGGCAGAGATTCTCCGCGACGGACAGATTGGGGCACTGGGCCAGTTCCTGGTGCACGATACGGATGCCCGCGCTGAAGGCATCGTCAATCGACCCCGGCCGCAACTCGCGCCCGGCGATCACCACGCGGCCCGAGTCCGGCCTGTGCAGGCCGGAAATGACCTTCCCCAGCGTGCTCTTGCCCGCGCCGTTCTCACCCATGAGCGCGTGCACCTCGCCACGGCGAAACTCGACGGATACATCGTCGAGCGCCTGCGTGATGCCGAATCGCTTGCAGACGTGCTCGGCGACGAGGAGGGGTTGGTCAAAAGTGGCGTTCATGCGTTCTGGAAAGAGCGGCGTTCACCTTTCGGAAAGCGCCGCCGTCGTTTGCGGAAGCGTGAGTTCACCCGCCGCTCTTGCCCGTCCACTTGGCCCAGTTGGCCGAATATTCATCGACATTGCCCGAGGTTACCACGTCGAAGTCAGCGTAGATCATCTCGCTGGGCGGATTCTGGGCGTTGTGCAGTTTCTCCACGATGTACTGCACAGACTCGTAGCCCCAGCCGTAATACGGCTGACCAATGAGCACCTGCACCTGCCCCTTCTTGAGGTACTGGAGCGGGAGCGGGAGCGGGTCGAGCGAAACCACCCTGGCGTGCTCGTACACGCCGTCAAGCGCGTTGTCGGTGTACAGAGGCCACCCGCCGACCAGCGCCCACCCGGTAATCTGGGGATTGGCGTTCTGCACCTGCTGCATCTTGGCGGCCGCGTCGTTGGCCGTCTCGGGGTGGTAGTACACGTCGATGATGCTGATTTCGGGATACTTCGCCGCCTCGGCCCGCACGCCGGCGACACGGTTCTGAAGGTTGGTCGCCGCCTGATTGCCCGCCAGCACGGCCACCACGCCCTTGCCGCCCAGTTGCTCGGCCAGAGCCTTCATCACGGCGGCGCCCGCGGCCTTGTCATCGACGCCGTAGTACGCCATGCGCCCGGAGTTCGGTGCGTCGGAGTCGAAGGTCATGACCACTGTGCCGTTGTCAACCGCGTCCTTGAGCGCGCCATTGAGCAGGTTGGCATCGATGCACGAAATGGCGATGCCGTTCACACCAGACGCCTTGAGTTGCTCGACGTACTGCGCCTGCTGCTGCGCGTCTTCCTGGGCCGGTGTCTGCCAGCGGATCTCGACCTCGATGTCGTACTTGGCAGACAGGTCGCGGGCCGCGTCCTCGGCACCGACTCGGGCCGCCTGGAACACCGGGTTCACCTGGCTCTTGGCCACCAGCCCTATGACGTAGTGCTCCTTCTGTTTCGGCCCGGCAGTGTTCTTCGGCGGCGAACCGCCTGTTGAACTGGAGTTGTTGTCGCAGGCGGCGATGCCGATCGCGGCCGCGGTGGCGAACGCGATGCTCAGAAATCGTGTGAGTCTCATGTTGGTCCCTTTCCCGATCTGGACGCGGCGAACACCGCGACCTTGACAAGTTGAATCGTAGGTGGACGAACCCCGGCGCATTTCACCGCGCGCCCATGCGGCGCTTGGCCTGGTCAATGACGACGGCGATGATAATGGCCGCGCCCATCACCACCTGGTTGAGGTTCTGATCGATCTGGAAGATGATCATGGCGTTGTCGATGAGTTGGATGACGATGGCGCCGAGCACCGCACCCAGCGCCGAGCCGCGGCCGCCCATCAGCGACGCCCCGCCGATGACCGCCGCCGCGATCACCTTGAGTTCATACGCCGTGCCTGCGCCGGTCTCGGCCGAACCGAGGTAACCCAGGTACATGCACGCGGAAAGCCCGGCCAGCAGCCCCATCATCGTGTAGACGATGATCTTCACCCGCCCGACGGGGATGCCGGCGTACCTGGCCGCCGTCTCATTGCCGCCGATCGCGAACACATGCCGGCCCAGCACTGTGCGCGTCAACACGAACCAACCCGCAACCGCGACTAGCAGCATGATGATGACCGGGACGGGATACACGCCGAACATCTGCTTCTTGAAGAAACCGCTGGTGAATCCCGGCGGAAATCCGGCGATGGACTGCTCGTGGTAGATCTTCTGCGGAATAATGATCGTCAGCCCGCGCAACGCGGCCATCATGCCCAGCGTGATGACAAATGGATGCACGCGCAGCCCGACGATCATCACGCCGTTGGCCAGACCGCACAGCGCGCCGATTGTCAGCGTGACACCCAGCCCGGCTGCGACCGCCAGCACGCCGCCGGCTCCTGCACCCAGTTCGTGCAGCACGATGGCGCCGACGATCGCGGCCATCGCATAGATCGAGCCGACCGACAGGTCGATGCCCGCCAAGATGATGACCGCCGTCATGCCCACCGCCATCACGGCGATGAAACTGGCGTCCTTCATCACCAGCACCACGTTCTCGAGTTCGAGGAAACGATTGACCTTGCGGCCCACGGTGATGAAACGCTCGCCCAAGGTCTCGCGAAAGGCCAGCGTGCCGGTGAGGCTGCGTTCTCCGCCATCGAGCGTGGTGATGGTGACGCGGGCGATACTCCGGTCGGGCAGCGTGCCGGGCCGATGCGGCCGGTCGTCGGCGTCGTAGAGCGTCACCGTCGCGCCGGCGGGAACCACCTCGCGCGTAGTCTTCTGCTTGCTCCCTCCGAACAGAGTGAGGACGATGGCCATCGCCATGATGACCATCGTCAGCCCGGACTCCTGGGCTCCGAAAATTCGCGACCACCATCGGGGAGATTTCCGTGACATGCTGGGACGAGTGTAGCGAGGCAGGTAATCGACCGGGGCGAGGAGGGGGGAGGTGCCGCCAACTTCAAGCCGTGTCACCACCTGCGGTACTCCCAGGTTGCTGCTTTGATCCAGATCAGCGCCCAACTCCGGCAGCGTCAAGAGTCCGGCATGGCCGACACGATTCTGCCTCGCGTTGGTATCGGGGTGGGAAATCGTCTAGATTACCGTCCCGGCATTGCCGCCGACGCCGCCTGGCGAGGGGACCACCGATGAGCAACCACCGCGATCCGCCTGCCGACGACCCGAGGCCCTCGGAGACAGGCGTGCCTGCCACGGGCGGCGCTGGGCTTCCCGGCGCCACCAACGAAGACCAGATTTATGTCCCCACGCCAGGCGAGCGGCAGTTCACACCCCGGGCACTGATCACTGGATGTCTCATCGGTTGTGTCGTCGGAGCGATGAACATCTCGCTGGGGCTGAAAATCGGATGGAGTTTCGGCGGGTCAATCATCGCCGCGATTCTCAGTTTCTCCGTGTGGGCCGTGCTCAGCCAGGCGTTCAAGGCGCGCCGCTTCGGCGTGCTCGAGACCAATATCGCACAAACTGCCGGATCGGCGGCCGGAGCCATGGCGTCGGCGGGCGGACTGCTCGCCCCTATTCCCGCGCTGGCGATGCTCGACGGCGACCACGCCGTTCACCTGTCCTATCTCGAACTGACCTGCTGGACACTGGCGGTGGGCTACCTCGGCGTGTTCTTCGCCGTGCCCTTGCGCAATCAGATGGTCGTTGTCGAGAAGTTGCGTTTTCCCAGCGGAACGGCGACTGCCCAGACCATCGTGTCGATCTTCGCCGAGGGCGCCGAGGCGGTGCGAAAGGCCAAGGCTCTGCTCGTCTTCGCCGTCATCGCGCTGGCGGTGGTGGCTCTCAAGACCAACTGGCACGACGCCTACGCGACCATCGCCGGCTATTGCAACAGCCCGCTGTCGCTCATCACGCGGGGCCGCGCCTATGACGTGCTGGTGGAGGATCCGACCATCCCCGGTGTGGTGCTGTTCTTCGCCCTTCTTCTCAAGTGGGGCTTCTATCCCATCGCCGCCCCCGCGATGACGGGCGCTGGCTTGGTGGTGGGCCCGCGCATCGGCATCTCGATCTTCGCCGGCGCGATCATCGGGTGGGGTCTGCTCGGGCCCTACGTCATGAATGGTGGGGGAGTGCTCGGCTCGATCCTTGGCCCGCACGAGGGCTGGACCTCGCGCAAAAGCGTCTTTGACGCCCGCTTCGGCGTGCAGGGCTGGATCCTCTGGCCCGGCGTAGCCATCATGGTCGCCGACGCGCTCACCTCGCTGGCGCTGTCATGGAAGACCATCCTCAACACCTTCCGCCGCACGCCCAAGGCCACATCCGGCGCCCACGTCGAACCGCCGGAGTTGCGCGTGCCCAACTCCTGGTGGATGGCCGGGCTGGCCGTCGGCAGCACCGGCGCCATCCTCGTCATGTGGTTCGTTTTCGGCATCGCGATCTGGATGACGATCATCGCGATCGGGCTTTCGGCCGTCATGGCCGCCATCGCCGTCCGCTCGACCGGCGAAACCGACATCAACCCGGTGGGGGGCATGGGCAAGGTAACCCAGTTGGCCTTCGCCGGAGTCGCGCCTGGGCAGATTCCGACCAACCTCATGGCCGCCGCCATCACCGGCGCGGGCGCCTCTCAGGCCGGCGACATGATGCACGACCTCAAGGCCGGACGCATGCTCGGGGCCTCGCCGCGCAAGCAGATCATCGCGCAGTGCATCGGCATCACCGCGGGCATCGCCGTCGTGGTGCCGGTCTACTGGATCTTCGACCATGCCTACGAGATCGGCTTCGACGCCGAATATCCAGCGCCGGCCGCGCATGCGTGGCGCGGCGTGGCCGAAGTGCTCGCGACGGGCCTGGACTCGCTGCCTCCCAATGCCCCTTGGGCGATCCTGGCCGGACTGATCTTCGGCATGTTGATGCCAATCGTGCGCAAGGTATGGCCCAAAGCCGCGCCCTACACGCCCAGCGCCTTGGCGGTGGGCATCGCATTCATCGTGCCGCCGATGTACCCGATCATGATGTTCATCGGCTCGATGGTGCTGGTGTTGTGGCGCAAACTCAACCCCAAACAGTGCGCGGCGCTGGTCTTTGCCGTTGCGTCCGGCCTCATCGCCGGTGAAGGGGTGATGAACGTCATCGCCGCCTCATACAACCTGGTGCGACAGATGATGCAGTGATCGCCTTTCGTGGCGATCACGTTGCCCTGCCGGAATCAGTCCTACCTTGCCAGCAACCTTGTCATCAAGGTCGCTGTCGACAGCCGCGGTGGGCGTTCACCTTCACCGATGCGCCATGACGAACGTCGATGGCATCTGCGATCATCCGGCTGGCGTCGAAGGCGTTCAATTGCCCCCGCGGCCGCCAGACTGTTCGCCCTTGACGACCAGATCGGACGCCATCCCCTTGCCGCCGCCGCGCCCGCCGGACTGCTCGCCCTTGCCCAGCGTGTCGACTTCGCACGCGGCTGTCATGCCCTTGCCGCCGCCGCGCCCGCCCGACTGCTCGCCAGCGAAGACTTCATCGGCGGTGAGCAGGCCCACCACGACCACTGCCATGATGAACAGGCTCGCTGTGGAGTTGGCGGCCTCGGCCGCGACCTCGCGGAGCCGACGCAGCGCCCGCGAACGCATCTGTTCGACCGTGTTGGTCTTGATTTCGCCGGACATGGTTTTCTCGATCAAAGCGGTATCTTCGGCCTCGGTGGCGCCCAGGGCCATGGCGACGCGGTGACGCTCCGCCAGATCGTGCCACGACGCCGCCGCCCGGCTTCGCACGTTCTGCGAGACTGACCCGCGGATCTTCTCCAACTTCTGCTTGAGTTCTTCGCTTTTCTCCAGCGGAACTTCCTGCGCCTCGACGGCCGCCAGGCGCTCGGTGCGCGTCATTGCCGCGACAATGTCCTGCCGACGCTCGAGCCGGCGCCAGTGCTTGCGCGACAACGCCAAGTATGACCAGCGTGCCAGCGTCCGCGCGTGCCCGATCACCCGCTCGATCGCCTCCTCCGGCGCGGGGTTGTCATGGAACGTGGGGGCCTGCTCGTGGCGCAGCATCCGCCACACCCGGTCGTCCACCCAGGCGATCATGTCGAACACGTCCATGGTACTCTCGGACAACGAACGCGAAGCACGTCGGCAGGCCTGCTCGATGGGACCGCGGGCACGCAGTTCGTATAGCCGCCAGAACTCGTCCTGTTGCTGTCTGGTCATCATGGCTCAGTCCCCCCCCGATCCGCCAGAGACCCCGGGAACCCCGGACTCCCCGGAGCGTCTGCTCTTCACCATATTCCAACGCCTGTAGAGTTCGCCCAATGCAGGAAGTTCCCCGGCCATGCCCTTCAGTCGCGCCTCGTAGTCCAGGTAGGCCGTCAGTTCGCTGTTCTCCTGCATCAGTCCCGGCATGTCAAGCAAACTCTCGCACAGTTCATTTGCTTCAGCGGAAAATCCGGCTAGGCACAACGCCTGAATGCCTGTCAGCAGGATCGGCACCCGGTCGGGTGCTACTTCCTGCGCCAGCATGAACCACTCCACCGCCTCCTCGAACCGTCCCGCCCGGATGCACCGGTCGGCCAGGTTGCCCAGGCTGATCTCCTTCCGCCTCGGCGTATCTGCATACGGCAACGCCGCAATCTCAAACTTCAACGCCGCCTCCAATTCGCCTGCAGCCGAGTGCACCAATGCCCGCTGATTGGCCCGCGCCCACGCTGGATTGGGATGCCCTTCCGCATCTGTCTCGTCGTAACGATCCAGAAGTTTGAACAGTTCGCGCCGGATGCGGGCGGCCTCCCGCGTGTCACCTTCGCCCCGGGCGTGGTGCAGCGCGTTGCACCCGTCCATGATCGCCGCCTCGATCGGCGACATGTCGCCGGGCGCCGGGCTGGTCACGAGCGTCGTGTCGTTCAAGGTCATGCTCGCAGAGGCCATACCAGTCCTCCCCCAAAGCGCCGGTTCACCATCCGGCTGGTTTCCTACGAAGAAGAACCGTCGGCCCGGACATTCTCTGACACAGTTGTTCGCGAAGGCAAACAAAAAGTTGCCCATACACATCCCGAACTCCGTGCCGCAAACTCGTCACGTTTAAAGTCCTGTCAGCAAACGCCTCCACCCGCCGGTGCAATGACGTGGGGCTTGTAGGACCCACCCGCACTGCCCGTTGGGCCCGGCGGGAACGTGCGGCCGACCCGCGACAGCGCGGGCGACAACGGACACCAGAAGATCAGAAAGGAACCAGTCATGCTGCGCTTCAAACGCGCCAAACCGACATCGCTGCGCGCCGCCCTGATGATCGGCGCCATGGCTCTGCCGACGACCCTGACCACGCCGGCCCTGGCCGACACCTCCGTCAGCATCTACTACGGCACCTCCGGCGTGCGAGCGGCCACCATTGGCACCCTCACCATCGACGGCCGCTGCTACGTCATCGACGCCTGCGACAGCGAACGCGAAATCGCGAGGGTCTTCGATCGCATGGGCTACTGCGCCCGCTTCGACGGCTCGCGCATCGTCGTCGAAACCTCGCCCTGCCGCACGCCCCGGTTCAACTGGGAAAGTTGCGACTACGACTTGCAGGCCACTTGGCGGGGCGATTGCCTGATCCTGTGCCTGCGCTCCATCTGCCGTCCGGCACCGGTCTATTGCCCGCCTCCCAAACCCATCGTGATCTGCCCGCCACCCCCGCCTCCTCCTCGCGTCTACTGCCCACCTCCCCGCCCGATCTATAGCACGCCGCCTCGCTTCGATCGCGGTTTCAGCATCCGCTTCCGCAGCGACTCCGACCGATACTTCGACAAGGGCCGTGACTGGGGACGCGAAGGCGATAATGGACGCGATCGCAACTGGGACCGCGGACGTGACCACCGCAGCGACAACGTCGATCCGCATCGCGAGGCCCGACGCGACGACATGATTCTGCGGCCATGGGAATCCAGCGGCGGGCGAACCGTCGCCCGCGGCGGTGATGGACGGCTCAAACCGTGAACAAGAACACACGATGGGGCGCCCGAAGGAGCGCTCCATCGATTCGTGAGGCAGCGGTAGGGGTCAGGCGGCTAGGGCGCGCTCGCCGCTCAACTCGGCCTCGAAACTTGCCTGCATCTGCTCAAACAGGAGGCCCTCAAGGGCCTCGATACGGGCGGACGCCTGCGACGGCTCCATGCCGAGGATCTGGGCGATCTCGGCGTCGTTGAACCCCTCAGCGTACTTGAGCAGCACAAGTCGACGTTCCCCCGTCGGAAGGGCACTGATGAGGTTCCGGAGCGTGGAGAGGCCGAGTGCGCTCATGCTGATTCCCTTTCGAGAACTGTCTCTCGCCCTCCTTCGGCGAAAGAAGCCACCATCACAGAAATCGGCCGGACATGAGCCGGTCTTCGGGGAAAAACGGCGCAACGCCTGCGCAACGGGCGGAGACCTCATGGGTGGCGGAGAATCGTGTCCTCTGTCTCTTTGGTGCCGTCCCGCCAGCCTGTCCTCCCGGTGCCAGGCGCGGGTTGCCCCAGCATGAAAACTATCCATAATATATATTCTCGGACCTACTACGCTAAGTCTTTAGTATGCCGGAGTTTACGCTTT
>JAHDXL010000003.1:0-241548 GCA_023382935.1 Phycisphaerales bacterium
TTGTACTGGCGGACGATCGCGGAGCCGGGCGGCGGCAACCGGGGATCGCGGCGGTCGCGCGTATCGAGCGATCGCACCATGGTGCGGATTTCGCCGGGCTGCGGAGGGGAGGTGTACGAGCGAGGTGCCATCGTGCGGATCTCGGCGTCGTCGGCCAGTTCGGCCGCCCGCCGCTTGGCCCGCTCGCTCAGGTCGCCCTCCGCGTTGGCCTGGATACGCCATGCGATCTTGCGGATCAGGTAGGCACGGTGGCGTGTGCGGCAGGCGTGGCCGTGGAGTTCCTCGTAGCGGTCCACCAAGTCGCTGGTGGTCATCCGCTGAAGCTCGCCGAGTTGTCGTTCGATCGCATCAGACATGGGGATTCCTCTTCGCATCGGTCCGGAGCCCTAACCCCGGGGCCGTGCGGAGACACTGAGGTCTGCATGCTGCGGAAGTTCAAGTCGATCGGCGTCAGATTCCGCCAGGTCGCTTGGCTCCCGGGTGGAACGCGAACGTTCCGCATGGATGGCCCGCGCGAGGCCGAGCGCGAGGATGCTCGCGACTTCGGCGTCGCGCTCCGCGGGCGTCATGGTCTCTGGGTTCTGGGTTCGCATCGGGGGCTCCATCCAGCCGGTGCAGCAATCGCTCCGGTAGTGGTTCCCTATGCAGCCGTCGCGCTATCTGCCCGCTTGTGAACCGGCGGGTCGATGTCGGCGGACCAATCCGAGCGGCTCCCGGTGCAGATGTGACTTCATCTGTCGCGCTCTCGTGAGCACCAACCCCTCTTGACCCGGGCACCCGGCGACGAGAGACGCGGAGAGACTTTGGGCCAAACTCGCGCCCGTGAGGCCCGACTGGGCAGGAGCCGGTTATGGACATGCCGAGCGGCAGAGACCTGGCCCACGAGGGGTGGCTCTCGCGATCCCTTCGGAACGTGGGCCAAAACGCGAAAACGCCGCCGAGGTCTCTCGGCGGCGTTCCCTGAAAACCAAAGGGCCGGTCGCTTTCGCAACCGGCCCGGCAATAGCGGGGACAGGATTCGAACCTGTGACCTTCGGGTTATGAGCCCGACGAGCTACCGGACTGCTCCACCCCGCAATCAGGAGGTGACTCTAGGTTTGTCCGAAGCGATGGTCAATCAACGCCCGGATCGGACCACCGGATCATCGCCATGTACGCTTCGGAAGCAAGGCAAGCAACGAACAAGGCGATGAGGACTGCTGACGGTAGGTCAGAACCGTCGCGGTCCCCTTGCGGAGCGAGCCGGAATCTCCGTCAGCGCCGCCGTCGTGATCGGAACGCGACCGCTCCGCCCAGCAGGCCCATTGCCGCCGGTGTCGGCACCTGATAGCCCCCGACGTCGTAGCCGGCCAGGCCTCCGACGGCCTGCACTGACAACGAGGCCAGAGAGGTGTCGAACCGATCGTTGTACACCAGATCCCAGGCCGTCAGTTGCGTCAGCCCCGCGGTCTGGTACGAGAAGTCGAGATACTCATCACCCAAGAGCCCGTCGTTGGCATCCGCGTCGGTCCAGATGTGGACTCCGCCGAACCGGCGCTGATTGTCCCAAGGATCGACGTAGTTGGTTCCGAGCAGTTCGACATTCCAGCCGGACTGGCTGAGCACGTCGACCGAGGTGATCATCTCCTGCGAACTGGCCGCGAAAAGCCAGAACTCGTTGATGATGTTGCGCGCGTCGGGCAGGCCTGGCGAAACGCTGAAGACGAAACTGCCGCCCGTATCCGGGAGCGGATTAGGCGCGTTCTTGTTGCCACCCCTGAAGGCTTCCATGGTCTGCAGGTAGCGCACGAACACGCCGTTGTAGCGATCGAAGTCGGCGTTGGCGATTTCGAAGTGTGTGCCGTTCTCGTTCAGCGTGCCCGCGTAGTACAGTCGCTTCTGCTCATTGGCGTTCGGCGCCGCCCCGCCCGGCACCGGCGTGGGGTCGATCACGCGAGGGCCTTCCCTGAATCGACGCTGCTTGACATCGACCGCGTTCGGCGCCGCACGCCAGTTGGCCGGCGACGAGTCCCAGCCCGCGTCCTGGTCGCGGTTCCCGTCGTTGGACCGGGGCATCGGGTTCGAGTCAGGGTCCGCGAAGTAGATCGTGCCCTTCCCGGCGGTGTTATACCCCGCCACGGTGACGTTGTGAAAATTGTCCTTTTCCGGTTCGCGCCCCGCCCACCACAGTCCGGCCTGCGGCGTGCCGCGCCGCTGCTGAGCGGTCTTCTCGTACGACAGGCGCAGATCGACCGCGTCCTTGGCCGTGAAGATCGCTGCAAGATGCGAGAACAGCGTGCCCTTGCCCAAGTTCGATTCGTCACCGGTGGACGAGATGTACTTCACCGCGGCGCCCACCTGCTTGAACATCTGCACCAGCAACCCGTCGGGCTGATTGCGGGCGTCCCTGGAACTCTTGCCCACGCCGCGCGATTCGAGCACGTCGTTGAGCCCCTTGACCAGTTTCTCACCGTTCTGCCACTGCGCATCCAGACTGGTCTTGAATTTCTTGATCTGATCGGACAGTTCCTTGGCGTCGCCCGGGTTCACTGCCGCCCCATTGAAGGATCCGAAGACGGGTTTGCCCTTTTGACGCCAGTAATACAACTGGTTGGTCTTGCTCGCGTTCATGCACCAGCCACCGTTGGACTCCCACGTCGCGTCGCCGCGACGGTCGTTGCCCCAGCGCTGGTGCTGATAGGCGTCGGAGATTTTGGCCATCCACACCGCCTGCGCCTGGCACGTCCCGCAGACCAGAGCCAGGCCCGCGGCCGCCCCAATCGTCCTCACCACAACGCTGCTTCCCCGGAAAGTCATGACGCTGCTCCCTCTTGATAGGGCCACCGCCCGGCGAGAGACGCTCCGCCCCGGCGGTGTGCCCTCTGGCTGACGCTCTGGGTTTCTGCTCGTCCGGCTCGAGGCGCCCGAGGGACAAATGGACGTACTGACAGCGAAAACGCCGGGCCATTACTCACGCAACCGCCACCGGCTCGCTCTTCCGCCGCGCCATACCATGGCCCATGCGCACCCACAACGTCCTTCTCATCGGCGGCGGCGGCCGCGAACATGCGCTGGCTTCGGCCCTGAAGCGCTCGCCGCGGCTCCAGACGCTGTGGATCAGCCACCCCTCCAACCCAGGCCTGGCCGAACTCGGAAACGCCGTCGACGTGCCCGTTGACATCCGCGAGGTCTATCGGCTCCGTCAGTTCTGCGATCACCACGGCATCAGTCTGGTCGTCATCGGACCCGAGGATCCGCTGGCCGAGGGCTATGTCGACGCGCTGGCGTCTGAGAGTCGCCTGGTCTTCGGCCCGTCCAAGGCGGGCGCCATGCTCGAAGCAGACAAGTCCTGGGCCAAGCATCTCATGCGGGCCGCTTCGATCCCCACCGCCGACTCACGCGCGTTTGACGACCCCGAAGCGGCCGAGGCCTACGTGCAATCGCGCCCCGAGGCCCCGGTTGTCAAAGCCTCCGGGCTGGCCAAGGGCAAGGGCGTGTTCGTGTGCCGCACCAAGGACGAAGCGGTCCACGCCATCGACCAGATCATGCGACGGCGCGTCTTCGGCGACGCCGGACGGCGCGTGATCATTGAAGAGCGACTGGCTGGGCCCGAGGCCTCGCTCCTGGCGCTGGTCGACGGCTCCAACATCCTCGTCCTGCCGCCCTGCCAGGACCATAAGCGACTACGCGACGATGACCAGGGCCCCAACACCGGCGGCATGGGCGCTTTCTGCCCCGCCTCGACAATTGACGACGCCATGATGTCGCGCATCGAACGCGAGATCATCGTCCCGACGGTGGACGCGCTGCGACGCGCGGGCATCGATTATCGCGGCGTCCTCTACTCCGGGCTGATGCTTACGCCCGCCGGGCCCAAGGTGCTCGAGTTCAACGTCCGCTTCGGCGACCCCGAGTGTCAGCCGCTCATGGCCAAACTCGACTCGGATCTGATCGACCTGCTCGAAGCGACGGCCACCGGCACGCTCGACCAGATTGACGTGCGATGGAAGCCCGACGCCGCGGTCTGCGTCGTGCTCGCGGCCGACGGGTACCCCGAGAAGCCCCGCGCCGGGCATGTGATCGAGGGACTGGACGAGGCGGCCGCCGTTCCGGGCGTCACCATTCAGCACGCCGGAACCAGGCGCGACGACCAGGGGCGCATCGTGACCGCCGGCGGACGGGTGCTCAACGTGACCGCGACTGGCAAGGACCTGGAAGAAGCACGGCAGCGGGCCTACGCCGCAGTCAGCCAGATTGCATTCCCCGGGATGCAGGTCCGTTTGGATATTGGGAGGGCTCCGGTGTCAACGGGCGCGTGACGAATATCCGGACCCAAGTCTTGGAGCCATGTCTAGTGGTCACATGACCGATTGAGGGGATTCCCGGAGACAAGGGTAAAATCGGGTGGTTCTCGCACCGTCTTGCGTGCCCCCGACAGCCGCTCCAAGAGGCCCAGATCCCCGAAAGCGTACAGGTTCGCTGGCCAACAGGCCGGGGCGCTGTATGTTCAGCCAGTAGAGGGGGTTCCATGCCGATACCTCCACGCGCTCCATAAGGAAGGGGAGGTCTCAACATGACCGTCAGACTGAGCCGTCGTGCGACGTGCCTGCTCACTGTGTCCGGGCTTGCCATGGGTGCCGCTGGGCAGGGATTGTCACCCTGTTCGGGCCCGCAGTTCGCCGGCTCGTTCTATGCCACCGGTGCGACGCCTTTCTCGATCGTTTCGGGCGACGTGAACGGCGATGGGGCACCGGATCTGGTTGTGCCCAACGCGACCACCAACCAGGTGGCCGTGCTGATGGGCAATGCGGACGGGTCATTCGGACCTCCAGCCCACTACAACGTGGGCAATCGCCCCTACGCCGTGGGAATCGGCGACCTGAACGGTGACGGAAAGCCCGACCTCACGGTGGCCAACAACCTGGCCAACACGGTCTCGGTGCTCGCGAACAATGGCGACGGCACATTCAGCGCCGGATCGAGCCGGGCCGTCGGATCCCGTCCGTGGGCCTTGCGCCTGGCGGACCTCAACGGCGACTCACACCTGGATGCCGTGGTGGCCAACAACACGGGCAACAACGTGTCAATCCTGCTGGGCGCTGGAGACGGGACATTTGCGGCCGCGGTGAACTATGCGGCCGGCGCGGCGCCGTGGGGAGTTTCAGTGGGCGACCTCGACCACGACGGGGACGTGGACGTGGTGGTGGCCTGCCGAACTGGACAATCGGCCTGCGTCCTGCTCAACAACGGGAACGGCACCTTCGCTGGCGCCGTCAACTATGACCCGGGCGACCAGCCGGTGTGCGTGGCCATCGGCGACCTGGACGGAGACACGCATCCGGACCTGGCGCTGGGCTGCCCGACAAGCAACACCATTCGCGTTCTGCCGGGCGCCGGCAACGGGACGTTCGGCGCGGCGACGTCTTTCGCCAGCGGCAACTGGCCCCGCGCCATCGCGCTGATGGATATGGACGGAGACGGCGATCAGGACATGGGCGTGGCCAACTGGCTGGGCGACAACGCCTCCGTGTTCCGCAATGACGGCGTGGGCAACTTCACGCTGGTGCGACATCTGGAAACCGGCACGGGCTGCATCGGCGTCACCGCGTCGGACATCGATCAGGATTCGGACCCCGATCTGGTCGCCTGCCTGTACAACGGCGCCGGTGTGATTCCGCTGATGAACCGTGGGGGTGGCGACTTCGCGGCCGCATCCACGTACAGCGTCGGGCACAACCCCGACGCGGTCATCATGGCCGACCTGAACAATGACGGCCAAGACGACATCGCCGTGGCAAACCTCGCGTCAAACACCGTGTCGGTGCTCTTCGGCAACGGTGACGGGACGTTCGCTCCCGCGGTGAACTTCGCCGCTGGCGCGGGTCCGTCCAACCTGATCGCCGCCGACGTCAACAACGACGGGCATCGCGACCTGGTTGTGACGAACTACCTGGCCGGCGTGTCGGTCCTCATGAACAACCAGAACGGAACATTCGCATCGCCGGTGGGCTACGCGGTGCAGAACGCACCCTCGGCCGTGGACGCGGGTGACCTGAACAACGATGGCTTCGCCGATCTGGCGGTTTCCAACTATCTGTCCGACTCGATGAGCATCCTGTTCAACAACGGAAATGGCACCTTCGCCGCCGCGACCCACAAGGCGGCCGGAGACGGACCCCAGGACGTGGCGATCTTCGACGTCGACATGGACAGTGATCTGGACATCGTGGCGGCCAACCTGATCGGGGACACTGTTTCCATCTTCAAGAACAACGGGAACGGGACGTTTGCCAACAAGGTCGACTTCGCGGCCGGCGACGGGCCGAACTCCATCGCCTACGCCGACTTCGACGCCGACATGGACATCGACATCGTGGTGTCCAGCCAGTTGGATCACACGATCCGGGCGCTGAGAAACACCGGCAACGGCTCGTTCAACATCCCCGTCGCCTATCCCGCCGGCCTGTCTCCCTACGACGCCAAACTGCTGGACATCGATCGCGACGGCGACGAGGACGTGGTGGTGGCGCTACTGGGAGAAAACCACGTGGCGGTGCTGCTCAACGAAAACTTCGGCACCTTTGCCCCGCCCATGCTGCACAACACGGGCCAGTCACCCATCGCGGTGGCGCTGGGTTCGTTCGACGGCAAGGACCGCCCGGGCATCGTCGTCGCAAATGTCGACTCGAACGACATCACCGTGCTGCCCAACATCTGCACGGTCGAGGTGGTGTGCCGCCCGGACCTCAACGGCGACGGCGACCTGAACTTCTTCGACGTGCAGACCTTCCTGAACCTCTTCCAGAACAACGACCCTGCCGCCGACTTCAACGCCGACGGCACCATCAACTTCTTCGACGTGCAGCGATTCCTGAGCGCCTTCTCCGACGGCTGTCCGTAAGCCGAACCGTCACTGAATCAGGCAAGGCCCCTGGCGCATGCCCGGGGCCTTGTTCGTTTCGGGGCGCAAGGCAATAGGCCGCCGCGGGGCACGCGACGGGCCACCGTGAAACACGGTTCGGGGGTTGATCTCAGACCACGTAGCCGGTGACAGCCTGTCCGCTCGCCTCGCCCCCGGCCTCCTGCCAGCGCTGCACCGCGGCGCGGATCCGGTTCTTCTGGATCTTGCCCGTCACCGTCATGGGGAACGAGTCGACAAACCAGAAGAGTTTGGGAATCTTGTAGTGCGCGATCTTGCCCTTGGCCCATGCCTGCAGTTCTTCACCGGTGACCTTGGCGCCGCCGCGCAGGCGGATCCACGCCCCCACTTCTTCGCCCATCATCTTGTCCGGCACGCCGAAGACCGAGATCTCCTCGATGTCCGGGTGCTCGTAGTAGA
Source organism: Phycisphaerales bacterium (assembly GCA_023382935.1). Classification (GTDB taxonomy): domain Bacteria; phylum Planctomycetota; class Phycisphaerae; order Phycisphaerales; family UBA1924; genus J022. The sequence goes on from JAHDXL010000003.1 coordinate 7,319, forward strand.
ACGCCTCGATCTCCGCCGGGTAGATGTTCTCACCCCCGCGGATGATCATGTCTTTCAGTCGCCCGGTGATCGAGACATACCCGTCCTCGTCCATCACGCCCAGGTCGCCTGAGTGGAGCCACCCGGCCTCGTCAATGGCCTTGGCGGTTTCCTCGGGCTGCGAGTAGTACCCCCGCATGACGTGATACCCACGCATGCAGACTTCGCCCGGCACGCCGCGCGGCTGAATCTGCCCGGTCTCGGGCGAAACAATCTTGCACTCCTGGTGCGCGATCGGTTTGCCGACCGTCTGCGTGCGGTGCTCGAGCGTGTCAAGCGGGTTGGTCAGCGTGGCGATGGGGCTGCACTCGGTCTGCCCGTAGCCGATGATGATCTCGCGGCAGCCCATCTCGTTAATCACGCGCCGCATCAGTTCCGGCGGACATGGCGCCCCCGCCATGATTCCCGTCCGCAGACTCGACAGGTTGAATGACTTGAACTCGGGATGTTCGAGTTCGGCCAGAAACATCGTCGGCACGCCGTGCACGGCCGTGCACCGCTCGTCCTGGATCGCCTTCAGCGTCGCGCCGGCCTCGAAGTGGGGCGTCGCGATGACAATGCACGCGCCGTGCGTCAGACACGCCAGGTTCGACACCACCATGCCGAAGCAGTGATAGAACGGCAGAGGAACACACAGGCGGTCCTTCTCCGTGAACGACATCGCGTTTCCGATGAAGTATCCATTGTTGAGGATGTTGTGGTGGGTCAGCACCACCGCCTTGGGGAAGCCGGTCGTGCCGGACGTGAACTGGATGTTCACCGGGTCATCGGTGTCCAGTTCGTCAGTCCGGGCCTTGACAGTGGCGTCGGTAACGTTTGCCCCCGCGTCGAGAAACTCGGCCCAAGTCATGAATCCGCGCACCCAGCGCTCACGCCGGTCCAGGTCCATCGGGTCGTAAATCACCACGCGCCGAAGGTTCGGTAGCAGATTGCACTTCAAGTCCGTCGGCTCGCAGTGGTCGGCCTCCGGCACCAGTTCGTGCAGCATGTCGCAATACTTCGACGACTTGAAACTCGGCATGAGCACCACGCAGTCGATCTGAGCCAGCCGCATCGCATGACGCAGTTCGTTCAGCCGGTAGGCCGGGTTGATGTTCACCAGTATCGCCCCGAGGCGAGCCGTGGCCATCTGCAACAGCACCCACTCGAGGTTGTCGGTGGCCCAGATGCCCACGCGATCGCCGCGGGAGATGCCGATGCCGACCAGAGCGCGGGCAACCTTCTGCACTTCGGCGTCGAGTTGGGAGTAGTTCAGGCGCTTGCCTTGTGGAATGGAGACCACCGCTTCCGACAAGCCGTACCTGGAAACGATGTCCTTGAAGTGTTCATCGATGGTGCTGCCGAGCAGGGGAACTGGACCGCCAGAATGGGCGTAGGAGCGACTTTTCAACATGGTTTCACCTCACTTGCAGGTGACTTTAGGATGCTCAAGTCTTGTATAGCAATCCAGTGTGACCGCCCCACTTGCTTGGAGGGTGCCACCGGCAGACAATCATCCCCGTGCCAGCAGGGGACCGGGTGTAGCCGGGCCCTGACCGGCGTGCCCGCGGAAGGCGGGTTGCCAGGAGCGAGAGTCCTTCTCGTTCATCCATGTCCATCGAGAAATCCCGTTGGGTGCTCCCGCTGATCACCATGGCGGCGGGGGTTGGCGTCGCAGTGGTCGGGCGGGGGGTATACCCACACCCGGCAGCCCTGTGGTTGGCGCTGGGGGCTGCCTGCCTGATCGGGGTGGGGTTCTTCTTCCTATTCCTTGTGGTGGCAGAAGTTGCGACTGGCGGGCACAGGGAGCGCCGCGACGCCGCGACCACGCAGGAACCGGACAAGCCAAGCGGCAAGCGAGCCGCCTGAAACGGCGGAAAATCGGTTCCGGCCTGAAAAATCGGGCGGTGATTCCCTACTCGGGGCGTGGTATACTGTGTCTGCACGCCGACGTGCGGACCAAAGGTGGTCCGTGCGCACGGAGAGCCCGACGCTTCCTCCTTGCCCGAGTTCAAGCAGCGGTTTCACACGTTTCACGGGCAAGATGGAAGGTATCGCAGTGATCAAGCTTTATGTCGGAAACCTCTCGTACACCACCACTGAAGACCGTTTGCGCGAAGTTTTTTCGGAGTACGGTGAGGTCGCCTCGGCCACCCTCGTCATGGATCGCGAGACCGGACGCCCCCGCGGCTTCGGCTTCGTCGAGTTCGTCGATGACGCTCAGGGTCGCGCTGCCATCGAGGCGGTCAATGGTCAGAACGTCGACGGCCGCGACCTGACCGTCAACGAGGCCCGTCCGCGCGAGAACCGCGGTGGCGGTGGCTTCGGTGGCGGTGGCGGTGGTCGCGGCGGCTTCGGCGGCGGCCGTGGCGGCGGCGGTGGGCGCGGTGGCTTCGGCGGCGGCGGCCGTGGCGGCGACCGCGGCGATCGCGGCGGCTGGTAAGCCATACCACCTCTCAATGCACTTGGGGCCGGGCACTGCACGCCCGGCCCTTTTCATTTTCTTTCTCCGCCCACCCGCACGCTACCTCTGCACCGCCGCGCACGCGATCGAACTCCAGCCCACGATCTCTACCCGCGGCGTCAGGAAGTGAGGCTCGACCGGCTCCTCCCGAAACAGGTCCGTGCTCAGGTACTTCTTGTTGCTGTCCGGCAGAACCGTCACCACCACCGCGCCCGGGCCCGCTCGCTCGGCCAGCGCGATCGCCCCCACCACGTTGGCGCCCGATGAAATGCCGACCGCCAGCCCGCGCTGCGCGAGCATCTGGGCCATCAGAATCGCGTCGCCATCCCACGCATCGACAACTTCATCCAGTTCGCCCAGATCCACGATGCTAGGAATGAACTCGTCCGAGATGCCTTGGATGCGATGATGCCCAACCCGGTGCCCGGTGCGTATCGTCGGTGAATTGGCCGGCTCCAGCGGATGAACGCGCACGTTCGGATTCACCGCGCGCAGGCAACGCCCCACTCCCATCACCGTGCCGCCGGTGCCCACGCCCGCGACGAACACGTCCGGCACCAGATCGATCGATGCCAGTTGTGCCACAATCTCAGGCCCGGTCGTCTGCTCGTGCGCGCACACGTTGGCGCTGTTGGCGAACTGCCGCGGCAGGAACACGTCCTCACGCCCCTTGGCAAACTCCTCGGCCATGGCGATGCTGCCGACAAACCCCCCCTGTTCGCGCGAGACGGGAATGATCTCGGCCCCAAAGGCCTGGATGATCAGCACACGCTCTCGGCTCATCCAGTCGGGCATGAAGATCCGCACGGGATGCCCCAATGCTCGTCCGATCGCCGCGAATGACAATCCTGTGTTCCCGCTGGTCGCTTCGGCGATCGTAAAGCCCGCTCGCAGTTCGCCAGTCTGGTAGGCGTGCCGAACGATATGCAGGGCCATGCGGTCCTTGACCGAGCCGGTCATGTTCTCCTGTTCATACTTGGCAAAGATCGACAGCGGTCGGCCGTCGAGCCGGACGTCGAGCCGAAGCAGCGGCGTGTGGCCGATCATGGACTCAATGGCTGCGACGGGTGATTCCACGCCTGTCGATCCGGGCAAAGGGCAACTCCTCTCACGCCGGCTTCTCGGCGCGCTTCCCCGGATCCTCAAAGCCAATGCTGAGCAATATATCCCAAATGCGGGGCACTTCCCAGTGGGGTTTGACGGACCGGAACGGAAGCGTGTGCCCCAGGTACCCTCACTGTATGCATAAGACCGATATCCGCAATGCGCCGACCTTCGGCCTCGTCGGAGACGTGTACGCCTTGCTCGTGACCGGCGAGCAGTCCGGCGGCTGCTTCTCGCTCACACACTCCATCGTGCCCCCGGGAAGCGGCCCCCCGCTTCACACCCACACGCGCGAGAGCGAGACCTTCACCATCCTCGAGGGTGTCGTGACCTTTTTTCAGGGCAGATTGGCGCCGGTTGATCTCGGCCCCGGGTCGGTGATCCATCTCGAAGCGCAGGTGCCGCACCGATTCGCCAACCTCAGCAACCGCCCGGCACGGATGCTGATACTAACGACGCCGGCGGGATTTGAACGAATGATCGTCGAAGCGGGCACGCCGCTTCCGCCGGGCACCACCACTCCCGTCGAACCGACACAGGCGGACTTGGCACGCCTTCGGACCGCGTGCGAACGCGCGGGGATTGTGCTGCACGTCTGACCCCGGTGCTCGCGGGACGGGCTCTCCGCAGGTGGAGCCGGCAGCCCGGTCCCCGCTCGAACTCTCCGAGGAACAGCGCCGCGACTACGGCAGCGCTACGCCTCGCGCCGCCAGGTAGATGCGGTACCAACTCTCGCGGCTTAGCTGCACCGCCTCCCCGGCCACCGCGTCGCGGATGCGATCGGGTTGTCGGCTGCCGTAGATCGGCAGGATGACCGAGGGGTGTCGCAGCAGCCAGGCCATGAGAATGGCGGTGCGACTGACGCCGTGGGCGTGGGCTTCGTCGTCGAGCACGCGGACAAGTTGGGAGAGTTTCGGGTCGTCGCCCGGCGCACCGAAGAGGCGCCCGCCGGCCACGGGGCTCCACGACGTCGGCGTGATGCGCAGGCGATACAGGTCATCGACGGTGCCGTCTTCCAGCGGCGAGAGACGCAGCGGGTGCACCTCGATCTGGTTGCACACCAGCGGGCGGCTCAGACGCGACTGCAGGAGGGCCGTCTGGCTGCTGGTGAAGTTGCTCACGCCGAAGGAGCGCACCTTGCCGCTCGCGTGCAGGCGGTCGAAGACCGAGGCAACTTCGTCCGGGTTCATCAGCACATCGGGGCGATGCAGCAGGTACACGTCGATGGTTTCCACGCCGAGTCGCCGCAGCGAGCCCTCGCACGAGCGCTCGATCCATTCGGGCGAGAAGTCGTATCTGTGCGGCGCGGTCGGCCCGCCGTCGCCCGCCCAGCGGATGCCGCACTTGGTGGTGATGATGATGCGATCGCGCAGACCGGGGTTGCCCGCGAGGAACTCGCCGAACACGCGCTCGCACTCGCCGTGTCCGTAGATGTCGGCATGGTCGAAGTGGTTGTATCCCGCCTCGACCGCCGCCGCGAACGCCGACATCGCCTCTCGTCGGCGGTCCGGCGTCATTTCGTCGCGGTTCCACGTGCCGAACGCACGCATGCAGCCATAGATCAGGCGCGTGGAACGCAGTTCAGACTCACCCAACGCCACGGTCTGCATCGAACGCCCTCCGCAGATTCGCGCTTCGGCTCACTTCTTCAGCGAAGCCATGTCGATTACGAAGCGGTACTTCACGTCGCTGCGGATCATGCGCTCGTAGGCCTCATTGATCTGGTCCATGCGGATCAGTTCGATGTCGCACACGACGTTGTGCCTGCCGCAGAAGTCGAGCATTTCCTGCGTCTCGGCGATGCCGCCGATGAGCGAGCCCGACAGGTGCCGCCGCGGCATCAGCAGCCCGAACACCCCCACCGGCTGCGGATTGGGCGGCGCGCCGACCAGCACCAGCGAGCCGTCGAGTTTGAGCATGCCGAGCAGTGCGTTGAGATCGTGGTCGGCCGAGACGGTGTCCAGGATCATGTCGAAACTGCCCGCGTGTCTGGCCATCGCGTCGGCATCTTTCGAGATGATGACCTCGTCGGCCCCCAGCCGCCTGCCGTCGGCAACCTTGCTCTCCGACGTGGTGAACAGCACCGTGTGCGCGCCGAAAGCGTGTGCAAACTTCACGCCCATGTGCCCCAGTCCGCCGAGCCCGACGATGCCGACCTTTTTGCCCTTGCCGGCCCCCCAGCGCCGCAGCGGTGAATAGGTCGTGATGCCCGCGCACAGCAGCGGGGCTGTCCGTGCCGGATCGAGATGCTCTGGCACCTTGAGCGTGAAGTCCTCGGTGACGACGATCCTCTCCGAGTAGCCGCCGAAGGTCATGCCGCCCGAGTGCTTGTCTTCACCGTTGTACGTGAACGTCGAGCCCTTGAGGCAGAACTGCTCCTGGTGCTGCCGGCAGTTCACGCAGGTGCGGCAGGAATCGACCAGGCAGCCCACGGCCGCGAGGTCTCCCGGCTTGAAGCGCGTGACCATTCCCCCCACGCGCGCGACGCGCCCAAGGATTTCGTGCCCCGGCACGACGGGGTACGTCGTGAAGCCCCACTCGTTGCGGGCGAAGTGAATGTCGGTGTGACACACGCCGCAGTAGAGGATGTCGATCTCGACATCGGTGGGCAGCGGTTCGCGGCGCTGGATGGTGTACGGCCCGAGCGGGCTGGTGGCAGACTGGGCAGCGTAGGCCTTGGTGGGCATGGCAGACTCCGTGCTTGAACTGTCCCCGAACCCGGCGGCACGCCGGCGGGGAAGCATAGCGGCCCGCAGCCGGCTCAAGGTATCATCGACCGCGGCGGATGAAGCAGGCATGAGCCGGATAGGCAGACCCCTCGACGCTTCCATTGCGTGCCGATGCACCTCGTTCGCCGGAGGTGGAGCATGAGGTTGAAGGTGTGGCCGGGAGTGATGGCAGGTGTTCTGGTGGGGGTTGCGACCAGCGCGCGATCGGACGACCCGCTCACCTTCGCCGCACAGCACTCGCCGATCTGCTTCGTTCACGTTTCTCCGCGCGGCGATGATGACACCGCGGACGGCTCAGAGGACCGCCCCTACGCAACGCTCGCTGCAGCCGCACGGAAGGCGCTCCCCGGCACCGCCATCCGCCTGGCTCCCGGCGACCATCCCGGCGGCGCAACGCTCGCGAACCTCGCCGGCACACCCGACGCACCCATCTGGATCGGTTCGGACCCGGAAGAAGCGCGGGCCATCATCCGCGGCGGCGGCTCGGGGCTCCATCTCATCCGCCCCCGTTTCGTCGTGATCCACGATCTTGAGATCACCGGCGCCGACGGCAACGGGCTCAACGTCGACGATGGCGGTGATTACGACAGTGCCCAGGCCGCCCACCACGTGGCGTTCGAACGCCTCTTCATCCACGACATCGGGCGCGACGGCAACCAGGACGGACTCAAACTCTCGGGGCTCCGCGACTTCCAGGTCGTTGACTGCGTCATCGATCGCTGCGGCGGCGCTCACTCAGGCAGCGGCATCGACATGGTCGGATGCCACGCCGGGCTGATCGCCCGCTGCACACTGCGCGACATCTCCGGCACCGGCGTGCAATGCAAGGGCGGCACGAGCGACATCGACATCCGATGGTGCCGCTTCAACAACGCCGGCTTGCGCGCGCTCAACATCGGCGGCTCGACCGGGTTGGATTACTTCCGCCCGCCGCTTGATCCGAGAGCGGTCAACTGGGAGGCGAGAAACGTGCGCGCGCAGCGCAACGTCATCGAGGGCTCGCAGTCCGCCATCGCGTTCGTCGGCGCGTCCGAATGCGTCGCCTCGGGCAACACCATCATCCGACCCGAAAAGTGGGTGCTGCGCATCCTGCAGGAAACCCGCACCGGACCCGGCTTCGAGTTCGGGCTTTGCGGCGACAACCGATTCGAGCACAACCTGGTATGGTTCGAGCGCCGCGCGGTCCGTTCCGGAGCCGAAGTCAACGTCGGCCCGGGCACGCGCGCCGAGAGTACGGCCTTCTCCGGCAACCTGTGGTTCGCGGGCGATGACCCGACGCGATCGGCGCCAAGCCTGCCCAGCCGTGAGCAGGGGGCCGTCATCGGGCTTGATCCCCTCCTGAGCCACCCTGACGCAGGTGACTTCCGCCCGCGCGCGGGCAGCCCGGCGCTGAGCGCCTCCACCCGGCCAGTGGGCGTCGGCCCAATCGGGCGCGAAAGCGAGGCCGCCGATGCAACGATTGGCGCCTTCGCGGCAGTCGATGAGTAAACGCCGATGAGTGTCCGCGCAGGGCGAAGTTGTCTCCGCCGAAATCCCCGAACTTGCGCAATCTTCACACGCTCTCACCCAACTGGTGCCTCCGTCGCCCGGTAGACTGAGCGGCTCGCGCAAGAGCGACTGGGAACAAGGATGAACGATGCGTGTTTGGCCCCGGCTCTGCGCCTTTGCCCTCATTGAACTGCTCGTCGTCATGGCGATCATCGCCCTGCTGATCGGCATTCTGCTGCCAGCGCTGGCCAAGGCCCGCGAATCCGGCAGGTCGATCAAGTGTGCCTCGCAGATGCGTCAGAACGTGACGGGCATGGCGATGTACCAAGAAACCTTCGGCTTCTTTCCCCCGCACCAGATCCGCCTGCCCGACACCTCGCGCTATCGCTGGTTCCACGCGATGGCCGATTACAGCGCATCGCTCACCATCATCAAGTGTCCCAGCGTCGAAGACTGGGAGATTTCCCGCAACCACTCCTACGGGTACAACTACAAATACCTGGGCAGTTTCCGCGAACAGCCGCGGCCCGACAACCCTTACCGCCCGTATGAAACCTTCCCCGTGCGCAGTGTGGAGGCGCCGTCATCCACCATCGCCTTTGCCGACACCGACGGCACCGGGCGCATCCTCGCCTACGAGCCTGAAGGCCCCAACCAGCACCCCGATCGCTTCGGCAACCACGGATACGTGCTCGATCCGACCTTCATTCCGTTGCGCAGCGAGTCGGCCACCAGCGGGGGCACGCCGGAGAAATATGCGTGGCAGAACCACCGCACGCTGCTGAGCGAGCGGCATCTCGGTGGGTGCAATGCGGCGTTTGTCGACGGGCACGCCGCCAGAGTCGAGCCTGCCGAAGCCTACGGGGACAACCGCATGTGGAACGGACTGGGCTACGACCCAGGCACCGATCCGACCGCGCGCGACTTCCCGCGTGACCCGCACGTCAAATACAAGTACGACCCTTCGCGCGGGCAGGACTGGCCCTACGGCCCGTGAACACACCGGCAGAGGTCCGCGCGATTCGTGGGCTCGGCAACCAGCCTTCCTGCCCCCGCTGCGCCTGTCGGTGGTCGTCGAAAATGATCTCATCGACGCCGGCGCACCGTCAGCAGCCCGGCCGCCGCGAGCAGCGAACTCGCCCCGGGCGACGGAACGGCCCAAGTGTCGATCCACACCTGATCCACGTACACGGGCAACTCGGTGAAGACGACTCCAAGTCCTCCGAAAGTGTCGCCCGGCTCGATCAGGAGGTCGTAGGCAGCCGTGCGCCAGCCATCGGGATGTGTGTACGCATCGGTCACCACGGCCGGTTCGTAGTCCGTGAAGAACCAGGGCGGATCGCCGCCGACCACGCCGACGCCGAAGTTCATCGGGGCCCCCCCGCCCGGCCAGTACGTGATCTGGAAGCGCACGAACATCTGCGCATATCCGGTGTAGTTGGAGATCGCAAACGCGAGTTCACCGGGGATCCCCCGATACCCCACTTCCAGCACGCTCTGACGTCCGAAGAGTGTGTTGTGGACCAGCACTTCGCTGTCGATGTATGCGCGGGCACGAGGCTGAGTGAAAATGTCCGGGTTGGCCTGGTAGTACCCAGGCATGATCAAGCGAGGGCCCGAGCCCGCCAGCCCCCAGTAGTCCCACGCCGCCACGATGGTCTGGGGCTCCCCGCGCCAGTCGGCCGGGAACCAGTCGTCGCCCTTCGCCTGCGCTGCAAAGACCGCCACCACCGCGCCGCACAACAACCGCTTGAACATGGCATCCCTCCTCTCTCGAAGCGGCCGACCAGAAACGAGCCTCCCCCCAAAGGCCGCGCAAGAAGGATCTTGATGTCTGCAATTGTACTGACTTCACCCGGGGGTTGCGCCGGAATCTCGCGTTGCCCAACCGGCCCTGGTATGGGAGTACCATGCGGGGATGAGCGTGAGACTGGCCCTCCGACTCCTCGCCCGCGCTGCCCGATACAGGTGGAAACTCAACGCCCCGGAAATCGCGCGGATGCTGGCGGTGCTGCCGTCAGGCGGGTCGGCCATCGACATCGGCGCCCACAAGGGGGCCTACACCTTCTGGATGGCTCGGCGGGTCGGTCGCCGCGGCACGGTGCTGGCCATCGAACCCCAGCGCGGCGTTGCCGCCGGGCTGGCGCGATCAGTCTCTGCGTGGGGCTTGCACCAGGTGCATGTGGTGAACGCCGCTGCGTCGAATCGCTCGGGACAGGGCACGATCAACATTCCGCGCGATTCCACGCACGGCGCCTCGATGGGGGCGCTCGAGGCCGGGCGAGCCGTCGACATGACTCCCGTGCGCCTTGTGACGATCACGGAACTGGTCCGTGAGCACACACTCTCTCGCCTCGACTTCGTCAAGATCGACGCCGAGGGACATGAAATCGAGATCGTCGAAGGCGGGCTTGACGCCTTCCAACGACTCCGCCCGTCGCTGCTCGTCGAGTCCGAGGCCCGCGCCCATGGCGGCGGGCGCTCTCACCTCGACCGCCTGCGCGATTTGCTCGAACCGCTCGGCTACGTCGGCGCGTTTCACGATGGAAAGGCGTGGCTCCCGCTCGAAGCGCTCGACGTCGACCAACACCAGAACTATGGGCACGGGCGCTATTGCAACAACATCTTCTTCGCGCCAGAGCAAGATGTGAAGCAGGGCCATCGTACTCCGACGACGGCCTCGGAGGTAATCGCGGTTCAGCCGGAGATGCGAACACCGGCGCCTGGCAAGGCCTGAGGCCCATCATCGCGTGCGGTGGTAGTGGGCTTCCATGAACGGCACCCACTTGCCGTCGGGCCCGGGCGCGCGTGAGCGCAGGATGCGGTGGTTGTCGTCCACGAACTCGATGATGTCCTGGTAGGGCATCAACTCTCCCGGGTTCGCCCCGGGCATCATGTTCGGGCCTTTGCAGTCGAGCGTGAGCACCTTGCCGCTTGCGTCGAGCGATCCTTCGTAGAGCCAGAGGTGGGTCATCACCGAAGCGATGAAGGAGCCGACGAACTTCTGGCGCTGCGGATCATAGCCGAGCGTCATGATGCTGCGAGACTCTCCGCCACCTGGCATCTCCCCCACGCCCTCGCCGATGGTCCACAGCCCGCCGAGGGAGCGCACGACCTCGCGCCCGCGGACCTTCATCGGGGGCTGGCCGGGGCCCGTCATGCACTCGCCCTCCATCTCCCATGGACCGACGAGACGGGCAAGCCACTTGTGCTGGTTCTGAGGTTCCGGGATCATCATCGGGTTCACTCCTGGCGCGCTTGGCGGCCACTGGACCGCATCCGGGATCATGCAAGATAGGGCCTGTGGCGCTCGCACGCGCCGTCTCCGGCTGGCTGGATCCACCACTGCCGTTTCCACTTGATCCTGTTTCCCGCTTGGCCATCTCGCCACTCCCCCCGCCTCGAGGAAACATGATCACCGCTTGACTATTTCCAAAGCCACATACAATCCCGACTTTCCGGGATGGGTCCATGACGCGATTCGCACCGAAACTGATCACCTGTCTCCGTGAAGGCTACGACGCCAAGCGATTCCTCAAAGACCTGACCAGCGGCGTCACGGTCGGCATCATCGCCTTGCCGCTGGCGATGGCCTTCGGCATTGCCTCGCTGCCCGAGTCGGTTGTGCAGGAACTCAAAGCGATCAATCCCGCACTGACGCCTCCAGCCATAGGGCTGTTCACCGCCATCGTCGCGGGTTTCATCATCTCCGCCCTCGGTGGCAGCCGGGTGCAGATCGGCGGGCCCACCGGCGCGTTCATCGTTATCGTCTACCGCATCGCGGCCGAGCATGGGTATGCGGGGCTGGCCACCGCGACCGGCATGGCGGGCATCATTCTGATCGTCATGGGCCTGGCCGGCTTCGGAAGGCTCATCAAGTTCATCCCCTACCCGGTCACCACGGGCTTCACGACCGGCATCGCGGTGGTGATCGCAACCACGCAGATCAAGGATCTTTTCGGGCTGCGGCCGATCGACGAGGTCGGCAATCCCGTGCCCATGCCGCCCGACTTCATTCCGAAGTTGCAGGTGCTGGCCGGCGCCTGGGATACGTACACGCTGCCGACCGCGATCGTCGGGCTGGCAAGCGTGATCGTGCTGTTCACGATGCGCAAACTGGTGCCAAGAGTGCCGGGCGCGATCATCGTGGCTGCCGCCAGCGCCGCGATCGTCTACTTCTTCCACATTCCCACCGAGACCATCGCCACCCGCTTCGGCGGCATCCCGCGTTCGATGCCCTTCGTCAACACCCACGGCTTCAGCCTCGGCCTAGCCCTGGATTTGATCCCCGAAGCCACCACCATCGCGATTCTCTGCGCCATCGAGTCGCTGCTCAGTGCCGTGGTGGCCGACGGCATGACCGGATATCACCACCGTTCCGACACCGAACTGGTGGCGCAGGGCGCAGCCAACGTCGCAGTGTCGTTCCTATGGGGCATCCCTGCCACCGGCGCGATTGCGCGCACCGTCGCCAACATCCGCTCCGGCGCCACCTCGCCCGTATCCGGCATGGTGCACGCCGTCACGTTGTTGGTGATCCTGCTCGTCGCCGGACCGCTGGCCAAGGAGATCCCGCTTGCCGCACTATCGGCGATCCTCATGGTCGTCGCGTGGAACATGGCCGAACTCGACCACTTCCGCTCCATCCTCAAGAGCCCGCGGAGCGACGTGGTCGTGCTGCTGACCACCTTCGGGCTGACCGTACTGACCGACCTGACCATCGCCGTCATGGTCGGCATGGTACTCGCCTCCTTCCTGTTCATGCGGCGCATGTCCGACCTGACCGGCGTGGGCGCCCTGGGCATTGCCGAGAACGGCACCGGCGAATCGGCGCCCGACACTCCGCAACTGCCCCCGCGCTGCGAGGCCTACGAGGTCTATGGCCCACTGTTCTTCGGCACCGCCGACCGCGTCAAGGACACCCTGGCTGGCATGGAGAAACCCCCGCTCGTGTTCATCCTCCGCATGCGCCACGTCCTGTGCATCGACGCCACCGGGCTGCACGCGATCGAGGAACTGCACCGCAAGTGCAAACGCGGCGGCACCACGCTCGTGCTCTCGGGCGTCCACTCGCAGCCTGTCATGGCGATCGCCAAGTCAGGGCTCGATCAAGTCATCGGGCTCGAGAACATGTGCGGGTCCATCGACGAGGCGATCAAGCGAGCCCGCGCCATCGTCCAAGCCGCCGGTGCATGACCACCGGCACGACGCCCATGCATGGCGCTTCCCGCACGTCTTGAAGAGTCGCGGCAGACTGAATCAGGATCTCTTGGCGCGCCTTTTCTCAGCCTCGCTCCGCATGATCGCATGCTTGCGGCGCACGCGCGCCGCCCGCAGTATGAACAGCCCCGGCACGCTTGGCAGCACGCCGCAGGCGCCGATCGCCGCGTGGATCAGCATGGTCCGCGGCAGGTCGGTGTTCTCGCCTACCTCGCTCTCGCCGAGCGGGTCTTCCATCGCGTGCTGATAGGTCTGCGCCAGCGCCGATACCGCGCCGTAGATGCCCCAGCCGGCAATGAGCATCCCCAGCACGATAAGCAACCACCCAAACGCGCGCATCGCACCTCACCTGCGCCAGAGCACTCCGATCGCGATCAGTGCACTACCCGCAGCCATCATCCCCACCAGCAATGGAGTCGTCGAGAGCAACTGCACCGTCCGTTCAAAAAAACCGTGCAGCGTCGACCAGCCCAGCCACTTCTCGAGCAGCCCGCTCCGCTCGAAGGCACGCCCAGACGCCAGCACGATCGCTCCAACCACCAGAATCACGCCCAGCAGGCGCATGGTGCGCACACGCCGCCTCGGGGTCCATCGCTTGCGGCGTCGGCGAGTGCGCTGCATCGGCACGGTGCGGCTCCGTGTGAGCGCCAGAGGCGATCACGTTCACCCTTCGTCCTTCTCCTGAAACCGGTCGTGCCCCTGCTCACGCAACTTGAGCATTGGGCCCTTGATGACGTTCCACGCTTCGGACGCCCGACCGTCGATCACGTGCATCTCCAGCCGGCAGCACTCAATGAGCACCTCGTTCATCCGTCGGCGAAACTCGAGTTGAGCGGCCGCCTGATCGGCCTGCGGCAGCCCGGAGACCGTCGCGGGAGTGCGCGTCTTGGCGGTCCACGCTAACCGCTGCATGTCGTGCACACGCTCGAGCACCTTGGGACGCATGGCCGGGTCCGACAGGTTCTGCGCAATGAACTTGAGATGCCCGTTCATCGCGTTCATCAGCGTTTCCAGTTCGGTCGCCTGCGGGGCGCCCAGTGTCACCGCCGGCTGGCTCTGGGCCGTCGAAAGCACCGCCAGCGCCCCGATCGCCAGCACGCCGGCGCACGCGACCCAACGAAGCCACATGCTGCGACCAGCGGTCATGGTCCCCCTCCTCAACCCTTGCGCGTCGTCCGCTGCTCGATCCGTTTCTCGCTGACCGTCTTCACGAACCGGTCGACGTAACTGCCCGGCGTGTGGACGCAATCCGGATCGATCATGCCTGTCTCGACCACTTCCTCGACCTCCGCGATGACGAACTTCGCGGCCGTCGCCATCATCGGGTTGAAATTCCGCGCCGTCTTGCGATACACCAGGTTGCCGAATCCATCGGCCTGGTACGCCTTCACCAGCGCCAGGTCTGCGAACAGCCCTGTCTCGAGCACATAAGGTCTCGACCTGGCGTGCTGGCTCGCCTGGGCCGCACGGTCCATGTCCCGCAGCGAGTGCGCCGGCCCCCGCGCCGGGCGATTGAAGTTCTTGGTGTCGTCACTCGGACGCAGGAAGTCGCGCACCGTCTTTCCCTCGGCCACAACGGTTCCGAAGCCCGTGGCCGTGTAAAACGCCGGGATTCCCGCACCACCAGCCCGAATTCGCTCGGCCAGCGTGCCCTGCGGGTTGAACTCGACCTCGAGTTCTCCGTCGATGAACTGCTTCTCAAAGGTCGCGTTCTCGCCAACATAACTGGAAATCATCTTGCGGATCTGCCGGGTTCGCAGCAGCAGCCCCAGCCCCCAGTCATCGACTCCGGCGTTGTTGCTGATGCATGTCAGCCCCTTCACGCCCGTGTCGCGCAGGGCCAGGATCAACTGCTCGGGAATCCCGCATAGCCCGAATCCCCCCACCATCACGCTCATGCCGTCGTGAATGACGCCCCGCTCGCGCAGATCTGCAAACGCCGCGGCAGCCGACCCGTACTGCTTCCTGCCCATGCAAGACCTCCCGCCCGCATTGTACAATAAGCCGCCGCTGCGGCGCACCTCTCCGGCCCGGGCCGTTCTGCCGCCGAATCTCACAAAATCCGCTTTGACCGAGGGAAACTGCCCAGCACGATCAACTCGCGGCAGTGCTTCTCGGCCTGGCCCAGCGCCTTCTTCATGTTCGCATCGTCCCTGTGCCCCTGCGCATCGATGAAGAACGTGTACTGCCAGTTCTCACGTCCGCTTGGCCTCTTGTCAATGTGCGTCAGGTTGATCCCCGCCTCTTCAAACACCCGCAGCACCGATACCAGCGCCCCCGGGCGGTCGGCCGTGTTGAACATGATCGCCGTCTTGTCGTCCCCGCTTCGCTTGGCTCGCTGCTGGCTGAGCACGTAGAACCGCGTGATGTTGTTCGGGTTGTCCTCGATTTCCTCGAACAGCGCCTGCAACCCGTACAACTGCCCCGCCAGCACCGAGCCGATCGCCGCCGAACCCGGGGGCGCCCCGATGCTGGCGGCGATCTTGTCCTCTTCCACCGCCGTCTGCGCCGCGCGGCTGGAACTCGGCGCCGCGATCAACTGCGCCTGTGGAAACTGCGTGGCCAGCCACAGGCGGCACTGTCCCAGCGCCTCCGGCTTGCTATGAATCCGCCGGATCTGGCTCGGCTCGCAGTTGGCCAGCAGCGCGTGGTGAATCGCAATCTGCACCTCCGCATACACCTGCACATGCCCGGCGTGCTCCTGCAGCGCCGACAACGTCTCCGAAATGCCCCCGCCCGTCGAGTTCTCGATCGGCACCAGCCCGTAGTTCACGTGCCCGCGCCGCACCTCCGTCACCACGCCGGCGATCTCGTGCAGATCCTCGAACGACACTGTGCTGCCGAACTGCTTGGTCGCCGCCAGGTGCGAGTACGACCCCGGCGGGCCCAGGTATCCGATGCGAATCGGGTGCTCCAGCGCAAACGATCCGCTCATCAACTCGCGGAACACCGCCTCGATCGTCCGGTTGCCCAGCGGGCCGCGGTTCAGCCCAAGAGCACGCTCCAGCACCTCGGCCTCGCGATGCGGCGCGTACACCGGCGTGTCGCCCGCCTTCTTCAACTTCCCGATCGCCACCACCGTCTTCGCACGCTCGTTGATCAACTCCACGAGCCGGGCATCCAGTTCGTCGATCTTCTGGCGCAGCGCCCCCAGGGCCGCGCTCTGCTCGGCCGTTTCCGACGCCGACGCCTCGTCACGCGGGCGACTCCCCCCCGTGACACCCGAACCCTTGCCTGCCCTCCGAGCCTCTCGTTTGGCCATGCCCTGTCCTTTCGCACCTCCAGATCGGAAGTTCGTGACGCTATCCTTCGATCTCCGGGGCTCTTGTGCCACCCGCCCGGCAATCGGGGGGGCCAAAGTCCCAAAGAGTCGAGCGTATGGAAACCAACGCCGCAGGATTCCTCCAGCAACTCCAGAACTTCGACCCGGCCGCAAGTCCGGTCTCCTTGCCGGTTCTGGTCGGCGTCGCCCTGGCCTGCGGGCTGGTGCTGTGGCTGTTCGGAAAGCAGGTTCTCAAGCCCATCATCGCCATTCTCGGCGGGGCCTGGGGCTCGGCCGTCGGCATCCTCGCCCCCACATGGTTCGGTATCACCATGATCGGCCACGTCCCCGCCGCGCTCGTCGGCATGGGCGTCGGCGCGCTCCTCGGCTCCCTGATCGGAGTGGCCCTGTACCGAACGCTGGTCACCTTCACCACCGGGCTGGCGCTCGGCGTGGCCGGATTGCTGGTCAGTCTGGCCCTGCTCGCCTCACCGGCGGGCTCGCCCGCATCTGACTCCGACTCGCCCGACGTCGAGGCCGCACGCATCGTGGTCGGCGACGCCCCCCCACAAACCGTCTCCGACGCCACCGCCGAAGCGGCCCAGCGCGCCCAGCGCTTCGTCCGCGAATCGGCCCATGCCGTGCGCGTCCGATTCGACACGTTGAGCGAGGCCGATCGGCTCAAGGTACTCGGCTCGACGCTGGGCGGGCTGATCGCCGGCCTGATCCTCGGGCTGGCCGCCCCGGGGCGGGCCAGTGCCATGGTCACCGCCGCCTTCGGATCAGGGCTGTGGCTCTACTGCTTCGCGTGGCTCTCGGTCCAGCAGAACGCGCCGTGGGCCGACGCCCTGCGGCTCGGACCGGGCGGGTGGGCGATCACCTGGGCCATTGCGACGGCTGCGGGCATCGGCGCCCAACTCCTGCTCTGGGGCCACAAGCCCACCAAGCCCGCTGAAGCACCGGCAGCAAGTTAGCCGTCGGCCTCATTGCCACAGAGAACACAGGGTTTGTTCCACTTCAACACGCAGTCACACGAAGTTTCAACCAGTCGGGAAAAAACAAGTAAACATGGATCGGACTCCAGGGAACCATGCCTGCCAGTGTCCGACCTTCTGATCCCTCTCTCCGTGCCGCCCGGTGAAATCCCATGGTCCATCGCACATCTGTGTGCCCTGTGGCCAAACACGGCTCAATGACCTCACCCGACTCAGCGCACAGGCCGGTCCGATTCGATCCGCCCGTCGTGCAGACGGATAATCCGCCTGCACCGCTCGGCCACGTTGTCTTCGTGCGTGACCATCAGGATCGTGATCCCCGCCTGGTGCAGACGCCCAAAAAGATCAAGGATCGCGTTGCCCGTCTTCGAATCCAGGTTGCCCGTCGGCTCGTCAGCCATCAGCACCACCGGGTTGGTCACCAGCGCCCGCGCAATGGCCACGCGCTGCTGCTGCCCGCCCGACAACTCACGCGGACGATGTCCAAGCCGGTCGCCCAGCCCTACGCTCTCCAGCGCCTTGACCGCCCGCGCCATCCGCTCGCGCCTCGGCACGTCTTGGTAGAACAGCGGCACCGACACGTTCTCCTCGATCGTCAACTGCGGGATCAGGTTGAACGCCTGAAACACAAAACCGATCTTCTGCCCGCGGAAGTGCGAGAGTTCCTCGTCTGACAGTTGCGTCGAGGGCACCCCGTCGAGCAGGTACTCGCCGCCCGTCGGACGGTCCAAGCACCCCAGCACGTTCATCAGAGTGCTCTTGCCCGAGCCCGAGGCGCCCATGATCGCCACGTACTCGCCCGGCATGATCGTCACGTCGATGCCACGCAGCGCCTCGACCATGACCGAACCGTCCGGCTTGAAATACGTCTTGCGCACGTCGCGCAACTCGGCGACGGGCTGCAATACGCCCGGGCGTGCAGACTCACTGGCCACGGTCACCTGGGACATGGGCAGACTCTAGCGCCAACCCGCCGTTCCGGCCCGCCCCCGCTCAGCACGTCACCACCCCCCGCAGCGCTTCCGGCGCCAGCGTGCGCGAGGGCGACTCCTCCCCTGAATCCAGCCACGCCAGGGTTTCACTTAGCAGCAGCCGACCCGGCTCGTCGTGCAGATCCAGGCAGCACACCGCCAGCACCCCCTTGCCCACCCGGGCGGCCGACAGTGCGTCATATTGCGGCACGCGGTTGACCATGTCGTGCGTATACAGCATCCGCACGTACGGTTCCATCGCATCCGCGATGTTCAGGTCGGCCACCGGCAGCACCCGGGTCCACGTGCGCATGAGATCGTAATCGAGCAGCCCCTCCACCCAGTCGCGCCCCAGCCGCGCCAGCGGGCCCCTGGCCCGAATCCACGGCACCTGCCCGAACCCGGTCACAAACTTGGTCGGCAACCCATCCTTCACCTTGCTCGGCAGGTGCAGCACGCGCCCGCCGTTCTCCAGCCAGCGCAGCACCGACCCGGTCAGGCGATGAGTCACCAGCACCCGCGTGCCGCGCTCCGGCTCGCCCTCGCCCCACCACTGCGCCGCGCTCGGCAGCAGCGACGACGGGTCGGGGTACCGCGGCTTCCACGACTCGTTCGGCAGCCCCCAGCCGCTCGAATACTTCAACTCCTCGAACGCCAGCGCCTGCTCTGCTGCCGTGAACTCGTTGCCGCCCAGGCACGCCACCTCGCGCGGCGCGGGCACGCCCTGCGGCAGCACCCAGATCGTCCAGGCGTTGCTCACGTCACCGATTTGGGCACGCACCCGCATCGCCGTCGGCCTGCGCACCGCGGGCAGGTCCAGTTCACCCGGGAAGAATCGCACCTGCCCCCTGGCTGCGGCGATCTCGATCCGCCGTGAGGCCGCCGGCACGCCGTCCATCGACACGCCCAGTTCCACCGCGCCCGACAGGTCGCTCGCCCCGTAGTTCGACACGCCGATCTCGATCGCCAGTCGCCGACCGCCCGTGAATCCGCGCCGTTCCTCAGGCGTGCGCAGCAGGAGCACGGCCTCGCCCATCCACGCCCGCATCGACGCCCCGTCAAACTTCCACTCGTCAAAATCATTCATGATCCCGCATGGGCACAGCGGCACGTCGCGCATCCCGTTGGCCACCAGCCCGGCGTTGCGCTGATACCCCCGCACCAGTTCGGTCTGGAACTTCCGCCCCGCCTCGTTGTAGCGAATCCCGATCTCGCGGATCGCCCGGCTCGCGCCCGCGCCATCCAGCGCGTCGATCGACGCATTGATCTTCCGCACCGAGTCCAACCCCGGCGGCATCCACCAAGGCTTGACGCCCAGCGCGTCGTATCGCTCGACGTCTGGCCAGGAAACATACATCACGCTCTCGCCCATCACCATCGGCTTGGGTTCGCGCTCGGCCAGCGCCGCGTCAAGATCACGCAGGTAGGCCACCCACCGCCCCGACCCCTCATACGTGTGTTCGTCATACAGGTCCGTCTTGCTCAGGTCGGTCCAGGCCAGAAAGGCCGTCTGGATCTGCACCAGACGATCCGACAGCAGGTACTTGGCCTGCTCCCACCACCACGCGCCCAGCCTCGGATTGAATTCCTCGTGCTCGCATGACCCGCTCACGATCGCCACGGACGGGTGATTCCGGTCGCGACGGAAGAAACTCACAAACTGCTTTTTGTACTCTTCCACCCGCGCGTCGGACATGTCCGACTTCCACACCGGGTGCTCCTGCCACACCAGCATCCCCATCTCGTCGGCCACGTCGTAAAACCACTTCGGCGGATACCACATGCACACGCACACGCAGTTGAACCCGCGCTCGCGCAGCCCCGCGAACCGCCGCTGCAACTCCGCGCGCGTCGGCGCAGGCGCGATGTGCCCCGGCTCGTGCCCCCAGTCAAGAATGCCCGAAATGAAGATCGGCCTCCCGTTGAGCAGGATGCGCTGCCCGTCGCCCGACACCTCCACGCGCCGGAAGCCGAATCGCTCGCACAACTCCTGCGAAACCCCCGCCTGCACGCGCAACTTTGCCCTCGCCCGGTACAGAACCGGGCTCTCGAGGCTCCACGCCCGCACCGGCTCAACCTTGAGCACGATCGCCCGCGACACGTAGTCCGGCTCGATCTCCACCGACGCGTGGGCCACCTGTACCCCATCCGGATCCTCGATCAGCACCTCGAGCCACCCGCCCGCGTGCCCCGGCTCCAGTTCGACCTCGACCCGAACCTCACCGGTGCGCACGTCAGCGCTCACCCACAAGCCATCCGTGCGCGCACACAGGGCGCCGGTGCGCTCCAGGCGCACGTCCAGCCACACCCCGGCCGCCTGCATGCTCAGCACGTCGTGAAAGCCCTTGGTGATGTGCCCACCCTGCTGCGGGTGCCCGTTCACCTCCTTCACAGGCCCCGGCCGAACACGATCGACGCGCAGCATGATGTCCAGTTCAACCGAGCCGCCGACCGCCCCGGTCAGTTCCAACCCGAACGGCGCCCAGTTGCCCGAGTGCTCCCCCACTTCGACGCCATTGACCCACGCCCGGCAGTCCGTAGCCACCGACTCGAACCGCAGCCACAGGCGCTCACCCGCCCCAAGTGGACGTTCCAGCCGCTCACGACGCCGATACCACACCACGTCGGGACCGGAATCGGGGATGACGTGCTGCCAGGCCGCGGGGATCTCCTGCGTCACCGTGCCGCTTGTCGGAAACTTCTCAAACCAGCCGCCATCGATGCCGCGATTGCCAGGATCGGGGGCCAGGGTCCATGTGCCGTTCAGCGAGAGTGTCTCGTGCATGCGCGCAGCGTAGACCGCACCCGGTTCGGGGAACAGGACGCCCACTCTGTCCCGATGCGATTCAGGCGCGGACGCCGGCGGCTGGGCCCTTCCTCGACAGGGGGACGAGGCGGAGTTCACCGGCGGCACGGGCGGCCTCGAACATGCGGCGCGTCAGCAGATACTGCCTTTTTGCGTAGACCTTGGTCCGCCACAGCAGGTAGGGGACCACCAGCCCCAGCATCCCAAGCCAAACCACGAAGAGCACGGTCAACAGCAGGCCCAGCGCCTGGGCCAGGCCAGCAAGCCCTTCCATGCCCTCCAGCCCGCCCAGCCCGTGTGCCCCCGTTCCCAGTGCAGCCAATCCGCCGGCGATGCTGTTGAGCAACATGAAGAAAGCCTCCGGTGTGCTCCGGAGGCTATCGGTCATTCGGCTCGGCAGGTCCATGGAAAGTGTCGCGCCCGCTTACCCGTTGTCCTTGCCCTGCTCCCTGGCCCACGAGTCTTTGAGCGTGACCGTGCGATTGAACACCGGCCTCCCAGGCGTGGAGTCGGCATCGACGCAGTAGTACCCGAGGCGCTCGAACTGGAAGCGCCGGATGCCATCGCTCCACTTCGGTTCGTCGGGCAGCGTCGCCGCCAGTCCCTTCTCCAGTTTGCATCCCGTCAGCACGCGCAGCGAGTCGGGGTTGAGGTCGTCGAGATGGTTGTCGGTCGCGCGCCCGGGCTTGTCGGTCTTGTAGAGCCGATCGAACAGACGCACCTCGGCGTCGATACACTCGGCCGCGCTGACCCAGTGCAGCGTGCCCTTGACCTTGCGCACGTTGCCCTGCGCGTCGGGCGGTGGGCTTTCGCCCCCGCGCGTGTGCGGGTCATAGGTGCACTTCAGTTCGACCACTTCGCCCGCGGCGTTCTTCACCACCTCGTGACAGGTGATCCAGTAGCCGCAGCGCAGGCGCACCTCGCGCCCCGGCCCGAGGCGAAAGAACTTCTTGGGCGGATCTTCCATGAAGTCCTCGCGCTCGATGAACAACTCGCGCCCGAAGGCGACCTGGCGCGACCCGGCGGCCGGGTCTTCGGGATTGTTGATCACGTCGACGTGCTCGATGCGGTTCGGATCACCGCCGTCACCCCAGTTGGTGATCGTCACCTTGAGCGGATCGAGAACCGCCATGCGGCGTGGAGCAACCTTGTTGAGGTGATCGCGCACCGCACGCTCGAGCCACCCGATGTCGTGGACGGCGTTGAACTTGGTCACACCCGTCTCGGCGGCAAAGGCCCGCAGCGACTCGGGCGTATACCCGCGCCGACGCAGCCCGCTGAGCGTCGGCATGCGCGGATCGTCCCATCCGCGCACATGCTTCTCCTCGACCAACTGGCGCAGTTTGCGCTTGCTGGTGATGATGTAACTCGGGTTCAGGCGCGCGAACTCGATCTGCTGTGGATGGTGGATCTTCTCGCCCCACGGGCTGCCCGGCCCGCGACCCTCGTTGATCGCGTCGATGAACCAGTCGTACAGCGGGCGGTGGATCTCGAACTCGAGCGTGCAGATCGAGTGCGTGATGCCCTCGATCGAGTCTTCCAGTCCGTGCGCCCAGTCGTACATCGGGTAGACGTGCCAAGCGTCGCCGGTGCGGTGATGCCGTGCATTGACGATGCGATACATCACCGGGTCGCGCAGGTTCATGTTGGCGCTGCCCATGTCGATCTTGGCACGAAGGACCATGCTCCCGTCGGCGTGCCTGCCGTGGACCATCTCCTCGAACCGGCGCAAACTTTCTTCGATCGGCCGGTCGCGGAAGGGGCTCGGCGTGCCCGGGCGGGTCAGGTCGCCGCGGGTGGCGCGGATCTGCTCGGCCGACTGCTCATCGACATAGGCCTTGCCCTTCTTGATCAACTCGACCGCCCAATCGTGCATCTGCCCGAAGTAGTCGGAGGCAAACAGGACGCCGGCCTTCGGGTCGTCCTCTCGCGCCCCGGGCCAGGTAAACCCCAGCCAACGCACATTCTCGATGATCGAGCGGACGTACTCTTCCTCCTCCTTCTCCGGATTGGTGTCGTCGAAGCGAAGCCGGCACGTCCCGCCATAGCGTTCGGCCAGCCCGAAGTTCAGGCAGATCGACTTGGCGTGCCCGATGTGCAGGTACCCGTTCGGCTCGGGCGGGAATCGGGTGCGGACGATGGTGTAGTCGCCCGCCGGCCCCCACTTTCCGCCGGCGACGTCGGCGTCGATGATGTCGGTGATGAAATGCCGCGGCTCGGCGCCGGGAACGACTTTGGCAGAACTCGTTTCAGACATGGTTGCTCCGGGCCAATCGTAGATCAGCGGGGCCTGTTTCCAACCGCCTGCGCGCAGGCGAGGGGGACGTGAGCGACCCGGGGTACGGGCTTCTGCCACGGGCGCCATGCACGACCCTCTCCAACACGAGAAGGATGAGGTGGCCAGTTCAGATGACGCTCCCCCGACATTCCATCAGGCATCGCTCCACGCGCCTCAGCGTGCCTTCCCTGCCAATCAGGGCCAGCGTCTCGCCCAACCCCGGGCTGACGCTCCCCCCGGTCACCGCCACCCGCAGCGGCTGCGCGACCTTGCCCATGCCCAGCCCCCGATCCGTGGCGAAGGCGTGCAGAGCGGCGTCGATCGCCTCGGGTGCCCACGGGTCGACACTCGCCAGCACCTTGCCAGCCCCTTCCAGTACCACCAACCCCGACGGCTCACCCTTGTGCAGCACCTTGCCGACGGCCTTGTCATCAAAGACAACTGCGTCGTCGGGCACGAGTGCAAAGCCGATCGCTTCGCGTGCATCGCTCAGCGTCTTCGTCCGAGGCCGCGCGGCCCGGGAGGCTACCTGCCACCTTGCCGCGTCGGCCCGCGCCCACGTCGCCAGTTGCTCGTCGAACCGCTCCGCCCAGCCAAGCCACAGGCCGGCGAACCGCTCATCCGTCAGCCCGTGCTGGATCGTGTCAGCGTTGAAGGCCAGCAGTTTCTCGCGGTCAAACTTCGAGTTGGTCTTCCCGATGCGATCCGTGTCAAACCTTGACGCCAGAAACGCCTGATCGAATCGCTCCAGGTCCGTGCCGTCGGCGTTCCTTTCTCCCGGGTTCCAGCCCAGCAGGGCGATGAAGTTGCACAGCACTTCCGGCAGATAGCCTGCCGCCCGGAAGTCCTCCACGTCGATCTCGGGCAGTTTCAGTCCCAGCGCCGCCGCAACCGCCCCCACCTGCTCGCGCCCCAACTGACGCTGCTTGTCCTTCAGCCAGACTTGCAGATCGGCGTCGGACAGCGACTGAAGGACCGCTCTCTCACGCTGGCGGCCCGTCGAATGCAGTCGCTCGACCAGACCCGCGACGCTTTCGATGCCCGCGTCGCGCACCGCCTTTTTTGCGGCCTTGTCCTTGTCCCGCTTGCTCATCTTCGTCGCGTCCAGATTGAAGATCAGCGGCATGTGCGCGTAGAACGGCGTGCGAAAGCCCAGCGCACGCTGCAGCGCGATGTGACGCGGCGTGTTGTTCAGGTGCTCCTGCCCCCGCAAGACGTGCGTGACGCCCATCAACTCGTCATCAACCACCACCGCGAAGTGATACGTCGGAAACCCGTCGGCCTTGCGGATCACGAAGTCGTCCAGTTCCTCGGCCGGGAAGGTCACGTCGCCGAGCACACGGTCATGCACAGTGATCGCTTGGCCTGGCATCTTCAACCGCAGCACGTGCGCCTCGCCGCGGCGCACCCGAGCCAGCGCCGCCGCGTGGTCATAGTCACCCCGCTGGCGATAGATGAACGTCTTCTTTTCGGCCTCGGCCGCCTTTCGCATGGCGCCGAGTTCCTCGGGCGTCTCGAAGGCGGGGTAGGCCAGCCCTGCCTCAAGCAGGCGGACGAACTCGCGCTCGTAGATGTCACGCCGTTGGCTCTGGTAGTAGGGCCCCACGCCTCGAGCATCGCCACCGTATTGGGCAGGTCGGCGCGACGAGCCGACAGCCTGGCCGCCGCTGCACACGTTCGGATCGGAAGGTCCATCGACCCAGAGAGGCCCGTCATCCCACCCGATGCCCAGCCAGGCGAGGTCTTCGAGGATGCCCCGGGCCGCGTCTTCGCTGGAGCGGGCCTGGTCGGTGTCCTCAATGCGGAGGAGAAATCGCCCGGCGTGCCTGCGGGCAAAGGCCCAGCAGAACAGGGCCGTGCGAGCCCCGCCAATGTGCAGGTGCCCGGTGGGGGAGGGGGCAAAGCGCGTGATAACGGGTCGATCGTGCATGGGAGGAAAGGGTAGCCCGACCCGGCCCGGTACCGACCCGACCAAGGGTGGACGGTGACGAATCGAACCCTTGGCTCTCTCCTCGCGGAACGCTTACAATCGCCAATCGGTCCCTTGCCCATCACGGGCAGAGGCAACAACGCGGCTTGGGCTGCCCTTCGGGAAGGCTGGGCAGTTCACAGACTTCCGACTCGAAGGGAGGCTTCCGTATGGCTGTACGCAATCCTGCCGACATCCGCAACGTGGCACTGGTCGGACACGCCGGATGCGGCAAGACGACCTTGGCCGAACGCCTGCTGTTCGCCACCGGCACCATCCAGCGCATGGGAACGGTCGAGGAGGGCAACACGGTCAGCGACTTCACTGACGACGAGAAGAAGCACAAGCACTCCCTCCGCCCTTCCATGCTTCACTTCGAACACGAAGGACACATGATCAATCTGATCGACGCACCGGGAATGCCCGACTTTCTGGGGCACGCCATCAGCGTTTTCCCGGCCGTCGAAACCGTCGCCGTCGTGGTCGACGCGCACAAGGGCGTGGACACGGTGACGCGGCGCATGATGACCATCGCGGCCGAACGCAAACTCCCGCGCATGCTCGTCATCAACAAGATCGATGAATCCAACGCGGAGATCGAGCAACTGGTCGAGAACATCCGCGAGGAGTTCGGGCCTGAATGTCTGCCGATCAACCTGCCTCTGACCGACCGGTCTGACGTGATCAGCGTCTTCGATGAGGAAGGCTCGGGCCAGACGCTGTTCTCCAGCGCCGAGGAGGCGCACCAGAAGATCGTCGAGCAGATCGTCGAGATGCAGGACGACCTGATGAACCAGTACCTCGAGGACGGCGACGACCACAACCTTGACAAGCAGAAACTGCACGACGCCTTCGAGGCCGCACTGCGCGAGGCCCACCTCGTGCCAATGTGCTTCTGCTCGGCCAAGACCGGCGCCGGCATCAAGACCCTGCTGCACGTCTTCGCCAGCCTGCTGCCCAACCCGCTGGAGGGCAACCCCCGTCCGTTCATGAAGCGCAAGGGTGATGATGGCGAAGAAGTCGAGTATCACGCGATTCCCGACGCCTCCAAGCCCCTCATCGCCAACGTCTTCAAGGTGACCACCGACCCGTTCGTCGGCAAACTCGGCGTCTTCCGTGTCCATCAGGGCTCGATCCACGCCAAGAGCGAAGTGCTGGTGGGCGACCAGAAAAAGCCCATCCGCATCGGGCATCTCATCAAGCGCCAGGGCAAGGACTCGCTGGAGGTTGAGGAGATCGGGCCCGGCGACATCGGGGCCGTGTCCAAGATCGACGAGGTCTTCTATGACGCGGTGCTGCACGAGGGGCACGACCTCGACTCATTGCACATCCGCGCCCTTCCCCTGCCCCGTCCGATGTACGGGCTGGCGCTGGACCTCAAGAACCACGCCGACGAGACCAAGTTCTCCAGCGCCATCCAGAAGATCATCTCTGAGGATCCCTGCCTGGTGCTCGAACGCATCGCCGCAACCAAGCAGACCGTGCTGCGGGGACTGGGCGAACTGCACTTGCGCGTGGTCGTCGAGCGCATGAAAGAGCAGTTCGGCATCGAACTGGAAACCAGTCCCCCCAAGATTGCCTACAAGGAAACCATCACCGCCCGGGCCGAGGGGCATCACCGGCACAAGAAGCAGACCGGCGGCGCCGGGCAGTTCGGCGAGGTCTACCTGCGCGTCGAGCCCCTGCCGCAGGACCACGAGACCGGTTTCGAGTTTGTCAACGCCACCGTCGGCGGCTCGATTCCCAAGGGCTTCATGCCGGCCATCGAGAAGGGTGTCCGACAGGTGCTGGCCGACGGCGCCATCGCCGGGTATCCGTTTACCGGCGTGCGCGTCGAGGTCTACGACGGCAAGCACCACCCCGTCGACTCGAAGGAAATCGCCTTCGTGACCGCCGGTCGCAAGGCCTTCATCGATGCGGTCAAGAAGGCCAAGCCCGTGCTCCTTGAACCCATCGTCACCCTCGAAGTCACCTGTCCTTCCGACTACATGGGCGACATCGCCGGCGACCTGTCCACCAAGCGCGGGCGCGTACAGGACACGCGCATGCTTGCCGGCGGCATCTGCACCGTCGTCGCCCAGGCCCCGCTCTCCGAACTCCAGAACTACTCCACCGAACTCAAGAGCATCACCGGAGGCTCGGGCTCCTACAGCATGGAATACAGCCACGACGAGAACACTCCGCCCCACATCCAGCAGGAAGTGGTCGCCGCCTTCGCCGGACACAAGGAAGAAGACTGATCTCGAACAAATCACTCGCCCAACGCAAGGGGAGGCTCTCAGCCTCCCCTTTTTGCTTGCCCGGGCTCTTCTCTCGCCGGGACCGGGCCACTCAGTCCGGAGGCATGGGTTTCAGTCTCCCCCCGCAGCGCAACACCTGCGCCGACTACTCGGACCTGCCCCTGCTCCCTTGACCGCACCGGCCCCCTTGCCCGATACTGTGCGCCATGAGCAGCGGCGACCCTGCCATCGCGAGCACCATCGGTCCGGAAACCCCATCGGGCGCGGCGAGCCCCCGTTCGTCGCGCTTGGCCGGACTGATCGCCTCACGCGTGTACGCCTCGCCCGACAACTCCGCCCGCCCCCCGCGCACGATCATCGACTCGATCAACCTCGGCTCGCCCCCGACCGGCGGGGGGGCGCGTCCCGCCCATGCCGAAGCAGCCATCCCTTTCTACACCAACCCTGCGCGGCGCAATGAAGTGGCCACGCAGATCGCGCTGGGTCGCTCGCTCGACGTCCAGGGCTGAGTCGTCGGCTCGCGGCGTCAGGAAAGAGTCTGCTGCTCAGCCAAACCAGCGCAGACGCCATACGCCCTGCTCGATCACGATGTCCACGAAGGTCCAGTTCAGATCCTGGGCCGCCTTGCCGTATAGCGCCAGGCGAAAGGTGTTCGGCCCCAGCGTCTCCAGATAAAGCCCGGGAGTGAACTCGCCCATCGGCATGCGGGCCAGCAGCGCCATCAGGTCTTCCTCTCGCCGTTTGATCTCCTTGAACGCCTCGGCCGGATCGAAGCCACGCTCGAGGAACTCACGCTTCGTCCGCTCGGAGAGAATCTGCTGCGTGAACAGTTCCTCTTCGTCCTCGGCCACCAGCCGGCGGATGTGCGTGAGCATCTGCAGCGCGTTGCGGGAGATCAGCGTGACCGTCCCGTCCTCGTTCTCAATCACGATCCTGCCGCCGGCCGGGGCTCCCGCGGCCGCAGGGTTGGGCCTTGTCTTGGCCGGGGTCTGGCTCTGGGCGCCGGGCAGGTGAGCCAGCGGCGGGTCGTAGGACACCACCCGCTCATAGGGCTTACAGCCGGCCAGCACGCACGCGATCATCAGCACAAATCGAGTCAAACCAGCATCTCCGCTTCCACGGGCGCTTCGCGAGGCGCGGCGCTGCCGCGTCGCCACAGGTCGTGCACACGGAAGCGCTCGACAGGCCCGTCAAACTCGACGCGGGTATGGGCGCCGCGCGACTCCAGCCGCCATGAAGCCGACCGCGCCACCAGCGCGCCCACCAGCAACATGTTCTGGGTCTCCCACCCGAACGGTTCGTCAAAAATCTTGTCCAGCGTGTAGCGGGCCCAGAAATCGAGCATCTCCACCGCATCTGACAACTTGCCCCCCGCTCGCTCGATCCCCACGTTGCGCCACATGGCCGAACGCAGGCTCGACCTCACGTCGGCCAGGTCGATCTCGCCTTGGTCGCTGGGACGGATGTCGCTGATAATGGGGACCGGGCCCTGTTTGCCGTTGGCCAGAGCCGTCCGCGCCGCCAGCGCCCCGGTGATCTGCCCGAACACCAGCCCCTCGAGCAGCGAGTTGCTGGCCAGCCGGTTGGCGCCGTGCAGACCGGTCGCCGACACCTCGCCGGCTACCAGCAATCCGGGGACGTCTGTTCTCCCTTCTAGGTCGCACCGCACGCCGCCAATCATGTAGTGAGCGGCTGGATGCACTGGAATGAGATCCTTCGTAGGGTCGAGTTCAAAGCGTTTCAACTCGGCGGTGATGCCGGGGAATCGCTCCTCAAAGCCCCTGATGTGTCGGCAGTCGAGCCACACGTGCCGTCCGCCCTGACGCGCAATCTGCCGCACGATGGCCCGCGCCACGATGTCGCGCGGGGCCAGTTCGGCCATCTCATGCTCACCCAGCATGAATCGGTTGTGCCCCTCATCGAGCAGGTACGCCCCCTCGCCCCGCACGGCCTCGGATATCAAACTGCGCCCCGCACCCGGCAGATACAGCGTCGTCGGATGAAACTGCACAAAGGCCATGTCCGCCACGGTCGCGCCGGCGCGGTACGCCATCGCCAATCCGTCGGCCGTCGCCGGCTTGGGATTGGTCGTCTCGCGGTACAACTGCCCCGCGCCTCCGCTGGCCAGGATGGTCGAACGTGCCCAGATCATCTGCAGGCCGTAGCGCTCGTGATACGTGATCGCCCCCAGCACCGGCGAGCCCGGCTCCTGGCTGGGCGTGATCAGGTCGAGCGCGAAGCACTGGTCAAAGTATCGCACTCCGGGCACCTGCTCCATCTTCTCGAACACGCAGCGCTGCAACTCGCGCCCTGTCGCATCTCCAAAGGCGTGATAAATGCGGTGCGCGTTGTGCCCGCCCTCACGCCCGACCAGCAGATGCCCGAGAGCGTCGCGGTCAAACTGCATGCCCCAGTCCACCAGTTCCCTGACGCGCTGCACGCCCCGCTCGACGACCAGTTTCACCGCGCTCTCGTCGCAAAGCCCCGCGCCGGCCACCAGCGTGTCGCGCACATGCGACTCCAACGTGTCGTCCTCGCGCAGCACGCCCGCGATGCCTCCCTGCGCCCAGGCCGTGTTCGTCTGCCGGATGCTCTCCTTGGCCAGGATGATGACCTCGGCGCCCATCGACCCGGCCTCAATGGCCGCACGCACCCCCGCCACCCCCGCCCCGATCACCAGCACGTCCGTGAAGATCTGCGGCAAGAGGCTGGAACGGAAGGGAATCAGGTATCGACGGTCTTCCACGGGTCGCTGCATCGACAAAACGTAGCGCGCCCGCCGACCCCGAAGCCTGCCCTCTCAAGACTCCCTGGTTCGCCGACCAGCCGCCCGGGCTTCCTATCCTCCCTCCAATGAGCGAAAATGACCGCAATCTCGCCCTCCGCGTCGTCACCCGGCCCAGCGACACCAACCACTATGGCACCGTGTTCGGGGGCGTCATCCTCTCCTACATCGACCAGGCCGGATACGTCGAGGCCCGACGCCACGGCGCTTTCACCTGGGTCACCGCTTCCATCCAGCGCGTCGACTTTGCCGCACCGGTCGGAGTGGGCGACGTCGTTTCCTTCTTCACCCGCACCTGTGCCATCGGCCGCACCAGTCTGACCGTCGGCATCGAGGTCGAGTCCGAGCGCGTCGAGTCCGGACGCACCGTCCACGTCACCAGCGCCACCATGACCCTGGTCGCCCTCGACGAGCACCACCGCCCCACCCCCATCACGCATGAGCACGGACGCAAGCCGTGAACGTCGCGCCGGCCAACCTGCTCGTCCTGCTTTCCGGCTCGGGCCGCACACTGCTGAATCTGGCCGACGCCATCGACCGCGGCGAACTGCCCGCTCGCCTCCGCCTGGTCGTCGCGTCCAGGCCGTGCCTCGGTGAAGAGCGCGCCCGCGCCAGGGGTCTTGACACGCGCATCATCCGCGGCGTCATCCCGCCTGAAGAACTCCTCGACCTGGCCCGCACCGCACAGGCCGACTGGGTCGTGCTCGCTGGATATCTCAAGATGGTCCGCATCCCCAAGCAACTGCGCGGGCGCGTCATCAACATCCACCCGGCGCTGCTGCCCGACTTCGGCGGCCCCGGCATGTACGGGCACCATGTCCACGAAGCCGTGCTGGCCGCAGGACGCACCGAGTCCGGTTGCACCGTGCACTTCTGCGACGATCGCTACGACACCGGCCCGATTATCCTGCAACGCCGCTGCCCGGTCTTGCCAGCCGACACGCCCGACACGCTGGCCGCCCGGGTCTTCGAGCAGGAGTGCATCGCCTATCCCGAGGCGCTGCGCTCGCTCATCACGCAACAGCGAACCGCGACCGTCAGGGAGGGGCTATGAATCTCCTCGCCTCAACAAGCCCGGACCGCGAGCGATGGGTTCTGCCACGCTTCGGTGCCCGCAGGCCGCTCCCTCACGATCGCAGCGCGTCCTGGACATGTGCGGTACTGGTGATTCTCCTCGCGCTCACCGCGCCCGCCTTCGGGCAGATCGAATCTCCCGAGGCTCCCTCGTCTGCCGCGGATCGCATTGCTTCTGAGTTCGAGCGCCGCGAGAAGTCATCCCAACTCCAGGCGCAGGCGGTCACCGCCTTTGAATCCGGCGACTACACGCTGGCCGAGGAAATCTTTGAAAAACAGGCAGAGGTTGACCCCGGCAACTTCACGGTCCACTTCAATCTCGCGTGCGTACGTGCCGTGCAGGGTGACGCCGACGAAGCCATGCAGCACCTGGTTGACGCCGTCAAGACTGGCTTCGTCGACGCCTATCAACTCCGCCGTGACCCGAGCCTGGCCTCGCTTCAGAACGACCCTCGTCTGCACGCGATGCTCGACCACTGGCCACGCATCATCGACGCGCACCGCGCCGCCAACACCGAGAGCGCCCAGCGCTGGATCGGCGAGCACGCCGAGCATCGCACGCTCCATGCCCTGCGCATCGAGTGTATTTCCAACCACGACGCGATCTCCACGGATGCGGCCGTGCGCGAACTCGAACTCGTCGCTGCCTTCGCGCACACCATCATCCCGGACATTCACGCCGCAGACCCGCTCGACCCCTGGGTCGTCGTTGCCCTGCCCGACCAGCGCCATTTCATGACCTGGTCGATCTCCACCTTCGGCCCTTCCGCCCGGCAGACTTTCAGCCAGATCGGGGGCGCCTACGACCACGACGCCAGGCGCCTCGTCGCGATGGACCTGGGCGCCACACTGCGCCACGAGTTCTTCCACGTCCTCCACTGGCGCGACATGTCACGCCGCGGAGTCGTCGCTCCCATCTGGATCCAGGAGGGCCTGGCCTCGCTGGTCGAAGATTGCGAAGTCCGCGGCGGCGCCGTCAAGCCCGTCCCCTCCTGGCGCACGAACATTGCCAAGCGCCTGGAGAAGAACGGCCGCCTGCCACCCATCGAAGAACTCACCCAACTTTCCCATGAGCGGTTTTCCTCGACGCGGCCACTGCGCCAGTATGCCCTCGCACGCACCTTCTTTCTCTACCTGCTCGATCGCGGCGTCCTCGCCCCGTGGTATCAGCGCACCGCCGCGGGCGACGCCGACGATCCTTCCGGGCTCAAGGCTCTGTCCAAACTGCTCGACCAGACACCCGAGCAGATCCACGCCGACTACCGCAAGTGGGTGTCTGCCCTGCCGATGGTGCCAGAAAACAGTGACGACCTCGACGTGACCATGGGCATGCGCCTGGAAACCGGCATCGGCGAAGGCCCGGTCATCCTCGGCTTCACCATCGCGGCCGTACGCACCGAGAGCGGGCTCAAACTGCGCGACACCATCACCGCGATCGACGGACAGAGCACCCGCGACCTCCAGGAACTCATCCGTGTGCTGGGCGGCACACGCCCGGGACAGAGCATCACCATCGACTACCGGCGTGGCAAACTGGCCGGCCAGACCACCCTGACCCTGCGCGAACGGGTTGACTAGCCCCCGCTTCTCTCGATGGTGTTCTCGCACATCTTGCGTCGCCCGTGCAACTGGGCGCTGGTGACCCGGGTATCCCTCCGTAGAACCACCTCGCACAGGAGCCCAACATGTCCGCGCCGATTGATGCCAGAGCATGGAACGCCGCACGCCACACACGTAGGCGGCGAGGTTGCCTGCTGCTGATCGTCCTGCCCCTGGGAGTGATCTCGCTCATGCTCGCCTGGGCCGGGGTGCGCCTGTTCGACAGGCCCAACATCGCGCGCAACTTCACCGCCGAGTTCAACACCCGATTCGAGAACATCCCGGAAGATCAAAAGGCCTGGCCGCTCTACAGGCAGGCCATCATCGAGCGCCTGGCGGTGAAGCCTTCGGGCGACCTGTTGATGAACTGGCCCACATTTCCCGGCGGGCCCATGTGGGACGATTCAGCCGAGCAGATCGCAAAACTCCAGCCCGTGCTCGACAAGGTGCGTCAGGCCGCCGCCCTGCCCTGCTTCGGCCGCCAACTGAGCGACCGGCAGGATCCGGACATCCTCAGAGCCGAAGCCGCGGCCAATGGTCAACCCTATATCCCCGAGCCGCCCGGCGAGCCAAACCCCATGATGCTGGGCGTACTCCTTCCGGACCCCGCCAACATGCGCAACTTCGCGAAGGATCTTTCGGTCGACACTTACTTTGCCGCCGAAGCCGGTCACGGCGAGCGCGCGGTGCGCAACTTCGAGGCCATGCTCGGGCTCAGTGTCCATGCACGCGAGTCCGAAACCCTCATCGGCCAACTCGTGCAGATCGCCATAGAAGCCCTGGCGGAGCGCCAACTTGCCCAAATCCTGAGCAACTACCCCGACCTGTTCGCCCGCGACCAACTCGAGCGCCTTCAAGCCGCATTCACCACCATCGGCCGCCCCGGACCCGCTCCGGACGAGGGCATCACTCGCTTCGACCTCAACATGACGATGGAGCGCGCCTTCTTCTACGACATCGTGCAACGCAGTTTCTCAGACGACGGCAAGGGCAATGGGCACATGACCCTC
Organism: Phycisphaerales bacterium; assembly: GCA_023382935.1. GTDB lineage: Bacteria > Planctomycetota > Phycisphaerae > Phycisphaerales > UBA1924 > J022. Next base: position 41,331 of record JAHDXL010000003.1, read on the forward strand.
GAAGGCGCACGCGTGCTCAGCACCATCGGCTCGCTCGGCGGCTCGACCGGAGAAAACGCTTCAATGATGGCCGCAGCCCTGCTCTCCGCCTCGCGCCGATCAACCGTCGACAAGTACGACGGCCTCATGGACCGCTTCGAAGCCGCCGCCGCCAAGCGTCCCTGGCAGCGCCAGCCCGGCGAACTGGAACTTGGAACGGAAGTCGAGCAACTCCACGCCAGCAAACTGGGAAGAGCCCGCTACCCACTCATCACCATGCTGATGCCCGCGCTGTCCAAGGCCGCGCTTCACAAAGATCTGGCCGACGCACGTCGCGACGCCGCCATCACCACCATCGCGCTGGCCCGCTACCACGCCGATCATCGGTGCTACCCCGCCGCACTCTCCGACCTCATGTCCGACTATCTGCCCGCGCTCCCGCTCGATCCCGTCGATGGCCAGCCGCTGCGCTATCTCCACACGCCCCGGGGCCCGATCCTCTACTCACTTGGCTTCGACAAGGACGACGATCAGGGACGCGCACCCGAGAATTCGGACCTGGCTCAGCCGCTCGTGAGCACCTACCCCAGCGGCGACAAGGACGGCGATTGGGTTCTCTACCCTTCACCAATGCCCCAAGCCCCCGAGGAAAACGACAACTGAGCCGCGCCCTGCGCGTTGCATCTTGCGTTCCTGCTCGGATAGGTACGCACTGTCTCAGTCGGCACGCAACCGCCTTCTCAGAGTTCGCAGACAACTCTTGTGTCGTCGCGTTCCCCTTGGACCCCCTGACTTGTATCGCTTGACAGGTTGTCCCAACCAATGTACGTTGTGTGAGTCGTCCTCGACATCGCCTCGACGTGGCAAACGCCTCGCCGGGGCAAACGCCTCGTCGGGCTTGATCTTCATACATGGAGGGCTGTTCGATGAGGCGGTTCCCTGTTCAATTCTTCCTGCTCTCGGCAAGCCTCGCTGCCCCAACTGCATTCGCGCAGTTGAACGTGGAGCCGCTCACGCCGAACCCAACTGTCATGCTAAGTGAAGGTACTTCCACTCCTGCTCACAATGTCTCGACAATAAAGATCGTGAACGGCGACTGGACCATCAAGCCGGTCTATCGAATCGAGAATCAAAGCCCGCGCGTGGCTGGCATGCTCGCTTTCCTGCGCCCCGGAGTCGCGGCTGGCTCGAACCTGTCCGCCGTCTGGTACGAACGTCCCGCCGAGGAGTGCCAGAACTGGCTCGCAACTACCTGGGAAGGAGGTAGCGTCTGGGAGGCGATCCAGTCGATCAAACTCGCCTGGCCATTCCCGATGAGCAGGATGCCTACTGGGAGGTGGAGTTCACAGAATCCGCAGGCGCGATCGAGCATCCCTTTCTGCTCGGTTTCATGCAGCCAGACCAACTTGGACCCGTGGTCAATGGGCTCGATCCGACAACTCGAGCCGCCGTGGTTGAAACCCTCTCCGCCGTGGGCCATTCCGTTGCGAACATCCCATTCGAGATCGGCGACCCGAACGCCGTTCGGACCTGGTTGATCACCGCTGCTCGCCTGTTCGAGGAACTAATCGGCCGCAACTTGCGCGATGCCGCCTTCACCGGCGCGATCGGCCCTTCTATTCACCGCGACGTTTCCTTTGTTCATCATGACGCGCCCGACTGGTTGTGGGATCTGTGCGACTGGTGGGTCGATCAGCGCCAGGGACATTGCATTCCTCAAACGATCTACGGCGAGTGGCAGCCGGACGGACAGGCGTGCGCCTGTCGCACCGAGGGGCCCTGGTCCACGCTCTGCGGGAGTTTCACAGCCGACGCCCAAGGCAAGATCAAGTTCTGGATTCCCTGGCAGCCGCCACGGGGCACCTCCATCGAACTCTCGGTCGGTGTCGGAGCCCAGATCAACATCTGCGTGTGCATGTGGAAGCGCACGTGCACCGCCGAGTCGACCGTGCGCACCGTCACGCAGGTGAACCGTGACTGCTCGATGAGCACGACCACAGAGCACGGGGGCCGGATGACCTTCACCTCCTACGCCTGGGAGTACGCATATCCGGCCGAGCAATGCCAGTTTTCGGCCAGGCCGACCAAGATGCCGCCCAACGATCAGGAATGCGGACTGGAAAATCAACAGCGATCCCGACCCGATCCGCCTTGTGCGCCGCGATCAGGCGCGCCGCGCCGACGCCCCTGGCCCTCGTTGTCTGCTCGACTCTCTGCATGGGAGCATGGGCAGCGCTTTCACTCTCGCTCGTGCAGCGTGCAAGGCTGCTTCCCAGTCCGCATTCGCTCGCGACAGATTCGCCGATCACCGTCTCCTTCGGCCCCGACTGGATCGTCTCCCACACATCGACCTGGTGGGCGGACGACTCGAAGGTCGAGTTCGGGCGCACCGGCGCCATCATCCGCGACTCGGCCGGGCAGAGGATCTACTCGTCCTTTCCGCCCATCGCCGCGCGCGGGCGCATCCGCCACATCGGCCGTGAGCACGGGCCGAGCGTCATCGTCTCGCAACTGGCCTCCGGTTGGCCTCTGCGCATCTGGGCACGTCGCACATGGACGCCGACGGGCGCGACGGCCCACATCACGGAGCAGAACTTCCTGCCACTCCAAACCGCCTTGTCCGCGGCACTGGCTCTGGGCTGTGGCGCCGCAGCGGCCACCGTCATCCACGCGGGAAGCCGACTGCTCCTCATTCAGATCCGCCGCTCCAGGAACCAATGCCCGGCCTGTGGCTACGTCCGAGCCGGGCTACCGCTCGCAGCCACCTGCCCCGAATGCGGGGCATCTCAGCCAACGCGCGTTCGCCACCGCCACGACGTACCCTCGCCTCATTGACGGGGCGCGTTGGACACCCGATTCGCGCTCAGGCTCACTACACTGGCCCAATGCGCCAGTACCTCGACCTGCTCGCTCACATCCTCGACCACGGCGTACCAAAGCACGACCGCACCGGCACCGGCACACGCTCCATCTTCGGTGCCCAACTCCGCTTCAACCTCTCCACCGGCTTCCCCCTCCTCACCACCAAGAAACTCCACACCCGCAGCATCGTCCACGAACTCCTCTGGTTCCTCGCCGGCGACACCAACGTCCGATCACTCCAGGCCCACGGCGTCTCCATCTGGGATGAGTGGGCCGATCCCGACACCGGCGAACTCGGCCCCGTCTATGGCCGCCAGTGGCGCTCCTGGCAGGCCCCCGACGGACGCGCCATCGACCAGATCTCCAACCTCGTCGATCAGATCCAGCGCAATCCCGATTCCCGCCGATTGATCGTCTCGGCCTGGAACCCCGCCGACATCGACCAAATGGCCCTGCCCCCCTGTCACTGCCTCTTTCAGTTTTATGTGGCCGAGGGTCGCCTGAGTTGCCAGTTGTACCAGCGTTCGGCCGACGTCTTCCTCGGCGTGCCTTTCAACATTGCCTCCTATGCCCTCCTCACCCACATGCTCGCCCAAGTCACCGACCTGGCGCCCGGTGAGTTCATCCATACCTTCGGCGACGTGCATCTCTACTCCAACCACGTCGAGCAAGCCCGCCTCCAACTCACCCGACAGCCCCGGCCCTTGCCGCGCCTGCGGCTCAACCCGGCCGTCCGCTCCCTCTTCGACTTCCGCTCCGAAGACATCGCCTTCGAGCACTACGACCCCCACCCGGCCATCAAGGCCCCCGTCGCGGTCTGAAGGAGCCGAGCATCGAGTTCTCTGCGGTGCCCCGCCGCCCAACCCCTATCCTCTGCCATGCTCGCGATGATCGTCGCCATGGGACGCAATCGAGTGATCGGCCGTGACGGCGCCCTCCCGTGGCATCTCCCGGACGACCTGAAGTGGTTCAAGGAGAAAACCACAGGTCACGCGGTCATCATGGGCAGGCGGACCTGGGACTCGGTGGGCAAGCCCCTGCCCGGCCGCCGCTCCATCATCCTTTCTCGCTCGCTGGACCACGCCCCGAAAGGGGTCGAACTCGTCCGCACCCTGGATCAGGCGTTGGATTTGTGCCGCGACGACCTGGAGCCGTTCGTGGTCGGCGGCGGCGAGATTTATCGGCTTGCCCTTCCGTTTGCCAGACGGATCTACCTGACGCTGGTGGACTTGGAACCGGAGGGTGATGCCACCTTTCCCCTTCTGGGCCCGGAATGGGTGGTGACGTGGAGTCAGCCCCACGCTGCGAACGAGCGGCACCAAGCAGCCTTCGAGTTCCAGATACTTGAGCGTCATCCCTGCTGACCCAGGCAAGCCGAACCAAGTCAGAAATCGATCGTAATCCAAACGACAAATCCCCGCTTGGCAGAGAGCCGGGGTTCTCGGTCGGAATCGTGCACCGAGAATCGGGCTTCGAGCGGACTCCGGCAAGAATCAGATCCAAATTTTGCGGATGGCCTGGACGGATTTGTTGCCGCTCTTGGGGGCTGATGTACCTTCCAGTCGCCAGGAACGAGATGTTCGTTGCATGGCCGAGTACCTGTTCGGTGTCCATTTGAGAAAGAGAATGAGGAGAATCTCCATGAAGACTGCGTTCGCTCTTGCTGCTGTCGCCGGAATCGCCGCTGCCGCTTCCGCCCAGAGTTTCGAGATCTACATGGTTGCCCCGGCTCAGGTTGCCCAGGGCGCGACCTACACCGTTGAGGTGTGGGGCCATATCGTCGGCAGCCGCTGGGTCCAGGGCACCAGCGCGTTCGCCGGCTTCGGCATCGACGCCATCGCCTCCAGCGGCGCCGCCGGCGTTGCCTCGATCACCACCTCCAGCATCGCCTCGTGGGCCGCTGGCTTCGGCTCCAACGGCATCGTTCAGGGCGCCAACCTGGTCAACACCTCGGGCGGGCAGTTGGCCAATCTCTTCGGCTTCCTGAATCCGAACATCAACATGAACAACCCGTTGATGCTCTTCACCTTCGATGTGACCGTCTCCAACTCGTACGTCGGCAACATCACCTACACCCCCGCCAATCCGAACCCGAACGGCGGTCTGTCGTTCTACCCCGTCAGCACGGACGGCGCCTCGGTCATCGCTCCGAATGACGCTGGCACGACTCTGACCCTCACCGGCGCGACCACCCAGGTCATCCCGGCTCCGGCCTCGCTGGCCCTCCTGGGCCTCGGCGGCCTGGTTGCTCGTCGTCGTCGCTAATCCGCGAACGACTTTGAGCCAACCCCTCGGCGCTGCCGCCTGACCTGCGGAGCAGCCGAGGCAGATCAGAGATTCTCGTCGTACATCTGGTGAGCAGTCGGGCGGGCGGGGAACACCCCGCCCGCCTGCGCTTCCCGACCGTACACGATCGCCCGATGCGGACTGCGAAACAACACCCCCTAGTCAAGGGTATGAATGGAGGTCCGAAAATCTGGGCAGATCGTTTTTTGTTTGCGTGCCAACTCCCCAATTCGATCTTGACGCCCAAAAAGTGGCCACGAGATTCCGAATCGGGTTGCCGCCTTCCGGATCGCGTGTACCTTCGGGACAGGTCAGGAACGAATCGTTCGTTTCCAAGCAAAGTCCTTGTTTGGTTCACACCAGAGTAGAGAAGTGAGGAGAATCTCCATGAAGACTGCGTTCGCTCTTGCTGCTGTCGCCGGAATCGCCGCTGCCGCTTCCGCCCAGAGTTTCGAGATCTACATGGTTGCCCCGGCTCAGGTTGCCCAGGGCGCGACCTACACCGTTGAGGTGTGGGGCCATATCGTCGGCAGCCGCTGGGTCCAGGGCACCAGCGCGTTCGCCGGCTTCGGCATCGACGCCATCGCCTCCAGCGGCGCCGCCGGCGTTGCCTCGATCACCACCTCCAGCATCGCCTCGTGGGCCGCTGGCTTCGGCTCCAACGGCATCGTTCAGGGCGCCAACCTGGTCAACACCTCGGGCGGGCAGTTGGCCAATCTCTTCGGCTTCCTGAATCCGAACATCAACATGAACAACCCGTTGATGCTCTTCACCTTCGATGTGACCGTCTCCAACTCGTACGTCGGCAACATCACCTACACCCCCGCCAATCCGAACCCGAACGGCGGTCTGTCGTTCTACCCCGTCAGCACGGACGGCGCCTCGGTCATCGCTCCGAATGACGCTGGCACGACTCTGACCCTCACCGGCGCGACCACCCAGGTCATCCCGGCTCCGGCCTCGCTGGCCCTCCTGGGCCTCGGCGGCCTGGTTGCTCGTCGTCGTCGCTAACTCGGCTCGAACGGTCCGAGATCCAAATCCAGAGCCCCGGCTTCGGCTGGGGTTCTGGTCTTTTTTGACCCTGAATGTCGGGGGGTTTTGCCTCACCCCCACTCAGACCGGGGAGCATTGAACCCAAACAAAATATGCCGATGCCGGAAAAAGCCGCAAAAATTTTCTCGAATTCAGTGGGCGAAGTCCAATTCAGTAGTTGAATCGCGTGCCAGATTCGGCTATCTTGTCTTTAACCCCATCTGAGAGAAGGGGGAGAGAACACAGACCATTCGAGGCGAATGGCATTCGTCTGTACCCTTGAGAGGAGAGCTTGACATGAAGAGCGTGTTTGCGATCGCTGCTGTTGCCGGTCTGGCCGGCGCTGCCTTGGCTCAGGACTTCACCATCTACGCCGTTGCTCCGGCTTCGGCCAACGTGGGTGACACCTACACGGTGGAGTTCTGGGGTCAGGTTGTTGGGGCCCCGTGGGTTCAGGGCACGAGCGCGATGGCGGGCTTCGGCGTTGACGCGCTGGGCACCGGCAACGTCGCCGCTGTCTCCACCGCCCACATCGCGGGCTGGGCTGCCGGCTTCGGAGTCGCCGGCGTGGTGAACGGCAACAACGTCACCGGTATCTCCGGTGGCCAGTTGGCCAACCTCTTCGGATTCCTGAATCCGAACATCAACATGAGCAACCCGATCCTGCTGTTCAGCATCGACGTGACCGTCGGTGGCTTCGGCGACATCACCTATATCGCCGGCAATCCGAACCCGAACGGCGGTCTGTCGTTCTACCCGGTCAGCACGGACGGCGCTTCGCGCGTTGCCCCGAATAACGCCGGCACCACCCTGACCTTCATCGGCGCGACCACCCACGTCGTTCCTGCCCCGGCTTCGCTGGCCCTGCTGGGCCTCGGTGGCCTGGTTGCCCGTCGTCGCCGCTAATCGACGACTGCATCTGAGTTGCTGATACAACTCCGCGGCCCCGGTTGTTTCCGACCGGGGCCGTTCTCTTTTTCTTCCTGCTGACAGAGTGCGGGTGTATCGTGCCGTCGCCGGGCGGGGCGGATCGGAAAGGCCGGTTGGAAACGGCCCTACTCGCCGTTGTACTGGATGACCGAGTGCAGGTCGGCGTAGTCGCGCAGGCGTTCGCGGCCGTTGAGATAGGTCAGTTCAATCAGCACGGTGATGCCAGCGATTTCGGCGTCGCACATCCTCACCAGTTCGCACGAGGCCTGCATGGTGCCGCCGGTGGCGAGCAGGTCATCGACGAGCAGCACACGGTGACTTCGGGCCAGCGCGTCGGAGTGGATCTCGAGCCGGTCAGTGCCGTATTCGAGGGCATAGTCAACACCGTGCACGGAACGCGGGAGTTTGCCGGGTTTGCGGATGGGAACGAAGCCGGCCGAGAGGGCCTGTGCGATGGCGGTGCCGAAGATAAACCCGCGGCTCTCGGCGCCGATGACCAGGTCGATGCCCTTGCCGCGGTACGGGTTGGCCATCAGTTCGACCGCCAGGGCCAGCCCGCCGGGGTCGCTGAGCAGGGGCGTGAAGTCCTTGAACATGACGCCGGGCTTGGGGAAGTCTGGAACGTCACGGATGAATCGGGCGAGCGGATGCATGACAAGAGCATATTGCCAGACGCAGCGCGATGCGGGAAGAGCGGTGAACCGGACGGATCGCTGCCTCACGGCCGCGGCACCTTCAGAATCACGTGCAAACGCCTATGCTCAGATATGCCAAGTCCGCGTACAGACAAGTCGGAACTGGAGACCGTCGAGCCCATCGGCGCGCGCGTGCTGATCCGCAAGGACGAGGACAAGAAGCAGACCAAGACGGGCATTCATCTGCCGGACAAGATCGAGATTCCGACGCTGACGGGGCGGGTGGTGGCCATCTCGGCCCAGGTGGCCAGCGACGAGAACTATCCGATCCGGAAGTACGACCGCATCCTCTTCAACCCCAAGCACAGCATCCCAGTGGACTTCGAGGGCGACAACCGCCTGTTCGTGGTCCCGGTCGAGGACGTGGTGGCGGTGTTCCGAAAGGGCAAGGAGTAGCCTCTCCGGGCCGGGCAGGCGACGCATTGGTTTTCCGGCACGGGCCAGACCTGACCCGCCGCTGGTCATGGCTGTGCAGACATGAAGTGGGTGAGCGGGGGCAAACCCTGCGCGTACGGCTTATGCTCCGGGCATGCTCAGTTCTGCGGAGATGCTGTCATTGCCACTCGACCAACTTCCCGATCCGCTGCCGATCACGCCGATCGTGCGGCGGCCGGGTCAGTCGCCGGTTGCTTTGACCCTTCGCCCGCCGGGGTCGAAGAGCCTGACGAACCGTGCGCTGCTGCTGGCGGCTCTGGCCGAGGGAACGTCGACGATCCGGCATGCCTTGGTCGGGGCCGACGACGCGGAGCGCATGCTGGCCGCGATCGAGCAACTGGGTGCGCGGGTGCAGCGGGTCGATCCAACCACACTGCGCATCAGCGGTGTGGGCGGGTCGTGGCGGGTGTATCCCGAAGGCGTGGAGTTATTCCTGAACAACGCGGGCACGGCGACGCGGTTTCTCGCGGCCGCCGCGCTGCTGGCGACCGGGCCGGTGACCATCGACGGGAACGATCGCATGCGGCAGCGGCCGCTGGGCGAGTTAATCGGGGCGCTGCGCACGCTGGGCGCGCGGGTCGAGGAGTTGGGCAGGCCCGGGTGCCCGCCGGTGCGCATCACCCCGCCGCCGGACAGCCAGCCGTCGGTCGCGATGGTCAAGTTCGGGCAGACGCAATCAAGCCAGTTCATCAGCGGTCTCCTGATGGCGGCGTCGTGTCTGCCCGACGGGCTGACCATCGACCTGGGTCCGGAGCCGACGAGCGGCTCGTATATCGGAATGACGGTGCGGCTGCTCGACCAGGTGGGAGTGCGCGTACGCACGAGCGAGCAGATGCGCCTGATCCGCGTGCTGCCTGGACTGAGCGCCTTTGATCTCGACATCGAACCGGACGCGAGCGGAGCGACCTACTTCTGGGCGGCCGCAGTGCTCCTGCCGGGCGCGACGGTGCGCGTCACCGGGCTGGATGCGCACAGCATGCAGGGCGACGCGGGATTCCCCGAGCAGTTGGGGCGCATGGGCGCCTTCGTGCGGCGCAGCGAGGATGACGAGAACCCGTGGGTCGAATGTCGCGGGTCCGACAGTCTGACGCCGACGCTGACGGACATGGGCACGATGCCCGACGCGACAATGACGCTGGCGGTGTGCTGTGCCTTTGCTTCCGGCACATCGATCCTGCGCGGAGTGCGGACGCTGCGGGTCAAGGAGTGCGACCGCATCAGCGCGCTACAGACTGAACTGGGCAAACTCGGCGTGAAGGTGGAGTGCGACGTGAACGCCGACTCGGACGTGATGACGATCACGCCTCCGAACGAGGGCGGACGTGTGGGCGTGTCGGGCAAGTCCGATGCGCCCCGCGTGGAGTTTGACACCCACGACGACCATCGGATGGCCATGTCCCTGGCGCTAATCGGTCTGCGCCGCCCGAACGTGTGGATACGCAATCCGCGATGCGTGGAGAAGACCTATCCGGACTTCTGGCGCGATCTTTCGAGGCTGTACGACTGACGTCCGATCTCAGGCCCCTGATGCTGACGCGAACGGGAGGCACGCATCCAGCCTGAGGTAGCCAGTCACCACCATCACTTGCCGCATCAAAGCACGGCAGCCCCGGTCGCCCGGGTTGCCGTTCGCATCAGGATGTCGGGCCGATCGACTGCGGCCCCGCCCGACCTACTCGTCGCGCCCGCGGCTGAGTTTCTTCAGCCACGGCGAAGTCACCAGCACCAGCAGCCCCGCCCCGATCGACGTGGCGACGAACAGGAAGAAGAAGTTGGCCTGGCCGCCGAAATTCCACGGGAGTTTGATCTCGCCGGAGGCGATGTTCTCCACCTGACCGGCCATGAGTCCGCCGCCGAGGTTGGCGATGAAACTCGATACGAACCAGATGCCCATGAGCAGACTCATGAAGCGCACCGGCGCCACCTTGGTGACATATGACAGGCCCGTCGGCGACAGGCACAACTCGCCCACCGTGTGCCAGAAGTACGTGACCAGCACCATGACCATGCCTGCCCGGACGATGTTGCCGGCCTGCATGCTCTCATGCACGCTGCGGGCCGCGAAGAAGATGAACACGTAGCCCAGCCCCAGGAACAGCAGCCCCAGGGCGATCTTGACCGGCTGCGGCGGGTTGAGGTGTCGTCTGCCCAGCGCGCCCCACAGCCAGGCGAAGATGGGCGCTCCGATGATGATGAGCGCGGGATTCACCGACTGGAACCACGGCGTGGGAATCTCCTCCAGCCCGAACAGCCCGAACGAACGGTCGACGTAGCGATCGGTGAACAGGTTGATCGAAGAGCCGGCCTGCTCGAACGCGATCCAGAAGAACGCGTTGAAGAACATGAAGATGAAGATCGACGCGACCGGCGCGCGGTCCTCGGGGCGATTGATCGCGACAAACCAAATGCAGAACGCGATGATGAAACCCAGCATCGCGGCCGGCACCAGCCAGGCGCCCGTCGGCGTGCGGAAGATCCCCACCACGCTCGACCACAGGGCACCGATCAGCCCGAAGTGGAAGGCGGCCGCAAACAAAGCCGAGAGCGCAAAGGCCGCCACGATGAACATGGGCGCCGACCTGCCCTTGCCCTCAGGCGGCTCGCCGATGCCCTTGAGGTATATCGGGCGGCAGAACATGTAGAGCGCCAGGCCCGCGAGCATGCCGACGGCCGCGGCTCCGAAACCGTAGTGCCATCCAAAGCGGTACGCCAGCGTGCCGCACACGAAGTTGCACAGGAAGGCGCCCAGGTTGATGCCCATGTAGAAGATGGTGAAGGCGCCGTCTCGGCGCGGGTCGCCATGCGGGTACAACTGGCCCACCATGACCGAGACGCAGGGCTTGAAGTGCCCGGTGCCGATGACGATGAGCACCAGCCCGAAGATGAAGGTCGTCAGCCCCAACTGGTTGTACGCCATGTCGCCCAGGCCCGACACCGCCAGCATGATGTGACCGGCCGCGATCGTCAGTCCGCCCACCACCATCGAGCGGTGGGTACCGATCATCTTGTCGGCGATCAGCCCGCCGAGAATCGGCAGCAGGTAGGCCAGTCCCGAGTACCACCCGTAGAGCGTCGAAGCGATGTCGTCCTTCCAGTTGCGCCCGCTGTCGTCGCGGTTGGTGCGGACGATGAGCACCGGCGCCTGTTCACCCGGCCCGAGTTGGCTGTCGGGCTTCACATCCACCGTGGTGCGCCCCGGCGCGTTGTTCACCGTGAAGTAGGTCCGCGAATCCTTGTCCGGGCGGGCGATCTCGATGCTGGCCTTGATGGTCGCGGTTCCAGGGTTGTGCAGTTCGAATCGCATCTCGGTCTGCTGGAAGGAATCCCGGTCGCCGCGGGTTCCCTTCACCACCAGCGGCCCGGCCGCCCCATCCGCCAGGACCCAGGCGCTGGGCGCGTTCGGATCCGCGACAGCGCCGTTGCGCGACAACCGCCGCACCTCCAGCGCCGGCTCGCCCGTGACCGAAATGTCCCCGGTCACCTCGCTGCCTATCTGCGAGTCCACAGCGACGTAGATCGGCTGAGAATGCACGGCCGATGCGGCAACCCCGTTGGTCGAGCCCTCCACCTGCCGATACTCGGAAATAGTCAACTGGTTGGTGTAGACCCCGGGCATCAGTTGGTGCACCGCGATCACGCTGGTCAGGTAGAGCACCAGCAGCCCGCGCATGCCGTAGTAACTGAACCGCTCCCACATCTCCACAAGAAACAGCAGGAAGAGCCCCACGGGGTGCCCGAGGAACTCCCTCGTGTGCATGGGCCCGGAAGCGGCCCCACTGGTCTGCGCGGCGTCAGGGGCGTCGGGGGGAACGTTCGGCTTTCTGCTGTCCATCGGGGTTCCTCAACGTCGTGGCCTCACAAGATACTCGATCCGGGTCGGCTCCGCACGAGTCTGGTGCCTCAGCAATCCGCGACCATCACGGAGCGGTCGTGCTCGCGCCGGGCACGCGCCCCCGCGCTCTGGATTGGGGGCTCAGTTCAGCGCACCGTTCTCAGTCTTCGCTGGGGCGCGTCATGCTCATGGGATCGAGCAGGCGATTCAGTTCGGCTTCGGGCAGAAGTTTCTGCTCCAGCGCCAGTTGCCGCACCGTCTTGCCCTGCTTGTACGCCTCGTAGGCCAAGGCCGCCGAGCGGTCATACCCGATCGCCGGTACCAGCGAGGTGCACATCGCCAGACTGCCCTCGATCAGTTCGGCGCAGCGCTTTTCGTCGGGCTCCAAACCCAACAGCAGGTTGTCGGTGAAGACGTTGCAGGCGCCGGCCAGCAGGTCGATCGAGTCCAGCAGGTTGGCGATCATCATCGGCATCGCCACGTTGAGGTCCAGCAGCGAGCCGATGCCCCCGAAGCCCCCCAGCGTGATCGCCTGGTCGTTACCGATCACCTGGCAGCAGACCATGATGGCCGCCTCGCAGATCACCGGGTTGACCTTGCCCGGCATGATGCTCGATCCCGGCTGCACCGCGGGCAGTTTCAACTCCCCGATGCCGCAGCGCGGGCCGCAGCCCAGCCAGCGGATGTCGTTGGCGATCTTGCTCAAACTCACCGCGATGGTGCGCAGGTTTCCGCTCGTGCCCACGATCGCGTCACGCGCGTGCTGGGCCTCGAAGTGATTGGCCGCCTCGCGGAAGTGGATGCCGGTCTTGTGCATCAGTTCGGCCGCGACCATCGAGGCAAACCGCGGGTGGGTGTTGATGCCGGTTCCCACGGCCGTCCCACCCAGCGCCAGTTCGCTCAGCACGTGCAGCGAACGGTGCAGGCGCTCTTCGGCGTGCTGCATCTGGGCCGCGTATCCGCTGAACTCCTGCCCTAGGCGAATGGGCGTCGCGTCCTGCAGGTGCGTGCGCCCGATCTTGACGACGTGGTCCCACTTGTGGGCCTTCTCCTCCAGATTCGCCCTGATCTTCCCGATGGCGGGCAGGAGTTTGCGCGTGATGCCGATGGCCGCGGCGATGTGCATGGCGGTGGGGAACGTGTCGTTGCTCGACTGCCCCATGTTGACGTGGTCATTGGGATGCACCCCGCCCTGCTCCAGGTATGTCGCGTCCTTGGAACTGCCGATGGGCTTGCCCTTCTGCAGGCAGACGAGGTTCGCGATCACCTCGTTGGCATTCATGTTGGTGCTGGTGCCCGAGCCGGTCTGGAAGATGTCGACCGGGAAGTGCCGGGCCAGTCCGCCGCGCTTCGTCAGTCCTTCCTCGATTTCGGCACAGGCCGACACGATAGCGTTCATCCGTCCTTCGTCGAGTTTGCCCAGTTTGTGATTGGCGTGAGCACAGGCGGCCTTGAGGGTTCCAAACGCCCGTATCACGTCGGCGGGCACAGGCCTGCCGGAGATCGGGAAGTTCAGCACCGCCCGCTGCGTGGAGGCCCCGTACAGCACGTCCGCAGGGACGGGCATCGGGCCCATGGAGTCCTTCTCGATCCGGGTCTGCTCGTTGGACGTCGTCGACATGAAACCCTCCCTGGATGCCCTCGGAAGCCCAATCCTAGGGCCTCCCGGTCGGGACTTGGATGCCCGCCCGACTCCCGGTATGCTTCAAGGAACCGACCGCACCCCGCGGCCGAAAACTCGTCCGGATCAGGCTCGGCCCCGCTTCCGAGCCGGAGAGCGTCCGCCGAGTGCGAGGAGCCAAGCATGAGCAGTCGACGTAGCGCCCGCCTCGTGTCTGGATTCGTCTTCACGGCCGGGCTGAGCGCCCTCTCCCCGGCCCAGAGTTACCACTACCAGATCAGCCCATACCTGACGCTCGTCGAGCCGCGTGAGTGGAAGATGTCGATCCGCCTGCAGGTGGACAACTTCGAGGACGAACGCATCCGCCCGGAGATTTATCAGTACCCGGTCAAGCGCATGGACGTAACTGGGGGCTCGGTCTTCTTTCCCATCGTGCCCGCGACATCCTTCTCGCAGACGTCTCTCAATCACATCAAGTCCTCCCTGAGCCTCAACGATCGCGTCGTGGACGACGAGGCTGAGGTCTTTGTTGATCGCGGAGACAAGCCGCTCCCGGCTGGCACGTTCCTGGCCGAATGGTCACTCGCCGAGTTTGCCGACGTCCACCAGATGACCATGACACTGACGACGACGGGACGCTCGTGGGAGGTGCTTTTTGACGAGGAGCGCGCCACGCAGGTGGGCTGGCCGAAGGAACTCCCGCCGGTGCTGCAGGGGCTTTTCGAGCCGGAGATGTTCATCGACCGCGGGCCTTACGGACCTTATTCTCTCAGCGAGATCAAGAAGCAGGTGCTCGAATGGACCGAGGGTGACCCCAGGGCCCTGCCTCCGGTGAAGACCGCTAAGTGGCTGGCGCTCAAGGTCGCCGAATGGTACAACCCGAGCGGGCGCGGGTTCGGGGGCCCCGTTGGAGAATCGAGCGACTATCAGCCCGTCACCGCCTTCGGCTCGTTCAGCGTCGACGGGCCCGAGTACGCGCTGAAGATGAAGCGCGGTTCCAAGTACAACATGTCGGTGCTGCTGGTGGCCTGCTACCGCGCCGCGGGAATCCCGGCTCGCCTCGTCATCGGATATGACTTCAGCGATCAACTCGCACAGTCGGAGACGATCGGCGACCACCTGCGCTGCTGGGTCGAGTTTGCGCTCTACGACGAAAACGAGACCGACGAGAAGAGGCGACTAACCTGGGTGCCCGTGGACGTTGAGAAACTGCGGCTGACCGGCGCCGCGACCCAGCCCTTCGATCGCCCCATCGAGTACTTCGGCGCCAGCGATGAGTGGGACACCCTCATCCCGCTGGCGTTCCACTTCACGCCCTACTGGGCGCCCGGCGTGTCCTACGGCCGCTACAGGTTCGAGAGCGACGAGACGCGCCGGTATTACATCGACCGGTATCGGCTCGAACGCAACCAGGCGGCCTTTGCGCCGGCGCTGTGGTCGTGGAACGTGCTGCCGGGCCCGCCACGCTGGGCCGGGCAGTGGCTCGACTTCACGAAGGACGCGCCGATGAATACGGAACTCGACCCGATGCCGCCGGAGGCGCGCCGCGGTCCCCTTCGCCGCAACTGAGGGGGGGCGCCATGCGAGGTGATCATCACCAGGGGTAGCGCTCGATCCAGTCGGGCGTGGGCACGAAAGTAAAATCGTCGGTGGTGTGCACGACTTCGTCGCCGACGCCACGCGGCAGGCGCACACCCACGCGCACGTGGTGATCGAGAAACAGCATGTTGGCGATCGGCTCGTCGCCGGTCTGCCGCCCGTACCAGTTCATCTCGTGGTCGTATCCATCATCCAGGTTGTAGAGCGAATGCGAAGCGATCACGACGGTGTGCGATGGCTGAACCACCGGAGGCATCTTTCCTCCGCCCGGAGGAATCAGCGTGCGGTAGCGCTCCTGTCGCGGGTCGTTGTCGGGTACGTGGTCATTCATCGTGTACGAGCATCCGACAAAGTCGTACATCGAATCGGTGCTCTCCAGCCCGGGGATCGGCAGGCCGGTGGCGCCGGCCCCGCGATCGGCGGGCGACTGAAAGGCCTCCAGTTCCACCACCGCGTCCACCTCGTCACCCGGCACGTCGAAGTCGACGACGTAGGAGTTGAGCGGTCGCCGCGCCGCTCCGATCTGGTCGATGCCGTAGAAGGGGAGTTCACCCTTTTTTCCGGCGAACAGGGCCCCGATGACCGCCTGTCCGCCTCCCGGCAGCGGGCCCCGGGCCTGCGGAAGCGTGTCGGGATAGTCGTTGAGGTACATGCCCAGCCCGATGCCGATTTGGCTCAGGCGAGAGCCGCACACGGTGCTTTGAGCGGCCTGGCGGGCCTTGCCCAGCGCCGGAAGCAGAACCGCGATCAACAGCGCGATGATCGCGATGACCACCAGCAGTTCGATGAGTGTGAAGGCTTGTCGCATGGCTCACACCTTACACAACCGGCGTCTCGGCCGCGAGGGTGACGATCTGAAATGGTCGAACCTCGAATACCGTGCGCGCGCCGTCATGCACAAAGCCGGGCAGGGGTATCACCCTCCGCTCCAGGAGGTCCACGCTGCGGACCATGCCGACCGGAACGCCCCAGTCCACTTCGCACCGCCCGCGGGCCCCGTGGCGTTCGACCAGGCGCAGCGCCAATCCGCCCCGCTCGCCCGGTTTCAGGGCCGCCACCTGTACGCATGCCGGACCCCGCATGTTCAGGCGGAAGGGCAACCAGTTCTGTCGAGTACCGGGCCCGCCTCCAGCGATGCGCACGGCAAACGGGTGGTTGAGCATGGCCTCGGCCTGGATGAGCAGGTCACCGGCGCGCCAATCCCCGTCGTGCAACATGAGGCTGTACGTAAAGGTGTGCTCACCGACATCCGCCTGCGGATCGGGGGTTCTCGGGCTGCGCAGCAGCGTCAGCC
The DNA here is from genome assembly GCA_023382935.1 of Phycisphaerales bacterium. Classification (GTDB taxonomy): domain Bacteria; phylum Planctomycetota; class Phycisphaerae; order Phycisphaerales; family UBA1924; genus J022. The sequence goes on from JAHDXL010000003.1 coordinate 57,896, forward strand.
CCATGTGCGAACCGTGGCACGAGTGCCCGTACTTGCAATCGTTGAGCAGCGCCACGCCGAAACCGGGCTCGGCGACGCTCATCCAGCGGTGCGCAGGTACCTCAAACGCCGAAGCCTCGGCGGGCGTACTGCGCGTGGTGCGGCGCTCGATGTGCCCGAACGAGAGGTCATACGTCGCAAAGGTCGCGTGTACATCCACCGGGAACAACGCCCGCAGCAGCGTGTGTTCCTCCCGCCAGTCAATCCACGTTTCGATGTCCAGGCGCGGCGACGCGGCACGCAGCACGAACCGCTGCCTCATGCGGCTGGCACGCCCGAGCGCCCGCTCGACGGCGATCGCGCCCAGCCCGGGCCCGCGCTCGATGGTCGTACAGTCGAGCATGGAAACGACAGGCCGGGCGTTGCGCTCGTGCTCGGGGTCAATGTCCCACGCATCCCACAAACGCGGGCGGTCGTCGTACAGCACCAACTGGTTGAGCGGAATCGCACGCCCGTCGGCGCTGCACGTCACCGCATCGCGATCGGCCCCCGGCCGGCGCAAACTGACGATGCGGGCGAGGCTGTCAAGGCGCACGGACAGGTGCTCGTTCTGCAGCGACCAGTCCCCCACTTCGACCGTGGGCGGCGCCGGCGCGGCGAAGGCATCGACCACGCGCACGCTCATCGCCGGCAGTCGCTGCACGATCATGCTCACGTCGCCGCGGGTCAGCCCGATCCAGTCGCTTGACAGGGGGTTGACCACAAGCACCGGGTCGCGCATGCCTTTGGTATCAGCCTGCCCGGCCAGCGCTGCGACCGAGGCTGCGATGTCCTGATCGACCAGTTCGGCGATGCGACGATGATCTCTCTCGGCGTCCACGTACACCTCGGAGATCGACGAGCCCGGCAGGATGTCGTGAAACTGGTTGAGCAACAGCAGTTTCCACACCTCATCGAGCCCCCCCCGGCAGGCCTCGCCGCGTCCGGCCAGCACCGCCAGCACCTCGGCCAGGCGCAGGCGAGACTCGCCGACGGCGTTGGCCTTCTTGACGCCCGCATGCGTGGTGAGCGTACCGCGGTGATAGTGCAGGTACAACTCACCGTCGCAGACCGGGAGCCCGGCAGGACCGGTTTCCAACCGGTCAGCCCGCGCATGCAACTCATCGCAGAACGCATGGCACCCCTCGAAGCGCACCCGTGCCAGCCCTTCCGCTTTGTCAGCCAGTTGCGCGTTGAGGAAGGTCCAGTCGGTCGGTCCGCCGCCCCCGTCCCCGAAGCCGTAGGGCTGGAGCCACACGCCCAGCGCATCCTTGCCCTCGGCCCGCGACTGGCCGCGTCGCAGTTCCTTCGGCGTGTTGGTCGCGTTGTAGTCCTGCCCGGGCGTGAGATGGCTGAGCACCTTCGTGCCGTCGATGCCGCGCCACCAGAAGTTCACCCACGGAAACTCGTCACGGTCGGACCACCACAGTTTGTTGGTGATGAAGGTGTCAAGCCCGGCCAGCGCCATGATCTGCGGGATGATGCCGGAAAACCCGAAGGTATCGGGCAGAAACAGCAATCTCTGCCGCACCTGTTCGCCGAAGTTTTCACGCCAGAAGCGCTCGCCGTGGATGATCTGGCGGACGAGTGATTCGCCGCTGGGCACGTTGGCGTCGGGCTCGATCCACATGGCGCCCATCGGCTCCCAGCGTCCCTCGACCACACGCGCCTTCACCTGTTCGAACACCGCCGGGCTGCTCTCCTTCACCCACGCATACTGCTGCGCCTGGCTGCACAGAAACACGTATTCCGGGAAGCGCTCCATCAGGCGCAGGGCGTTGGTGAAGGTGCGCATGGCTTTGCGCCTTGTCTCGGCGATCGGCCACAGCCACGCGGTGTCCAAGTGGGCGTGTCCGACGGCAAAGCACGTCGTCGCCGACGGGGCCGCGCCGTTGTGCAGGGCGCAATCAGCCTCGGCCAGCGCCTGCTCGAAGCCGGAGCGCGGATTATGCACGTCGAACATCGCGCGGACCTGCTCCATCCGCCGAGCCAGATCGCGCGCCCGCCCCGAGCCTTCGGGCAACTGCTGGATCAGATCGGCGGCGAAGGTGAGTGTGCGGTGAAGGCGCCAGGCTATCTCGTCGAAGGTCGCCAGTTCGCAGCGCGTGAACAGACCCGGGTCGTCGGTCGCCCACCGCTGGGCCATCTCGAGGCTATCCCACTCGAAAGCCTGCACGCCGAACGGGTGGTTGCATGCCGCCTCGACCATCGCCTCCACCGGCTCTCCGCCGCGGGCGGACTCGAAAAGAATGGCCGCGTCGCGGTTGAGGTCCAGGCCCTGCACCGGCACGCCCCGCAGATAAAGCAGCGCCTCCGTGCCGGAACTGAACCGCAGCACGACGCGCTGACTGGCCATCTCGGCAGGCACGTTTCCACGCACGCGGAACCAGGCCGTCGACCACTTGGGCCCGAAACGGAAGCCGGTCTGAATCGGGCGATACTCGGCCCGCACGGCCTGTTCGTACGGAATGCGATCGGTGCATTGAAACACCGAGGCCTCCAGCGGGCAGGCGAGCGCATGCACGAGTGGACGAATGACCTGGTCGGCGAACACGCGCAGGCGCTTGGCTGCGAAGAGGTTCTCTTCAAACATGATCGTCAGTGTATTGGAGCGTGCGCGCCCGGCGAGGGTCTGGTACGCTGAATGACCCGAAAGGAGTCCACCGTGCGCATTCTGCTGCTCATGCTCATCGTCGCGGCCTGCCTGGTCAGTTACGCCCGCTCGGCCCCGCCCGACGACCAGCGCATGGAGTGGTGGCGCGAGGCCCGCTTCGGCATGTTCATCCACTGGGGGCTCTACTCGGTTCCCGCCGGCGAGTGGAACGGGCAGACCGGGCACGGCGAGTGGATCCGCACAACGGCCCAGATCCCCCTGGAACAGTACGACCAGTTGCTCGAACGCTTCAACCCAGTGGAGTTCGATGCCGACGCGTGGGTGAAGATGGCCAAGGACGCGGGCATGAAGTACATCGTGATCACCAGCAAGCACCACGATGGATTTGCCCTGTTTGACTCGAAGGTGTCGGACTTCGACGTGATGGCGACGCCCTTCCAGCGCGACATCATGGCCGAACTGGCCGCCGCGTGCGAGCGCGAGGGCATCGTCATGTGCTGGTACCACTCGATCATGGACTGGCACCACCCCGACTACCTGCCCCGGCGCACCTGGGAGACCAACCGCCCGGTGGGCGACGCCGACTTTGAACGCTTCGTCGAATACCTGCACGCCCAGGTGACCGAACTGCTCACCAACTACGGGCCCATCGGCATCATGTGGTTTGACGGGGAGTGGGAAGCGACTTGGAACCACGACCGCGGACAGGCGCTCTATGACCTCTGCCGCAGGCTTCAGCCCGACGTGATCGTCAACAACCGCGTTGACGTCGGGCGCGGAGGCATGGCCGGATTCTCCGATGACGGGTACGCGGGCGACTACGGCACGCCCGAGCAGGAAGTGCCGGCCACTGGGCTGCCCGGCGTCGACTGGGAAACCTGCATGACCATGAACACCCACTGGGGCTGGAACCAGAACGACACCAACTGGAAATCCACGCAGGAACTCATTCGCCTCCTGGTGGACATCGCCAGCAAGGGAGGCAACTTCCTGCTCAACATCGGGCCGCGCGCCGACGGCACTTTCCCGCCGCAGTCCGTCACACGACTCCAGGAGATCGGCAACTGGATGAAACTGAACGGCGAGTCGATCTACGGCACCACGGCCAGCCCGTTCGACGCGCTGCCGTGGGGGCGTTGCACGATGCGCACGGGTAAGGAAACCTCGACGCTCTACCTGCACGTCTTCGACTGGCCGAAGGACGGGGTGCTGTTGGTGCCGGGGCTGGGCAGCCCGATCCGCTCGGCGAGGCTCCTGAGCGACAACGATCGCCCGCTGGCGTGGGAGCGCGGAGATTCGGACGTGCGGATCACGCTCCCGCCGCTCGCACCCGATGCGCGGTGCAGCGTGATCGCGCTGGAGGTGGAAGGCACGCCGGTGGTGTATGAGGCGCCGACCATCGAGGCAATCAGTTCGCAGTTTGTCGATTCTGCCGAAGTTTCGCTGAGCACGCGCTCGAAACTGGAAGTACGTTTCACGACCGACGGGAGCGAGGTCGGGCCCGACTCGGCGGTCTATCGCGCACCGATCAGGGTCACCTCGTCGGGGGTGGTCAAGGCGCAGTCGTTTGATCGGGGGCGAGCGGTCAGCGCCGTCACCAGCCGCGCCTTTGAGAAGGTTCTGCCGTGGCCATCGCGCAGCGTTCCGGCCCGCGCCGGGCTGCTGGAATTGACGTACAGGGGCGACTGGAACAAATTGCCCGACTTTTCAGCGTTGACGCCGACCGGGTCGCGCCTGGTCGCCGAATTCGGGCTGCCCGCGGGTTTCAAGGAAGAGTCGGTCGGACTGGTGCAGCGCGGCGTGCTGCGCATCGACGAGCCGGGCATGTACCAGTTCATGCTCACCAGTGACGACGGCGCCCGCCTGTATATCGACGGGCGTTTGGTACTGGATAACGATGGGCTGCACTCGCCGGTGGCCGTGACGGGCGTGGCGCCGCTGAACTCGGGCGGACACGACATACGAGTCGAGTGGTTCAACAAGTCCGGCGGCGTAGCGCTGGAACTGAAGATGACCAGGGCCGGGGGCGCGCTGGCGCCGATCGATCCGGCGCGACTGACGCATGAGGAGGATCGCCCGTGAACGTGTCGGATCGAAGGGAGTTTCTGGTCGCCATGAGTGGAGCCATGCTCGCACCCGCCGCCTTTGGTTCGCAGGACGGACAGCCGGCCGCAGTGCGTTCACCCGGCGACGATCATCGCGGCAAGTGCGTCATCGCGTCGGGCAACGGGCTGTGGGACGACGGCTCCGGATGCGTCGTCGAGGCGATGAAGTGGCTCAACGAGGGGCGCGACCCGGTTGACGCCGTCGTTGCGGGCGTCACACTCGTCGAGGACAACCCGGCCGACCACTCCGTGGGGCTCGGCGGGCTGCCCAACGAGGACGGGGTCGTGCAACTCGACGCCTCGGTCATGCACGGTCCCACGCACAAGGCCGGCTCGGTCGCCGCGCTGGAAAGCATCCGGAACGCGGCCGCGGTCGCGCTGCGCGTGCTCAAACACACCGATCACGTCATGCTGGTCGGCGAGGGCGCCAAGCGTTTCGCCCTGCGCATGGGCTTCAAGGAAGAGAACCTGCTCACCGACGAAGCCCGCGAAATCTGGCTGAACTGGAAGCGCAACCTCAGCCCGGACGATGACTGGCTCAACGAGGGACAGGGCGAGTTTCCCCCCGCCGCTCACCGGCGCGTCGGGCCCGATCAGCCCTTCACCTACGGCACCATCAACTGCTGCGCCGTGACCGACGACGGCACGCTGGCCAGTTGCACGACGACCAGCGGACTGAGTTACAAACTCCCCGGGCGCGTGGGCGACTCGCCGATCGTCGGTGCGGGCATGTACGTGGACAACGACATCGGGGCGGCCGGCGGCACCGGGCGCGGCGAAGCGGCCATTCAGAACTGCTGCGCCTACGAGATCGTCCGCGCCATGGGCGAAGGCAAGACGCCCACCGAAGCCTGCCTGCATGCGCTCAAGCGCGTCGCCGATCGCACGCGCGAGAAACGCCTGCTCAATGACAAGGGGCAGCCCAACTTCGGTCTGGTGCTCTATGCCCTGCGCAAGGACGGCGCCTATGGCTGCGCGTCGTTCCATCCCGGCTACCGCTACGCCGTGCACGACGGCGTCACGGCACGGCACCTCAACGCGGCCACCCTGTTTGAAGGTTGAATCAACAGCCCGCAGCAAAGTCATTCAGGAACTTCTGCACGTCGAAGAAGTTCCACACGCCGTCAACGTTCAGATCGGCCGTCGGGTCGAGATCGGCAAACGCATTGAGAAACGCCTGCACGTCGAAGAAGTCCAGGCTACAGTCGTGGTTGAAGTCCCCGAAACACGATCCGGGGGCAGGCTTGAAGGCCAGGTGATCGATGGCCCAGCCATCGGCGTTCTGGCTGCGGATCTCGACCTCCCGAATCACCCCGCCACACGCGTCGATGCGAATGTAGCCCATCCGCCCGGACGACAGGGGCAGCCCGGCGCGAGTATGAAGCGCGCCCAGCACCTGCCCGTTGATCACCAGCGTCGAACTCAACTGCATCTGCTGCACGCTGAATCCCACCGACCGCACGCCGGGGTCAAAGTGGAACTTCATGATGCTGTTCCAGTGATCGGCGAACGTGTAGACGGCCGACTGGTTGTTGTAGGTGTTGAGCAGACTCGCCGTGCCGTCCCACACGCTGGTGTCAAACACATCGCCAAACGGATCATCTGTCACCGGGTGAAACACGTTGGGCAGCGTGCCAGAAGGACCGAATGACCCGTCGATCGCGATGATGCTGATCCTCAATCCGTCGGCCAGCGTCAGATCTTCGAAGTCCTCGATCACGTACCCCGCAACACCGATCACCGAGTCGGCCCGCTGCCAGAACGAAGCGCCGTATCCCGCGAACTGGTATTGCGCCAAAGCGCCGCTGGCGGCCGCACCGAACCCGCACACGACCATCATGCACCGAAGCATGGACAATTCCCTCCGTTTTCGAGCAGTCTTCTCCCCAACGCCCCCGCTGTGATTCTGCACGGGGCGACGGGGGCAGTCCAGCAGCGAGCCCGCGCATAGCGTTTGACATGGCATTCACCCTCGACCTCAACTCGATAGCCCCTGACTTCCGGCTCTGCGCCACCACCGGCAAGACCTTCACTCTCTCCGACTTCGCCGCCGACCCGGTGCTCGTCGTCTTTTTCACCTGCAATCACTGTCCATATGTGGTCAACTCCGACGAGATCACCCGGGCGACGGCTGAGCGTTTTGCCCCGCGCGGCGTGCGCTTCGTGGCCATCAACTCCAACAGCCCCAACACCTACCGCGAGGACGACTTCGAGCACATGGTCGCGCGGATGAACCTGCACAAGTTCCCCTGGCTCTACCTGCACGACGCGACACAAGACGTCGCCCGGGCCTACGGCGCCCTGCGCACACCCCACTTCTTCGTCTTTGACCGCGATCGCCGGCTGGTTTACACCGGGCGCGGCATCGACTCGCCGCGCGATCCATCCAAGGCCAAGACCCACGAACTCGACGATGCGCTCGAGGATCTCCTGGCCGGGCGCCCCGTGCGCACTCCGAGGACCAACCCCATCGGGTGCAACGTCAAGTGGGACGGGAAAGACGCGCACTGGATGCCGCCCGAGGCGTGCGACCTGGTGTAAGGCCGGCAACTTCAGTCTTCTGAACTGACTGCGCCGAACGCCGGGCCACAAGCCGGGGCCCTTATCCGCCTACACATGTCGCGCCGACCGGAAGAAGGGTCAGTGGTGCATGTTCAGCAACGACCGGCAACCGACATCGCTGGCACAATGTTTCCGTGTACGCTGTGTCTGGCCCGCCGCAGCCCTGGAGAAGCGCCATGTCCACCGACTTTGACTCGCTCGTTGCCCAGGCCCAGTTCGGGCAGTCCAAGACCGGTGAGCACGACCTGTGGAAGGCCGCTCTGGCCCTCGACCACTGGTACTTCCTCGGGCAGGGCGAAGGCGATGACGTCGAGCCCATGTTCGCCAAGCACGAGGGCAAGACACACCTGATCGCCTTCACCGATGAGGCGCGGGCCGAGTCGGCCGCGGCCTTTCAGGAACAGCGCACCGGCACCAGGCCTCCCGTGCTGCACATGGATGTGCCCGACGCAATTGACTACCTGCGCGTGCTCGACCAGGACGGACAGGTCGCCGGCGTGCACTTCAACAACGGGCTGCACGCCTTCGGCGCATCGCTGGTGCAAATCATCGACATGGCCAAACGCTACCGCAAGTGAGGAGCCGCAGACGGCCGGCGTTCCAGTGTCCCGGGCGCTCCGGCCGTGAAACCACCGCCCGGCTTCTGTGGGACGGGTCACACACCCGTCCCAGAGAACATGTCAGAACGGGATGTCGTCTTCGCCGCCGTGGTCGTAACTCTCGGCGTTGGCGTTGGAGTTGGCGCGTGAGCCGCCGCCTCCCGATCCGCCTTCGCCACCGCGCGAGTCGATGAAGCGGAAGTTTTCGATCACCACGCGCATCTTCGAGCGATTGGAGCCGTCGTTCTTGTCCTGCCAGGTGTCGAGTTTGAGTCGTCCCTCGATGAAGACGGGGCGACCCTTCTGGAGGTACTTGCTCATCGTCTCGGCCGTCTTGCCCCAGGCTTCGCAGTCGACGAAGGTGGTCTCCTCCTTCATCTCCCCGTCGTTGCCGCGGTAGCGCCGGCTCACCGCCAGCCCGATGTTGGCCACCGCCTGGTTGCCCGACGTATGCCGGAGTTCCACGTCACGGGTCAGGTTCCCCATCAGCAACACTTTGTTGTACCCGCCGGCCATATCGGACCTCCGTTGTGTTCGCCCCCTGTTTGGAATAGTCTAGGCAGGCCGCAGACGGCTCACTCCTCGATGTCCTCGTCCTCCTCCATGGCCTCGGGCTCATCTTGGGGAGGCGCGCCCAGCGTGGCCATCGCCCGACCCTGATCGTCGCTCGCCGGTCCGGACTCAGCGCGCATGCGCGCTTCCGTCGCCAGGTCATCGCGACGATCAAAGGCCGCCGCCTCTTCGTCGGTCAGGTGCTCAGCGCGGATGATTAGCGTCCGCATGATCATTTCCGAGAGGTTGCAGTCGCGTTCAAAGCCTGCAACGGCCTCGCCGGTCAGTTTGACGTAGAGCAGGATGTACAGCCCGCGCTTCTGCTTGTCGATCTCGTAGGCCAGCCGCCGCTCGTCCCACTTCTGCATCGCCACGACCTGGCCTTGCGAGCGTTCGACGATGTGGTTGATGTGTTCGAGCACGCCCGACAGGTTGGCCGCCGTCGACTGCCCGATAAGGAACATCACTTCGTACAGGTTTGCCGTTGCCGTCGCCATGATCTTCTTGACTCCGTTGCACGCGCAGGCGCTGACCTGAGCGCTTTGTTTTACTCGTCCTTCGTTTCGTCCTTGTCCGATCCGACCTTGCGGTTGAACTTGTTCATCGCGGTGTTGAGTCCCATTGCCACGGCCGTCTCGATCGCCTCGACCGCCGCCGCCAGGCCCGCCTCCACCGCTTCCGTCTCTTCCTTCATGAACTTGCTGAGCACCCAGTCGGCACGCACCATGAACCTGGGAACTTCGCCGACGCCCACGCGCACGCGGGGGTAGTCCACGCCGCCCAGGGCCCGGTCAATGTCGGCCAGTCCATTATGCCCGCCGTCCGACCCGCCCGGGCGCACCCGGATCGAGCCGACGGGCAGAGCCACGTCGTCAACCACCACCAGCAAATCCTCGCCCGCGCTGAGTTTGTAGAAGCGCAAAGCCTCTCCCACGCTCAGCCCGGACCGGTTCATGTACGTCAACGGCTTGAGCAGCACGCACTGCTCGCTGCCGATGCGCGCGTCCAGCGTGACGCCGTGGAACCGCGAGCGAGCCACGCCCCCCGGCGCGTGCCGCTGCGCCAGGCGGTCGAGCACCATGAACCCGGCGTTGTGCCGCGTCCGCTCGTACTGCGCTCCGGGATTGCCCAGTCCCACGATCAACTTCACACTCAGCAGCGAGGTGATTACTCCTCCTCGCCCTCCTCTTCCTTGGGCTTGCGCCCGACCAGTTCCGGCTCGGCCGGCGCTGCCGAAACCTCGGTCGCCTCGGCCTCCACCGCGTGCGTGGCGTGCGAGACGATCTGGGCCACGATGGCGTTGGGGTCAGTCAGCAGTTTCATGCTGTCCAGCGGGAGTTTGACGTCCTTGGCATGAATGCTGTGTCCGACGTCGAGGTCGGTGACGTCCACCTCGATCGCCTCGGGCAGATTGGTCAGCAGGCACTCGATTTCCAGGAACTCGATCGGGTGCATCAGGATGGTGCCCACGCTCTTGAGCCCCTTGGCGTCGCCGATCAGGTGGATGGGCACATGCGTCTCCACGCGCTCGTTGAGGTCGACGCGCGAGAAGTCGCAATGCACCGGGTTGGTGCCCAGGTGGTCAAACTGCAGGTCGCGCAGCAGCACGTACTGCTCGCCCATCGAGCCCCCCTCCATCTGGAGCCGGAAGACCTTCGACCCGTGATGGAAGTGCCTCAGGGCCTCGCGGGCATTGATGGTGATGGCCACCGGCGCCTGGCCGTGACCATAGACCACCGCCGGCAGCCCGCCTCCCGCCCGCACGCGCCGACTGTAGCGAGAGCCCAGTTTCTCCCGCATCGACGCCTTCAGAGTTGGTGTTTCACCTTTCATCGTTCATACCTCTTTCTACAAACCGCGATCATTCCGATCGTTTCTGTTCATCGCTTCATCCCGGCCGTTCGCCTGAACAGCGCCGATACCGACTGGTTCTGGTGAATCCTCCGGATCGCCTCGCCCAGCATGGGGCCCACGCTCAACTGCACGATCTTGTCCTTCAAAGGCTCGACGCGCGGACCTGCGGGAATCGTGTCCGTCACCACCAGCCGCGAAATGGGCGCCTCGGCCAGTCGCTGCATGGCCATGCCGACCAGCACCGGGTGCGTGCATGCCGCGATCACTTCACGCGCCCCATGCTCCTTCACCAGCCGTGCCGCCTCGCACACCGTCCCGGCCGTCGAGATCATGTCGTCGAACATCAGCACCGTCTTCCCCTTGACCGTGCCGATCAGGTTGCCCACCGCGACCTCGCTCCCGCTCAGACGACGCTTGTTGATGATCGCCAGGTCGCCCCCGAGCAGGTTGGCCAACCCCTCGGCCACCTTCACGTTGCCCACGTCAGGGCTCACCAGGCACAACTCACCCAACTCCTTACGGATCTTCTCGAAGTACTCGAGAAACACCGGCGTGGCCGACAGGTGGTCCACCGGCAGGTCGAAAAACCCCTGGATCTGCGCCGCGTGCAGGTCGATCGTCAGCACGCGATCGGCGCGGGCGGCCGTGATCAGGTTTGCCACCAGTTTGGCCGTGATCGGCACGCGCCCCTCGTCCTTGCGATCCTGCCGCCCGTACCCGAAGTACGGGATCACCAGCGTCACGCGCCGCGCGCTGGCGCGCTTCAGGCAGTCGGTGAAGATCAGCAACTCCACCAGGTTCTCGTTCACCGGCTCGCATGTGGACACGATCACGTAGCAATCACGCCCGCGCACGTCCTCCTCGAGTTTGACGAGCATCTCCCCGTCGGGAAACACGATCGTCTTGGCATCCCCCAGCGGATGCCCGAGATGATCGCACACCCGGCTTGATAACTCCCGCGCGTGCCGGCCCGAAAAGATTCTCAGTCCATCACACTCGCTCTGGGTCATCGCTGTTCCCCACCGATGCGCGCACGATAGATCCGGTCCACCATCGCCAGTTCCGCCGGCGTGTTGATGCTCAGCACGTCTTCCGGCGGCACCGCCTCGATTACCTCGACCCGCTCCCCGCCCGCCAGCATGATCGCCGGCACGTCGGTCACGTAATACTCGCGGCTGGCCGGGTTGACCTGCAACTGCGCCAGCGCCCGCCACAGACTCCCGCTGCGGAAGCAATAGTAACTCGGGTTGACCTCGCGGATCTGCAACTGCTCGGGCGTGGCGTTCTTCTGCTCGACGATGCGCTCGAAGCGCCCGTCGCGCCCGCGCACGATCCGCCCGTACCCGGTCGGGTCGTCGATCACGCTGGTCGCCAGCGTTGCCGACGCTCGCGTCGACCGGTGCCGCTCCAGCACCGTCGTGAGCGTCGAGGCGTGAATCAGAGGCCCGTCCCCGCACAGCACGAACAGATCACGCTGCGGCTCTTCGGCAAACAGCCCCGAGGCCGCCTTCACCGCATCACCCGTGCCCAGTTGCTCGCGCTGCTCGGCAAACTCGACCCTTCCGGCATACGCGCTCAGCGCCTCGCGCACCTTCTCCTGTCGATACCCCACTACCACCCCGATCCGATCGCAACCGGCTTCGAGGCAGGCATCCACGACGGCGCAGACCATCGCGCGCCCGCCAACGGGATGACAGACCTTGGGCAGGTCGGAGTTCATCCGAGTGCCCTTGCCCGCCGCCAGGATGATTGCTCCAGGTGCCCCCACGTTCCCAACGCCGTTCGCCCGACAGCCAACCCGCAACCGGGGAAAAACTACCCCGCGTGGACTCGAACCACGACTAGATGAACCAAAATCACCTGTGCTGCCATTACACCACGGGGTAGACGCGATCTCGTCCCGACCTCGTCGCGCTGTCCGGCGTACGCCCCTTTCCTCTGCGCCTCCCGAAGGAGACGGTGACCCTCGAACCGCCCTGTCGCGGTCCGAGCAGAGGCTCGGCCGCGGCGCCAATCGCCCGAACACGGGCTTGGGCTCGGACCCCCCGTTGCCGCTCGACCTCTCGGCCGATTGAGGAGGCCCCTGGTCGCGCCTGGGCTTCCGCCCTCGTCACGACCGGCCCGCAAATCCGCAGGAGTGTAGATGACCCCCGCCCCCAGTCAACCAGGCTCCCTGTCCCCCTCCGCCTCCTCGTCCTCAGGCTCCATCGCCGCTTCCGCCCCCGCCGCCGCATGCTCGCTAATCAACTCGTAGCACGTCGCCAGCAGCCCCAGCAGCGGGAACTTTGGTCCGGTAAAAGGGCTCGGGCCCAGACGCCGCAGCAACACGTGGCTCACCTCGGGCGCCCGCAGCGGAGCATCGATCTCCTCCAACTCCGGCCCGGCCTCCCAGAACCGGTCCAACTGCTCCTCCATCGATGGCGCCGGCACGTCGCTGACACCGGGGATCTGCGGCTGGTACACGATCGCCGGGCCCGGGCCCTGGCTGGTCAACGCCCGACGGTCCCGAAGCATGGCCGCGAACGTCTCGTGCGCAATGCCCCGCAACTCGAAGATCAGCAATGGCTCGGCACAGAGACGATCGGCCAGCAGCACCGCCGTGCACACCGCGTGCTTGCACCACGGCTTGGCCTCCCGGCAGTTGCACTTCGTCTCCATGTCCGTCGGCTCGCTCGGAAACAACTTCAGCCCCAGCGGCCCAAACACGTCCTCGATGTTCGGCGGCACCTCGCCCGCCAGCAGTTTGGCCGAGTAAATCGCCTGCTCGGCCATCGCACGCACCAACTCATCCCGCTGCGCCGACGTAAAGGCGGGCATTCGCAACTCGGTGACGTACGCCCGCGACAGACGCCCCTGCACCGACGCCGTCACGCGCCCGCCCTCGATCGCCAGGCGCTTGGTCTGCCCGAGTTTGGCGTACTCGATGCCCTCGGCCAGCACGCCCCCGCTGGCAGCCCGCTCGATGACCCGCATCAATCGATCAAACACCCACTGCGTCGCCCGCTGCGTGTCCTGCGCCCGTAGCCGCACCCCGCCCCGCACACGCTTGGGCCCGGCCGACGGCTTGGGCGCCGGTCGCCCCGGAGAACCCGGGTGCCCTGGGTGCCCATTGCCTCCCGCGCCGTCGCGAATCCCGCCCCCACCGGGCGACGCGGGCGAGCCGCCCTCGGGCTGATCCTTCACAGGCTCTGACGCTGTCACACCAATCCCCCGCGCGGTGCCCTGCCCGGCCCCGGTCCGTCGGTGCCGAATCCATAGGGTTGCCCTAATCCCCGCAAAAGTCGAGTCACCCCCGCGGAATCAGGCTTGCCCACCTAAACAGGCGGAGCCGCAGACCGGCCCTACTCCTCATCCCCGATGGCGTCGGCACGCAGAGTCAGCAGGTCACGCAACTGGTCGGTGTTCAGTTCGGTCAGCCAGCGCTCCCCGGCCCCGATGATCCGCTCGGCTAGTTCGGTCTTGCTTTCGATCATCTCGTCGATGCGCTCTTCCAGCGTGCCCCGCACCACGTACTTGTGCACCTGCACTGTCCGCGTCTGTCCGATGCGGTAGGCCCGGTCCGTCGCCTGGTTCTCCACCGCCGGGTTCCACCACCGGTCGAAGTGGAACACATGCGTCGCCGCCGTCAGGTTGAGACCCACGCCGCCCGCCTTGAGGCTCAGGATCAGGATCGGCCTGGACCCGTCGGCCTTCTGGAACGTGTCCACGATCTTCTGTCGCTGCGTCTGTGGCGTGCCTCCGTGCAGGAACAGAATCTCCCGGTCCAACTCGTGCTCGAGCATCGCCGCCAACAGGTGCCCCATCTGCCGGAACTGCGTGAAGATCAGCGCCTGGTCGCCCTCGGCCAGCACCTCGTCGAGCATCTCCAGCAGACGCACGCACTTACCGCTCCGCGAAGGATCCGGCGCACGCCCCGACTCGAAATCGTGGTCCTTGAGCAACTGCGACGGGTGATTGCAGATCTGCTTGAGCCGGATCAGCGCCGCCAGCACCACGCCGCGACGGCTGATTCCCTCGCTCTGGTCCACGTCGGCCAGCATCCGCTTCACGCACGACTCGTACAGCGACGCCTGCTCGTTGGTCAGGTGGCAGTATTCGCGACTCTCCAACTTCTCCGGCAGGTCGGCCACCACCGACGGATCGCTCTTGACACGCCGCAGAATGAAAGGCTGTACCAGCCCGCGCAACTGCTCACTCCGCGTCGCGTCGCGATAACGCTCGATCGGCACGCTGAACCGCTTGCGGAAATTCCCGCTCGGGCCGAGGTACCCCGGATTCAGGAAGTCCATGATGGACCACAACTCGCTCAGCCGATTCTCCACCGGCGTGCCCGTCAGCGCCACGCGCTGCTGGGCGACGAAGCCTCGCACCGCCTGCGACTGCTTGGCCGCCGGGTTCTTGATGTACTGCGCCTCGTCGAGCACGATGCGCCCCCAACTCACCTGGTCGAGCGTCTGGCGATCCCGATGCGCCAGGGCATACGTCGTCACCACGATGTCGCACGATTGCGCCTCGCCGATCAACGCCTCGCCCTGCAGTCGATTCAGCCCGTGATGCACCAGCGTCCGCAGTTGCGGCGCAAAACGCTTGATCTCGTGCATCCAATTGCCCACCACCGACATCGGCGCCACCAGCAGCGTCGGCAGCACCACCGCCCCCGCCGTTCGCTCCCGCTCATGCAGCAGCAGCGCCAGCAACTGGATCGTCTTGCCCAGACCCATGTCGTCGGCCAGGCATGCCCCCAGCCCAAACTTCTCCAAGAACGCCATCCAACTCAAGCCGCGCAACTGGTACGGCCGCAGCGTCCCCTTGAAGCCCGTCGGCGCCTCCAACTGCGGCACACGCTCGCCCGCGCTGCCCCCGTCGCCTCCCCCTCCCAGCACGTCGGCCACCCAGCCCGACGCCTCCAGCCCCACCACCGGAATACCCGTCCGCCGGCTGTCCGTCCCATACGCCAGTCGCATCGCGTCGGCCAGACGCATCTCCCCGCCCGGATTCTCGCTGATGAACTTGATCGCCGACTGCACATCTTCGGGCCTGATCTCCACCCAGCGCCCACCCAGCCTCACCAGCGGCAGGTCGCGCCCTGCAAACTGCTCGAACTCGAACAAACTCAGCGTCGTGTCCCCGATTGCAATCTCCCAGTGATACGACACCAGCGCCGACAGTCCCAACTGTGAGGTCGACGCCCCGCCGCCCGCTTCGGACATCTCCAGGATCGACTCCAGCGGGTCACTGGAAATGCGCAAGCGCGCTCCAAGCCGCCCGGCCGGCGAATCCCACCACTCCGGCGCCTCGACCCCGAAGCCCTGCTCGATCAGAATCGGCCTCATCTCACGCAGAAACTCGTAGGCCTGCCTGGTTGGCAGACACATGTGCGTCGGCTCGCTCTCATCGAGCACCGACTCCAGCCGCGGAAAGAGCCGCGACGCACGCCCCAGTTCGGCCAGCAGCAGATCCTGCGGACTCTCCAGGCTCCGCCCGCCCAGCGTCAGGCTCTCGCCTGACAACATCCACACCTCATCGGCATTGACCACCAGGTCGCCCTGCTCCACGTCCTGCAGGTGGAACGAGAGAATCCACTCAGCCTGTTCGTCGGGCGTACCCTCGGCACCCACCGGCTCGTGCAAACGCAACAGCAGGCGCCATTCCGAACTCTCGCCGCGCTCCTCCAGCGCCCCGATCCACCGGCGCACCTGACGCACCATCTCCGACCGCTCGCCGGCGAGCGCGGGCACCACCACCCCCGCGCCCAGCAGCCCCTGCATCCACGCGACCTGCACGTCCTTCGACGGATCGCGCGAGCCCACCGTGTCAAACATGTCGGCCGCCATGAGCGCCCGCCGCGCCTCCGCGTCGACCATCGCCCCCAGGAATCCTTCGATGATCCGCGCCGAATCATGGTGCCACTCATCCGCCGACGCTCGGGCCGAGGGCGGCATCGCCCGCACCAGCATCCCCACCCGCTCGGCCGTCTGGTTGTCATTCAGCCACGGGTGCCAACTTCCGCGCAACTCGCCGCTGGGTAACTGCCACAGCATCGGCACAAACCGCTGCTGCGCCAGCAGGGAACGACCGACCCGCGCCGCCGTCACATAAAACCGCACCGAGTCTCCCAGCGCAAGGCCGAGATCCTCATCCATCTCCTCCAGACGCTCGAGCGCCTCGCTCAGCGCCGCGCCGTCCACAAGCGCGCAGGGCGTGGCGAACTCGCCCAACCCATCGCCCCCGCCACCGGCTTCCATCGAGCCGATCAATCGCCCGAGTTTTCCGCTCGGCGTCGGTACCCCGCCGGTTGTGGGTAGTTTCAGTCGGCACGACGCGCCCCGCACGCCCGGCACACCCGCCTGCCCGAGCATCTCCGCCAGCCTCGCGCTCTCCACCGCGAACGGGTGGGCCCCGTCGGACACGGCACGACGGGCCCAGGCGCGGGGATCCTCGGCCCACAGGTTCAGCCCCGAGGGTGTGAAGCACGCGTGCAGCACCACCGTTTCGACTCCGGCGCTGAGTTCCGTCACGCCAACACCACTCCCGCACTGATCCCGACCTGCCTGCCAATGAGGGCGCAGGGACTCGAACCCTGAACCTCCGGATTAAAAGTCCGCTGCTCTACCGATTGAGCTACGCCCTCGTCCCGGAATGGACATCCTAGTCACGATCCCCATTCGATTCGTCGGCCCACCAACTCCCCCACCAGATCCAGCGTCCGCCGCGTCGCCCCCTGCTCCCTTCGCACACATTCGACGCCCCGCTTCGCCAGCGCCTCCCGCTCGTCCCGATCTTCCACCAGCCGCCGCAGCACCCCCGCCAGTTCGGCCGCCGTCGTCCGCATGATGCCTCCGCTCGCCTCCAGCGTCGCCGCGATGCTCTCGAAGTTCTCCATCGAAGGCCCCACCACCGTCGGCTTACCCAACCCCACCGGCTCGGTCGGATCACTTCCCCGCAAGGGGGTGAACGTCCGCCCGATCACCACCACATCGGCCAGTTCGTACACAGCCGACAACTCCCCGATGGTGTCGAGCACGAACCGCTCCGCCCCCTCCCCACGCCGCCCACTTGAGCGGCGCACGCACCCCGGCAACGCTGCGGCCGCTTCTTCAAACCGCTGCGGATGCCGCGGCGCGCACAGCAACTGCACGCCCGGCGGACAGGCCTGGTGAACCAGTTGCTCCTCTCCCTCCGCAGTGCTCCCCGCCACGATGAGCAGACGCCCGCGATCAATGCCCATCTCCTCCCCGATTGCCCGCGCCCGCTCGCCCGGCCCACGGCTCACCTTGCCCAGGTCCACCGCGTCCCACTTCATCGAACCCGTCACCCGGCAGCGCTCGCCGGGCACGCCCATCGCCACGAACCGCTCGCGGTACGCCTCATCCTGCGCGCCCACCAGCGACAAGCGTCCGAAGGTCTGTCGCAGCAGCGGGCGGACCCGACGGTACCCCCGAAACGACTTGGCGCTCAGACGCCCATTGATCACGCCGACCGGGATTCTCCGCCGAGCGCACGCCGCGACGAAGTTCGGCCACACCTCCAGTTCCACCATCGCCACCGCGTGGGGACGGACCGCGTCGAGAAATCGCTCTACTGAGCAACTGAAGTCCAGCGGAAACCGCACCACGCGGCACGTCGAGCCGAACAACTCGCGCGCCCGCGCGATCCCCGTGTCCGTCGACACCGAAATCACCACATCATACTTGTCTAGCAACATCGGCACCAGCGGGCGCAGCGCGCTCACCTCTCCCACCGATACCGCATGCACCAGCACGCGCGGGCGTTCCTGGCTCACGGGCAACAGCTCGACGTGACCGAAACGCTCGCGCCAGCCCTGGCGCTTTTTCCGCGCCCACCACGGGGCCGTGCCCGCGACTACCAGCCCATAGATGACGTCAAGCAGATTCACCGCGCTTAGCCTCGCCAGACCGCGATGGTACACCATGGATCCGCCACCGGGCTGAGCCCCCGCAGTCCACCACCCGCCTTGGCTTGGATGGAGAGTTCTCAGCCGCGGCTTCGAAATTGGAGGAGGGGGCGGCCTCCAACCGCCCGGCATGGGCTGCCCGCGCGCGCAAAACCCGGGTCTGTTCACGTTCACCCCTTCCGCGTTTTCCCCGCCCTCTGGTACAGTGCGCCCATGACCCGCTTCACCCTGGCGCTCCTCTTCACAATTCTCGCACTGTGCTCATCCCTCACCGCCCTGGCGCAGGACAACCTGCTCCCCGGCTCAAGTGCCGGTCCAGACGCACCGGCGCACGCCCTCTGCTGGCACACCTCCACTTGGGCCGGCGCCGCGGCGCTCACCCGCGACGACACGGTGGGACGCGCCGACCAGTCCTCGCTCCACATCACCTCTGACACCGGCGCCGACGTCGCCTGGTCCTGCACGCTGCCCGTCCGACCCTTCGCACGCTACCGGCTCAGCGGGTGGATCCGCACGCGCGGCGTCGCGCCCCAAGGTTCGGCCCGCGGCGCATTGCTCAATGTCCACGCCCTCGCCGGCGCCGCGACGCGCGCCCTCACCGGCGACCATGACTGGACCGAAGTTGCCATCGACTTCGATACCGAACTCCACGACTCGATCATGGTCAACTGCCTCTTCGGCGGCTGGGGACTGGCCACCGGTCAGGCCTGGTTCGACGACCTCTCCCTCACGCTGCTCGAACAGCGCGACCCCCCGCAACCCCACATCACCATCGACGCAACCACGACCGGCGCACCGATCAGCCCCTACATCTACGGGCAGTTCATCGAGCACCTCGGGCGATGCATCTATGGCGGCATCTGGGCCGAGATGCTCCAAGACCGCAAGTTCTTCGACGAGGTTGACGCGCCATCGTCTCCCTGGCGCTCTTTCGGCACGCAGCACGTCGTCATGAGCGCAAAGGATCCCTTCGTCGGGCAGCATTCCCCCATCATCGTCGTTGATCCGCAGCACCCCGGCGGCATCCGGCAGGATGGGCTCGGGCTCGTCGCGCAGCGGCGCTACGTCGGATACCTGTGGGCTGCCGCCAGCGAAGGTGTCGAGGCACGCATCGCGCTTCGCTTCGGCGACCGGCCCGAAGATCAGGTTGTCCACGCTCTCCCCATCCTCTCGCCCGACTTCCAGCGCGTTGAGTTCACCTTCACCGCTGGACGATCTACCGACAATGGGTCGCTCATCATCTCGGTCACAGGTCACGGTGACGTGCGCATAGGCTGCGTCTCGCTCATGCCGGCCGACCACATCCAGGGTTTTCGCGCGGACACGCTGGCTCTGCTCCGCCGTCTCGACGCACCGGTCTACCGCTGGCCGGGCGGCAACTTCGTCTCGGGTTACGACTGGCGCGACGGCATCGGCCCGCGCGACCGCCGCCCACCCCGCAAGAATCCCGCCTGGCAGGGCATCGAGCACAACGACGTCGGCATCCACGAGTTCATGAATCTCTGCGACCTACTCGACACGGAGCCATACATCGCCATCAACACCGGGCTGGGCAGCGTCGAGAGCGCCTCGCAACAAATGGAGTACCTCAACGGCGCGCCGGACACGCCCATGGGCGTCGTGCGCACGCAGAACGGGCGAGCCCAGCCTTGGAAGGTCCGCTTCATCGGCGTGGGCAACGAGATGTACGGCGACTGGCAACTCGGCCACATCCCGCTGTCCGACTACACACGCCGGCACAACCAGTTTGTCGACGCGCTGCGCGCCGTCGATCCCGGAATCACCATCATCGGCGTCGGGGCCGTGGGCGAGTGGAGCCGCACCATGCTGCGCGACTGCGCCGACCACATGGACCTCATCTCCGAGCACGTCTATTGGCAGGAACGCCCCGGACTGCTCGCCCACGTCATGCAGGCGCCGCAGTCGTTGGCCCACACCGCCGAGGTTCATCGGCAGTACCGGCGCGATCTCGAGAGCCTCCGCAACCGCGACATCCGCATCTGCGAGGATGAGTGGAACTACTGGTACGGCCCGCATGTGTTCGGAGAACTGGGAACGCGGTACTTCATGAAAGACGCCCTCGGGTGCGCGGCCGCCTTGCACGAGTTCGCACGCAACAGCGATCTCTTCTTCATGGCCAACTACGCCCAGACGGTCAATGTCATTGGCGCGATCAAGACCAGCAAGACCTCGGCCGCGATGGAGACCACCGGGCTGGTGCTCGAGTTGTACCGGCACCGCCTCGGGACGATACCCTGCCGAACCGAGACCTCGCCGACGCTCGACGCGCTGGCCGCGTGGAACGAGGACCGCACGCGTCTGACCGTCGGCATAATCAACCCGAGCACCAGCCCGCAGTGCGTCCGGCTCGAACTGCTCGGCGCTTCGCTCACCGGCGCCGGGCGCGTCTGGGTGATCTCCTCGCCCGATCCGATGGCCCACAACGACCCCGACGCGGGCAGCCCCGTCGCGATCGAAGAGCGGCTGATCGAGTCGATCGGCGACACGCTGTCGCTCGACCCGTGCAGCGTCATGCTCTTCGAGTTCGAGGCGCGCACGAAATAGCCGCGCCCATCGCAGGCGCGGCGGAGGTCGCACGAAAACCCAGGCGTTTACGGGCAGCCGGCACTGAAGGCGTTGAGGAACAACTGCACGTCGAAGAAGTTCCACATGCCGTCGGCGATGAGGTCGGCGCTGGGATCGTGCGCCGAGAAGCGTGCCAGGAACGTTTGCACGTCGAAGAAGTTGAGGACGCCGAAGGGCGGCGCAAAGTCAGCGATATTGCACGGGCCGGCGACCACGGCGCCGGGCCAGAACCCGCCCTGCAACGTGAAGATGCCTCCGGACATGACGCCAGCGTCGGGCTGTCCGATGGTTCCTCCGAGGCTGAACACCCCGCCGGTGGAGTAGGTAGCGCCGCCGCCGTCGATGGTGTTCCATGTCAAGTCGAAGATGCCTCCGGTCTGCGCCGAAGCCAGCGTCGAAGACCCGGCCAGGCACCCAAGAAGCACGAGCGTGTGCGCGCCTTTGACCAGACCCATGTTGAACCCCTCTCTTGCTCGCCCCGGAAGACTCAACTCCCGACTGCGTGCGGATGAGGCCGCACGCGCGCCCCAATCCAAATCGAGGCGGACTCCTGACACATTGTAACCCCTTGATTCGGGGCGATACAACTGAAAAGCAAGTGGGCAGGCCGGGACTCGAACCCGGGACCTCTCGCGTGTAAAGCGAATGCTCTAGCCAACTGAGCTACCCGCCCATCTGTCGGAGCCTAGGCCTGTTCGGGAGCGATTTTCCGCTGGCGGGAAACCCGGACTGCCAGCCGAGCGAGCAGAGCGGCATACCTGACGAATCCCTGATCACCCGCCTGGGGCGCAGGGCACGCATGCTTTCGCCCGGGGTACTTTGGCAGTTCCCTGCTCAGGCGTGCGGGCCTGAGGCACTCTTGCGTGCCCGGGTGCAGACACGGCGGGCGCGTCCGATACCGGGGCCGGGGGGCTGCTCCGTCGCTCTCGCCGGCGCAGCCTTCTTGTCGTGTCGTGCGCCTTGGCGTCTCCGATACACTCCCCCCATGATCTGCGTCATCGCGGGCGAACTGGTATCCGTGGGCGAAGGGAGCATCGTGGTGCGGCCCGAAGGCGGGCTGAGTTATGAACTGCTCGTGCCCACCTACGCAATCGCCACTCTGGCCGCCAAAGTTGGGCAGCAGGTGCGGCTGGAGACGCGGTCGTACATCGAGTCGCAGGCGCAGGGGGCGGTGCTGATTCCGCGGCTGGTCGGGTTTCTATCGAGCGATGAGAAGGCATTTTTCGAGTTGTTCACGACGGTGAAGGGGCTGGGCACCAAGCGGGCGCTGCGGGCGCTGGCACGCCCTCCGGTCGAGGTAGCCACGGCCATCGCCGAACGCGACCAGCGCGCGCTCCAGGAACTGCCCGAGATCGGCAAGCGCCTGGCGGAGACGATCATCGTCGATCTGGCCGACAAGGTGACACGGTTCACTTGGGTGACGCCGTCCGCGGCGGTGGAAGGCAAACCGGCGCGGCGCAGCGCGGCGGCGCTCGAGGCTGCGGCCGCGCTGGTCGCGCTTGGCCAAACCCCGGTCGAGGCCGAGAAACTGGTCGATCGCGCCGTGTCCAGTGCAAGAGCGAATGGTCGCGAACTGACCACGCCCGACGCCATCATCACCAGCGCCCTGCAGGCGCGGTGAACCCGCTGCCGAAATGGGAAAACTCGTGTCAGCGAGTCCGGCTTCGGACGTTGCTGAAAGCGGTCAGCCGACCGTGTCCACATCAGCAACCCTGTAGACAAGGTTGCCGGGCACGATTCATCCGAACAGCGTGCCGCCATTCGGGTCGAGAATCGCCGGGCCATCGTTCTTCGGGCTGTTCACCAGTGTCGAAACTGGGCGTGCCCGAAAGCCCGACGGGTCAGCGGGCTGGAGCAGGCCTTGCAGCGTGTGGGCGTCGGTGTTCGACGGGCTGAGCCACGCCTCCGCGTCGCACGCATCGACGATCACCGGCATGCGGTCGTGGATCGGTTCGAGCAGCGCGTTGGCCTCGGTGGTGATGATTGTAAACGTCTCCAGCGGCGCCTCTCCTTTCGTCCAGCGCTCCCACAGCCCGGCCAGCAGGAATGGCTGCTGATCGACGCGCTCGATGACGAACGGCTGCTTGCGTTTCGCATCTCCCGAACTCCGCCACTCGAAGAACCCGCTGACGGGCACGAGGCATCGCCGCTTGAGAAAGGCGTCGCGGAAGGCCGGCCTGCTCGCCACGCCGTCGGCGCGCGCGTTGATCATTCTCTGCCCGATGGAGGCGTCCGCGGCCCAGAACGGCACCAGTCCCCAGGTGAGCATTGCACCGTGTCGGCCGTTCGCGTCGGCCCGCACGATGGGCGCGACCTGTGTCGGCGCAACGTTGTAGCGCGAGCGCAGTTCCTCGCCTGGCCAGTCGATGAGATTCATCAACCGGTGAAGTTGCTGCCAGGTGAAGCGATAGGTGAAGCGCCCGCACATTCTGCTAGAGGGTAGCGGGCGGCGCCACCGGTCCCGCGAGCATCGTCCTGATGTGCCCGCGAAGATCGTTGAGCATGTTCCAATACATTACGAGCGCGATCAGCGGCCCGAGCATGAGCAGAACGGCGCCCACGGTGTAGAGCATTGGCCCAGCCCACATGAAACGCCGGGCCCTGTTGTGGAGGTTGGGGTCTGGCACTCGCCGGGCCAGCCAGCGGACATAGAGCATGGCGGCGAAGAACTGCGTGATCCACGCGGCGCCAGACACAAGGCTGACCGCCATGGACACCATCCTGAGCGGCACGTAGGCGCCCGCAGCGGTCATCCGGGTCACACCCAGACCCAGTTCAATGATTGCCGCGGCGGCCTGAACAATGACGGCCACGCGGATGACCTGGCGCGACTTGAGATCGAACTGCGGATCGAACTTGCCCGGGTCGGGCGTGGTCAGCCGCCACCAGCCGAACAGGATGGCCGCCGAACAGGCCACGGTGAAGAACTGGAACAACAACTGGATGGTTCCCGTTGACGTGCCCCCGAGTGCGACCACGGCGGCGATACCCACAGCAATGCTGCACATCATCAAGATGAAGGACGCGAGGGTGCCGTTGAGCACCCACGACAGGCCCGATCGCAGTCGGGCCAGATAGGCCGGCGAGCGGTTGGCCAGAAGGTCGGGCAGATACGACTGCTCGACCGGAGTGCCGCACTCGGGGCATCGGCCGGAGCGCGGCAGCCCTTGCAGGTCATACCCGCAGATGATGCACATGGGCACTCGCTCATGGGCGGGACGGGCGCCGGCGCATTCCGCATCGCAGACCGGGCGGTTCGCAGCATCGTCCGGCAGCAGCGGCGCATGGCAAGCCGGGCAGGAGCGCTCAAGCGAAGGTACGCGCGGTTCCTTGGGCATGGGCGGCTTTGGTCAGTTGGCAGTGTATCACAATCCGTCCGAACGTCGAAGGTGGAGCAGGCCGAAGCGTTCAGACTTCATCGCATCATTCGGGCTGAAGTGTCCACGGACACAGCGCTAGTGTCCGAGAGACCGGCCAGCGGTGCACGATCGATCGATGCAGTAGGGCTTCAGGTCAACTGCCTGGCTTCGTTCAACTTCTTGCGGATCACCGTCTGCAGAATGCCGCCGTTCTTCGAGTACTCGATCTCCACGGCCGTATCCAGCCGCAGCATGCAACTGAAGCGCGTCGTCTTTCCGTCGGGCGCCGTCGCGGTGACTGTGACATCCATGCGTGGCTCGACTGCGGGCGGCAGGTCGATGTCGATGGTCTCGTCGCCCCGCAGCCCGAGACTGGCGGCATTCTGCCCCTCCTTGAACACCAGCGGCAGAACGCCCATAAACACCAGGTTGCTGCGGTGGATGCGCTCGTAACTCTCGGCGATGACCGCCCGGACACCCAGCAGCATCGCGCCCTTGGCCGCCCAGTCGCGGCTCGAACCCATGCCGTAGTCCTTGCCCGCGAGAACCACCAGCGGCACACCGGCCTTCTTGTAGTCCATTGCGGCGTCAAAGATGTACTCCACCGGTGCATCGGCAACCGTCCTGCCCTTGGTGAAGTTGCGTGTCCACCCGCCCTCGCGCACCCTGCCATCCTCGGTGGCGATCTTGTTCTTCACCCGCACGTTGGCAAAGGTGCCGCGCGTCATCACGCGGTCGTTGCCACGACGCGAGCCGTAGGAGTTGAAATCTCGTTTCTCGACACCGGCCTTGAGCAGATACTGGCCGGCCGGAGTCTCCGGCTCGATGCGACCGGCCGGAGAAATGTGGTCAGTGGTCACGCTGTCGCCCAGCAGACACAGAATGCGGGCTTTGCGGATGGCACCGAAGCCGGGAGGCTGTTCGCCCATGCCCTCGAAGAACGGCGGATTCTGGATGTACGTTGACTTCTCATCCCACGGGTACAACTCGCTCCGCGTCACCGGCACCCGGTTCCACGTCTCGTTCTCCTCGTACACCTTGGCGTACTTGTCGCGGAACTGCTGCGTCGTGACGCACTTGGACACCACCGCGTTCACCTCGGCCTGCGTTGGCCAGATGTCCTTCAGGTACACTTCCTTCCCGTTCGGCGCCACCGCCAGCGGCTCCTTGTACGGATCAATGTCGATCCGCCCGGCAATCGCGTAGGCCACCACCAGCGGCGGGCTGGCCAAGAAGTTTGCCTTCACCGCCGGATGCACGCGGCCCTCAAAGTTCCGGTTGCCCGACAGGATCGAAGCAGCAACCAGATCACCCTTCTTGATCCCGGCCTCGATCTCCGGCGGCAGCGGGCCCGAGTTGCCAATGCACGTCGTGCACCCATACCCCACCGTGTGGAAACCCAGCGATTCGAGGTCTTCAGTCAGCCCGGCCTTGTCGTAATACTCAGTCACGACCTTCGACCCGGGCGCCAGCGAAGTCTTGACCCACGGCTTGCGCGTCAGGCCCAACTTGCGCGCCTTGCGTGCCACCAGGCCCGCGGCCACCATCACGTCGGGGTTGCTCGTGTTCGTGCAACTGGTGATCGCGGCGATCACGATCGATCCGTGGGTCAGCGAGGCCTTCATCCCCACTTGGGGCGGATGACACGCCTCGGTCAGCGTCACTTCCACCGCCTCTCCGCCGGCCTTCTTGCCGAAGCCCTCCCCCAATTGCCTGTTCCACTCGCTCTTCAGCGACTCGAGCGTGATGCGGTCCTGCGGACGCTTCGGCCCGGCCACGCAGGGCTTGACCGTCGACAGGTCCAGTTCGAGGACGGCCCCAAACTCCGGCTCGGGCGCCTCCGGCGTCCAAAAGAAACCGCTCGCCTTCGCCCACGCCTCGGTCAGTTCGACCTCGTGCGCCGTCTTGGCGGTGAAGCGGAAATACTCGATGGTCTTGGCATCGATCGGGAAGAACCCGCACGTCGCACCGTATTCGGGCGCCATGTTGGCGATGGTCGCGCGATCGGGGATGGACAACTCGGCCATGCCCGGCCCGAAGAACTCGACAAACTTCTCCACCACACCGTGCTTGCGGAGCATCTGCGTGACCGTGAGCACCAAGTCCGTGGCCGTGGCGCCCTCCGGCAGGCGTCCGGTCATTTTGAACCCCACCACCTCGGGCGTGAGCATGTAGACCGGCTGACCGAGCATGACCGCCTCGGCCTCAATGCCGCCGACGCCCCAGCCAAGCACCCCGACTCCATTGATCATCGTCGTGTGGCTGTCGGTGCCGACCAGCGAATCGGGGAACACCTGGCGCACGCCATCGACGGTGCGCGTCAGGCATCCGCGGGCGAGGTACTCGAGGTTGACCTGGTGGACGATGCCCGTGGCTGGCGGCACCGCCCTGAAGTTGTCCAGACTCTCCTGACCCCACTTGAGGAACACATAGCGTTCGTTGTTGCGCTCGAACTCGCGTTCGGCGTTGATCGTCAACGCCACGCGCGTGGCAAAGTCGTCCACCTGTACCGAGTGGTCGATGACCAGGTCGCAGGGAACCGCCGGATTGATCTGCGCCGGATCGCCGCCCAGTTTCTTCATCGCATCGCGCATCGCGGCGAGGTCAACCACGCACGGCACGCCCGTGAAGTCCTGCAGGACCACGCGCCCGGGGACGAAGGGCATCTCGATGGCTTCGACCTTGCGGGCGTTGTAGTTGGCCAGCCCGACGATGTCATCGCGCGTGACCGTGAACCCGTCGAAGTTGCGCAACATGCCTTCGAGCAGGACGCGGATCGAATACGGCAGTTTTCCAATCCCAACTCCCACACCCGCCCGGTCCAGGGCCTTGAGGTCAAAATAACTGAACTCACCCTGCGAAGTTCGAAGGGTCTTCCGGGCTTCGTACAGGCTGTCGGGCATGCGATTCTCCAGGTCGTTCACCGCGCGACGAGGCGGGCGCGGGATGATAAGCAAGCCGCCGGGCGGTCCGATCTTTCAGGGAATATCGACCGAGTGCCTCCGCAGGCTCTGGATTCGGTTCCCCTTGAACGGTATAAGTACGGCATGGGGTGTTTTTTCCCTGTTGAGCCTGGGGACGGACAAGCCGGTCAGGGATCCATCATGACAACAAGACAGGGTGCATCCGCACAACAGCAATCGTCGAGCATCGCAGCGGCGCTTCAATCCAATCCCCTGGTGGCCGTCTCGCTGGTCGACTGTGAAGGCAAGGTGGTTTTCGTCAATGAACAGGCCGCCAGGCTCTTCCTCGACGACAGCCCGAAGAACTGCATAGGACGCAGCCTCTACGAACTGTTTCCTCGGAAGTGGGCTGATGAGCGCATCCTGTTGTTCGGGCAGGCGCAACAGGACGGTCGAAGCAGGGTGTTGCGGAGTATTCGGAACGGGAGGCAGATTCAGTCCACGATTACGCCGCTGGGAGCGGCCGAACCGGGCGGCAAGCCCCGATTCCTAGTGGTGACCGTCCCCGGGCAACACGACATTCAGGGGACGGAGGGCTCCTTCGACGTGGTGGAGTCGGCCTACGCCGATTTGGGTCCGCTCGACGTGCTCACCCAGCGCGAACTGGAAGTGCTGGCACTGGTCAAGCAGGGGCTGACCAACCGCGAAATCGGCAAGTTGCTCTTCCGCTCGGCCAAGACGGTGGAGAACCACATCGGTGTGATCAACCAGAAACTGCACACCTCCAGCCGCGTGCAGTTGGCGCTGATCGCTCAGCGCGCAGGGCTGGAGTTGTCTGACGCGCACCTAGAGCGCGTCCGCTGACCTGTCCGGGGGGGACGATCAGTTGCCGGGCGTCTTGCCCGGAGGCGTCACTCCCTGCACCGGCTCGACGGGCAAACCTTCGGTGCTGGGGGCCGCCGGCGCCCTCATGCGAATGGCCATTGCCTGTGCCTGACGGCTGTAGTCGATCGACTCCCCGAGAATGCGGGCCGCTTCCTGCGGAGCATGGAACCCGCGCGAATTCTCACTGCTGATGAAATCCAGCCTCCACATTGCCTTGCGCTGCAGCGCAAACACCGGCTCCAGTTGCTCCTCGGTCGCCCCCGAGGCCTTGGCCTCCATGATCGCGTCGAGCATCTCGGTCATGGCCATGGCGGCTCGCTCCACCAGCGCCAGCGTCCGTCCCTGAATCTCCTCCACGCGGGAGCGCAAATCGTGCTCGCTCACGTTGTGGCACTGCTGGCAGGCGTTGTTGATGTTGAGCATCGGGCTCTGCACCGTGTGGTTGGACAGTTTCATGGCCCCGTGCCGCTCATAGGGCATGTGGCAATCAGCGCACGACACTCCGTTCTTCGAGTGGATGCCCTGCGCCCACAGTTCAAACTCAGGGTGCTGCGCCTTGTAAGTGATGGCGCCCGTCTCGCCGTGCCTGTAGTCCATGAAGGGCGTGCCGTCGGCGAAATTCGTCTCTTGGAACTGCTTCTCGATGTCTTCGACTTTCAGTCCGTGCTTCCACGGGAAGAACAACGTGGCCTTGGTCGCACAGTAATACTCGACGTGGCACTGGGCGCAGGCGAACGACCGCATCTCCTGCCGCGTCGCCAGTTTGTTGGGATCGTACGGCTCCGCCCGGTCGCCGCGGCGCCACTTCTCGATGCTCGGGAACTGCGGGAGCGGATCGTCGCTCTCGGCCAGATCGGCAATGCCGAGCATGAAGCCGGGACGGGTCAGGCGCAGCGTCATGGTCTGCGGATCGTGGCAGTCGATGCAGCCCACCGGATGGGCCTCGCCGACGATCGGGTGATCCTGCGGAACGGGCTTGCCGGCAAACTCGCCCGTGAAGCCGCCGACGGGCGGCACGGGGAAGACAGTCTCCTTTGTGTCTGGAGTGCCGTCGGGCATCTGCATGAGCAGTGCCAGCGTCTCGCTGTAGGGCTTAGCGCTCAACTCCTGGAAGCCGCGTATGACCGCGGGCATGTTGAAGTCAGAGGCCAGCGTGGCTTCGTCGGCCGGCAACCCCATCGCCTCCAGCCCGACCTTGCGCCACATCACCACCGGGGAAGAGTGGCAGTGCAGGCAGGCGCCACCCTGCGGACGCTTGGTGACGCGCTCGGTCACCCCCTGGTCATACAGCATGTACGCGTGCCCGCGGGCCTCGCGATAGTCGATGCTGAACGCGTAGCCCGCGTACAGCCGCTTCAGCCAAGGATGGTTGTCGAGTTTGCTCTGGGGCAGGGCGCTGCTGCCTCCATAGAACTTGTCGCCGGCGGTGGCCTTCCAGCCGTCAAAGTGCTGCGGGAAGTTCTGCCCCCAGGGCTTCGAGTCGGTGCTGATTTCGGACACGTCGGCGATCCGCACAAAGGGACGACGCGCTTCCTGCTTGTGCCCGAACATGGTCACCAGAACCCATGTGACCAGCAACGTGCCGATCACGGCGACGATGAACACCATCGCTAGCAGCGCCACGCGCCCCCGGCGCCTCGACCTGCCTCCAGTGCCCGCGACGTTTTGTACTTCAAGCATGATCAGACTCTCTGTCAATGGGTCGGCTTAGCGCTGTGCGTGCCCAACGTCCGCATGACACTGCACGCATCGCAGCATGTCCCCCCCCGGTTTGGCCGGGAGCATGTGATTGACGAACTCGGCGTGACAATACAGACACGCGCTCTGTGTCACTTGAGCGTTGCGGTCCTTGATCTGGATTGGCTCGTGAAAGTCATTGGTGGTGAACGCCAGCGAATGGAAAAACCCGTTGTCTCCCTTCGTGATCCACTTGCCGATCGGGTGGTGCGGAAGATGGCAGTCGTTGCAGGTGGCCACGTTGCGGTGACTCGACTTGAGCCATGCCTCGTAGTGCCCCTGCATGACATGGCAATTGGCGCAGGCGCTGGGGTCATTGCTCAGATACGCGGCCCCCTCGCCATACCCAAACGTAAACGCGCCCAGACCCCCCAGAACACCCAGACTCAACGCGGTCACAATCGCCAAGACTCTCGGGATGCGCCCGGAACGACCTGCGGCCCTGCCTGTGCCTGTGCTTTCCGCAGAGTCCAACACGGTGCCCTCCGGGTGTCCCTCGCACTCTAGTGTATCAGCCAGTACACTATAAGTTGCTCGAATCGGGATATCAAGGTCAGAATATCGCCTTTTCGAGCGTCGGTATGCTCAGTCGGACAGGAGCACCGTTCCCACGCTCCCGGGCATGTTTGCCTCGCCCGTCAACGTTCCCGGCTCCGCACCGACCACATGCACCGCGCCAATCCCTGACGCCAAATTCGCCAAAGCCTCCTCCACCTTGGGGATCATCCCACCGACGATCACGCCCTCGGCGATGGCACGCCTGGCCTCGGCTTCGGTCAGCCTGGGAATCCGCGTGAAAGGGTCGTCCTTGTCACGCAGCACTCCGGGCACCCCGGTCATCAGGAACAGGTGGTTGACACGCAGCGCCGCCGCCACGGCCGAAGAGACCGTGTCTGCGTTGATGTTGTACACCTCGCACACGCCCGACGGGCCGGGTTGTTCGCTGATCCCCAGCGTGTTGAGCACGGGCGTGTAACTCCCGTCCCACAGATGCTCGATCAACCTGGTGTCAATATTGGTGATGTCTCCGACGAAGCCGAAGTCGATCGGGTCAGGACCGCAACCACTCATGATCTTGGGCGGTCGGCGTCGCGCTGTGACCAGGCCCGCACTCACGCCACTGATGCCGACGGCGCGCAGCCCCTGACCGGCCGCGGCCGCCACCACGTCAACGTTGCACTCGCCCGCGAGAACCTGCTTCATCACCTGCAGCGTGGGAGCATCGGTGATGCGCCGCCCGCCAACCTGCTTCTTTTCCAGCCCGAGTCGCGCCGTCAGCGCGTTGGCCTGCGGATTGCCGCCGTGACAGAGCACGAATCGCCATCCGCGATCAGTCAGTTCGCGCACCTCGCGCATCGCGCTGGCCAGCCGCGGGGTGTCGGCGACAATCTCACCGCCGAACTTGAGAACGGCCTTCGGACGAACACGACTCATGCGTCACCTCGTTCCAGCGGCCCTAGGCCCTCGGCACAGAGGGCAGAGCCGACTGTTGTCGATCCGTGTCAGGGGTCCGGCGTGCGGCTGGAGGCCGCGACCCCTCCCTCCATGCACCGCGGCCGGAGGGCATCATTCCTGCCTTTTTTCACGGCCACAGCGCCGGGGCGTCGATCCCCTCGCGCTCCGGCAGCCCGAGCATCAGGTTCATTGACTGCACGGCCTGCCCGGCGCCGCCCTTGACCAGGTTGTCCAGCGCCGTGTCCACCGCCAGTTGCCGTCCCTCGCCATCGGGTTCGGAAATCGCCCACGACAGATCAACCCACATGCTGCCCTTGATCGCGACGACCTCGGCCGTGCGCGCCGTGCCCAGCACGCGCACGAATGCGGCCGACTCGTAGAACTCTCGATAGATCGACTCGATCTGCGCGTCGGTGATGGTCTCGGGCAGGCGGACAAAACTGGTCGCCAGGATGCCGCGCGGCAACGGAGCCGAACGCGGCATGAAGTGCAGCGTGAACTTGTGCCGCCGGCCGCCCATCTCGGCCGCCTCGTTCAGGATGCGCGTGATCTCGGGCGTGTGCTGGTGCGAAAGGTGCTTGTAACTCTTGAGGTTGTTGGCGCGCAGCGGGTGATGCGTGCCCTCCTTGGCATAGGCCCCGCTGCCCGAAGACCCTGTCGATGCCACCGTCTGCACCGGGCCCTTGAGCAGTCCGGCCCTCGCCAGCGGCAACAGGCCCAGCATGATCGTGGTGGCAAAGCAGCCCGGCGAAGCCACGCGCGTGGCGCGGCGGATCTGCTCGCGGTACAACTCGGGCAGCCCGAAGACCCAGCGTCCATCGAGGTGCTCGGGGTGCGGGTGCGCGCCGCCGTAGTACCTGGCGTAGTCGCCTGGGTCGCGCAGCCGGAAGTCGCCGGAAAGATCGATGACACGGCAGGGCAGCGCAGCCAGTTGCGGAGCCATCTTCGCCGGCACCTTGTGCGGAAGCCCGAGGAACACCACGTCCACGCCGCGGGCGACTTCCTCGAGCGGAATCTCCTCGAAGGTCAGTTCGGTGTCGTGCAAACTGAGGTGGACATCCTCGAGGCGCTGCCCGATCTGGTCAATGCTGCTCACGCGGGTCAGCGCGACCGATGGGTGACCGAGCAGCAGGCGGATGAGTTCGGCCCCTCCGTAGCCGGTGCCGCCGATGACCGCGGCCTTGAACTTCGCAGAACTTCCTTGCGACTTCTTCATGACCAATCTCGTTTCTCGGACCTTGGAGAGCGTATGCAGGATGACGTCAAGGTCATCTTCGGCCAGCAGGCCAGGTCCGCTCGCGGAAAGTGCATGGGGCGCCACGAGCCTTCGCTCGGGCTGGGGCCTCGTTGAATATCTCACGTCAGCAAAACGGAAAACCCCCGCCCGGGACCGCCGGACGGGGGCATTGCGTCAATCTCCGAAGAGTTTGACCGGTGATTCGGGCTGCACCAGACGGCACACCCGTCGGCCTGCCGCCTAGCGGCGCAGCCCTCCCGTACAGTCAGACATCTTCACTGGATCACCTCCTTCTGAAAGAGCCTCTCCCAGCCGTCGCGACCTGTACCAAGTCGCCGCCGGGCTCCTTCCCCCGGGCCGTCGCCCGAGGCTCATCGCCCGGAATCCGGGGTGACCGGAATTCCGGTCGTCGCTTCGCGTGGCCCTCCTAGCTCTCGGGTTCTCCGCCGCCTCGGAAGTGCCTTGCTCGGCGATCAGCATCTATTGTCGTCTATCTCTTCGTTTGAACAAGAGAAATGTTCCACTTTGAGGGCAAATCGCCCCGACCGCCGGGCGAACTGCGCACATGCACACACGCCGTTCCACGCCTCCGGCGGATGCGTCACTCACACCACCACTTCCGCGCACGCGCGCATCGCCGCGATGCACATGGCGATGTGCTCGTTCTGTTCGACGCCCATTTCGGTGAGTCCCTGCGCGATGTCGGCACGGTTTACCGCGGCCGCGAAACTCGGCGTCTTCAACTTCTTCACCACGCTCTTCGGTTCCAGGCTCGTCAGCCCGTCGGGCCTCACCTTGGCGCATGCCACGATGAACCCCGCCAGTTCGTCTACCGCGAAAAGGGTTCTGGACATCGGTGTTTTTCGCAGAACGCCCGTTTTCTCGCTGTAGTGCCCCAGGATCGCCTCGCAGATTTCCTCATCCACGCCCAGCGAGCGCAGATGCGCCACGCCCGGGATCGGATGCTCGTCGGGCAGGCGCTCGTAGTCAAAGTCGTGCAGCAGCCCAGCCACCTGCCAGCGCTCCACGTCGGCAGGCGACATCGACGGATTGTGCCGCGCCGCGGCCGCCTTCATGCAGGCGGACACCGCTTCCATGTGCACGCGCAGCGCCGGACTGCCCACCCATTCGTGCATCAGAGTGCGCGCTTCTTCGAGTCTCATGCGCACAGCATATCGGACCTGTTCGTGGCACGGCTCGCCGAGCCGTGTACGACGTGGCGCGCCGCGTGGCTCCGTACCATCCGCCCATGCGTGCCATGTGCTTCCTTCTCGTCGTGCTCTGCATTGGCCTCGCTGCCCCGGCTCAGCCAGAGCCTGATGCGACCGGGCAGGCGGAAACCCTCTCGCTTCGAGACCTGCTGATACACCAGCCCGAGCAGCCGCGCCAGCCCGTGGCGGTGGGACGCAAACTGGCCCTGATCGTCGGCGTGGGCGAGGGGATGTTCGATGGCGTCGCCCAGGCTCCGCTGCCGGTGTGCCGCCTTGACGCCGCCGCGGTACGGCGCGTGCTCACCGATCTCGGCTTTGAGTGCACGACGCTGATCGACCACCCGCAGACGCCCCCGGTCGATCCGTTCAGTTCCAAGGCTGCGCCGGAGGGCTATCCCGACGTCGACAACGTGCACGAGACCCTGCGGCGCCTCGCTGAGCAGGCCGGTCCCGACGACACGGTGCTCGTCTACTTCTCCTCGCACGGGGGCATGATCGACGACCAGGCCAAGGTGATTCTGACCAACGGCACGGTGTCGGTGCGCTTCATCAAGGAAACGCTGGGCAAGAGCCGGGCCATCGCGCGCCTCGCCCTGCTCGACTGCTGCCGCACCGAGGACTCCTTCCGCCCGGAAGTGACAGAGGTGCGCGACGTGCACACCATCTCGGCCTGTGCGCCGCACGAGACGTCGCAGATCGGTGTCAACGGGCTGTCGATTTTCACCGAGTGCTTCATCGACGCCGTCTCCGACTGCCGCAGCGACCGCAACCGCGACGGCGTGGTGGAACTCGACGAGGTCGTCACGTTCGTCGCCGGCGAAGTGCCGAAGCGCGCCAAACTTCAGCGTGAAGAGGAGCAGCACCCGACGCGCACGGTGGTCGATCCAAAGGCCGTCAATCCCGTGCTAGGCATCTGCGACGCCGAACGGGCGCGGGTATCGGCGCGGACGACGGCCTTCGCCGGCCCGGGCGTGACGGCACAGCGGCATGACTGGATCTACTCGAGCCTCATGCTTCAGAAGGTGCGCGAAGGGATGACCTTTGACGAAGTGGTCGAGGCGATGGAGCGCAAGCCCGACGAGGGCACTGATCTCGACGAGACAGGCTTCGGCGAGTTGCTCTACCACGATGAGCCCAAGGCGGGCGATGCGCTCTACCTGGTTTTCGAAGAAGGCAGGGTCTGCCGGGTACACACCGTCTTCGGCTCGATGTGCGACCGACCCTACGACGCCAAAGCCAGCCGCCAGGCCGTGATCCACGCCATGGCCGGGGGCGGACTGACCGAACTGGAGTCGGCGATCGACGGCAAGACCGCCGCGGAAGTCATCGAACTGCTCGGATGCCCCACCGCTTCGCTGGTGAACACCGACGGCTCTGGGGACGGAAGCCTGCGCTACCTCGACGTGCCGCGTCCCACTCAACTGCTCGTGATCCACTTCATCACAGGCCGGGCGGGCTCTGCGGAGATCCATCTGCTCGATGAGTGAACCGCTCTAAAACAAGGCGGGTTCCCGAGACAATTTGTCTTGATTTTGTTTGGTTTTTGACTACTCTGGGGTTGTGGGTCGTTCAAACGAACAAATCCCGATTCGCCCCCCCGTTTCGCTGGAGTGGCTGCGCGATCAGATCGCGGTGCGCGAGGGGCGGCATGTCGAGGATGGACCCGGGGTTCTGACCGGGTGGGGCCCGATCGACCAAGCCTTGGGCGGGCTGCGCCGGGGGGCGACACACGAGTGGTTCACCCCCCTAACCGGGCAGCCGAGCGAGATTTGGACTCCCCCATTAATGGTATTGAGTTATCTGTGTTTACGGGCGCTACGGGTGATGCCCGAGGCCTGGGTGCTTTGCGTGGGTCGGCGGGTCTGGCCAAGCCCGTTGAGACTGGTGGGCGGCCTCATCGCACAAACTGGAGCGGGATCGGGACAAGGGGGGGCGGGTTCCAGCCGCCCGACGATGAAGCCCTCCATTGGACACCTTCCTCAGGCATCGTTCCGGGTCGGATCGCCGAGTGCGATGGGTGAGTCAATGCATGGGCGGCTGGAAGCCGCCCCCCCCGAGACTGAACCTGTGAGGGAAGGGCTTTGCGGGCCTGGGTTGCAGGGCCGCTGGTTGATGATCGATACCCCGCGTGCCGCCGAGCGGATCTGGGCGATGGATGCGGGCTTGCGATGCGGGGGCATGATCGTGCTGGGCGACGGATCGGGGTTGGACACCGCGGCGACGCGGCGTCTGCAACTGGCGGCTGAAGCAGGCGGATCGCTGGGTCTGATCGCGCGTCGGCCACGGGAGCGAGATCGGATTTCGATCGCTGAGACACGCTGGGAGGTGTCGCCGGCGGTTTCGCCCAACGAGTGTGCACGGTGGGTTGTTCGCGTGATGCGCAGCCGAGGGAGTGCGGCCGCGTGTCCGCAGACATTGGTGGAGTGCGGCCATGACGGCTCTGTTGTGTGTGTACCTGAACAGGTGGGACAGCGATCTGGTGCGTCGGAGGCGGAAGATCGAGCCGGCGCGGGCGATCATCCTCGCGCTGGCCGAACGTCAGCGTGACGTGGTGGCGGGCTGCTGCGAGAAGGCGGAATCGCGCGGGGTGCAGCGGGGAATGACGATCGCGCACGCGCGGGCGCTGGCGCCGGGGGCGCACATCGAGCCGATCGACGAGGTGGCGCATGCGCGGCTGCTGCGACGGCTGGCCCAGCGGATGCACCGATTTGTGCCCGTCGTCGCGATCGACGGGGCGGACGGGCTGTTGCTCGACGCGCGCGGGTGCGAGGGGATCTATGGAAGCACGGATCGACTGCTCATGCTGGTGCGCGCGCACCTGGAACAACTGGGCTTGAGCGCGCGCCTGGCGGCGGCGCCGACGTGGGCGGGCGCGCGGGCGATTGCGCGCTTCGGCCCGCGCCCGTTGAGCGTGACAACTCCCCCGCTGCTGCGCCGGACGCTGGCCGAACTCCCGGTCGAAGCGCTGGGAATCGAGCCCGGGGTGATCGAGCGGCTGGGGCGTGTGGGGGTATTGAACATCGGGCAGTTGATGGTGTTGCCGCGCGCGTCGCTGGGGGCGCGCTACGGGGCCGACGTCTTGCTTCGGCTCGACCAGGCGCTGGGCGAAGCAATCGAGACGGTGGAGTTGGTGCGCGCTCAGGAGCCGGTTGAGGCCGAGCGCCTGCTTGATGGTCCGACGGATCGGCCGGAGGACATCGAGGCGGTGGTGCGCGAGGTGATCGAGCAGATGTGTGTGCAGTTGCGGGGGCGCGGGCTGGGCGGGCGCTGGTGGGAGTTGACGCTGCGGCGATCGGACCTGGAGCCGCTGGTGCTGGTCGCGCCGACCTCGCGTCCGACCGGCGACGCGAGGCACGTGTGCGGGCTGTTCAGACATCGACTGGAGAGCGCGCCGCTGGGTTTCGGCATCGAGGGAGTGCGAGGGCGCGTACGGGTGATGGCCAGGCGGCGCGACGAGCAGCAGTCGGCGTGGGAGCGTGGGCAGGCCGAGCAGGATCGCGTCGGGAAACTGATCGACACGCTGACGGCGCGGCTTGGGAATGGGTGCGTGCGCCGGCCTCGGGTGGTGGCCTCGCACATGCCCGAGCGCGCGGCGGCATACGAACGGGTGGATCAGTTGGACGAACGGCTGGATTTGCGGCGGTATAGTCGGGACGCCGCGCAGCGCGCCGAGGAGGCGCTGCCCGACCGCCCATCGGTGTTGCGAGAGGCTCGCCCGACGGACGTGTCGCTGCTGCTGCCCGACGGGCCGATCGCGGCGGTGCGCGTGGGCGGGCGCATGAGCCGCGTGATCGGGTGCGTGGGGCCTGAACGGATCGAGAGCGAATGGTGGCGCCGCCCCGGGCCGGGGCGCGACTATTTCAAGGTGCAGACCGAGGACGGGCGGTGGGTGTGGATCTATCGCGAGGTGGAGAGCGCCAGGTGGTTTGTGCAGGGGGAATGGGGCTGAAGCAGGGTCAAGCGGCGGAGCGGCGAGAGCAGCAAAACAGCAAAGCAGCAGAACAACAAATCAGCACGTTCAAATGGTGTGATCGACAGCAGATCACAAATCAATAGCCAGATCATCAATGCATTCCTCTGTGATCTCTGTGCCCTCTGTGGTTCAAATGCTTTTGGTTCAAGCGATGTGCGATCATGACTCTGCGATACGTAGAACTGGCGGTCACGACGAACTTCACGTTTCTGACGGGAGCGAGTCATCCTGACGAGATGGTTGCCCGCGCGGCCGAACTCTCGCATGCCGCCGTGGCGATCGCGGACTGCAACACGCTGGCCGGCATCGTGCGGGCGCATACGGCGGCGAAGGAGGTGGGAATCCCGCTCGTGGTGGGCAGCAGGGTGAGGGTGGGCACAAGCGACGAAGGGGGGAAGAGACGGAGAGACGAAGAGACGGAGAGACGAAGTGAACGAGGCCCGAGCGGAAGTGAAGGCTTGACGGGCGACGCCCAGGTATCGCAGGGCTCACCCCCTCCGGCCCGGCAGCCTCGGCCGACTCCCCCGCAGGCGGGTGAGGAACATCTTGACATCCTGCTCTTTCCCACCGACCGGGCCTCCTACGGGCGGTTGTGCCAGTTGCTCACGCTGGGCAAGCGTCGGGCGCCGAAGGGGGAGTGCTTTCTCACGCTGCATGACGTGCTCGAGCATGCGGAGGGGACGCTGGGGGTCGTGATGCCGCCGCGGGCGATGGATGAGCGGTTCGTCGAGCGTGTGCGCGCGCTGCGCGCCGTTTTCGACGATGATCGGCTGTCGATCGCAGGGCGGCGCGTGTATGCGCAGGATGACGCGCAACACCTGAAGATGACGGCCAACTTGTGTGACTATGTCGGCGTGCCGATGGTCGCGACGAACTACGTGCACTACCACCTGCCGCAGCGGCGGATGCTGCATGACGTGCTGACGTGCATCCGGCACGGGTGCACGATTCAGCGGGCGGGGCTGCGCCTGGCGTCCAACGCCGAGCGGCACCTCAAGCCGGCGGAGGAGATGGCGCGGCTGTTTGCCGACGAGCCGCGTGCGATCGCGCGGACGGTGGAGATTGCCGAGCGCACGCGCGGATTCAGCCTCGACCAGTTGCGGTACGAGTATCCCGACGAGGTGGTGCCGGCGGGGCAGACGGCCACCACGCACCTGCGAACCTTGACCTGGGAGGGAGCGGCGTGGCGGTATCCGGGCGGAGTGCCGGAGGCTGTGCGCGCGCAGATTGAACATGAACTGGCGTTGATTACCGAGTTGCGCTACGAGCCGTACTTTCTGACGGTGCATGACCTGGTGCAGTACGCGGTGTCGCAGGGAATCTTGTGTCAGGGTCGCGGGGCGGCGGCCAACTCGGCGGTGTGTTACTGCCTGGGCGTGACGTCGGTGGACCCGACGTGTGTGAACCTGCTCTTTGAGCGGTTCATCAGCCGCGAGCGCGATGAGCCGCCGGACATTGACATTGATTTCGAGCACGAGCGGCGCGAGGAGGTGATTCAATATATTTATCACAAGTATGGTCGGCATCGCGCGGCGCTGACGGCCGAGGTGATCTCCTATCGCGGGCGCAGCGCGGTGCGCGACGTGGGAAAGGCGATGGGGCTTTCGCTCGACCTGGTCGATCGCATGGCCAAGGAACTGGACTGGTGGGAACAGGGCCCGGGCGACCCGGAGCGGTTGCACGAGATCGGGCTGGATGCGCAGGACCGGCACATCGCGCAGGTGCTGGCGCTGTCGCAGGAGTTGATGGGATTCCCGCGGCACCTCTCGCAGCACGTGGGCGGGTTCGTGATCACGCGCGGGGCGTTGTGCGAACTGGTGCCGATCGAGAATGCGGCGATGGAAGATCGGACGGTGATCGAATGGGACAAGGACGACATCGACGCGCTGGGAATGTTGAAGGTGGATTGCCTGGGGCTGGGGATGCTGACGTGCGTGGGGAGGGGGCTGGAGTTGCTGGGCAGGCACCTCGGGACAAGACACGACCTGTTCGCCTCCATCGCCCGCTCGCCGACCGATGCGGACGTGTATGACATGATCTGCCGTGCTGATACGGTCGGGGTGTTTCAGATTGAAAGCCGGGCGCAGATGTCGATGCTGCCGCGGCTGCGGCCCCGGTGTTATTACGACCTGGTGATCGAGGTGGCGATCGTGCGTCCCGGGCCGATCCAGGGGAAGATGGTGCATCCCTATCTTCGGCGGCGGAGCGGCGAGGAGCCGGTGGTGTTTGCGTCGGCGGACATCGAGCGTGTGCTGGGGCGGACGCTGGGGGTGCCGTTGTTTCAGGAGCAGGCGATGGCGCTGGCGGTGGTGGCAGCCGGGTTTACGCCGGGCGAGGCGGACCAGTTGCGGCGTGCGATGGCGGCGTGGAAGCGCAGCGGACGGGCGATTCTGAAGTTTGAGCGGAAGTTGATCGAGGGGATGATCGCACGCGGATACGACCGCCGGTTTGCCGAGCAGGTGTTCCAGCAGATCACCGGGTTTTCGGGGTATGGGTTTCCCGAGTCGCACGCGGCGAGTTTTGCGATCATCGTGTACGTGTCGGCGTGGCTGAAGCGTCACCATCCGGCGGCCTTCGCGTGCGCGCTGATCA
The DNA here is from genome assembly GCA_023382935.1 of Phycisphaerales bacterium. Classification (GTDB taxonomy): domain Bacteria; phylum Planctomycetota; class Phycisphaerae; order Phycisphaerales; family UBA1924; genus J022. The sequence continues at coordinate 98,053 of JAHDXL010000003.1, forward strand.
ACAGCCAGCCGATGGGCTTTTATCAGCCGGCACAGATCGTCCGGGACGCGCGCGAGCACGGCGTAGAGGTGCGCGGGGTGGACGCGAACCGGAGCGAGTGGGATTGTCGGTTGGAAGAGAGCGACGAAGCGACCGGGCGACGAAGCGACGAGGGGGGGAAGAGACGGATTGGGGAAGAGACTGAGGACCAGGGATCGGCCATCGGGCAAGCGACGTCGGCGAGCATCGATCCGGGGGGCAGCCGACTGGGGGCCGATGTATTGCGCCCCGTCGCTCGTTCCGACCCTTCAACCTGGGGGCATGGCGGGCCGGCGCTGAGGCTGGGGATGCGGCTGGTGAAGGGGCTGGTGCGCGAGGAGGCCGAGCGGGTGGTCGAAGGGGTGCGGAGGTTCGGCCCGTTCCGATCGCTGGAGGAGATGCGGCTGCGGACAGGGGTGCGGGCATCGACGCTGGTGAAACTCGCCGACGCGGATGCGTTCGGGTCGATGGGGCTCTCGCGGCAGCGGGCGCTGTGGGAGGCACACGCGCTGCGGGATGCGCCGGCGCCGTTGTTTGAACAGCCAAGGGACGAGTCTGGCGAGCAGCCCACCGAGCCCGGGTCCGAGGTCGACCCGGCGTTGCCGGAGGTTCCGCTGCAGGTCGAAGTAGCCGAGGACTACTTGAGCGTGGGCTTGTCGCTCAAGGCGCACCCGGTGTCGTTCATCCGCGATCGCCTGAAGGCGGCGGGGGTGACACAGAACTGCGATCTGGCGGATGAACGGTTGTGTCCGCATGGGCGTGTGGTGACGGTGGCCGGGGTGGTGCTGGTGCGGCAGAGGCCTGGGACGGCGTCGGGCGTGGTGTTCGTGACCATCGAGGACGAGACGGGGATTGCGAACCTGATTTTGAGGCCGGAGGTGTACGAGCGGTTCCGCCGGGTGGCCAAACACAGCCGGACATTGGCCTGCCGGGGGGCGATCGAGCGTCAGGGGGCGGTGGTACATGTGCTGGCGGGGGCGTTGCGGAGTCTGGACGCGGGGGCGACGCCGATTCGGGAGATGTCGCGAAACTTCCACTGACAGCCAACAATGGGGGCATGACCGGCGAGATGACGGTGCTGCTGGAGAAGGCGCGCGAAGGCGACGAACTGGCCTCTCATCGCCTGTTTGAACTGGTGCAGAGCGAGTTGCGGCGTCTGGCGGAAGTACAGATGCGGCGTGAGCGCGCCGACCACACGCTGCAGGCGACGGCACTGGTGAACGAGGCATTCGTGCGTCTGGCCGGAGCCGAGCAGATGCGATTCGAGGACCGGGCGCACTTCATGCGGGTGGTGTCGCAGGTGATGCGACGTCTGCTGGTGGATCATGCGCGGGGCCGAGGGCGGCAGAAGCGCGGGGGGGAAGTCAAGCGCGATCGCGGCACGCCGTTGGATCAACTGGTCGATCAGAGCGGCGTCGACGTGGTGGCGCTGCATGACGCATTGGAAACGCTGGCGCGTCTGTCGCCGCGACAGGCGCAACTGGTGGAGATGCGCTTCTTCGGGGGGTTCACGGCGCAAGAGGCGGCCGATGCGCTGGGCGTGTCGAAGCGCACGGCCGACGATGACTGGAAGATGGCCCGCGCCTGGCTGGCGTCGAAACTCGGGCACATCGATCTGAATGCGGGCGCTGCTCAGTCGCACCCGGCCGAGTAGTCATTGAGGTAGAGCACCAAGTCAAAGAAGTTCCAGAACCCGTCGCGGTTCCAGTCGGCGAGGGGCGACTGAGTCACATAGGAGTTGAGGAAGATCTGGACGTCGAAGAAGTTGAGTTGATCGTCCTCGTTGAGATCGGCCGGGCAGTCGTTGGGCGGATCAGCGACGAACGAGGGCAGGTAGGTCACGTCGTCCAGTGTGCGGCGTGGCGGCGGGAGCCCGCCGGGCGACGACGTGTCGTTGATGATGATGACGTCATCCGTGCCGGAGAGGTCCATGTCGCCGGCGAGCAGGAGCCGCGGCGTGGCATCGGGCGACTGATCTTCGCTGCGGGTGAAGGCGAGTTGGGCGCCGTCAAAGTCATTTCGGAACACGCGGATGACCGGGCCAAGCGATGGGTCGTCAACGATGACGGCGGCGTCGAGGTCTTCGTCGACGTCGAGCGCGGCAAGCACAAGTCGACCGGGCTGCCCACCGAGAGGAAGGACGGCCGGCGCGCTGAACGCCGCGTTGCCGGCATTGAGCAGGACGGCGAACGAGCCTTCATCGCCGCTGCGTCCACTGACAAACAGGTCGAGATCCTTGTCGTTGTCGAGGTCGCCGGCGTCGGCGGCGACGGGCACGACGCCCAGGTCGAGATCCACACTGGGGGCAAAGCCGTTCCATGCTCCGCCTGTTCCGCCGCGCTGATTGAAAAGCAACCCCGCGAGGGTGCTGCCATCGCGCAGCACGCACAGATCGAGGTCCTTGTCGTTGTCCAGGTCGCCCGCGTCGGCGAAGAACAACGATCCGGGCCCGGTGGCGAAGGTGGGCGACGAGCCGAAGCCCTGCCAGTTCGCGCCGACGCCGCCGATGTTGAGGCGCACCGCCACCTGCCCGACACCTGCGACAGTGGAGCCGGCAACCGCGATGTCGGCCCCGAGCGACTGCCCGCCCAAGTCGAAGTCAGCCGCGACGATGTCACGAGGATTCGGCATCATCGAAGGGAGCGCCCGGGTGAAGAAGGTCACAGGCTGAGCGGCCATGTTGATGTTGTGGATGACGGTGACCGAGCCGTCCTCGTGCAGGACCGCCGCGTCGTCTCGAGCGCCGGCGTCGTGGTCGAAGTTGCCTGTCGCGACGGCCAGCGGCCGGGGCGGCACTGGAATGGCGACCACATCACCCGTGAAAATCTCACCGTTGGGCCCAACCTGCCCGGTGTTGCGGAACAGGTAGAGAGTGCCGGGGTCAACGTCCGTCGCACCGGTGGCGATGGCAGCCAGATCTGGGAAGTCATTGGCGCCATCGACCGTGAATCGTCCCAGGGCCGCATCACGCAACGGTTGAGTGACCGCGTATCCCTGAGAGAAGCCGAAGTTGCTGTCTTGATCCAGGCCGAGGGTGTCCACGACGAGACTGACCACTCCGGTGGTGGAGTTGTATTCGAGGCGCAGGAACCGGTAGCCCTGAAGCCCGGGGAAGGATGCCACCGAGAAGCGGCCGGTGAAACCGGAGCCGGCATTGATGATGTTGAATCGCTGACCATCTGCCGGATTGAAGTTCGGCCCTGCTTCGATGCCCAGCGCGCCATTGAAGGCGGCCACGCCATTGACCTGGAGGACGTCGGTCGAAGCGCCGTTGGCCAGGTTGAGGAGCAGGCGACCGATGCGGGTGAGAGCGCCTCCGCTCTGAACTTGGCTGTATGAGCCGTTGATGACGATCGAGGAGGGCGACGTCAGCGCCGACAGCGATCCGACGTTGACGACGTTTCCGGCGATGGGGGCGTCGGTGCGCATCGCTCCGTCGCGCTCGATGATCAGCCCCCCGCCGCCGAAGTTGAGCACGGCGCGCGAAGCGGCCTCGATCGCCCCGCGTTCGACGCGGGTCTGCACTTCAACCTCGATCCGGGGAGCGGGCGTGCTGATGCTGGCGGGATTGGGCAAACGCAACGTGCCGCCACCATCGGCGACCAGACGCGAGCCGACACCCACCTCGGCCGCCCGCACGGTTGCCCCTTCGGCGATGGTGAGCAGGCCCGGGCCGGAGGCGCCGATCACCACTCCCTGCGAGACGTCGAACAGAGCGGAGGGTCCGGAGATGAGCATTTCGGCCGAGGATCCCGCAGCGGGCGCCAGCACCGCCGAACCGAGCAGTGCATCGTCGCCGACGGTGAGGATGGCGCCGATCACGTCGAGGCGGGCGTGCTCGGCCTGCGTGCCGACGCGCAGGGGATACCCGCCGAAAAGCGTTCCAGGGGCCCGCACGCTGATGGCGCCGAGGTTGCCGAAAAGACTCGGCCAGCCGCGGCGAACCTCCAACCCGCGCACGGTGTGCGCGGAGATCGGCACGACTTCGATCGGTCCATCGTCGGGCGCCTCGTTGCGGAAGATCACATTGTGCAACGGCGAGGGAAGTTGGTCGCACCACGAGTCGGGGTCGGAGAAGATGCCCTTGTAGTCGGCAGTCCACACGGCGATGGGCAGCGTGGGCACGCAGTCATCGGGAGTCGCATCCAGATCGCAGTCGACCGAACCGCTCATTGCGATTTCGCAGGCATCGGACAAGCCGTCGGCATCGCAGTCGGGTGCGCCGGGTTGGAAGAGGAACCAGTAAGAGCGACCCTGACCCAGCGGGGGAGCGCCGGCATCGATGTTCCAGTTCGGATCACCGGCGACCAGGAGCCCGTCGCGAAAATCAAGCGTCTGCCCGAAGTCACTGTCGGCGCCGGGCAGACTCTGGCGCAGCGAGGTGACCAAGTTCCAGGTTGTCAGCCCGGAACGCGCGTAGATGAAGACGATGCCGCGCGGGTCGGTCGTGGTCTGGAGGTTGTCGGTCGGGGCGCCGACGACAAGGTAGTCGCCAGCGAGACGCACTGACGCGCCGAACCACGCGTGGTTGGTGGTTCCTGCCGGTGGGTTGATCGCGACGGGCTCATTGAAGAGCCACTGCCCCGTGACCTGATCGCGGCGGTAGATGTACACGCGCCCGGCGGTGGGCGCGACTGATGTGTAGCGACGCGCGCCAACCACGATCAGTTCGTCGTTGGTATCGACGGACCAGCCGAACTGGGCATTGCTGTTCAGTTCACTCGGGCCAAGGCGGGCGAGTTGGTTCCACGAGTTGGGGTTGTTCTGGTCGCGCTCATAGACGAACGCGGTTCCCGCCAGTTGTGGAAGTTCGTTCGAATACGGCGCGCCGACCACGAGCGTGTTGCCGGCCAGGGCCACGCTAGCCCCGAACTTGGCTTCGGCCGTCAGCGTCGCCGGCGACAGCGAGGCCGACTGCACCCAGTCGTCGGGGTTGGAGGTCGATCGTTCGAACACGACCGCACGCCCCACGTTCGAGCGGCCGACCACGTCGTACTCTGTTCCTCCCAGCACGATGGTGTCGCCGAAGACGTCGACGGACTCCCCGAGTTTCTCCTGCGACTGGGGCGAGAAGGCCACGGCCAGGTCAACCTGGGCCCACAGACCGTCCGCGTCGCGCTGAAAGATGTAACCGAAACCGGTGTCGCTTTGCCCGATCAGTGCATCGGCCTTGCGAGCACCGACGACGAGCAGGTCGCCGTCGGTGGCCATGGACCATCCAAACTCCTCGCCGTTGCGCACATCAATCGGCGCGAGCAGTTGGGATGGTGTCCAGGTCCAGGGCAGACCCGGCTCGCCGACGAAGAGGTACACAGATCCGGAAACGTTGGTGGCATTGGTGGTGGAGTCGCGCGGGGCGGCAATGGCGACGAAGTCGCTTCCGATGGCGATCGACTTGGTAAAACCGCTCGATTCGTCGCGCTGCGTCCAGGTCTCGGCGAACTGGCACTGGGCCAAGGCTTGTGGGGCGACCCAGCCTGCGGCCAAAGCGACTGTGAACAAGCAGGCCCTGCAGCGGGAGTTCCGCCGCCTGCCGAGTCGGCCACCTCGACCCAAGATTCGACGGGTAACCATCGTCACGACTCCTCCAAGGGTGTCCACCCCAAGCCCGTGCGATGGTACTGGATGGCCACAGCGCCGCTCAAGCGAAATGCCGGTACAAAAAGCAGGACACCGACGGCTCAGGGTCGGCGCATGTCGATCTGGACAAGCAGACGCGGAGCGGCCTCCAGATCAGCCTGGGTCAATCCGCACGACTGACCCGTGGCGCCCAGTCCGGAGTAGAGGGTGCCTGCTTGCGTCGCAGCAGTCTGAGCGCCGGCGAGGTCGCCCGCGTCCAAGAAGGCTTGCCCGAGTTCGACCAGACCGCGTCCGAGCAATCGAGCGTACTCGATGCGTGCGGGATCGTGCTCCCACATCTGGCGGGCGTGCCGGACAGACTCCTGCAACGGGCTGATCGCGGTCTGCGGCTGTCCAACCAGGCGCAAGCCTTGGCCTTTCAAAAGGTTGAGACGGCAGGCGATCAATACGTCGCGCTCGAAGCCGGGCCGAAGCCCGCCGGCGACCTGTCGTCCTCGCTCGACTCCGGCCAAGGTGCCCGCCCCGTCGCCAGCCAGGGAAGCCAGTTCGGATCGGACGAGGATGCACTCCAGAAGCGTCGCCCGGAGGCGCTGGTCCCCGGGGCTCGCCTCTTGCAGGGCCGAGAGTTCGGCGTCAGCCAGGTCGCACTCGGCGACGGCGCCGACAATGTCGGACAAGGCCACTAGGTTGTCAGCCAGGATCAGACGGGTGACGGGAACATCGCGCTCGAAGGTGGGCAGATTCCGCCTCGCCCAATCGACCGCGTCGCGCGTCGGATCATCTGGGTGCGCGCTGACAGCCCAGGCGGTGACCTGATCGAGTGCCTGCTGGCGCAATTCCAAAGCCTCCCGAGCGCTCTGGACTGCCTGCGTCGGACGGTTGGCCAGTCCTCGCACCTCGGCCAGTGTCGTCAGAGCCACGCACAGGTCACGCTGGGCGCGCAGGTGTTCGGGCGTGTTGGCTGGAACGGCCTTGAGCGCCCGCTCACGTTCCTGCACCACCGAGAGCGCCATTCGATCGGCATCGTCCACCTGGCAGAGGCGCGCCAGGGCAACGGCCACGTCACGCCGGGCGCGCGAGCGGGCACGATCGAAGTCGCCGCGTCGCTGCGGCGGAACCACGATGTCCTGATCGAGCAGTTCAAGCGATTCCAGGTAGGCGGCTTGAGACCCGAGCACATCGGACCCGCGCCGCACGTCGCCCAACCCCGCCCAAGCCCGCGATCGCATCATCACCGCGTCGAGCGCCTGGCCGGCCGACTCGTTCTCGCCGGGAAGCAGCGCCAGCACGCGCCGGTAGCACTGCTCGGCGGTCTCAAGATCGCGCGGGCCGCCGCGTCGCAGCGACGCGAGCGCATCGCCCTGCACCAGCAGAATCTTGCCCATGCGCAAACGCAGATCAACCTGTCCCGGATCGGGCAGCGTCAGAAGGGAGCGGGCGCGCTCGACCAACTGCGCGTATCGCCCATCGGCCTGCGGACCGGCCGCATCACTCGGCTGCTCGAAGGCTTCGATGGCGGCGCGGACCCAGGGATCGACCTCCATCTCGATCAGGCCGACCGGGTCGACGCGGTACCCCCCGGACAGAACACCTGTCTCGTTGGCGGAGCGGCTCAGTTGTTCTCTCAACTGCTCAAGGAGAGCCGCATTGTGCTGAGCGGTGCGCCACGCTGCCAGACCCACGACCACACCGCCCGACATCGCCACCAGCAGGGCCGCACTCCAGGCCAGCGGGCCACGGTGGCGGCGGGCGAACTTGCGCAAGCGGTATCCGACGCGGGGTGGACCTGCCCGCACAGGTTCATGAGTGAGAATCCGCCGGAGTTCGTCGGCCATTTCGCGCGCGGTCGTGTACCGATGGTCGCGTTCCTTCTGGAGGCACTTCATCACCACCCAGTCCAGGTCCGTCCGCAGACGGCGCGTCAGCGCGCTCAGTTCGGCCCGGCGCGCCTTGGCGATCGCCACGGCCGTGTCGTCGCCCTCGCGCGTCCGCAGCAGCGTGTTCAGCCGCGTGCTGGGCCTAGGAGGCTCGACTTCGCGGATGATGCGCACCATCTCGGCGTACCCGGCCGACCGCAGCGTCTCGGGATCGAACGGCGGGCGGCTGGTCAGCACCTCGTAGAGCAGCACGCCCAGGCTGTACACGTCGGTGCGCGAATCAACATCCACGCCCGACATCTCCGCCTGTTCCGGGCTCATGTACGCCGGGGTACCCACCAGTTGCCCGCGATGCGTGAACAGCGTGTGCTCAGTCAAGCCGTGCCCCACCGCCTTGGCCACGCCGAAGTCGATCACCTTCGGCGTCGGCTTTCCGTCCTGGTACCACACCAGGACGTTGCTCGGCTTGATGTCGCGGTGGATGATGCCCTTGAGATGCGCGTGCTGCACGGCCTCGCACACCTGGATCATCAACTCGATCCGGCGTTCGATCGTCAGACGCTCGCGATCACAGAAGGTCGTGATCGAATCTCCCCGCACAAGTTCCATCACGAAGTAGGGCAGGCCCGGGTGTCCGGACTCGGGCCCAGTGCTGCCCCCGTCATACACCCGCGCGATGCACGGGTGGTCCATGAGCGCCAAGGCCTGCCGCTCGGCCTCGAAACGGCTGAGAACGGCACGCGAATCCATCCCAGGTTTGATGACTTTGAGGGCGACACGGCGGCGAACAGGTTCGGACTGTTCGGCCTCGTAGACCATGCCGAACCCGCCCTCACCGAGCAGCGAGAGCAGACGGAAGCGCCCCACCATCGGTCCGATCTGCTTGTCCTCTTTCCACGGGGAGTGCCTCGCGGCGGGCTGCGGCGGCTCGAGAAAGGCGGTGGGAATGTGGTCGCTGTGCGGGAGTGACTCGAACTCGCCCATGAGGATCGGATCGTCTCCCAGTAACTCCCTCGCCCGGGCCGCCCGCTCACCTACCGGAGTCTCCGCGAGGGCGAGGTAGGCCAGATGGAGGCGCGCAAACTGGGATGGGTTGAGGTCCGTCATGGGGAACGCCCAGTGTAGCAGGTCTGGGGCGAATACCCAACGGCACCTCTCGACGCCGAAAGACCCGCCGGGTCCACGACTCAAGAAGCGTCATCGGTCGTCCAAATGTGCAGGTCGCCCTGGACCGGCCTGTTCAGATCAACCCGCCCGTCCGAACGCCGACGCCGGCGATGACGATCAGGGACGAGAGGACCAGCAACACCCAGGTCATGGTGTTGAACGCGCCGAGCCTTTCGCGTGCCAGGCCTGAGAGCGTCTTGTGGTAAATGTGGCCGCCGAGCGCCAGCACCACCACCAGCAGGACGATCTTGGAAAGGATGAGATGTCCGGGCCCGCTGGGGGTGCTGAAGATCGAACTCCAGACGATCCACTTCGTGGCCAAACGGATGCCCGTGAGGATCTGCACGATCAGGGCCGCCAACCCAAGCCTTCCGACGACGATCTTGCCGACGTGCTTGAGTGGTCCCAGGTCGCCGGTCTTGCGCGCCAGAGGGATGGAGCCGAAGAGGACTGAGACCAGCGAGCCGATCCAGATGGCGGCGCCGAGGATGTGGAGCACGACGAGGGCGAGATACTCGTATGGGTGCATGGCGCAACTGTACCTCGGCGAAGTTCACTTTGCCGCCGGTGCCCCGTCTGAAATCGGTCAGAAAAGGACGGAAAGGGCGCGCTCTTCTCCAGCGCGCCCTCTCCAGGGAGTATGCGGGATTCTCAGTTGGCTGCAAGGAGCAGACCTCCGGCCGCGACGGCTAGCCACACCATGCCCTTGGCGAAGAAGAAGAGAAAGAGCGTCAGCCCGGCTCGCTTCATATGCGTGGCGTTCATCAGGCGGCCCTCCGCGCCGGAGTCTCGATGCTGCGACGCTTGCTGAAGGGCACGAGCATGGGCACGCGGCGGCGGTAAGCCAGGTAGCGTTCGCCGTGCTCGTCGATGAGGTTGCGCTCCTCGAACTGAATGGCGACGAGAATGTAGACGGTCGTCGTGGCCGCAAAGACGAGGTGCGCGACGGTCATGGTCGGGGTGAACCAGAAGGCCATGAGCCAACCGACGTAGAGCGGGTGGCGGACGAAGCGGTAGAGCACGGGGGTCTGGAATCGCAGGGGAAAGTAGTCGCGTCCTCGGGCAAAGAGCCAAACCTGTCGCAGCCCGAAGAGGTCAAAGTGATTAATGAGGAAGGTGGCCAGCAGGACGATGAGCCAGCCCAGTGCGCCCAGCGCCATCAGCGTGACGCGAGCGGCTTGGGACTGAGCGCTCCAGACGACACCGCCCATGGGCTGCCACAGCATGAACAGCGCCACCAAGGCAAGGCTGCTGAACAGGACATAGGTGCTGCGTTCCATCGGGGAGGGGACGAAGCGGGTCCACACCCGCTTGAACGAGGGACGGGCCATCACCGAGTGCTGGATGGCGAAGATCGCGAGAAGACCGAGGTTGATGAGGATCGACGGGACAAAAGCGCGCCCCGGCAGCGTGTCGAGCGAGAGCGGCACGCCGAAGTTCATGATGAAGCCCATGGCGTAGAGGAACACGCCCAGGAAGATTGCATAGCAGACCAGCCCATAGGCAAATACGCCGATGCGGGTGGGCAGCGAAGCGTCGGCGGCCAAGCGCGCCGGCGGCAGGGGCAGGTCGACAGCAGAAGTAACCGTGGTCATGTGGATCCCTTTCGTGGAATGGTCTTGTTTTGGGCCGGCGGATGACTTGGGTTCCGCCGACAGGACGAGTGGCGCAGTTGGTGCGAGTTGGGTGACAGAGCGGGCAATTTTCTTGAGCCGCCACTTCTTGTGTCAGGCGCGGCGTGCCGACTGCGCCAGGGCGGGCGGGGCCATTTGGAGAGCGAGCCTGCAATGAGCGAACCACAAGCCGAACGTGAGTGCAGCGTGGGTGCCGAGAGGCCTGGCTCGCCGGAGACAGGCAACCACAGTGCGTTCCGCCTGGATCTCGAGCAGTTCGGGGATCGGGCAGCGCGATTGTGCCAGTTGCTGCGGGCAGGGCGCATCTCGTCGGAGAGTTGCTTCCGGGCGTTCACCCAGTTGTGGCTGCAGGTGGCGCAATCGCGTTCGAGGGCGGAGAGCGCGGAGGAAACCGGGGAGTCGAGAGACGAGGCCTTGAATCAGGAGTCAAACATCCTGTGAATTGCAGGCGAGGATGCTTCCCGGGCGCTGGTACACTTGCCCTCGGCCCGCCCGAGCAGAGAACTGAGCATGACGGATCAAACCGGTCCACAAGTCACCGAGTTGCTGAAAGCGGTCGGGAGTCGGCCTGCGGCGTCGGAGGAACTGCTCAACTTGGTCTATGACCAGTTGAGACAGATCGCCCGCCAGCGGATGGGCAACGAGCGAGCGGGGCACACGCTGCAGGCGACGGCCCTGGTGCATGAGGCTTTTCTCAAACTGGTGGGCGACGAGAACCTCAGTTGGGAGAATCGCGGGCACTTCTACGCGGCGTGCGCGCAGGCGATGCGGCGCATCCTGATCGACCACGCTCGCAAGCGGGGGGCCGAGAAGCGAGGGGGCGCACAGAAGCGTCTGCCATTGAATGTGGTCGATTTGGCCGAGGAGACCGATCCGGCGCAGGTGCTGGCGCTCAACGAGGCGATGGGGGAACTGGAGCGGAGCGATCCGCGCGCCGCATCGATCGTGCGCCTGCGCTTTTTCGCGGGGCTCGATGTCGAGGAGACGGCCAGTGTGCTGGGGCTCTCGGAGCGCACGGTGATGCGCGATTGGGCGTATGCTCGGGCGCGCCTGTTCGAGTTGATGAGCGAGCACGGGGCCATCGCTGATGAGCAGTGAGCGTGAGAAGGAGATCTTCTTCGAGGCGCTGGATCTGGGGCCGGAGGCGCGGGTACGCCTGCTCGACGATCGCTGCGCCGGGGCGCCGGAGTTGCGGGGCGCCGTCGAACGCCTCCTGCGCGCGCACGATTTGGCGCGGGACTTTCTCGGTGCTCCGACAATCGAGGATGTGCCGACCGCCGGGGCGTTCGACGCGCGGCCCGGGCCGGAGGCCGAGCCGGGGGACGTGATCGGGGCGTACCGGCTGGTGTCAGTGCTGGGAGAGGGCGGATTCGGGCGCGTGTTCCTGGCTGAGCAGACCGAGCCGGTGACGCGACTGGTGGCGCTCAAGTTGCTCAAGGCGGGCATGGACTCGCGCAAGATCGTGGCGCGCTTCGAGGCCGAGCGCCAGGCGCTGGCGGTGATGGATCATCCCGGCGTGGCGCGGGTGTTTGACGGCGGGCAGGCGCCCAACGGGCGGCCCTACTTCGTCATGGAGTATGTGCGGGGCGAGCCGATCACGACCTATTGCCAGCGCAAGGCACTGTCGGTGCGTGAGCGGCTGGAGTTGTTCGAGTCGGTGTGCCTGGCGGTACAGCACGCACACAACAAGGGGATCGTCCATCGCGACCTCAAGCCGTCGAACGTGCTGGTGGCGACGGTGGACGACAAGCCGGCACCGAAGGTCATCGACTTCGGCATCGCCAAGGCGCTGGGCGACAGTTCGATGCCGCGTGCCATGGTGACGATGGAAGGGCAGATGGTCGGCACGCCGGCCTACATGAGCCCGGAGCAGGTGAGCGGACAGGCGGGCATGGACACGCGGTCGGACGTCTATACGCTGGGAGTGCTGCTGTACGAACTGCTGACCGGCACGCTGCCGATCGAGCCGGAACGGCTGAATCGCCTGTCGCCGGTGGCGATGCTGGAGGCGGTGCGGCAGCACACGCCGGAGAAGCCCTCCACGCGGGTATCGCGTGCGGGCGAAAGCGGGCCGTTCGGCGAACGGGGCGGTGCGGCGCCGCGTCACCTGGCCGGGAGGCTGCGCGGGGATCTCGACTGGATCGTGATGCGCGCGCTGGAGAAGGAGCCGGAGCGGCGTTACCAGACGGCCTTTGCGCTGGCACGCGACGTCCGGCGCCATCTCGAGGGCGAGCCGGTCGAGGCCGGGCCGCCGAGCGGGTGGTACCGGCTTCGGAAGTTTGCCGAGAGGCATCGCGGGGAACTGGCGGCCGCGGCGGTGGTGCTGGTGGCGCTGGTGGGCGGACTGATATCAAGCCTGGTGTTTGCCACACGGTCCGAACATTCGCGTCGGCTCGCGGAGCGCGAGGGCGACATGGCCAGCGAAACAGCGCTGTTCGCCGAGAGCATGCTCAGCGGGCTTGATCCCGCGGTGGCACGCGGGGCCGACACGACGCTGCTGCGGCGCATGCTGGATGATTCGATCGAGCGGCTGCGCAGCAGTCCGCCCGCGCACGCCGAAACCGAGGCGCGTCTGCGCCGCATGATCGGCACCGGGCTATTCAAGATTGCAGCGTTCAACGAGGCATTTGATCAGTTCCATCTGGCGCTACGCCTGGCTCGGAGCGTGTTGCCGCAGGATGATCCGTTCGTCCTCGATACGTGGAGCGATCTGGCGAAGATGTACGCGGAGACTTCGCGCTTTGACGAGGCGCGGCGTGAGATGCAGGGCGTGCTCGAGGCCAAGCGCCGGGCGCTGGGCGAGGACGACCCGTCGACGCTGGATGCGCAGTTCACGCTCGCGTTCGTCGATCGATTGACGGGCCGGCTCGAGGAGGCCCGTGCCGGTTTTGAGGACGTCATTTATCGGCGCACGCGGGTGCTGGGCGATCAGCACAAGGACACCATGTCGGCCAGGAACAGCCTGGCGACGGTCCTTGGCGAACTCGGGCACACCGACCAGGCGATCGAGTTGTACGAGCAGGTCATTGCCTTCCAGCGGAAAGAACTGGGCGAAGATCACCCGCACACGCTGGCGACGATGAACAACCTGGCCGACGATCTGGCCGAGACGGGTCGTCAGGCCGAGGCGTTGGCGCTGCTGGAGGAAGTCCTGGCGATCAAGCGGCGCGTGATGGAGCCGAACCACCCGAGTCTGCTTATCACCGTGAACAACCTGGCCGGTTACTACGGCACGCTTGGGAGGTTGGAAGAAGCCGAGAGGATGTATCGCGAGGCTGGCGCCATCGCCGAGCAGGCCTTTGGGCCGGGCGACTGGCGGACGATGGCGATCTGGAACAACCTGTCCTCGCACCTGCTCAAGCGCGTGAACCGCCCGGAAGAGGCGCGCGTGATTCTCGAACGCATCATGCCGGTCTGTCGCGAAACGCTGGGGCCCTCGCACCGGCTGTCGCTGGCAATCAGGTCAAACCTGTGCGGGTGCCTGTTGGCGGCCAACGATGTGGCGGCGGCGTTGACCCTGTCAAGCGAACTGGTTGAGGACGCCGACGCGGCGTTGCCCGAGGGCCATCCCGATCGCGCTGGCTATCGACTCACGTTCGCCCGTGCATTGTTGGCCTCGGAGCGATGGCGTGAAGCCGGGCAGTTGCTCGACGAGGCCTTGGGCATGTGTACCGAAGATGCGGCGATGAGTGACATGAAAGCAACGGCAGCCCGCCTGCTCGGAGACTTTCACGAGCGCTGCGGCCGGCTGGACGAAGCCGCGCGATGGCGCGGGGTGGCGGACGGCGGAACGCTGGCGTCGCCTTGATCGCGTGGCAGAACGAGTGCCTGCAGTGGTCGGACGGCCCGCGCCTTCCCGCCAGCGCGGGAGGCACGGATGTCAATATGGCGTCACGAATGGCAGCACCATCGACAGCGCGATCAGGATGATGATGACCCACTCCAGTGTCTCCAGACGGCGGGTGGAGGCCACGTCGGACATCTTCTGGTAGACGCTGTCCGTGGCCGCCAGTTTGCGCTGCACGCTGCGCTGCCAGGCGGGCAGGTCAAGGCGCTCGGCGGTGAGACGGTAGAGGCGAGCCAGGTACTGGTTACCGAGCAGTTTGATGGCGTTGTTGACGCCTTCGAAGAGGACGGCCGCGTCGGTCTGGGCACCGGCGAATCGGGCGAGCATGCGGTGCTCCTTGAAGACGGGCCAGAGGCGGCGCCGGCTCAGGGCCGCGAGCGTCTCGTCGGACTTGTCGAGCATGTCGTCGAGTTCCTGGTCGAGCACGCGGAGTTCGAGCAGTTCGACGTTGGCATGCTGGAGCACGGCCAGCACGTCTTCGGGGGCGGGGTCGAAGAGGACAGCCGCGTTCCAGTCGATGATGGCCAGGTCGTCCGTCCCATACGAGGTGCGTCCGGCGACGATGCGCCCGATCTGCTCGGGGGCCAGAGGCGCCGGCTCGGCCTCGATGCAGCGGGCAACGTCGGACTGGTGCTCGGCCAGCAGGCGATCCAGGGGCATGTCCGCGTTCCAGCCGGTGGCGGCAAAGACGGTGTAGTCCTCCACGGACGGGTGCAGGCGCGGACGCTGGACGGCCGGGCGGATGGCATCGAGCACGCCGGAGACGCGGGAGGTTGCGTCGGCGCGAAGCGACTGGTCGGCGTAGAGCGCGCTTGAGAGCCGCGCCCAGTCGGCCGGATCGGGGGGCAGGGGCAGGCGGTAGGTGAGCAGGGCGGCCCCGAAGTCGTAGACCAGCACATCGATCGAGGCGTCAGTGGCCAGACCGCCAACTTCCAGCGGCGTGCCGGTGATGCCCAGGCGCAGCGGCGGGGGCGTGTAGTCGAACCACAGCGGGGCCGAGCGGCGGGCACGCACCGCCCGCTGGCGGGTGGAATCGCCGGCCAGAACGGCGGCCGTGTCGAGATCGACTTGAAAACCGAGGTCGAAGGCGAAGAACACGTAGCAGAAGCCGGTCAGATCGAGGGGGGTAGGGGTGCGAACGGGGCTGGCAGATTGCATGGCCGGGCCTCCAAGGGCGCTCGGCGGGGCGCCGGATGATTATGCGCCGTCCACCCGGTCGGGGTTGGATGGAGCCACAGGGTCCGTATGATCTCCATGCGTGGCAGGATTCCGGAGCCCCGGGCCTGCCGGAGGTGGTGTATGGCCCGAAGTCGGCGTCACGGACGCCGGGAGTCGAATCAACGTCACGTTCTCGAACTGGAGATGCTCGCGCAGCCGGATGACGTGACCTGCGGCCCGACCTGCCTGCACGCGGTATACCGGTACTGGGGTGAGGGCGTGTCGCTGGAAGAAGTGGTCCGCACGGTGAACCTCCTGGAAGGGGAAGCCGGGCGGGGGACGCTGGCGGTCAGTCTCGGGGCGCACGCGCTGCGGCGCGGATACAAGGCGACGCTGTACACGTTCAACCTGCATGTGTTCGACCCGACTTGGTTTGCCGGATCCCGGGCCGAGCGGGCGGCGCTGCTGTGCTCGAAACTGGAGGCGCAGGCGGCGGTGAAGGCGAACGGGAACGTCAAGTTTCTGACGGCCACGCGGGCATACATCGAGTTTCTGGAGTTGGGCGGGGAGATTCTGTTTGAGGATCTGACCAGCGGGCTGATCTCCGGGCATATCCGGGCGGGGTGTCCGGTGTTGGTGGGTCTGAGCGCCACCTATCTCTACCGGGCATCGCGGGAGTACGGGCCCGACGACGTGGAGGACGACGTGCGTGGTCTGCCATCCGGGCACTTTGTGGTCCTGCACGGGTACGAGCCGCAGGAGCGTCGGCTTCATGTGGCCGATCCGCTGGAGGACAATCCCGCCTTTGCGAGTCGAAACTACACTGTCCCCATGTCGCGGCTTGTCCCGGCGATCATGCTGGGAGTCCTGACGTATGACGGAAACCTGCTGGTGATCGAGCCGGCGGGGCGTCGGGATGAGATGGAACGTCGAACATGAAGCCACTTGTCATCGTGGACTCGCCCAAGCGCTGGCCGCTCCACATTCCCGGGACCGAACTGGTCTCGGCCTATGACTACCTGTCGGATCCGACGTTCGCCCAGGGGGCGGGTCGCAAGGTCTTCAACCTGTGCCGGTCCCTGCGCTACCAGTCGTCAGGCTACTACGTGTCTCTGCTGGCCGAAGCGCGACGCCACCGTCCGCTGCCTTCGGTGTCGGCCATTCAGGGGTTCAAACTGGCACCGGTGGTCCGGGCGGCGTCAGAAGAACTGGCCGACCTGATCCAGACAAGTCTGCGGCGCATCCGTTCGGACAAGTACGAACTGAGCGTGTACTTCGGGCACAACGTGGCGGCCGGTCACGAGCGGCTGGCGTTGGGCGTTTTCAACGCCTTTCCGGCGCCTCTGCTGCGGGCGCGGTTTGAGCGCGACGGGTCGTGGCGCCTGACGTCGGTGCGGGCCATCGGTCTGGGTGAGGTGCCCGAGTCGCACCGACCGTTTGTGGTGGAAAAGGCCGAGTTGTACCTGAGGCGCAGCCCGCGCCGGGGCAGGAGTTCGCCACCGACCAAGTATGACCTGGCGATTCTGCATGATCCGGAGAATCCGCTGCCGCCGTCGAACAAGAAGGCGCTCAAGAAGTTCATCGAGGCCGGCGAATCGCTGGGAATCGATTGTGAAATGATCGAGCGAGACGCCTATGGGCGGATCGCCGAGTTTGACGGGCTGTTCATCCGCGAGACGACGGCGGTGAACCACTACACCTATCGCTTTGCACGCCGGGCTCTGGCCGAGGGGCTGACCGTCATCGACGATCCGCAGTCAATCGTGCGCTGCACCAACAAGGTGTTTCTGGCCGAGACGCTAACGCGGCACCGCCTGCCCGTGCCCAAGACGGTGATTCTCTCGAAGGAGAACGCCCGCGAGGCGATTCGGTCGATCGGGTATCCGTGCGTGATCAAGCAGCCGGACAGTTCGTTTTCGGCCGGTGTGTCGCGCATCGACTCGGAGGACGAGGTCGAGGGCAAGATGGAGGCGCTGTTCGAGCAGTCTGAACTGCTCATCGCGCAGGAGTTTGTGCCGACCGACTTTGACTGGCGCGTCGGCGTGCTGGGCGGGCGTGCCCTATGGGTGTGCCGCTACAACATGGCGCCGGGGCACTGGCAGATCATCAAGCGAGACAAGACCGGAGTCCACGAAGGTTCCTTCGCCGCCATGTCGGTGGACGAGGCGCCGAAGGACGTGGTTCGACTGGCGGTGCGGTCGGCGGCGCTGATGGGCGACGGGCTGTACGGTGTGGATCTGAAAGTCATCAAGGGCAAGGCCGTCGTCATTGAAGTGAACGACAACCCCAACATCGACGCAGGTGTCGAGGACTCGGTGCTCGGCAGTTGGCTCTATGAAGCCGTCATGCAGCACTTCCTGCGCAAGTTCGAGGAGCAGCGTCCATGAGCAGGTCCACCATGAACGCCAGCCCCGGGTATTCGTATCCGCTCGGACTTTTCGCAGGTTACGGGCTCGAACTGGAGTACATGATCGTCGACGAGGCGACGCTGGACATCCGCCCGGCGGCCGACCAGTTGTTCCGCGCCGCGTCGGGGCAGGACGTGTCGTGGCATCTTCCCGAGGGCGAGGAAGGGCTGATGGGCTGGTCGAATGAACTGGCCCTGCATGTGCTCGAGTTCAAGACCATTCACCCGACGCCGACGCTGGAGGGCATGCACGAGCGCTTCCAGGCCCAGGTGGCCGCCGTCGAGCGGCTGCTCAAGCCGATGAGTTGCCGCCTGCTGCCCACGGGGATGCACCCGTGGATGAACCCGGACCTGGAGACACGGCTCTGGCCTCACGAGAACAACGAGATTTACGCGACCTATGACCGAATTTTCGGATGCCGGGGACACGGGTGGAGCAATCTCCAGAGCAGCCACATCAATCTCCCGTTCGGCAACGACGAGGAGTTCGGGCGGCTGCACGCGGCGGTGCGGCTGGTGCTTCCGCTGCTCCCGGCACTGGCAGCCAGTTCGCCGGTGGTTGACGGGAAGTGGTCTCCCATCGCCGACTATCGGATCGAGGCCTATCGCACCAATTCCAAGCGTGTCCCGCTCATGGCCGGGGCGGTGATTCCTGAGACCGTCTACACCCGAGACGACTACGAGCGGGAGATTCTCGGGCGGCTCTATTCGGCGATGGAGGGGCTGGACCCCGAGGGAATCCTGAGAAACGAGTGGGCCAATGCACGGGGGTGCATTGCGCGCTTCGACCGCGGCTCGATCGAGATCCGCCTGCTCGACACGCAGGAGTGTCCGCTGGCCGACCTGGCGATCGTCGCGCTGGTGAGCGAACTGGTGCGAGCGCTGGTGGAGGAGCGTTGGGTGACCTATGAGCAGCAGAAGACCGTGCCGACCGAGCCTCTTGCCAACGTGCTGGTGGACACCATGCGCTACGCCGAGCGCACGCGGATAAGCGAGCGGCGCCTGCTCGAGGCGATGGGCATCAAGCGCACGATGACCTGGGCCAGCGACATCTGGAGCACACTGCTCGACGAGGTGCTGCCTGCCCACCCGGTGTGGACCCCGGCGCTGCGTCAGATGCTCGAAGCCGGCACTCTGTCGACGCGCATTTCCAAGTTGATCCGGCGCTATCCGACGCGCGGCGAGTTGCACGCGGTCTACGCCGAACTGGCCGACTGTCTGAGGAGGGGGAGTCTGTTCCGTGTTCGCTGAGGAGGGACTGGGCACTTCGCCGGCCGTGCTGATCTCCTGCGAACACGCGGGCAATGACGTTCCAGACGAGTACGAAGAACTGTTCGCGCACGCCCGCGATGAACTGAAAAGCCATCGCGGGTACGACCCCGGCGCGCTCGAGGTGGCGCTGCGGCTGTCCGGGCTGCTGTCGGCCCCGTTTTTCCACACGCGCATCACCCGGCTTCTGGTTGAGCCCAATCGGTCGCTGGGACACCCCGACTTGTTCAGCCGCTTCACACGGCTGCTCCCCGATGACGAGAAGCAGCGCATCCTGGCAACCTATTACCACCCCCACCGCGCATCGGTGTGTCAGCAGGTGGAGATGTGGACCACGCGGGGCAGGCCGGTTGTGCATGTCGGAGTTCACTCGTTTACCGACGATTGGCCTGGGCAGGATCGCGACTTCGAGATCGGCTTGCTGTTTGACCCTGCCCGGATCTGGGAGGCGGAAGTCTGCACCCATTGGGCCGAAGTGCTCGGGGCGATCTGGCCCGAAGTGAGGGTGCGAGCGAACGAGCCTTACCTTGGGGTGGATGACGGGTTGACCACGGCCCTGCGAGATCGGTTTCCGGGAATCGCCTACGCGGGGATCGAAGTCGAGTTGCGACAAGGGTTTCTGCTCTCCGAGCCGGCTTCGGACGTGGCTTGGGCACTGGGGACGTCGTTGCGGAGTGTGTTGGGAGCGGATTAGTTTGTAGTTATCAGACGTACAAATCGATTCTGGAATATCAGGTCTTTTTGAGCCAAATTGGTCTCAAGTGTCCATTCCGGACATGGAAGTGACCTATCATGGGGTTGGACGTTCCGGGGGAACCCGTCTGGACAGCGGTTTC
Source organism: Phycisphaerales bacterium (assembly GCA_023382935.1). GTDB lineage: Bacteria > Planctomycetota > Phycisphaerae > Phycisphaerales > UBA1924 > J022. Next base: position 117,846 of record JAHDXL010000003.1, read on the forward strand.
CGGGACAGCAGTCGAGGCGGAAGGAGGCCTTGCGAGAGGTATTGATGGATTTGTTCAGGCGGGCCTGAGCGTCCAACGCGATGGAACAGACGCGCACGACGGGCCGGCGGGCATCAGAGACCGCGACGCGCAGGCGTAGGCGTCGCCGCTTCATGACGACCGCTCGTTCGTCCCGAGACGAGGTTGAGCGACATGAGCAGCGGGCAGACAGCGGGAACGAAGGACGGACAGGCGATCGGCCCCAAGGTGCTCGGCGAGTGCATCGTGGAGATTGTGAGCGACTCGGGCGAGGGCGCCCAGAAGGCCGGGCAGAGTTTTGCCACCGTGTGCGCCAAGATGGGCAACGGGGTTTGGACTGTTGAGATCATCCCAGCGGAGATCAAGCCTCCGGCCCGGTCGCGGGCGGGGGCCAGCGGCATCCGCATTCGCTTCGGGTCCAGGCCGATGACGAACATGGGTGACTACGCCGACCTGGTGGTGGCGTTCAACGAGCAGGTGCTGTACGGGCGTCTGCTCAACGACGCCTACCGCGAGGGCACGGTTATCCTGCTGGAGAACAAGTGGGCCAGCGACCCGGACGAGCAGATCCGCGACATGTACAACTCGGCGGTGGAGGACTTTCGGGCCCGGGGGTTGATCGTGCATGAGTTGCCGATGCACGAGGCCTGCCTCGAGTTTGTCAATGACCCGAAACTCGGCAAGAACATGTTTGTACTGGGGATGCTCAGCGGCATCTTTGACCGCGACCCGTCCATCACGCGGCGCGAGATTGCAGCCATTTTCAAGAAGAAGGGCGAGGCGGTCATCGAGACGAACAACAAACTGTTCCAGGGCGGGATCGATTTTGCCCGCAAGCACCTGACCTATCACTTCAGCGTCCCGCCGATGTCCAGCAAGCAGGAGTTGATCGTCACCAACGGCAACGACGCCGTGGGGCTGGGCGTGATGGCGGCCGGCATGGAACTGGTGTCGATGTATCCCATCACGCCGGCAACCAGTGCGACGCACTATCTGGCGGGCGTGTTCCACAAGATGGGCGGGTTCATCCATCAGGCTGAGGATGAAATTGCGGCCATTGGTTTTGCCATCGGGGCCTCATACGCGGGCAAGACTGCATGCACGATCACGTCGGGACCGGGCTTGGCGCTCAAGACCGAGTTCATCGGGCTTGCAGTGATGGCGGAAGTGCCGCTGGTGATCGTGGATGTGCAGCGCGGCGGCCCGGCGACGGGGCTTCCGACCAAGATCGAGCAGGGCGACCTGATGGCAGCGCTGTACGCATCGCCGGGCGACTCACCGAAGATCGTGATGGCGGCGGCGACGATTGAAGAGTGCTTCCACATGGTGGTGACGGCGCGGCAACTGGCCGAGATGTTCCGCGGACCGGTGATCGTGCTGACCGACGCGAACCTGGCGACGGGGCAGACGTGCTATCCGAGGCCGAAACTGTCGGAAGACTGGATGGCACCGCCGCTGGACCAGTCGCCCTGGCCGGAGGGTGTGGCACCGTATGACTGGGATCCGCAGACGGGGCTATCGCGCCGCCCAATCCCCGGGCAGCGTGGAGGGCAGTATGTGCTGACCGGACTGGCGCACACCAAGCACAGTCATGTGGCGTATGACCCCCGGTCGAACCAGGTGGGGTGCGAGATGCGCAGCCGCAAGATCGCGGCCCTGCGTTCGACGCTCAAGCCCCCGAAGGTGCACGGCGACGAGGAGGGTGACCTTCTCGTAGTTGGCTGGGGCTCGATGCTCGGGGCGATCGAGGAAGCGGTGGACCGGCTTCGGGCCGAAGGACACCGGGTCTCGAACGTGCACCTGCGTTTCCTCAGCCCGCTCGAGCCGGGGCTGAAGGAGATCTTCGAGCGGTTCACCAGGGTGATGACGGTGGAGTTGAACTATTCCGACCCGTCGGGCGGTTTTGACGGGGACTGGGAGGGCGCGCGCCGCTCGCACCTGTGCCAGCACCTGCGGGCACAGACACTGGTGGACATCGATCACTGGTCGGTGACCCCGGGGCAGCCGCTGCGTCCCGGGCAGATTTATGACGTGCTCAAGGGGCGTCTGGAAGCGATCAGGTCGGCCGAAGGCAGCGCGGTGGGCGCCCGGTAAAGGGGAACAGGCATGTTTGGACTCAAGACGGACTGGTCGCTGGAAACGCTGCCCCGGTACTTCACGCTGGAGGACTACGAGGGCGGGACGGCGCGATGGTGCCCCGGGTGCGGCGATCACGGGGTGTTGTCGGCGGTGCAGAAGATCTGCCGCGACGAACAACTGGTGCCGGAGAAGACAGTGTGCGTGTCGGGCATCGGTTGTTCGAGCCGGTTCCCCCACTACATGAAGACCTACGGGTTTCACGGGCTGCACGGGCGTGCCCTGCCGGTGGCGTGCGGGATCAAGGCGCGTCGCCCGGACCTGACGATCTGGGTGGCCACGGGTGACGGCGACTGCTGCTCGATCGGCGCGGCCCACTGGGTTCATGCGATCAGGTACAACATGGACATGGTCGTGATGCTGTTTGACAACAACGTCTACGGGCTAACGAAAAACCAGACGAGCCCGACGAGCAGGCCGGGGTTGAAGACCAATACGCACCCGCGCGGCGCCGTGCTGCCGCCGCTGAATCCGTCGGAGACGACGCTGGGCATCGCCAATGTTTCGTTCGTGGCGCAGACGGTGGACTGGAACCCGGTGCACGTCTACGCGACACTGCGGCGGGCATATCACCACAAGGGGCTGAGTTTCGTGCGGATTTTCCAACGTTGTCCGCAGTACACCCCGCGGGTGTTCGAGGATGCGCAGCGTGATCCTTCGCTCATCATGCTGCTCGAGCACGAGGACGGGGTCAGGGCTGACGAGGCGGGCACGAAGATCTACAAGAACCGCGTAGCGCACGATCCGCGCGACCTGAACAAGGCGCGTGAACTGGCGGCTCGCGAAGATGTGCTGCCGATCGGGCTGCTCTACTGCGACCCCACCCGCCCGCGCTACGAGGAGTTCAGCAGCGTGGGCGTGGACGTGACCATCGAAGAGAAGATGCAGGCACTCGACAAGGAGATCGATCGCTTTGCGATCTGATGGACCGCGATGGAAAGCACTCAAGTCAGCGGCGAGTGTCGTGCCGAGACCGGTGAGAGCGGCTGCTGTGTGACCTGCGCCCCGGCCCCGGCGGCGGAGACCACGCCCGCGGCACTGTCGGTCACGCACGGCGTCGAACGGGGCGGCGACCTTCCGGCCCTGCCCGGCAGGGTGGAGATGACCGGCGAGGCCAGCGCCGAGATGCTCGCACTGGTGCGGCGCTTCTGCGCGGGCGACCGCGAGGCCGGGGAGAAGTTGCCCCGGGTCGATGCTTCGTTCCTTCCGGCTGCACTCTACCCGTATCGCGATGCCGCGAAAGTGCGCAGCGACTATCCGCTGCTGCTCAGCGCTGATGCGGAGGGCGTGGCCACGTGTACGCCGATTGCCGATTGCCTGACATCGCTGGCCGCGGCCGTGGCTCCCGAGGCTGACCAGGGGCGCGTGCTCAAGGACAACCTACTGCGTCTGGAGCAGGAAGTCCGCTCGTTGTGCGCCGGCAAGACCGGAGCGTCGCCGGCGTCGGAGACTCTTGAGGCTGCCTCCCGCCTGCTCGAGCAGAAACTCGCTCTCAAGGGTGAGAGCGGCAGGCAATTGCACATGGACCTGGCCGCACTGGTCAAGACCGTGCCGGGCGGGGCCCTGCTGCTTCCGATGAGCGAGCAGGCGGCGCTGGAGATGTACCTGTTCGCAGCGCGCGGGGTGACGCAGGCGCGGTCGAAGGCCCTGGCGGGCTCGGTCAAGTCGCTGCGCGGGCGTTTACGCGATCTGCTGGCGCTGGAGCGCGGCAAGGGCGCCAAGGCCGGGGGGGAAGAGAGGCTGGCGCGGGCCGTGGGCGGAGCGGGGCATCGCCTCGATGCCGGTGCGCTGGCTCGCCTGCTGGATCGCTCGCTGCAGAAGCAGACGGCCGACACCGCGCGCTGCCAGCGCCTGGAGCGCGTGCTGGGCGAACTGGACAAGTTCCTGAGTGCCCCGATTGGCGGGCTTGTGCACGTGATCTCGGCTGGAGAACGCAGCCCATTGCAGGGCGAAGCGGGCGTGCGCTGGCTCTCGGGAGGGCTCGACCCGTGCGCCGCGGCCGGAGCCGTGTTCGACGAGGTAGCGCGGGCTTATACGTCGCTGTTTGTAGCGATGCGCTCGGCCCGGCTGGAGATCGAAGGCGCCTACGACCCGCGCCGACACGAATCGCTGGCCACGATGTTTGACTGGCGCTCGTTTTCACCCGAGGAACTGCGTCAACTGCCGCCGGTGCTGGTGATCGAGGAGCAGGACACGCTGGCCAACCGCAACATGCGGTCGCTGTCGCGCCTGCTGCTTTCGGGGCGTCCGGTGGACGTGATGGTGCTGGTGAGCGCGGCGACTGACCCGGGCGCTTCGCCGGGTGAGGCGATGGGGCGCTATCGGCTGGAACTGGCCTACCTGGCGATGGGGCATCGTGAGGCGCTGGTGAACCAGTCGTCGTGTGCGGCGCCGACGCACCTGCTCGAGGGCTTTGCCCGCGGGCTGTCGCACGACGCCAGCGCGCTGCACGTGGTCATGTCGCCGACGAACTCGCGCGGTGGACCCAGTGCGGTCGGCCCGTGGCTGTTCGGCGGCGCGGCGCTCGAGGCGCGGGCGCACCCGGTGTTTCACTACGACCCGCAGGCCGGACGAACCTGGGCCAAACGGCTTGACTTCACGCGCAACCCGTCTCCCGAGTCCGACTGGCCCGCGTGCGAAATCGGATTCAGGAACGCGAGCGGCGAGGCGTGCGCCCTCACTTCGCATTTCACCTTCGCCGACTTTGCACTGCTCGACGGGGCGTATGCCGACGAGTTTCGCATTCTGCCGACCGGGCTGGACAGCCCGAGCCTGTTCGAGGCCGGGGAATACCTAGCGCTTGACCCGTCGCGTTCGCAGGACGCGGTGCCGTTTGTGTGGGCGGCCGACGGGCAAGGGGTGTTGCATCGCGTCGCGTTCACGCGGCGGCTGGGGTTCGTGTGCCTGGATCGGCTCGACTTCTGGCACACACTCCAGGAACTGGCCGGCGTGCGCAATGAGTACGTGCGCCAGGCGGTCGAACGTGAGCGGTCCGCGGGTGAGGCTGACTTTGCTCGACAGCGCAAAGAACTGGAAGCACGGCACGCGGCCGAACTGGCGACGGTGCGTGAACAGACGGCCGGCGAAGCGCTGCAGCGACTGGCGGCGGCGCTGGTGAACACTGACATCGGCGCATTTGCGGGTGCAGCAGTGACGGGCGCCCCGGTCGCGACGGCGCCAGTCGCCAATGTCACGACAGCGGCGAGCGCCGAACCCCTTGCAGCCCCCGCGCCGCCTCCGGCCGCGACAGAGGAGGCTGCCGAGCCGGCCGAACCCTGGGTTGACACCGTCTTATGCACCAGTTGCAATGACTGCATCAACATCAACTCTCGCATGTTCAAGTACAACGCGAACAAGCAGGTGGTGCTGGGCGATCCGACGGCCGGTACGTTTGCGCAGTTGGTGCAGGCGGCCGAGAAGTGTCCGGCCCGCTGCATCCATCCGGGCAAGCCGGTCAATCCGAGTGAGCCCGGACTGGAGGCGTTGATCGATCGGGCCAAGCCGTTCAACTGACCGGGGGTGTGATCGTGGGCGGCATTCTGACAGCCATCGCGATCATGACGGGGCTGGGCGTGTTCTTCGGAGTCGCGCTGGCAGTGGCCAATCGCTATCTGAAGGTGCAGGAAGACCCGCGGCTGGACATTCTCGAGGGCATGCTGCCGGGGTCCAACTGCGGAGCGTGCGGACAGGCGGGCTGCCGGGCCTTTGCCGAGGCGCTGCTCGGCGGGGTGACCAAGCCGAGCAAGTGCACGGTGAGTTCGCCAGACGGGGTGGCAAGTGTCGCGGCTTTTCTGGGCGTCGACGCGGGCAGGGAAGAGAAGCGCGTGGCGCGACTGCACTGCGCCGGCGGGCTCGGACAAGCCCGGCAAATCGCCGAGTATGAGGGGCACGGCAGTTGCGCCGCCGCTCATCTGGTTGGCGGCGGGGGCAAGGGTTGCTCGTGGGGGTGCCTGGGGCTGGCCGACTGCGCCATCGCCTGCGACTTCGACGCCATCCACATGAACGACCAGAGCCTGCCGGTGGTGGACGTGGACAAGTGCACGGCCTGCGGGGACTGCGTCGAAGCGTGTCCCCGCGACCTGTTCGACATTCTGCCCTTGTCGCAGAAACTGATCGTGCAGTGCAAGGCGCCGCTGGAGGGCGAGGCGGCGCGGGCGGTGTGCCAGGTGGCCTGCGATGCGTGCGGGCGCTGCGCGCAGGACGCGGCGCCGGGGCTGATCCGCATGGTCAACAACCTGCCGGTGGTGGATTATTCGGCCGGGGGCCCGGCGCGCCCCGAGGCGACCTTCCGCTGCCCGACCGGGGCCATCCGCTGGGTCGAGGGCGGGCAGTTTCAGACGGCTCAACTCGTCCACCTGACGATTGGAGAGCACGGTGAGTAGTTTTGCATCCGAATCGCTTCGCATGATTCGACGCCTGATCCGCGGCGGCGCGGCTCCCGCGCACGCGGGCAAGCCGGTTGCCATCGACGGACTGACCGCTGTCACGCTGATGGAAGTGCGGATGTGCGACGCAGCAGCACTGGGCGCGACCTATCCGGCCTCACTGGCGGCACGCGCGTGGCGCGAGCACGAGTCACGCCGGATTCTCAACGCCTTCGGCACGCCGCTGTCGAGCATCGACGCCGATTCGGCGCGGTCGGCCATGGCATCGGCGATCGGACTGAGCCTTTCGGGGCGGCGGGCGGCGGTGTTCTGCTCAGGCCCCGATCTGCTCGAATGTCGCGACCTGGTCTCGCAGGCTGCGCACAGGCACGCGCCGCTGGTGATCCACGCCGTGTTGCGCGCCGGTGCCCAACAGGGCGCGGCGCTGGGCAGCGGGCACGAGGGCCTGCACGCGCTGAGTGATCTGCCGTGCGCGGTCTTCGTCGCTGCCAACGTGCAGGAAGCGGTCGATGCAACGCTGCTGGCCCGGCGCTGCGCCGAGTTGGCCCTGCTGCCCGCGATCGTCGCGATGGACAGCGAGCAGACCGCCCTGGCGGTGCAGACTTGCGCGCTGCCCGATGATGAACTGATTCGAAGTTTCGTGGGCCGCTCCGCCGACGTGCTGCCACCGCCGACGCAGGCGCAGCGAGTGCCTTTCGGCACGGCGCGCCGGCGGCTGCCGCGACTGTACGACGCCGACCAGCCCGCCATGCTGGGGGCACTGGCCGACCCGCTTTCGTTTGCGACCGGATCGGCGGCACGCCGGGTCTTTTTTGAGGCCGAACTGGCGCGCCTGATCGACGAGTCAGTCGCGGTGCTGGCCGCGCAGACGGGTCGGGATCTCGCACCGCTGCGCGCGCACCGGGCCGCAGGCGCAAAGATCGTGCTGCTGGCGCAGGGTTCGCTGGTGGAGCACGCCATCGCCGCGGCCGAGGCAGTCGGACCGCGCAGGGTCGGCGTGGTCGGGCTCGGCCGCCTGCAACCGCTGGATGTGGGCGTGCTGGCGGACTTGGTCGGGCAGGCCGATATCCTGGGCGTGCTGGAGCGAAGCGAGGTCGCCCCCGGGCAGGACGGGCCGCTCACTCGGCTGGTGCGGGCAGGCCTTGACCGGGCGCGCGAGAACGCACAGCACGGGACGACGCATACGGGCGTGCCGCCTCTGAAGAAGTTGCCGAAGGTGGTCACGGTCGTGGCCGGTCTGGGCGGTCTTCCGGTGCGGGGCCGCGACCTCGAAGCGCTGATCGAACAACTCTCACTGACCAAGCGCTCGGTGTTCTATCTCGGGCTTGATTTCGCGCGGTCGCACAGCGCCTATCCCAAGCACCAGGTGCTGCTCGACACGCTGCGGCGCGAGTTTCCGGCGCTGGGCGGACTGGGCGTGTGCGGTGCGGCGGAAGCACGCCGGGTTGACCACGTCACCGGCGTGGCGCTCGTCGGTCGGGCCGACGGGCCCGGGCGTGACCTGCCCGGGCTGCTGGCTTCATTCGTGCACGGGCTGGTCGGGGGCGGGCTGCGGGCGCGATGCTCGGCTTCATGGCAGCGCGGGGTAGACCCCGTCGAGGACCTCGTGCTCTTCGGCCCGGCGGACATGGTCGACCCCGGCGATGACGTGGCGATCGACGTGGTGGTGCTGAGCGAGGGCGCCGCGCGTGCATGGCGCGCACTGCGTTCGCGGGTGGCGAGCGATTGCGACCTTCTGGCTCCGCTCGACGTGGCCAACACGCTGACGGATATCCCCGCTGGGGTGCGTGTGCATGCGATCGACTGCTCCGGAGCATCGACGGGCGTGGAACGGGCCGAGATGCTGCTCGGGGCCGCCGCACGGTTGACGATGGCGCGCCTCGGGCCAACGCTGCCGAGTTCGAGCATCGTGGCTGGCAAACGCGAGGCGCTGCTGGATGGAGGGGCGCAGGCCGAACGCGAGGCTTGCGTTCGGGCATTCGCGGCCGGATTCGAGAACGTGCGTGCACTGCCCGAGAACGCCGCCGCAGCGATCGGCACCGCAGCGCCCGCGCCGCCGAGCGCCCTGCTTGCACTGTCGCGGTCCGAGATCGGTGCTGGGAGCATCACGAGATTCTGGAATCACACCGGTGCGTTCTACCGCTCGGGCGAGGAACACGAGCGGGTGCCCGAACCGGGAGCGGCCCTGGGGGTGCTCCCGCCTTTGTCGGCGCTGTTCGCACGCGGCGGGACGGGTGCTGGACTTCTCCCGGTGTTTGATCCGGCGACGTGCGGCGGCTCGTCTGACCTGTGGACCACCTGCCCCGACGGCTCGATCGCAGCCCTGGCGATCACGCCGCGCGAACTGCTCGAGGCGGGGATCGACTTGGCCACCCGCGCCGGCGAACAGGCCGACGCGCTGCGCCCGCTGGTTTCGCAACTGGTTCGCCGCGTGGCCAAACTGGCGACGGGGGAGAATCCTCCGCTGACTGCCGGAGAGTATCTGCGGGCGGCATTTGCCGAGGTGTCGGCCAAGTCGGATGCGCCGGAAGACCGGCGCGTCGCGCAGTCCAGCGCGATGGAGGCCGTGGCCAGGCAGATCGGCGCGCTGCCACTGGCGGTGACTGAAGGACTTTTCAAGGCGGCAGATCGCGCCTCGCCGGGCTCGGGCGCATTCCTGTGCGTGGTCGTGAACCCGGACATGTGCCACAGTGCCGAACTGGTGCTCTCCCGCTGCAACGGACGCGGACTCAGGACAGTCGATCGCACCAGCGAGAACGTGGAAGCGGCTCGTCGCCTGTGGCGCCTGTGGGAGCAACTGCCCGACACCAGCGGCGCGGTCATCGAGCGTGCCCGGGAACTGCCGGGCATCGGCGCCCTAGGCGCGATGATGCTCAGTCGACACTGCCTGCACGCAATGGTCGGGACGGGGGCGGGTGAAGCAGGTTCGGGAGCCCGCCTGGCGCTGCGCCGGGTGCTCGCGGTGGCCGAGTATCACGCGCAGCCTCGCCTGCAGCGCTTGCTCGCGAAGATCGAGGAGTTGCAGGGCAAGTTGTCGGAGCGCATCCAGTCGCTCCTGGCCAAGGCTCTGCCGGCTGCGGACTTGGACGCGCTGGCCGCCGGGCTTGAGTCGCTCGGTCGTTCCGAGGTAGAACTGGGTGAACTGTCGAAGCGCGTCGACTCGGCCGTAGTCGATGGGCACGTGGACGGCGCGTTGCTGGCCGGATTGGTCGAGGTGGCGCGCGGGCTTGCCGACCTGCACTTCCGCATCCGCCGGGGTTCCGTCGGGCTGGGTCGGGCGCGCATCGGGCTGACGATCGCGGGCGGATCGGTCGCCCAGTGGGCCGGGGCCTTCCCCGACAACCCCTTTGCCGCTCCTGTCATCATCGACGCGTGCGACGAGGCGGGCGGGCTGGCCCGCGGCGCGATCGAAGGCGCCCTGGCCGACGTGGTCGAGGCCGCACGATTGATGCGATTGGCCCGCGTGCAGCTCGATCGCCCCGGCGAAGCGCCGCACGCGGCGGTGCGCCTCGGCTCGCTCACGTTCTCCGACCTGACGCTGGAAGAACGCGAACTGGCGCCGGCGATGATTGTCGTCGGCGACGCCGAAACGCTCGCCGGGCGAGGCCTTTCGCAGGTGATGTGGCTGCTTGAGGGTGATCTACCCGTCAAGGTGCTGGTGCTCAACGGCGCCGGCGGCCCGGGGGACGGCGCGCTCTCGCTGGACGCACTCGGTGCGTATCCCCCCGCGCGGCGAACGGACCTGGCGCTGCTGGCGATGCTCGGGCGCAAAGCGGTGGTGGCCCAGACCTCGATCGCCCATCCCGACCATTTCGTCTCCAGCGTCGAGCGCGCGCTCGGCTGCCCCGGACCGGCGCTCATGCACGTGTATGCCCCCAGTCCGCGCAAACATGGGTTCGATCAGGCCGCCACTTTTGAACAGGCCCGATTGGCGGTGCAGAGCCGCGCCTGGCCGATCTTCACGTTTGATCCATTCAGCCCCGGTGTGTTTGGGTCGTGCATCGATTTGTCGGGCAACCCCGCCCCCGGCGAGGCGTGGTCGCGTGACGAAGCGTCGCGCCCGCTGACTCCGCTGGACTGGGCCGCAAGCCAGGCCCGTTTCGCGGATCAGTTCTCGACGCTGGATGCGGGCGCCGCATCGCCCACGCCGGTGCACGAGTACCTGCTGCTCGATTCATCGGCCCGAACGGGACGCACACCCTTTGTAGAACGCCCGACCGCATCGGGCCCGGTGCGCCTGGTTCCCTCGCCGGTACTGATCCGCGATGCGGAGGACCGGCTGCGCCTGTGGCGCACGCTCGAGGAGTTGGGCGGCGTGGTGACGCCGTTCACGAGGCAGGCGCGTGCCGAGGCCGAGCAGGCCGTGGCCGCCGAGCATGCCGCCGAGATTGACCGGCTCAGGCGCGACTACGAGCAGAAACTCGCGACGATGCGATCGCAGTATGCGAGCGAAGTGACGGCCACCGTCGCCTCCCGCCTGATGCAACTGGCCGGCTACGGGAGCGGCAACTGACATGACGTCGCTGCCCATCTACAAGTCGTTCCGCCACGGCGTGCACCCGCACGAGCACAAGGAAGCCACCGAGCACCTTCCGCTCCAGCGGATGCCCTTCGTCGAGCGCTACGTGCTTCCACTGGGGCAGCAGTTGGGCGCGCCGGGCAAGGCCATGGTGCGCGTGGGGCAGGATGTCACGCGCGGGCAGATGATCGCCGAGCCGGGGGGGTACGTTTCGGTCGCGTTGCACAGCCCGGTGGCCGGGCGCGTGGTGTTCATCGGGCAGCGCCGGCATCCAAACGGGCAACTGGTCGCCGCCATCGAGATCGAGGCCGACCCCTACTCATCGCAGCAGTTTGTTGCGTCGCCTCCGCCTCCAGTGGATGCGATGGACGTTTCGACATTCATTCAGCATGTGCAGCGTGCGGGCATGGTCGGACTGGGCGGGGCGGCCTTTCCCAGCCACGTGAAGTACAAACTTCCCGAGGGCAAACGCTGCGAGAAACTCGCCATCAACGGGTGCGAGTGCGAGCCCTATCTCACCTGCGATCATCGCGTCATGGTCGAGCGCCCGGCCGAGGTGATCCGCGGGGTCGAGATCCTGGCGGCCAAACTGGCCGCCGGCGGGTCGTGGATCGGCGTCGAAATGAACAAGCCCGACGGCGTCGAGTCGCTGCGGGCCCATGTGCGCGACGGCAGCCGCATCAACGTGATGCCGCTGGCCGTCAAGTATCCGCAGGGCGCCGAGAAGATGCTCATCAAGGCCATGTTCGGACAGGAAGTGCCGGCCGGCAAACTCCCGCTCGACATCGGCATCGTGGTCAACAACGTGGCGACGATGGCGGCGCTGGCAGATTACTTCGATCGCGGGCAGCCGCTCATCGAGCGTGCCGTCACCGTCGCCGGTCCGGGCGTTGATCGCCCGGCGAACCTGATCGTCCCGATCGGCACACCCATCCGTGAAGTGCTGCGTTTCTGCGGCATCAACCGTGACACGCGGCAGGTGATCATGGGCGGGCCGATGATGGGCATGCCGCTGGCCACGCTCGACGCGCCGGTGCTCAAGGGCACCAGCGGGCTGCTGGCCTTCACAGAAGGCGCGGTCAACCACCCCACCGAGTACGAGTGCATCCGATGCGGGCAGTGCCTCGAAGCCTGCGGCAACTTCCTGAATCCGTCACGTCTGGCGCGGCTGGCACGGGCCGGACGGCTGGACGATCTGGAAGCCAACTACGTGATGGACTGCATGGAGTGCGGCGCGTGCACTTACACCTGCCCCTCCGGCGTGCCCATCGTTCATCTCATCCGCGCCGGCAAACTGGCGATCCGTCATCGAAAGGCGACCAAGGGATGACCACCGGTCAGGGAAGACTGCTGCTCCAGGCCGCCCCATTCCTCAGGCGAGGCATCACCACGCCGCGCCTGATGACCGAAGTCATCATCGGCATGGGCCCGGTGATGCTCGCAGCCATGTACTTCTTCGGGCTCAGCGCCCTGCTGGTGATGCTCGCCGGCGTCGCGGGCGCCGTGGCCGCCGAGTGGGCCTTCGGCAAGGCACGCCCGCGCGGCGCTTCTCTGCGCGACGGCAGCGCCATCCTCACCGGCCTGGTGCTGGCACTCACCCTTCCGCCCGGCATCCCGCTGTGGATGGCATTCCTCGGCGGGGCCGTCGGGCTCGCCCTGGGCAAGAGCGCCATGGGCGGACTCGGTCAGAACATGTTCAACCCGGCCCTGGTCGGGCGTGCCTTCATCCAAGCCGCCTTTCCCAGCGTGCTGACGACGTGGTCGGCCCAGGGCAATATCAACTCGTTTTTCACGATTCGCGCCAGCAACTTTGCGTTGCCCTTCATGCATCCCGCCGCCGACGCGGTCGCCACGGCCACGCCGCTGGGGCTCATGAAGTTCGAGCGCCAGTCCACCGACCTGCTTCACCTTCTGCTGGGCAACACCGCCGGCTCGCTGGGCGAAACCTGCGCACTGGTCATCCTCATCTGCGGCGTCATCATGGCCATCCGCCGCGTGTTCGATTGGCGCATTCCCGCGTCGATCCTGCTGACGGTCGCGGTGGTCTCCACCATCGTGTGGCTGGTTGACTCGAGCCGCTATCCGGCGCCGTGGTTCATGCTGTGCTCAGGCGGGCTGCTGTTCGGGGCCGTGTACATGGCCACCGATCCGGTGACTTCACCCATCACCCCGCGCGGGGCGTGGATCTTCGGCGCCGGCGTCGGCGTCATCGTTGTGCTCATCCGCCTGTGGGGAGGACTGCCCGAGGGCGTCATGTACGCCATCCTGCTGATGAACGCCGCTACTCCACTGATTGACCGCGTCAGTCAGCCGCGCCCGTTCGGGCGGGGGAGGGTTGCGGCATGACCACTCCGGTGGAACTGACCGTGGGTGGCGCCACCCGCAGCACCAGTTCGCTGCGCCTGGTCGCCACGCTTGGCATCGCGGGCTTGTGCTCGGGCTTCCTGCTGTCCGCCTCGTACCAGGTGACCAAGCCGATCATCGACGCCAACAAGGCCGAGCAGTTGCGGCAGAGCGTCTTCGAGGTGGTTCCGGGATCGAGCGCGGTGCAGCGACTGGTCTACCGCGACGGATCGCTGACCCCGATCGGAGAAATGGAGAAGACTGCCCTGCCCGTGCTTTTCGCCGCCTATGACGATGCCGGGGCCTTCCGCGGCTACGGCATCATGCACCAGGGCGCCGGCTTTGCCGATCAGATCGTGCTCATTTACGGCTTCGAGCCGGAGTCGCGGCGCATCGTCGGCATGCGCGTGTTGTCAAGCAAGGAAACACCTGGCCTAGGAGACAAGATCTACAAGAGCGATGCTTTCGTGAGCAACTTTGAGGACCTGGCCGCCGAACCTTCCATCGTCGTGGTCAAGGACGGACGCGATGCGGTAAACGAGGTCGATGCGATCACCGGCGCGACCATTTCCTCCAAGTCAGTGGTGAAGATCATCAACGAGTCGGTGGCTTTCTGGAAGGACAAGTTGCCCGCGCCCGGCTCCGAGCCGCCCGCGCCCAGGCCGGGAGAGGGAGGCCAGCCATGAGTGCCACCACTCCCGAGCGGGTCTACGCCGAACTGACCAAGGGCATCTGGAGGGAGAACCCAATCTTCGTGCAGGTGCTGGGCATGTGCCCCACGCTGGCCGTCACCAACTCGGTGATGAATGCCATCGCCATGGGCGTGGCGACCTTCTTCGTGCTGGTGGGCTCGTCGCTGCTGGTGTCGCTGCTGCGCAGACTGATCCCGCGCGAGGTGCGCATCAGCACCTACATCATCATCATCGCAACCTTCGTCACGCTGGCCGACTCGGCGCTGGAAGCCCTCGTCCCGGCTGTGCACAAGGAACTGGGCGCCTTCATCGCGCTGATCGTGGTGAACTGCCTCATCCTCGGGCGCCAGGAGGCCTTCGCCTCGCGGAATCCGCCTCTGCTGGCGCTGGCCGATGCGATTGGCATGGGCCTGGGCTTCTGCATCGCGCTCCTGTGCCTCGGCGGCACGCGCGAGATTCTCGGCGCGGGCTCGTTCCTCGGCGTGAGCCTCTTCGGGCCCAACTTCGAGCCGTGGGTCATCATGGTGCTGCCGCCCGGCGGCTTCCTCATGCTCGGCGCCGTGCTCCTGCTCTTCGCCGTGCTCAGGCAGCGCAAACGCCGACCGAAGGAGGTGGGCGCATGAACGAACTGCTCTGGATCTTCGTCGCCTCGCTGCTGGTCAACAACTTCACGCTGTACTACTTCCTGGGCCTGTGCCCGTTCTTCGGCGTCTCGGGCCGCCTCACCGTCGCGTTCCGCCTGGGCATGGCCACCATCTTCGTCATGATCATCACGTCGCTGTGCGCCTCGGCCCTCAATGCCTGGGTGCTCCCGCATGCGCCCTACCTGCGCCTGATCAGTTTCATCGTGGTCATCGCCTCGACCGTGCAGTTCGTCGAGATGACCATCAAGAAACTCAGCCCCGTCCTCTTCCGCGCCCTGGGTATCTATCTCCCCCTCATCACCACCAACTGCGCCATTCTCTTTCTCGCCCTCACGCAGACCAGCCGCGACTATGGCGTCCTCGAAGGACTTGCCTTCGCGCTCGGCGGCGGCGGCGGCTTTGCGCTCGCACTGGTCCTGATGGCCTCGATCCGCGAAGAGGCCGAACTCTCCTCCGTCCCCGCCATCCTCAAGGGCACCGCCATCAACATGTTCATCGCCGGCGTGCTCAGCCTCGCGTTCATGGGATTTGCCGGGCTCTTCTCTTCGGCCGGGAACTGATCATGCTCGAACTGCTCATCAGTACGGCCGCCACTGGCGCTCTCTGCACGCTCTGGGTGCTCTGGCAGCGGCTGGCCGACCGAGTGGAACCGGGTGCGTGCTCCGACCGCCGCGCGGGCGGACGCTGCTGCGTGCCCGAGGTCGAGCATCCGTCCGCGTGCTCGGAGTGCAATGATTGCGGGTGAACCGAACTGCCGGCTTCATCGGCGTCTTCCTCATCGCACTGCTGCTCGGCGCCGCGCTCGGCCGCTCGTGGCTCATCTCAGGCCAGGGCAACCACACCCTCCCCTCCGGCCCGATTGCATCCGGGCGTTTCATCACCCGCACGCAGGAGATCATGGCCACGCCGATCAGTGTGCAGGCAGACCCCAAGCACATCGATCAGGCCGCCTCCATTGTCTTTCGCGTCTTTACCGAGGTCGACGCGCGCATGAGCGAGTGGAGGGACACTTCGCCACTCAGCGCGCTCAACCGCTCAGCCGGGGTCGAGCCAGTCGTGCTCCCCCCCGACCTCTTGGACCTGCTCCACCGCTCGCAGGACATTGCCGCGATGACCGATGGGGCCTTTGACCCGACCTGGGCCGCGCTGTGGGGGCTCTGGGATTTCAGGGCCGAGCAACCCGCCCTGCCCGCCGACGCCGATATCGACGCTCGCGTGGCGCTGGTCGACTATCACGCCCTGCGACTGGATGATGCTGCGGGCACGGCCTTTCTCGAACGCAAAGGCATGCTCGTCGGGCTGGGCGGCATCGCCAAGGGATATGCCCTCGATCAGGCTGCCACTGCTCTCCGTCAGGCCGGCATCCACGACTTCCTCATCTCCGGGGGTGGACAAGTCATGGCTGGAGGCACGCACGACGGACGACCCTGGCGCGTCGGCGTCCGCGACCCCCGAGGCGGGACCGATGACTTCTTCGCACGCATCGAACTGGACAACGAGTCCATCTCCACCAGCGGCGACTACGAACGCTACTTCATCAAGGACAACGTCCGATATCACCACATTCTCGACCCACGCACCGGCCGACCGTCACGCGGCGTGCGCACGGCCGTCGTCATCGCACGCGACGCCACACTCGCCGACGCTCTCTCCACCGCCCTGATGATCGTCGGCGTCGAACGCGGATTGACAATCGTCGAAAGTCTGTCTGGCGTCGAGGCGCTCATGGTCGATGAACAGGCGCAGGTGCACATGTCCACCGGCGCGCGCACGCGCGTGGAGATGCTGAGGCCTCCCCTGCCGTAGGGTATGCGATCAAGAACGGATAATGGCGACGGTGCCGATAAACCCACAGGCGATCACCGACCCCCACAGAGCCGGGTGGTACCCGCGCTCCATGAGCAGGTAGGTGCTCGTCGCGATGGCCAGCCACATGATCGTGATCGAGACGATCTTAGCCCGCGCGGGCATGCTGTTGCGCTGGTCTATCACCCTGAAAAAGGGGCGAAACAGCGGAATCCGCCGCACGGCATCTTCGAGCCACGGGCACGAGCGCGCAAAGCACCAGCAGGCGATGATGAGGAAGATGGTAGTGGGCAGTCCGGGAATGACCGCCCCGACGGCCCCCATACCCACGGAGATGAAGCCGACCGCCGCCAAAGCCCAGCGTCTGGGCTGACTGACGACGCTGCGGGGACAATTTGTCTCGTGTGCAGGGAGATTGGTCATCGGCGGTGTCGTGGTGAGCCCCTGACGGGAGGAGCATGAGGATAGGACGGCAGAGGGAGTTTCGGTCATCGCCTCGTGGATCTTCCAACTCAATTTTGAGTTTTTGGAGGAGCGCCCCCCGTCGGAGGTCGATGAAATCGGACAAGGCGAGGGGAAACCTCCATGTCCGACTCATATCTGGTTTTCGAAGTAGCGGGTGAGAGTTTCGCGGTTCCGGCCAAAGCCGTTGTGAGACTGCTCCAGTACGACCCGAAGTCTCTGCGACGCCCATTCGGCGGAGAGAGTTCAATCCTCGGTTTTCTTCCGCAAGCAGGAGCGATTATCCCGGCCCTGGACCTGCGCCTGACGCTGGGTTTCACCAGCGTGGAGCAGGAAACCAAGACCGTGGTTGAGACACTCAGCGCACGTGAGCGAGACCACGTGGCCTGGCTTGACGAGTTACAGGCGTCGGTCAAGGAAGGCCGCGAGTTTCGACTCACGACCAACCCCCACGAGTGTGCGTTCGGCAAGTGGTACGACGCGCTCAAGGCCGACGCAGCAGCGCTGCACTCATTTGTCAACGGCAACAGCGCCCTGCAGAGCATCTTCGTCGCGTTTGACGAACCGCACCGGAAGATCCACAACGTCGCCGTCGAGGTGCGCAAACTCGTGGTCAACAAGCGTGTGACCGAGGCAATGGACGTCATCGAGCACGCCAAGTATGGAGTGCTGCGCACGATGGTAGATCTGTTCAGCCGCGCCCGCAACCTGATCTCCTCGCAGCGGCGTACTCTGCTGCTCGTCCTCGAACACGAGCGCGATCACATGGGGTTGCTCATCGACCGGGTGCTGGCGCTGCGGATGATCGGACCGGAGCATCTCCAGAACCTCTCGGTCAAGACGGGGCTGGTCTCCCAGATGGCCATCATGAACAACACCGAAAAGCCCGCCGCCCTGATCGACGTCGCCGCCCTGTTTGGGCAGGCAAAGACCCAGAGACTGGCGACGCCCGAACTTGCCGCCGCGGCCTGATCAGTCGCGCCGGATCGTGTCCCTCCCCACCGCCAGCAGCGGCACGTCCGCACCGTGGCGCACGTCGGGGATGGTCTGTCCATGCACGATGTCGGCCAGCCCGCGGTGCCCATGCCCGCCGACGACAAGGAGGTCGATCTGCTCGGCCTTGGAGATGCGGACCAGTTCGCGCGCCACATGCCCGTACCCGAGCACGCCGCGCACAGCAGCGACGTTGTGCCCGGCCAGATCGGATCGCAACTGCTCGACCAGTTCGGTCATGTAGCGCTCGTCTTCGCGGCTTTCGGTGTCGCCGGTCTGCTGCCCGTACCACTGCCCGCCCACGCCCTCGACCACGTGGATGAGCACCAGTTCGGAGCCGTGCATTTCGGCCAAACTGATGGCTTCGGCGAGCATACCCGAGTCCGAAGGCTTGGCCTCGAGGGCCACTCCCACGCGGGCGAAGCGGCGCGTCGCCCGGAGGGCGCGGGCGGAGACGTCGGAGGCCGCGACCGGCACCGGAGCGGCGTGGTCCCGCTCGCGCCGGAAGATCATCCACGCCAGCATGGCCCCTAGCCCGATCGCCGGCGGAATCGTGCCCACCAGCACCAGCCAACCCCACGAGCCGGCGGCCTGGGTCCACGAGCCGATTTCACCCACCACCAGCATGACGTTGAGCACGATGATGATGACCGCGATGATCCACGCGAGCACCTTCACCCACGCGCGATTGACGAACGGGCCCATTTTCTCGCGGCTTGACGTGAACTTGATGAGCGGCACGACGGCAAAGGGCAGTTGCAGACTGAGAATCACCTGGCTGAGGATGAGGAGTTTGTACGAGCCGGTGTTGCCCATGATGCCGATGACGATCATGGCCGGCACGATGGCTATGGAGCGCGTGATGAGCCGCCGCAGCCACGGTCGGATGCGGAAACGCAGGAAACCCTCCATCGTGATCTGCCCGGCCAGCGTACCGGTAAGCGTCGACGACTGTCCAGCGCACAGCAGGGCCAGCGCGAAGGCGATCGGCGCCAGGGCCGTGCCGAGGATGTCTTCCAGCAGGGCATGGGCCTGATCGAGTTCGTTGACCTCGATGCCGTGGCGCCAGAATGTGGCGGCCGCGAGAATCAGAATGGCGGCGTTGACAAAGAACGCCGCGTTGAGCGCCACGGCCGAATCGATCAGGTTGTAGCGGCACGCCTGGCGGATGCCCTGCTGCGTGCGCTGCACGTTGCGGGTCTGCGCCAGCGACGAGTGCAGGTAGAGGTTGTGTGGCATGACGGTGGCGCCAAGCATGCCGATGGCCACGTACAACTGCGCCTGGCTGAGCGAGCCGGGCACAAAGCCCGAAGCCACGCCCGACCACTCCGGTTTGGACAGGAATATCTGAATGATGAAGCACACACCGATGGTGAAGACCAGCGCGAGAATGAAGGCCTCCATCTTGCGGATGCCCAGCCGCTGAAGCCCGAGCAGCACCAGCACGTCGAAGCCGGTGATGAGCACGGCGATTTCGAGCGGAATGCCGAAGAGCAGGTTGAGCCCGATGGCCGTGCCCAGCAGTTCGGCCAGATCGGTGGCGGCGATGGCGACCTCGCACAGGAAGAAAAGCACCCAGCGCACGGGACGGGGGTATGAGTCGCGGCAGGCCTGCGCCAGGTCGCGCCCGGTGACCAGGCCAAGGCGGGCCGACAGCGTCTGAAGCAGCACCGCCATCAGGTTGCTCATCAGGAGAATCCAGATGAGTTTGTACCCAAAACTGGCGCCGGCCTCGAGGTCGGTAGCCCAGTTGCCGGGGTCCATGTATCCGACCGAGACCATGTACGCCGGCCCGAGAAAGGCAAAAAGCCGCCGGAAAAGGCGTGGGTGGTTCACGCCGACCGAACGATGCACGTCCACCAGCGACGGATCGGGAAACCGCGGCGAAGGCGCACCGATGGCAGGTGAACCTAAAGCCGACGCCTCTTCGTCGCGAAGCATGGCAAACGCTCCTGTTGTCTGAACGACCCCTGGATACGCAGAATGTAGCCGCGCCTACAGTAGCAGTTCCGAGCGGATTCGTCAAGTCGGGGCTTGGGTCACCTCCCCCCGGCTGCTGCCCACCTCGCCAGCGGAGCCAGAGAGAAAGGCCGCCCGGCGCGAAATCCGGACGGCCCTGCACGAGGCTGAGGTTGAGGCTGAGGTCGGTCTTACGGACAACCGGCCGAGAAGTAGTTGAGGAAGGCCTGCACGTCAAAGAAGTTGAACACTCCGTCCGGCGCCAGGTCGGCCGACGGATGGTGGGCGGAGAAGGCGTTGAGGAAGGCCTGGACGTCGAAGAAGTTGAGCACCCCGTCCGGGACGAAGTCGGCGATACAACCCAGGGCGACGAAGTGGCTCGCGTCGTCGAGATTGATCCAGCCGATGTTCTCGCCCCAGGCGTAGCCGCGGAATCGCTTGGCGACCGAGTCGTAGCGGGCCTGCTTGCCCGAGGGCGTCAGCGCGGTGCGGGTGTCGAAGTTGATCCACCCGACGTTCTCGCCCCAGGCGAATCCGAACAGGTTGCCGTTCGCAGGGTCGATGTTGACGCCGAAGTCGGCGCCGGCGGCATTGGCGTAGGCCACGCCGTTGGCGGGCGTTCCGTCGCCCATGTTGATCCACCCGATGTTTTCCGCCCAGACAAAGCCGGAGAGGTAGTCGGCCGGGAGCAGCACGCCACTGGAGGCCGGGGGGCTGCCCGCGTCGCGCCAGTTCATCCAGCCGACGTTCTCGCCCCAGGACCACTTGTGGACCGGGCTTATGTCGGACTGCGCGAGGGCCGGCGCGTTGCCCAGGCACAGGGCGGCTGCGGCAGAGAGGAAAGCCTGTTTGGTGTTCATGTCGCGTTCCTTTCGAGGGCGCGGTCGGTCCCGTCCGATCAGGGCAACCAGAAGTTCGCCCAGGGATTGGTGCTGGAGATGGTGCCAGTGGCCGAGACCACCGGACCCACGGCATTACTGCCTCCGACCGTGAACGCCCCGATCGCCGAAGCGCCGGTGTGGAAGTTCCCGATGATCAGGTTCTTGTTGCCCCCGGCAGTGACGGCCTGCAACCCACCCGAGGTGGTGTTGCCTTCGACGCGGTTGCCCTCGTTGACGTAGAGCGTCCAGGCTCCGGAGCGATTGTTGGTGACGGTGTTGTTGCGGATGGTGCTCTTGTTGAACACGCCGATGCCGTGGGAACTGCCGGCGTTGGGCACGATGACGGTGCTGTCGGCGATGGTGACGCCGTCGGAGTTGGCGATGGTGCCGATGCCCCACCCAAGGTTTCCGCTGGCCTCGCAGCCGATCACCGAACTGCCCGTCGTGACATAGAAGCCCGCGGAGGCGTTGTCGCGGGCGGTACAGCCCTGAAAGGAAACGGCCCCGCCGGCGTAGTAGCCGTAGTTGCCGCACGAGTAGGCGGTGCAGTCACGCATGATGGTGCCGCCGTAGCCGGTGAAGCCGTCCTCGCCAGCGTCCTGCACGCTGACGCGCAAGACCTTTGAGGAGGGGCCCACGGTCAGCCCGTCGCCGACTGTGTCCAGCAGTTGCACATCCTCGATGGTGGCGATGGATGTGTTGAACATGTCGATGCCCTGATTGAATCCCGTGATCGTTCCGTTCCGGACAACCACGTTTCGGGTTCCCGAGGCACCGTAGATTCCGGTGAGAGCGCCCGAAGCGCCGTTGACCCGGAAGCCGCTGAGATCGATGGTGACATTGCTGGCCGCGACTTCGATGAACATGCGGCCCGAAGAGATGGTCATTGAGCCGTTGAGGTAGTAACTGCCTGGCGAAGTGATCTTGAACTGCGAGTCGGCGTCGCCGGGGGTCGTCTCACTGCTGAGCATGACGCGCGGCTCGATCTGTTCCAGAGTTTTCATCGTCGAGGTGACGGCGCCGAGGGGCGGGTTGAGCGGCCCGCCGAGGGCCGATCCGGCAACCAGAGTGAACATCGAGAGCGTCAACATCAAACGGGGGGTGTTCATGGTGAGAGGTTCCTTTGTGCGAGTGCTGGTCATGCTGGCTTGTCTGGAACAAAGACGCAGGATTTGGGTGCAACCCTCAACGTGGTGCAGACATGGCGCCGCGAGCACCATCCGATCAATAGGTGAAGTTTGCATGCGGATCGGACGAACCCAGCGTTCCCGGGGCAGAGTTGCCGCTGATGATCGCCGCGTTGTTTCCCGCGCTCACGATCGGCCCGAGCGAGTTTCCCGCGACGATGTACCAGTTGACTGTGTTGCCCGAGCACCTGTTCCCGATGATGATGTTGCCCACGCTCTCTGCGGAGATCCCCCTGTCGCCGTCCACGCAGTGATTGCCCTCAACTCGATTGTCACTCGACATCAGGCGGATTCCCGCGCCCTCTCCCCCCAGGCCGTTGTTGTCGCAGTGGTTGTTGACCACCTGACAGTCGTTGCTCACCCGAATGCCATCGAGCCCATTGTTCGAAGACGTGCAGTTGCGAACGCACGAACCGTTGGAGAGGTAGATGCCGACGCTGTCGTTGCCTCGGGCGATGCAGTCGATGATGGAGGCTCCGTTCCCGATCGTGAAGCCGTCGCCCGTGTTCTCAGCCGCTGAGCAGTGTCGCACCAGTCCGCCCTGGCCGACAATCGAGAAGCCCGATCCATCGTTGCCGTAGGCGACGCAGTGCTCGACGACGGAGTTATTGGCCGTGCCGGCCTGGAAACCCCCACCGAGGTTCTGGCTGGCCGAACAGTGTCGCAGGACGCCGGCGTCGGAAACGAAGATGCCGACCTGTCCATTGCCGGTGGCAACAACCTGTTCGATGATGGTGCCCCGGGTGCCCGTGGCGAAGAGATGGACGCCGCTGCCGCCGCAGTTGCGTACCTTGCCATTGCGCACGACCGTGCCCGGGTAGGAACCTGCTTGATTCTCGAATTCAACACCGGACCACGAGCCGGCCTGGCCGATGATCTCGAACCCGTTGAGATCAATCGTCACCCCGGGCGAGGCGATCCGGATGCCGCTCTTGGGCGCGGGCACCGTGATATTCGCGGTGAGATAGTACGACCCGGGCTGCGTGATCCTGAACACGCACTGCGAGTTGCCCGGACACGTTTCACTTGTGATGGGCGTGCGCGCCTCGACCTGATCGAGCGGCTTCATGGTCGAGGTGATCGGGCCCGACGGCGGGCTCAGTGGACCGGCCTGCAGCGAGCCCGACAGAGCCAGCGCCGCCGCGGAAACCAGAACACGGGTGCTTCTCAAGGTCGAACGCTTCATCTTCTCCCGCCTCCTGTGTGGGAATCGTGTACCTGTTCCAACGCAATCAAGGCGAGCGAGCCTTGGCGGATGGCACGAATAATTTCAATCGGAGAGCATTCCTTGCAATGAGTCAGGCAATGAACATCCGCCGGAGCGGGCTGGCCGTTCCGGCGGACGGTTGGTGGTGCGACGGCCGCTTGCGGGCAGACGATGTCGAGTCAGCAACTGATGTTGGTGTGCGGATCGGTCGCGGCAAACGACGCGACGTAGTTTGGTGAACCTGTAAGGACGGACACCGTGCCCGCGTTGGTGCCGGCGGTCACGATCGGCCCAACCACGTTGCCCGGCACGGCGTAGTAGGTGTTGTAAGGTCCGCGCAGACGTCCGACGCGGTTGCCGACGATCATGCATTGCGTGCCTTCGGCAATGATGCCGCGGTAGCAATCCCACGAACTGTTGCCCTCGATGTGGGCTCGCTGCACGCCGCTGTTGACATGGATGGCGCTGTGGCTCGATGAACTTCCGCAATAGGTGATCGAGTTGCCGACCACGCGGGCATCGTTGAAACCGACCATGATTCCGTGATCCGACGCGCTCGTGATGCTGCAACCCTCGACCACAGCGCCGTGCCCGACGATCTCGACGCCCCTACCGCCGGAAGTTACGCGGCAATCCACAGCGGCGGCCCGGCCGATGAGTTCGATGCCCGCACTAGTGCTGCCGGTTGCCAAGGATTCGCGCACCACGCCCTGGGCCATCGCGAAGCCGTACTCGTTGCCGCGAGCAAAGCAGTCTGCGATCAGCCCGCTGTCGAGACTGATTCCGGTGCCGTTTCCCGACGCCAGGCAGTTGATCACGACTCCGTCTCCCTGGTTCTCCAGCCCCACGTATGTGCTGCCGGAAAGGGTACAGCCGATGGCGACCAACGCCCCGTTCATGGTCGTCCCGTACAAGGCGTTTGAAGCGAAGTTCATGTGCTCCACCCGGGCGCTCTGGCAGTAGGGCATGCTGAGCCCGTAGTTCCAGCCGGTGACAGTCCCGTTGCGAAGCGTGATGTTCTTGATGCTGGGCTGTTGCTCGGTATCGCGGTCGATCAACCCCACGCCCGATCCCGGACCGCGCAGCGTGAAGCCGTTGAAATCGATGGTTACGTCGTCGGCATCGATGCGGATGCCGTGCTTGCCCGATACTCCAACGATGTCGCCCGTCAGGTAGTAACTGCCGGGCGCGGTGATCTTGAACAGCGTGGTCGCGTCGCCGGGCGTATTGGTCGCGTTGATGGCGATGCGAGGCTCGATCTCAGTCAGCGGCTTGCCTGTGGGCGAAATGGCCCCGGGAGGGGGCGTCAACGGACCGGGCAGCGCAGCGGAGACGGGCAGACTTGTGGCCAGTACGAACGAAATGATGGCGCGACGCTTCATAGCGATCAATCCTCCAGAAAGCGGTCCGGTCTTGCACCGGCGCTTCTGATCGGACGCCCCGGCATCCGCAACAACGCAAATGCTGCGCCCAACCCTTGCCCGATCGTCGGGGATCTGTACCATTCCCACTGTTGAAGGAGTCCTGCATGGGTCCAGGCGAAGTCACACTGATGCTCGATCGCGTGGCCTCGGGTGACCGAGCGGCCGCGGAAGCCCTCATTCCCCTCGTCTACGACGAGTTGCGACGCCTCTCCGGCACGATGATGAAAAACCAGCCGGGGTCGCACACCCTTCAGCCCACCGCCCTGGTCAACGAGGCCTTTCTCAAACTGATCGGAGCCAACGAGGGCTTTGCCAACCGCGTGCACTTCATGGCCGTCGCTTCGACGGCCATGCGCCAGATCCTGACGGATTATGCGCGGCGGAAACGGGCCGCCAAGCGCGGCGGTGGCATGGCCCGAGAAAGCGGAGACATCGAGCAGGTGGCCGATCCGGCCGGACGCCAGATCGACCCAATCGCCCTCGACGACGCCCTGACCAAACTCGCCTCACTCGATCCACGTCGCCACCGCGTGGTCGAGTTGCGCTTCTTTGGAGGGCTGACGGTGGACGAGGTCGCCTCCCTGCTCGATGTCTCCCGCTCGACGGTCGAGGCCGACTGGCGCTCCGCGCGAGCCTGGCTGGCCGTGGAACTCGGCTAGCGGTTCGACGGCTCCATCTGCTCGGCGACTAGGGCGAACGCCTCTTGCCATGATTCACGACTCCCGGTCTGAGCCCGATCCCCCAAAGCCGTCACCATCGCCTCGGTCAGAAGCCCCACCACGATCGGGTAGTGCCCACTCTGAACGCCATACGAACGATGCCGCTCCCCGAGTGCTCGCAGATGCCGGGCCTGCTCGGCAGGCCGATCCAGGAATCGCATGACCAGATCGAGCGACTCCATGAATTGGGCTCGCTGCTGGTGCCAATCCGTGCGGAACATGGAGCGGAACTGCGGGTGGCGTTCGAACATGAGGTCGAAGAACAACGCCGCCAGCCGATCGCCCTCGGCCCGCACCATGGCGTACTCAGACCGCAGGCGGGCGATGACGGATTCGTCGCGTCCCACACCGACGAGCCATGTACCGGGCTGGTCCGGAAAGAGGGGATGGAGGCTGATAGGCACGAGAGAATGTTCCTGAGTTCAACCCGTCAGACGCAATTCGAGGCCCCTGTGCTTGGCCCAAGCGCCGAGAAACGGGACAATCACTCAGACTCGACCGCGAACCGGGGAACTGATTGTCCGCATCCGAACACGACGCACTGGCCTTTGACCTCTTTGAGCGGGCGCTGGGGCTGGACCCGGACGCGCGGCTGGACTTCCTCCGGCACTGCGGAGCCGGCGATGACGTCTGCCGTCGCGTCGAGGCCATGCTCGCCGCCGACGCCGAAGCCAGTGCCCTCGACGGGCAGCAGGCGGGTATCGACCTGACGGCCTCGCTGACGATCGACGCCAGCGCCACGGACGATCTGGCCTCCCTTCCCAAACTGCGAGGCTCTTACCGCATTATCCGGCTCATCGGTGAGGGCGGGGCGGGCGCCGTTTACGAGGCCGAGCAACTCAATCCCCGCCGACACGTTGCGATCAAGGCGTTGCGGCCGGGGCTGAGTTCACCGCGGGCGGTGCGGCGGCTTCGCGCCGAGGCCGAGATCCTGGCGAGGCTACAGCACCCGGGCATCGCGCAGGTGTTCGAGGCTGGCGTGGGAGATGAAGACGGCCCGGGTCAGGCCTTCATTGTGATGGAACTGGTGCAGGGCCTGCCCATCACCCGCTACGTCAGCGAGAACCAGACTCCGCTGCGCCGACGGGTGCAACTGGTCGTGCAGGTGTGCCGAGCGATCGAGCACGCCCACCAGCGCGGCGTCATTCACCGCGACCTCAAGCCGGCAAATATCCTCGTGGATGCGTCCGGTCATCCGCGCATCCTCGACTTCGGCGTGGCGCGACTGCTGCACGAAGACACGGACCAAGTTTCAGATCGGACCGAGGAAGGCCTGGTCATCGGCACGCTGGGCTACATGAGTCCGGAGCAGGCGTCGGGACGGGCCTCGGCCGCTGACGTGCGCACCGACGTGTATTCCCTCGGCGTGCTGCTGTATGAACTGGCGTGCGGGCGTGTGCCGATCGACACAAGGAACAAGCCCATTGCCGAGGCCTTCCGGCTGATTCAATCGCACCCGGCTCCGAGCCTTGGCACGGTGGACGCCCGCCTGCGGGGTGATCTGTCCATCATCGCCGCGCGTGCCCTTGAAAAAGACCCGGAGCGCCGCTTCCCCAGCGTCAGCGCCCTGGCCGATGACCTGGAGCGTTATCTCGACGGACGACCGATCCAGAGCCGTCCACAGTCGCTGGCGTATGTGCTCGCCCGACAGGTGCGTCGGCACTGGATCGTGGCGGGGCTTCTGTGCCTGCTGGTCGCACTGGTGCTTGCCTTTGGCGTGTGGTCGTCGATCAGTGCGGCCCGGTTCCGCCTGTTGGCCCACCAGGAGGCCGAGGCCCGCGCCGTGGAGAAGATGGCCCGCGAGTCGGCTGAACGCGAGCGCACCGAGCGCGAGCGCATCAATACGCGCCTCGAGGCAGAACTGGCAGCCGCGCGGTTTGAACGGGGCCGCCTGGAGGCACGCTCGGGCAACGGCGCGGGCGCCGAGGCGATCCTCTATCCGGCCTTTTTCGCCAATCCGTACTCGCTGCCGGCGCTGGGCGCGCTGCGCGAGATCACGGAAACCAACCCGCGCCTTTGGTCGGTGCGTCTCCCCACCGGGCAACGCTGCATCGATGCCAACACCATGCTCGGGCTCTTCGGAGTCGGCGATGCGCGCGGCGGCGTGATCCTGCTGGATGCGAGCACCGGCGCGACCGTCGCCGGGATCGCACCGCCCGAGCCGCCCAGCGCCGTGCGCATCCTTCGCTTCGACCCGAAAGGCAACGCCTGGATCGTGCACGACAACGGGCTCGTCCGAGGATACAGCCTCGACAGCGAGCCCCGGATGATCCGCAGTTTTGCAGCCCGGCCCAATCTCACCGGCGCCTGCCTTTCCCCCGACGGCTCGTTCCTCGCCACCATGCACCGCGACGGGTGGATCAGCCTCTGGTCGACCGAGCTCGCCGCCATGGAAAGAGAATGGCAAACTCAACTGCCCGCCTCACCGGCCGTAAGCGTGTGCGCATTCACCCCTGACAACTCCACGCTCGCGACGACGCGTGCCGACCACTCCATCACGCTGTGGAACTCAACCGATGGCTCCGTGCTCCGGCAGTTGCCAGGACACCCGCGCGGCACATCTTCGCTGGCATTCAGCCCCGATGCCCGCACGCTCGCCTCCACCGGCTACGACTTTCTTGCCCGCCTGACCGACCTGCCCAGCGGCTCTTCCACACCACTCCTCCGCACGGCCACACAACTCCACCGGGTCACCTTCGCACCGGGCGGGCGGTTGTCGATTGTTGAAAGCAACCAGGTGCGGTGGATCGAGTGGCCGAGAGCCACATCGACCACCTACGGCTACTCAATCAACGGCATCATCGACGGCACACCACTGGGCGATGTGGTCGCCACAGTCGAGCCCGACGGTGAAGTTCGCGCCTGGCTGACCACCGGCACGATCTGCTCCGACGAGGCCACTGGGCACGTGAGTTGGGTCTTTGGGCTGGCGATTGACCGGGCCCGCTCGCTGCTGGTCAGTAGCTCGGGTGACGGCGCGGTGCGCTTCGCCGACTGGGAAACGCTCGACGAAGTCGGCCGTTTCGACCTGCCGGCTCGCACGCGCTCGCGCGCCGTCATGTTCGGGCCCGGCAAGCAAACCCTGCTCGTGGGCTGTTCGGACCAGCGCCTCCGCGTGCTCGACCCGGTCAGCCGCGAACTGCTGGCCACCCTCGACGGACCGGGGGGTGAACTCTATGTGCTGGCGTATTCGCCGGCCGCCAATCTCGTCGCTGCCGGCACCTGGGGACGGAAGATCCGACTCTGGAGCGCCGACACCTTCGAACTCTTCGGCGACATCGAGGGCTTTGAGTCGGTTCCTCGCGGACTGGCCTTCTCACCCGACGGGCGCACACTCTACACATCCGGCTCGTTCAACGAGGTACTTGCCTGCGACGTGGGCTCTCGCACCATCACGCGGCGCTTTCCCGTCCCAAGCGAACCCTGGTCGATCGCCCTTTCGCCCGACGGCACGCGCATCGCCGCCGGGCTGTTCGACGCCAGCGTCTGCCTGATCGACCTCTCCTCGGGAGAGGTCACGTCAAGCACGGCGCGTCATCGGCTCGTGGTCGCAGGCCTGACATTCTCGCCCGACGGGCATCTCCTCGCGTCGGGCGGCGACGACGGCACCGTGCGACTCTGGAGTGCCGAAGATCTGCGCGAGGTCACCCGTTTCGACACCACGCTCGGACCGGTGCCCATCGTCCTCTTCAGCGATGACGGCCGGTCGCTGGTCGCCGGCGGCTCGGTCGGCATGATCAAGCGCTGGGACCTGGCCCGTCTCGACGCGGCCATCGCACACAACCTCGACGCTGCCATCAGTCGCTTCGGCGATGGCCTGAGCGCCGAGGCGCTTGAAACGCTCCGTCGCTGGCAGGCCGACGCCGGTCAGTGACCCGCCCCGGCATACAGGAAGCCGATGATCGTCGCGCTGATGGCGACCATCGCCGCCATGAGCGCTTCGCCCGCCACCACACCAGACGCAACGGGGATGGTGTACTTCTCGGCTGTCTTCTTGTGCGCAAGCGACCACGCCCATGCGATCACTGCGCCGATCGCGAACCCCATCGCGTTGTACCACGGCACCACCCACGCCAGGCCTAGGCCCATCGCCGAGGGCGTCCAATGCCGCGCCTTGCTCGGCAGCGCCGCCTGGATCAGCGGCAGCGCAATGCCGATGATCCCGCCGATCAGGATCGCCATCTGTGCCGAAGGTGGAATCGAGTGCAGCCCCTGCGTCAGCGCCCGCGCCACGGCCTCCCACATCTTCGCGGCCGGCGGATTGAACTTGTCAAATGTCTCCGCGTCGGGCACCATCAGGTACCACGCCGGCACGATCACCAGCGTGCCGAAAAAGATGCCGATGAACTGAGCCAGAAACTGTTTGCGCGGGTTGGCGCCCAGCAGGTATCCGCTCTTCAGGTCGGTCAGCAGGTCGGCCGAGGCGCCGCCTGCCGCTGCGGTCGTGCCGGCGGACATCAGGTTGGGCACGATCTGCCCCTTGGCAAGCACCGCGTAGACCAACTGCGTCACCTTGCCCATCGCGCCGATGGGCGTGGTGTCGGTCTCCCCCGTCGCCCGGCAGCACACCAGCGCGATCGGATACGTCATCACCACCGAGATGAGCCCCAACCACCACGACATCTGGAAGGCCATCATCGAGAGCACCACGATGCCAATGGTGATCGGGATCATGCCGATGATGAACCACGAGTTGGGCACCTCCAGGCGGGCCATCTCGTCCAGATCGGCCTGCGACGCGCCGGCCGCTGCTCCGCCTCCACCCTTGAACGCGCGGATGAGCGTCTTCCAGCCCAGCGCCACGGCCGTCAGGCTCGAGAAAACCATGATCGAAGTGCCGCCCCACAGCGCCCAGTTGATCGGATAAAACGCAAAGTGCGTATCCGGCGAGTTGAGCAGCGCGATGTCGCCGCCGTTCTTGATGAACGTCCCCAGTTCCTTCACCGAGGTCGCGTAAGTCTCGCTGATGCCCCAGCGATCGGTCGAGGCGCGGATGGCGTCGATGTACTCCGGATGGGCCGCGATCTGGTTGAGGTCGTGCTGCAGGATCATCGGGGCGAACACGAAGAACAGCAGCGCCGATCCGAACAGCATCGACAGTGACACCCGCAGCCCCACGATCATGCCCGCCGCCACCAGCAGCATGCTCGGCTCAAAGCCCCAGGTCGCGACCGAAATGTTCTTGAACTTGCCGCTCAGCCACTCGGCATTCCACGGCAGCAGTTCCGGGATTCGGTACGGGAACGCCGACAACTTCTCCAGCGTCTGGTCGCTGACCTTCTTGACTCCATGCAACGCCTCGACCACCGCCGGATAGGTGCGGTACAGCGCCAGAGCCATGCCGCCGAACAGCGCGATGATCAGCGCCCTGGCCTTCTGTGCCGCTTCCCTGCCGTGCGAATACAGCGACCGCAGCGTGGTCGCCGCCGCGATGCCGCTGGGGAAGCGCAACTGTTCGTGGTTGATCATCTGCCGCTTCATCGGCACCGCGATGAATACGCCCAGCGCTGCCGTCAGAAACACGAACGGCACCAGGTAATACCAGGCGAAGTGCTCGCGCTGAATCAGCAGCAGCGCCCCGAAGGCGGTGCCGATCGTCCCGCCCGTCGAGTACCCGGCCGCCGACGCGGTCGACTGCATGCAGTTGTTCTCGAGGATGGTCATCTTGCTCAGGCGGTGCCCCGAGGCCGCCCGCAGCGTGTTCCAGATCACGTACGAGAGAATGCACGCCGTGATCGCCACCCCGAACGCCCAGCCCAGTTTGATCGTGGTGTACAGGTTCGAGATGGACATGGCCATCCCGATCATCGCGCCGATCAACACCGCCCGCACCGTCAACTGCGGCACGCGCTCCCCGCGATAGATGTGCGTGTACCAGAAGTGATCCTTCTCCTCAGGCGTGGCGTCCTCCGGCAGCGGCGGAAGTTCCTCGAACGTCGGAGCGATCTGGTACGTCTCCAGATCGAACTCTGCGCCACCCGCCCGCGAAACACCCGGCTGCGAAGGACTGGTCTGGTCACTCATCGACTGGCACTCCACCCGCGCTCCGCGGCCCCGGACCGTCGGATGCGACGATCCGTAACGCTACCACGTTTCGGACCCCGCTGCCACTACCCCCGAAGGTGCGCTTCCACACGCCCACAAAGTGCCCGGTCCGGACCTGACGCAGCCTGACCAAAGGTAATCTCGTGTTGATTCCACGCCGAGTCGACGTCAAGCGCCTCGGCTCCAGGCGCGAGCCGAATACAATCCACCCCAGGCCAAGGAAGGAGCCGTTCGTCATGCCTCGCCTGATTCCCGCCGCCCTTCTCGTCCTCGGACTCACTTCGCCCGTTCTGGCCCACACCGGGCCTGACGTGGGCGCGCACCACGCCTTCCTCGGCGGACTGCTGCATCCGTGGATGGGTTGGGACCACCTTCTGGCCATGATGGCCGTCGGCGTCTGGGCTGTGCAGATCGGACGCGGCGCGCGCTGGGTTCTTCCAGGCGCCTTCCTCTCGTGCATGGTTGCCGGCTGCGCGCTCGCTTTCCTCGGGCTGCGCACGCCCATGACCGAAGCAGGCATTCTCGCTTCGGTCCTGGTGCTCGGTGTCCTCGTCGCGCTGCGCTCACGCCCGCCTTTGACCCTGGCCGGCGTGCTCGTCGGCGCGCTGGCCCTCTTCCACGGCTCGGCGCACGCGGCCGAACTCCCGCCCGATACCTCCTTCGCAGGATTCGTCGCGGGCTTTGCCCTGGCCACAGGCCTGCTGCACCTGCTCGGCATTCTCCTGGCCATGCGCCTGGTGGAAACTAGGCCCGGGCTGGTCCGACTGGCCGGCGCCGGCGTGGCCGCCACCGGTGCGGCCGTCGCCCTTTCCACAACCTGGCTGGGCGCCTGACCCGGCTCGACTCTGGGGAGGGGTCGCGCATCACTGTGGCCGCGCTTGGGGCAAGGCCTGGCACCGCGCAGGCCGATGCGCCCGGCTCGTCGCCCTCGGCATGATTTGCGCTGACCTTTTTGGGGGCCGACCTTCGGCTTCTCGGCACCGAATCGTCCGATGATTTGTCCGACTCAATGGCAGCCATCACCGCAGGCCTCCCATCGGCTCAGGCACGGGAATCCAACGGAGCGTGTCCCGCGACTCCCCCAGTCCGGTTGCACAAGCCTGCAGTTTGAGGACAAGCCCTGATGCCAATCGAAGCCGTCAACTGTCATGCTGATTGTGACGATTGCGCTTTTCCGAGGTGAGCCATGCGCAAGACACCAATGGATGCAGATCCGGCTGTTCCCTCCGCCTTCGGCCGCGGAGCCGCCACGCCAACCCGTCGCTCCGCCGCCTTTGCGCGGCGCGAAGTTCGCATCGCCGAGCGCGCTCGCGAAATCTGGATGCTTGAGGGCTGTCCCACCGGGCGCGAACGCGACCACTGGGCGCGGGCCGAAGAAATCGTCCGCCTGCTCGACAGCGTCGAGAGTTGACCGACGGCGAACGCGCTCGCTCGACGCCCACGTCCGCGCACCCAACTCGTGCGCGCTCATCGACTCTGTTGCCCTCACGCCACCGACGAGGCCACGATCGGTGCGGCACCATGGAGTTGGGTAACGCGGCACAGACCGGCGCTGCTCGCCTGAACGTCGGGTGCACCGGGCACCTCTAGTTCAAGTCTGATAACCTCCTTCCGACCGACGAAACCCGGCTTGCGTGCATGCCAACAAGTTGTTAGTATACACTAGCACTTGGGAGCCGCCCGCATGGACACCCCTCTCCTCGCCCGTCTGCGCGACATCGAGCAGCGTTTGACCCGCATCGAGTCCATCGTGCTCCCTGCGGCTGAACCTCCGCCTTTGCCACCGGTCGCTCTGACCGGGGGCGACGCCGCACCCGCGTTGATCGGCGCGCTCGAACCAATCGGCGACGAAGAGCCGACACCGGCAACCACCAGCGCCGATGAGCAGACGCCCGCGGCCCGCCCGTTCGTCTTGCCGCAGCGCCCGTCTGTTCCATCCAAACCACCCATGACACGCCAGCGGTGGGAGCAACTCATCGGCACGCGCATCCTCCCGATCGTCGGCGCCGTCGCCGCCTTGGTCGGCGTGTCGCTCTTCCTCAAACTTGCGTACGACATGGGCTGGTTTCATTTCCCGCCGATGTGGCGCTGCATTCTCGGTTTCGCCGCTGGCGGTCTGGCGGTGGCCGCAGGTGAGTGGATCCGCCGCAGGTTGGGAGCCCTTGCTTCCGCGCCGGTGTCCGGACTGGGCCTGGCGACGATGTTCGCAGCCGTCGTCGCCGCGCGTCTGCTCTACCAACTCGTCCCCTCCGCGGCCGCCCTGGTCGCGCTGCTTGCCGTATCGGCCCTCGGCGTGGGTGTGGCCTCTCTCGCCCGCGTTCGCGCCGTCGCGGTGCTCTCACTCCTGGGCGCCTACGCCGCGCCTTTCCTGCTCGATGTCCCCGAGCCCGAGCCGGCCTTCATGCCCATCTACCTCAGCATGCTGCTGATCGCGGGCGTGGCGCTGGCCGTCCGCTTCCCGTCGCTCTTCAACTTCATGCGCACGCTGAGCACCGCGCTGACCGCGCTGATCGGCACTCTGGTCGCGTTGGCGCAGGGACACGACCATCCGCTCATCACCGGCGTTTTCCTGACCTTCGTCTGGTTGGTGCATCACGCCGCCCAGGTCTGGCAGTGCATCCAGCGCGACCGCACGGGGAACGTGCTACCGCGCAAGACCGGCATTACCATCGGGCACGCCATCGTCATGACGACGTGGTGGGCCTGGCTCACTGGCTTTGTCTGGAACCACTCAGTGCTCGTCGGCGGACTGAACGGCTCTGCCTGGCACGTTACCGCCCTGGGTTGCTGCGCCACGCTGGCCGGCGCGCTGGTCCTTGCCGGACACCTGCGCGCCATGGTTGACACCCCCGAGACTCACGTCGAACGCTACGGCGCGGGTCTGACGCTTGAAGCCGGAGGCCTCCTCTTCGCCACCCTCGCTCTGGCCATGTCGGGCTGGACCGAAACCTTCGCGTGGGCCTGCATCGGCGTGGTCGCGGCGTTGGCTGCCATATGGGTCGAGGCACGCCGCCTGCTTCTCTATGGCGCCGCCGCCCTCCTCGTCGCCACCGTTCGCCTCGTCACCATCGACAGCGCCCTGGCCACCGCGCCCAATGCCTCCGTCATCGCCACCTTCGGCTCAGCGCTCGGGCTGGTCTTCACGCGCTGGATGCTGCTGACCTGGGGCGTCGCTGCCATGTGGATCGTCGCCGCCGAGTGCGCACGCCACCTCGCAAACACCCCGCCCGCCCAGGGCGCGCCCCCATCGGACGCGCGCGCCGGCGGGCTGAGATCGCTCGGCGTGCGCGGGCTCGGCATCGCAATGCTCACGGCCGGCGCGGGCCTCATCGGAGCCTCCTTCCTTCACTCCGACGCCTCGACCACCAGCCTCATCGTCGTCTGGCTCATCCTCGCCGCCGTACTGGCCATGACGCGCCGCTGGATCGCCGCGCTGGTGCCCCAAGGCATCGCCACCGCGGGCATGCTGGTGCCGACCTTCGCGTGGGCCGCGGCCTTCCCCCTCGGCGGCTGGTTCAAGTCTCAAGCACCGCTGCTTCTGCATCCGGGGCTATGGACACTGGCGGCCGTGTTCGCGGCCGGGTTCATCGTCCTGCGCGAAATCCTCGCCGGCATGGCTCGCGAGGTCGTTTCGCGCTCGGAACGACGCGCCGTCACGATCGCCTTCGCCTCATGCGCGCTGCTGCTCACGCTCATCGCCACCAGCCTCGAAGTCGCGCGCATCGCCGGCATGTTCACCGACGATCAGACTGCACAAGCCGCGAGTCTGTCCGTCTGGTGGGGCCTCTTCGCCACCGCGCTCATCGTCATCGGCATGGCGCAACGCCTCGCCGCGCTGCGCTGGGCCGGGCTGGTGCTCATGGGGGCGGCCCTGTGCAAACTCGTCTTCTACGACCTGCGGGAAATCACGCCGGTGTGGCGCATCGTCAGTTTCATCGCCGTCGGCGGACTCATGCTCGCGGTGGGCCTGTGGTACTCCAGCCGCGGCAGACGCCTCTTCGCCGACGCCAACGCGACCCCGCCATGAACCCCGGCCGACATGACCGCGCCCTCTTGGCCGCGGTGGCCCGATGCACCGACGACACCTGTGGCCCACGACGGCCGCCCCTGACCACAAGTCTGAGTCGTTGCCGCGCTTTCCCCAGCCTGTCGGCCTTCGAGTGCCTGGCATCGGAATTGCTCATCGACACATCCTGAGTGCCAGGGCAGAGTGGCCCTGCCGAGATCGCGTCGTTCAACGGAGAGTCGGGATGTTGCGCAGCCTTTCCATCGCGTTCGTGCTTGCCTCCGCAGCGGGCACCACCCACGCCGAAGTCATCAGATACAACTTCACCGGGCTGGTCGGCGTCGGCAACACGTCGCACCCGTTTACCGGCGTGTTCAGTTACGAGAACGCGACCACCGGCACCACGGTGTATTCGAACGGGTCCGGCCCCGGCTCGCTGGAAGGCTTCCGCTCCCAATACCCAGGAGCCATCATCGAGTTCTGGATTGAAACCGACGAAGGCGATCGCGTGACATCTCAGCAAGGCCGCATCGAAGTCAACAACATCCAGCAGGCCGAAGCCGGCGCTCCGCTGCCCGTCGGCCTGACCCTGCAGGCCTTTCCCCTGACCACCACGGGCTCGATCCACGGGGTGCCGATCCAGAACATGTACCTGGCCTTCCTCCCGGTGCCGCCCAACTTCTCCTGGGACGAACTGGACAACTTCTTCAACGGCAACGCCGAGGACATCCTCCACAACAACCCCTCGGCCCTTCCACCCGACATCGATCCGACGCTGACCGGCTCGGCCCTGCCCGCCGAACTGCTCGCCGTCTTCAACGGGGGACTGTTCCTAGGTACGTCTTACGGCGGCATGACCTTCGTCAACGCCATCTGGACCTTCGAACTGGCCCCGGCCACCTGCCCGGCCGACCTGACCGGCGACGGGCAACTGACGTTCCACGACGTGCAGCAGTTCCTCGCGCTCTTCTCCAGCGGCGACCCGGCCGCCGATCGCACCGGCGACGGGCTGTTCGACTTCTTCGACGTGCAGGACTTCCTGGCCGCGTTCAGCGCCGGCTGCCCGTAGTCCCCGGGGGAAGGTCAGGGGGGTCAAGCCCTCACGCAGGTTTCCTCAAGCAAAGTCTGGCCCGCCATTCTTCCTGCAGGGTGCCTAGTCCCCTATGCCCACTGCCTCCGCCCCCACCACCGCCTCGATCAACTCCCGGTGGTTTGCGCAACGCAAGCACTTGTGTTGCCCGCCCAGTTTCCCGCGGCCTTCCATCCAGCGGTGAAAAGCCCCCGCGGGAAGCGAGCCCCCGCAGAGGCGGCGTGAACATGTCCCCCGCCGCGAGGGCCGCGGCGCCGCGATGGCAGGACTGGATGGCGTCGAGGCGTTCGACGATGCGCGGGAGCACCGAAGACCCAAGGCGAACTCCGATGCACGGGCGATCAGGTGGAAGCCCCGTTGAGATGTGCGCGGGGCGGGGCGATACCGACAACCACGATGGCCGAAAAGTGGAGGCCTGCGAAGGCGAAGATGTGGGCGGCGACATCGGCGGGCGTGCTCACGATGACGGCGGCGCCTGCGCAGCCACAGGATTGACCGGGAGCGGGAGGAGAAACAAGGAGCGTGGCGAGGAAGCCGAGCAGCAAGAGCAGGCCGATGGCCAGACCGACGCGCGCCCACCCTGCGAAGATGAATCCGGCGATGAGAGCCTCGGCGAGCGTGATTGTGGAAATGGCCCAGGCGGGGAACTGGGAAGTCCAGGCATCTGAGTCGGCGGGAGCGAGGAGTTTGCTCACGGCCGCGGCGGCCCAAAGGACGCCGACCGCGAGCACGAGCAATCGGAATATGACGCGAACTGACCGGGCGAGATGAACGTGCGGGTCGGCACTCACTCAAACGCCTTTCCAGCGTCGAACGCCGAGAATGACGCCGGCGAGAAGAATGAACCCAATGCCGATGAGCATGACCGTGCGGGAGGACAATCCAGTCGTGCCGGGTGCGCGCCCGGCGGTGACGGTGGAGTTGGGCGTGCCCTGCTCGATGGGACCGATGACCGAACCGTCGGCACGTTTGGTGACGCCCTCCACGTGATCGATGATCGTGAAATTGGAGGCAATCGGGATCCGCGCCGGGGGGCGGTCATTATCTATCAATTCCGCCTTCGTGACGACGGAACGCCATTGAAAATGCTCTCCCCGATGAATACTCTCCGAAAACAAAATAAATGGAATGGCCGATTCGTCCGAAAGAAACCGCCAGTCACCAAAATGGTCGTCGGTTTGAAGGTTCTTTCCGGACTGGTCATATGCCTGCACTTGTGTCAGAAAGCCTGTCGCAGTTTCAAAGGTGAGAGTGGCTCGCGGGTACAAGGCGGGCTGCGAGAGGGTCACGGTGACGGTCCCGTCCTCAGCATGGTCTGTAATATCAAAGACTTTGGCTTCGCCACGACGGAGTGCACGCACAATATAGGAGACAGAGATCAGACCTTCCGCAGGTGTGAAGGAGCGTTGTGCAAACACTTCGTTTCGTTCCGCCACTTGCCGATCGAGATGATACCGCCAGGTTTCAGCGGGGCTTGCGTAGATATAGCTCTTCGGAACATCGCCGATACCGGGCTGCGGCATGGATTGAAACGACACGCTCCAGTTGGAACCAATCCATGTTTTGAATCGAGAGGTGACCTGTCCGTCGGTTGGCCCGCTCATCCCGATAAGGTCGGATTCGATATAGTAAGCCTCCGGCAGCGGAACCCGATCGAGCAGGCGTTGCAATCGTTCTTGGTCCCCTGCACCGCCGGGCTGAGCCGACGAGGCCGTGGTTGCGAGCAGACAGCAGGCGATTGCGAGAACACAGTTCGCGTTCATGGGTCAATCTCGATAGGGGAACTCGGAATAGGTGGAACGAACGGGCTTCGACTATTCGAACCACGGACGCATGCACGGCGAACCACCAAGAGTATCCCAGGGTATCGTACAATTGGTGCTGGACAGGCTGCCTGAGTCCGCGCCGCCTCCGCAACATCCGGTGAACGGATCCGGGGTTCCGAAGCGATAGATATGTGCAGGCGCCGAAATCGTTCCGGTGGTGCAGACTGACCAGCCTTCTGCGTCCCACCACGGCGGCGTCTTGCACTTGTAGCCTTGAATGCAAACCAGATACGTCGCGCAGGTCGATGCCGCTCCAGAGCAGGGCGCCATTTCAGTTTCGGTCCACGCCGGGTCGGGCTTCGTGATGAAGCATGCGCCTGCCGCGATCGAGGTCAACAGTCCGAGTACGGCCAAGTTGCCCCTGAACCACCTCCTGATCAGATCATCCCAAAGGGCGTCCTGCTCGACGAGGTCTTGGCGATGTCAAGGTTGTGTTCTACCCGTTCGCGTGGTAGGCTGTCAAGCGAAATCTCAAACCCGGGAGAACGGTGTGGACAACTGCCGGACCGCCAGCCGGCCCCGCGGCTTTAGCCTGATCGAGTTGCTCGTGGTGATCGGGGTCATCTTGATTGTCATATCTCTTGTGATGCCCGGGCTTTCGCTGACTCGAGCGGAGGCGCAGCGGAGCGTCTGCCGGAGCGAAATGCGGCAGTTGTCGCTGATGGTGCTCATGTACTGCGACGACAACCGCGCCAAGTTCCCGTTCCCTCTCTCGCCGCGCGGCGACGGCAACTTTGAAGGGGGGGGCAGGGTGTGGACGCCGTCCCGCGCGACGGCGGTCTCGAACTACTGGCCGGTGGCGATGTTCGACGACTTCGGGCGATCGATGTACGCCGACGCTCTGCTCTGCGCCCAGGATCGGTCGAGCGTGGGCTCGCGTGAGCGCACCGCGGCGGAGATGAACATCCCGGTCTCCGAGGTGCAGGAAGGCGTGATGCGGGGGATGTCGCAGAGCCTCCTGCTCGACTGGACGGCCCTCAAACAGGACATGGAGCAGTGGGACGATCGGTATCTGCATGTGAGTTCGGTGCACGACGCGGTATTCCCATCGCAGAAGGCGCTGCTGGTCGAGGGCGAGCCGCTGCACGAGCCCGGGTATGTGCACACCATCGATCAGACCGGGGAATACATCACGCCGCTGGCGGACCCGTCGCGGCAGCGGCACATGGTGTCCGCGCTGGATGGGTCTGCCCGCTGGCAGAGCCGGGCCGACGCGGTGCCTGGTGTCAATGTGCCGGGCCTGTTCCGTCAGATTCTCACCGAGGCGGGCGTGCCGGCCGATCAGGTCGAACTCAATATTCGGCAGATGGAGCGGCCGAGTTACTATTACTTCACGAAAGACGGGGTGCGAGGTCGGGACTGGTAGTTCGTCGCTCGGCGCTTCACGTTCGTTCCACGACCTCACGACCTCACGATCTCGCCACTCCCCACCACCGCCTCGATCAACTCGCGATGGTTCGCGCAACGCGGGCACTTGTGCTGCCCGCCCAGTTTGCCGCGGCCTTCGAACCGGCGGTGGAACGCACCAGAAGGCAAGCCACCGCCGCCACCGCGTGCCGCCCCGCGCGCCATTTGTTCCCCCGCCACGCCAAACCGCGATGACAACGCCCAAACGCCGGTCAGATGCCCGATCGCCCAGACCATTGACGTCGCCCACATCCATCCTGCGCCCCGCCCCACCTCCTCGCGCTGCCCCCGGAAGAGGCCGTAAGCGTGCCACGAGCCGCGACGATCGCGGCGCGGCGCCCGCAGGGCTGGATGGCGTCGCGGCGTTCGACGTGGCGCGGGAGATGCGAGAAAGTCGATGAGTCGGGCGATGGTGGAGTGTGCCATGTGCCCTGCCATGCAGGGGTCGAGAGCCCGGGAGGGGTGGCGGGGGACAGGTCCGCCAGCGCCGCATCCACAAGCCCCATGGACTCGTTCTTCCGCACCGCCATGATCGCCTCCGGCGCAGCACCCCCGACAGCCCGCGCGCCGCCCCGAGCGGATCCGCGAACTCCCGGGACCTTTCGCTGGCGCGGACGGATATGAGTTCAGCGTGCGGCGCACCGGCGGCGTGTTCAGTTGCGCCAACTCAAGTGCGGGAATGACGGAGTACACGCATGGAGAAGGCCCTGGCTCACTGGAGGTTTGCGTTCGCAGTACCCCGAGGCCATCTCCGAGTTGTGGGTCGAAACGGATCCGGGCGATCGCATCACCTGTCCGCAGGGCCGCATCGACGTCAACAACATCCAGCAGGCCGTGGCCGCCGCCAACCGGGCCGCACACCGACGCCCACGCCGTCCAAGACCGGTCGAACGCCGCCATCGACGGCGCCGTCATGGCGGCTGCTCCGTTGTTCCCGGTGGCGCGGCAGGCGCTGGCTCGTT
This sequence comes from Phycisphaerales bacterium, assembly GCA_023382935.1. Lineage (GTDB taxonomy): Bacteria > Planctomycetota > Phycisphaerae > Phycisphaerales > UBA1924 > J022. The sequence goes on from JAHDXL010000003.1 coordinate 158,557, forward strand.
CTCCCTCCTACACTTCCGCCCCACAAAAACAGGCGAGACGCCGCAGGAGCACGTTCATGCAGACCACGTTGATCATCCTCAAGCCCGATGCCGTGCAGCGCGGGCTCATGGGCCGCATCATCTCCCGCTTCGAGGACAAGGGGCTCCAGATCGTCGGGATGAAGATGATGACGATTTCGCAGGATCTGGCCGCGCGTCACTACGAGGCCCACAAAGCCAAGCCGTTCTACAAGGGCCTGGTCGATTTCATGACCTCCAGCCCAGTGGTGGTGCTGGCCGTGAAGGGCAACAACGCCATCGCGGTGGCCCGCAAGATGATGGGCGCGACCTTCGGCTCCAACGCCGAGGCCGGCACCATCCGCGGGGACTTCGGTGTCTCCAACTCGTTCAACCTGATCCACGGGTCAGACTCCCCTGAGGCAGCCGAACGCGAACTGGGCCTGTTCTTCGCCAGGGGCGAGGTGCAGGAGTTCGAGCGCGCGGGCGACAAGTGGGTCTACGACTCCGCGGGCGGCAAGCCGGAGTAGGGGTGGCACGGGCGTCCGGCCCGTGTTCAACGGGCTGAGCCAACGAGAAAGCAACGGATCGGCGCGTACGCGCGCCGATCCGGGCGTCGTTTCTGAGGCGTCGTAGCCGCTCGACGTCGATCAGCGGCGCCGGCGACGGCTTCCGACCAGCAGCAGCCCTCCCAGCGACGAGGCCGTGGCGGGAGCGGGGATGTAGTCGATCTCCCAGCGTGAGTCGGCGCTGAAGAAGCCTTGGTAGATCGGGGGGTCGAAGGTAGGGAACACGTCGTGCTGCCAGACGCCGACCTGAAGCACCCCGTTGAGGCTGGTAAAGGTGTTCTCGTAGAAGAACGTGCCCTGCCCGGACCAGCCCATGTCAGCCCCGGACTCGAGGTAGATGAACCCGTCCTCGTCGGCGTCGGGGATGACCGGGGCGGCGAGCAGGAAGTACAGATCGCCGGCGTCATAGCCCGAAAGGGGTGTGAACTCGACGAACAGGCGCGTTTGGACGATGGTCTTGCCCGTCAGGGCCGGGGTGATGAACCCGAGCATGATGTTGATGGCGCCCGGATCGTCCGGGAAGAAGTCGATGGTGTAGGTCTGCACGCCGGCGAAGGCGGTGGAGGCGATCGCGAGTGCGGCGACGGCTCCCAGTATCTCTCTCTTGCCCAAGTTCACTCCTCTCAAGTGGTGGTGGTGCGTGATTGATTCGGACGCGGAGTTGTGGAGTTGCACGACCAGAAGAAATCGGGCGAAAAAGGCAACCGGCCTCGGGGAGGCCGGTGGGAGTGCACGAACCGTGGACGACCGGGGGTCGGGCGGAGGAAGTCAGTGGGAGGTGGCCGCGGCCACGGGCTTGATCTCGCCGATCACGTTGACCGTGACTTCGACACCCTCGTCGACGATCTGGTCGGCGATTTCGCGCCGGTGAATCTCGATCTCGCGCGGGAACTCGAAGGCGATGCGCACGCGCTCGCCCTTTACCGACGCGATTCGGACGATGCCGATGGGATTTTTCGGGTCGCCAATGACGACCTCTTCGCCCTCACGACGAGTGATTACGAGCATCTTCGCCCCCCAAACATCTGCCTCCGCACCGACGGCAGTATACAGACTCGCGCCTCTCAATCGAGCGGAAACCGGCGGGTTGCGTCACGTTTACAGTACTGACGACGCCCAATCAGGGGATGGCTTCCACTCTCTTGACTTCGGGGACATGCTGACGCAGATTCCGCTCGACTCCCATCTGAAGCGTCATCTCGCTGGAGGGACAGCCCACGCAGGCCCCGTGGAAGCGGATGCGGACGGTGCCGGAGGAGGTGAGTTCGACCAGTTCAAGGTCGCCCCCGTCGGCTTGGACGGCCGGTCGGATCAAGTCGATCACGCGACGGACGCGCTCAAACAGATCGCCGCTTCGGAGAATGGAAGGGTCGGTGTCGGGCACGGCGGATGATAGGGCCTGATGCCGACGAGATGACGCTACGCTTTGCGAATGAAGGACCGACTGATCGCCCGCGCGGGCCTGCTCGTACTGCTCCTGCTGGTTTCGTGCTCCTCGCCGCGGTACACGCCGTCGGGTAACGCGCTGCTGGACCTGCGCAATCCTGACCTGCGCCCCGAGCAGCGGGTGAAGGCAGCCGACGACGCCTGGGCGCTCATGCTGTCGCAGCAGCAGGACCGGGACACGACGCGCACGGCGTTCAAGGATCTGGTGTGGTCGTCGGCAGCGCCGATCGACGTGCGGGCGGCGTGCGTGGGGCACCTGCTGGATGACCCGGACCCGCAGGGACAGGCCGACGCGCGGGCTATGGCCAACCTGATGCTGCCAACGGAGCGGTCGCGCACGGTGGTCTCGGCGATCGCGGCGCGCGCCGGAGAGCGCCAGTGGAAGGAGATGACCAGTGCGCTGGTGCGTTCATACGCCCGCCCGGTGGAGGGGGTGGCCGACAACGAGCGGGCCGAGCGCCTGGCGCTGATGCGGTTGCATCCGGATCGTCCGCTGGCCGAGACGCTGTTTGAGGTGTTTCTCGACCCGGGCTACGACGACACGCCGGCAGAGTTGAGGCTGAACCAGCGGACGCGGGCCGACGTGTGGGACCTGCTGGGGCGGGTGGACGAGAGCGGGGCGTTGCGGCGCGGGCTGATTCAGCGGGCGCAGGCGCGCGACGTGCCGGAGTCGACGCGGGCGTCGGTGCGGGCGCTGCACCGGGCGCTGGAGAGTCTGTCGGTGGTGCCGCGGACTGGCGACGAGTTGCGCTGGATCGAGTCGCTCAACAACGGTTCGGCGGAGAACGAGCGTTGGTGGGCGCAGGCGGCCGGGGCGGTGAGCGGGCTGTCGAGCGAGCAGCGCGAGGGGCTGGAGATTCGCCACATCGAGCCGATCCGCTGGGCCTCGGTCCATCGACGCGACCTGCTCGGGCGCTCCCGGTCCGAACTGCTGGATGCATTGTCTCGCGCCCTGGAAGGGCGGACGCTCGTGAAACGCACGGCCGAGCAGCGCGTGCTGGACCAGCCGCGGCGTGAACGGCTTTCGGACTGGGCGGGACACCTGACCTGGGGCGATCTGCTGGCGGTGCATGTGATCGACATAGCGTCGCGCGACCCGGCGGTGGTCAGGCGGCTGTACGAGCAGGTGGACATTGACCGGCAGGACCGCACGACCGAGTACGGCGGGGTGATCGAGCCGGGCGAGGGCGCCTCGTTCCGCATCCTGCTGTTTCGCCCTCGAGTGCGCGACCGCAACAGCGACACGGAGTTTGTGGCCAGTGAAGACATGATTCGCTACGCCGATCGCGCGTTGGCGTTTTATCACCAGCACGTGCAGAGCGGCGCGGAGAGCAAGCACGCCGGACCGAGCGAGGCCGACCTGGTGTACGCGGCGCGGTCGGGGCGATCGTGCGTGGTGTTCACGGCGGTTGGGAAGTCGGGGCTAAACGTGGACTACTACCAGCCCAACGGGGTGGTGATCGACCTTGGCACCGTGGGCGGCGTCGAGCCCTGAACATGCACGCACTGATCCTGGGCGCCTTTGCGGCGTTGTATCTATCGGAGGAGTTGGGCGCACCGCTGCTGCCGCGGCTGTCGGGCCGGGCCGTGCCGCTCTCGCTGGGCGCGACGGGCGCGGTCCTGCTGGCGCTGTGGTGCCTTTCGGGCTACCAGGTGCACCGGCTCGATCTCGACGGGCGCGTGCGCCGGGTGCGTGCGGTCGAGTCGGCGGCGAGTTCGGCGCGGTGGATTTTGCTCAGCGTGCACGCGGGGGCGTGCGCCATCGGGCTGCTGGCGCAGGTACGCGGCTTCATTGGTGACGTGGTGGCGGGCGATGAACTGGCGGCGCTGGCGCCGTTTGTGCTGGGGTTGTGCGCGATCGAGTTCATCGTGTATCCGGTGCAGCGGCGGTTGCGCGACGCGATGACGATGCGCTCGCTGGATCGCGGGCTGCCGGTGCACCCGTATCCGTCGCGGGGGCGCTTCGTGTGGCTGTGGGCGCGGCATCATGTGTTTTTCATGCTGGTTCCGCTGGCGCTGCTGCTGGCCTGGGCGGAGGGGGCCGAGCGCCTGGTCGCGGGGATGCGATTGGACGGTTCGGAGCGGGACGCGGCGTTGCTGGGCGTCGAGGTGCTGGGGCTGCTGCTGGTGTTCGCGTTCATTCCGCCGCTGCTGGTGCGCATCTGGGACACGGTGCCGCTTCGCTCGGGTCCGCTGCTGGAGAGGCTCAGCGCGATGGCGAGGGTGCACGGCGTCGGCGTGCGCGCGTTCCTGGTGTGGCGCACCAGCGGGCTGATGCTCAACGGGGCGGCGATCGGTCTGATCCGCCCGCTGCGATACGTCGTACTCACCGACGCGCTGCTCGATCGCCTGACGCCGATGGAAGTGGAGGCGGTGGCGGCGCACGAGATCGGTCACATCCGGCACCGGCATACGCCCTGGCTGGCCGCTTCGGTGGTGGGTTCGGTTCTGGTGTTCGGCACGCCGGTGGGATGGGTGACGATGTTCCTCGACCCCGGCACGATGTGGGGACAGATCGCCTTCGGCACCGGCATCGTGTTGACGCTGGCGCTGACGCTGGTGGTGCTGGGGATGGTTTCGAGACGATTCGAGCGTCAGGCCGACGCCTTTGCGGCCAGGCACCTGAGCGGCGAGCGGCGCGGGGGCGAGGCGGTCGAGATTTCGGCGGCGTCGGCGCTGGCGATGTCGACGGCCCTTTCACGCGTGGCCGAGGCGCACGACATCATCATCGACCGCCCGACGTTCCGGCACGGGTCGATCCGCGGGCGCATGAGGTCGCTTTCGGGGGCGATCGGCCTGCCGTCCGATCGCCTGCCTGCCGATCGGGCGGCCAGCCGGGCCCGCTGGGCGGTTGTGGCGATGCTTGTCATCGGCGCGGCGCTGGCAGCGGCGGACGTGATGCTCAGCGTCGGGGGCCTGGGAATGGTCGGCTGAGGCGCCGTGCGTGCTTCATTCACACCTGCCGGTCGGAGCCGTCGCTGCCGACGCGGATGGTCTTGCGTGTCAGGTCGTGATAGGCGGTGATGTAGCGGACGGTGCGGGAGCGTGCCCGCATGACGACGGACTGGGTGCGGGCGATGGTGCCGTTGACGGTGACGCCGCGGAGGAGGGCGCTGTCGGTGATGCCGGTGGCGGCGAAGACGATGCCGTCGCCCTTGGCCATGTCTTCGGACGTGTGAGTGCGGTGGATGTCGTCCTCGGTGAATCCCTGGTCGAGAATGCTCTTGCGTTCGGCGTCGTCGCGCGGCCACATGCGACCGATGATTTCGCCTCCGAGGCACTTGATGGCGGCGGCGGCGAGGACGGCCTCGGGTGCCCCGCCGATGCCCATGTAGATATCCACACCGCTGTCGGGCATGGAAGGAGCGATGGCGCCGGCCACGTCGCCGTCGCCGATCATGCGGACCGAGGCGCCGGTCTTGCGGATCTGTGCGATGAGTTTTTCGTGGCGCGGGCGATCGAGCACGCAGACAACCAGGTCGCGCACGCGCTTGCCCATCTTGAGCGCGACCAGTTCGAGGTTCTGCTCGACCGGGGCGTCGAAGCGCACCTGCCCAGGCCCGTCCTTGACTTTCGGGCCGACGGCGATCTTCTCCATGTAAACCGTCGGAACGTCCAGCAGCGCGACGTCGTCCTCGCTCTTGCACTTGGCGGCCGCGATGACGGAGACGGCCCCGTTGAGCCCCTTGGACGTCAGCGTGGTGCCGTCGATCGGGTCGACGGCGATGGAGACGTAGGGCGAACCGGGCTTCCAGTTGCCGAGTTTCTCCCCCACGAAGATGCCGGGGGCTTCGTCCTTGATGCCTTCGCCGATCTGGCAGGTGCCGCACATGTCGACGTACTGGAGCATCCCGCGAATGGCGTCGGTGGCGGCGGCGTCGGCGGCCTCCTTGTCGCCCTTTCCGATCCACTTGAGCACGTTCAAAGCGGCGGCCTCGCTGGCACGCACGAGGTCAAGTCCCATCAGTTTCTCAGGCTCCAGCGATGGACCCGGACCGGCGGTTTTGATCGTGACGTCGGACATGGCTGCTCCCTCGACCCCGGAGAGTATCAGGTCTTTCCCACGCTCGGCAAAATGGGCCGAGTTGAGGGTAAAGCATAGCGGCGGGAAGGCGTGGGCTGGCGTCTCCGGCCGGCCCAGCGGGGCCGAGGGTGGGCGGCGGCCTCGGGTGCCCCCCCGCTTGCCGGTACACTTTCGCTCTCAGGAGGTCTGGCCCATGCACCAGTTTGTGTCGCTTCTCGCGGCGTTTTGTGTCGCGTGCGTGTCTTTCGGGCAGGAGTTGGCGTACGACTCGGCGTTCTTTCCCGGGGCCGCGCACGACGCGGTGATCGACACGCCGGAGCAGATGCTCGGCTTTGCCCTGGGCGAGAGACCGGCGACGCACGCGGAGATCGAGAAGTGCCTGAAGCGGTGGGATGAGCAGAGCGAACGGGCCCTGCTGGTTTCGCATGGTCAGACACACGAAGGGCGGGCGCTGTATCACATCATCATTTCGTCGCCGCGGAACATGGCCCGGCTCGATCAGATCAAGAGCGACTTGGCGAGACTGGGCGATCCGCGCGGGCTGTCCGGGGCGGCCGGCGCGGCGCTGCTGGAGCGCACGCCCGCCACGGCGTGGCTGGCGTACTCGATTCACGGCGATGAGTTGTCGGGCGCCGACGCGGCGCTGGCGCTGGCCTGGCACTACATCGCGTGCACCGACCGCAGCGTGCTCGACCTGCTCGAGCGGACAGTGGTCATCATCGATCCGCTGATGAACCCGGACGGGCGCGACCGGTATCTGGGGCAGTTGCGCGAGTTTCGCGGGGCGGTGCCGACGCTCGACGATCAGGCACGCCTGCACGGCGGGCGCTGGCCCTGGGGAAGGACCAACCACTACCTCTTTGACATGAACCGCGACTGGATCTTCGGCGTCTGCCCGGAGACGCGGGGGCGCATCGTAGCGGCCGGGCCGTGGCAGCCAATGCTGTTCATTGACGCGCATGAGATGGGCCCGCAGGAAACCTACCTGTTCACGCCCAGCCGCGAGCCGATCAATCCGAACTACACCGGCTTTCTGAAGCGATGGCTCGACGCGTTCGCAGGCGATCATGCCGGTGCGTTCGACGCGCAGGGCTGGCGTTACTACACCGGCGAATGGGCCGACGACTGGTATCCGGGGTATTCCAACGCATGGGCGTCGTTCCGCGGCGGGATTGGGATTCTGTACGAGCAGGCGGGCGTGGACTGGTTCGGCGTGCGCCGGGCCGAGGGGCGCGTGCTCACCTATCGGCAGAGCGTGCATCAGCAGTTGCTCAGTTCGCTGGCCAACGTGCAGACGCTGTACGAGAACCGCGACGAGATCAAGCAGGGCTGGCTGGCCGAGCGACGCGCGTGCGTGGCGTCGGACGGCGTGTATGCAGGGCGTACCTTCGCGATCGTACCGGGCGCCAACGTGTCACGGGTGGAGGCCTTTGTCGATGCGATGAATCTCCAAGGCTTCGAGTTGTATCGGCTGGAGGAGGAGTGGATAGGCGCGGCCTTGGATCGGCTGGGTCGCGAGCGCGAATCGGTCGCGCTGCCACCCGGCACAATCGTGATTCCCAACGCCCAACCGAACGCCAACCTGCTGGCGGCCATGCTGGAGTTTGACCCGCGCATGAACGCGGAGTTTCTGGCCGAGGAACGGCGCGACCTGGTCCGCAAGGGGCGGACGCGGATCTATGACATCACGGGCTGGTCGCTGCCGATGCTGTATGACCTGGAGGCCTACCAGTTGCGCACCAGTCTGCCGAAGGGAGCGGCGCGTCTTGGTGCGATCGAGCGCCCCGAGTCGGGCGTGCGTGAGCGCCAGGTCGGGCAGGGATGGGTGATCGACGGGGCCGACGACGGGGTTCCGGCGCTGGCGATGAAACTCATGCTCGCCGGGGTGCGCGTGCGCCTGGGCGACGAAGCATTCACCTGGGGTACACGCGCTTTTTCGCGTGGGTCGATCGTGATCGCGCGCGAGGACAACCCGAGGGACTCGACCGCGTGGATCGACACGCTCGACCGCCTGTGCCGCGAGGCCAGGCTGGCGGCCGAGCCGATCGCGACGGGCCTGGGCGCAGGCGAGGTGGCGGACATCGGCGGCGAGCACTTTGACCTGCTGGTGACGCCTCGGATCGCGGTGCTCAGCGAGTCGCCGGTGGATTCAGGCGATTTCGGCTCGATCTGGTACACGCTGGACGAACGGTACGGGTTGCCGGCGACGTATCTGCCGGCCGAGAGCCTGTCATGGGCGGACCTGCGCCGCTACAACGTGCTGATCGCGCCGAGCGGAGCCGGCAAGGCGCTGACCGATGCATCGAGCAGCATCCGGGCGTGGATCGAGTCGGGTGGCACGCTGATCGCAATTGGCTCGTCGGGCTTTGCGATCGCGCGCGACGAAGGACTCTCGGCGGCGCGCTCGCTGGATGACGTGCTTGAGGAGCTCGATGAGTATGAGATCGCCGTGCTGCGCGAGTGGGCGGCCGACGCCGACGTGTTTGACGTCGAAGCAATGTGGTCGCACGGGGTGTCGTCGGGCGAGCCGACGTATCCGTGGGATGGCGTCGACCTGGATCGAGGCAGCGCCGAAGAAGTCGCCCGGCGCGATGAGTGGCAGCGCCAGTTCATGCCTCCGGGAACCATCCTGGCCACGCGCACCGATGACGAGCACTGGCTCACCGTGGGCTGCGGGCCCGACCTGCCGGTGCTGTTCAGTTCGACGGGCGTGCTGATGGCCAGGGGCGGGGTTGAGGCGCCCATCCGCTACGGCGTGCTGGAGGACGATGAGGCGGCCGAGGAAGCGCGACGGGCGGGCTGGTGCGCGATTCCCGCGGGCAAGGAGTTGCGGCTGCGGATGAGCGGGCTTCTGTGGCCCGAGGCGGCCCACCGCATCGCCAACGCGGCCGCGGTGACGCGGGAGAGCGTCGGACGCGGACAGATCATTCTGTTTGCGGATGCACCGACTTTCCGTGCCGCCAGTCTGGGCACGACGCGGGTGTTCCTCAACGCGGCGATCTACGGCCCGGGGATGGGAGCGTCGGAGCCGATCCGAAATCCCTGATCAGCGATCGACGCCCGGGGCGATCAGTCGGCGTCCGCTTCAGCGACGATTGGCGCGAGAAGATGGCACATCTGCCTCGCCGCGGCGGCGCGGTGGCTAAGTTGGTTTTTCTCCCGTGGTAACAGTTCGGCGCTGGTGCGTGCGAAGTCGGGGGCGACGAGAAAGACGGGGTCGTACCCGAAACCGTGGCTTCCGGCAGGCACACGCGGGGGGATGCCGATGCGCCCCTCGAAGGTGCCGCGGGTGGTGGCGAGGATTCCGGTCCTGCCGACCGCCATGCAGCAGACAAACCGCGCCGTGCGCTGTTCGAGCGGCACGCCTTCCAACTCCCCCAGCAGGCGCTCGATGTTCTTCGGATCGCGCACGGAACGGGGTTGGGCCTTGGCATCGGCCTCGCGCGGGTAGGCGTACCAGGCGCTGTCCACCCCGGGCCGCCCGTTGAGCGCGTCGACCTCCAGCCCCGAGTCGTCGGCCAAGCAGGGCAACCCGGTCATCTCGGCATAAGCCAGCGCCTTCAACGCCGCGTTGTCCTCGAAAGTCCGCCCGTGCTCGGACGGTTCGTCAAAGGCCCGGCCGAGATCATCCAGTCCGAGAATCTCCAGGCGCAAACCCGCCAGCAGTTCGCGCAGTTCGGCGACCTTGCCGGGGTTCTGCGTAGCGATGACCAGTTGCTCCACGGTGTCTTCTCCTGCCTGACTATTCTCTAGGCTGTGAACGCATCATTGCCATCGCGTGACCGGATCGCCCGCGAGGCCTCGTCGGCCCTTCTTGCAGCCGCCGGTGGTCTCGGGCGCCATCAGGCCCTGGTCGGGTTCGACGGTTTCATCGACGTCATCATTCGCGTGGTCGACCGACGCCGGACCATGGCCTACGACGACTTTGAGTCGATCCGCACCATCGGCGCCTTTGCCGAGCGGCTTGCCAGGGCTGCCGGCCGCAGCGCCAACGTCGAGTTCGTCACCAGCGAGAAGCGGTTCGGCGGCAACGGCCCGCTGCTGGCGGGGGCGCTTGGGCGCATGGGCCTCAGCACGACCTACATCGGGGCCGTCGGGCGCGATGACGAGCCGACGCGCCTGCACCCGCTCTTCGAGCCGTTCGCCGAACGCTGCCGGCAAGTGCTGCCGATCGCTCCGCCTTCGGTGACGGAGGCCTGCGAGTTTGACGACGGCAAACTGATGTTCGGGCACGCGCACAACTCAACCCTGGTGACCTGGTCGCGCGTGCTGGAGGTTGTCGGGCTGGACCGTGTGCGCGCGCTGGTCGAGTCGGCGTCGCTGATCAGCATTGTCAACTGGACCATGCTGGGCGGGGTTGAGGGGATCTGGCAGGGGCTGATCACCAGTGTTTTCCCTCATGTGACGCCGCGCCGTCGCCGCGTGTTCATTGATCTTTCAGACCCGGCCAAACGCACCGACACAGACCTTGGGCGCGGGCTGGGGCTCGTTTCATCGTTGAATCAGTTTGCGGATGTCACGCTGGGACTCAACTTGGCGGAAAGTCAGCGCATTGCGAACGTTTTGGGGGTAGATGCCCCAGAGAGCGTGGAAGGGGCGGGGCATCATGAGAGTGTGTGTCACGCTGCCGAGGCCATTCGAGGCGCAATGGGGATCGACACGGTGGTGATCCATCGTCGCGACGGGGCCGCAGGGGCGCGGGCTACGGAGAGCGCGGTGTGGTTTGATGGGCCATTCACCCGCAATCCTCAGTTATCGACCGGCGCGGGTGATCATTTCAATGCCGGGTTCGCCACGGCTCAAGTCCTCAATTTGGAAATATCTCAATGCTTGGCAGTTGCCTGCGCGACCAGCGGGCTGTATGTTCGTGAGGCGGTGAGTCCTTCGGTTCGGCGCGTTGCGTCGTTCCTCGAGGCTTTGCCGTCGCCGGAACATTAGGATTTGGGGAGAATCGTGTTTTTGTCAGAGGCGACACCGTCGCGGCCCACCGAGCGCCACCTCGGCGCGATCGCTCTGTGGTGCGCGGGCGCAAAAGATTCCTGCGATTGCAATAGTCGCGCGTGAGCGTCGTTGGAATCCAGGAGACCTTCTCGTCGTCATCGGGGGTAAATCCCCGATTTGACGTTGTGTAGGTGCGCTTGCGATTTTGCCTCGGCTCAGGCACGCCGCTTCCCGCAAGGAGGTGCGGCAATGAGCATCCAACCCAGCGAACTGCTCAGGCAGGCTGATCTCGCGATCAAGCGGCGCGATCATTTTGGCGGCGCCCGGCTGCTGGAGGAGTTCCTCAGGAAATATCCCAACGACATTCGCGCTCCGAAGGTGCGCGGGTCATTGGGCGAACTGCTGCTCAGCCTCGCCCGACATGACGAGGCCGCCGAACTGCTGGAGCGCTCGATCCGCGAGCAGGGCGAGTCCGTGCGTCTGCGCTTTCGGCTCGGGCAGGCCTATGGCTTTCTGGCTCGCACCGACGACGCCTTGGCGCAGTTGGATCGGGTGCTCGCACTGAATCCCGATCACGAGGGCGCGATCGCGCGCCGGGCGGCCCTGTTCCAGTATCTGGGGCGCATCGAAGAAGCGGCCGAGGTGCTGGATGCCGCCTATGCGCGCGGGGTTTCGGGGTATCACATGGCGCACGCTTTCGCCGGGCTGGCGTCGCGTCTCTCGAAACGTCCCGAGGCCATCGCCCGGATCGAGCCGTACGTCCACGATGCTTCGTTGCCCGTCCCGGTCCGGGCGGAACTGCTCTTCACGCTCGGGCGGCTCCACGATGGAGAGAAGCAGTACGACGAAGCATGGTCGGCCTATGCGCGCGCCAATGCGATGCTCAAGCCGCGCATCGACATCAGCCATGTGGATCAGGCCGTCGATGAAGTGATTGCAACCTACACGCGCGACGCCATCATTTCCATGGAGAGGGCGGAGCGTTCGGCCGAGCGAGCCGTCCTGATCGTCGGCATGCCGCGTTCGGGCACGACGCTGCTCGAACAGATTCTCGGTGCTCACCCCGACATCGTGCCGGCCGGTGAACTGCCCGCCCTGCCCAAGGCCGTCGCCTCGATTCCCGGTCGCATGCCGTCGAGTTTCATGCCACCGGTGAGGCGTGTTCGTGGCAATGCGCTCCGACGTGCCAATCAGATTTTCCTCGAAGCGATCGACGGCATCGACGTGCGGGCCGAGCGGGTGATCGACAAACTACCCGCCAACTACTGCTATCTCGGACTGCTGCCGGCTCTGTTGCCGGACGTGCATGTGATCCACTGCCAGCGCGACCCGCTTGATACCTGCGTGTCGTGTTTTTTCCGAAACTTCGCCGGACAGCACCTGGTTTACACCGATCTGACCTGGATCGGGCGCTGCTATCGCAACTACGTGCGCCTGATGCGGCATTGGCAAGAGGTGCTGGACGGCATCCTGCCGATCCACAACGTCGACTATGCCGAGGTGGTCACGGACCTGGAGCCCTCCGCTCGCGCGATGGTCGCGGCCGTTGGTCTGCCGTTCGACAGGTCTTGCCTGCACTTCGAGAGGAAAAGGCGCATGGTCCCGACGCTGGAGCCCGAACAGGCCGGGCGCAACGTCTACGACTCGTCCATCGGTCGTTGGAGGAACTACGAGAAGTACCTGGGACCGCTCATCGAGGCCCTGGGACCGGACTTGGTCACGCCCAACGCGCTGGAGCGGGCGTAAAGTTGCTCCATGGCCCATCCACTGCTCGAACGCCTGGGCATCGCCCGGCATCCACGCATTGTGTCGTCCGCGACGGAGTCCTCCGACACGATGGTCATCTCTTTCGCCCCGGCAACAGGCAAGCCGATCGCGGGAGTGAAACTTGACGACGCGGCTTCCTACGAGCAGGTCGCCTCTCAGGCCGTCGAAGCCTTCAGGCGGTGGCGCGAGGTACCGGCGCCAAAGCGCGGGCAGGTGGTGCGTGCCATCGGCGACGAACTGCGCCGGCAGATCGAACCGCTGGGCGAACTCGTGGCGCTGGAGGTCGGCAAGATCCGGGCCGAGGGCATCGGCGAGGTGCAGGAAACGGTCGACATCGCCGACTTTGCCGTCGGCCTGTCGCGGCAGTTGCACGGCATCACCATGCCCAGCGAACGCCCGCACCATCGCATGTATGAGCAATGGCTTCCGCTCGGGCCGGTCGGCGTCATCACCGCGTTCAACTTTCCCAACGCGGTGTGGGGCTGGAACGCCATGCTCGCGGCCGTGTGCGGCGACGTCACCGTCTGGAAGCCCAGCCTGCTGGCGCCGCTGACCGCCCTCGCGACCAACAAGATTGCACAGGACGTGGCCGACGCGATGGGTCACCCAGGGGTCTTCACGCTGCTCATCGGCCACGATGACGCTGTGGGCAAGCGCATGGTCGCCGACAGGCGCTTCCCGCTGATCAGCGCGACCGGCTCGTGTCGGATGGGTCGCGCCGTGGGCCAGGCGGTCGCGGCGCGATTGGGGCGCTGCCTGCTCGAACTGGGCGGCAACAACGGCATCATCATCGAGCCGGACGCGGATCTTGACCTGGCGATCAAGAGCGTGGTGTTCGGGGCCGTTGGCACCTGCGGGCAGCGCTGCACCACCACGCGGCGGCTCTTCGTGCACGAGTCGATCGCCGACAGGGTGGTCGAGAAACTGGCGGCAGCCTATCGGACCATCCGCATCGGCGACCCGCTCGATGCGAGCACTCTGGTCGGCCCCCTGATCAACGAGGCGTCGGTGCAGGGCTTTGAGAAGGCCATTGCGACCGCACGTCGGCAGGGCGGCACCGTGGTGGTGGGAGGTTCGCGCGTCGCGGCGGTTGACCTGCCCGAGGCGCTGCGCGGGGGGCATTACGTCCAGCCTACCATCATTCGCGCGAACGGCGCGCTGCCGATCGCGATGGAGGAAACGTTCGCACCCATCCTCTACGTATTCACATATGAACGGCTCGACGAGGCGCTGGCCATGCACAACAGTGTCGATCAAGGGCTCAGTTCGGCCATCTTCACCAACTCGGTTCGTTCGGCCGAACGATTCCTGGCCCCGTCGGGCGCCGGCAGCGACTGCGGCCTGGCCTATGTGAACCTCGGAACGAGCGGTGCGGAGATCGGTGGAGCCTTCGGAGGCGAGAAGGACACCGGGGGCGGTCGGGAATCAGGCTCCGATGCATGGAAGGCGTACATGCGCCGCCAGACATGCACGATCAACTTTGGAGAGCAGTTTGCTTTGGCCCAGGGGATACGCTTTGAGTGAGCAAGAAGTCGGCGACGCGCTGGCGCAGGCGGCCGTTGCGAACATCGTCTCCGGTATGCTGGTCGGTCTGGGCGCGGGTCGAACAGCCGCACGGGGCGTGCGTGCTCTCGCCGAGCGAGTCCGCGAGGACAAACTCGACGTGCGCTGCGTGGCCGCCAGCAACGCCACCGAGGCCCTGGCACGCGACCTGGGGCTGGCCCTCGTCGACTTCGCTATGGTCGAGGAACTCGACGTCCTTATCGACGGCGCCGACGAGATCGACCGGCAGATGCGCGTCATGAAGGGCTCACGCGGCGCCATGACCCGCGAACGCATGCTCGCCTGGGCCAGCCGTCATCGCATCTTCATGGTTGAACAGAACAAGGTATCTCCGAAAATCGGCACCCTCTGCTCGCTGCCCATCGCCCTGATGGCTTTCGGGCTGTCTTCCACACGCCGAGCCATTCGCGAACTTGGCCTCAACGGCGTATGCCGGCGCGACCTGGACGGCAAACTGTTCATCACCGATAACGGCAATCTGGTGCTCGACGTCAACTTGTCGGGCGATGAAGACCTGCAGACCCTGGCAGCCGAACTGAACGACCTGCCCGGGGTGATCGACCACGGGCTGTTCCTAACCGAAGCCGACATCATCCTGATTGACCATCGCGGACAACTCGAAGTGCTCGAACGCCGCTGAGACCCGCTCCGAGAGGCCCCCACTCTGCCCCCGGGGGCTCGTCGGACCCCGGCGCCCCGGGAATATTCAATACCGGGCATTGTATTTGTTGTAACAGATATCGAGACCTCTGTCAGCAAGATTGTCGAAACGGAGAAACTGATCCATGATTCGCAAGACTACGGTGTTTGCTGCCTCCCTGTTCGTCCTGGGCCTCGGCTCGGCCGCGCTGCTCGCCGGCGCCGGCTCGGCCCCCTCTGCCCCCGCCGTCGCCACCGCCGCCCGTGCCGACTCCTACAAGATCGACGCGGTGCATTCGGCCGTCCTCTTTCGCATCAACCACGTCGGCGCGGGCGTGTTCTGGGGGCGCTTCAACAAGATCGATGGCGACTTCTTCATCGATCCGGCCAAGCCCGAGACCTCGTACTTCAAGGTCACCATCCCCATCGCCAGCGTCGACACCGCCAACGAAAAGCGCGATGAGCACCTGCGGTCGGGCGACTTCTTCAACGCACGCCAGTATCCCACGGCCTCCTTCCAGAGCACGAGCATCACCGGTACCTCCGAAGAAAACGTCTTCGAACTCAAGGGCGACCTGACGCTCATGGGCGAAACACGGCCCATCACCGCCCGCCTGCTCTTCGGCGGCAATGGCACCATGCAGGGCAAGGCAATTCAGGGGTTTGAAGCCGACTTCACCATCAAGCGCGCTGACTTCGGCATCTCCACCTATCTCGCGCCCGACGGCGGGAACGGGGGCGCGCTGGGCAATGACGTTCGCATCATCGTCGCCGGCGAGGGCGTGAAGCAGTAAGTCTCATCTCGTTCGGAGCCGATCATGGGTCCGCGCGAAATCCTCCTCTCGGCCTTCGTTCCAGGCCTGGCCGCTGTGGTGTTACTCGCCCCTGTGGCCTTTTTCCTGCGCCATCGCGGTCGCACCGAGGCCTCGGCCGGGTGCCACCACTCGCTGTCTTCGGCGCAGTGGTGCAGCACGCGTCTCCTTGGAGCATTTTTCGTTCTCCTTCTCGTCGGCGGCACGCTACTCGGCTCCTACGCATGGCAGACGCGCCTTGACCTGTGGCCCAGGCAGGCGCAGTACCGCTTTCCGCTCGTCTCCATCGCCGCCGGACTGCTCGGGCTGGCGACCGCGCTTCTTCCAATCTTCCGCAGGCCGGCGTTGCTTGCGCCGCTCTCGGCCCTGGCCGGCGGATTTGTCGCGTGGATCTTCCTTTCGCTCCTGCACGAGAGCCTGATCTCCGAGACCATGCGCTGGGTGTGGATCAGTGTCTCGGCGCTGCTCACCGTGCTGCACGCGCTCACACTCGATCGGGTGACCTCGTCGCTGCCCGGCTGCCTGGGGCCGGTGCTGCTTTCCGCCCTCGCAGGGACGATCGCCCTGGGTGCGACGATGAACTTCGCCAACGCGCCGCTGGTGCTCGGACCCGCTGCGGCCGTCACCGGCGGCGCTGTCGTCGCCGCCCTGATCCACCCTGGGCTCGCCATGGCGCACGGCGCCGGCGCATCCACCGCGGTGCTTATCGCCGGAACCGTCGTCTTTGCCCACTGGTTCGGCGATCGTGAACGCTGGCTGATGTACGCCCTGCTCATGGCCGCTCCGCTCGCGACGGGCGTGTCGCTTCTTCCACTCCTGGTGCGGCGAGGCCCGATGGTGCGCTTCATTGCGGCCGCGGCTCCGGCGCTCGCACTGGCCGGCCTCCAAGCCGCCCGAGCCATTCCGCCGCTGATTGAGAGCATGAGCGCGCCCGCCGACGGGTATGACGACTGACCCCGTGGGTGTACACTGTGCGCATGGTGCGTGAACTGACGATCGACACGCCCGGCCGCGGGCTGCACGAGATTACCAACCTCGTCGCCGCAGTCGTCCGCGACGCACGCCTCTCCGAGGGCCTCTGCACCGCCTTCGTTCGCCATACGTCGTGCAGTTTGACAATTCAGGAGAATGCCGACCCCTCGGCCCGGCGCGACCTCGAAGGCTGGCTCAGCAGGCTTGTCCCCGAGCACGACCCGCTGTACACGCATACAGCCGAAGGGCCCGACGACATGCCCAGCCACATCAAGAGCGCGCTCACCAACGTGTCCCTCTCCATTCCGATCATCGGTGGCACCCTCGCGCTGGGCACCTGGCAGGGGATTTATCTCTGGGAACACCGCCGCAGTCCGCACGCGCGCCGCGTCATTGTTTACGTGGGAGCCTGACCATGGCCGCCAGTTCCTCGGGCACAACTAAGAACGAGGCCGCCCCGGAGCAGCGCCAGCCTGTGGCCGTCGGCAAACTCGTGCTGCTGCGCTTTCCAGAGGAAGCAGATCGGGCCGCGTATATCGCGCTGCGCCGCGAGAGCCGTGCGTTTCTCGAGCCGTGGGAGCCGCTGCCGCGGCCAGGGCTCGACCCGTGGGGCGACAGCGGTTTTGACCGCGAACTGCAACTGGCCGACACCGAGCACACCAGGCGCCTGCTCATCTGCCGCAAGACCGACGGTTTGATCGTCGGGCGACTGGGCATTTCCGGCATCGAGCGCGGCATCCTGCAGACCTGTCACTTGGGCTATTGGATCGGCGCGGCGCATGTCAGACGGGGATACTGCACCGAAGCCGTGCGCCTGGCGCTGGGCTATGTCTTCACAGCCTTGAAACTGCACCGCGTCGAGGTGAATCTCCAGCCCGACAACGTTGCTTCGCGCGGCGTCGCCATCGCGGCCGGCCTGAAGCAGGAGGGTTACTCACCCCGCTACATCAAGATCCGCGGCCAATGGAAAGACCACGAACGTTGGGCGATCACCATCGAAGACTGGTGCGAGCACGGTCAGCGTTCTTGACCTGAACAGATGCTTGAATCCCCCCCCCGGGGGTGGGTAAGATCGCCGACGTGCTGGCATCGAAGGAGCCGTCGAAATGACCAAGGCGACACTGGGCGTCGCTTGCTTATCGGTCCTGTTCGCAGGTGTCGCGCTGGCTGGACCCGACTCAACCAGCGTGTCCCGCTCCATCCCCGGCTCATCCTTGCTGGTGGACTATACCGGCGACTGTCATGTCACGGACACAGACGTCGGTGTGGCGGCATTGCTCCAACTGTCACTCTCATCCATCGGCGACGAGGACGCCGACGGCCAGATCACGATCAGTGACAAGATCATCGCCTTGCAAGAACTCATCCTCAAGAGTTATGGCGATGTCAACGGCGACGGAGTGATTGATATTAGTGACATGGCGCAGGCGGTCCGGGACGTCCAATCCTCTGCGGACGGCCTGTCGTCTGACGCCAACACGGACGGACAGGTCGATGCGATCGATGTTCTCTACATCGCCAGTTCACTGGGTGGGGGTGTTCCATCCGAAGGCCGTCTGAGCACGGTCGCCAACGCCTTATATCGAGTAATGTCCCAGATTGAGGCCGAGGGCGGCATCAACACATTCATCAGCAGCGAGACCTGCGTGGCTGGCGATGATCCGTGCGCCAACGACCTGGGCCCCGAGAGTCATCGTGTGACGATTTCCGATTCGTGGTATGTTCCGGCTGGCAATCACACGCGCGCGGTGAGTGCCAAGTGGCCCGCGAACCACTCATACGCCCTCTCGAAGTCGTGGGACATGTACGAACACCAGGTTCAACTGAGCAAAGAAACCCAGTGGCCTGCCAACCACGACGGTAAGTTCTCCCGCACCTGGAGCAGGCGCCCGAATGATGGCTGGGATCATGACCATGACCTGGCCCTCTCGCTGGCCCACCCGCAAGAACACTCCGTTGATCGCAGCAAACTGTGGAGTTATGCGCCAGGTCACCTTTACTCGCGAAGCCAGACTTGGCCGACCGACCCCATGGAGCATGAAGTTCACGCATCCTGGACTTGGCCTCCAAATCACATCTATGACATTTCGCGCGACGGCGGCGTGTCGAGCCACCAGTACGAGTTTTCTCGGCACGACTGGCCGGGTAATCACGCAGTCAATCGATCGCAGGATTGGCCGCCGTCTCATACCTATCGCGTGTCCCAAACTTGGGCGCCGGGTCACAGCGACCCATGGAGTTTCCGCTGGCCACCCACGCATCAGGCGCTGGTTTCCAGCACATGGAATCCCGACTCATATCCCATCGGGTGGCCTCCGAATCACGCGCAGGCCTGTTCCGACCAACAGAACGAACCCGGTCCCTGGGACCAGTTCTGGCCTCAGAATCACACGCGATGGGATTCAATGCGCGATATTCTCGATCTCGTGCCGCCACTCTTGCCCGATCAGTGGTGGCCGTTGGGCAATTGATGCAGATGCGTGCTGCTCCCCGCATCACAGTGAGCGCGTATTCGCTTGCGGCGATCACCTTGCTCAAGGCGTGCACGCCGACAATGCAAGGAAGCACGAGCGACCAGTTTGTAAGTGAACCGCGCTTCAACCAGAGACTCATCGAGTACGCGTGGAACCCAACGGATGGTGCCGCGCGAAGGCTTCCCTCTGACCTTCGTCCCGCGGACACCGGCGTACGGCTCGATGTGAATGATCCGGCGTCGGTTGTCGCCTTTGTGCTGGAGCAAAGTCCGGCGCAGCCGATCGTGTATCCCACGGAGCGCTATTACTATTTCGAGTTCAGCGCAGGGCCCAGGCGAGTTGCCGGTAATCTTCGGTTTACTGATGCCGAAAAGGGCGTGCTGCACACCGGGTACTTTGACCGCTATGATTCCACATTCCTGAAGTCTGCCGATTTCCAGGCCGACGGCGGTCTGGCGCTCGATTGGAACGACGCCACTCGCACCGCCAACGTGCAATTCCGTGGCATTGAACGGACTTTTCAATTGCCGCGCCCCCGTTCAACTCGCGCTCTGCTGCTGCCAGGCGAGTCCGACGTGGCCGCAGTTCTGGATGAGTCAGGATTCACATTTCACCTGCTGTTTCACGAACCAAGTGCGCAATTCTACTTTGCGCTCGACGACGGGGCGCCGCTTCCGGACACGCTCATCCAACTGCGCACCGAGCCGCCTGTGTGGTTGGGCGTGCGATCGCGATTCGTGTTTGTGACCGAGCCGGCGCTGCGTCGCCGTGTGCTGGTCGGGGTGTATGCGCCGTCAGTCCGCGCCAATGATTATTACGACGGGCCCTTCGATCAAGTCCCCCCCGACTTGTACCTCAAGGACAAGTTGGAGGCGGCCTACCCATATGTGAAGTTCCGCGGAGGTATCGATGAGCATGGCAACTTTCGCGAGATCGACGGACAACGCGTGGCCATCAGTCCGTACCAAGACTACACATCCACGGAGCAGATGATCGCGCTGATCGTGCGCGGGTTCAACCCATTGCTTGCCACGCCCGCATGCTTCGCGCCGCTCGTGTACGAATCGAAGCGCGACACTCACCGGTACGTGGCAGACCCAGGCGAGTCCGAAGATCCTCTCTATCCGCCGCACGACCGTATGGTCAGCCGCACCTGGCCGGTTGAACACTGGGCGCACATCAGCGACACTTGGCCCCGCGAACACACGCAGCCTCTCAGCCTGGAAGCCGCGCCCAATGAGCCGATCGGCGATTGAGTTGAATTACTTGCCCTTCTTCTTGTCGCGTCGGTAATCCGGCTTCCCCTTGTCTCTCGCCTTGCTCGTGCGGCTGCGGCGTACGTCACCCGGCATCTTGCGGAAGCCGGCGCCGCCTCCGCCCTCCAGCCCGCCGAACGCGCCCTCCGAGCCCAGTTTCAGCCCCTTCAACTGCTTGGCACGCCCGACCGCGCGCGACTCGGGGTCCGCGATCAGCAGTTCCAACTGCCGCTTGGCCAGGTCCACAGCCGACACGGTCACCTTCACCATGTCGCCCATGTTGAACGAGCGTCCGCTGTTCGTGTCGACCAGTGCGCCGGTCTTCTGATCGATCTGCCAGTTCGGCGGCTTGTTCGACCGCGTCACGTCGCCGGGCAGGTCTTCGCGCCTGATCATCCCGTCGGCCAGGTACTTGTCGATCTGCACGAACACCCCGCGCGGCACCACTCCGGTGATCACCCCGCCGAACTCCTCGCCGATCTTCTCAGCCAGCAGTTGCAACACCAGGAATTGCCGCAACTCGCGCTCGGCCCCCTCGGCGTTCTCTTCCGTCTGCGAGCAGTGCTTGCCCACGGCCACCAGCGTTGCCTCGTCGGGCAGGCGCTCCCGCAGGCGTGCGCCGATGGCGTGCTTCTCACGCTCGGTTGTGGGGCGGTTCTGTCCGTTGTTCGTCTCCTCGAGATACTCGGCCAGCGCCCGGTGTACCGTCAGGTCCGGGTAGCGACGGATCGGGCTGGTGAAGTGGCTGTACGCCCCGCTCGCCAGCGCAAAGTGCCCGATGGCGGCGGGCGAATACTCGGCCTTGGTGAGCGTGCGCAACACCGCCATGTGCACCGCCCGCGCCGCCGGCGTACCGCGTGTCGCGTCGAGCAGGGCCTGGATCTCCTCGCGCGTTGGGCTCTTGGGAATTGTGAACCCCGCCACGCGCGCGGCCTTCTGAAGGTGATCCACCTCCGCTGGCGCAGGCTCCGGATGCACACGCCGCAGCAGCGGCACGCGCATCCCCTCGAACAGCCGCGCCAGCACCTCGTTGGCCTCGACCATCAGCATCTCGATGACCGTGTGCGTGTACGCGTCGTCTTCCTTCTCCGCGTCGATCACCTTGCCATTCTCGTCGAACAGCAGCACCACGTCGGGCAGTTCGAGATGGATCATCCCCTGCTTGTGCCGGCGCGCCTCGATGGCCCGCGCCAACTGGTTCATCTCGTGCAAGGCCGCGAACAACTCGTCCGTATAGTTCGGCTCGGTCTTGGCGTGCCGGCGCGCCTCTTCCTCGTTCCCGTCAATCAGCGCCTGCGCCTCCAGATAGGTCAGCCGCTTGGCCGACTGGATCAAACTCGACGCCACGCCCTCGGCCTTCACGTTTCCCCTCGCGTCGTACCGCATGTACGCGCTCTTCACGTATCGCGGCACGCCCTCCTGAAGCGAGCAGATCCCGTTGCTCAGCACCTCCGGCAGCATCGGGATCACCAGGCGCGGCAGGTACACGCTGTTCCCTCGCTCGGCCGCTTCCTCGTCCAGAGGTGTGCCCGGCTCGACAAAGTGCGCCACGTCGGCGATGTGAACCGCCAGTTCCCAGCCGCCGCCCTTCTCGGCCGGCACACGCCGGATGCTGATCGCGTCGTCGTAGTCCTTCGCGTCCGGCGGGTCGATCGTGATAACGAACTCACGCTTTGACTTGTCAAACCGACCCGTCACGTCGTTGCGCAGGTGCAGCGCGGCCGGACCTTGACGCTCCCACGCCGCGATTTCCTCCTCAAACAACCGCGTCATCTGCCGCGCCTGGTTGATGCACGCCTCGGGAAACTCGCCCGGCAGCCCATAGGCCGCGATCACCGCCGCGGTCTCCACGTCCGGCTGCCCTGCCTCCCCCAGCACGCGGACGATCACGCCCTCGGCCAGCATCCCGTTCTCGGGATACTCGAGAATCTCCAGCACCACCTTGTCGCCGGGCTTGACGTTCTTGCTGCCCGCGTCGCGCACGATGATCGGGTCGGTGATGTCCTTTCCGTCGGGATACGCCAGCCAGCGGTCACCCTGCCGGGCCATCTCGCCGGTGAAGTTCGTCCGCTTGCGCTGGAGAATCTCCACCACCTCGCCGCGGAACTGCCTGCCCAGACCGGCGAATTTCTCACGCTTTCGGTCGCGCCCGAACACGATCCGCACCTTATCGCCCGACAGCGCTCCGCCAGTCTCCTCCGCAGGTATGAACACGTCGCCATCGCGCACCGGATCGTCCGGTTGCACGAACCCGAATCCCTTCATGGTGCCGCGAAATGTTCCGGTCAGTTCCCCGGTATCCGGCAGCGCCGCGAGCATCACCGCGCCATCGCTTTCCACGACGATCAACTTCTGCCCGGCAAACTGCTCCAGCGCCGCGAAGAACTCCTCGCGCTCGGCCTCGACGCCCAGTTCCCTGGCAAGCGCTTCGCGCCCCTTGGGCTCATATCCCTCGTGCGCCAGGTGTGCCAGCAAACGCGAACGGTATCGCAGCGACATGCTCTCTCCGGGCGCCTACAGCGAGCCCGCGTAGGTCGACAGTGTCTGGCGGAAGCCGCCCGGGTTCAGTCCCAGTTGCAGCCGCGCTTTGGTCATGCACGCCGTCGAGTCCTCCTGACCCATCAGGGCCATGCCCTCGTCAAACGGCAACAGCCCGCCCACGCCCATCATCCCCGCCATCCGCGCCTTCATCGCCGCCATTTCCCCGGGCAGCCCGATCGCAGTCAGCCGAGGCCCGCGGGTGTGAAGGCTGTCGCGGATGCCCGTCAGCAGTTCGCGCCAGTCCACCGGCTCGGACCCGACCAAGGGATAGATCTCTCCCACGCTCTCATCCCGCTCCAGCGCCGAGCAGATCGCCCGAGCCACATCTTCGACATAGATTGGCTGTACCGTCGGTACCACCCGTCGGCGCCGGCCTCCCGCGTGTTCCACCCGCGCAAAGTACGGCATGAAAAAGTGGGGCGGCGCCGTTCCCCGCGCCCACCTGGCCGCCAGGCGCGTAAACTCCCCATCCACCCCGTGAATCAGCCCGGGACGCATGATCGTCCACGCCAGACTGCTGTTCCGCACGACCTGCTCGCCGGCGAACTTGGTCCGCTGATACTCGGCTCGCCCCAGCGGCGAGGCGCCCAGCGCCGACATCTGGACATACCGATGCACTCGGGCCGCCTCGCAGGCCGCCACCACGTTCCGCGTCGCCTCGACGTGCATCTGCTCGAACCGCTGTCCACCCTGCTCGCGGATGATGCCCACGAGATGCACGCACGCATCGGCGCCGCGCACCAACTCATCACACCGCGACCGATCGAGGATGTCGCCGACGACCAGTTCCAGGTGCTCATGACGTCCCAGCGCATCGTCGGCCTTGGCCCGCGAACGCACCAGCGCCCGCACCCGGACGCCGCGTTCCAGCAGCGCCCTGACCACGTACCTGCCGACGAACCCGCTCGCCCCCGTCACTGCCGCCGTCTCAAGCATGCCTGCTCTCCAGAGTCCGCCCAAGCGTACGCGACCCGCTCGCCTCCCACATCTTGACAACCTTGTCCACTCCGCGAGGCAGCACCGGGTAATTTCTGCCGGTTTGGCGATTCCGGAACCACATGGCGCGCACCCCTGTGCCAGGCTTGTATGCGGCCCGGTCTCGACCGATGAAAA
This sequence comes from Phycisphaerales bacterium, assembly GCA_023382935.1. Classification (GTDB taxonomy): domain Bacteria; phylum Planctomycetota; class Phycisphaerae; order Phycisphaerales; family UBA1924; genus J022. Next base: position 182,671 of record JAHDXL010000003.1, read on the forward strand.
GGACAACCCGATCCCGTGAGGAGACTTTCATGCCGACCAAGCGCAAGTCCTCGGTTCAGACCCGTCCCTCGATCGTGGCGCTCGACCACCACACGCCTGTCCCGGAATCCAAGCCACGCCCCACGGAAGACCAGATTCGTGCCCGCGCGTACCAACTCTTCATCGAACGCGGATGCATCCCCGGCAACCCCGTCGTCGACTGGCTTGACGCCGAGCACCAATTGATCGTGGAGTTCGGCTCCAGGGCCGCGTGAGTTCATCGATCCTCCGGCTTGCCCGGCTTGTGCTGCGCGCGCTCATCGAGCAGTTTCCGCACCGTCGGCTCGATCCGGCTCTGTGACCAGCGCCGGTCAAAATCGATCATGTCTTGGGGTTGGTCGTTCCAAATCGCCACACCGTCCACACCCTCGCGCAGAAACAGTTCTCGCCACGAGGCCTCTAGTGCCTCCTGCGTCATGATCTGCTCGCGCGGACGCCCCGACATGTCGGCCCGCACCACCACGATCAGCGGCTTGCCGAGGCGCCGCGCAAACTCAATGCCCCGCCTGAGATGCCGATCGTTCCGCGTCCGGCTCGCCGCACTGACCGGCGAACCGGCGTCCCGGTCGCGCCCGTGATACAACACCACGCTCACCGCGCTGGCCAGTTTCATGAAGTCCTGCGAGGCGTACCAGTCGAAGTAGGCCTCCTCGCTGGCAAACACCGAAGGCACGGCGCTTTCCACCCGCTCGGGCTGGAAGTACCAGAACCACTGCTCGAAGTGCTCGCAGGCCACATGCGCCGCCATGTTGTACCACGCCAGCGCCCGTTCGCTTTCGAAGGGCGAAAAAGCCTCCGCGTCCAGCATGACCATCGCGCGCGTGCCCGCGATCCCGCTTGCCTCCAGCCGCTGGCGCAGCATCCGCTCGCGTCCGGGTAGATCGGCCTTCTCCAGCAGAACACCCGCACCAATCCGGGCCTCAATGTCCTTTTTCGGCATGCCCAAGAACGCACTACTGAGCCAATATCCCCGCTCGGCCAGCGAGCCATCCATCACCTTCACCGACTTGGCCGGTTCGGTGCCGTTGCCGTGCATGTCGATGACGCGGAACGTCGGGTCATGTTTGACCAGCGGCACTTCAGGCGAAGGCTCCCGCGTTGGAACCGGTTCAGGGTCGGCGTTCGAGGTCAGCGTCACACACCCAAAAAGGGTAGAGACCAATCCAAATGCCGCCCACATCCCCAATCGTCGCAAGGCCGCCCGGGTTCCCATGCTCTCACCCTACCCCGGCCCAAGGTCAAAGACCAGACCCCAGTTCAGGGCGAGCGCCCGAGGATACCGGGAAATTGTTCCCGTGTTCACTGGCCAAACCCGGCTGGCGCTGTACCTACAAAGCGCGGCGCGTCAGCCTCCAGGGGTGTGAGCGCCGGGGGATTGAGGAGAGTCCGAAAAGTGAGAGGGTTTCGGTTTATCTTCAGCGCCTTGGCTTCACTTGTGGCCGTCCAGGCGTCGGCGGAGGTGGTTTACCCCAGCCTGTCCGGGTCTGGGGCGATTGTTCTCCCCCGCGGGGTCCACGCTCTGGATGCTGGGGGTGTGGCGTTGGGTTCGGACCAGAACTTCTCCGACTGGAGCCGCACCTCGAACCTCGACTCTCTGGGAGATCTGCTCATTCTCGACTACCAGTCCGTGGCGATGATGCTCGGCCAGGGCGAGAACGATGGCATCCGCCTGTCGGTGCTGGCGTCCGACATCCGCCGCGACCTGACTCTGGGCGAGGTGGCCACACGCTTCTTCGGGCCGGCTCGGCACCTGTGGCAGGGAGACGCCGAGGTCAGCATCAGCCCGGCTCAGTCATATGACCTTCCTACGCCCACGCTCGATCTGTCCGCCCCGGGGCAGATGGAGCCCAGCGCTCCGGTCATCGGTGGCCCGACGGGCTCGGACATGCTCGGCTCGCTGAGCCTGATCGGTCTTCTCTGGAACTGACGTCCGCGCGGCACCGCCGCGCCTGTTCCGGGCGAGCGCTCTGGCTCACTGACCCTGTGCCAGCGTGAAGCCGGGCTTTCCGTCGTACATCTTGAGCAACTGGAAGTCGGCGATGGTGAACTTCTCGGCCACCTTCATCAAGAGGTGCAAAGTGGGCATCTGTCCGATCTGCCCCAGCAGCATCGCCGGGTCGCGCAACTCGAAGCGCACGCGCATGTAGTCCACGATCTCGGTGTACGGCGAGCCGCTCGGCCACACCTGCGTCCCGCGGTTGGAGATCATGACCAACTTGAAAGGTGTGCCCTCGGCCAGCGTCTGCAGGCGGCGGGCCAGGTCGAGCAGCGGGATCGTTGTTTCGAGGTAGATGTCGCATCCGACCACCTGGCTGACCGTGGTCTCGAAAGTGCGCATCAACTTGTTGACGGTCGGGCGCGTCGGCGGCTTGTAGGTGGGCGTGCGCGACTTGGGCACCTCGCGCGCCTCCAGCCCGCTCGGCTTCTTGCCCAGGCGATCGATGATGGCCTGCGCGAAGGCTTCGGTGCCCACCGGGTTGCCGTCGCCCCGGACATCTCCGGTGTGGACGCCGTCCTCGAGCGTGGCGAGCAGCGCGTTTTCGATGAGGGCGGTACGCCGGAACACGCCGATATGCCGCAGCATCATCAGCCCGCTGAGCAGCAGACTGGTTGGGTTGGCGATGCCCTTGCCGGCGATGTCGGGGGCCGTTCCGTGGACGGCCTCGAAGATCGAAATTTCGTCGCCGATGTTGGCCGAGGGGGCAAAGCCCAGCCCGCCGACCAGTCCGGCCGCCAGGTCGCTGACGATGTCGCCCTGGAGGTTGGGCAGCACGATCATGCGATACTCCTGCGGGCGCAGGACCAGATTCATGCACAGGGCGTCGATGATGATGTCCTTGATCTCGATCTCCGGGTGGTCGTGCGCGCAGGTGCGGAAGCGCTCGAGGAACAGCCCGTCGGTCATCTTCATGATGTTGGCCTTGTGTCCGCAGTGCACGCGCTTGATGCCCAGCGAGGCGGCGGTCTTGAAGGCGAAGCGGTGCACCTGGTCACAGCCGGGCGCGGTGATGAGGCGCTTGCATTCGACCACGTCGGCGGTCAGGCGATGCTCGATGCCGCCATAGGTGTCTTCGATGTTCTCGCGGACCACGTAGATATCCACTGGCACGCCCGCGCGGCTGAAGACCGTGTCCACGCCGGGCAGGCTCTGGAAGTGGCGCAGGTTGGCAAAGGCTCCGAAGGTCTTGCGCAGCGTGACGTTGATCGACTTGCCGCCCCCGCCGATGGGTGTGCCCATCGGGCCCTTGTAGAGCAAACCGTAGTGCTCGATGGTCTCAATCGCCTCGTCGGTCATGCCGCGGGTGTCACCGGCGGCGAAGACCTTTTCACCCATCTCGACGGGTACGAACTCGACGGTGTCCATTATCTCGGCGGCCCGAAAGATATTCAGACACGCCTCGGTGATTTCGGGCCCGATTCCATCGCCGGCGGCCAGCGCCACGCGCACCTTCTCTGCCATCGCTCAACTCCCTGGGGTGGCCCGGCTCGCCGAGCCGGGGGGGGGCGGAAGGATAGGGGGGTCGTGGGGAGACCGGCTCACTGACCGGTCCCCGCGATGTTTGCGTATCTTCCGGACCGGTCTCTTCCGGCGACAAGGGGGCCGATCCTTCAACCCGGGCCCCTTGTGCACGGCCCGGGTGTGCGCCGAGATTCCTCACCGGGTCCAGTGGATACCATCCCCAGTCTCAAGTTCCCCGAGGAAGCAATGATGAAAAGCATCACTGCGGTGGCCGATCAAGCCGACTTCATCCTGGCCCAGTGCGCCGCCCTGATCGACTGCGTCCCAGCCGATGCTTTTGCGCGCGACTCGCAGCGCGTCCGCGGCGGGACGATCGGCAAGCATGTCCGGCATACCCTCGATCACTATCGAGCCCTGCTGGATGGCTTCGAGTCGGCGACCACGGTCGATTATGACCATCGCGAGCGGAACGTTCCGATCGAGCACGATCCGCACGCCGCCCGGCAGGCGGTGGCGATTATCCGCAGCCGCATCGGCAATCTGACCGAGAAGTCGCTGCGTGGCCCGGTGCGCATCCGCGTGATGCTGGCCGGCGACGGGGCCGAGACCGAACTGGACACCACGCTGGGGCGCGAACTGGCTTTTGCCAGCCACCACGCGATCCACCACAACGCGCTCATCAAGGCCATTGCGCTCGAGTTCGGTGTCGAGACCCCACCTGAGTTCGGCATGGCGCCCTCCACGCTCAATTTCCAAGGGCAGGCCTGAAGCGTGTGCACGGTCTCGATCATCGAGATGCCGGGCGGGGGCTACCGGCTGGTGTCCAACCGCGATGAGCAGCGGTCACGCCCCGCAGCCGAGTTTCCGTTTCGGTGGGGACGGCACGGCATCGGCCCGTTCGACCCCGGCGGCGGGGGCACCTGGATCGCCTGCCGGCCGGGGCTGACGCTCTGCCTGCTCAACTACAACCTGATCGCCAAACCCACGTCGCCGCCTCGGGCCATCTCGCGCGGCCGGATCATCCCGCTGCTGATCGATCGCGAGGGGCTGGAGCAGGTGCGGGAAGGGCTGGAGCACCTGGAACTGCCGCGATACGCGCCGTTCCGGCTCATCGTCGCCTGGCGCGAGGCAGCCGTGCGCGTGGCCGAGGCAAGGTGGGAGGGCACGCGGCTGGAGTGGATCGAGCACGCGGCTTGCCCGCTGGTGTTCGTCAGTTCCGGTCTGGGCGACGCGCTGGTGGCCGACCGGGTGCCCCTGTTCGAGCAGACGGTGGCCGGGGCCGGAAGCGGCGGGACGTGTGCGGCCCAGGACGCCTTCCACCGGCACCGCTGGCCCGATCGCCTGCACCAGAGCGTGCTGATGGCCCGTCCCGACGCCCGTACGGTCAGCGTGACCGAAGTGGTCGATACCGATATCGGGCTTGAGATGCGATATCGCCCGGTCAGCGAGAACGGGCAGGTCGCCGAGCCGGTGCTGCACGAGGCGCGATGAGTGAATCCCGGGCCGGGTTCCATTCCCCACCCACTGGCACGGGCGGAAGCGGGGGCTCCTTCCCGCACCTTCCCGGGGCCCCCGTGGCCCGCCGCACCTCCTACACTTGAAACCCTATGGACAGCATCCTCGACGCCCTCCAGTCCATCGTCACCGGCCAGTTCTTCGTCAGCATCCACGTAATGCTGATTGTCGCCAACGTCATGCTCCTGGCGACGGCCTACCTGATCTACCTCGAACGCAAGATCTCCGCCTACATCCAGGATCGCCTTGGGCCCAACCGCACCGGGTTCGACTTCGGGCAGCCGGCGCTGGCGTTTTTGAAGGGCAAACTTGGTCTCGGTCAGTCGCTGGCCGACGGTCTGAAGTTCCTCCTCAAGGAAGACTACACGCCGGGCAAAGTGGACAAGGTTCTCTTCACGCTGGCGCCGATCCTCAGCATCACGCCGGCGTTGATCGGTTTCGTTGTCATCCCGTGGGGTGGCATGTGGGAGTTTCCGCCCGTGTCCGAGTGGGCCTTGTTTGACCTGCCGCTCATCGGCTGGGTGCTGCGGTCGCTGTGGCTGGAAGACCTGGCGATTTGGGCGATGGGCTCCGAGGGCGGGGGCATCGTGCACGTCACCGGCGCCTACGTCAACGTGGGCATCATCTACCTGCTGGCCGTCGCATCGGTGGGCGTCTACGGCATCACGCTGGGCGGGTGGGCCAGCAACAACAAGTATTCGTTCCTCGGCGGCCTACGCTCGACCGCGCAGATGATCAGTTACGAAATCCCGATGGGCCTGAGCCTGCTGGCCGTACTGCTGCTCACCGGAACGGTCATGCCTCAGGGCATCATCGATTACCAGATGGAGCACGGGTGGCTGGTGCTCAGCCAGCCGATCGCGTGCATCTTGTTCTTCACCTGTGCGCTGGCCGAGGCCAACCGTGCGCCCTTTGACAACGCCGAAGCCGAGCAGGAACTCGTCGGCGGCTACCACACCGAATACTCGTCGATGCGCTTTGCGCTGTTCTTCCTGGCCGAATACTCGCACATGATCACGGCCAGCGCGTTCTTCGCACTGCTGTTCCTCGGCGGCTACCACCTGCCCTTTGTGGCGCTGACCGATCCGGCGAGCACGACGTTCTTGGCCGCGGTGGTCAAGTGCTTGGTCTTTGCTCTCAAGATCTTCCTGCTCATTAGTTTCATGATGGTGATTCGCTGGACACTTCCGCGCCTGCGCTATGACCAGGTGATGATGCTGGGCTGGCAGAGCCTGATCCCGGTGGCCCTGACGGTGGTCGTGATGACCAGCGTGATGGTCTACCTCGGACAGACTGGGTTGGCGCCCATGCTCATCGCCAATGGCGCGCTGGTGGTGGTGATTCTGGCGGTCGAGCCGATGCTGCGGGCCTGGCTGGGCAGCCCGACGAGGAACCGCAGGATCGCCCTGTACGGTTCGCGCTTCAACCCGGTGCCGGGCGAAGTGGTCAGCACCCGCCCGACGGACCCGATGGCCTTGGAAGACCGCCCGGTTCAGGGCACGCGACCGGTGGCAGGCTGATACCAGTTCCCATCGATTCTCGGGCGTTGCCTTGGGCGCCAGATCTTTGCCCGTGCTTGGATATCTCCCCGGGTCCAACGACGATCAACGCTCGATCCAATCAGGCTTGATCGACCCGGACCAGCGTGTGGGGACGCCCGCCAGTCCGGCATCGGCCGAGGTCCGAATGTGAATGCGAACCCTTCGATTCACCCGATTTTCGAGCCATCCACGGGGTTGGTGAAGTGCTTCTCCTGGATGGGCACGACCTTTTCGAGGACGTGCTGGAGCACGGCAGCGGGCGAGCCGATGGCATCGACCTCCGCAATGACGCTCTTGGGGTAGCAATCAAGCACAGGCTTGGTCTCGGCCTCGTAGACCTCCCAGCGGCGCCGGATCACCGATTCCTTCGCATCGTCGGCGCGGTTCTCCTTCAATGCCCGGCGCTGGAGGCGTTCGATCATCTTCTCCTTGTCGCGGCAGACAAGGTGGATGATCTGCAGGACGTCGATGTGCTCGCGCATCAGATTGGCCTGGTTTGGATTGCGCGGAATGCCGTCGAGAATGAGCAGATCCGCGTGCGGCTTGTAGATGCTCAGCACGGTCTGGGCGTGGATGTTCTGGGCCCACATCTTGACGGTCACTTCGTCGGGCACCAGTTCCCCGCGCGAGGAGTAGTCGCGGAAGATCCGGCCCAGGTCGGAGTTGATGTCCATGCTGCGGAACACGTCGCCGCAAGAGAGGTGAAAGAAGCCCGGAATCTGCCCGAGGATCTTGCCTTGCGTGCCCTTTCCTGACCCAGGGGCGCCGAACAAGAGAACGGTCTGGAATCGCTTGCTCATGGGGTCTCCTTCAAGGTGGGCACGTCCGATGCGAGGTTATTCCGACCCCCGCGTCCGGGCAATAATGCCCTGATTTCCGGCGGGCGTAATCGGGCTTTCCTTCGGCTGTCCGGGCCGCGCCGGATTACCTTCCCGGCGCCTGGGCGCGCATGAATAGGGCCGACCCGGGCAGGTCGGCCCCATCGGTTTGGCCTGTGTCGGAAAGAGCGGATCAGGCACCCGCTTCGATGACCTCGCGCTGCAAACTGGCGGGCATGGGAGCGTACTTCTGGAACTCCATCACGCTGCTGGCGCGTCCCTGGCTCAGCCCTCGCAGCGTGGTGGTGTAACCGAACATCTCAGACAGGGGCACCTCGGCCGTGACAATCTTGACGTTCCCGCGGTCTTCCGAGTCCAGGATCATGCCGCGGCGGCTGGACAGGTCGCCGGTCACGTTGCCCAGGTACTCCTCGGGCGTGGTGATGACGACCTTCATGATCGGTTCGAGCAGAATGCTGCCGGCCTTGGATACCGCCTCGCGCAGGGCCAGGCGACCGGCCTGCTCGAAGGCGATCTGGCTCGAGTCCACGTCGTGGTACTTGCCGTCCACCAGCGTGACCTTGATGTTGATGAGCGGGTAGCCGGCCGTCACGCCGCTCTTGGCCGTCTGGCGCACGCCGTACTCGACCGACGGGATGAACTCCTTGGGAATGGCACCGCCGACGATCTCGTTGACGAAAGCGACGTTGTCGTCGAACTTGAGCCCTTCGGCCGCCGCCTGCTCGGCCGTGAACGGCTCAAGGTGAATCGTGCAGTCGCCGAACTGCCCGCGACCGCCCGACTGCTTCTTGAACAATCCGCGGCAATACTGGGCCGAGCCGGAGATCGCCTCGCGATACGACACGCGCGGCTTGCCAACCTCTACGTTGACCTTCATGTCGCGCACGATCTTGTTGCGGATGATCTCCAGGTGCAGTTCGCCCATGCCCGAGATGATCGTCTGTCCTGTTTCCTCGTTGTATTCGCTGCGGAACGACGGGTCTTCGCGACGGATGGTCACCAAGGCTTCGGACAACTTCTTCTTGTCGTCGGCCGTCTTGGGTTCGATCGACATGCTGATCACCGGCTCGGGGAAGGTCATGCGCTCCAGCACGATCGGCGCGTCGGAGTCGCACAGCGTGTCGCCGGTGATCGAATCCTTGATGCCAACCAGCGCCACGATGTTGCCGGCCGTAATCTCGTCGAGCGGAATGCGGTCCTTGGCGTGCATCTCGAAGATGCGGCTGGCAATCTCGCGCTTGCCATTCACCGGGTTGAGCACGCGAGAACCCTTCTTGAGCGTGCCCGAGTAGATGCGGGCGTAGGTCAGGTCGCCGTGCGTGTCGGCCACCACCTTGAACACCAGGGCGCTGAACGGCGCTGCCGGGTCGTGCGGGCGCAAGAGTTTCTTCTCCGGGTCGCGCGGATCGGTCCCCTGCACCTCGGGCACCTCCTGGGGATTGGGCAGGTAGTCGATGACACCGTCGAGCAGCCGCTGCACGCCGATGTTCTTCAGCGCCGCGCCGCAGAACACCGGGTTGCACTTGCGAGCGATGGTGCCCATGCGCAGAGCCTTGCGGATGTCCTCGTCGGTGATCGAACTCTCGTCCTCGAGATAGCGCTCCATCAGCGAGTCGTCGAGTTCCACCGCGTTCTCCACCAGCATGTGATGCCACTCGGCCGCCTTGTCAGCCAGGTCATCCGGGATCGCCTTCTCGATCACCGTGGCGCCCAGGTCGGTCTGGTCAAAGAAGTAGGCCTTCATCGTGAGCAGGTCGATGATGCCTTTGAACTCGTTGCCCTGCCCGATGGGATACTGCACCGCGATCGGCTTAGCTCCCAGGCGCTTGATGATCGAGAAGAAACTGAACTCGAAGTCGGCGCCCAACTTGTCCATCTTGTTGATGAAGCACAGGCGCGGCACCTTGTAGCGGTCGGCCTGGCGCCACACCGTCTCGGACTGGGCCTCCACGCCTTCCTTGCCGTCGAACACCGCCACCGCGCCGTCGAGCACGCGCAGCGAACGCTCCACCTCGATGGTGAAGTCCACGTGTCCGGGGGTGTCGATCAGGTTGATCTTGTAGTCGATGCCGTTGCGCGTCCAGGGGCAGGTGGTCGCCGCCGACTGGATGGTGATGCCGCGCTCCTGTTCTTCCTGCAGAAAGTCCATGGTCGCGGTGCCTTCGTGCACCTCGCCCAGTTTGTAGTTCTTGCCGGTGTAGAACAGGATGCGTTCGGTCACCGTCGTCTTGCCCGCATCGATGTGGGCGCAGATGCCGATGTTTCGGATATTCGAAAGGTCGCTCGCCATGGTGGTCCTCGTCGTCTGCCGGGCGGCGCTGCTGGCGCGGCCTCGGGCGCTCGTGCGTGTCGTGTCGGATGTTCATATCTGCCGGCTTGGACAACCGGCAGATCAAGCCAGTGCGTTCCATCGGCCGATTCGCCTCGGCCTGGTCGCGTCTCGAAATGGAGGGTGCGTGCGCGCCGGGCTCAGCGAAGGCCGATTTCGTCTTCCTCGTCCATGGCGCACACTCCCGACGCTTCAGGAAAACCGCCCGCCACCTGACACAATCTCAGGCGCGTTCAGCGCATACCTGCTGCGGTCGGCCTTCCGGCCCCAAAGCCTATGCCCCCGCAAACCCGGATCAAGTCCCCGCTTCCCGGGGACGGGGGATACATCGACCGACTTTCGCCAATCCCTTGCAATCAGACCCCTCAGGGCGCCGCCAATCGCTCCAGGAACGACTTCTGTTCGGGTGTCAACTGCCGCAACGGGTCCAGCCGCAGGTCGGCGTCGATCTCCAAGGCTCGGCCCGCCCAGGCCCGTTGCTCTTCCACCAGCCCCGCCCGCCCCAACAGATCCACCAGCCTCAGCGGGTAGTTCAACCCGTGTGGGTCGAGGGAGGCCGCCCGCCGACACGCCTCAATCGCCGGCTCCACTCCGGCCTGCAACGACGTCCCAAGCAAGGCTAGATGTGTGTTGGCAACCAACCCCCAGGCTTGGGCCGAGCGGGGCGCCATCGCCGCGGCCTGTTCAGCCGCTTCCAACGCCTCGCGAGCCAGCGCCGGGCCTTCGATCTCCGACACCTGTGAGAAGCCCACGAGCATCCGAACAAGCGCCTCGCGCGTCGGAAGATCAAGCGGCCTTGCCCGCGCTGCGTCGCGCAGTCCGGGCAACGCCGCCGCCCCGGCCGCCTGGCGAGCCCGCGACAACGCAACTGCGGCCTGCTCGGCGCTCCGCGGCTCTGGCAGCCCGGCCAGGCGGGCCAGTGCGCGCACGGCCTCGGCCTGCTCGGCGCTCCCCCGCTCGGCCGACTCGAACGCCGACATCCACTGCCCGAATGGGCGCACCGCTGCGGTAGCGCGATCGAGCGCCCGCGACCACGTCCACAATGATGGCAGCGCCAGTACCGCGCTGACCACGCCCACCATCAACACGCCGACGCCCGCAATCGGATTGGCCCGCGCGCCGCGGGGTCTGCTCGGCGGCAGGCACGCCAGGCCGAGCAGAGCACCGGCCGCGGGGGCCGCTCCGGGGCTGACCAGCGTCGTCTCGATTTGTGTGTGCGCGAGAAGTGCCAACCCGGCCCCGATCAATCCGACTTCGACGACCCGGATCGAGCGATCTGCCGCGCGTGTCACCGCCCAGGCGACGCCGAGTCCCGCCAGCAGCCCGAACGCACGGGCAAGGCCCATCTCCGGAGTCAGCAGCGCCCGCTCGAAGTAAGCCGACCCCGCCACCGCCATGGCCACCAGTCCGGCCGAAGCCAGCGCTGCCACGCGCGCCGAGCCGGGATCATCGACCGGCGGCGGCGCGGGCGGTGCCGGTGCCTGGCGCTCGACCATGCAGCCGATGGCACGGCACAGAAAGCCAATCAGCACCACCCACGCCAAGCCGAGCAGTCCGAGACAGGCCAGCCAGTCAAAGAAGATCGAATGTGGGCTTGAAACCTCTTCAGGACTGATCGCCGGCTTGGCCAGCATGTAGGCGTTCTTGAAGCCCGCCGGTCCGACGCCCGCGATCGGGTGATCAAGAAAGATGCCGGTCGCGCCTTGGATATAGAACCAGCGGAACAAGATCGACAACTCGCCGATGCGTTCGCCCAAGATCCCGCGCACCACCACGCCCACCAGCACCGCGACCGGCACGAGCGCGCAGAGCAGGCCAGCCCGGCGCGGCAGACGCATTACGACCACCAGCGCCGCAACGCCGACGAGCAGCGCACCGACGGCTCCCCTGGAAAAGGAAAGCACCAGCGCCCCCGCCGACACGATCGCCCCGAGCCCGAGAAGCAGCAACACACGCCGATCGGGCAGACGCTCCCGCACCGCCAGAATCGCGGCGCTGCCGAGTGCAAGCAACCACGCGGCCGCCAGCGACCCGAACACGTTTGAAAGCCCGAACCAGCCCGTGGCCTCGGGCTGATACAGCCGCCGCTCGTAGTTGCGGGCCATCACCGAGTCGGGCGACCAGCCGCGTGAGGCCAGAAATGCCTCGCGTGACTGCTCATACGACGCAACGGTGGCCGGGTGCTCGACGAACACCTGCACCACGGCCTTGGCGCCCAGCATCGCGCTCAGCCCCAGCATCGCCGCAGTGCCCGCCAGTCGGATCGCCGATCGCCGCGGCAGGTGCATCATGGCGATGGCCGTGCACATCGAGGCCACCCACGGCATGCCCGACACCGCGTGGGCCTCATCGCGCAGCGCGTGAACAAGCACGCCGACTGAACCGATCACCGTCAAGGCCACGACAGACACGCGCCCATGCACCGGCGTCGCAGCGAGCACGACGCCGGCGCCCAGCACCGTGAGCACGTCGAGCATCAGAGTGCCGAACGCGCCCAGGCCCGCCGGCGGAATCCACATCACCAGCAGGTCGGTTCCCCATGCGGGCATCGGATCGATCGCGACCACCAGCCGCAGCAGCGTCGGCAGCAGCACCAGCATCGCCCCGATCCACAGCAGCACGTCACCAGACCTGGCAGCGGCGCCGACTTGCAGTGGGCCGCGCACATGCTCTCCATGGGGGGCGGCATCCTGCCTCCCTTGGTGCGCACTCATCCCTGCCCCCTCGGCGAACTGGCCCACTCAAACGTCGCGATCACCACCAGAACCAGCACCGTCTGCACGCCCACCAGCACCGCCTGCCACGAATCGAGACTCGGCAGAAACACCCCGCCGATCCCCACCACCAGCGACAGTCCGCAGATCACGCCCACGGCCGCAGGCTTGCTCAGCCCGCGCCGCACCAGCCGATGCGAGAAGTGCTGCAAGTCTCCCACGAACGGACTGCGCCCCTGCGACAGCCGGATGCTCACCACGCTCACCAGATCGTACAGCGGGATGGCAAGAATCACGATGGGGGTGAACACCGCGTGCATCGGCGGCGTCTGCTGCCCGTCATACAGGTACGTCGCCCTCACCGTCAGAAACGCCAGCAGGAAGCCCAGCACCAGCGACCCGCCATCACCCATGAAAAGTTTCGCCGGGGGACGATTGAACACCAAGAACCCAAGCACCGACCCGAGCGTTAGCGCCAGCACCGACGCGACGAACCACTGGCCTGCGATCAGAGCCGTGGCCAGCAGACACGCCGACGCGACGCCGGCCACCCCTCCGGCCAGCCCGTCCATGTTGTCGATGAAGTTGAAGGCGTTGGTGACCGCAAGGAACCACAGTACCGAGACGGCAATCGATGCCCACGCCCCACCGACGTACGCGTCGAGCAACGTCAGCAGGCGCGTATCAAATCCCCACGCCATCACCAGCGCCGGCATCGCCATCACGCCCAACTTCAAGAACGGCCCAAGCGGGCGTCGGTCGTCGATCAGCCCCAGCACATGCAGCAAAGTCGCGCACCCCAGCAGCGCCAGCCCCATCGGCGCCCGCTCGCCCAATCCGGGCAAGTGTGCCGCCGCCGCCTCGGGCAACACCTCAGGCCGCCCCGCGAGCAGGGGCACGGCCGACAGCGCCCCGGCCAGCGGCAACGCCACGCCGACGAAGATGCCGATTCCGCCCGTGTTCGGCACGGCCCGCCGCTCGGCCTTGACCTGCCCGGGCATGGGAGCCGTGTCCATCGCGCCGACCCGTCTGCTCACGCACAGCACCGCCCACGTCGCCGTACACGCGAGCACGAACGCGATCGGTACCAGTGCCAGCACCAGCAAGATCATGAAGTCGAGTGTATCGACGCCGACTGCTTGCGTGCGCAACAGCCCGCGGCCGCAAGCGCCAGGTACAGCAGCGCCAGCACCGTCTGCGCGATCAGGATCATCCACACCACCCGCAACGGCCAGGGGCCCAGCCGGTCGATCAGCGTCGGGTGCTCCGGCCTCAGGTTCCCAACATACCAGTAGTTGGTCCCGGTCCACACGTCGAACGGCAGGATCACCGCCAGGCACGCGAAGTTGACCGCCGTCACGTTCCGGTAGTCGCGCCAGGTCGGGCGATATCCCAGCACCCCGATGTCATACACCGCCGACCCGATGATCTGCGTGTGCCCCACCCAGAACAGCCAGAACGTGAAGGTGTCGATGCCCCCATCCACCACCGGCGTGAAGAACGCCTGCGTGGACAGCCCGATCCCCCAGAAGAACAGCAGGGCTCGCAGCAGCCGCTTCTGCGTCAGCAGCGCAAAGGGCGCGATCCACGCCGCCAGGTCGCACAGGTGCAGCGGGAGACTCTCGACGATGTCAAAGTTGGTCGGCCACAGATACCACACCACCGCCATCGTCTGCCAGGCCAGCGTCGCCCCGATCCACGCGTGCCGCAGCACGCGCTCGCGACGGGTTCCCCTCCATCGCCGCCCCAGCACGATCGACGCCGACATCACTGCCAGCAGCACCGCCACCGTCACCACATGCAGCGGCCCGAACAAACTGAACTCAAAAGCCCACGAGTTGGTCGAACCGCTCGCGCTCATCGCGTCTGGGCCGCGTTCTTCTCATGCCGCAACTGCCCGCACGCGGCCGCGATGTCCCGTCCGCGGCTGGCGCGCAGGTGGCTGTTGATCCCGTGATCCCGCAACGCCTTCTGAAACGCCAGCACGTCGGCGTCCCGCGGCCTCTTGAACGGCAGCACGTCGACCTCGTTGTACCGGATCAGGTTCACATTGGCCCGCAGCGCCCGCGCCACCGACACAAGTTGCAGCGCATGCTCCGGCCGATCATTCACACCGCCCAGCAAGATGTACTCCAGCGTGATCTCGCGCCCCGTCTTCTGGAACCATTGGTCGCACGCGGCCAGCAACTGCGGAATAGTCGTGAACTCGGCCCATGGAATCAGTTGCCGCCGCAACTCGTCGTTCGGCGCGTGCAGCGACAGCGCCAGCGTCACCGGCAGGTCGAGTTCCTCGGCCAGTTTCTCGATCGCGCGGTGCATCCCCACCGTCGAGATCGTGATCTTCCGAGCGCTGATGCCCATGCCCCACTCAGCCGCGATCGTCCGCACCGCGTGCAGGACCGCCTGAAAGTTGGCCAGCGGCTCGCCCATGCCCATGAACACCACGTTGGTGATCCGCCCCACGTTGGGCAGACGCGACAGCCGCCACACCTGCTCGATGATCCGCCCTGCGGAGAGGTTCGCGTCCAGCCCGCCCATGCCCGAGGCACAGAACTTGCATCCCACCGGGCAGCCCACCTGGCTGGATACGCAGGCGGTCTTGCGCTCCGCGTCGGCCGCGGGAATGATCACGCACTCCACCTGCCGCGAACTGTCGCCCTCGGGCGCGCCGCCCAGCGGCAGGCGCACCGTCTCGGTGGCGCTCAGGTCGGCCTCGCGCGGGTCGTGCCTGAGCCCGTCGCCGTTGTCCCACTCGATCAGCAACTTCTGCGTCCCGTCGCTGGCCACGCGATGGGCCATGGTGGTTCCCGACAGGAACGTCATGTCGCTCAGCAGCGCCTGCCGGTCGGTCACGGCGAGATTGCTCATCTCGTTGGGGTCGGCCACCCCGTGCCGGTACACCCACTCCATGATCTGCCGCGCTCGGTACCTAGGCATGCCGGCGTGCAGGCACCATTCGGCCAGCGTGTCAGGGGTGTGCTCGAAAAAGTGATTGGCGGGGTGTTTCACGTCGTCATCGTACCGCGCCACCCGCCGACCAAACCACACCCGGACCGGCTTTCCCGAACGATTCCGGGGCGCCCAAAGTCCCTCCCGTCGGGGTAAGGTTCGGGCGCTGAAGGACCGAGCGGGTCTTTGCATCCGCCCACTCCGGCGGCAGGAGGCAGCGAGTTCCATCCCAACGAGTTCGGCCTTGCGAAACCGGTGCGAGGGATCGCCCGACGCGCAACAACTTGCGGAGACGCACGCCGGTGGCACATCCGTTCCTCACGTCACCGACAACGTCACGGCGGACGAGCCGGACCGAAGGCTCGATGACACAGGCAAAAAACAGCAGGCGACGGGGGATCCCGTCGCCTGCGATGAGTCTGAATGGTTGGAGCGGGATCAGCGGCGACGACGCCCAGCGACCAGCCCGCCCAGCCCGATCAGGGCCATCGACGCCGGGGTCGGAACCACGGTGCCGGTGACGCGCATCTCGGAGAAGTTGGCGCCGTCGAAGTGGTCGCCCACGCGGTAGGTGCCGCTGGCGGAGACGCTGCCTCCGTTGGCGGCGATGTTGGCCGCCATCATGAGGCGGAACTCGACCGCACCAGTCAGCCCGCTGAGGGCCGACAGATCAACAATGGCATTGACGAACACCGAGCCCGGGGACATGTCGAAGGTGGCCAGCGCCGACGAGTACCCATCGCCGTTGTAGTACAGACCCATCAGGCCCGGGCCAGTGTTGGAGGACCGCATGCCGATCCACAGACTCTCGAGGTTGACCGCGTACCCGCTGTCGACGGTGAAGCCGAAGGAGAAGTAGTCGTTGGAGTCGCCAAACTGCCAGTTGGATGCTGAGAAGGCGTTCGAGGCCGCCGACGGGGTCAGCCCACTGCCGCGCACAAGGTTGGAGCCCGTGACGTTGGCAGCCTGGGTGCCCACCGAACTGAAAGCCTGGTTGCCGGGCTGACCAAAATTCACCCAACTGGTAATCACGTCGCCGCTGGCGACACTGGCTCCGGCGACCGCGACAAGCGCGGCCAAGGCGATCACGTTCTTCATATCTGTCTCTCCTGTTCCTCGATGCAAGGGCGTTGGTGGCCCCGACGGGCGTCGGGCGCCGCTGGAAACACGTAATGACCTGCCCGGTCGTCTCTCCTCGACCCGTTCAGGCCAGAACAGTGTACCGATGCGCCCCATCGCCGGCCAGTGATTCGGCCCAGTTTGCACCGTTCTTGTCTGAACCTTGACGATGCCTGGCAAGATGGGCAATGTTGGGGATTCGGCGTCAGAGTGGCGTCGGGCCGGCCGGCGTGGAACCTCGACTAGGGCCCGCGGCGATAAACCCCGTTCCCCGCTATCCTCCGGCAATTCTCGATGCTTCCCACCGGCGGGCCACGCCTCGCCGGAGTCCGCCACGGAGGGTGGAATGGCCAAGAAAGAACGAACCCGCGCTACCGCCGAAACCATGGCGGCCAAACAGCGCGACATCTCCGTTTCCGAGTTTTTCGCCAAGAATCGGCATCTGCTCGGGTTTGACAACCCGCGCAAGGCCCTGCTGACCAGCGTCAAGGAGGCCGTCGACAACTCCCTCGACGCCTGCGAAGAAGCCGGGATCATGCCCGACATCACCGTCGTGATCGAGGATCTCCAGCCCGATCGACCCGCGTCGGCGAAGAGTTCCAGGTACCGCGTCACCGTCGTCGACAACGGGCCTGGCATCGTCCGCAAACAGGTCGAGCACATCTTCGGCCGCCTGCTCTACGGGTCCAAGTTTCACCGCCTCAAGATGAGTCGCGGACAGCAGGGCATCGGCATCTCCGCGGCCGGCATGTACGGGCTGATGACCACCGGGCGCCCGATGGAGATTCACACACGCCCCAGGGCGGGCCAGCCGGCTCACCACATCGAACTGGCGATGAACACCAAGACCAATCGCGCCGAGGTGACGCGCGATGACGAAACCGCCGACTTTCCTCCGCGGCGGCTCGGCGAACTCAACGCCGGCACCCGCGAACTGACCAGCGCCGGCGAGTTTCTGCCCAACTCGATCTACGCCACCGGCACCAGCGTCAGTCTGGAACTGGAAGGGCGTTACCAGCGCGGGCGCGGCTCGGTGGACGAGTTTCTCGAAATGACCGCCATCGCCAACCCGCACGCGCGCATCGTGTTTGTGCCACCGACGCGATCGAGCACCAACGGCGACGAGGCCGACAACCTGACCCTCAAGCCGGAGAACGGGCAGGCAATGCCCGAGTCGGCCCAGGTGCCTTCGCACCTGCAGGCGCTGGCGGCCGTCAACACCACCGAACACAGGGGCGTGATCATCTACCCGCGCGGAACGAATGAACTCCCTGCCGAGACACGGGAAATTCAGCCGCACCCGCGCGGGATTGAACTGGGCATGCTCATCCAGATGCTCAAGGACGCCGAGCATGAGCAGAAGAACCCCACCATCGCGACTTTCCTGAGCGAGCGCTTCTGCCGCGTGTCGCCGGGCACGGCCAGCAAACTGTGTGAGCAGGCGGGCATCAAGGTGCGCACACGCGTCGGCGATGTCGATCACGCGCAGGCCGAAAAACTCTTCGCGGCCATGCAGGAGGCCAAACTGCCCAACCCGCCGACCGACTGTCTGGCGCCGATCGGCGTCAAACAGATGCTCGCGGGCATGGTCAAGGGCGTCCAGGCAGAGTTCTACACCGCGTCGAGCCGCTCGCCGGCCGTGTATCGCGGGCGCCCATTTCTCATCGAGGCCGCCATCGCCTATGGCGGTAAACTCGCCGCAGACGACACCGCCCGCGTCATCCGCTTCGCCAACCGCGTACCCCTGCTCTACCAGCAGAGCGCCTGCTCGGCCTTCAAGGCCATCGTCGAGACCAGTTGGCGCAACTACAACCTCAGCCAGCCGCGCGGCAGCGCCCCGCAGGGCCCGCTGGTCATCATGATCCACATGGCAAGCGTGTGGGTGCCCTTCACCAGCGAGAGCAAGGAAGCCATCGCCGACTATGACGAGATCCGAAGGGAGATGAAACTGGCGCTGCAGGAGTGCGGACGCAAACTCGGGACATATCTCAAGCGCCGACAGCAGATGAAGCGCGAGGCCGAGCGGCGCGATGTCTTCGAGCGCTACATCGGCGAGATTTCCCGGTCCTGCACGGCCCTGGTGGGCGTGGATACGCAAGAGATCTACGAAGCCCTCATGCGACAGGCGCGAAGGCGCACGGAGATTGCCGACGCCCAACTCGACGAGGAAGGCCGCATCGTCCGCGATGACGCCGAGGCTGGACTCGACTCCGACGACGGGGTGATCATCGTCCCCAGCGGCACCGGGCCCGGACCGGACGACCCTGGGCCGGAAGAACCTGATTCGGACGGCCGCAACGCGAGCAGGCGCCGTCCCGTTGAGCCGCGACCCTCAGGGAGCGGTCCGAGAACATCCGGCGGCGATGATGAGGATGACGAACGCGACGAACCCGAGTCGGACACGAAAGTGATGACGTCCTCCTCACGCGGCAGGAAAAAAAACCAGGCGCCGCCTCCCCGTTCGCCGGGCCGGACGAAGACGCCCAGACGGGGGCCCAAGAACAAGGCGGCCAGCGAAACCGCCCCCCCGCTCACCGGCTCGACCGTGGGCGCACCATCGCCCACCACGCCGGGCGTCGTGGAGCCCGAGGCCAAACCGGGCGCGATCAGGAACAAGGGCCTGCCCAAGCCCCGTGTTCGCCTGGAAGTCGAGTCGGGGCTGTTCGGCTGATCCACGACCTCCGGACTCGCAGCGCAGTGTCGGGCGAGCCGAACATCCCCATTATCCAGGACGCCCGAGAACGCTCTACCTCGATCCCTACAAAAGGGCATAACACAACCTATCCCACCATTTGTCGAGTCGGCGGCCCCATACCGGCCAGATATTCCCCACGAAATCGTGGACGACGGAGCGACGCGGCGCACCTTGAACCCGAGGCTGCCTCGCTTGGGGCGGAGGTTGGTTCGTGCGCGAACCCGCAGGGGATAGGGGAAAGACATGAAGCAGTGCATGGTGGGGTTGGCGACTCTTGGCGGGGTGGCGGCGTTGACAGGCTTGGCGTCGGCCGGCCCGGACTGGACGGAGGTCGGCGATGCCGGCTCGACGATCTCGTCCGCCCAGGCCCCGCGTGGTGAGGGCCAGATCAGGTCGCTCTCGGGCCGCCTCGGTGGCCGGGGCGAAATCGAGGACTTCGAAGACCTCTACTACATTGGCATCGCCTCGCCAACCACCTTCCGCCTCGAACTGACCAGCCCCGACTTCAACGCCCAGTTGTTCGTGTTCCACATCACGCTCTCGGGCAGCGCGCTCGGCCTGTTGGCCAACGACAATGCCGACGAGGAAACCTATGCCCCCCTCATTCTTCCCTACGCAACGGACGGAACCGGCGTGACGCTTGACCTGCCGGGTATCTATCTCATCGCCGTGGCCGGTTCCGGGCGCATGCCCGTCTCGTCCACCGGACAGATCTTCCGTTATGACTCCAACACGGAGATTTCCGGAGCCGACGGACCCGGCGGGCTGAACCGGCACATCGGCTGGGTGGGCGAAGGTGAGGTTGGCACCTATCGCGTGCAGATGGAAGGCACCGTCTTCCCCGAGGTTCCTGCGCCGGGATCGCTGGGTGTGCTGGCGTTGGGCGGCCTGATCGCGTGTCGACGTCGGGCCTGATCGCCGGCTGGCATGATTGATCGAGTTCAGTTTCCCCCGCGACGCACCGCCAGACGCTCGGCTTCGTCGCTCCGCCCCGTGCGCTCGTAGAGATCCGCGAGCACGGACTCGGCGCGATCTCGCAGTGGAACACTGTTGACTTTGCGCGCCAGCGCCAGACTCTCCGTCAATGCTTGCTCGGCCTGATCGTGCTGCCCCGTCTCCAACAGGCAGCGCGCCCACAGCGTCAGCCGATCCGACAGTTCGCGGTCGGGCGGATCGATCTTGCGCGTCACGCTGATGGCCTCGGCCAGGTACGGGACCGCCTCGGCAAAATCCGCCCTGGCCATCAACACGCGCCCCAGAACGTCGAGCGACCAGCCCACGTCGGGATGATCCGCCCGCAGCGAGGCACGCAGGTCATCGACAGCCGAGCGCGCCAGCGATTCGGCTTCCTCCAGCCGCCCGAGCCCAAGGAAGGCCTGCGCTTCTCCCAGTCGCGACAACGCGATGGCCGGATGCCCGGGCGGATACCGGGAAGTGCGTATCGCCACCGCCCGCTCAAACAGCGACGCCGCCTCGGCGTTCTGGTCCAGCCGCATCAGGCACATGGCCAGATTGTGCGTGGCGGTCGACGCCTCCACGCTGTTCTCACCCCGCAGTTTGAGCATCATGTTCAGCGAGCGGCGCAGGTAATCCTCGGCCTTGGCATAGTCGCCTCGCGATACCAGCAGGTTGCCTAGGTTATTCAGGCTGGCGGCCACGTCCTCGTGCTGATTGCCGTGCAGCCGCTGGCGCATGTTCAGCGCCTCGGTGAATAACTGCTCAGCCCGGTCGAGGTTTCCGAGTTTCTGCACCGTGGCCGCGAGATGCGTAAGGCTGAGTGCCTTGTCGGCGTGATCGCCGGGGAAGAGTTTGCGTCGCAGTTCGACGGCCCGCTCGTACAGCGGAAGCGCCGTCTCGTAGTCTCCGTCCCAGTAGTAGGTCGCCGCGAGGTTGTGCGAGGCGCGCGCAATGTCCTCATCGCGCGGATGATTCTCGCTCTGACGGATCTCCAGCACGCGGGTCAGTTGTTCCCTGGCCTTGTCCACCGCACGCAGCGACACGTAGCCCACGCCGAGAATCTCGCGCCAGTCAGCCTCGGTGGCGGCGCGGTCGGGAGGCGACTCGCTCAGTTTCTTCGCCGAGTCATCCAGCAGCGTCTGCACGTCGACCTTCCCGCCCTCGAGCCGGCTCTGCCCGTCGGGCCCGCGGAACTGAAACAACCCACCCATCAGGTCGATCGTGCTCCGCGCCGCCGCCAGGTTCTCCGTCGCCACCCGTTCGGCCACGACGATCCGTGCGATTAGCACGGTCGAAGTGACCGCCAGCACCACAGCCGCCAGCACCACCGCCAGGCTGATCTCCCGGTTCCGCTTCACCCACTTGCGCAGCAGCCCCAGCGGACCGATCGGACGCGCCAGGATTGGTCGGTCCTCCAGGTATCGGCGGATGTCGGCGGCCAGTTCCGCGGCCGACTGGTAGCGCTCGTCCCGCTCCTTGGCCAGCGCCTTGCTCGATATCACCCCCAGGTCGCCCCTGAACTGCGCATGCGCCGTCGAGAGCGAGGGCGAGCGATCCTGCGTGACCACCATCAGCGCCTCGGCCAGACCCAGCGTACTGAGGTCATACGGCAGTTCGCCGCTGAGCAACTCATACAGCACCACGCCCAGCGCATAGACATCCGTGCGAACGTCAACGTTGTCCGACGACCCGCTGCACTGCTCGGGCGACATGTACTGCAGCGTGCCGACGATCTGCCCGGCGTTGGTCTGCATCGTCGCCAGCACGTTTTCCTTGTCGCTCGCGCGCGCCACCCCGAAGTCGATGATGCGCGGTGCTCCCGTATTGTCGACCAGGATGTTCCCCGGCTTGAGATCGCGGTGGATGATCCCCTTCTGATGCCCATGATGCACCGCATCGCAGACACTGGCAAACAGTTGCAGCCTCGCGCGAGTGTCCAGGTTGTTGGCCTTGGCGTACGCCGTGATCGTCTTCGCGTCGGCGATGTATTCCATCGCGAAGAACGGCATCGGCCCTTCACCCAGATCGAAACTGCCCGCCTCATACACCTGGGCGATACCGGGGTGACGCAGACGCGCCAGGACCTGCACCTCGTACTCAAACCGCCGCAGCGTCGCGCGCGTCACGCGATCAGAGCGGATCACCTTCAGCGCCACCGTGCGCGTCGGGTGCTCCTGCTCGGCCAGAAACACCGCGCCCATGCCGCCCGAGCCCAGTTGCCGGATGATGCGGTATCCCGGCACCTGATCACCCTCACGCAGCAGCCCGAATCGCGACTGCCACGGGTTGGATATCAGCGTTTCGGCCCCGGATGGTTCATCACCCCCAGCCGTGGGCATCGAGTCCGACGACGAGGGCATCACCCAGGGCCCGTCGATCGCCGACGTCTCGTCCGAGCGCACTTCGGCTTGTTTTTCCTGCTCGGCCATGAAATCCCCAACGCCCACGAGCGGGCAACAGCCTGCCCGCGAGCAATCGTAACCGCGCCAATGCTGGATCGGGTCGCCTTTTCCGCCCGCGCGTCAGCGGCCAAGATCGCCTGTTCAACCGACCTGTTCCGGTCGATTCCAGAAGATGTAGTCCGTATCGATCGCCCTGCCCCCGAGGTCGGCCACCAGCGTGGCGATCTGACCACGGTGATACCACGCGTGCCCGAACACCTGGACGAGCAGTTCCTCCGTCAACCACCGCCACCGCTTGCCGTCCAGTCCGGTCCACTCGAACGAGCGCCCGAGTGTCTCTTCGTCGAGTCTGGCAAAGTACGCGGCCCACGCGGTTTCCACGCGATCAAGATGCGGACGGATGGAATCCAGCGTCCCCAGATCGGGGAACCACTCCCGGCTGGGCGGGTGGTCGGGCAGCACTCCGAGCCGGAATGCCCACATCCACCGGGCAGCCACCATGTGGGCGAACTTGCGCAGTGCCCGCGTGTAGTTCGGATCGCCTCGGCGATCGGGCGGTACAGATTCGATCATCGCGATCGTCTTGGCATTGCAATCGCGCTCGTAGTCGTACCAGGCACGAAATCGACCGGACATGGACTTTGACACTCGCCCCCCTCCCGGGTGATCGTCCCGCTCCTCAACCACACGCGCCGCTTCGCGCTGTCCGATTCCTCTTTGCCGATGCTTCGGGTTCGTTCCCCCGCCGCGTCGCTGCCTCTCCTCCTAATCCAGCCAATCCTCCGCCGCCAGGCGCTCGGGCACATACGTCTCCGTCACGTACGAGATGTCCTTGGTGATGAGCGATTCCACTTCCATCTTGAACCCGTTGGAGATCATCTGCCTGATCTCCTTCTGCCAGCCCCTGTGCTCGGCAAACCACGGATATTCCATGATCTGTTTCGCCCGCGCCAGGTCACGTTCGTTGAGCGCGATCTGCACGTCGTCCGACAGTTCGCATTGCTCGTAGTCCTTGGCCCTGATCCCGAGGAACTTGGCCTCGGGAATCGCCAGCCGCTCGCTCTCAAATGCCAGACTGATTGAGCCCTGCTTGATGACGCTGTAGATGTAGTGCCCCCACGGGTCGCAGTCGAGCAGGCAGATGATCGGCAAGCCGTGCTCCTCGTGCAGCCGGTGCAGCATGCGCCGCACGCCGCGTGTCGGCTGCCCCGAGCCTTCGGTCAGAATGCAGTTGTGCGTCTCCCAGAAGCGGTCTTCATTGAATCGCTGCCAAACCGTGTCCTTCTCGACGTGCAGCACGAAGTCGGCCTCGACCTTCTCAAACTGAAGCACCTCGGGCTCGCAGATGCTGGGAATCGCATACCCGCCCGATCCCATGCGCCGGCAGTTGATCTCGTCGCCCGAGTCGATCACCGTGATGTTGCCCACCATCGTACCGCGCTTCTTGGCGAACACATGCAGTTCTTCGCGCAGCGCACCGAGCGTGACCTCCAGATCCTCGAGCACCTTGTCGCTTTCGGTCTGGTCGTCGAAGGTCTTCTCCTTGGTGCCTTGGATGGTGTGCAGCCCCTTGTAATACATGCCGCGCAGGCTCGAGGTCTTGCCCTCGGCGATCAGAGCCTGGATACCCTGCCCGTGCAGCAGTGTCTGCATGAAACTGCGCGCCTGCCCCAGGTTGAACAACTGCCGCGTATTCGTTGCGCCGCCCATCTGCAGAATGCCGCGGCTCTTGTTCCACTTCGTGTTGCTGGCCGCACGGGTTGGCACCTCAAACTTGGGCTCACGCCCCGACAGCGCCGACTTGACCACGCCATCGGCGAGCAGACGCAGCGAAGCCGCAGTCTTCTCGTCGCGGGCTTTCCACTGCTCCGACCGCCGCACACCAGGAGCGCCGGCGTCGTTGTCCTCCTTGCCCACTTTCTTGCCCGGTATCTTCTTGCTGTTCTTCCTGGCCATGCTCTCGTCCATCCCTGCGTCACCGCGAATGCCTCGTGCAAGCGCTCGGCCGCATCGTACAGCCGTTTGACTGCCCCGTACCGGTACCTCCATCCCGGCGAACACCCAGCCAGCACCCGGCAAATCCGGGGCTCTCGCGCAGGTCATCCCGGAGAGGTGGCCCTTTCGACCCAGCGCAAGTCTGACTTGGCGCAAACTTTACGCGCAAAGTTCTCCACATCACCCCCGTTTCCGCTTGCATGATCTCATGCAAATCGCTACCCTCAATCGCATCGGCGGGTCGATTGGTGGGAGCCACGAGCCGCCTGCATCGGAGTTCGGACCCGGGAGTTTGTGGGCATCGAGAAGACTCAGATTTCCCCCGACTCGCGTTCCGGCGCGGGGTTCTGTTCGCACCCTTCGGAGGGCTTCATCCAGCACATCGCTCTGACACATCCGCCCGCAGCGGGATGCCCCTGAGCGTCCCTCGCTGATCACGCCGCCGATTGGCATGTGCCTCGTGAGCGTTCGGAGGAAACGCTCCCGGGCAGGCTGATCGGCGGCGGCCTTTTCTCGCGCTCTACCATGCCCTGAGTCGTTCGATCCCCACCCCGGTTCCGCTCAACTCTCCCCAACCGAGCCGGTACAGCCCCACCTGCGGCGGACAGCGGAATCGCCACGGCCACACCGTCTGGCCCAACCCCCGCGAGATGCAGCACACACTCGGCCCGCATCGAATCAACCCCGACGCGGCCGTCGGCTTCAGATCGCACGACGTGTGAGGGGCAAACCGGGCCGAGAGCCGCATCTGCCCGCCGTGCGTGTGACCGGCCAAGAGCACGTCAATCCCCATCGCTGCGGCCGGGACGATGTTCGTCGGTTCATGAGCCAGCCCGAGCCGAAACGGGCGTCCACCCCCTTCGCTCGCCTTGGCGGGTGCGCCGAGAACGGCCGAGAGGGGGTCTTCCGGCTCCGACATGCCGGTGATCTCGAATCCGCCCACCGCCACCGTCTCGTTCAGAAGCCACCGGATGCCGGGGATGGTGCTCGCTCGGGCGATCAGTGCCGGCGGATCGTGGTTCCCGTGTATCCCGAAGACGCCCAGCCGCGGGCAAGACTGGCGGGTGATCTGCGTGAGGAGGTCCATCGCCTCGTCTTCGACGCCGAGTTGCTCGACGGTGTCACCAGTCAGGCAGACCAGATCCACCGCCCGACGGGAAACAACCTCAAGCATTTCGACCAGCACGCCGAAGCGCCGCCAAGGCCCGCGGAGATGGAAATCGCTCAGGTGGAGAATCGACAGCCCCTGCAGGTCGCTCGGGAGGGCCGGGTGGGCGATCTCGAATTCTTCCAGGAGAGTCCGCATCTGGAACTCGGTCAGACAAAGGTGCATCCCGCCCGAGCGGAGAGCGGACGGTATACTGTTCGTCCCGCCGCCAGTGGGAGGCGGACGTGTGCGGTCAAGGGGACGCCCCGGACCAACCCGCACCCCTCGGAGACAGCCATGGCGAAGATGTTCTATACCCTGGAAGAGACCGCCGCCAAACTGGGAATGTCGGTCGATGAGGTCCGGCAACTGGCCTCCAGCGGACAACTCCAGGAGTTTCGCGATCGCGACCGCCTGATGTTCAAGGTGGACCAGGTGGACCTGCTCGCCGGCGGGGGGGACGACGCAGGCGACATTCCCTTGGCCGATAGCGGAGACCTCGAACCGATCGGGCTGTCGTCCTCAGGTACCGGTTCGGTCATCGCCATGGAAGATGTGCGTGAATCCTCCGGCGTGAGCATTTTCGAGCCTGACTCCGGCGAGGCCGACCCCTCGGCCCAGACGCAGGTCAGCCCCAGCCTCTCGGCTCCCAGTTTCGTGGCCGACTCTGGTGCTTCCGGCTCGGGCCTGCTCGACTTCACCCGCGAGCCCGATGACACCAGTCTGGGCGCCGACCTGCTGGAGGACGTGTATTCCTCCTCGGGCTCGCGCGGCGCGGCCCCGACCGAGAGCGCCATCGGCGGCTCGGGCATCGCGCCCGCCACGTCGGGCGAACTCTTCGAGCCCGCCGGCGGACAGGCCGAAATGGGAGCCGGCAGCACCATGCCCCTCGGCCTGATGGTCGGCGAAGCCTACGACGGACCCTGGTCGGGCATCGTTGGCGGGCTGGCACTGGGTATGGTCGTCCTGCTCGGATTGGCACTGGCTGTGGCCATCTTTGGCATGACCGGTGCCGCCGGCGCTGTGCTGGCTTCGGTCGACTCGACCATGCGCTGGGGTATCGTCGGCGGTGGGGCCGGGCTGATGCTCATCGCCGCCATCGTCGGCTGGGTCGCCCTGCGCCGGTCCTGATCACGGACTCGACCAGTCCAGTTCGCCGCCGCGGCACTCGCATTGCCCACCCAGCGGCGACAGGTCGCCAATCCACGCGCACCGTGCATAGACGCAGGCGCCATCGGTGCGAAAAACCGCGTCGATCAGGCTGGGAACGCTCACCGACACGTAGCCGCCGCACGTCGAGCATTCCACCTCGACGGGCGCACACTCGCGCTCGCGCCGTTCCACCACGGTGGCGTCAGCACGTTGCCGCTCGAGCGTCGCGTGCCCATCGCGATATGAAAGCAGCAGCACGTCGCATCCCGAGCGATCGGCCCTCGCCATCGACCATTGCACGCACAGCCCGCGCACGCGGGGACAAGTCGGAGTGCGGGCACAGGTTCTCGGCGCGGTGCGTGACATGGCTTCAATCGGCATGCTTGGATCGGTGGTTTCGGGCGAGCAGCGAGGCCGCCAGTTGCAGCCCCGGACCGGTCGGGCCGGCAAAACGCTCGCCCAGGGCGGCGCACAGTTCGAGAAAGTCAATCATGGCCTCGAGACGGGCCTTGACTTCGGGGTCGGTGCCACGTTCGGCTGCGGGCGCCAGGTCATCGCGCACTTCGTAGAGCGACGCCAGCAGCGGATCAACCTCGCGCTTGATCCGCTCCCGCACGATGGAGCGAAACACGGTCCACACATCCTGCTCGGCGACGAAGTACTCCTTGCGATCCCCGCGCTTGTGTACGCGCCCCACGATACCCCAGTCCACCAGGGCGCGCAGCGACATCGAGGCGTTGCCGCGCGAAATCTCGAGCGTCTCCATCACGTCATCCGTGCACAGCGGCGCACCGGTGATGTACAGCAGCGCATGCACCTCGGCCATCGTGCGCGATATCCCCCACACGCTGCCCATGCGACCCCAGGCTTCGACAAAGCGCATCGTGGGGTCATCGGCCTGGAACCGCTCTGCCTGAGGCATGGGTGAGTATGCGCCGGCGGGGAGTCGAAATCGACTGGTCTTTCAGAACTTTTTGAAAGCAGAACCACCGGGGGACCGACCCAAAAACAAAGACGGCGGCTCGCTGACGCGACACCGCCGCCTTTCCGGGGGCAACTTCTGGGGACAACATTATCAAGTTGTCCTCTTCCAGCATAGCGGGTATCCACTCCGAAATCACGTCATTCCGGACTATTTTGTCGCTCATTGCTGATAGTGCATAAGCGGTGGATAAATCACACCGACCCCCCGGCTGGAACCAGGTACAGCGCCAGCACCACATTGCAAGCGTTGAACAGCATGTGGAACACCATCGCCCCGCTCAGCCCGGCTCGGGGGTGCTCGCGCAGCAGACCACACACCAGCCCGACGGCGAGAATCTGCGGGAGAGCCTGAGCGGGAACCCCGCCCCTGCTGCCGACGTGCGCCAGCGTGAACAACCCGGCTGTGAGCGCCACGGCCAGCCAACGCATCCGCAACGCCCGCACCAGCGAGGTCTGGAGCAGTCCGCGGTAAACCGTTTCCTCGAACACTGGAGCGCCCACGACTGCCCCCCCGACGAGCAGCAGAACCATCGGATCGGCGCGGTGATCGAGCAACAGGTGCAGCGTGTCGTGGGCAATGGGGTCGGGACGAGCCCCGGCCAGCCAGATGTGCATCAGGGCGCTCAGATCACCCACCACCACGAGGACAGGCACCGCGGCGAGGAAGCCGAGCAGCCCCGCCGCCACCCCTGACCGGGGTGTCGCGGGCTCCGGTGCTCTCTTGCTCAGACGGCGAAAAAGCACAATCGCGCCCACCGACAGCACGCCAGCGACGAGGGAAAAGGCGCCCGTCGATACCGACAGCGTCTGGAAGTCCGGTGGCGCGTCGGGAGAAACGGGAGCGTCGGTCAGGGCCAGGGCGACCAATCCCCCGAAGGCTTGCGCGAGCAGATAGAGCGCGAAGGCTCCGGCGAACCAGACCAGTGGCGGAGGAGGTCCGATAGCGTCGGGAGCCGGCAGGTGGGGTGGTCGCCAGAATCGGGTGCGGGCCAGGAGCATGAAAATCAGGCCCGTGAGAACCCCAGCCACGGCGAGCCGATAGATCTGGGAGTCTGCGACGAGCGGGACATCGTGGGCGTCTCCCGCGCCCGCAAGCGAGGCCAGGGCAAGAATGGGCGCGATGGACCACGAACGGATGGAAAACGGACCACCCGCGGTGCTTCGGGAGATCATCGAGCACAAGCGAGCGGAGGTATACGAGGCCAAGGCCCGCACGCCGCTGCGCGAGTTGGAGGCCATGTGTGCGCAGGCCGAGCCGCCCCGGAACTTCTTTCGCGCCGTGACGCGTCCGACGCCCGAGCGTCCGACGGCCGTGATCGCCGAGGTCAAGCGGCGCAGTCCCTCGGCCGGGCTGATCCGTCCAGAATACGACAATGGCTTCGAGCCTGAGCGCATCGCCGAACGCTACCACGCGGGGGGGGCTGCGGCCATCTCGTGTCTGACCGATCGCAAGTTCTTCGGCGGCGATCTGTCATTCATTGATCGCATCAAGGAGCGCGTACCGCTGCCGGTGCTGCGCAAAGACTTTCTGATCGACCCGTGGCAGTTGTGGGAAAGCCGCGCACACGGGGCCGACGCGGTGCTACTGATCGCCGAGTGTCTTGACGAAGGCACGCTGCTGGACATGATGATTCTGGCCCAGCAGTTGGGTCTGACGGTGCTGGTCGAGGTGCACGACATGGAGAACCTGCTGCGCGTGCGCCCGCACATCGGATTCCCGCATCCCACGTACTGCCTGCTGGGGATCAACAACCGTGACCTGCGGACGATGAAAACCGACGTGACCCACACGCTTCGCCTCGTGGACCTGGTGGACGATCCGGGGGTGCTGGTGAGCGAATCCGGGATTTCGAGCCCGGCGGATCTGGCCCGCCTGCGCGAAGTAGGGGTGAATATCGCGCTGGTGGGAGAGAGCCTCATGCGCCAGGATGACCCGGGAGAGGCACTGGCGACCTTGCTCAAGCCAGCGTGACCGGGCCGTTGCGCAGGCAGGGCGGGGCGGGCGGCCTGGCAGCGGTAGGATGAGGGGATTCTGTGGAGATTGACCTATGACCAGACTGGGCAGGACACTGGTGTGCGTGGGTGTGATGCTGGCTTCGTGCGGACTGGCATTGGGCCAGACGGCCCAGGAAGTGCTGCAGGCGGCCGCCGAGCGGCTACATGAGGAGCCGAAACTGCGCGCCTCGATGACCATTCACGGCGAGGGGGCCGAGATGTTCCGCGCCATCCTGCCCAGGGGCGAGGCGACACTGCTGCTCCGGCGGGTAGAAGGCGAACCCGCCGAAACGCAGGAGCCTGCGGCGCACTGGGAAGGGCGTGTGACCGGCAAGTCGACGACAGGTTCGCCGAACGAGCCCGATCCGGTCGACCTGGACTTCATCGAGAAGCCCGAGACGCACCGGTGGATCGACCACGCCAAGAAGCGGGTGTTCGACATGGTGCCGGCGCGTGCGATGTCGTCGCGGAGCACGGCCTACTCGGTCTCGCGGATGCTGCTGCCCAACGAGTTGATGCAGATTCCGGCCTTCAAGAACGAGTTCGAGGCCGAGGAACTGGCTCTGCTCGACCCGGCCGACGTCAACGGGGTGAAGTGCGACGTGGTGGAACTGACCTATCCGAAGGTGGACAACGCGCGGGCCAACCCCACCAAGCCGCAACAGGTCAAACTCTTCATTGGCAAGGACGATCACCGGCTGTACCGCGTCGAACGGATCAGCGGGGCCGACATGTTCAAGACGGTCGCGGTGCTGGAGTTCAGCAACTGGAAGCCCGACGAGACCATCGGCGACAAGGACTTTGAACTTCCTGTGCCCGAGGGGTATCAACTGGAGGAAGCCAAGCCGGTGGCAGTGCGTCCAACGGCCACGCGCCAGGTCGAGCAGGCGCCGCGTCCGGCCCAGGTTGAGCAGCAGAGGCCTCAGACGCCGCAGGAGGTGCACCCGCCGGCGCCCGAGTTCGCCTTGTCGCTGGCGACGGGTGAGCATGTGACGCTCGAGTCGCTGCGCGGGACGACGACGGTTTTGTATTTCTGGGGGACGTGGTGCCTGGAGTGTCGCGAGTACAACCCGCAGATGAGCAAACTGGCCGAGGAAGTGGCCGGGCAACCGGTGCGTGTCATCGCTGCGGCCGTGCGCGAGCGTGACCCGGCCACCGCCCGAGATCTGGTCGCCATGCGCGATTACAAGTTCGAAATTGCGCCAGATGCCGCCGGTGCGGCCGAGGCGTTCCACGTGACGACCTTCCCGACCTTTGTAGTCATCGACCCGGAAGGGGGGCTGGTAGGCACGGAGGTATTCAAGCGCAACACCAGCAGCGGTCCGGTGATGGCTCGTGTCAAGGAACTGATTTCCAAGGCCTCGCCGGAGGTCAAGGTGACCATCCCCCCGAGCATCACCCCGCCGTCGATGGATGAGGACGAGATCCCCTAACGCTCTGCCCGGCGACGGGCGAGGCGCTCGATGACCGCGTCGGCAAGGCCCGGCGCCGCGACACCCAGCGCGATGACCAGGCGCATCGGCGTGCTCAGCCAGACTTCTCCACGCGGGCGGCGCAGGCACGAAACCACCGCCGACGCCACGCGCTGCGGCGGGTGTCCGCCGTTCGCGCGCGATCGGTCGATGAGCGAGGCGCCGCCGGGGCTGTGGCGAACGATGTTGTCCCAGATTTCGGTGCGCGTGCCGACGGGGTGGATGCTCGAACAGTAGATGCCGCTGCCGCGCAGTTCGAGTCGCAGCGCGCGGGCGAAGTGATCCTGACAGGCCTTGGTCGCGCAATAGGCGGCATAGCGCGGCAGAGACACCTTGGACAGGCAACTCGAACACCATAGCACATGCCCTCGCCCGGCCCCACGCATCAGCGCCAGAGCCGGGCGGATCACGTTGAGCGAGCCGAAGAAGTTGACCTCGAACATGCGCCGCAGCGACTCGTCCGGCATCTCTTCCACGCTCTGCTCGATCGAGTGGCCGGCGTTGGCGAAGACGGCGTAGACCGAGCCGAACTCGGCGCGACATCGCTCGACCAGCGTCGCGCAGGCAGCCGCGTCTTCAACCGCACCCACATGCGTGAGCACGCGCCCGCCGGCGCCGCGAATCTGCGACGCGAGCAGTTCCAGACGATCGGCGCGGCGCGCCATGACCGCGACGGGCATATCCGCCCGCGCGCAGCCCAGCGCCGTGGCGTGGCCGATGCCGCTGCTGGCGCCGGTGATGACGATGGGTTTGCCGGCCAGGTCGATGGGCACGCTCAATCGTTGGGCGGTGCATCGGGGTCGTCACCCCACATGGCGGCATGAAGCGCGCGGGAGCCATCCTGGATGTCCTGCCCGAGCCCGCGTACGGTCGAGCACCCGACCAGAAGCGCGATCACCAGCAGGGGGACGAGCAATCGGGCAAGACGACGAGCACGGGTCATGAAAGGCTCCGACGGGCAGTCCCGGGGGGTCGGTCAGTGTGCCGACCGTTGGAGCAGCCAGGACAACTCGTCGATTCGCAAGAGACGTGCCAGCGCGAGGTAAACCACGCCCCCGCTTCCGGCGGTCGCCAGCAGGTGAAAGGCCCAGGACCGCCACGACTCGGGAGCCGGCAGCAGCCACTGGAGAACAAGTACCACCCCGACCATGATCAGCGTGAGCAGAAACGTGTGGCGCAGACCGGCAAGGGTAACCCCATCGAGCAGCCCGGCGTCGATCATGCGCGACAGCAGGCCAGGCAGGATCAGGCACTGAACGATGGCGGCGATGGCGGTCGCCCAGGCCAGGGCGGCCTCGCGCAGCGGCGTCAGGAACACCAGCGCGACGTTGAGCGTGAGGTTGAGCAGGACCATGAGCACCGCCACGTTCATGGGCGTGCGTGTGTCTCCCCGGGCATAGAAGGCGCGCGTCCAGAGTTGATTGAGCGAATAGGCCCAGATGCCGACCGAGTAGGCGACGAGCACCGCCGAACCGCGCAGTACGCCTTCATCGCTGAACCCGCCGCCCGGTCCGGAGTAGAGCACCGTCACGACGTCGCGTCCGACCAGAGCCAGCCCGACGCTGGCGGGCAGCGCGATGAACAGCGAAAGACGCACCCCGTGGCGCAGGAGATCGACAAACGAGTCGCGATCGTCGGCGACGCGGCTCAGCGACGGAAAAATGGCGGTGGCCACGGCGATGCCGAACACGCCGAGCGGAAACTGGTACAGGCGCTGGGTGAAAAAAAGGATGCCGTTCGAGGCCGCGTCCAGCGGATACGGGCGCCCGAAGATGGTCGGCCCGACCCAGTTGGGCCACATCGCGATGAGCGTGTCAATGAGCGCGTTGACCTGAAGCGTGCCCAGCCCGAGAAGAACAGGTCCGAGGCGCAGGAGCATGCGCCGGGCCGGAGCGGCCGCGGCCGAGACGCCGCGCTTCCATCGCACCAGCCCGCCCAGGGCGGTCAGAGACCAGACGATTTGAAGCACGCCGCTGACGAGGACCGAGGCGCCAATGAACCAAGCCCATTGCCGGGCCGAGACCCCCTCGATAAAGAAGAACGGGGCCGCCACGGCGATGATGCAGAAGTTCAGGATGATCGGCATGGCCGCCCCGGGAGCGAAGCGCCCATGCACCTGCAACATGCCCGCGAGCATCGCGGCGACGCACACCAGCGGGGCATAGGGCAGCAGGAACATCGTCAACGCAAGCGAGTAGGTACGGTCTGGATTGGTGGGAGCAGTCGCCAGCACGATCGCCAACGCCACCTCGATCGCCGCCGTGATGCCCAGCGTCACCAGCGCGACCAGGGCGATGGTGAGCGAGCCGAAAGCGTCTGCCACTTCGGGGTCGTCTTTGGACAGCCGCGCGTACTCAGGGATGAACGCGGCCGAGAGAGCGCCTTCCCCGAACAACCGCCGGAACATGTTGGGAATGGCGAAGGCGGCGGCGAAGGCCGAACCGACCACGCCGTCGCTGAAGATGCGCACGCTCACCAGGTCGCGCACCAGCCCGGCGATGCGCGAGACGAGGGTAAGCGAAGACACGACGCGAACGGCGCGTCCGAGCGCGAGCCGGTGGGCGGAGGCACTCATCGAATGAATATCGCCCAGACCAGCAGCAATGCTGGAGTCAGGAAGATCACAGCCCGCAGCGAATACCCGAAGAACGACGGCATCTTCACGCCCGAAGCGTCAGCAATGGCCTTGACCATGAAGTTCGGCCCGTTGCCGATGTAGGTGAACGCCCCGAAGAACACCGCACCCAGGGAGACGGCTTTCGTCAGTTCAGCGCCGCGCTGGTGCATCACAAAGTCGTAGACGGCCTGCTTGGTCATTTCGCCCGAACCAAAGGCGATCTGGAGGAAGTTGGCATAGGTCGGAGCGTTGTCGAGAAAGGCCGACAGCGAGCCGGTGCCGAAGTAGAGGGCCGTCGCCGACTGAACGCGCAGCACCGTGAAGCCCAGGTCAAACTGCCCGCCTGACTGGGCCAGGAAGCCCAGCGCGGGGGCCATGGTCGCAAAGATGCCCACGAAGAGCAGCCCGACCTCCTTGACCGGGAAGAACGTGAACTCGTTGGCGCCGAGGATCTCCTTCGGGGCCAACTTGTGGGCGATCAAGGCCACCGCCACTTGAATGAACGGCCCGATCGGGATGCCCTGGATGCCGAAGCGGTCTTCCAGGAAGGGGTCAATGAACACCGCGCCGATGATGACAGCCAGCGCGACGATGCCCACGGTGCCGCGGATGCGGATCGAGTAGCCGGCGGGGAGTGGGAGCGTCTCCGGCTGGGGCGGCGCGGCACGACGTTCGAGCACGGTGTCGATGATGAAAAACGTGATTAGGAGCGTGCCGACCGCAGTCGCCCACATGGGCAGCAGGTGAGCCAGTGTCCAGAAGAACGGAACGCCCTTGAGATACCCCAGGTATAGGGGCGGATCGCCGATGGGAGTCAGCGAGCCGCCGCAGTTGCTGACGATGAAGATGAACAGGACGATGTGGATGGCGCGGAGCCGTCCGGCGTTGAGCCGCATGAAGGGGCGGATGAGCAACATCGAGGCGCCGGTGGTGCCGACGACGTTGGCCAGCACGGCGCCAAAGGCCAGCAGCAGCGTGTTGACCAGCGGGCGCCCGCGCCCCTTGATGTCGATGAGTACGCCGCCCGAAGCGACAAACAGACCACCGACCAGCGCTATGAAGGCGATGTACTCGCGTCCAACGTGGACCATCTGGTACACGCCGTAGGTCATGCCGTGGTGATAGGGCAGGCTGAACTGGACGACGTAGTACCCGACCGTGATGCCCCCGAGGAAGAACGAGAAGTCGGGGAAGTGGTGATGCCAGACCTTGGCGTTGATGAAGGGCATCAGCGCGATGCTCATCAGCAGCAGCACGAAGGGCAGGCAGAGGAAGATGGGAATGATGGGAATCTGCACAGAGCCTTCGTGCCCCCCATGTCCGCCGGAGTCGGCCCGCGGAGGCGCGTGCGCATCTGGTGCGTTCTGCGTGGCTTCATGGGACGGTTCGTGCCCCACATCGCCCGTTGGCAGGGCACGTCCTTCGGGCGGCGACT
Source organism: Phycisphaerales bacterium (assembly GCA_023382935.1). GTDB lineage: Bacteria > Planctomycetota > Phycisphaerae > Phycisphaerales > UBA1924 > J022. The sequence continues at coordinate 218,027 of JAHDXL010000003.1, forward strand.
CGGGTGCCACCACGCTGGGCTCGACGTAGTCGGGCGCGATGACGGTGGTCAGCAGACCCCCGACCAGCAGCCCGATGACAAGCGAAATCACCCACACCAACGGCCCGTGAATCCCGCCCTTGTGCTTGAATGACATGCTCGCAAGTCCTGATGCAATCGTCGCGCCGCCGATGCCGATCACGTCGGCCAAAAAGTCTTCTGGCGCGGCATGCCGATTGAGTCCTGGAAACAGTTGCGTCAGTTCGTCAACAATCGCATAGCAGACCGCCACCCCCGCGCTGTAGAGCACGTTGCGCACCGACAGCGCCGGCCCGAAAAACCGGCACGCCACCAGCAGCAGGGTCCATACACCGAAGACAGCCACATGGACCATCAGATCGGTGCGGGGAACTCCGCCTGTCACCTTCAGCCCGGGCCAGTGCGTGCCCAAAGTCGTCGCCAGCGCAAAGCACACAAATGTGGCGCGCATGAGACTCTTGTTCAGCAGCCTTCCGGGCTGCGCCACGCGCCTGCTCACGGCCGCAAGCCCTCCTGCGGCACCGTCGCCGACCTCACCTGCACCTCGAGTCGCTCCGGTGACACACCAACGCCCGACAGCGCTTCGCGACGCTCCAGCATGCGGTCCCAGTCCCGCAACAGCCCCGAGGCCAACTCGTCATAGTCGCTCGCTCCCGGCGCACCGGGAGCATAATCAAAGATCGTCTGTCCGAAACTCGGACTTTCGGCCAGTTTGATGTTGCGCCGGATGGCGGGGCGAAACACCCGGGCATAACGCCAGGGCGACTCGGGCACATCCCGCGCTTCGGCAAAAAACGCCTCCATGTCCCCCACCACTTCGCGGGTGTGCGTCGCTTGGGTGTCGTGCATGCACAACACCACGCCGGCCACGCGAAGCCGCGGATTGAGTTGCGCCCGCACCATGCTGATCGTTTCGAGCAGTTTGCCCAGTCCCTGCAGCGCCAGGAAGTGCGCCTGCATCGGGATGATGACTTCCCTCGCCGCCACCAGCCCGTTCATCGTCAGCATGCCCAGCGACGGCGGGCAGTCGATGAACATGAACTCGTACCGGCCTTCCAACTGCGAGAGCACCCGCTCCAGCCGCCCGTGCCGGTTAGCCCCGTTGACCAGTTCCGGCTCGGCCGCCGCTAGGTCCGTTTCGCTGGGGATCACGCCGAGCCCGGGGCTCACTTCGATCACGGCCTCGGCTGCGTCGGCGCCGGGGTCGAGCAGAAGATCATAAGTCGTCCGGGTCGCATCGCCGGGGTTGATGCCCACATGCAGCGTCGCGTGCGCCTGCGGGTCCAGATCGACGATGAGCGTCGGGCGTCCCTTGCGCGCGATGGCAGCGGCGAGATTCACCGCCGTGGTCGTCTTGCCCACCCCGCCCTTCTGGTTCATCAGGGCCAGGCGCCGCGTCGGACTCTGCAAAGTCATGGGCGGAGTATACGACCTCTGCCGACCACACTGTGTGCTACGGCGTCGTGCCGGTCACACGCGACGGCTCCGTCGGCTCCGCAGCCTTCAAGGGAGGCGTCGGTCCACCGCTCGGCAGGGCACCGGCGGCACGCAGGGCCGCCTGCTCTTCCAGATGCTTGCGCCTGGCGATCTTGATCGAGTACACCGCGATGTACGAAGCGAAGAGCATCGAAAGGGCATAGATCCATCTGGCCCGACCCAGGCTCAGGGCAATGCCCAGCACCGCAAAGCCGACGCCGATTCCGTAAAGCGTCAGCACCGCGCCCTTCACTCCCATCGCCCGCTTGAGCATGTGGTGCAGGTGATCGCTGTCGGGCTCGGACATCTTCTTGCCCGCCAGTTTGCGCCGGAATATGGCCAGCACCGTGTCGATGATCGGAATGGCGTAGATGATCAATCCCGCGATCACCAGGTACGTTCGCCCAATCGCCTGCCCCGAATCGCCCAGCATCAGGATCAGCACGATGGTGCAGAATCCCAGCATGAGCGAGCCGCAATCACCAAGAAAAATGCTCGCCGGATTGAAATTGTGCGGCAGAAACCCCAGGCACGCCCCCACCACCGCCAATCCAAGCACGACGCGCTGTGCGTCCCGAGGCCCGTCATCGAGCAGCGCCAGCGACAGGGCGATGACCAGCAGCCCCATGACCGCGATGGCCGTCACGCCGGTCAGCAGCCCGTCCAGCCCGTCAATCAGGTTGGCCGCGTTGCACCCACCCAGAACGAAGATGGCGATGATGGCCGTGCCCGTCCAGTAGATCAGGTCCAGTTCGAGCGAAATGCCCCCGATGGGCAGGTCGAAGACCCACAACAGTTCCCGGTTGTGCAGCAGTTCACCCAGCGTCGGGGCGAGCACGCCCTGGGCCACCTTGACCCCGATGTCGTCATACGCCAAGGCCGCGGCCGCGAACAACTGCCCCCCGAGTTTGACCCGCGGCATGATGCCCACCATGTCGTCAATCAGCCCGACGACCATGATGACAGTGATGCCCAGCACGATCGACGGCGGAACCAGGTAGGGACTGCCGGTCTCCTTCATCACGTAGGCCGTGCTGTGCCAATCGATCAGCCCTTCGATCGGGACCGCGAGGTAACTGTAGATGACGCCGCCAATGATCCCCAGAAACACCGCCACCCCGCCCAGGTAGGCAATGGGCACACGGTGCACCTTGCGCTCGCTGGGTCGATCGATGATGCCGAGTTGAATGGCCACACGTCGGGCCAGTGGGGTGGCTACCAGCGTGATCAGAAACGCGACGATCGCCACCCCCAGATACCCCTGCAGTATCTCGAAACGGGAGTGCTGCGGCGCCTTGACCATGGCCAGTTCGGCCAGTTCCTGCTGCTTCTCCGCCAGGCGCGCAATCTCGTCGCCGAGTTGGCCGATGCGGTCGGCCACGCCCTGCGGCACCTTGAGTTGCGCCCCCGCGATCATCGCCTTCCCTCTCCTGCTGACGATTCTTCCCGCAGCGATGAGGCCAGATCCACAATCGTCTGAACCAAAGAGTATTTTGGACGGAAATTCACGGCCTTTCGCACGCGCTCGAGGCTCGGGCGCCGATGGTGCAGGTCTTCAAACCCATCCGGGTAGGCCGATGCGTACGGAACATGGTGAATCTCCGAACTTGACCCGAGCGTCCGGATCACGAGATGGGCCAAGTCGCCAATGGCGATCGGTTCGTCGCTGCCCACGTTGAATACCCGCCCATGACAGGCCGACTCCGCGAGCAGGCGGGGAAGCACCTCGACCACGTCCCGCACATCGCAGAAGCAGCGCGACTGCGTGCCGTCGCCGTAGACTTCGAGCCGACGCCCGTATATGGCCGATTCCACAAATCGCGGCAGCACCATGCCGTAGGAGCCCACCTGCCGCGGGCCGACGGTGTTGAACAACCGTACCACCACGACCGGCACCCCCCTTCGCGCGTGGTGAGCCAGCGCGAGATACTCGTCGATGGCTTTGGTCTGCGCGTAGGACCAGCGCAGCACCGTGGTCGGGCCGTAGAGCACGTCGTCATCCTCGCGGAATTCGGTGCTCGATGGCTTGCCGTAGACCTCGCTGCTCGACGTGATCAGCACGCGGGCCGCTCCGCCCCCCGGACCGCAGCGCGTGGCGAAACGAAACACCGCGCTGGTCTGCTCGACGTTGGTCTCGATGGCCCGGATCGGGTCTTCGAGCACCCGTTGCACACCCACGGCCGCGGCTAGGTGATAGATCTCGTCAAATCGCTCTCCAGGCCCGAACACCGCAATGGCATCCTTGACCGTGGCCTCGATGAAGCGCAGACGCGGGTGCTCCTCGGGCAGGTTGGAGCGCCGTCCCGTAGAGAGATCATCGACGACCGTGACGCGGTCGCCGCGCCCGAGCAGCCGCTCAACCAGGTGCGAGCCGATGAAACCCGACCCGCCGCTGACGAGCGTGCGCCCGGTCCCCGGGCCGGCATCTTGAGGGCCCTGTTGCGGCACCGCGTGCTCCTTGCTGCCGGTCCACCAACCCCCGGATCAGTCCTTGCCGGGCTCGTGGTCGACCGACTGCCCGACCTTCATACCCGGGGTGTGATAGGCGCGGCTGACGCGGATGTTCTGTCGCATGTACCCGCCCGCCGCCGAGCGGACGGCATTGACCAGCACGCCGAGTAGTTCGGCACGGCAGTCGTCCAGTTCATTGCGCAATCGCGCCACCATGCCGCGCGTCTCGCCCAGGGCCCGGACGACGAGCATCGAGGCGTCGGCGCGGTTGGCAATCGCCATGCCGTCGCCCGACACCAGCGCCGGCGCCACGTCGATCAGCACGAGGTCATACCGTTCCTTGACCGCGCTGAGCAGTTCGCCCATCTGATGCGCGCCCAGTCGCTCGTAGACGCGATGCTCCGACGAACCGACGGTGATCAGGTCCAGTTTGGCCTCGCCCGGTACATGCTGAATCACCTCGTCGACACCGGCCAGCCCGGCCAGCGCGTCGGCCAAACCAGGGGCCTCGGTCACCTTCAGCAGGCGGTGCAGCGCCGGTCGACGGAAGTTGCCGTCGATGAGCAGCACCCGGAGATCGGTGCTCGCACAGGCCATCGCCAGATTGGTCACGACGGTCGTCGAACCCGAGCCGGGCATTCCACCCAGTACCACCAGCGACTTGTGCCCGTGCCGATGCATGTGCTTGACCACCACGGTGCGCAACTGGCGGAAATGCTCGGCCAGCACGCTCGACGGCGCATCGCGGAACACCATGCCCACCCTCTCGCCCACGGAAGGATCTTCCTCGGCGCTGGACACCATGCCCAGCACCCTGGCGCGGGGCAGCAGCGTAATGTCGCTGGGCCCCTTGACACGCTGGTCCAGCAGTTCGCGCAGCACCACCACGCCCCCCACCAGCCCGGCCAGCATCACCACCCCCGCAGGGATCATGATGTAGATCTTCGGGAACGAGGGCTGGTTGGGCTTGCGCTCGGAACTGAAGATGGCCACACGCCCGGCGGTATCGCGCCCGGCCTGCTCGTTGAGCGAGTTGAGCGAGCCCTGAGCCTCCTGGCGCGCCGAGATCAGTTCGTTGACCTGGCGCTGAATGTCCTCGATTTCCGTGATCGTCTTCATCAGGTCGGCCAGTTGCACACGCAGGCTCTCCGCCTCGCTGCTCAACTTGGCGTTCTGCGCCTGGTAACTCTGGATCTGGCGCTTCAGCCCGTCATACTCGGCGTCAAAGTTCCGCGCCAACGCCTCCTCGATCGACGACGCCACCTGCTGGTTGATCGAATCGATGCGGGCCTGAAGCCGCTTGTACTCGCGGTGCGTGGGCTGGATGCCCTGCTGACGCAACTGCTGCATCTCCACTTCCATCGACTTGAGTTGCTGCCGCAGCCCCATCACGATGGCATCCTGGTTGGCCGCGGCACGCTGCGTATCCGAGTACGTGATACCGGTCTCCGCGCTGCGCATCTGCTCCATCTGCGCCAGGGAAGTGTTCAGAGCGGTCATCGTCTGGTTGACCACCGACAACTGGTTGAGAACCAGCGTCTGCTGCTGACCCAGGGAGGTCGCCTTGTCGTCCAGCGAGTCAACCGTCTGCTCCCGCAGGAGTCGCTCGCGGCGCGTGTTGAGGTCGGCGATTTCCTGCCCCAGTTTCTGAATCGTCGCGTTGATCGCGTCGCGCTGCTGGTTGGCGATGATGTTGGTCGAACTGATGATGTCGCGCTGGTACGCCTCCCGGGTCAGTTTGGCCAATCCCGTCACATCCACCGGGTTGGTCCACTTGGCCGTCAGTTTGATGTAACTGGTGCCCGACAGGGCCCGCGCGCTGATGACCTTGGCCAGTTCCTCCGTCGCCTCGATGGTGTTGACCTGTCCACCCTTCACAAATGGCTTGGTCCAGTTCGGCGCCTCGGCCACCAGCATCGGATTGGCGGCCACCTTTTCCAGTACCTGCACCGACACCATGCGCGCCTGCTGCGTGGCCATGAATCGATCAAACTCGTCGGCACGCCCCTTGTCCGACCACAGCACGCTGGGGTCCATCTCCGGAGGCTTGATTTCGAAAATCACCTCCGAGACGTACGTCGGATGCACCTTCAGAAGAATGAAGTGGGCGGCCGTCCCCAGCGCACCGCCGACCACCGCCGCGATGATCAGCAGCCACATGTACTTCTTGGCCAGTTTGACCGGATCGAGCGGGGTCATGTTCCCCATCGGGCCGGGCGGCCCTCCCGCGGGCGGGCGCGCGGCAGGCACGGTCTGTGGGGTCGACATCGGCATGGTGGTCATCGGGTATCTCCCGCGTCTCGAATATGGACTACCCGTTCAGGGGTGTGGTCCAATCGCTCGGTTTCCGGCCTGTTCGTCGGCACGATTCATCCCTCAAGTGACTCGATCCGACGCAGCAGATCCCGAATCTGCCCGTCAAACTCCTCGCGCAACTCGGGCACCGGGGTGATCGCCAGCAGGGCCCGCTCCAACACCCGCCGGGCCTTGGCAATCTTGCGGGTCTGGAAATCGAGTTCGGACTGCGTCAGGGTCACGCTCATCTCCGCCCGCTTGCTGCGCACGAACTTGCGGGCAGTTTCCAGATCCGCCGATGCCGCATCCAGGTCTTTCATCCCCAGGTGAACGCGGGCCAGAGTGTCGTGAACTTCCGCCTGCTCCGGGTTGGCCTTCACGGCCGCTTGGGCGAAGGGCAGACCCTCGGCCGGCCGGTTCAACTTCGTTGCCAGCGTATACGCGGCGTTGTTCGACATCTCCCAGTCGTCGGGGAACACCTCGAGCCCACGCTTCCACACATTCAACGCCTGCTCGTAGTCCTTCACCTCGTAGTACGCGCTGCCCGCCTGCCGGTAGGCCAGCAGCACGAAACCCTGCTCGCTCAGGTTCATCATCTCTTCCAGCATGCGCAGACCCTCGTCCCGCGTGCCCTCGCTGCTGACCAGCAACTGGGCCAGGAACATCGTCGCCCAGTTCCGCGCCAGCGAGCCGGCCGGCTGGGCACCGCCCAAGGTGCGCATGAAGGCCTCCAGTCGCGGCCTCTGATCGGCGTACAGCCCCCGCATGTTGGTCCACCACTTGGCAATCTCGTTCGGATTCGTGGCCAGCGTCGGGAACTGCTGCCCCAGCGCCGTCTCCGCCTCCTGGATGCGACCGGCCTTGAACTTGATGGCCGCCTCGACAAAGGCAACCTGCCAGTCGCCGGCCACCTTGTCGCCCAAGGCCTTCACTTCCCGCAGCACGCGGTCGGCAATCTGCGTCTTGGGCGGGGTCTGGCTGATCAGCGCGTTGATGAACGCCATCCCGAATCCAGGGTCGGCTGAGAGTTGCCATCCGCGCTCGTACAGCACCGCCGAGCGGTGCCACAGCCCGCGCTCGTCGAAGACGCGCCCGGTGCGGGCCAGCAGCATCAGGTCGCGTGGGCGCGCCCGCAGCGTCTCCTCGACCACGTCCATGGCGCGCCCGTCCTGTCCCTTGAGAATGTACTCCACCATGATCGCCTGGAGCACGTCGGTCTGGTAGGGGTTGGCCCGCAGCGCGGTGACCAGATCGTTGAGCATGTCGTCGTAGCGCCCCAGCGATCCGTACACGCCGGCGCGCAGACGCAGGGTCTGCGTGTCGCCGGGCGCCAGGTTCAACGCCTGCTGCAAGTCTTCCAGAACGTCGGTGATCATCTGCGGATTGCGCAGGCGGAACTCGGCCCGCCGTGTGTAGGGCAGCGGGTTGTTTGCGAACAGGGACACGGCCCGGTCCAGCAGACGCCCCGATTCGGCCGCGTTGCCCATCCCGTCGGCCACCTCGGCCCGCTGCAGCAGCACGGTCAGACTGTCAGCCAGTTCGGGCTTGATCTTGACGATCAGGGTCGAGGCCTGGTCGTACTTGCCCTGCCGCAGCAGCATCTCGATCCACCGGATGCGGTACGACTCCCCCTCGTCATCCACGCCCGCAGCCACGATCTTCTCGAACAACGGCTCAGCGTCGGCAAACTCGCCCAGTTCCATGTGCAGGGCTGCCAAGACCTTCTCGGCTTCCAACTGGTCGCTCTGATACTCGCGCGCGCCGCTGAGCGCCTGCTTGGCGATGGCGTAGCGCCCGCGCTGCGTCATGAAGCGTGCCAGTTCGATGTACGGCACGGCCGAGGCCTTGTCGCCCAGCCCGATGATGTAGTTGACGAAAATCCCGCGCGCCTGGTCGATGCCGTCGGCCACCGTGCCGTCGGGCAGCGTCACGCGCCCCTGATCGGCATACCAGCGCGCCTCGAGCATCACCACGCGCAGGTCCGGCTCGGTCTGCCCCTGCTGGAGTCCATCAATGATGCCGCGTGCCTTGGCCCATGATTCCCGCCGCGCCGCATCGGTCAGCGTCGGCAGATTGCTCGACGCCACGTCCATGTGCAGCGATGCCAGTTCCATCAGGTTGACCCGATCCGAAGGATCAAGGTTCGCGCGCTGCTGACGCACCAAGATCGCCCGCGAGATGCCATCCTGTCCGCCCGCCCGCGCCTCCAGTTGCAGCCACAGATTCACGAACTGCGGGTCGCCGCGCCCGAATCGCTCGGCCGCACGCGCCCGGCGCAGCGCCTCTTCACCTTGGCCCGCTTGGGCCAGCATCTCCAGCAGAGGCTTGATGTTCTGGATGTCCGTCGGCTGAATGTCGCACGCCTTGCGATAGGAGGCGATCGCCGCCTGCAACTGCCCGGCCTCGTACTGCTGAGCGCCGAGAAGACGCCACACGTTCGCCTGGGTGGCCCCCAGTTCGATCGCCCGCGTCAGCGTATTGATCGCATCCTGGTGCTTTCCCTCGAAAGCCTCGAGCCGCGCCCGATACACGAGCCCGTCATAACTCAACAGTCCCGCGCGTTGCGCCTCTTCATACACCTGCCGCGCCCCGGCGAGATCCCTCTTTCCCAGCGCCGAGACGAACCGCACCTCGATCACGTTCGCGTCTTTCGGTGCCAGCGCCGCCAATTCGGCCACCACCTGGTCGGCCACGTCCGGGCGGTTGTACACCTGGCACAAGGTGAACTTGTTCACCAACTTCTCGATCGGTGTCGCCTCACTGGCCTCCACCAGCATCATGGATACGCCGAAGACGTCATCGCTCTTGAGCGCCTCGGAAACCACGGTCAACTGCTTGTCGCCCGGATGCACCTCCAGCGACTTGGCCACCGCCTGCCGCGCCTCGGCGATCCGATTGCTCCCCAACAGATAGTTGGCCAACTGCAGTGAGATGCGCGGGGAGTAGTTGTTCGCCTCCGCTCCCTTCTGCAGGATGTCGATGGCGTCGACCACACTTCCCGGGTTCCCGTCCTTCCCATTGACCGCCAACTGCGCGTTGATGAGCACCTGCTCGACCGGATCATCCGACTGGCTCAAACCCAACTGCACTTCTAGTTCGGCGATCTGCTGGCGGATCGACTGATCGTCGGGGCTGATCGACGCCACCTCGCGGTAGAGTTCCAGCGCTCGCTGCGGGTTCTGCAGCGCCCGCTCCACCCCGGCCAGCGCCACCTTGGCGCCCAGGTTGTTGGACCCCGCGATGATCGTCTCGAAGGCCGTCTTGGCCCGCCCGAACTCCCGCAGCGCGATCGATACCTGTCCCTCGAACCAAAGGCCGCGGATGTCCGAGTTGGCCATCACCTGGTTGTACCGCTGCACGAGATTCTGCGCCTTGCGCAGATCCCCGTTGGCTTCGGCGAGCGAGGCATCGATGAACAGCAGCATCGGGTTATCTTCCGGCACACGCTTGGCAAACTCGGCCCGCGCCACCGTTGCACGCTCCAGAGCTGCCTTTCGGGCCGATTCCTCGGTCTGCGGCAGAGATTCGCGCAGGCGCAGTTCCAGATCCGCACGGAACGCAAAGGCGGCCACCTTCTGCCGATTCAGCACCATGCCCTCGGCGCTGACCGGCAGGGCCGGGAGCGCCGCCACGCTCGCCAGCGTCGCCGCCGCCGCCTGATAGTCGCGACGATCGGCCTCCACGCTCGCCTTGCGCATCAGTACGCGCGAATCCTCCGGCGCCTTGGACACCAGGTTCGCGATCACGTCCATCGTCAACTCGTAGTTGTTCTCCGGCAGCACCACCGCTTCCATGGTCTGGAATCGCTGCACCAACTCGATATCCAGGTGCTCGGTCGTGGTGGCAAGTCGCTGCGCAAGTTCCACCATCTGCGGCTCAAACTGCCGTGACGCCGCGTTGAACGCCCGCACCGCCTCGGCGCCGACCTTGCCCTCCACCGCGGCTTCTCGCGCCGAGTCGATCCGAAGCGCCAGCCGGTTCAACAACACATCGGGATCATCGGGATCGCGCGCCAGGTGGTCATCGAGCACCTTCACCGCTGCAGCCCGGTTCTCCGCGAAGCGCTCACGACGCCCCGCCCCGCGGTCTTCGCGCGCGCGCGTCTCCAGAAGCCGCATCAACCCCACCGTTGCTTCGCCGTCGTTTGGGTCCACGTCCAGCGCCGCCCGGAGATCTTCCTCGGCCAGTTTCCGCTTGGCGTCCTCCACCGGGCGGTTGTTCTGCAGCAGTCCCGTGTACACCAGCCCCCGATAACGCCGAATACTCAGGAAGTCGTCCTTGCCCGCCGCCGCCAGTTGCATGCGCGCCAGGAACTGCTCGGTTTCCATGTCCAGATGCTCGACCATGTCGCGCCGGTAGTCGCTCTGCACCGTCTGAATGTAGATCAGATCCAGATACTTGTGCGCAGGTGCGGTATCACCCGGCTGAGCCATCGCCAGCCCACGCAGCATGGGCAGATACGCGGCCCGGAACTCGTTCTCAAAATCCGTCTCGGTCGCCGGAGTCCACTTGGCGATCGCCTCGCCCCACTTGGTCAACCACTCGACGTTCATCGGCTCCTTGTTCGCCGCTCGCGAATACATGCGCCTGGCCAGTCCGTAGTCCCCCGCGGCCATCGCCTTGTCGCCTTCCGCGGCGTTCTCCGCGGCGCTCTTGTTGAGCACCTCGAAGTAGAGATACATGCCGCCACCGCCCACGGCGACCAGGCCGATGATCAGGGCAACGACCAGTTTGATGTTCACGCGAGATGCCATCGAATCCTCCGAATCCACTTGCGCGTCCGCCGGGCGGACGACTTCATTCCGCCGACGCCCTGCTCGCACGCCGCGGATTGTCTGCCGGATACTCACCCGCCTCGACCAGTGTCCAGTCGGGCACGCAACGCATGATTTCCGCAATCAGTTCGCTCAGCAGGCTGCTCGAAGCGGCGGCCAACTCCTCGGCCGACCCCACGCTCGTCGAACTGCACTGCACCTTCAGGTAATACGCGTAATCGCTCGTCAGGTCGAAGGCCAGCGTCCGCACCCCTTCGGCGCTGGCGACCGTTCCGCCGTTGGCGATGAAGAAATACCCCGAATACAGCCTCTTGCCCGTCTGCGGATTGCCGAACGCGCTGATCCGCATCCGCAGCGGCGACTCGGGCGAGACGCCGAAGGGAAGCAGCACCCGCGTCCCCGGCGCGTCAGAATACGGCGACGGAAGCGTCCGCACCGTGTACACGTCACCCCTGGTGGCGTTGGACGCGCCCATATCCTTCACCCAGGTGCTCGAATCCAGCGACAGCGGAAGCGTCTGCGCCCCCTGCGTCTGCAGCCAACCGCCCCCAACCATGCAGCGCTCGGGCACGTGCGGCACCGTGTCGATGCCCCCGGTGTAGTACGCCGCATGCACCTCCATCACGATCGGCTCGCGCGAAGGCTGCGATTCTTCTTTGTCGATCTTCTGGGCATAGACACGCGAGACGTAGTTCTTCGTCCCCAGCGTCTTGACCGTGTCCTGATCCATGATCTGGTCGGTGCCAATCTGGATCCAACTCGGAGTCTCCCGCGGGAGCGTCGAGACCTGCCGATTGTTCGGAGCGTAAATCTCGAGTTTCTGAAGATGCAGTCCATACGCCTTGATGGCCGCGCTCATGCCCAGCGCCGACACCAGCATCACCGAGAACGCCACTAGGAAGCCCGGGTTGAGCAGCGACTTCCAGTTCACGCCTTCACCTCCGCCGGTTCGTGGATCAGGCGTTCAAGCACCCAGCCCAGCCCGAGGAAGAACAGCAGCGACGGAATCAGCAGTATCGTGCCGATCACCATGTGCGCATCGCCCGATGCCAGGTCCGGATCCACCAGCGACACCAGCCCCAGCACCGCCACACGCAGCACGTTCATCGCCACTGCCACCGGACCGGCCAGCAGCATCAACGCGATCCGCTGCCACCAGCGATTGGTCGTCAGCAACGCCACCGCCCCCGCCAGCGCGAAAAACGCAATCACCATCCGCATCCCGCTGCACGCATCGGCCACGTTGAGCGGAATCTCGGCCCCGTTCTTCGGAAAGATGTGCAGCGTGTTGCCCGTCAACTCCACCGTGTAACCAAACAACGGCCCCACCACGTCGAGCAGAATGTACGACCCTTTCGACGCGATCAACTTCAGTTGAAACGTCACCTTCTCCATCACCATCTGCGACAGCGTCACCCCAAACACCAGGAACGCGATGGGCATGAACGCATATCGCATCACCTTCGGGCCGAGCATCAGCAGCACCAGCCCGAACAGCGTCAGGATCATCGCGAAACCCTGCACCATGTGATTGCGGATCGTCACGATGCCCGCAAAGTACGTCGCGATCCCCAGCAGAAATGGCGCCAGGCCCGGCCAGAACACCGACGCCTTCACCTTGGCCAGCGCTTCGCGATGCCGCCACAGCAGGTACAGGCTGATCCCGGGTATCACGAACGAGTGCCCCCAGTCCTCGATGTATGCGGCGCTGAACCGCCCCTGCTTGTAAAACCAGCGGAAGAACAGCCCGATGAACGCGACGGCCAGCAGTCCCGTGATCACCAGCCCGGTCTTGGTGAAGGGCCCGAAGCGCGCGCGAGCGCCGGCCTCAACCGGAGACCCGATGCCCACCGACTTGCCCTGCACACCAGACATCGATCCTCTTCCATCGAAAGCGGGTTGGACTTCCCCTCGTCGGCCTCCAGGACGATGAGATCGCGCACCCGCTCGCCTCCCTGATCCTGCTGATACGAGCAGGAAACCACGATGTTCACCCCCGCCGCCCTCCGGCGCGGAGCATCAGAATCCAAATCCACCACGGCTCACCGGCGGCGGACCGAACACGTCGTTACCGAAATTCCGGTCCAGCAGAAATCCAAACCCGTACGACATCCGGAACCCGTTCCTCGCCACCGCCAACGGATACGCCCAGAAGTTCGTCCCCACGTTGATCCGGTCGTCCGGCTTCAGATACACGTCCGGCTGCGTGCCCTCGTTGATCGCCCGAAGATCCAGCATCACCATCGCCTGCGCGTCGTCCCCCACCATCCGAACTAGGTCCACACGCTCCGGTATGGCAATCCCGCTCAGCCCGCCCGCCGCGGCCACAGCACGCATCAGCGTCAACCGCCCCGTCGTCGGCAACTGATATACACCCGGACGGTTCACCTCCCCGTCGATGTACACGTTCCCCGCATCCGGGAACGGCACACGGATGATGTCCCCCGGACGCACCACGATGTTGTACCGCGCATCCCCGGCCAGTAACGGCTTGACCGGAACACGGATGACACGCTGCGTCACCATCTGCCCGGCCACCGCAAGATAGTCATTCCCGCCCGTCCCCCGCGTCGGTGCGCCCACGCGCGTCGGTCCCGAGCCGAGCACCCATTGCCCGTTCAGGAAGATCCATCGCGAAGCGCCGCCGACCTGCCCGGGCGCCTCCACCTCCGTCGCCGCCTGCGGCGGCCTCGTCTCAATGATGTCCACAAATGGCTCGGGCTGACCGGCATCAACCGGCTGTTCCAGCCGTTCAGCCGGAAGAGTCGGCAGCGGAGCCCCGCCCCCCGCTCCGCCCGGTCTCGATCCGCCCTGCCCCGAAAGGTCATCAATGATGTTCAGCAGATCCTCGCCGCTGGGAGTTTCGCTCGGCCGAGTCCCCGGCACCACCGCCGGCTCCCGCCCGCGCACGTCCGCCCTCAGCGGCACCTGGCGGATCACATGCACGTACTTGGCCGTCTCACTGATGCCCCCGGCCGCGATCAAAGCCTCCAAAAGCCGATAGTCCGACGCCGGAATCCCGTAAGGCCCCGGTTCACGCACGCTCCCCGTCAGATGAAACGCCTGCTGCCGCCGCGACTCCAGAGTCACCGACACCAGCGGGCTGTCCACGAAGTCGGCCGCACGCCGCTCAATCATCTGCCGCACTTCATCTTCCGTCAGTCCAGACACATAGAACCGGCCCAACTGCGGAAACTCGATGTACCCCGTCTGGTCGATGACCCGTCGCTCGGTCTGCGGCGTGCCCGGCACGATGATGTCGTACACCGAGATGATCAGCGAGTCGCCCGACCCCAGTCGATACGCTTCGGCCTCGGGAATCAGGTCGTTCGGACGAATGTCGCTGTACTCGACGAACTGGTCCGGCTCGTCCTCGATCGTCGCGATCCGCTCCAAGATCGGCACCCGCGTCGTCGTGTGCTCCCAACGACCCGTCACGCTCGGATCAAAATACGAGTCCCAGTTGGTGCACCCGCCCAGCCCGATGGCCCCGCCCGCGGCCAAGGCGGCCTGCAAGCCCAAACGTCCCAGTCGAGTTACGCGCGAACGGGTCGATCTGGCGGACTGAGACACGGGGACTTCTCCTTCGCACGCAAGTCAACCGATTCCGGCTCCGTGCCCGGGCGCCTGCTCGAATCGCCGGGATCGGTTCTGCCACCTCAAAAGACGTCGGAACGCGCTAGGTTAGCGCCGACAATACCACTGTCAAACGCCCGAACCGGCCCCCCGGTTCGCGCGTCTCCCATCTCATCGTCTCAACATCCTAATTCGCCCAAACCTTCGCCCCCCCTCCCCGCTCCAGGCCCCCTCTTCCCCAACTCTGACCCCCCTTCGCGCAACTTCTGCACCTCCCATCTCCCCGTCTCCAGCGACCCCCGGCCCCACACACGTCCGCTCCTACACTTCCCCATGACCTCCGGCGGGCCCCCCATCCAACCCACCCCGGGCGCTCTCTCCCGCACCCTGGCCCGGCATCCCAAGCCGCTCGGGGGACAACCCATTCGTGGTGCCAAGCCCACCGTCAGCCTCACCGACCAGATTCTCAACAATCAGTCCGTCCAGACGCTCGCGCTCAAGAAGAAGCCCCCCTGGCTCAAGGCCCGCGTTCCGGGGGGTGAGGGCTTTGTCGCCACCAAGGCCATCGTCGACCGCCATCAACTTCATACCGTCTGCCAAGAAGCCTCATGCCCCAATATGGGTGAGTGCTGGGCTCGTGGGGTCGCGACGATCATGATCCTCGGCGACACCTGCACCCGCGCCTGCGGGTTCTGCAACGTCAAGACCGGCAAGCCGCCCGTGACCGACTTCGACGAGCCGCGGCGGGTGGCCGACGCTCTGCGGGGCACCGGGCTCAAACACATCGTCATCACCAGCGTTGACCGCGACGACCTGCCCGACGGCGGTGCGGCCCTCTGGGCCGAAACCATCGTCCGCGTCCGCGACGCCTGTCCCGACCTGTCCATCGAGGTACTCATCGGCGACTTCCGGGGCGATGAGGCAGCCCTGCAGATGGTCATCGACGCCCAGCCCAACATCATCGCGCACAACCTTGAAACAGTGCGCCGCTGCCACCCCGCGGTGCGCCCCAGCGCACGCTACGAGCGCTCCATCGAACTGCTGCGGCGCGTCAAGGAACAGGGTCGCATCGCCAAGACGGGCCTGATGGTGGGCATTGGAGAAAAGCGCGAAGAAGTCTTCGAATGTCTGCATGACATCATCGAAAGGACGACGGTGGCTCGCGTGCATCGCGCCCGCGCCGAAGGCGGCGTGGGACTGCCATCCAATGCAGGAGCGGACGCGTGCGACATCATCACCATCGGTCAGTATCTCCAGCCGACGCTGAATCATCTGCCCATTGATCGCTGGGTGCATCCGGACGAGTTTGTTGAATACGAACGGGTCGGCAAGGAAGCGGGCTTCAAGGTCGTGTTCAGCGGCCCGCTGGTGCGTTCAAGTTACCTGGCCGACAAGCAGGCCGATGGACTGGGACTCGGGTTCTGAAGACCCGACGCGAGGAAGCGGGCAGCCTCACGTTTTTCCCCGAATTCGGCTAGCGTGAGGACTGCGTTGGAGACACGCTCCAGAGTATGTGAGCGCGACCGGGTGCGTCCGGTCCGGACGCGATCACTCGGATGAGTGCGATTGGCTGGGCTTCATTGGCTCGGGCCCGATTGATCCAGAACGGAGGCTCTGGTCATGCGGGCTGTACGGCGACAGGTCTGCGTCGGCCTGGTTCTGCTGGCGGCGGCTCCCGCCACGGCCGGGCCGTGCCCAGTTGCGGGCACGACTTCGGCGTCATCGGCGACCCGGGCAATCGGCCGGTGGACATTGAGGAAGGGCGGAGGTTCTTTCCGCCATACGCGCCGGAAGGGTTTTCGGTGCGGCGCGTGGACTATCGCTACCGCATGGCCCGCACCGAAGTGACCGTGGGCCAGTGGCTGGAGTTCGTCAACGCCTACGCGCCGTACTACGACGAGCCCGTGAGCAGTCTTGCCTTCGCGGGCGACTGGATCGTCTACGCTGGGAACGGAACGTACCGGGCCATCGAAGGCGGCGCGAACTTCGCGACCAACATGGCCTGGCGCTTCGCGGCCCTATACAGCAACTGGCTGCACAACGGCAAGAGTCTCGAACAGGCGGCCTTCGAGAACGGCGCGTACGACACGTCCACGTTTGGGCAGGATGCCAACGGCTACTACACCGATCAGCAAACACACAACCCTCAAGCCCTGTTCTGGATCCCGACGCTCGACGAGTGGACCAAGGCCACGCACTGGGATCCGACGAAGAACAACGGCGAAGGCGGGTATTGGCGCTATCCGACGTCGAGCGATACTGCGCCGATCATCGGGCCGCCCGGATTCGGCCAGACCAACGCTGGATCAGGCGCGACGTACGACGTGGGTGCCTACACGGACGGAATGAGCCCGTGGGGGCTGTTCGACGGATCGGGCGGCGAAAGCGAGTGGCTTGAGTTCGCCGCGGATAAGGGTTCTCGCTACTTGAGAGGCACAGGTTGAGCGCTCGGACCGCCGTTCGATGAGATCGACCGCCTCACCCCCGCGCCTCCGATCACCGGTTCTGGAGGTCTGCACTTGGGTCGGCGATACCAGGCCCGGGGGCGCCTGCCATGCTGTTCATCATCGCTGCCTTGACCCCGCGCTACCGTGGAGGGCGGGGCCGGGTGCCAACGACTTGACGTCTTCGGCGCAGCAGTGGAAGGTCGAAGGCCGCGGCGCGAAGACACTGCTGCGCCGCGTGGAAGACATGCAATCGACTTGCGCGCGGAATGGCGGTGAACAGTGGCACCCCGAACGGCTTCAAGGGTCAGTTCGGGGTACCCTGCTGGTCGACGCGGTGGTCAGCGGCCGCAACGAATGAGCCACAGGCCATCCACTCCGACCGAGGGCGGGAATCACCGCTCCGCTTTCGGTTGGGCATTCTTGCCGAGCCGATCGGGAGTCACGGATAGTCCTGCCGCGTCGGACGGATCATCACCTCGCTCAGATGCACATGCGGTGGCTGTTGCGCGATGAACGTCACCGCCCGCGCCACGTCGGCCGGCTCGAGCACCGGGCCGATGCGGTCGAACACCTGCTTGACCCATTCCGGCCTGTAGCCCGCCACGCCTTGGAACTCGCTGACCACGAACCCGGGAAGCACCAGCGTCACGCGCACACCCTTGGGGCCGACCTCGCGCCGCAGTCCCTCGGCCAGCCCGCCCACCGCAAACTTGGTCGATCCGTACATCGAACTGAACGGGCTGACGTGTCGGCCGACCACTGAACCGATCACGATGATGTCGCGCGGGCGCTCGAGCGGCTTGCCACCGGCGGTCATCTCCAGCGCCGCCTCGCGCATTAGCCGGGCCGCCCCGATGTGATTGGTCCGGATCATTTCTTCCCATTGCTCGGTGTCGCTGGTCAGGACCGAGCCATCGAGTCCGCGTCCTGCATTGACGACTACCAGGTCGGGCCGCGTGCCAAACGTCCGTCTGGCCGTCTCCAGCATCGCCCGGATCACGCCGGTGTCGGAGCAATCGCCCGCTACCGAAGCCGCGACCGTTCGCCCGGCCTGCTGATTCAGATCGGCCGCCAGCGTGTTGACCCGCTCGGCCCGCCGCGCATTGACCACGACTCTTGCCCCGGCGGCCACCAGATCGCGCGCGATCGCCTCGCCGATTCCCGCGCTGGCTCCCGTCACCACTGCTACTCGCTCCGATAGGGGATGGTTGCTCATAGTCGCGCATCCTACGCTTGGCGTCGGTCGGCTCGCCCGCGTCAAACCAACCCCCAAAACGTGGACCCTCGGGCGTGACCCAAGCCGATACCAACACCGCGACGAACCCCTATCTCGGGGCCGACGTACCCGCCTGTACGGGTGAGAGCGACGAGGAGAATCGGCATGCGGCAATGGACACGATGGATGCTGGCGGGAACCGCCCTGATGAGCACAGCCTTGTTCGGGTGCTCCGGCCCCAACACCAGCGGTACCAAGGCCGCGTCCCGATCCACCTCGCGCACTCCCGCGTCTGCCTCTGGAACCCTGGCCCCCGGGGCCAACACCACCGATGCCCTGGTGCGCGCCGAAGGCTACCGGCACCAAGGCGACATGGACCGGGCCCTGGCTGAGTTCGAGCGCGTCATTGAGACCAACCCGCTCATGACCGTCGCTTATCTGGGCGCCGGCGACATCTACCGCGAGCGGGGCGACTACGTGGCTGCCGAGGCCCGCTACGCCGCCGCCGCCAAGGTCGAGCCTCGTAACTTTGACGCTCAGTTCTACCACGGCCTGTCGCTGCAACTGCTCAATCGCGTGCAGGAGGCCGTCCGCGCCTACCTGCGCGCTCTGGCCATCCGTCCCAACGACTTCGAGGCCAATCGGCGCCTGGCGATGGCCTATCTCGATCTGAACGAGCCGATCCAGGCGCTGCCGTATGCGCAGCGATCCGTCGCGCTGCGCTCTGACTCAGGTCCGGCCCGCGCCAATCTCGCGGCCGTCTACGTCGCGCTGGGTCGCTATGAGGCGGCCGTCACCGAGTATCAGCAGGCCGCCGAACTGACCCGGTTGGGGCCCGACATCCTGCTCAACATGGCCGACGCTCTGGGCTATCTGGAGCGATACGCCGAAATGGCATCGACGCTCGACCAGTTGCTGCGCATCGAGCCCTCGCCGGCGGCCTACGAGCGCATGGGCAAGGCCATGTTCAAACTGCGCCGCTACGACCAGGCGATGCAGGCCTTTGCCAACGCGATCGCGCTTGACGCCTCGTACTACCCGGCGCACAACGGGCTGGGCGTGTGCCAACTGAACCAGTACCTATGGAGCAAGGGCGAGAACGTGGCCGCCCGCGACGAGGCCATCAAGTCGCTTCGCCGCTCACTCCAGATCGAGCCCAAGCAGCCGCGGATCGTGGAACTGGTGCGCCGGTACGGCGTGTGAGGTCGGCGCGGCATCGACCTGTCCTCAGGCCGATGAGGACCGGAGGACCGTGGCGCCGTCCTATCATGGCGCCGCATGCCAGATCCCACCCTTCTCGAAGCATTTCCGACGCCGGGCGAACAACCGTTCATCATCGAGCACGTCAACGAGGAGTTCACCAGCACCTGCCCCAGGACCGGGCATCCGGACTTCGGCACCGTGACGCTTCGCTTCTGTCCCGCGCCGGCGAGCAGGGGCGGCACGTGCGTCGAACTCAAGAGTCTGAAACTCTACTGCCAGAGTTTTCGCAACGAGGGCATCTTCTACGAGGCTGTGACCAATCGCATGCGCGACGACCTGGTCAGGTTGATGAAGCCGTTGTGGTTGCAGGTGCGCACCGACTGGCGAGGCCGCGGCGGTATCCGCAGCGTCATCCGCGCCGACTTCGGCGACGTCCCGGCCGAGTGGCGCGGACGATAGATCGCAACCGGCGCCGAGAGGGAGCAGGTCGCCCGTGTTCGTACAGGGCGGCGCCTGGTCCACTCCGCAGACCGGCAACCGCGGGTACCTGCAACTGTCGATCCAACTCGACCGCCTGCCTCACCCGATCGCGCACGACGTGTTCGTGCGCACGCCGGAGGGTGAGTGGAAACTGTGTACGCTCAACTCCGATCCGGATCAGGACACGGAAGGAGGCATGTACCTCGCGCCCGCGCTCACGCAGCCCACTTCGGTCTATCGAAGCGTCCGGGGCGAAGTGCCGAGTGCCGGCGGCAGGTTCGACCTCGTACTCAGGCCAAACCCCGCCTTGGCCGCCTCGACCGTCTCGCTTGAAAACGTCCACAACGGCCCAATCGTCATCGCAGGGGTGCAAGCCCAGGACATGGACGAGCAGGGAATGACCCCCACCACGGGCGTCATCGGTTTCTTGCGTCGCCTGATCTTCGCCGGCTAGCGGCGCGTCCACGTCCACGCGATGCGTTTCACGCCCTCGGACCCCGGGCCCTCGATCCA
Source organism: Phycisphaerales bacterium (assembly GCA_023382935.1). Classification (GTDB taxonomy): domain Bacteria; phylum Planctomycetota; class Phycisphaerae; order Phycisphaerales; family UBA1924; genus J022. The sequence continues at coordinate 238,477 of JAHDXL010000003.1, forward strand.
GGCCGACAGCACATTGCCCTCGCGCTCATACCCGACCCGCTGCGGAAAGTCGTGCGCCGGGTTGGCAAACACCGCCCGCGTTCCGTCGAGTTCGACCAGCGCGAACGCGCTGGAAGGAGTCAGCCCGTTCGGGCGCGCCAGGTACACCACGCTCCGCCCCGCAGGCTCGATGGCCAGCAGTTCGTAGTCCTCGACCGCTCCGCCCTTCATGGCCAGGCTGAAACCGCGCAGCACCCCGTCTTCGGCTTGGGCCCACACTTCGGTCGCGCCCGTACCGGCCCGCGGCTCCCACACGCCCACGAGCCACGACAGTCGATCGACGCCCGCGTGCACCGACTCGACGCCGGGGACACGATGACGCGCGGCCGAACAGCCCGCCAAGACGGCACACAGTGCCAGATGGATGCAGAAGGCGACGACTCGGTGGGTCATGGCGGGCCCTCGCGTGCAGTGTAGCGCAAGGACCGGGAGGCCGACTCAATAGTCGCGGTTGCGCTGATCGCGACGACGGTTCTGGTCGCCGATGATCGCCCCACCGATGCCGCCCGCCACCGCGCCGATGACCGCGCCCTTGCCCATGTCGCCCGACAGCGAACCGATGGCCATGCCGCCCAGAGCGCCCGCACCCGCGCCGATGGCACCGCCCGACACCGCGTTGTTGCACCCGCCCAGCGCCAGCGCGAAGGCACCCAGCCCGACCAGCGCCAGTCTCTTCATCTCAGCCCGTGCCATGGGTCCGTTCCTCCACATCCGCGTTCTGTCATTTCTCCGCTCCACGCAACAGAACGCTGACAATCTTTCGGTTTGTTCCTCGGCCGGATTTCGCGCCCGGCCCACCATGCCCCTCGTTATGGGGCTTCAGTTCCACGAACAGCCCTTCGGCCAATCCCTGGATTTCTGGCTCTCCGCCAGGGAGATCAACTTAGCAAGATCCGCCAACTCGGCCCGAACAATCGCAGCCCGCTCATCCAGATCCCCCTCCGACAACAGGCGATAGCGCAAGGCCGGATCAGTCAGTAACGCGAACGACACCAGTTCCAGCACCGCCGCGTTGGGCACTTCTTCGTTCCGAACGTACTCGACGACGTGCTCGGCCACCGCCATCTGCTTCAGCGGGCCTTCGGACAACTCGGCCTCAATCCACTCGCGCAACGCATAGAGGTGATCCGAGTCCGGATTTGGCTCACCCACCGGTTCGAGGTAGGCGGCCCGGTAGAGTCGATCGGTCGTTGGGGGCAGTTCCCGGATGATCCGAGCCCGGCACACGCCCTGGAGCAGGACGTTGTAGCGCCCATCGGGAAGGGTCTCGTGCTGAACGATCTGTGCCACGCACACTGCCGGGTGAACCGGGGGATTCCCCGAGGTGTCTTCCACACCCTCTCGCACCACGGCGATGGCCAACTGCCCCGCCCCATCGAGACACCGCCCGATCATCTGCCGATACCGGGTTTCAAAGATGTGCAATGGGAGCACCTGCTGCGGGAGCAGCACCACGGCCTCGAGCGGGAAGATCGGCATCTCGCGGGCAAAGTTCACCGAGATGGATTGACCATCGCTCACGACAAACTCTACCCCTGCCGCCGGGTGAATGTTCCCTTCGGCTTCAGCGAGACCCGACCGTGAGGGAAGGGGTGTGCGGCCGGTGAACTGCCGACTCACCGTCTCGAGCCGTTCACGACATTTTGGCGCCTGCTGTGGGCGGATGACGGGTGAGCCGGGACGATCGGAGTCAAGCGAGCGGGTCTGGGCGGTACAGTTTGGTGTCCAGCGCCCACTGCTTTTCCGTGAAGTTTCCGCCCAGGTCGCAGGCGCTGTCTTGTTCCGGGCGGGCCGCATCCAGCGCAATCGTGGTCTTCGCGTCCACGTTGTCGAGCATGGACACGAGGATGGCCTCGGGGCTGCTGGGAACCTTGGCGGCCCCGAATTCCGGCACGCCGTGATGCGACAGGATGATGTGCTGCAACACGGTCACCAGGCTGCCGGGCAGGCGGATCCCCTGCTCGCGCATTACCTGTTGGGCCTTGTCGTGGAGCATGATCGCCCCCTCGACAATGTGCCCGATCAGTTCACCCCGATCGGTGTATCCGAAGCCGGCCTCGTAGGACAACTCGCGCGTCTTGCCCAGGTCGTGCAGAAACAGCCCGACCACGACGATGTCCTGGTTGATCTTGGGATACAACGGACAGACCGCGTAGGCCAGTTTCACGAGATTGAGCGTGTGTTCGAGCAATCCGCCGAGATAGGCGTGGTGCATGCTCTTGGCGGCCGGGGCGCGGCGAAAGGCCTCCATCAGGTATTCATCATCGAGATAGGCCTTCACCAGCGCCTGCATGGCCGGGTGCCGGACGCCGCCGAGCAGCCCGACCAGTTCGGCAAACATTTCGGCGGGGTTGCGCGTCGAGCAGGGCAGCAGGTCGCGCATCTGCTCGGGCGTCGGGTCGTGCGGGTCGATGGTCTGGATGATGATCTGCAGTTCGCCCTGGTAGGCCTGCGTTTCGCCCTCGATATAGACGAAGCCCTCGCGCGGAATGCGCCCGAAGATCGACTCGTCCACGCTCCACATGCGCCCGGGCGCCTGCCCGGTCTTGTCGCCCAGCAGGCAGCGCAGGTATGGCTTGTCGTTCCGGGTCCGCCCGAGTTGGGCGTTGGAGATGGAGAAGCACCCGCTGATGCGGCTGGAAGGGCTCATCTCGCGGAGAAAAACGCGGGGTGCAGTGGTCGGCATGGGCTACGGTAGGCCGGCGAAAGGGTGTGGGGTGCGAGTCGAACCGGCCGCCGGGCGCCACCGTCGGGCTCACCAGAGCACGCGCGTGCGGATGGTCTCCGGCATGGCCCGGATGCGGGCGAGCAGTTCGTCGGCGTCGGTGGGAGAGACGTCAAGCACCACGTAGCCCAGGTGTGCGTTGGTCTGCAGATATTCGCCCGTGATGTTCACGCCCAGTTCGGCGATCAGTGTGTGTAACTTGCTCAGCACGCCCGGCTCGTTGCGGTGAAAGTGCAGGATGCGGTGTGGTCGACGGGCTTCGCGCCCGGCGACCGGCGGCTCCGGCCGTTCCACGCGCGGGAACTTGA
>JAHDXL010000003.1:241558-462565 GCA_023382935.1 Phycisphaerales bacterium
GGGGGGGTGTACTGGCGCACACCCCCCGGGGCGGGTGGGGTTGAATGTGCGGGTGGGGGGGGGGGCGGGGCGCCCCCCCCCCGCCCCCCGGCTGCTCAGGCAGTTCCACGCGAGGTACGTTGACTGCGCCTGTAGTTGAGCCGCGGTTGATGAAGTGAACCAGTTTGGCGACCACGTCCTCGGCGATGTTGGCCTGCGCCTCGGCCGTCGAGCCGCCGATATGCGGTGTCAGAATCACATTCTCCAACCCGCACAACTCACTGGCAAAACGCTCGTCCTTCGAGGCCGGCTCGTGCGGGAAGACGTCGACCGCAGCCCCGGCCAGATGTCCGGATCGCACCGCCTCGGCCAGCGCCGGCACGTCCACCACCGACCCGCGCGCGTTGTTGATGAGAAACGAGCCGTGCTTCATCGCCGCCAGTTGCTCGCGCCCGATCAGGTTCTTCGTCAGCGGCGTGGCGGGCACATGCAGCGTGACAACGTCGGCGGCGGCCAGCAGTTCGGCCAGCGACCCGAGCCGCTGCGCGTTGCCCAGAGCCAGTTTGGGCTCGATGTCCACGTACACCACGCGCATGCCCATCGCCTCGGCGAGCACCGACACCTGCGAGCCGATGTGCCCGTAGCCCACGATGCCCAGCACGCGCCCGCGGACCTCGTGCGAGCCGGAGGCCGACTTGTCCCACCGACCCTCATGCAGGGCGCTGCTGCGGGCAAACAGCCGCCGGTGCAGGGCAACGATTTCGGCGATGGTCAGTTCCGCGACCGAGCGCGTGTTGCTGAATGGCGCGTTGAAGACTGGGATGCCGCGCCGCCCCGCCGCGTCGAGCGCCACCTGGTTGGTGCCGATGCAGAAGCACCCGATCGCCAGCAGGCGCGAGGCCGCCTCGACCTGCGCCGCTTCGACCTGTGTCTTGGAGCGGATGCCCAGCACGTGGGCGGTATCCAGCAGAGCGTTCAGTTCGTCAGGCCCCGGCGCGTGCCGGAGCATCTCGACGCGGAAGCCCTCGCGCTCGAAGATGTCGCGGGCGCGTTCGTGCACGCCCTCGACCAGCACGATGCGCATGCGATCGCGCGGGAATGATGTGACGCGGCTCATGGCTGCGCCTCCGCGGCTGGCGGCCGGGGCGTTGCATCAGGTGAGATGTTTACGGCGCCCGTCCACCACAAGGCGCCGAGAACGGCGCACAGCAGGATGCGGTAGATCCCGAACACAGTGAGGCCGTGGCGTGTGAGAAACCCCACCAGCAACTTGACCGCCACGGCGGCCGAAAGCGTGGCCACGACAATGCCGACGATCATCGGCAAGGGCCCGATGACTTCGAACATGTGGGGTCCGTCGCCGGTGACGTCTTTGGCCAGTTTGTAGACGCACGCGCCGCCCAGCGTGGGCAGGCCCAGCAGGAAACTGAACTCGGCGGCCTGCCTTGGCTTCAACCCGACCAGCACCCCGCCGGAAATGGTCATCATGCTGCGGCTGGTGCCGGGCCACATGGCCACGCACTGGAGCAGCCCGATGACCAGCGCGTCGATCCAGGTCATCTCGGCAATGTCGCGCCCTGTGACCAGTTCCGAGTTCTCACGTTGCGGACGGATCTTCCAACGGTCGATGCCGATCATGAAGACTCCGCCGAGCAGGAGGGCGCCCAAGACCGGACCGGCGTAGAAGAGGTGGGCGTCGATCCAGTCGTCCAGGAGCACGCCGAGCACCGCCGCAGGAAGGAACGCGACGATGATGTTGATGGCCAGTTTCAGTCCGGCGCGATCGCGGCCGAGCACGCCGAGGATCATCTGCAGGACGCGCTGGCGGAACAGCCCGAGGACGGCCAGGATGGCGCCGCCCTGGATCACGATGTTGAACGCGTCGACGGCGGCCTTTTGCTCCTGCGGCGAGTCCAGCCCCATCAACGCCGACGCGATGATGAGATGCCCGGTGGAACTGATCGGGAGATACTCGGTGATCCCCTCGACCAGTCCGAGAACCGCCGCGTCCAGGGGCGTCACGAACGAGGCAGCCGGATCTACACTGGCCAGATTCAAGAGCATCATTCTCTCCGCGCGGCAGGGAGCACATCGGCCCGGGAAGGGGCCGGACTCTAGGTGACGCCCACATGGCCCACCTGATCGAAGTTGATGAACTGTCTGGCCCCGAACTGGCGCCCTACCGCGACCAGAAGGACGTGTGGCTGCGATCGAGGCACCATCCTCGGGCCGAGCCGCAGGCGAGCGGGACCGGCTTGTCGGGCGGGCTGTTTCTGGCTGAAGGAGAACTCGTGCTGGGTGAACTCCTCCGCTCGCGACACGAGGTGGTCAGCGTGCTGGTGGCATCGAACAAGGTCGAGCGTCTACGCCCGATGCTCGAGCGTCTCGACGCGGCGACCCCGGTGTTCGTGGGTTCGCCGGGCGTGGTTGAGCGAGTGGTAGGCTACGACCTGCACCGCGGAGTGCTCGCCTGTGGCCGGGCCGCTCCGCTCCCCTCTCTGGAGGATGTGCTGCGCGGGGCGAGGACGCTGGTGGTGCTGGAGAATCTGTCCAACCACGACAACGTGGGCGGGATCTTCCGGTGTGTGCGGGCGTTGGCAGGTGACGCGGGGGCGGTGCTGCTGACGCCCGGGTGCTGCGATCCGCTCTACCGACGGGCCCTCCGCGTCTCGATCGGGCACGCGCTGCATGTCCCCTGGACGTGGTTGGAAGATGGTGCGGCGGACATCAGCCGGGTCGCGGCTGCCGGCTTTGAGGTGCTGGCGCTGACGCCCGAGCCGAGGGCGGTGGAGATCGGGCAGGTGGGACGGATGGAACGGTTCTGCCTGCTGGCCGGGGCCGAGGGTCCGGGGCTGAGCCAAGCAGCCTTGGAGCGGGCGAGTCGGCGGGTCAGGATCGGGATGGATCCGGCGGTGGATTCGTTGAACGTGGTAGTCTCGGTGGGGGTGGCGCTGCACGCGCTGCGTCCGCGCGTGGAATGAATGTCGATCCCATCGGGTTTGGGCGTCGTAGGGACTTCGGATAGACTTGCGGGGCCGGGGGCGGTTCTCTCCGGCTCGTTTCAGGGAGGTGCACGAATGTCGAGGATGCGATGGGCCGGCGCCGCGCTGGTGAGCGCCGTTTCGATCACGTTCGCCCAGCCGGTGATTCAGGCCCCGGGTCATGATCTGGCACGCGAAGGAACGGGCGAGCGCCGTGCGCAACTCAATGCGATGGAACTCAAGCCCTTTGACCCGTCGCTGTGGTCGCAACTGAGCGACTGGACGAACGGTTCGGCCCTGAGCGAGGAATCAACCCACGGCAAGGTGGTGGTCATCTACACATGGACCAGTTACCTGCCCAATACAACGCGTCCGATCGCGACGTTGAACCGGGCGATCAAGGATTACGGCGAGAAGGGTCTGGTCGTGGTCGGGGTGCATCCTGCCACGGGCTGGGAGGGCGCCGGCAAGGCGCTGGAGGAGCGCAAGGCCTCCTTCGTGGCTGCGCAGGACCAGACCGGCGCGTTCCGCAACTGGCTGAAGGTGGATCAGGATCCGGATTTCTACCTGATCGACCGTGCGGGGCAGTTGCGCTTCGCCGACCTGGACACCGCGGCGCTGGGGGCGGCCATTGACTTGCTGATCAAGGAGACCACCGAGGAGTCAGCCGACGTGGTGGCGCGGTTGAAGCGGGCGCAGGCCGAGGCCGATCGCGACTTCTCACGGACCTACGACATCCGACAGGATTTTCACCTCTCTGACATTCCCGAACTGCCCTTCGCTCAGCCAACGGAAGAGCAGTACGCGGCCGTGAAGTGGCCCAAGGAAAAGGTCGACGAGGAGGCCCAGCGTTCGCGTTACGGGCAGGAAACCGGTCCGGCCCGGATGCCCCAGTACGACTCCATGGCTTTCTACCCGTCCAAGCCCGAGTTCCGGGGCCGGCTGGTGATCGCGTACTTCTTCAACCCAACGGTGCCGCAGAGTTACCAGCAGTTCATCGCCGAGGCCAACCGGCTCCAGAAGGCGCACGGGCGCGACGTGGTGGTGCTGGGAGTGATGTCACCTAAGGAGGATCCCAACGCCCGCAACCGCGGCGGGCAGGAGGGAGAGAAGATCGACCCGGTCAAGTGGGCGCAGGAGTTTGCCGAGTTTGCGCGCCAGCGCGACCCCAAGCACTGGCTCGTGACTGATCCGTCCGGGCAGTTCGTGACGGCCCTCAATGTCAATCAGCGATCGGGCAACCAGGACGCCGGGGTGTTCGCCGCGGCCAACATGACCTACGTGGCGCTGGTGAGTTCTGACGGGACGATTCGCTGGCACGGACCCCGGCAATCCTCGTGGTTCCAGTTCATGCTCGACGAACTGCTGCGGGTCGATCCGGCGGTGCGCGAGCGCCGCAAGGTTGAAGAGGACTATCGCCGCTCGCGCGGCGGCTGATCGCGCGGGCCAAGCCCGCAGGAGTGTTGCATGAGTGTGCTGCTCGCACTGACGGTCGGGGCTGGTCTCCTGCTCGCCGAGCCCGCCGATGACTGGAAATACCGACGCGAAGGCGAGGGCGAGCGGCGCACGGCCTTGGACGCGGGCGAACTCAAGCCCTTTGACCTGTCGCTGCTCAACGCGCTGACTTCGTGGCAGAACGGCTCGGCACCCGACGCGCGTCTGGTCGACGGCAAGGTATTGGCGATCGTATTCTGGAACAACGCCGAGCCGACCTCGGTGCGGGCGGTGGTTCCCACCCTCAAGCGCCTGGAAATGACCTACGGCGACCGGGGCTTTGTCTCTGTCGCGGTCCACGGGCCCGACCACTGGGACGAGGCGCAGGAGCGGATTGCTTCCGGGCTGATGACCACGCGCATCGCGCTCGACGCGGACGGGGCGCTGGGCAAGGCGCTCGGGGCCGACGAAGCGCCGGACTGCTTCGTGATCGACCGGGCGGGGCAGATGCGATTTGCCGACCTGGACGATCGTGACCTGCCCAATGTCGTGCGTGCGCTGGTGGGCGAGACGCGCGAGGAAGCCCAGCAGGCGGGGGCCCGCCGGGCTGAGCGGGCCAGCCTGTTGGAGAAGGAAGCCCAGCAGAAGGCCGACAGGGAGAAGCGTCGGGCCGAGCAGATCGCCAAGGTGCCGCCTAGGCCGGGCCAGCAGGCGTACATGTCGGCGGCCTGGCCGGAGCAGAACAAGCCGCGTGATCCGGCACGGTTGAACGCGAAGGACGTGCAGGGCAAGCCGTTACCGGTGCCGTTCGGCAAGGAGACGTGGCTGTCCGAGCCGGTGCCGCTGGAGGGTCGCGTGGTGGTGCTGGATTTCTGGGCGACCTGGTGCGGGCCCTGCATTGCCGCTTCGCCCAAACTGGACAGTTTGCAGAAGAAGTACGTGGACGATCTGGTGGTCATCGGCGTGGCCGGGCAGGCTCGCGGCTCGCAGTATCCAGAGGACGAACGGACTATCCGTCAGTACATGAAGCAGCACAAGGTGTCCTACTCGCACGTGCATGATGTCAGCCAGGGCGTGTACCGCTCGCTGGGCATTGCCGCCATTCCGCACGTGGTGGTGCTGAGCAGCGACGGCGTGGTGCGCTGGCAGGGTAATCCGCATGATGCGGCGTTCGAGAAGGCGGTCGAGGAGACCATCGCGGTTGACCCTTGGGTGACCGCTCGACACGAGTAGGGCATGAAGGTGGGCGCAACGCCGGCAAAGGGCGATGGGCTGCTGTTTCAGGTTGTGCTACACGAGCCCGAGATCCCGAACAACACGGGGAACATCGGGCGGACCTGCGTGGCCACGCGGTGCGGCCTGCACCTGATTCACCCCCTGGGCTTTGAGATCTCGGAGAAGGCGTGCCGGCGCGCCGGGCTGGACTACTGGCCCCGGCTGCACCTGCATGAGCACACCAACTGGGAGCAATACCTGGCCAGCGTGCGGGTGCCGCGCGAGCGCCTGTGGCTGTTCACCACCCGCGCGGACCGGTGCGTCTTTGACGCGACCTTTGATCCGGGAGATCACCTGGTGTTTGGCAAGGAGACTGTCGGCATGCCGGGCTGGCTTCTCGAGGCATACTCCGACCGGTGCGTGTGTTTTCCCATGGCCGAGGGTGAACGCTCCATGAACCTGTCCGCGGTGGTGTCTGCGGCCGTGTACGAGGGGATCCGGCAATTGCGTGTACGGAATCTGATTGGTCATGGCCGAGAACTTTAGTGCAGAAAGTCCAGAAATCGTGGCACGATCAGACCGCCGGAGGTACATATCTCGTGAGCGCGTTTCGAACATGGCTCAGGTGTGAGACGTATCTCTTGTAGCGAAGTAGTGATTCAAGTCTCCTCTCCTCTCTCCATCAGTGTGCCGCCCCCCACCAGGGCGGTACACTGTTTTTGTGACCAGAGTTTTTCTTCAGCGGGCGAGTCGGGTGGTGATGGCGGGCGTCGCGGTGCTGGCGATCGGCGGGTGCCGCAAGCCCCTGCTGGCAACCGGCGAGGAGCGATCGCAGTTTGATCGCTACGACCGGGTCCGGGAACAGGATCCCTCGCCGTACTACATGGACGAGTTTGGGCGCCGGCGTCCCAACCTGCGTGGACGGCTTCTTCCGCGCGAATGAAAAATTTTCTCGGACGCGCCGAGGCGGTTCTGGGTCCAACATATTGTGTTGGCCTGACGCGCCCTCGACATGTTCTTGGGCGGTGTGTGCCGACAACCGAGGCAAGCGCGTGGCGTCGGGCTTGAGAGAGCGTGAGTTTTCTACCGCGAACTGGTGTGAGAATCCGAAAGGAAACGTGGAGAAGGCGCAAATCCTGAGCCTTTCCCGGACGAACCTAGAGTCAAGCCATGTCACGACGCGCACGCAAGCGAGTTTCACCCCACCGGACCAAGTTGGTGTGGGCATCGCTGGTTTTGTCGATGTCGCTCGTGGGCGGCGGACTGGCGATGCTGGTCGATGGCACGTCGGCTCCGTCGGGGCTGACGCTTTCACCCATGGTGTCGGTGGTCGGCGGCGGGATGGAGTCGATTCTCCGGACCAATGCTCCGATCACCCCCGGACGGTGGGACTCGATCGTCATCTATCACAGCGCTTCGCCCTATGGCACGCCGGCATCGCTCGAGTCGCGCCAGAGGGAACTGACCCGTCAGGGCATGGGCTTCCACTTCCTGATCGGCAACGGAGCCGGCATGGGCGACGGGGACATTCACGTCGGTTACCGCTGGATGGACCAAGATTCCGGGCTGCACAGCGTCGGGCAGTCGACGCAGGTCGACCCGCGCCACGCGGTGGGCATCTGCTTGATCGGCGACGGCAACCGGAGGCCTTTCACGCGGATGCAGGTGCAGCGTCTGGCTGAACTTGTCGGAACTCTGGCTCGCGAACTGGGGGTGGACCTCGGCCGGGTGTATCTGCAGAGTGATCTGGCCGAGACGGGCAGCCCGGGCCGGTACTTCCCGGTGGCCCAGTTCCGCGAACTGCTGGCCGGGCAACGCTGAGGCTTCGGCTCCGAATAACAAGAAGTGAGCGTGGACAGGATCCTGCCGCTCCCATGCGCAGGCGAAGGCGGCTACGATGCCCCTCAAGTTGATGGGTCGGGGCTTTTTGGTCGCCGATCGGGCGTGCTGTGAGTTGGGAGTCAGCCGAGTCACATGGCAGAAGGACCCGTACCCAAGCAGAAGGGCGATCTGGTCGAGGGATACCGCATCATGGCGGAGATCGGTCGGGGCGCGGCCTCGATCATCTACGTCGTGCAGGATGTGAAGACCAAGCAGGTCTGGGCCCTCAAGCACGTGCAGAAGTCGGGGGCCAAGGACCAGCGTTTCCTGGATCAGGCCGAGGCCGAGTACCGCATCTCGCAGGAACTGAGCCACCCGAACATCCGGGCGATTCCGAAGATCATCAAGAAGGGTTCGCTGCTGTCGGTGCGGGAACTCTACCTGGTGATGGAGTTGGTGGACGGGCAGAGTCTCGAGGTGCACCCGCCCCGGACGTTTGAGGAGGCGGTCAACATTTTCAAGCAGACGGCTCGGGCGCTGGCGCACATGCACCAGCGCGGCTACGTGCACGCGGACATGAAGCCGCACAACATCGTCATCTCGAGCGAGGGCGAGGTGAAGTTGATCGACCTGGGTCAGTCGTGCAAGATCGGAACGATCAAGGAGCGCATCCAGGGCACTCCGGACTACATCGCCCCCGAGCAGGTGCACCGGCGCGAGATCACCCCGCGGACGGACATCTACAACCTGGGTGCGACGATGTACTGGACGCTGACGCGCCAGCACATCCCCACGGCCCTGGCCAAGGGCGACTCGCTGGTCGGCTCGCTGGACGACAACCTGATCGAAAAGCCCAAGCCGGCGTCGGAACTGAACCGCCGGATCCATCCGAAACTCAACGAGTTGATCATGCACTGTGTCGAGGTGGATCCCAGGAAGCGTCCGGAGACGATGGCCTGGGTGGCCGATCGGCTGGAACTGATCCTCGGCATTCTCCTGGCCGCCGCCGATCGCGACGCTTCGGGTACCGACATGCCCCCGCCCACGGAGGGCTGAGCCATTTCCGCCTTCTCCTCGATTGATCTGCGGGATCCGCGCCAGGTCATCGGCGCGCTGAGGGAAGGTGCGGCCGCCAATCGCTCCGCCGGGTGTCGCTACCGCTCGATCGACGTGATCTCGCCTCCGGGACGGCTGATCGCGACCGGCGACCTGCACGACAACCCGCTGCACTTCACGCGCCTGATCGAACTGGCCGGGTTGGCCGAAGGCGCCGAGCCGGCACACGTCACCCTGCACGAGATCATCCATCCGGACCAGTTGCTGGGGGATGTGGACTTTTCATACCGGGCCCTGACGCGGGTGGCGCGGCTCAAGGCCGACCACCCCGAGCATGTGCACGTGCTGCTGGCCAACCACGAGTTGGCGCAGATCATCGGATCGGGCATCGTCAAGAATGGGGTGCGCGTCGTCGAGGCCTTCAACGGGGGCATCGAGCACACCTTCAGCGATGAGGCGCCGGGCGTGATCGCGGCAATCGAGGAGTTCGTGCGCTCGATGCCTCTGGCGCTGCGGGTGCATACGCCGCGGGGAGACATCCTGTGTGCGCACAGTCTGCCCGGAACGGCCGCGATGCAGCGATTTGATACGTCGATCCTCGAACGCGATCTGACCGACGAGGACTATGCGCCACGGCGCGGTTCGGCCCACCTGATGGTATGGGGGCGGGACTACGACGCCGAGCAGTTGGAAGACCTGGTCGAGCGTTGGGGCGTGGTGATGTTTATCCTCGGACACCAGCACGTGCCAACGGGGATCGAACTGGTGCCCCCCAACGCGGTGGTGCTCAATAGCGATCACCAGCGCGGGATGTATCTGGAAATCGACCTGTCGGACCCGCCGACGCCCGAGCGGGCGCTGTGGGACGCGCGGCCCCTGGCTCCGTCGGGATTCATGGGCTGAGACTGTCCCGGGCCAGGCAACCTGCGAGAGAGGGCGACGGTAGAAACAACATGATCGGGAGGTCGGTGTGCGGCCTGAGCACCATCCATCCCGGGTTGTTGAGGCGCCCGCGTGCCCACGCTGCGGGTATGACCAGCAGGGTGCCATCGCCGCGTGGACCGACGCCTGCCCGATCGCGGGTATCTGCAGCGAGTGCGGACACACGTTCGAGTGGTCGGATGTGGTGCGTCCGGAGCGGCAGCGCCTGCACGGGTTCTTCGAGCATGAGCGCGGGGTGGTGCGATCGTGGACCAGTGCGATGCGCACGCTGCGGTGGGCGTTGCTGCCGTGGGTGTTCTGGTCGAAGGTGAGGCTGCACCATGAGGTGAAGGTGCGACGGGCTGTGTTGTGGCTGGCGGTGTGGCTGGGAAGCATGTGGATGCTGATCGCGGGTGTGCGCATCGCGGCGTACCTGGTGACGCCGTGGACGTGGCGCAGTTGGACCCTCCAACAGGACTGCCTTTTGTCGTCGAATGCGGTGCTGTACCCGTTCGCGTGCGTGGGATTGGTGCGAACGAACCCGGGGCCGAACACACCTTGGCAGACGTACTTCTGGTGGTTGGTGCCGGAGTGGAGCCCGATCTTCTTCGGGCTGCTCGCGTTCAGTGCGCTGCCTGCGCTGGCCCTGCCGATGCTGGCGGCCACATGTGCCGGTGCGAAAGTGCGCGCGGCGCACGTCTTGCGTGCGGGGATCTATGGACAGGCGTGGCTGGCGCTTCACCTCGCGCTGCTGCTGGCGATGGCTGTGCATGGGTTTGTCGCTCGGGATTTCAACGTGGCCCTGGGTGCGAGCGGGTGGTTGCTGGACACGTGGGCGGCGAACATGGCGGTGTATGCGCTGGTACTGATTGTCTGGGTTGCCACGTGGTGGTGGTGGGCGATGGCGCGGGGCGTTGCCATCAAGCGTCCGACGCTGCACTGGGCGTTGGTGATGATGCCGGCGTTGTTGGTGCTGGGAATCTTCGGGGCCATGGACCCGGCCGCTGGCGCGTGGCTGCTGCGAGCGGAACAGAGCAGAGCGGGTTGGCGTTTATGGGACGTTTGGGTCGGGCTCTTTATGGGCTGAAGGGCCGAAATTCCGCTCAATTCCACACCCCAGGGGCTTGAGTTGCGGGGTCACTTCTGCAAGACTGTAACAGTTCCAACAGGGCCCACATCGGTGTGTCGGCCCACCGGTCTTCCTGAAAGAAGGAGAGAGGTCACATGCAACGCATCTGCACTCTGCTGTGCGCCGGCGTGCTTGCCGGCTCGGCTCAGGCCGCCAACGTCGGAGTCGACAACTCCAGTGCGCCTTGGCTGGGGTACATGAACGTGTTTGCGCTGCCGGAGCACGGCGGCGGGTACATCTTCGGGAGTCCGTGGGGCATCGCCGACCTGGTTGCCGTCTTCGACGACGGGTACCCCTCGGTCACCATGTATCCCAACTCGATCGGCGATCCCAACGAGTTCTGGTACCAGGATCCGACCGGCGGGGGCAACCCGAACCCCGGCGGGCCTGGCGCTCCGGGCAACAAGATCATGGAGGCCAACCTGTACCAAGAGGTCTCCGACGGCTCGCTGTCAGGCACGACGGTGACCTTCTCGGGCTACGTGCTCTCGAACACCTTCACTGATGCGCACGAGGCGCGGATTTTCATCCGCGACTTCGCGCCGGACTACTCGTCGTCGGTTGACGTGTTCCTTGACGCGACGGTCGGGTACTTCAGCCTCAGTCTGAACACGATCGCCGACTCGGCCCGGCACGTGCAGTGGGGCTTCCAGGTCAGGGGCGTGAACGTGTGGATCACGGACATCGCGCCGTTCGGGAGCGTGACGTACAGTTCGATTCCCGCGCCGGCGTCGATGGCGCTGCTCGGGCTGGGCGCCTTGGCGCTGCGTCGCCGCCGCGCCTGATCGCGATCGGAGTTCGGATGACAAGCAAGGCCGTCGGCGTGTGCCGGCGGCCTTGTGCTTTTCTGAGCCTTCGTCGCTTCAACCCCTCATTTCCACTCGGGGCTTGGTTCCGACCCCGTGACCGCATGGTTCGCCCATTTGGCCATCTCGCTACTTGGCGATCCGATCCTCTCTTCGGTACCCTGTGGTCCATGCAGAGCAAAGCCACCACGGTTGATCAGTATCTGGCCGAACTTCCCGAAGACCGTCGCGCGACCATGATCGCGCTCCGGCAGGTGTTTCTCGAGAAACTGCCGGAGGGGTACGTCGAGGGTATGGCGTACGGCATGATCGGATACCACGTGCCGCACTCGACGTATCCGGCCGGGTATCACTGCGACCCGCGCCAGCCGCTGCCGTTTGCGGGTCTGGCGGCCCAGAAGAACCACTACTCGCTGTACCTCTTCTGTATCTATGGGAGCCAGGAGTTCACGGCCCGTTTCCGCGAACGGTGGGAAGCGACGGGCAGGAAGTTGGACATGGGCAAGGGGTGCGTGCGCTTCAAGCGGCTGGAGGACGTGCCGCTCGAGGTGGTGGGTGAGGCGATCGGCAGCGTGCCGGTGGACACATTCATCGCGCTCTACGAGCAGAACCTGCGCGGGGCAGCGCGGACCAAGGCGGCTTCGGCAAGGGCGTCGAGCGACAAGCCTCGGGCGGCCTCGAAAAAGGCAGTGAGCAACGCATTCAGGAAGACGTCGAAGAAGATGGCCAAGAAGAGCGCCCTCAAGAAGGCCGCGAAGAAGACAGGCGGCAAGACCTCGGGACGCAATACGTTGACGGCCCGGGCGGGCAAGGCTGCAAAGTCAGCGCGATCCGCCTCGCGCAAAAAGGTCACCAAGCGCGCGTCGAAGGGGCGGTGAACGATCGGCCGGCGCGGCGCCTCAGGGCGGCGTCAGTCCGGCTGGACCGGCGGGGAGTCCGCGGGCGCCGATGCGAGCGCCAAGCGCTCGCGGATGCGTTGGGCGAGTGCTTCGGCCAGTTGGTCGTCGCGGGCAACGGGCTGCGAGTAGGAGTTGGGCTGTCCGCGCTGCGGGCCGAGCATGTCGCGCGAGTGTGTGCTGCGGCTGATGGTTTCGGTCTCGACGCGCCAGCCCGAGCGGCGGACGCGATAGACGATGACTTCAACGGTGGCCTGCAACTCGCCCGCGGCGGCGGCGAGGTCGTCGGTCGGCCCCTCGATAGGTTCGACGATCAGCCGCGCGACGCGCTCGTGCTGGTTGAGCAGGTCGGACCACTCCTGCCGGAGCGTGGCCTGCTCTGTGTCCCAGGGCGTTGCCAGCCCGGCCGAGTGCTTGGGCTGGGTTTCGATGATGCCGGCGCGGGCGTCGACGCGGTCGATGATGAATCGCGCGTCGAGGAACGCCTCGCGGGCCGCGTCGATGGTCGCGCCGTATTGGTCGGACGGCACCGTGAACGAGACTCCACCGCGGGGAGAGGCGCAGCCGGTCAGAGTCGCGGCCACCAGGGCTTCGGCGAGCGGACGGAGTTTTGTTCGGCAGGAAGGCATGGGGAGCATCCGTCGCGGAGTTTACCGCGAGACGCTCAGGCCCACCGGCTGCGGGCGCGTGCTGTAGTTGGGTTGCAGCGCGATGCCCAGCGGGATGCGGCGACCATCCGGGCCCTTGGGCGGAATGTTGTCCTCGTCGATGATCCTCTGGATGGTCATGACGGCCTCGATGAGCATTTCCGGGCGCGGCGGGCAGCCGGGGACGTAGACGTCGACGGGGATGAACTGGTCGCAGCCCTGGACAGTGGCGTAGGTGTCGAAGACGCCGCCGGTGGAGGCGCAGGCGCCCATCGAGATCACCCACTTGGGCTCGGTCATCTGCTCGTAGATGCGCTGGAGGACGGGGAGCGTCTTGATGGCGATGCGCCCCGCCACGATGAGCAGGTCGCTCTGGCGCGGGCTGAAGCGCATGACCTCGGCCCCGAAGCGGGCCAGGTCGTAGCGGCTCGACGCGGTGGCCATCAGTTCGATCCCGCAGCAGGCGGTGGCAAAAGGCAGGGGCCAGATGGACGAGCGACGGGCCCAGTTGATCACCCGCTGGAGGCTGGTCGTCAGGACGGTGTCAGAAGAGAGCGCGGCTTCGATACCCATAGCAGTCGGCCTCCCGGGCTTTGCGAGCAATCGTATGCGGCGAGGGGGGTGTTCGAGCGGCGTCTCACTTCACCGCGTGGTCAGGCCATTGGAGAGAATTGATTGCTTCAATACCCCTGTTCAGGTCATCAACGCGCATCACGGCCCGGGTGCTGCGCCCGGGCGAAGGCGAGGTGAAGTAGACGTACTGGATGTTGATGCGGGCGTCGGCCAGCCCCATGGCCACGTCACGCAGGGCTCCGGGGCGATTCTCGATGTCGAAGGCAATGACCTGGCTTTCCACCACCGGCCCGACGCCGGACTCGACCATGGACTCGCACACGTGCCGCATGGCCTCTTCCGGCTCGGCGATCAGACGGACCAGCCCCTTGTCCTTGTACTCGGTGACGCACAGCCCGTGGATGGTGACGCCCGCGGCCGCACTGGCTTCGAGCAGTCCGGCCAGTTCGCCGGGTCGCTGGGCCACGTAGATCGAGAACTCGGTGAGGCGTTCACTCTGCATGGTGGGTAACCGCGATGGTAGGCGGCAAACGGTGGGGAGGCGTGCGGGAAGAGATCATCGGTTCCAACCTGGTCGGAGCAGACGAAAGCAGTCCACGTTCTGGGGAATCAGGCGCTTGTGCCCTTGGCCACATCCGCCAGCGTCGATTCGCCCAGCGTGGCGGCGGCGGCCTGGCGCATCTGCTTGACCTGCACCGGGGCCTCATAGCCCGAGAGCGACTCGGCCGCGTGCAGCATTGCCACCGCGGGGATCCCTTCGGGCGGCTTGGCCAGGCAATAGGCGTTGGCCTGGTCGGTCACCTCGTGCAGCAGCCCATCTCGGCGCAGCACTTCGACCATGCGGGCGCAGATGCCGTTGGGCAGCCCGGTGTCCTGGGCCAAGTCTTCGATGCAGGCGGGCTTGCCGTCGCAGAAGCGTCGAACCAGGGAAGTGCCGATTGCCAGCACCATCGCCGGCTCGATGACGCGCGGGCCGTCGTCGGGCGTGCGGGCCTTGGAGGCCTCATCGTGCCCGATGTGCTGGAGGATGTAGGACACCTGGAGCCCGAAGAGCACGATCATCCAGGTGATGTAGACCCACAGAAGGAAGAGGGGGATGAGAGCGAGCGAGCCGTAGAAGCGGGCGTACCCGGTGAAATGGGAGAGGTACTGGGTGAAGCCCCACTTGCCGGCTTCCCAGAGGATGGCGGCCACGAGGGCGCCGACCAGGGCTGGGCGGAACTGCACGCGCGTGTTCGGAATGCGTGAATAGGCAATGGTGAGCAGAAGGGTGCTGATGAGCACGGTGGCCAGGTAGCCCAGGATATTGACGCGAATCCAGGAGAGGACGCCTGCGTCCTCAACACTGACGACCCAGTGCCGGAACTGCTGTCCGACCAGGAAGGTGGCGCCGAGCAGGATGGTCCCCAGCGTGAGGATGGTCCAGTAGAGGGTGATGCGGCTCCACCAGTTGCGTCCGATCACGCAGCGGTAGATGAGGTTGAACGCGCGTTCGATCTCGACGAGCATGGAGATGGCCGCGTAGGTGAGGATGAGCGCGCTGGCAAAGCCGATGGCGGCCTTGGGAACGTTGCGGATGCGCTGGATCAGGTCGGCGATCCAGTCTTCCAGGCGACGAGTCTGAGACTCGGCGAACTGCGCGGCCTGCTGGGTCTGCATCCACTCGTCCGGGTTGGACTGCGTCGGATCGGCCGAAGGGTCGCGTGAGTCGGTCGGAACGATATCTGGAGGCGGCTCGATGACGATCTCGCTCAGCCCGGTGAACTCGAGCAGGTCGTTGATGCCCTGCTCCATCTTCTGCTCGGGCACGATCGCGCCGACGACCACCAGCGCGATGACCAGCACGGGGACGATGCCGAAGATGGTGCGGTAGGCCAGCGCGGCAGCCATGCGCGGGATCTGCGAGCGGTACAACTGGTTGAGCCCGCTGCGAACGGCTTCGGCGGCGCGCTGGATGTTCTTGCGCTCCTCGACGACGCGCCGAATCGCCTGGGGAACCGGGGCCGTCTTGGGAGAGGGCGTGTTCACGGGCGTGATCCTGGCTGGCGCGCGGAGCGGGCCTGCGGCTGTCCATCGGCCTTCGGACGTGCCGCGCGTGATTTTGCGCCAGATTGTGCAGGCTCGCCTGACTTCTTGCCCGGTGCGGGGGCCGGGGAACCGGCGGGCCCTCGCGGCCTGGGGGCAGACTTCTGCGGCGTTCCCTTGACGGGCGCGGAGGAGCGGGAGCCCGCCCCCCGCTCGGGCGGCACGGCGGCCGCTCGCTTGAGAGCGCGGATTTCGTGTCGGTCCAGTTCGCGCCAATGTCCCCGGGCCACGCCCTTGAGCGAGAGCGGACCCATGCCAACGCGTTCGAGGCTCTTGACGGGGTACCCGACCGCCGCGAGCAGACGTCGCACCTGCCGGTTGCGTCCTTCGCGGAGCGTGAGTTCCAGTGTGGTGCGCTGGTGCTCGCGCCGCACCACGCGGACTTCAACGTGGGCGGTGCGCGACGCGCCCAGCGTGCGCCCGGCCTTGCGATCGGCCAGAAAGATGCCGCGTTCAAGTTCAGCGACCGCGTCGTCTTCAATGGTGCCCTTGACCACCGCGCGATAGGTCTTGGGCACGCCATAGCGCGGGTGGGTCAACTGGTTGGCCAGGTCCCCGTCGTTGGTGAGCAGCAGGAGCCCGGTGGTGTCGTAGTCGAGCCGTCCGACCGGGAAGAGGCGCGACTTCTGCGGGTGGTCGACCAGGTCGATCACGGTGCGGCGATCGGAGCCGGGCTCGTCGGCGTTAGTGGTCAAGGTGCGCGAGGGCTTGTTGAGGAGGATGTAGAGTTTGCGTTCCGGCTCGCGGCGGATGGGGCGGCCTTCGACCAGGATGCGGTCGTCCTCCGGGTTGACAAAGACCGGGAGTTGTGTGACGACCTCGCCGTTGACTTCGACGGCTCCGGATTCGATGAGGCGTTCGCACTCGCGGCGGGACGCGACGCCGGCGTCGGCAAGCACGCGCTGGAGGCGTTCACCCTTGTTTGGGGGTATGAGTTGGGAGCCTCTGGAGGAGCGTGGCATCGGGAGAGTGTAAGCGGGGGCTGCGCGTCGTCGCAGCGCGGGCATGGGCTTGAAAGGCAGACGGGAGAAAGGGCCGATCGGACCGTTTGCACGCTGATGTTGCGCGGAGCCAACGCGATGAGCATGTCCGAGTCGAAGCCGAAGGGGTTGGGGAGCAGGGTGCTGGGGGTCGAGCCCGAGGTGGTGGACGAGGTGTTCCTGACGCCGCGGGTGCTCGACCAGGGTGCGTTCAGGGAGTATTCCGAGTCGCTGAAGAACCTGATCCGGGAGGCCAACGGGAAGCGGACCGACTTGCGGAGCGACTCGGAAGACGCGCGGCAGTTGTGCGAGAACCTGACGACCATGGCGGCTCGTCTTCGGGAACGGTTGGAAACGACGGCCAAGTTGCTGCCGACGCTGGACGACCGGGTGAAGCGGGCGGAGCGGCTGCTGGATGCGGCGGCGGACAAGACGCGGCTTCCGGAGCGTGTCGAGGACATACTGCGGGCGGGGGTGGTCGAGATGCAGAAGCGTGTCGACGAAGTGATCGCCCAGGCCGAGGAGCGGCTCAAGCAGATCGAGGCCCGGTATCAACGGGTGAAGGCGTCGTGTGAGGAAAGCAGCACGGCGCTGGAGGCAGTCAAGACCCGCCTGGATGAGGCGGCCTCGCTGGCGGCGGTGCGATTGGACGAGGTGGATCGCGGGCTGGCCGAGGCCGAGGCGGAGGCGGCGCGGCGTGCGGCCGAAGTCGCCGGGGCGATGCAGCAGCGTGTCGAGGCAGCGGCGGCGCGTGCGGATGAGGTGGTGCAGGAGATGCAGGCCAACGCCGAGCAGGTAGGGGTGGTGCTCGAGCAGCGTGTCGAGCAGTTGGCGGCTCGAGCCGAGGAAGCGGGCGAGCAGGCCGAGCGGCGTGTCGATCGGGCAGTCGAGCACGCCCGGGAGAAGGTTGAGCAGACATGCAAACAGGTGCGGCAGCAGGCGGAAGTGACGATGCTGGGGCTGGAGGAACGGGCCGGGCGGGTGAGTGCCGAGGTCGGGCCAGTGATTCAGCAGGCCGAGGAACTGCGGGCAGAACTGTCGCGCCGGGTAGAAGAGGCGGTGGCATCGCTGGATGCGGCCACGGGCGAGACGGTGAAAAAGATCCACGCAGTGGAGTTGATCACCAAGCGGACGATCCGGCTGCTGGGCTTTGACCCGTCGAACCCGACGGACGAGATTGCGCCGGACAGCCTGATGATGCTGGTGCAGCGGGGGGACGCGATTGAGCGTCAGGCCCGCGAGACGGCGCTGGAACTGACCGAGTTGCATCGGATCAGCGAGCGGGTCCGAGACGATCTGCGGGCCAGCGTGCTGAACGGCGGGCAGACGATTGAGAAGCATCGCAAGTGCGGGCTGGAACTGGTCATGGAGTTGGAGAAGTCGATCGCCCCGGTGTGCGATCAGAGCGCGGCCCTGCTGGAGCAAATCGTGGCGGCGCGCGACCTCCTGGCCGAGTTGGACGCGCAGCGGGCGGGCGTGGAGTCGGAAGTGACGTTGTCGCGCGAGAAGGTGTTGGAGGAGTTGAACGTGCTGCGCCAGCGGGCGGCCGAGGAACTCGATGCGATCCAGAAGGCCATTCAGTCCCAGCATGCCAGTCTGGAGCGAATGCGGGGACTGAGTGCATCCGGAGAGCCGTAGCGAAATCGACTGATCGTTCATTAGCAGGCGTTTTCGGCTGATGTTTGCACACGCCAACTTTTCTCGGTTGGGGGGCTCCGTGAAAGCGCCCGGGGCGATACCATGCACGGGTTCTGGAGGGCCTCGGTTGAGCGTGTTACCGATCAGGACAGAAGTCGGAACGGGACGAGCGGTGCGATCGGAGATCGGGCTGACCGGTGCGTCCGGTCAGACCATACCGGCGCGCGTGGTGACCTGCGGCGTCGGACTGCCGGTGGTGTTTCTGCACGGGCTGGTGGGGCTGAACGAGCACTGGGAAGGGGTGGTGGAGCGGATTCGGCATCGGTACGCATGCCGGACGCTGGAACTCCCTCTGCTGGAACTGACCGGGCCGGACTGCTCGATCCAGGGCGTCACCGAACTGACGGTGCAGTATCTGACCAGGCACGTGCGAGAGCCGGTGGTGCTGGTGGGCAACTCGTTCGGCGGGCATGTGGCGTTGCGGATCGCGCTGCGGCGAGCGTCGATGGTGCGCGGGCTGGTGCTGGCGGGCTCGAGCGGGCTGTTTGAGCGGACTTTTGTGAAGGGTGCGCCGGTGCGTCCCAGCCGCGACTGGCTAGAGGTGAAGATCGCCGAGTTGTTCCACGACACGTCGGCCATGAGCCAGGCCGACGTGGACCGGGCGCATGTGGCGTTGTCGGAGCGTTCGGGCGCACGGGCGATGGTGAAGTTGAGCCGGTCGGCGCGGCGCAATCACCTGGGCGACCAGATCGGGGATATTCACACGCCGACGCTCCTGATTTGGGGGCGCAATGACGTGGTGACGCCTCCGTCGGCGGCGCAGGGGTTCCTGGACCTGATGCCCAACGCGGAGATTTTCTGGATCGACCGGTGCGGACACGCGCCGATGATCGAAGCGCCGTCGGAGTTTGCGCGGGCGATGCTCGACTTTGCCGACCGGCTCGAGCGGAACAGCGAGGGGTAAGGGTCCATGTCGGGTGGTGCGGAGATTGGCCACGGGCCGTGGCGATGGACCGCCGCGGTGGGCGCTGTGCTGACAGCGCGGGTGGCCTCGCGGGCGCACAAACTGGCCGACGAGAAGTGGTGGCGTCAGAACACAGCGCGGATTCAGGCCGAGCAGTTGCGCCACCTGCTGCTACGTGCCGAGGCGACCGAGTACGGGAAGCAGCACGATTTTGCGCGCATCGCGGCGATCAGTGATGCAGCGGCGATGATCGCGGCGTATCGAACGGCCGTGCCGGTCAGCGACTGGTACGCCTTCCGCGAGACCATCGCGCGGATGCGCGAGCAAGGCGAGCCGGACGTGCTGTGGCCCGGCAAGGTGCGCGATTTTGCGCAGACCAGCGGCACCACGGCCGGGGACAAGTTCATTCCGGTATCGCAGGCGATGCTGCACTCGAACTACCGCGCCAGTCTGGACATTTTCGCGTACATGGTGCAGCGAGGGATCAGTCTGCCGCGGATCTGTTCGGGGCGCTGCCTGTTTCTCGGCGGTTCGAGCGACCTGAAGGAGAATGCAGCCGGCGTGCGCACCGGTGATCTGTCGGGCATCGTGACGCCGCTGATCCGTTGGCCGGTCAGCGCGGTGTATTCGCCGGGCGGGGCGGTGGCGCTGATGAGCGACTGGCCGGCGAAGATCGAGGCGATGGCCAAAGTGACCATCGACCAGGACATCCGGTTCATCAGCGGGATGCCGAGTTGGGCGCTGGTGCTGATGACGCGTGTGCTGGAGATGGCACGCGGGCTGGGGCGGCGGGCCAACTGCATTCATGACGTGTGGCCGCACCTGGAGATCTTCGTGCACGGCGGTGTCAACTACGCGCCGTTCAAGACCCGCATCAGCGAGATCGTGACGGGAGACAAGAACCGCGACCTGCCGCACCGGCACGAGTTGTATCCGGCCAGCGAGGCGTTCGTGGCGATGCAGGATCGCGAGCACGAGCCGGGGCTGCGACTGTGCTCGGACATCGGGAACTTCGTGGAGTTCGTCCCGCTGGGTCACATTGACGACCCCAGCCCGCCGGCGTTTACCTGCGACCAGGTCGAACGCGGGCAACGGTATGTCGTGGTGCTGAGCACATGCGCGGGGCTGTGGCGTTACATCCTCGGCGACGTGGTGGAGTTTGACGACATCCCTGATTCGCTCGATGACAAGCCGGGCACGGGCCCGAGCCGCATGCGCATCGTGGGGCGGCACCGGCATTTCATCAATGCATTCGGAGAGAACCTGATCGTCGAGCACATCGAGCACGCGGTGACGGAGGCGGCGCGGGTGACGGGGATCGAGGTGGGCGAGTTCACAGCCGCGCCGGTGTACCCGGCGCCGGGCCGGCGCGCGGGGCTGGAATTGGCAATTGAAATGCCGGTCTTCTTCGCAGGGGCTGCCAACTCCAGTCGCGGGGAAGGCGCGGCGGCCGGGGCTGCCGGCGTCGGCGTTCTCGCTGCTTTCGCCGACGCCTTCGACCGCGCACTCAAATCGCAGAACGTGGACTACACGACCAAGCGCACCGCCGACCTGGGCATGGGCCCGCCGACCATCACGCCGCTGCCCGCGGGGGCTTTTCATCGCTGGATGGAAAGCCGCGGGAAACTGGGCGGCCAGCACAAGTGCCCGCGTTGCGCGAACCACAGGGAATTGATCGAGGCGGTGGCGGGGCTGACAGATGGGCAGAGAGCGCCGGTCGAGATGCAATAGGCAATTCTTTTCTCAGAACTACGCTTCTTGCGGTTGTCCCCCCCTCCCCCC
Source organism: Phycisphaerales bacterium (assembly GCA_023382935.1). Lineage (GTDB taxonomy): Bacteria > Planctomycetota > Phycisphaerae > Phycisphaerales > UBA1924 > J022. The sequence goes on from JAHDXL010000003.1 coordinate 262,466, forward strand.
GTTGTGTTATCGTGCTCGCATGTATATGCGAACAGCGATCGCAGGACTTCTTGCCTGCCTGCTGACGCTGGCGGGTGCGGCGGGCCTGGCGTGGGGCCAGGGCCCGGAACCAGGTCGCATCGAAAGGGCGCGTCTTTGGTTGATGGGCAGGTTGGCGAGCCCGTTTTCTCTCGATGAGTTGCCGGCGCCCACCTGGTGCTGTGGACAGGTCCGGGCGCAGCGGACGACGCCGCATTGCACGCGCAATATCAACGTCCGCCGCAGCGTGTGGCGGGCAGGTCCGAGCACCCCGACCGGGAAGAACTTCTGCGCCTGCCATCCATCATTTCCGGAGAGGCGCAGCCGAGTATATGGGCGTGTGGGCTTCTTGGCATGTCCTGCTTTGACACCGGCACGACCGGAAGCGGCACCGGGGTCGGAATGCAGGTGAACCCGCAGGCGGCATGCACGACCGGCGGGCCGGGGTGAGTGAATCGCAAGAACTGCTCCCCGCCCATGTCGCCTTCGAGAATCGTCGGCGCGATGTTGGTGAACTGCGTGGCGCTGCTCGTGCTGGCTGCGGGGATTCTCAAGATTCGCGACATTGACGTGTTTCGGGCAGCCTGAACTCGTGGAACCTGGTGCCTCCCGTTTTGAGGTCGATTGCGGCGGTGGTGGTTCCGATCCTCGATGTCGGCGCCTCAGGCGCGTGTCTGCTTCGGTTGGGAGGGTGGAAGTCCGCCGCCGGGCTGCTCGGACTGCTCGTCGTTCTTACAAGCGTCTATGGGGCTCACCGAATCGCAGGTCTACAGCCCGAAGTCACTGTCTCGGTGAAATCGTGCGAATCGAGGCCGTGCAGAACATGGAAGATCATTTGCTGCTTCGCAATGGAGTTCTGATGATGGCTCTTGCAGTTGGAATCGTGGCACAATGGGCCGCGCCCAAGGGGGGAGCAGCCGCCAGGAAGGAGACCGGCGGCTCTGGGCGTCCATCGTCGACGAGGCGTGGGATGACATTGATCGAGGTACTCGTCGTCATTGCCATCGTGGGGCTGCCGATCGCCATTCTGGCGCCGGGCATCGGCGCCGTGCGAGCGCGGGCCCGCAACGCGATGGATGCCTCCAATCTCCGGCAGCACGCGGCGGTCATGGCGCAAGACGTCGGAGACTGGCGGGACGAATACCCTCTCTTTCTCGATCCAAGTCGGCCGAGATCGACGCTGCGGTGGAAATCGCGAGACCGGTGTTTGAAGACGCGATGTTCGTTTTGTCTCATTTGGCGTGGCCTGTGGCGCTGTCAGACAGTTACTATGATGGAACGATGGCCGAGGACGCCCTCTGGTCGCCCAACGAGCCGCTCCCACGTGCCGAATCGAGCGCATGGACCTTGTCCGTCACGAGTTACTACTACCCGCGCGCATTCCTGGCCAGGCCGCACTACAGGAATCCCTCCACGCGCAGTGCAAATCCGGCCAAGCAGACAGGGGCCACGAGAGGTTCAGAGGTGCGATTCCCCTCGAGCAAGGCCTTATTCGTGACGGCCGTGCTGACGCTCGACACAACCGGGCCTGGCTAGCCCACAGGGGAACCTGGGAGCATTGGGCTGTGTGATGGCTCGACGGTGCGTGTGACGCGGGAAGAAGCCGTCGCGGCGACCGTGTTTGCGGACGGACACTGGCCCATGGCCGAGTGGTCGGCTCATGCTGGCGACTGGCCCCGCCTGATGCACACGCCGGACGGTGTGTACGGGCGCGATTACATCCGGCGCTGAGCATACCAGCGCGGCAGCGCGCGAAAAAGTCGATGGGTCCGCTCGCCGGGCGGCACTTTCAACTACGGGCAGCCGGCGCTGAACGCGGCCAGGAAGTCCTGCACGTCGAAGAAGTCGAAGAGGGTGTCGCCCGTGAAGTCGGCCCGCGCGTCGTGATCAGAGAACAGTTGCAGGAACATCATCACGTCGAAGAAGTCCAGCGTGCCGTCGACGTTCATGTCAGCGCGGCATCCGGGCGGCGGCGCCCAGATCAGCACACTCTCCGGTGTGATGCCGTTGGTCTCGACCGGCAGAGGTGTGACGGGGGTGATTTGTCCGTTGGCGAAGTTGATGGCCAAGCAGTAGAGCCCGCGGATGCCATCGATGGCGGTGGACTCGTCGGTGACGTAGAGCCAGTCGCGATAGGAGTCGGAACCGCCGAGGGTACCCTGGAGTCCGACGTCGAACATCCCCCCCAGGCTGGTGGGCACCCCGGTTTGGTCATTGAAGGAGAAAGAGCGGATGGTGGCGTCAGTGCCGTGCTCAACGAAGAGCATGGCGTTGTCGGGGTGGACGGTGAAGGCCTTGGGAGACTGCCCGGGGCTGGTGAAGGGGCTGCCCGGGACAAGGGTCATGTTGCCCGAGTCATCAAGCGCAAAGACGGAGAAGGCATGTCCGCCGGAACTGATGCCGCCGGCCGCAAAGAGGTGCCGCCCGATGCGGTCGAGTTCGATGCCCAGGGGATAGTGCGACGTGGGGAGGTTCTGCTTGAGTGCCAGATGACCACCCCCGTCCACGGTGAAGGACCAGAGGCGGTTCGAGGAGCCTGAGTCGTTGACGTAGAGGATGGGCAGTGTCGGGTGCTTGAGCACGCGGGTGGCAAAGGTGCCACAGTAGATGCGGCTGACTTCGGTCAGCGTGAGCGAGTCGGGCTCGTAGTGCAGCACGACGAGTTGGTTGGTGCCGAAGGCGATGGTCTGGGTGACGGCCAGGTAGTCGTTGCTGATCCAGGCGACCGAGTAGGTGGTTTCGGGCATGAGGTACTGCTGCCCGAGACTCATGGTGCCGTCAGGGGCGACGGAGATGATGGAGACATAGTCGCCGCTGAGGCTGCCGGTCGCGTGACCGGTTGCAAGGTAGCGGCCGTTGGGAGAGATGTCGATGGCGATGACGTTGCAGCCGGGTTGATCGTCGTTGATGCTGGCGCGAGCGCCGGTGACGAGTTTGTGGATGAACACCGGCGTGCCGTTGGCAGCGATGGAGAAGGACGAGACGCTGCCTTCGAGGTTGCCGTCGTTGGCGACGAAGATGGTGGGGAAATCGGTCTGTGCGATGGCCGCGGAGGCCAGGGTAGCGACCAGAATGGTGACGAGTGTGCGCATGTTCTCCTCCTTCTGTTTGCGAACCTCCAGATTGACGAGATGAGCGCAGGAAATCAAGCCGGGTTCGACCAGAATGGCGGGACCATTCGCGGCGGGAGGCATTGTCCGATAACCACTTTCCGCACAGAAACCGGTCAGTATCGAACGACAGGCTTGATCGAGGGGGCCATATGCCCATCATGGGTTGCTGGGGGAGAGAGCGACACTCACATTGGAGGATCATGTGATGCGAGGAAGGTTGTTGGTGACAGTCGTGAGTGTGTTGGCAGGCTCGGCGTGTGCTGACCTGTTGAACGGGGACATCGAGAACAACGCCAGCGGGATTTTCGGTGCGATTTCGTTCTGGGGGCCCAACGGCGGATGGGCCGACCACGCGACGTTTGCGCGCCCGGGCAACGGTGGCTTGGGGCTGTACTTCGGGTTCTACTCCGGCGGGCTGACGGAAACCGTCGGGCAGATCTCGAGCATGACCTACCAGGCCGGGCAGACGTACACGTTTGCGAGTTGGGCAACCGGCGGGGGCAACGACACCGGCGTGATCTCATACGAGATCGGGTACGACGGCGGGAGCGGGAGTTTTGTGCAACTGGCCGTGGCGACCTACGACCTGACCGGGCTGGGCATGTGGGTGCAGACGAACGGTGTGAGTTACACGGTTGGGTCGGGCGGGAACGAGATCGGGCGCAACATCTGGGTACGCCTGGGTGACGGGACGACCGGCTCGTCGAACGACATCTGGTTTGACAACTTCTCGCTGGTACCCACGCCGGGCGCGATGGCGACGTTGGCGCTGGGCGGGCTGACGCTGACACGGCGTCGTCGCTGAACGATCGAGTCAAGGGAGATCGAAGAGAGGGGCAACGGGCCGGCTCAAGCCGGTCCGCTGTCATTTTGTGGATCGCATCGAGGTGGCGAGGGCTTCAGCCAGAGCGCGGTGAGCGTCGATACTCAGGCCTCCGCCGGGGCGGAGCGGTTCGAGTCCGTCGGCCGACAGCGCGTCATAGGCGTCGAACGGGTCGATGATCGGGGCCAGGCCGCGACACCAGCGGGCAGCGGCGGCGCGAAAGTGCTCGCGGAACTCGCGGTCGCCCACGGGCCGGGCGTCATCGGTAAGCGCGAGATGGAGGCGAGCGCTCGCGGCCGCGCAGGTGGACGCGATGCGCGCCAGGCAGGCGGAAAGGAACGACTCGGCATCCACGCCTTCGACCTTTGGCAGTCTGGACGCGGCCACCGCGTCGTCCAGCCGAGTCGATGTGCCGGGCCAGTGCTCGAAGAAGCGGCGTTGCTGCTGCCGCACGCGCCATCCGGGCGAGGGGTCGCGGTGGTGGGCTTGAGCGTCTGCACCAGGAACCAGGCAGGCGCCGGCGGGATGGTGCCAACTGAGGCCCTCAAGCGCGCTCCAGAGGCTCGGAAGCAGGCGGGCAGGTTCGAGCGACGTAATTCCGAGCACCACGTCGGTGGGTTTGAAGTGTTCGAGCCCGAAGAGCAACCAGGCGTACAGACGTGAGACGCCCATGCCGGGATGCGTCAGGGCCAGGCAGGCGGTGCGCTCGCCGCGGGCGCTGAGCAGCGTTTCCAGCAGTCGCGGGGCGGAGGAAGGCATGGCCACGCCGGGGTCGGACATCGCGCCGCCATCGAGCATCAGGACGCGGCGCGGCGCGGCCAGTCTCGCGGGCGAAAGCGGATCGTGCACATCAAGCATGCCGAGTGCATTGGCGATGTGCATGGTCTGGCGTTCGTGGCGCGGGTCGTCGTGCGGCTCATGCACGGCCACAACCGCGCCGGGCTCCCACGTGCGCCAACCCAGGTCCGGATGAACCACGACAGGACGACGATCCAATCGGTGCACAGGCGCAGCATCGCGCCGGTGGCGCAGCCCGTAGTAGCACGGATGAATGGTGAGCACCACGCAGCAGCCGGGACCGAGTCGCTGGATATCCGACAGCAGGCGCTCCTGCGAGCAGAAGGGGAGCGGCTGGCCGCGGTCGAACCGCTGGTTCCAGCGCCAGCCATCGACCGAGCGGGTGGCGCCGTACTCGACGCGCACGCGCTTCTGCCAGAAAATGTCGTTGCCCTCGTACTCAAGTTCGAGGGCGCGCTCATCCAGCACATGGAGCATGGCGTGTCGGGCCTGGTGTTCAAGCGGCTCGGGCTGCTGCGCCAGGGCGTCGTCGCGCGGCCTGCCCTTGCGACGGCCCCTGAAGACCTCAAAGTTTTCGGCTCCGAATACGGCCTTGGACCCGTGCCCGACCGTGCCGTGCACGTCGAGACCAGCGGCGCGCATCCATGCGATTTCGTCGGCCACGGCCGCGGCTCCGTCAATGCCGAAGCGCTGGTACATCTCCAGCGCGTTGGTGTGCAGCCCGACCTCGTGCCCGAGGGACTGGATGCGCCGGTAGATGTGGGCCATGCAGGCGTGCCGGCGGAAGACCGCTTCGTCGAACGAGCCGTGGTAGAAGGCCGTGTGCAGGAAGTAGTAGGAAGTAGGGACGCCGAACTCGGCTTCGATCTCGGCGCTGCGTTCGGCTGCGACGACGTCGCCATCGACATCGTGGCGAATCGCCAGGCGCACGCGCGGCCCGCCATCGGGCCGGCGGCACAGTTCGCGGAGCGTGACCGGCTCGATGTGCGGCATCGCGGCGATGGACGCGATCAACTGCCGGTAGGCGCACAGCGGATAGGCGAAGGGGCGCGCCGTGTCCGTGAGCAGATGCAGCCCGTAGCCCTCGAACATGTTTGCATTGCAGGCGGCAAAGACCTGGTCGATAGTCCGACCCGAATCAACGGCCCGAAAGGCCGCAAAACTCGGGGTGACGGCCGCGCAGGATGAGCCTGTTCCGCTCACGCCACACCTCGCGCCAGCACCCAGGCCATCGCCGCGGTGATGGCGAGCGAGAGCACCCACAAGCCTGCAGCGACGGCCAGCAGCGCACGCCGCCGACGCCCGAGATTGCGCAGGATCACGATCACCGGCGAATCAGGAGCGGCCGACAGCACCGGCGTTGGAGCCTTGCCTTCGAGGTCGGCTTCGAAGGCCTCGCGTTCTTGCGTGGTGAAGGCGTCGGGCGCATAACCCCAAGCGGCGTTGCCGTGGCCACAGAAGCGGTCGAAGTAGTAGAGTTCGCGACGTCCGAGTTCGTCGCGCCACCGGTGATCGTCGAAGGCGGCCTGTCCCTGGCGCATCTGATCGAACTGCCCCTCGTAGAAGGCACGGTCTTTGAAGTTGGGCACCGGCAGGCCCTGGAAGAACTTGAGCAGGGCGATGGTGCCGGCGTTGCCCGAGGTGATGTGATGGTCGAACTTCCAGTATTCCAGCGCGTCGCGAGGATACTCGATGCCGAGATAGCACCCGACGCGGTCAAGCGAGTCACGTTGGGCACCCAGAAAGTCTTCATAGCGGAAGCAGAGTAGGTCGTCGCGGTCATCCTCCATCGGGAAGCGGTGGAAGAGGTGCTGCACGTGCTCGGTGATCGCATCGTGCAGGTCAATCTTGAGGTGACGCGCAAAACTGCACGCCAGCGCACGCCCGTCACGCACCACGCGGATGGGCCTGATGCGCAGGTCAGGGTGGCACAGTTCGGCCTGCTCGTGCGCGGGCGTGGGGTTGTTGATGACGATGATGTCGCGTTGCGCGTGGTCGGCCAGTTGGAGATAAAAGTTGGCCTTGGGGTCGTAGCGCCGGGCAAATCCGCTCCAGAACGGGCAATCGCGCCCATGCACGCGGCAGGCGTCTTCAAAGTTCTTCTCGCGGAGCGCCCACACGCGATCGGGCGGGCCGAGGGTGAAGGCGCGGTCGTGCGAGCCGAGCAGGAGGCACAGCCAGGTGGTGCCCGTGTAACTCGGTGAAGAAATCTGGACGACGGTGACGGGGCTGGATCGCATGGCGACGGCGCGATGGTACGCGCCGCTCTGCGGGCAGCGCATGAAAAAGGCCGGGAGAAGTTCCCGGCCTGTGCTTGCGTCTGGAATCGTGCTCAGGCGGCTCGAGGTCCGTCGTCCTCGGCCTCGGAGCGCCGGAAAGGCAGCGGATCGAGCAGTTCGTCGATGCGATCGAGCACCTTCTGCACTCGCTCGACCGCCAGTTCGGCATCGTGCGGGCGGCGGGCGCGTCGCGCGGGCGGTTGGCGGGCAAAGTCCGCAAACCGGAAGGTCGGCGGGGCGTCCAGATCGGGGTCGTCACGATGGAGTCTGGGGTACGGCATGGCAAACCTCCCGCGATGGATCCGGGGTGGCATCGGCATGCCGTCATCCAGAGATGAACCTGAAGGCCGGTTGAGTCCGTTCGGGCCTTCAGGTCGTTCGGATTGGGGCGTCCGTGCCTCCCGCCTGGGAACCTGTCCGGGCGGAATATCGGAGGATGGGGGGGCAGGGCTGAAGAGTCACTCGGCCTGCGCAGGGGCCGGGGATGGAGGAGCGCCGGGGTTGCGCCGTCCGACCTTTGGCTCGGTGCCGCGGAGCAAACGTCCGAGATTGGCGCGGTGTTTCCAGATGACCAGGCAAGCCAGGGCGACCGAGACGAGCAGGAAGGGGCCGCCGGCTGTAACCCAATCGCTGACAAGTGGTTGCTGATTTGCGTCCGTGACGTTCTCCGCCGTCTTGAACTCGAGGTAGACCCAGATGGGGATGGTGGCGGCGGCCACGCAGGAGCCGGCGGAAACATAACGCCACAACGCCAGCACGAGCAGAAAGACCAGCAATCCGCCCACGGCTGGGAGGGTCATGATGGGATAAATACCAAGCAGGGCCCCCACTCCGGTGGCCACACCCTTGCCCCCCCGAAAGCCCACAAAGGGGCTGAACATGTGTCCGAGAACCGGGGCGATCATGACGGTCAGCAGCCCGCAGGCGTGGGGCGTGGGCAAGTCGAATCGCCCCAGCGTGCCAGCCAGGTACCCCACCGTCAGCGTGGGCACAAGCCCCTTGAGCATGTCGAGGAAAAAGCAGAGAAGGAAAAACCGGAAGCCGAGCAGGCGCCCAACGTTGGTTGCTCCGATGTTGCGTGAGCCGGCGGCCCGGATGTCGACGCCTCGGCACCTGCCGATGATGACGCCGAAGGGGATCGACCCCACCGTCAGCCCAAAGAGGAAACCAAGAGCCCAGATCATGAGGCTCTCCGCGGGAGGCGCTGGTCGAGCACGCCAAGCAGAGAGACCCAGACCTGCTTCTCGCTGGCGCGGGCATCAATGACGGCGTAGGTGGGATCCAGCCGCGCCTGCTTGAGATAGCCTTCACGGACGCGCGCGTGAAACGCCTGCCCCTTGGCTTCCATGCGATCGAGCAGCGGATTGAGCCTGGTGGCGGCAGTGGCCTGATCGACGTCGAAGATGATGATCAGGTTGGGGCTGACGCCCCCGGTGGCGATGCGGGCGACGGCCAGGATGTCATCGGTCGGCAGTCCGCCGGCATGGCCCTGGTAGGCGAGGGTGGAACTGACGAACCGATCGGCCAGCACGGGACGCCGGGCGGCAATGGCGGGGGCAATAAGGCGTTCGACGAGTTGCGCGCGGCTGGCCATATAGAGCAGCATCTCGCAGCGGATGCTCATCACCTCATCGTGGTGCTCAAGCAGGACCGAGCGGATGTGCTCGCCGACGATGGTGCCGCCGGGTTCGCGAACCTCGCACGGGTCGACGCCGTGGGCGCGCAGTTCCGAGAGCAGGCGTCGAAACTGCGTAGTCTTGCCCGAGCCGTCGGGCCCGTCAAAGACGATGAACTGGCCGGCAAAGCGCGGCGCCAGAGATGCAAAATCCACGGTTGGGCTCCTCACCGCAGCGAGTGTAGCGATCAGGAGTCGGGCGGCACGGCCGCGAGGTTTTCCAGACGCCGGCGCCAGGGGTCGCCGCCCAGATCGGGATCGAGAAGCCGCAGCCGGAACAGGTGGGCCTGCAAGGCATCGGCCTGAGCAGAATCGGAGGCAATGGCCTCGAGCAGTAGTGTCCAAGCCTGCCAGTGTTCAGGACGATCGGGGCGAAGGGCCGAAGCCTGGTATTCCAAGATGGACAACGCCTCGTCGCGCCGGCCGACGCCGAGCAGGGCCTGGGCGCGGAGGAGGCTTACTTCCGCGTCGCGGGAGGCGAGCGGTTCGAGGGCACGCAGCGCCGATGCCGGATCACCTGGCAACAGGGCGCGCCCGAGGCGACGGCGCAGCGCGTCCGAGCGTCCGTCGTCCAGTCGTTCGAGCAACGCCACGCCCGAGGCGAGCAGGCCGGGGTCCGAGGCTGATTCGAGCAGTTTCCAGACCAGGTCGGCGGCGGGACGGGCCGCAGCAGACGCGGGCGAGATGTCGACGAGCACACGCAGCGAGGCCCGGGTATCCAGATGGGAAGCCAGTTCGAGGCGCCAGGCGTCGGCGGACGAGTGGTCGGAGGCCGCATCGATCAGGTGCGCGAGCAGCGCGACGCGACGCTCGGTCTGGCCGTCAGGCGTCAGATCGAGCGCGACGATCAGGGCGTCAATGGCGCGGGCGTCTCTGGGATATGCGGTCGAGAAGCGCTCCAGCAGCGCGGGGGCACGCGGGTCGGACCGGTCCCGCGCCAGCACCGCCGCCTCCCAGAGTGCATCGCGGACGACGGACGCTTCATCGGCGCGGGCGGTGCGATCGGCCAGTTGCAGCAACAGTTCGATGGCCTCGCGCGGACGGTCCGGGGCCAGCCCCATGCCGCGTGCGAAAAGCACGGGCGTGGGAAAGCCGTCGAGTTTGAGCCCGTCGGTCGCGGAGGCAACAAGCCGCCAGACGATCGGGTCGCGGCGTTGATCGGAGGAGGCCCAGGCGAGCAGGGCGTCGAAAGCCCGCGCAGAGGTCGCCGGTTCGCTGAGCAGGCGTCGGGCCGAGGCCTCGGCGACCAGTTGGGCCCAGTCGTCGGCCGGCGCCAGCGCCGAGCCGAGATCGAAGCGAACCCTCAACAGGCCGAGTTCTTCGGCAAGCGCTTCGGACAGGCCCAGCACGCCGATATCGGCACCCAACCCGTCGGCGACGGATCGCGCCTGCTCGACACGCCCGGCCAGTGCCAGCGCGTGCGCCAGCATCAGCCGCCGGGCGGCGTCGGCCTCGGCATCGACCACAAAGATCGCTTCGAGTCTTTCGGCGGCCTGGGCTGCGGCCGCCGCGTCGTCGCGCAGCGCGGCGTCGAGAAGGGCGGCGCGGGCCGCGAGCGAACCGGCCGCGTGATCATCGACACCCTCGGCCAGCACCTCGCGCACCCGGTTGACGGCCTGCTGCACGCGGACACGCTGCTCGGGCAGCGCCAAACCGTACAGCACATGCAGATCATCGGCCCCCAGCGAACGCAACGCCTCGCGGGCGCGGCGGATCTGAGCCTCCTGGCGCGTGGCTCGCGGAATGGCCTGGTCCTGGACGCCCTCGTCGGCCAGATCATCCAGCGACAGGACGCGGAAGGATCCGGGCCCGTCGCCGTGCGCATCGGCAATGGCCGACATCAGCCCCGTCGGGTCATCCTCCAAGAACTGAATGGTCTTGATGACCACGGGGCGCAGCCCGGTGCGGCGCGAGCGCGGGTTGAGGCGATCGAGCGAGGCCAGCGTCGAGTCGACGCCCTGCCCCCACTCCGTGTTCGGGCCGGATCGCTGAAACCCGCGCGCCAGGAAGAACACCACGTCCGGGCGCGGCTCAATCGTCAGGGCGCGCTCGAGTCCGGCGATCGGATCGGAGCGGCCGGAGACGACCACATCGCGCAGTCGCGCAATGGCGCTTTCGCGCGTACTGGGCAGGGCGCGAAGGAGTGGATCGGAACGATCACCGGTTGGGAGCATCTGCACGTCAGAGCCGCCTTCGGGCAGTCCGCGCACGAGGATGACCTGGAAATACTGCGTGGGGCTGAGGCGTGCGATCGACTGCGCCAGGCGGGCGCGGACAAAAGCGTAGGAACTAACCATCGAGCCGGATGCATCGACGACATAGACGACGCGCCGTGCCGCCTGGGCCGAGACGCCGGCGAATGACACGGCCCGCTGCGGCTGGCTTTCCGAGGCCGCGGACACCACGGCCGAACGCGGTTGAGCGAGGGCCGGCGGCGCCTGGCGCGCCAGGCCGGTGGCACGCCCAGTCAGTTCCGGAGTTGGCGCTGCCTTCGGCGAGAATGTGGAGCCGCCCGCGAAGGCAGTCTGGGAAGGCGCCTGGGGCTCGATTTGCGGCGACTCGGGCATCGGTGCGGGCGCAATGGCCACGTCGGTCAGACGCGGACGCTCGCCGGGGCGCGAGGCGATGGTCACCGTGGCCGCGAGCACAAGGGCCAGCAAGCCGAGATGCACGGCGGCAGACGCGATGGAAGGAACGAACAGTCGCGCGAGCAGTCCTTGCTGTCGCGGGCGATCGGTCAATCGTGCTTCTCGCTGGTCTCAACGGCGCGCGGGCGCGGGCCGCCGAAGATGATGCGATCGAGGCTCAGCCCGCCGGCGCCGAGGAAGAAGACCGCGCCGGCCGCGCCAAGCAACGACAGTTGCCAGAGCAGGGGCATCCACACCGGCTTGCCGGAGGCGTCGTGATCGAACGCCCCGTGCGCGGGTAGAATTCCGAACAGCGCATGGCCCGATTGCACCGCCGGCCCGATCTCGGTCAGCCAGATGGCGCCGAGCATTACGCCCACCAGTCCCAGCGCGCTGAGGCGTGTGAACAGCCCCAGCAGCAACGCCATGCCGCCGACCAATTCGGTGACCGCAACGGCGTACGCGAGATAGACAGGCCACCTGCCCTTGGCCAGTTCGAGAGGCCAGATCGGCTTGGGCTCCACGCCATCGTCATTGAACGGGGGGCGGGCCGCCTGATCGAGCAAGATGGCCAGCCTGAGCACAGGCCGGGCCTGTACGCCCTCTGGAAACTGCCCCGGAAGGTACTTGGGCGCGGCGTCGGTGGTGGCACCGAGATCGCCAGACGGCGCCGGGCTGAGCGGAGCGACGGCAGGGGCTTCAATCGCGCCCATGTTGGCCAGCGCGGCGCCCTGCTCGGGCGTGAACTGGTGCGTGGGCAACAACATGCCCGCACCGGCCCAAATGAAGGTGATCGCCAGCACCACCCGGAGGATGAACGGCGACAGGGTCAGTCCGATGGAATCGCGAAGGCGCATGCTTCCTCCTGACTCATCGTATCGGCCGGTGATGGCGTGGATCGACACCGGCGCCAGAAAGGCCGTAGAGTCGAGGGCCGAGCGGGTGTGGCGGAACTGGCAGACGCGCGGGATTTAGGTTCCCGTGCCCGAAAGGGCTTGCAGGTTCGATTCCTGTCACCCGCATTGGATGCGTGATCGGCAGGAAAACAGTGCGCGGCGGGGGAGCGGGGGGGAGCGGGATGTATCTTATTGACGCGGCTCGACTTATGACAATGTTCGGGTGTGTGTCATAAATCCCGCGCGATGGGGGGCGGCGCGATGGGCGTGGGCAAGAAATAGTGCGCGGCGCCCGCGTTGACGTGGCCGTGAAGGGCCTTCATGCGCAAACCGGTCTGCGCATTGCGCATCGGTCTGCGCATGCGTTCGGCACCGCTTGTGGGGAGAGAGCGAATAGGGAAGAGTGCCCGGTGCATCAGCCGACCTCCTGAATGGGCGCGAGGTCGGGAGCCGCGAGTCGCGAGTCGGGGAAAGCCGAGCCAGTCTCGCGCGGACGTGGAGTCGGGGCGGCGGCGGCGAGGCCGGCGGTGAAGACCCGCGTCGGCTCGGAGAACCAGAACCTGGCGACGGCCAGCGTCTCGCCCTGGAGCCAGAGGACCAAGTCGGTGATGCCGGCGGCCGCGAAGCCTTCCATCATGGCGGCGCCATCGTCGTGTGTCGCCGCGGCGATCGCGCCGCCTCCGAAGATGAGCGGGCAGACCTCGGGCCAGACCTGGGCATCAGTGTCGGCGAAGAGATTGAGCAGCTGCTCGCTGGCGATCTGCACGCGGCGCTTCTGGGCCGCGGCGGTGATGCCGGCGCCGATCGAGCGGCGGGGGCGCATGGAGGGGAAGACGTGCGTCACCCTGGTCAGTTCGACCAGGCGGCGAAGTTCGGCGAGCTGGTCGGGCGTGTAGCCGCTGGCGCCATGCAGAGCAGGCAGGGCAAAGAAGCCGATGGAGGGGGAAGACACGGGCGGGACGCCCGTGCCACCGAGATCCGCGGCCTGGGTGGCGGCGGAGATGCCGGCCATGTAGGCGAGGGTGAGCGGGTCGATCGACTGCGCCAGCGTCAGGAAGCGGAACTGCTCGGCGCCCTCGCCCGGCTCGTAGTCGGGCATGACCACCGCGGGCGGGTCCAGGTCCGGACGACGCGCGAGCTTGCGGCCGAGCACGGTGCACCAGCGGTGGTGGCCAGTCTGCGCCATCGCCTGATCAGCGAAGCGATCGGTGCCCTCGGCGACGGGGAGAATCTCGTCGCCGATTCCGAGGCCGCCCGAGATGCGATTGATCAGATAGCGGTGGGCCTCGTCAAACTCGGGATGCTCGCCTCCGGTGATGGCGGGGTGGATCAGCATGGCGGCACCTCCGGTGCCGGCGCGAGATCGCAAGTCGCGAGTCGTGAGTCGGGAAGAGCCATCTTCCGCTTTGATCGGCTCCCGGGTTTTGTTCGCTGCACAATCGGGGCGGGGTCTGCGACCAGGTCGGCCTTGGCGACGACGGAGGTGGGGCGGATGCGCATGTGGCCGCCGTGACGGTTCGCCTGGTCAAGCGGCGTCATCACGGCGATTAGGCAGGTATCGCCGTAGTCGGCGATGACTTCGACGCGGAGGAACATCAGGCCTTCGACGCGGCTCATGGGCGCACCTCCGGGCTGCGGGCGGCCTGGAGCCAGCGGACCTGGTCCTCCAACTCCATGACCCGCTGCATCAGATACTGACTCAGGTCGAGCGCCTCCTGGAGCGCATCGACGCGACAGTCGCGGCCGTTGTGCGTCTGCAACTGTGTGCCGTAGCGCGTCCGCCCGAGCGCCGTCCGCTGACGGATCAGAGCGACCAGCTCGGGCTCGACGTCGCGCGAGTCGGCGACGCGCGTGGGCATCGGCTGATCGGTGACGCGGCCGGCGAGGCCGCAATCGTGCGTGCCGTCGCTCATGAGCGGCCTCCTCGATCGCGCTTCCATCTCACGAACTCCCACCAGAGCACGGTCAGTTTGCACGCATTGACCCAGCGGTCAATCCCCCATATCCACAAGACTGCGATCGTGCCAACGGACAATGCAATGCCGCCGAGCACGCAGATCACGAAGCCGATCGCAACAAATGCTGTTGTCATGCGCGGCTCCCTCGCTTGCGCTTCGAGCTCGTTTCCGGGGTGGTGCGGGCGCCGGTGCGCAGGTCGATCGAGACGGGAGCGACCGAGCCGGACTCGATCATCTCATCGAAGAGGTGGGCCAGGTCCTCGGCCGTGGTCTCCATGCCGGCCTCGAAGACCTCATAACACGTCTTCGAGACCGTCTCGGGCTGCTGGTTGAGCATGGCATCGAAGGCGTCGTGGGTGGCGCCGTGGAACGGCATCAGCCAGACGTGCGCCAGTTCGTGCAATACCACCTGGCGACGCTTGCGCGGAGAGAGCTTCAGCCATGCTTCGTTGAGGAACATCTCGGCACGGCGGTAGCGGCTCTGGAGTTTGGTCTCCGCCCACTCACTGTGCTGACGATCGGCGAAGTAGACCTCGAACTCGCGCACCCAGCGCGGCACGAAGGCCAGGCACTCGGTCAGCGCGACGCGCACGGGCTCGGCCGCGGCATCGGGCATCGGGCCGATGGTCAGCGTGAGGGCGCGGTTGCCCAGGGCGGCGGGGTCGATGGTGAGGGTGGTCAAGAGCGGACCTCCGGTGCGATGATGCGACGGGCGCGGCGGCGGAAGCGGGCGCGGTCGGACGGCGGGATCACGCGATAGACGTAGGCGACGTTGCCGTGCGGACGCGGCCGATGCGCGACGATCTCCACGCGGCCCTCGCGCACCAGACGCGCCAGCACCAGACGCATGGTGCCCCACCGCACGCCGGTGCGACCGCAGGCCTGCTCGATGGTGAAGTCGCCGTTGAGCGTGAGCACCAGAGGACGCATGCGACGCGTGTCACGCGCACGCCGACGCGGTGATCCGAACACGCCTTGCCTCGAAGACTCGGACAAGGCGTGGCACCCGGCTGATCTGCCCAATGCCTGCTTCATGCGTTCTCCCAGTTCAGCCGCTCCAGGGCGGCGAGGTTGGTGAGCTGGTACTCGGGGCGGCGGGCCGAGTTGTGATTGGTGTACGGGTTGCCGCCGTCAGGACTGTGGCAGACGTAGCGGATGACGCCGGCGTCGGTGAGGACCTTCCAGAGCGCACCGGTGCAGCGGAGATCGATGCCCGCGTGCGTCGCGTCGACCAGGCCGTTGCGCCAGAGCCGCTTGGTGAAGTCGACGGCGTGAAAGGTCGCTACGGGCTCGAGGCTCCGCAGAAACGCACACAGCTCGCTCTTGATCGCGGCGGAGCCCGGGCGATCGGCGAGCGAGCGGACGGTGAAGAGGTTGGCCTCGTGGGCGCTATGTTTGGCCAGCGTCGCCATCCGTGGCCTCCTCGCCCCGGCGGGGCGAACTACCCGGTGCGTCTTGCGCCGGTGGTGAAGCTGGTTCAACGGCCGCTCGAAGCATCTTCGACAGGCCATCGGTGAACGCCGCGACTGCTTCGGCGATGGTGGAGGGAGACCCTTCGACCTCGACCGTGAGCATGCGCACTTTGCAATCGACTTTCACGGCTTGGCCTCCTGGGCGTCGCCGTCCTGGCGACGCGGGGGTGAAGCGGGCATCGTTCGACGCAGCGCGTCAATCGCGTTGATCCCCGAGACGCGATCCGAGTTGGGCACGTTGGTCGATCGGAGGATTATCTCCATTTGATCCCACACAGATGGGTCCTCCGAGCCAACCAGACCGACCAGCGCCGCACGCAGAATCCGATTCTGTTCCAGCAGATCAATCACGGCTGGGCCTCCTGGGCGCAGCTCGGCGGCTGCCAGTCCTTCGCGTAGTCGGGGCTGATGATCGAGCGGTAGGGCGTGTCGTCGCGCGGGATGCTCGTGCCGCGGCGGGTGTAGACGCGGCCGGTCGAGGTGACGCAGTGATCGGCGCCGTGCTCGATGATGCGGACCAGGTCGTGCGTGCGCATGCACATCGGACCAATGGCCTCGATGACCTGGTCGCCAGTCCTGAAGGGAATGAGAGAGCGGCGTGGTGGCGAAGCGGTGCTGGTCATGGCGCCACCTTCCGGCTCTGCACGCGGGGGTCGCGGTTGGAGGTTGCGAGGTACGTGCGGCCGGTGTGCTTGGCCCAGGTCTCATCGATCGCGTCGATGACGGACATGCACACGTCGGAGGAATCGATCACCGTGCCGTTGTGCCCGGTGCAGCTCGCATAGTTCGCGAGCACCGCCAGCACGCTGTCGCGGACCTGGTCGTGGATCAGCATCGCCAGCATGAGGCCGCGCTCGCCGTCGTCGGAGTCGAGCCACTTGAGGAACTCCTGATGGCGGTAGTCCTCACGCTTGCGCAGTGTCTCCTGGAAACGGGCGAAGGAGAGATCGACGGGCGGGACGCCCGTGCCACCATCAGGAGTGGGACCGATGGGACTCATGGGACCGATGGTCATGACTCTTGCTCCTGGCGGAGGAGGGTGCGCAGGTGCTCGACATCCGCGGGCGAGGCGGCGCCGGCGACTTCGTAGCGCAGGCCGTCGATGCAGGTCTCCTTCGTGAGCGTGCCCTTACGGGTGCGGAACTGCGCCTCCCATCGCGCCATCGGACGGCCGGTCTTGCCGGTGCGCGTCACGAAGGCCGGGAAGGTGTAGTTGTTCTCGCGGTTGCGCACGAGGATGCAGTCGCCCGACTGCCATGCGACCGTGTGCGCGTTGGAAACCACTGCGTCGTCCATGGACCAACAGCGAGCAGAGAGATTCATGAGCGAGCCTCCGCCGCGATGCGCAGGGAGATGGCTCCGAGCCACACCGCGATCATGATGTACATCGGAATCGCCGAACCGAACGAGACCAGGTGCGCGACCGTGAGGCCGAGCGCAAAGGCGCACAGCCAGGTGAGAGGCTCAAAGGGCGCGAGTTCGGAAAGCCGAGCGAACCGAGTTCCCCCGGTCCGCTCATACCTCAGAGGCCGCTGGGATTCTCCATGCGGCATGCGGTGGCGCCGACCACCCGCTGTGACTGCTGGTTCAGAGGAGTCCGGGTTGCCGACGCCGATGTCATGGTACGTCCTCATGACGCGAGCCTCCTGCGGGTGGGCGCTGCCTGTCCAGGTTCGCGGCGAGGATCATCGCCAAAGAGGCGACACAGCCTGGAACGCTGATGGGCGACGTGGGCTGCTTGACGCAACCAGATGGCACGCGTGCGTTCGATGCGAGCCCGTCTCGCGTTGCGCAGATAGCCCTGGGCGAGCCAGTACAACGCGTCGATGCAAGAGCGTTCATCCCTCTCGGTGACTGCACGGGCGTCTGTGAACGCGACGGTCTGACACGTGCTCTTGCCAACCAGCCAGCACAACACCTGGCGGCGTCGATTGTTGAGCGTTGCCGACAGCGGCTTGATGACCACATAGCGCCGCCCACCGCCGCCTTCGACAACGTCTCCAACACGCAAGCGTGTACGACTCATGACGCGAGCCTCCTGCGGACGCTGGCGGGGATCTCGAAGGACTCGGGGGTGTAGCCGCGCTTCAACAACTCACGGCCGACCCAGGCCTTGAGCATCTCGATGACGCGGTAGAGCTGGCCGGTGTCGCACTGATCGAGGCTCTCCGGCTTGATCGGACAGAGGTCGATCGAGTCGCCCTTGGTGACGTGACGCACGGCGAAGCGCAGGAGCGAGTCGCGTGCGGGCTCGTCGGCGAGCCGCTCACCATCGGGAAACTCAGCGAATACATCGGGCAGGCGCTTCACCGCTTCGGCGGCGATCTGGCGGGCCAGGTCGCGGCGACGATCGAGACTGCGACGCGCGGCGTGCGACCAGGAGGGATAGTTGCGCGGCGGACTGACCTTGCTGCCTTCGCTCGACCCGGCGGCCATCGCCTCAGCCAGTTCCATCACGCGCTCGAAGGCGTCGTTGCCGTTGTTTGGGTGCGTCGCGCTCGGGCGGCTCTTGGCGCCCTTCGGACAGCCGGCGTGCAGCATCGCCACGTAGCGCTGCTCAGCGTTCCAGCCTGCGGCCTTGGCAGCCTGGTGGACCAGGATCTGTTGCGCTTTGGTCCAGGTCATGGCCGCACCTCCGGTGCGGGCGCGAGGTCGCGAGTCGCGAGTGGCGAGTCGGGAAGATGCGGAGATGGAACAAAGGCAGCGAGCGCTGCCACGCGTCCGTCTTTTCGCTTGCTGTCGATCAGGTAGTCGTCGTCCAAATAAACCGTCCGTGTCGGCTGGTCTCCGGCTTCGGGTGCCTGGTCGCTGGTGGCTGGTGCCTGCTCGAGCGCTGGGCGGAAGAGCATGCGGAAGTCGCGGTCGGACATGAGGACGGGAGTGGACTCGGAGGTGAGGATCAGCCAGTCGCCGTGGCCGGCGGAGACCTCGGTCTCGCCCAGGCCGATCGCGACGCGACGCAGCGCCCGCTTGATCTTCACGGTGTTCGGCAGCTGCGGCGCGCCGTCGGCGAACCACAGCGCGGAGATCTGCACCGCCTGGATCGCCTCGCCGCGGAGGACGTAGGGAGCGAAGTCGGGAGTAGGTCTCGATGTCTTTCCCATCACGCCACCTTCGCCTTTCTGCTCAGCTTCAGCGTGGTCTGCTGGAAGCCGGTGGCGCCGGCCATCTCGCGCAGGGCACGCTGCACGTGCTTGAGTTCGATCGTCTCGGTGCGCTGAGACTGCGCGATGAGCTTGGCGGTCAGCAGCACCATCGACGCCTTGCCCAGTGCTCCCCAGCCGGGGATGTTGCACAGTTCGGTGATGAACTCGGCCGCGTCGCCGGCGAGCCTCAGTTGCATCGTCTTGGCGAACTTCACCACCTCGTCCACCGTGTAGAGCGGATCGCCCGTCTCGTTGCACTCCTCGGTCACGTTGTAGGTGAAGGAGAAGAGGCGGCTGATCTGGCCGTGGAACTCGGTGAAGTCGTTGATGACGTCGAAGAAGTCGCGCGTGCCGACGAACACCATCGGCAGCCCCGCCTGCTTGTGCAGGTCGCGCAGGATCAGCAGCGCCTGCTTGCTGAGCATGTGCGCCTCGTCGATCAGGTGCAGCCGGTTCGAGCCCTTCAATGCCTCGATCAGCGACGTCACCACCACGTCCTGGCTCTTGGAGCGGCCTCGTACCTTGTGGGCCTCGGCCAGGTGGCGGATGATGGCGCCCGCGGTGCGCTGCGCACTGGTCAGTTCGATGTAGACGGCGCCGGGGAACATCGCCTCGGCCGCCTTGCAGACGATCGACTTGCTGATGCCGGACGGTCCGAGGATGGCTCCCATGGTGCCGGTGCGATAGACGCCGTGAATCAGGTTGAGCATGTGATCGGCGACGCGCGTACGGACGAAGCCGGTGGGCATGCCCGCGCGGTGGCCCTCTTCACGCACACGCATCCAGCGGAACAGATCGCGAGCAAGCCGCTCGTTGTCGCCGGCGTAGTTGGCGTTGAAGAACTGGCTGAGCGAACTCTCGCCGCGCCCGGTTTCCTTGTTGACCTGCTTGAGCGTCAGTTCCTTTGACTGCATGAAGGACCTGACTGAGCGACGTACGTAGTCGATCTGCTCGTCGTTGAGCGGACCCGTTTCGGGCAGCATCCTTGCCTCCGTCGCTCGCCTCTCCCTGGCAAGCGATTCGGCCACTTCGTGGCCAAAAGGACGGTTGTCAGCGTCGTGGGTCACACAGACCTCCCATCGCCCCGGAGGGGCGAACTACCCGAAGACGCCAGAAGAGAAATCACGCGATCGCCTCCGACCTCCCCGTCATCGGCGAGCGCGTCACAGTGCAGATATGAGTCGAGAACGCTGGGGCCGTCGTCCAGGGCTCGGCGAGCCGTGACCATGCCACCACTCACTTCATGGGCGAGCAGGTCGATGACGGATGGGCCGGAACACACGGCTCGGCGAGCCGTGCCACCAACGCACTCGGCGCCGGCGGCTTGCTTCAAGACCTGCTCGGCGTCGACCTGGTCGACGGGCGTGCTGACCAGGCGAAGCGGGGCGAGCTCGCCGGGGTTGGCCTGCTTGCGCTGCTCGGCGATGCGGGCCTTGGTCTGCTCGACCTCACGCTTCCGCGCCATGTCGGATGTGAGCTCGGCGTCGGAGAGCGACATGCTCACCGTGTCGATCTGGCGCTTGAGGTCGCGCTTGATCTGCCGCCGCGTGTTCATGGCAGCCTGGAGATCCTCGCGACGGATCGGATCGTCGGACAGCCCGCCGTGCCGCCCGTTTTCGCGGGCGATGCAGATGAGACGCCAGTCCTCGTCGAAGACGCGGACGCTGCGCAGATCGGACTCGTCGTAGGAGACGCGGACCTGGCGGCCCGAGCCCATGAGCTCACGCAGCTCGACGGCGTGCTCGCCGTAGCGGACCACCTTGCCGGCGATCTTGAGAGAGACGCCCCACTTGTGCACGGTGAGCGGCCGCGTGAAGACCTGCTCGAGCAGGATCAGCGAGTCGGCACGCACCACGCGCATCGCCGGCAGGAAGCGATCGTAGAACTCGATCGGGCTGAGGCGCTCGGACGTGTCGGCGTCGACCAGGTCATCGATCGCGTGGTCGGCCCGGTGGTTGTACGACTCGAACCAGGTCGCAAACTTCTCACGGACCTGCTCGATGGTCGGCAGGTCCATGACGTTGTCCAGACGCTCGGCCCGCTCCATCTTGTCGAGTTCAGCGGCGTCATAACCGGCGTATGAAGGCCATTCACGATCGAAGTCGCCGTGCACGGTGCCGAACCAGCGTTCAATCCTGGCCTTGCCGTTGTGGTTGTACGCGACGGCGAAGTGCCCGCCGATGCCCAGGTGCGTCAGCAGGCCGCACGCCTCACGCTGGATCTGGTCACGCTCGGCCGGAGAGAGGTTGCGGCGCTCGTGCTTGGTGGCGCCGGTGAGCGCGGCGGCGGCGAAGTCCTTGCCGTTGTCGAGCCAGACGCTGCTCGGCACGCTCACGCCATCGGTGCGGAGCGCATTGAGCAGGGCCTGGCGAATCGTGGCCGAGTTGCCGGACATCGAGATGACCCAGCCCATCGCGCGGCGCGAGCGGCGGTCGAACCAGGCGGTCAGCCACGGCCGTGCGTGCGTCCAGCGGCCTTCCCTGAACACGCGGATGAAGAAGTCGAGCCGGGCGTGGTCGGCCTCCCAGCATTCGCCGGCGGCCCAGGCGTCTGGGTCCTGGCCGATCGGCGCCTGATACTTCTTGCGCCATGCGTCCTCGCCCTCGCGCTTCAGGCAGATCATCTCGGGCGTGAGCCGTTCTTCCACCAGGTTGAGCACGGTGCGGCGGCTCGGCCAGGCCCAGCCGCTCGCTTGGGCTTCGGCTTCCACGGTGCGGTGTGCCTTGGCCAGACTCCACTGGTTCGGCGTCAGCCACAGCGCACAGAATCGTGACCAGGCGGCGTCGGAGCACACCACGTCGCGCGCGGCGGGTCGGCCGCGGTTGTCGAGGCAGCGCACCACGATGCCGGCGAAGTCGTCGCTGGCCGGGCAGGCCTGGTCCAGTTGCTGCACGCGGCGCAGCGAGAGACGCAGGCCGTACTGCTGCTCCATGCGCGCCGCGAAGGCGGGGTAGTCGCGGGCGATGACCGGAGGCTGCACGCCTTGCCTCGAAGACTCGGACAAGGCGTGGCACCCAAGGCCCATGCGCCAGCGGCGGAAGGCGATGACGATGTGAGCGCGGGCCTCGGCGTCGGAGCGCTTGGCCAGCCCGGCCTCGGCGAGCAGTTCGGTGACGGTGGACTTGCCGTTGGGCCGCGTCTCGATGTGGGCACGACGCAGGCGCGGATGGGCGCCCGCGGCGACGAACCAACTCTTCGGCCCGTGCGGACTCGGCCGCTGCTCGGCCAGGCCGCGCGGCGCCCACTCGTGCTGACACAGCCGGTTGACCTGGCTGCGCGACTTGCTCAGCAGGTCGCAGACCTCGGAGGCGGTGTACCAGACCTGGCGGGACGTGAGCGACACGGGAACGCCCGGGCCACCGGCGTGCTTGAGGTCGGGTTGGAGGCGAAGGGCGGTCATGGGGAGAGCAGCAAAGCAGCAGAACAGCAAAACAGCAGAACAACAAATCAGGCGGCGGGGAGGTTGACCAGGTCGGCGGCGCGACGCACCAGGTCGAGCTGGTGACCGAGAGGGGCGACGAGGACGAACAGCGAGCCGGGCACGCCGACGACGGACATGAGCAGGAGGCCGCGATCGGCCAGCATGCTGTAGCCGTCGATCACCTGGCGAGCGGTGGGCGACTGCCACGCCGGCTCGCGATGATGATGCACCAGGTTCTCACGCACGACCGCGAGCGTCTCAGCGACGGACTCGGGCACGAGCGTGGCGACGCCGGAGATCGCGTGCACGTCGGCCTGGCTGATGAGGCGCATGTCGAAGTCGCTGAGCGCGAAATAGGCAGCCTCGTCGCGATCGATGATCGTCTTGGCGATCGGCGTCGAGTTGATGTCGTGGCGCGGCGAGGCCGAGGCGGTGCCGCACGAGAGACAGGGCCTGATCACTGATGGATCGGTAACGGTGGTCATGCTGCCTCCTGCTTCGGAGTCTGCGGAGCATCCGGTGCCACGGGGAATTGCTTCGAGGCGAGGTTGAACCGATCGTCGCCATACGCGCTGACGAGGTTCTCCCAACCGCACACCACAGCGCTGAGGGCAAATGCGCGTGCCATGCCTACCTGTGCGTCCGAGTAGCCGCAGCCTGCCAGCCGATCACGCATGACGCGATCAGTAACGTTCACCGCTCCGGTCCATGTCGTGGGCTTGTGCTCGACCAGTGCCCTTGTGAACTCCACGACGGCGATGACGATGGCCTGTTCGTAGCCGGGGCCAATGCCGCCCAACTCGACGCAGCAGATGATGTCGCCTCTGTCCCAGGCGCTGACCACGTCACGCGCCTCGGCGACGTGCGTGTCGTCGTAGACGTAAGGCTCTTGAACTCGCTGCTCGACTTCGTGCTGGTTCATGCCGACATGTCCAATCTCGGCGCGGTGCCGGTGGAGGGGAGCGCGGACTGGGCCGCGCGGAGCGCGTTCTGGACGCTGGCGAGCTTGTCGCGGACGTTGTCCAGGTGACGATCGAGTTGCGAGGCGGGCACCAGCTCGCGGGCGCCGACACCGAGGGCGATGGTGATGAGCCGTTCGTCCCGCGTCATGCGCCACAGCGACCGGAGCATCTGCGCGGGCACGGCGAACTGGCCGTCAAGCACTCGCGTGACGTAGGACTCGGAGCAGCCCATCGCCGAGGCGAGTGAGACCTGGCTGAGCCCGGCCTCGACCAGTACCTCGCGGACGATCGCATTGTCAGTGACGTTGGCAGGCATGGGACAAGGTGCGGGATCGATCAGGCCGGCGGAGGGTTTGCCGATGAGCATGGGCGCGAGTCCTTTCGCGCACGGGCGGGACGCCCGTGCCACCATGAGCGGCAACACACACGCTCGATGAGTTGCTTCCCGCGCCCTCAATGGCGTGGGAGAATGCGGGGGAAGAGACGAAGCGGGGACACGGCTCGGCGAGCCGTGCCACCGAAAAGGACCGCGCGGTGTGGTGGGCCGCGCGGTCCAGGCGTATGCGGGCACAAGCCCGCCTGGTGATCAATGGCAGCGCCGTCGTGCAGGGTGACGACGCTGCCGCGTTGGAGAAATGGTCAGGGGATGGGGAGGCCATGCCCTGACCTGGATGATGCGACCGGCTACACACCGGCGCGGAACTGGTGAAGAGGCGAGATGGCGAGATGGCGAGTGGCGAGGTGGGGAAGGCACACGGCTCAGCGAGCCGTGCCACCGGGGGGAAAGCGCCGGCGGGAAGGAGTCCACCCGCCGGAGCCGGTAGGTCGGCCACAAGCCGGCCATGTACAAGGAAGAGGGAGCGGACCTCGGAGAGTCCTGCCCACCCAGAAAGGTCTCGGCGGTAGCGACGCCCCGACGAGACCTGCGTGTTGTGCGCCGGCCACGAGCCGGCGGAGAGAAGAGATCCAATAGCGACGCGCCCGGGTTCGAGCGCGCCGCCGGAGGAGAGAGGCTGGGTGGGGAAGAGAGCCAGATGGCAGATGGCCAGAGAGCCGGATGAAGAGAGAGAGAGGAGGTCGTGTCTGCGGTTTCCGGATTGGATTCGCCTGGACATCGGAGCCTCCCTCGAAAGCCGTTCTCCGGGCCTTTCGACCGGGAGAAGGATGCATAAGAGACCCGGCCGGGAACGCCCCGGACCGGATGTGAGATCAGGCGGCGTTGGACAACTGGCTGGTTTGGTTCGGGAACAGTGTTCGAACATCAATCTGGAACGCAGCGTTGAGGCGATCCAGCAGTTCTCCGGCAGGCAACACATGGCCCGCTTCGATGGCCACGATGACCTGAGCCGGTACGCGCAGTTGTTTGGCAAACTCACGAATGGAGATCTTGATCCTGGCACGCTCCGCCCGGAAGTTGTCCGCGAAAGTCGGTTCTTTACGCCGAGGTGCTGGCATTGTCGGTCCTTTCCCGATCCACTGGTCAGTGGAACGTATGTTCCATGTATCGGGTGAACATACCTTCAAGCATGAGGCAAAGCAAGCGTGGGGTGATCAGAAAGTGTTCTGTGGATAACTCTGGAGAACACCGGATGTCCTGCGCACTGTCACAAGAAGGTGCTTTGAACTCGTGCGTCCTCAGGACGAGGAAAGTGATGCCGAACACACCAAGGGGAGGACAGTCGGAAGGGTTGCCGGAAGGCTGGTCGCGACAGGCACTTACGGTGCCACACGACCTGGCCACTCGGTTCAAGGATCTTGCGAGAGAGACCGGGCCTGGAGCGGTCAAGAACCTCGGCACGACTGCCATCGCGCTTTTCCTTGGGTTACCCAAGGTGGTCAGGGATGCGATCGCCAGCGAAGTCCACTATCACACATGGAAAAGTCCTCCGGTCGGAGTCGATCCCGATGTTGTCTGGCGAGTGCTGCTTGATCAACTACGCAAGAGCATTCCAGAGAAGGACTTGCGTGAGTTCGACCGGATCACCATGGGATTCTGGAGGGATCTCAGCCAGTGCGACTGGGGCAATGAAAAGCTCGCCGAGTCGAAGAAGAAGGCGGACGAAGCGGCCCAGCAGGAGAAGGAAGCCAAGTGGGCGATCACCCGCATCCTCGATCCTGAGCTGACCCCGCCGCCAGGCGAAAAGGCCAGCGACAAGGCCAAGCGGGTCGCAAACGCGGCGAAAGACAAGGGGCGCAAATCCGGGTAAGGTAGAGGCATGCCGAAGTACCGGATCATGGGGGCGTGGGAGGACTCGGGCGATCAGGTCAGCGTCGAGATCGACGTGGCCGACGAGGCCAAAGCCGCGATGTTCGCGGAGCGACGCCGCATCATGGTCCGGCGCATCGTCCCGATGGACGTGCAGCCTGAGGAGCGCGGCATCGTCCTCGAAGCCGACACGGACGGGCGCACCACCACGGTGATGACCCGGGGCCCGGTGGTGATCGAGCAGGAACGAGCCATGAAGGTGGCGCCGGGGGAGATCCTCCGCAAGCGGCGAGGGCAGTGGACCTCGGTCCCGCCTGAAGAGGTCGAGCTCGGGGACCTGGTGCACGGCAGGCACGGCTACGCCTACCTGCGCGTCGATCAGCGCGGGCTGTTCTGGACGATCGTCTGGGCGTTCGTCGTGGGCAACTTCATGCTGTGGTTCGTGCTCGCCCTGATCGGGCTGACGCTCTACACCAACGGGTATTCGCCCGACTGAGGTTGGTCCCCCACCCCCCGGCTCGGCGAGCCGGGCCACCACCCCACCGCCCCCGCCCCTGTGGACAACCTGTCCGGTAGTTGACAGGGGCCCGGTTGTTGGTACACTCCCCCATGAGCCGATAAGATGATCGCGGGCGAGCACCCAGGAGGCTTCCCATGAAACTGACCAAATGACTGTTCGGGCGACGTGCGGGGAACCACGCGTCGAGCCCATTGGATGCATAAGTGAGTGGTGTCTCGGGAAACCGGGGCACCGACAAGCAGACGCCGTTCTCCTGAACTTTCGGCCGGAACTGATGAGGTTTCGGCTGTGGCCGTTTTTGAGAACAGCAAAGCAGCAAAGCAGCAAAGCAACAGAGGGGAGATCCCCTCGCTGGCGCTTCGGGCTCGTGCCGACCTCACGACCTCACGATCTCACCTCATGATCGACACGGTGCGGAGTGGGCGGCGGCGGTGGCTCTCCATCGCCGCCGTCATTGCCGGCGCCGGACTCGCCACTGGGTGCCAGTCGGCCACGCGGGTGATCGCGCCCAAGGCGACGTTCCAGCAGGGGGGGGAGACGCGCGAAGTCGAGATCCGGATTGAGCCGCGCGGCGCTGAAAACAACAAAGCAGCAGAGCAGCAAAGCAACAAAGAAGATGAGAATCGGATCGAAGAGGCCGCGTTCTCATATTCGGAGGCCGCGTTTGTTGCAAGCGACAACGCGAGCCAACACCGGGAAAACAAGGCGGAAACCGCGCAAAGCAACAAAGCAGCAAAGCAGCAAAGCAACAAATCAGGAAGCGGCGATCTTACGTCCGACGACCTCGGCGACGTGATCGGCGAGGCGGTGCGGGCGGGATCGTCGGTCCACGTCAAGATCACCGAGACGCGGCCGGCCAGCTCGTACGCCGAGCAGGGCGCCGGGCTCTCGGCCAAGAGCGACCAGGCGGCGATGGAGTTCACCACCGGACTCCGCGGCGTCGACCTGCCGTGGGGGAGAGCCGAGAGCGGAACGGCCGGATTTGCCGGGAAAATCATGGGGCGGAGCGTCAACGTGCTGCACATCCTCGGCGGTTTGACGCTGATTTGTGCGGTGATTCCCGTGGTGATGACGCCGCGCCGCGTCGGACTGGCCGCCGCGATCGCCCTCGCCGGAGTGGCGCTGATCGCCGCGGGCACCGTGGCCGAGCAGGCTCCGTGGGTGCTGGTGCTGGCGTTCGTCGCGTTCCTGGCGGCGCTGGGCTGGCTGGGGTTCTCGGCGTGGAAGGCCGGGCGACTCGGACTCGTGCTCGATCGCGTGCAGCTCGGCGTCGAAGCGGCGCCGGCGACGGCCGGGCAGCTCGTCAAGGCGAGCATCGCCGATGCGGCCGGTCCTGCAAAACACGTGGTCAAACGCGAGATTGCCGCGAGCAAGCGGCGGACCGGAAGCGACGCGGTGATGAAGCCGCGCAACGGAAACAGCGGAAAAACACGCCTTGCCGTCTCCGAGGACGGAGCCGGACAAGGCGTGGCACCCAGTGGGACGGAGGCAGCGGGCGGGCCGTAGGACGCGGCCCGGTGTGTGGGATCGCGGGGCACGGACGCCCCGCTGACGCTTTTGGAAAAACAGCAGAGCAGCAAAGCAGCAGAGCAGCAAAGACACGGGAAAACGCGGGGCAGGACGCACCGCAGAAGGGACCACGGATGGCGACGAAGAGCAGGCAGGCAGGCACGAAGGCACGCAGGCACGAAGAGCCCGACACGGGAATCCTCGTGGTTTCGGCGGCTTTGAAGCGGGCTCAGGCCGCGATCGAGAAGCAGGCCGGCAAGGGCAAACTGCCCGAAGGTTCGTACCCCTGCGAGCTGCAAATCCGCATCGCCGGCGACATCACCGTTGCGGCCGAAGTGCCCGCGGGTGAGCCGAAAACCGTGCACGACTTCACCACCGACGAGCTGCTCGGCGCGATGTACGCGGTGGCCGGCAAGGAAGGCGCGGTGCTGCTCGACAAGGCCATGCGCAAGATCAAGCTCGTGCGCGGCGGCAGCGAGAACGTCAAGAACGAACTCGACGCGGCCCGCAACGCCCTGTGCGACGAAGCCGTCAAACTCGCGTTCGCACGCGGCGTGGTCAAGGAAACTGCCAGCAGCCCGCGAGCCGGCGCGATCAGCGGCAAGCCCGCGGTGACGGTCAGCGGAATGGTCGGAACGAACGTGGTGGAAGTGAGCCTCGCGGAGTGAGAGGGCCAGATGGCAAAGACGGCGGCCGGAAACCGCCAGGAAGGACAGGCACACGTGAACACGCAGACCGGCGAAATCAAGGAGTTTGCTTCGGACCTGGAGGCTCTCAAGGCTGGCTTCGATCGCAAGCTGTCGCTCGATGACGCCATGCGATTGAAGAGGCTCTCGATCGAGGAGCGACTTGCTGAGCTCGACAAGCAGACGGTCGTTCGGCACGACAAGGGCCACATCAACTTCCCGCAACCCAAAGCGCCAATCAACTTCCCGCCACCGCCGAGTCGGCAGTGGAAGCAGCGTGTGCGGCAGTCCCGTTGATTTCTCTGTGTTCTCTGTGACTCTGTGGTGAAAATCGATGACGAAGGCGAGCATGACAGGCTGGTTCGGCAAGCACCTCGTGGAGGTGGCTGTCGGTCTGCTCTGTCTGTGCACGCTGGGCGCGTGGGGGTTCTTCGCGGCGCGCATCGATGACATCGAGAAGACCGCGGCGACGAAGCAGTACGTCGATGACAAGGTCGCGGCCGTCAATGAGGGCGTGGCCCGCGAACTCAAAGCCATCAGCGACAAGATCGGCGACATGCAATCCAGCATGAGCACGTCGAACACGATCGTGGCGGCGCGACTGCTGGACATCGGTGATCGGCTGGCGCGGATCGAAGGGGAAATGAAGGGTGTTTCCGGGGGCGGGGGGGTGCGGCCATGAGTGCTCCCTCCATGGACGCGATCGCCCGCGTGCGTGACGCCGGCGTCACGGTGTGCCTGCTCCGCGCACTCAACGACGCCCTGCCCAGCAAGGCCAACGGACGCCGGCTCAAGGCCTGGCAGCAACTCAGCCGCACGGCGCAGCTCGTCGCGGCCGAGATGTACCTGGTCAAGAAGAACACGCTGGCAGACGTGGTGCAGCGGCTCAAGGAGATCGGCGAGCCGATCGACCAGAGCAGCCTGCACCGCTGGCTCAAGCGCGTCGATGAATCCTTCCGCGCCGAACTGAACAAGAGCGCCAGCCAGGACCCGGCGACGGCCGACATCGACGTGCACGCCGGTGACCTGGTGGCGCAGCTCGGCGTGATCTGGAGCAAGGCCAACGCCATGCTCGCCCTCTACATGAGCGACGCGGACTGGTCGCTCATGGACAAGGACTCACGCAACAACGTCATGCGCTTCCTCGAAGGCGCCACCGACGCGGCCAAGGTGCAGGCGCAGGCACGCCAACACGAGGCCAACACCGAACGGATTCTCCTCCAGGTCAAGGCCGCCGCGGCCGCGGGAGCGAGCAAGACCAAGGGCGCCACGCAAGTCACCTTCCAGCAGATCTGCGCCGCCATCGATCGGGCGATGGGGCTGCGGCCGGCGGGAGGTGAGGCATGAGGATGGGAGTGGTGAGTCGCGGTGGGGATCTGGCGAGTCGGAAAGACCACGGGCGGGACGCCCGTGCCACCGGACTGGACGCCCTCAATCGGGACGCGGCGCTGTTGCCGTACCAGGTGCGTTGGGTCGAAGACCAGAGCCGCATCGCCGTGTGGGAGAAGAGCCGCCGCATCGGCGCCGACTTCTGCGACGCCTTCCGCGCCGTGCGCGAACGCATCACCGGCACGCGCACCACGGATTACTGGTACTCGTCGGCCGACGAATCGGCGGCTTTCGAGTACATGCAGTACGTCAAGACCTGGGCGCTGGACGTCTACGGCCTGGTGCTCGAACTGGTCGACGGCGTCGAGCGCTTCGGCAAGGAAGACGTGCGCGTGATGAGCGTCACGTTCCCGCAGATCAACGGCCGCCGGCCGCGCATCATCGCGATGGCCAGCAACCCCAAGAGCTTCCGCTCCAAGGGCGGCGACGTGTGCCTCTCGGAGTTCGCCTTCCACGACAACGCGTTTGAACTGTGGAAGGCGGCCCGGCCGGTCATCACCTGGGGCGGCCGCGTGCGGATCCTCAGCTCGCACAACGGCGTTGAGAGCATGTTCAACCAGATGGTCGAGATGGGACGCCGGCACGCCGAAGGCAGCCCGCGCCCCAACGACATCGCGGTGAGCCTGCACCGGACCACCATCGATGACGCGATCGCCGACGGCCTGGTCGAACGCATCAACCTGGTCAGCGGGGAGAGCCAGAGCCGCGAAGAGTTCCGCGAGGCCTGCCGCCGCGACTGCGGTGATGAACGCATCTTCGCCGAGGAATACCTGTGCCGGCCGAGCGAGGAATCGGGCTCGTACTTCCCGTACGAACTGCTGCGACCGAGCGTGGCGGCCGACGCTCCGCCGGCACGCACGAGCATCAGCGAGTTTGTTGCGGACCTGCACAAGTACGGGGCCGGCGCCGAGACGATTCGCTCGGGCATCGACGTGGGCCGCAAGCGTGATCGCTTCGTCATCTGGGCGATCGCCCGCTTCGGCAGCATGCGGCGGACCGTGGGCATCCTGGAACTGGAAGACGAGCCGTTCGGCGTGATGGAACTGGCGATCTCGATGATGATGGGCGCGAGACTCTCCGCCCAGGAGGGGCGGGCCACCCAGGTCAGCCGGTGCTGCATCGACGCCACGGGCATCGGCATGCAACTGGCCGAGCGGGCCCTCGAGAGTTACCGCACCCGCGTCGAGGCCGTGACCTTCACCAACGCGGTCAAGGAAGACCTGTTCACCCGCATGCGCCGCGACATCGAGGAACGCACCGTCACCATCCCCGATGACTCGACCGTGTTGGCCGACATCAACTCGATCCGCAAGACCGTCACCAGCGCTGGCAATGTCCGCTTCGACGCCCAGGCGACCGACCTCGGCCACGCCGACCGGGCGACCGCCCTGGCCCTGGCCCTGCACGCCGACGACCGCAAGGGCGGCGAGGCGCGATACGTCAAGGTGGAGGACCGGCGATGAGCGCGATGCCGAACAACGGGCTCAGGCTGGCCGGAAGCACGGCGGCGCCCAAGACGGCCGGGTACGTCGCGCCGGCGGGCACCATGGATGAGCTGCGCCGCCGCCGCCGCGTGCGCCACATCTTCCGCGATCTGCACAGCGGCCGCTGGAGCCGCGTGCTGCTCGACCTCCAGATGAGTCAGCACCGCTACCGCGACCTGGCCCGGCACAGCGGCAAGATCGAACCCCTGCTGGCCAAGGTCAACTTCTTCCGCCTGGCCAACTCGTTCCACGCGACCGTGACCGCGGGCAACCCGGTCAACACCATCGTCGCCGATGGATTCGACGAACAGTCCGACGCCATCGACGCCATCCGCACCACCTGCCTCTTCGACACGCTGCTCATGGAGGCGGTGCGGGCCGTCAACATCGACTGCGAAGCGCCCCTCCGCGTCAGCGTCACCGACGCCGGCACCGTCATCACCCAGGACGATCCTGACCAGACCCTCCCGGTCGGACCGGCAGGCCCGGACGGCCAGCCCACCGTGTGGGAACGCCGCTGGATCGTCGAGCGCAAGGACGCCGCCGGACGGGCGATGCGATTCCTGCGCGTCGAGCGGCACCGCGTGTTGAACGGCCGGGGCGTGATCGAGCAGGAGGCGTACAAGGCCTCGGGCGATCGGGCGTGGGCGCTCTCCGACGTGCTGGTGGACCTGGACAGCCTGGTGCGCGTGGAGGTGGCGGATGCGATCACGGGCGGGACGCCCGTGCCACCGGACATGGTGGAGACCGGCGCCAGCTACCCGGCCATCGTGCAGCTGGTCGCTGACCGCGAACGCGGCGAGCCGATGGGCAAGATCGCCGAGCATGACCTGGACATCATCGATGAATCGGCCGCGGCCTTCAGCCGCATGAGCCGCGCGCATGACCTGCACTCGACGCCGCTGCTGCGCGTCAGCGAGCAGATGGTCGACAAGAAGACGGGCAAGGTGCAACTCGGCGATGACGGCGTGCTCGACCCCGAGAAGATCGTCGAGTACATCGCGCAGGGATTCGACCTGGGCCGGATGCTCGAAGCACTCGACCGCATCCTCGGCCTGCAACTGGTCATGCTGCGGATGAGCCAGGCCCTGCTCGGCTTCAAGATGGGCGGCGGCTCGGCCCCCGACTCGTACGAGAAGCTGCGGCTGGAAGGCACCAACACGCTGGCATGGGCCAGGCAGACCACGGCCTACTGCGCCCCGGCCCTCGGCCGCCTGTTCACCGTGGCCACGCAGATCGACGCACGCCTGCCCCTCCGCGGCTACGCCGTGGCCCCGGTCACCGTCGAGATGCGCCCGGAACTGCCCAAAGACCGCGTTGAACTGGTGCGCGAGGTAGCCGAGGAAAGGCGGGCGGGACTGCTGAGCCTTGAAAGCGCGCTGACCAAGGTGAACGGCGCGAACGGCGCGCGGGGAGAGCTGGAAAAGCTGCTGCGGGAGGAAGAGGAAGAACGGCGGCGCAAGGCCGAACAGGCTGGGGCGCTGGCAGCGGCGCAGGCAAAGGGAAAGCCGTTTGCGTACCTGAGCGGCGAGCAGTTGAAGGTGGCGCTGGAGATCGTGCAGGGCGTGGACAGTGGAAAGATGGCGGCCGACGCGGCGCTGGGGCTGCTGGTGCAGTTGTACGGCTTCGACGAAGACTTGGCTCGCCGGATGGTGGCGTCGCAGGCGGACCTGACACGGCGGCAGGAAATGAACCTGCTCGGGGACCTGCTGAGCAACGGGAGCGCGACATGATCGGAGCAGGCACGGTGCTGGGGAGTTTCGGAGCAAAGCTGGGGCTGGACAGCCGGGGCTGGAACGAAGGGCTCGACAGCGCGGACAAGGCGACTGGCGAGTTTGCCGGAAGCACCCGCGCGAGGCTGGCTGGCGTGACAGAGGGAGTCGGCGAGCTGGTGGACACGCTGCGGGGGGTGTCGGAGGCGGCTGGCGGCGTGACGGCGCTGGCGGCGGCCCCGCAGGCGCTCAAGGAAGCGGCGGACCACGCCGAGCGGTTGGTGCGAGCGCTGGAGAGAGCGCAGGAGCAGGTGGGTGAACTGGCCGCGCTGGGGGACCTGACCAAGCGGATGGCGGACGACGCAGAGCGCTACGCGGAAGCGATGCGGAGTGGAATGGCTTACGCCGGTGGCGCGGCGTCGGCGTTGCAGCGGCGGGAGGCGGCGGCGCGATTGGTGGCGGAGAGGGAGTCGGCGGGATCAGCGCGGCCGGGGCCGCTGCTGCTGGACTGAGGAACGGTGTACCCCTGCAAGGAACGAGCGATGAATCGGCTGCTGACATCAAGACAACGGGCGAAGTCTGCGAAGGAGGCGCGGGGTGCCTCGACGCGCAGAACGACCTCGTCGTCCATGTCGAGGTCGTGGCGCCATGCGTGGGCAGTGGCCGAGAGGCTGAAGGAAACGACGGGGTCTGGCATGGGTCGGCTCCGGTGCTGGGAAGACAGTAAGAAGATCCAGTCTAGACGGGATCTTTTCAACTGGGAAGAGAAAACTTGTGTTCAGCCCGAGGGAACGGTAGTTTGGGGGCTGTTCGGAAGGAACCCCGATGTTGAGCGGCAAGGAGTACTGGAAGAAGCTGGGCATTCAGGTGCCGCAAGATGTGGCGCAGGAGTGGAACCGGCAACTGGAGAAGCTGCCGCGCGGAATGGCACGGGTGTACGCGACGGCGGCACTGGTGGCGTTTCTGGAGTCGCCCGAACCGCATCGGGAAAGCCTGATCAAGAGCCTCGCGGTCGAAACACTGATGGAACGAGAAGTGATGGGACCGCGCAAGAAGAAGTAGGGGGCGGCAATGGGCCGGATTTGGCGGGCGGTGCTGACGGTGGCCGAAGTGGTGTGGGCCGTGGTGAACACGCCCACGCCGTGGGGCCGCGCCATGCACGGAGGCCGACCGGCGCGCGGGGGGCTGAGACGGCCGAAGCACAGCGCACACACGCGAAGGCCACGACCACCCGCGGGCTGACCTACCAAGCGCGGCCGCTGTGCGGCAAGCGCTCTACCCCTGCTACCGCCCGGCGGAACTGCTTCCAAAGCACCACCCGGACCATACCCGCTCGCAAGGCGGGTGCCGTGCTTTGGGAGCAGTGCAGCCGGACTTCGGCGGAGAAGGCGAAGCAGAGCGCGGCGAGCTTGATGCTCGGGGGAGGTGGACTGTGAGAACCGCTCTTCGATTCGCCTTTGTGCTGGTGTTGATTGCCCTTCACGGGTGCAGTGAAACGGCGCTGGCGGCTCCCTCGCTGGCGCTTCGGGCTCGTACCGATCTCACGACCGCACGACTCCCCGGCTCGGCGAGCCGGGCCACCGCGGAGACCACCATGGCACCGCCCCTCGGAGTTCCTGATTCGGTCACCGCGCAGATGGTGGCGATGTATGAGGCGGCGGCCGAGGACATCAACAAGATGGCCGGCCGCGCGTTCGCGCAGCTGGCCGAGACGCCGGACCTGGCCAGCGCCCGGTTCCGCCTGGCCCGCGCGGCCGAACTGGAACGACAGATCGTCGAGCGGCTCCGCCGGCTCAACGTGGCGATCCCCGGCGTCATCAGCGAAGCAACCCGGCAGTCGATCGAGTCGGCGATCGCCTTCGGTGAGCGCGAGCTGGCGGACCTCGGCCTGGACCCGAAAAACGCACAGCCCGGCGTGGCCGGCTCGATCGGCTTTGCACTCGTGGACGAGGACGCCGTGCGCGTCATCGCCGAAGACACCGCGGCCCGCGCCGTCGAGTCGATGCAGACCAGCCTGGTGCGCGGCGCAGCCGACCACGGCCGCCGGGCAGGATCGGTGTTCCGGAGCCTCTCGGAGAGCGCGGCCAATGTCGGCGGCTCGGCCGAGCGTGAAGTGAACCGGGCGATTGCCCGCGGCCTGATCACCGGTGACCCGATCATCGCCGATCGCGCGGTGCGTGACCTGTTCCGCGATCCGAACGCGGTCGAGGGCGTGCGGAAACTGGGCAACAAGATCATTGAAGTCGGCAACGCCAGCATGACCGTGCGGGCCTACGCCAGCACGGTGGTGCGGACGCGCACGCGCGAGGCCACCGAGACGGCCCGGCACGGACGACTCGGACTCTCGGGCATCAGCCTGGTGCAGATCACCGGCCGCGTGTCGAAAAACTTCTGCACGGCGTTCATCGGGCTGGTGTGCAGTCTGAGCGGAGAGCAGACCGTGGACGGGGTGACCTACCCGGCTCTCTCGAGCCTGCCCAACGGCGGAGCGCCGTTCCACCCCAACTGCTCGAAGAGCACCGCGGCGTACGTGCCGGAACTGGTCAGCGCCGGCCGCGTGGCCATGCACGAGAAGGCGAGCATCGAGTATCGCGCGCGGGTGCGCACCGGGCGGCTGCTGGCCGACGTTCGGAACTGAACCACCGGATTTGAACCACAGAGAACACAGAGACACACAGAGAAAGGCATTGGGATGAACGAAGAGAAACGGAGAAACGCGGTGTACCCCGCCGACACGAACGAGAACGCCGGAACCATGCGGCACGAAGCCCTCGAGCGCATGCCGCGCGTCGGAGAGATCGTGCACTACTTCGCGGACAGCAACGTCGATCGACCGATGGCGGCGATCGTGACCGCGGTGTGGGGCCCGCGGTGCGTGAACCTGGTTGTCTTCCCGGACGGCTCTGGATCTGGGACCGTGCGTCAGAAGGTCGGCGGCATGCTGCAAACCAGCGTGAGTCGCACGTGCTGCAAGACCGACGTGCAGGTGTGGGACTTCGCCTGATCCACTCCCGCGGCGTGAGAGCGCCGCGGGTGTATTGACCCTGATGCCCAGTGCCTGATGCCCAGTGCCTGGAGTGACTGAAAGGAACGACTCATGGGATTTGAGATCAAGAACCTGAAGACCGCGGACGGCAAGCCGGTGAGCCTCGAGGGCATCGACGCCAAGATCGTCGGCCTGCTCGAAGTCGTCGGCGCGGCATTGACCACGCAGGTCGAGACGGCCGTCGCCGGCGTCGGCGAGACGGTCAAGACCACGCTGACCGAGTCGCTCAAGCCGATCACCACGCAGATCGAAGAGATCAAGAAGACGGCGCCCGCCCCCGGAGCGCCGACGCCCAAGCCGGGAGAGAAGCCGGCCCCCGGCGATGACATGCCGGCGTGGGCGAAGGGGCTGGTGGACAGCGTCACGGCGCTGGCCAACGAACGGGCGGCCGAGAAGGAACAGGTCACCGTGGCCGGTTCGGTCAAGGCGTACCTGGACAAGCACCTGCCCAACCTGGGCGACGCGCGGGCCGTCATCGAGCGACGCCTGGTGGCGCTCAAGCCCAAGGACGAGGCGGCGATCAAGCAGGCCGTGACCGACCTGCGCGAGGAGTACCGGGTGGCGGGCGTCGACGTCAAGAAGTTCGACGCCGACCCGAAGGGCGAAGGCGCGAAGGACCAGCCCAAGGACGACAGCCCGGAGGCTGTCGAGGCCAAGAAGATCAAGGCATTGCGCGAGGGGCCGCGCTCTCTCGTTTCCTGAACACACACAGTGCGGCGTGAAGCGCCCGCACACATCGCACGGAGGCGATCATGACTCAGCAGATCATCAGCACGTATACGGGCGCGATCAGTCGAAACGTCGCGCGGGAACTCCTCCTCCAGGCCGAGGCGATGGAGGCGCCCATTCTCGCCCTGCTCGAACGCGAAGGCCGCGTCGAGCCGACCGGCGTCGAAAAGTTCGAGTGGTACACCGATGGCTTCGGCTCGGACCGCACCGCCATCAACAACGGCGGCTCGGCCTACGACGACACCACCACGTCGATCGTGGTGGACGACGGCTCGGTGTTCTACCCCAACTCCATCCTCTATGCCGAAGCGACCGGCGAACGCATGCTGGTTACGGCGGTCTCGACCAACACGCTGACGGTCGTGCGCGGCGTCGGCTCGGTGGCCGCCGCGTCCGGATCGGTGGCCAACAACGCCGACGTCCGCAACATCGGCTCGG
Organism: Phycisphaerales bacterium; assembly: GCA_023382935.1. Classification (GTDB taxonomy): domain Bacteria; phylum Planctomycetota; class Phycisphaerae; order Phycisphaerales; family UBA1924; genus J022. The sequence continues at coordinate 299,373 of JAHDXL010000003.1, forward strand.
CCTCGGGCGAAGGCAGCGACGCCCCGTCCGCACGCGCGACGAGCAAGGTCGCCTGTTACAACTACGTCCAGACGTTCAAGCAGACCGTGGACCTCTCGGGCCGACTGGCGGAGAGCGCGACGCTGACCGAGGATGAACGCGGCTTCCAGCGTCGCAAGAAGTACCAGGAGATGCTGCGGAACATCGAGACCTCGTTCATTTTCGGGTCGCGATCGAAGACCGCCAGCGGCGCCGACTCGAAGATCGTCACGACCACCGGCGGCCTGCTCGAAGCCATCACCACCAACGTGACCAACCAGGGCGGCACGCTGACCAAGACGCAGTTCGAGACCTTCTGCATCAGCAAGGCCTTCGCCTACGGCTCGGGCGTCAAGCTCGGGTTCGTCGGATCGACCATGCTGACCACCCTGCGCACGCTGTACGGCAACACCATCACCGTCGTGCCGCGTGACACCGAGGTTGGCATCAACATCGAGTCGATCCTGGTGCCCGGCGGCAAGCTGATGCTGGTGCACAACCGCCGCTTCGGAACGGTGCTCGACGGCGGACTGATCGTCGTGGACCCGCAGAGCGCCAAGAAGCGCTTCATGAACAACCGCGACATCCGCCTCCGCGAGAACATCCAGACCAACAGCGTCGATGCGGTCATGGACGAGTGGACCGGCGACGTCGGCCTGGACTACGGCGACGAAGTCAACCACGCTGTGCTCAAGGGCGTGACCGGACCGGCCTGATAAACCACACGGCGCGGGGCGAGAGCCCCGCGCCGACGTTTCGATTCGCACCCTCAGCAGAAAGGACAGTCATGGCCAAGGCAGACACGAAGACGAAGGCCGACGCGGACGCGAAGGTCAAGAGCAACGCGGACACGAAGACGAAGGCCGACGCCGACGCGAAGGGCGAGGATGCCGCACAGACCGAAGGCAAGACCATCGCGCCGCCGGAGCGGCTGCCCGGAGACGTGCCGCCGCACGGAGAGAACGAGGTGGTGCTGCGCAGCCGCTACCGACTCTACGAGTGGGGCGGCGTGAGCCCGAGTGTGAAGTTCGACAACTACACCGCCGTCGTCAGCCGCGACGTGGCGGAACGTGCCAGCCGCGACCCCCTCTTCGGCCCGGGGCGCGACTTCTGGCGGGACACGGCCGCGGCTTGAGCGACCAAGGCCGGCGGATGAGACCACGCCGCCGGAGGTGAGAAAGGCCCGCTTGCGCGGAAGCGCAGGCGGGAGATTGGGGCCTGCGAAGCAGGCCGGCGAAGTGGCGAAGTGGCGAAGTGGCGAGGTCGGGAAAGGCGAAGACAAACCAGTGCCTAGTGCCCAGTGCCTAGTGCCTGAATCAAGAGGTGACGCATGGGACATCTGCCGACAAGTGAAGCGATCAGTGGAGGCACCTGGACACTGGTCGCCGCGTTTACGAGCGACCCGCCCAAGCAGGTCACGGTGCGCAACGCCTCGACCTCGGCCAACGCGGCCGAGTTTCTCGTCGTGCCCATGCACATCGCCGAAGCGCCCACCGACGAGGACGGCTGGAGCCTCGCCGCCGGCGAAGAGAAGAGCTTCTTCGACGCGGTGGCGCGCGGAGGCGATGGACGCATCACCGCCGTCTACGCCAAGAGCAGCGGTGCCACCGTCGAAGTGGTCGTGGATGTGAGGTGAGGCGAGCGAAGTGGCGAGATGGCGAGGTGGCGAGTCGGAAAGGCGGAAGACGGGAGTCGTGAGGTCGGGAAGAGCGTGAGGTTCGATGGCGTATAACCCAGCGACAATCTGCTACGGTGCCAAGAGCGCGATCGCGGCCTATCTCGAGCCGACCGGCGTGGCCATGGCCATCGGCGACTCGCTGACCAGCTATCAGAACAGCATCGAAGGCCGCACATTCTTCGCCATGGCGATGTGCTGCCCGACGTGGAACGGACGCATCGGCCTGCTCGATTGCGGATCGAAGATCACAGGCGCCAACGGGACATACAACCTCAACACGTCAAACCGTTCCAACTCCTATGGCCTGTGCCAGGCCCAGTTCAGCATGAGCGGTGGATCGGGCTCCTCCGGTTCGCGCGACCTGCCCGGGCTGTGGGTGATCAATGAAGACCAGACCACAGTCAACGAGGGCTACCGCATCCCGCCGGCCGCGGCCGACGTGGCCCATTACACCTGCGGGCGCAACCATCCCTTCGGCGTTCACGGCGGCGGCACGCCGAGCGGCGCCAACAACGAGTACTACCGCCAGGTCTTCAAGATCGAAACCGGCTGGGACTCCAAGTCGATCAACAAGCTGGTCGGCGCTTCGGGCAAGGTCGCGCTGCGATACTTGTGCGTGACGCCATCGGGCGGAACGGCCGCCGACAACGTGTCGCGTCGCCTGATTGACGGGAGCGGCATCGCCTCGGGCACCACGGCCACGCTCACGGCATGGCCGACCATCCGATTTTCGGGCGGTACCTTCTGGAAGCCCGGGCCGGGCAACGCGCTCGACGCGGCGGCGACCACGCTGACGTATGGAGGCGTGCTCAACGCTTTCCGCGGTGACAGCGCCGACGCCTCGGGCTTGATCAACGCCATGGGTGACATGGTGCTCTCGGCCGATGGATCGGGCGATTTCCAGGCGGCGGTGCGGGGATCGAGCGTGGTCGGCGCCGGACGCTGGCTGCCCGCCTTCGGCGGATCGTGCTACGCGATCGACGGCAGCAACAACTTCGAGGGCGGCAAGTGCATCGTCGCCATGGGCACCAACAGCGCGCAGTACGCCGACGTCGGCGGGGCGGGCACGGGGAAGAACGTCAGCGAAGCACGCTTGGCCCGACTGATCTACATGACCAGCGTGGATCTGTCCAAGCCGCTCGTGTTCGTCTACCAGTGGGGCGACGAGGGGGCGGGCACACAGGCTGCCGTCGAGGCCATGGTGGCGGTGTGCCAGAGCGCGGCGGAAACCGCCGGCTACGCAGCTTCGAAGATCCATCACATCATCCTCACGAACCACTGGCGTGACTGCGGACAGCCGAGCGAAGCGCTCAACAGCGCCTACGTTGAGGCCAGCCGGACCGCGCACCGAAACGCGGTGGACGCGCTGCGCGCGATCGGCCTCTCGGTGGCCAACGTGTCTCTCTATGACGCGACGGACGGTGTGCCCCTCAACGGCGGCGCGGCCGCGATCGCGTACATGGCGGCGTACTCCGCCTTCGAGTGGGGCGACGGGCAGGTGGTCGACCTGACCGGAGGCGATCTGCTCGACGCGGGGGAAGGACACCCCAGCGACGCGGGCAGCCCGTTCTTCGCGGTCAAGGCGCTGGCGGCGATGCGAGCGTATGCCTCGGGAAGCAGACGCCGACCGAGCAGCGGGCAACGACTCACACTGGGGGTGCTGTGATGCGGGGACGTGAGATCGGGAGTCGTGAGGTCGCGAGTCGGGAAGACACTGCTGCGCGGAGGACCGCGAGCAGTGGCACCCGGAGCGATTTGGCCACGTGCGAATGCGTGACGTGCTGTGATGGCGAGCACGCCGGGAAATGCCGGGAGTGCGCGGGCTGGGGCGATCGCATGGACGACGACGGCACGCACATTTGTGAATGGTGTCAGGGCACAGGCACGTGCCCCGTGTGCGAGGGCGCTGCCGAACGACTGATGCCTGATGCCCAATGCCTGATGCCTGTGAGGCCGGAGGCCGAACCATGTATCTGACCGTCGCGGAGACCACCGCCATCATCGAGATGCAACTGCCATCCACCGATGAACGCCGCACGGCGTGGGAAGCGCTCGTACCGGGCGACCAGGCCGTGTGCGCACGCCAGGCCAGCGCCGACATCGACGCGTGTCTCTGGAAGGGACGCGTCGAAGACCCGGACGGGCAGAGCGCGATGTGGCCGCGAGTGTGGGACGAAGCCGGCCACAGCGCGAGCACCACGGGCGAGACGCCCGTGCCACCGGACGGAGTCACCATCCTGCCGGGCGGTGAGATGGACCTGCCCCAGGCTCTGATCGATGACAGCCAGACCGAGTGGAGCGTCGCGAGCATCCCCGCGGGCATCCGCGTCGCCACGGCCATCCAGGCGGCCGTACGGGCGATGCGGGCGCTGGGGTATGACAAGACGCGCCAACACCTCGACGCGGCACACGGAGGCGTCACGGCCAAGAGCGGGGCGTTCGGATCGGTGTCGTTCGGAGCGCGGGCGACCAGCTGCTGGGCCAACCTGGATCGAGACGCCCTGGCGGCGGCGATGGAGTTTGCACGCGCGAGCGCGGGGCTCGCGTGACCCCCGGAATTGAACCACAGAGGACACAGAGATGCACAGAGAACTGATTCTGAAAAAAGACCAAATGCATTGCTCTGTGACCTCTGTGCTCTCTGTGGTGAATGCCTTTGGAGACGTGCGGTGACGAACGCGAAGATCACAGGCTGGAAGAAGCACGAGGGAGAGCAGGGCGATGGCTCGGCCATCCTCGGCGATGACCTGCTGAGCGCGCAGCCTGGCATCCCGGCCGAACTGGTCAGCCCGTCGACCTACGCCCGCGCGACCGCCCGGGCCGAGGGCATCGAACTGGTCTGGACCGTGCGCGTCGCGCTCGAGCCGGTGCGGCGGCTGGACTCGGCGCTGATTGCGGTGAGCGATCGCGTGCGGATCGCGCCCACCCGCCGCGGAGCCCCGGCCGAGTGGTTCGGGGTGGTCAGCGTGCGGGAAATGGACGAGGTGCTGGAGGTGGGGCTGGGGAAGAAGGTGGATGGGCAGTGAGAGAGGGCACAGAGAGCACAGAGCGGAAACAGCAGAGCAGCAAAGCAGCAGAGCAGCAAAGAAGATCACGACCTCACGACTCACGAGCGAAGCGATGACCAAGACCACCACCTATGCCGAACTTCCCCTGGGCGAGATGCAGGAGATGCTGCGCCGCCTCAAGGATCAGGCTGAGCCGATCCGAGAGGGGACGCTGCGCCTGGCGGCCGAGGCTCTGGTCAGCGAAGCGCAGATGGCGGCCCCCGTCGACACCGGACTGCTCAAGAGTGCGCACCTGGTCATCCAGGTCACCGATCAGGAAGCCCTCATCGGCACCAACACCAAGTACGCGCTGGCCGTCCACGAGACCCACCCGACCAACAAGCGGTGGTTCGTCAACGCCATCGTGACGAACTTTCAACGCGTCTTCGAGGGAGCCTTGAAGATCACGCTGGCCCGCGCCGGACGGGAGGCTGCACAATGACCGCCCCGGCCACCGCCTTCACCCTCTGCGAGCAAGTCGGACGCCTGTGGGCGGCGAACAGCACGCTTGGGCTGACGTTCGCCGAGCCGCGCTCGGCGGCGCAGGCCAACATCTACGCGACCCCCATGCCGCCCGCGGACCGTCGCCTGTCGCCCTGCGTCTCCATCACGCCGGAAGTGGCGGCGCCCTCCGAAGCACAGAGCCCGACCCGCGCCATCGGCATTGCCTTGGAAGTGCACGCGGCCACACGCCGCGAAGCACTCGCCGCGCTCGAAGAGATCCACCTGATCCTCTTCCCCGACGACCGGCCGTACGCCCCGGTGGTTGGGACCATCCACGGCCAGAGCGTGGTGGGCACGTTCGGCGCCCCGCCGGCGAGCCTCGAAGGTGAGGCCGAACTCTGGCGCATCATCGAGTTGCAGCCCGTGCAGATCCCCACGGTGATCGTGGGCGGCAACGTCGGACGCAATGAAGAGGGCGAAGAGATCGCGACGGCCACGCTGCGGGCCCTGGCGGTGCGCCAGACGCTCGACACGCCGACCATCGCCTTCCGCGTGTGGGTCACCGCCCCCGGAGACTTCAGCGCGGCGACGATCGAAGTGGACGGCACCAGCGTCAAGGTGGTGCGCAACAACGGGTCGGTGGTGCAGACCATCTTCCTGTTCAGCGCCTACGCGACCATCGCCCTGCTGCGGGCCGCGATCGACGCGCTCGAAGGCGTGCAGACGGAAAGCAACGCGGAGGCGGACGCACTGGCGTCGGCCGACCTCGAACTGATGAGCGCAACGAACATCCTCGGACGAACCAACGCGACCGACCTGGTCGTGGGAGTGTGAGACATGGCTGAACCGACGACTGCAACTGCACAGGCCGACGTCTTTGAGATCACCATCGACGGCGCCGCGTCGCCGTACCACGTCACAGTGGCATGGGCCGACTTGATCGACGCCGTGCCCATCACCAGCGGACGCACGGGCTCGACGCCGCTGGACTACATGGTCCAGGGCGTCGGCGGCGCGATCGAGGTGACCTTCAACACCGGCATGACGGCCGCGCAGTTGCAGGACTATCTCAACACGGACGGCTCGGGCGTGGCGCCGGTGGTCGGAGATCTGCTCACCAGGCACACGGTGCTGCTGCACCCGGTCAACGCGGGCGCCGACGACACGCAGGACTTCTACTTCCCGGCGATGGTCTACATGAACTTCCGCGAGAGCAGCGACGGGCTGAACGAGCGCCGTCCTCAGGTGACCATGATGGCGGTGGCCAACACCAGCGGCGAGGCGTGGCAACTGGGCGCGCCGGCGTGAGATCGGGAGTCGTGAGGTCGCAAGTCGGGAAAGGCAGTCGATGAAGATCAAGCCCAACGCAACCTGGAACGTGAACATCGAAGTCGGTGACTGGGTGATCCCCACGCTGGCGCCGACGGTGGTGCCGGAAGCCGACGCGGTGCACGCCCCGCGTCGGCCGGGCGTGCTGGTGCGCGCGTGGCGATGGCTGGTCGGAGAGCCGGACCGGAGGAAAGTCGAGACGGAGCAGGTGCGCGGTCTGTGCCGGCTGTTCGTGCCCGCGGCGTTCTGGGAGACGCTCGATCGACTGAACGGCGGGCAACTGGCGCTGCTCTATTCGGCCTACATGGGAGCGCAGGCCGCCTGGTGCGGACGGGCGAAGCAGGACGCTGAGGCGGAGATGGAGCGGCAGATGGGCCGAGCGACGCCGGAGCGGAGTGAGACCATCGAGCAGCGGCTGGGCGTGGCGGGCAAGTGGAAGGTGGCCGGACTGACTCCGCTGCGGGCGGGCGGTCCGATCCCAGCGGGCATGGCGGCGATGCGCGGAGGGAAGCAGGCGTGATCGGAGCAGGCTTCGTGCTCGGTACGTTCTCTGCCCGACTGGGACTGGACACGAGCCAGTACTCAGCGGGCATCATCAACGCCGACACGATGAACCGCGTTTTCGGTCAAAGCTTTTCGGCCTTCGTGGCCAACCCGCTGCTGGGCTCGATCGACCTCATCAAGAAGGTCGGCGCCGGCTTCCTGGATCTGTCCAACACCATCCTCGGCAACGCTGAGGCGGTACAGCGCCTCAGCCAGCAGACCGGCGCCAGCGTGGAAGTGATTCAGGCGCTCGAGAAGCGGCTGGACATCGCGGGCTTCGCGGCTGAACGGGCCAGGCAAGCTCTGATCAAGCTCAACCAGCAGGCGGGCATGGGCTCCAAGGTCTTCGAGCAGCTCGGCATCGACCCGGCGCAGGCACGCTCCATCGACAGCCTGCTCGGTCAAGTGCTCGATGGGCTGACGGCCGTCGAAGACCAGACCACGCGCACGGCGCTTGCGATGCAGCTCTTCGGCGAAGAGGCGGGGCCGCAACTGCTCAACGCGGTGGGCGGCGGGTCAGAGGCGCTTCGAGCGATGATCGCGGAGTATCGCGACCTCGGCCTGGTCATCAACCAGAGCGGCATTCAGACGCTGGCCAACTTCAACACCACCATCGGCTACAGCAAGCAGGCCATTGATGGGCTCAAGCAGACAGCGGTGGCAGGATTCCTGAAGGGGTTCGCCGGCGAGTTTGACACCGGCACTGGATCTATTCGCGAGTTCACCGGTGAGCTGACACAAAGGCTGGGACCAGCGGCGGAGAACTTCGGCACGAAGCTCGGCAGCGCTGTGGGCAACCTCGACGAGGTCATCGACAAGATCGACCGGCTGGTGACGGCGATGGAGCCGCTCATAACGCAGGCTGAAACGCTCATCAACCTGATCGATCGCATGCCGGGGAACGGGCCGGCGCAGTCGCAGATGCGGAACGAAATGTTTGGGGCGTCCGAGACGCTCATGAGCGGGCACCCGCTCAAGGCGCATCGCCAGTTCTACGGAGCGCTAAGGGATGAGATCTGGCGTGAGCTCATGGAGTTCCGTCGTCGTGGAAACGAGTTCGTCGGGAATCTGCTGGACTGACTTATGGCACTGATTGACACGCTCAACGCGATCGGGAACGTGGTGGTGGGGGCCGGTGGTTCGGCCTCGGCCGCCTACCCCGTGCTGCGTGCCAAGCGCACCACGCGCGTCGTCGGGCCCGAAGACCAGTCGGCCGCCTCCTACCGCGAAGAGACGTGGGACCTGCGCTGCATGGCCTTTGCGGCCAACGCGGCGGCGATCACGACACTCAACGAAACGCTGCGCACCACCCTGTGTCAGCGCGGCGCGATCGTCACGCTGACCGAGCAGGGCACGGCGCGCACGCTGCCGGCCGCGGGCGGCTCGGGCGGGAGCCTGCCCGGCTATCCGTCGATCGAACTGGTCGATGATGAGAACGCATCATTCGGCCAGGTGCAGGTGTTCGGTCTCAGAGCCACCACCCGCGTGCCCGCGGCCACCGGCGGCTCGGGCAACCTGGTCGAGCACAGCTACGAGCGCACCGAAGAGATGGACAGCCTCGGGCTGACGACCATCCGCCAGAGCGGCACCGTCCGCACCATCAACACCGTCACGGCGCGCACCTGGGCGCAAACGAACATCATCGACGCCGAAGAGACCGCGGCCGCATCGGCCAATCAAACCTTCAGCATCCGCTGGACCTCCAACGCCGACACGGCGCTGGCCCGCTACGAGTTCACGCGGGCGCCGACGGGCGTGCTGGTCAGCGGCGTTTCCGAGTACCAGGTCGAGGACAACACCGAGCGCACCGTCGAAGGCCGCGTGGTGCGCACCATCCGCGGGCGGGCGCGAGGCACCGACGCGGTGACCTTCGCCGAAGGGCTCGAGCCCAGTCTGGCCAGCAACGAGATCCTGACCCGCGCCAGCGTCAGCGAACCCAGCGAGCCGGACGGATGGGTGAGCTTCGCCTACGACACGCTGATCGGAGCGCTTGACGCCAACTTCAGCGGCATCGTCATCGTCAGCTTCCGGCAGAGCATCACCGACGTGGGCGGGGCCCGTGACATGGAGGTGAGCCGCTTCTATGACGCCGCGCCGCTGCTGATGTACGGCGTGCAGAAGGAGTGGCGGTACATCGAGCGCACGGTGATGGAGTTCATCGGCACGTGGATCGGGGTGCTGACGATCGACCCCACCATGGACACCGACTACCTGGTGCAGCAGGCCGAGCCGGTGGTCTATGACGCCGGCGGCGGCATCCGACGCATCGAAGTGACGCGGGAGTACGCGTTCCCGACCCAGCAAACGGCGCCGGCGCCGTACGAGATTCCAGGGCTGTAGAGCAGCAGAGCAGCAAAACAGCAGAGCAGCAAAGAAGACCGAAGCACACGCCTTTCACGACTCGCCACCTGGCCACCTCGCGACAAACCTCATCATGGCCCCGATCACGCTGACATGCACGCTTTCCGGCACCCTCTCCGATGGCTCGGCCTCGGCGATGGTCATCGCGTGCGTGCCGCAGTCGACCATCCGTCGCTCGATCGGCCTCTATGGCGATGACCTGGTGGTGACGGTCAAGGCGGCCGACTGGGCGGCCCTGGACTGGGACGTCACCAAGCCGATCAGCATCGTCTTCGGCGACGCGGCCGGGCCCATCACGCTCGGTGGCTACTACTTCAACCGCGTCTCGGCCGGCATGTTCGGCATCCTGCCCGAAGACGTGACGCAGACGATCGCCCTGGGCACCATCATCGTCTTCCTGGAAACCCAGCCGCGGAAACTGCGCGAGGCGCGCGGCGGCCTGCTGACCATCGGCACCGTCAACCGGCTCGGCGAAGACGGGCTGGTGGACACCGCCCACGCCGACTACATGACCTGGCAGGAACTGGTCGACGCGGCGCTTGACGCGACGGGCCTGGCCCACGACGCCTGCCCGTCGAGCATCAACACCGCCATCGACGGCACCACCACGCTCGATGCGCCCGGGCCGCTGGACTGGGGCAACGCCCGCGCGATCAGCGAACTCGAAGCCCTGCTGGCCCAGGTGGGCTACGCGGCGGTGTTCGCCAACGACGGGAGCAAGATCTCCGTGGTGCGGCTGTTCCGCTCGGGCGAGATCCTGAGCCTGCCCACGCTCATCACCGACGCGGCCGACACCTACTACACGGACGTTTCGGCCAGCCTGCGTGGCTCGACCATCGTGGTGACCAGCGGCACCACGCGCGCGACGATCGTGACGCATCGCTCGCTGGATGACACGGACGAGCCGGCGCTCGAGTGGGTGGCCTTCGATGAGGTGACGGGCTCGTGGATGAACGAGGCCGAGTGGACGGCCGAGTACGGCGCCACGAACCACCCGGCCAACATCACGCGCTTTCAGGCCGGACCCGACGATGGCGGGGGACCGGAGAGCACGCGGGCATGGGCCCGGCTGTTTTCCGCCCTGCGCCTGGTGGACGACACGAGTGACCCCGACCCGGCCAACCACAAGCTCGATCGCACGCGGCGTTCGCGCTTCGTCGTGCCCACGGGTGACCTGGGAGATCTGCGTCGTATCACCGGCTACGCGGTCGGGTTCGCCTGCCGAGACGAAGGCGCGTCGATGCTAGTCAACTGGCCGCTGTCGGACGTCGATGACGCGATCCGCTTCGACGGCGTGCAGATGATCAGCGGCGAAGGCGTGTTCGTGCTGCCCCAGGACATGAAGTGGGTGCGCATGAACCCGGGGCCGCAAGGCACCTACAGCGAAGCCCGCGTGCTGGCGGCCGGGGAACTGGAGATCCACTTCGCCCACGAGGCCGACACCGGCGTCTTCACGCAGGACTACTTTGTCGCGGCCTTCCTCGTCGGCGTCACCGCCGGCGTGGTGAGCCTGACGGCGCTGACCGGCACCGACCTCGATGACGCGGTGGCCGACCCGATGAGCGTCAAGATCGATGCGCCGTTCCTGCGACTCATCAGCACGCAGAGCCCGGGCGACACGACCACCACGCCGCTCAACGCATCGGCCCTCAACACCGTGGCGACGCAACTGGCCCTGGCCAAGGCGGGGGCAGCCCTGGTCACGACGGCCGTGATCCCGCTTCGAGGCTTCATCAACGTGGAGCCGGGGGCGGCCTCCGGGGCCGTCAGCAGCGTCGAGTGGCGACTGACCGAGGGACGCACCATCGTGCAGGTCAACAGCCACGAGGTGCCCCAGGCCTCGTACGACCGAGCCGAACGCCAGGCACGCCGGTCGATCACCGCGGGCCTGCGTCGCTACTCGGTGCCTGGCTCTTCGGCGGGGCTGACCGACACCCGCGCCGGCAGCACGCCGGGCGAGCTGGCAGGCGTGGGCGGAGCGGGACGCGGCACGGCGCCCGAAGCGGCCAGCGGCACTCGCGGGCGTGATCGGGCCCTGCGGGGCGGAGAAGCGATCAAGAGCCAGGGCGTGCGGCCGGGCGAGACGGCGCCGGCGAAGGGCGCGGGGCTCCAGTTCATCTGGGCGAAGATCACGGATTCGGCCCTGATCGACGAGGAGGTTGAGAACAACCGATTCACTTATGAGTGGGCTGAGGTCTACGTCGACGACGATTTCGACTGGAACCTTGGCACACGGACCAGTGACGACTACGGCGTGGCGATCGCGGCGGTCGAGGCTTTCAACACCGGCAGCGGCGTCGAAGGCAATGGCGTCAACGTGGACAACCTGGTCGGCACCTACGACTTGCAGCCGTTGCGCGGCAATCCGGTGGTGCTCCTGGTCGGTCCGTACACCAAGAGCGACGGAAGCAACTTCTGGGTCATCGCGGGTGCCACCAACGCGATCGACGGCGCCTGCCCGGTGGTTCTATGACCAACATCGCACGTCAATGCTGCTGCGGAGCCGAAGGGCCGGCCAACTGGATTCAGGTGGTCTCGTGCGATTGCGGATACACGCGCTTCGTGCCGGTCGCTGATGAGTACTTCTCGTGCTCGCCAGAGGGCAAGGGACCGCCTCCGATTGGCTCGGTGCTTCGCGAGGCCGTCGACAGTGAAGGCCTGCAACCGGGCGGATGCTGGACCGTGGTCGACCACTGGGACGCTCCGCCGGACGGCGCGGCCACCATGGCCAACGTGTTCGAGCCGACCTGCGTGAGCGGATGCTCGGACGAATCGTGCGTCGACTACAGCAGCTCGTGCCCGGCGTGCGACTGGCACATCTGTAACGGCTGGCAGAACGCCGACGCGGGCGACTGCGGGTACATCAGCAAGCACGCGTACATTGGCCGCCTGGTCGCCCTGGCGGTCGGTGAGATGAGCCTGCAATTCCAGTACCGCTTCTGGACCGGAGGCGTGCTCCAGAGCGCCCGTGACTGTCTGGCGACCTATGACGCGCTCCAGTGGACGGTGTGGGATTGGACTGCCGGCGCCCCCGCGTTCGTCAGCCAGACCTTGCAGCTCACGACGAGGATGCAGTATTCGGAGAGCGGACCCTCGCACGGCGCCGGCTGCTCGTTTGACCAGTCGATCAACATCAACGCGACTATCACCGACGACGCGGACTGGTACGCGACGACGTGCGGCGACATCCCCGGCATCCTCGTGGACCCGGTTGTGTGCGGCGATGAGCCAATCAAGCTGGCGTACAGCACGCACGCGTTCAGCGAGGTATTTGGGGCGTGCTCGGCCTACACGTCATGCGTGAACCCAGCGGTGGCGGCGATCATGTTCAGCCGCGAGTACGTCGAAAACGTCTTGCCCCAGGATGGATCGTGCCTGGAGGAAGAGACGGTCTACGACCACCACGAGAACACCATCGGCGGGAACGGCTGCGGGGTGAGCCTGGACCAGGTGGAGACTGCTACCCGCTACTTCAGGCCGTGGATGTTCACGCGCACGAGCCGGACTTGGGCGGAGGATCGCGACGACTACGGAGGATGCACCACCGGCGGACCGACCGACCGGGAGTGGTGGAGGACCAGATTCAGCGGGGCGATCAGCGGCCGAGCGTTCTGGCTGCTCTGCGACGAACTGCCCGCGAGCCTGATGGCCAGGCCGAGCGGGCTGGTGGTTCCCAAGCAGCCACGGGTGTTGCCGGCTCGGCTGAGCAAGTTCCGCGATGGGAGCAAGGGGCGATCAGTGGCCAGCGCGACCAAGGTGCCCATGGACCCGAGAGTGACCGGCCTGACGGCCGAGGCCAACACGCCGAGGGGGTGCTGCGGTCGGGATTGAGGGGGGCGTGACGGCCCCGTGAAGGATGCTTGAGGGCGGCTCAACGGCCGCTCGAACGAGCTTCAGACCGTGTTGTCCGGAAGCCCAGTGGGGAGCCGCTGGGCGATCTGCTGCGCTCTACGGCCGCGCACTGTTTGTGCCAACCGCGCGGTATTTTCGTGCCTACCACGGGATGGGATCGCCGTGGGTACTGCATCCCTGGCTTGTTGGGCACCTCGGGGGGAGGGTTCCAGCCTCACCGGGGGCGGGATGCCGGCGCTTCTGCCCTGTCAAGCAGGGGGCTTTCAAACCGTGCCGTACAGCCGGTCGCCGGCGTCACCCAGTCCGGGGACGATGAATCCATGTTCATCGAGGCGTTCGTCGAGGGCCGCGGCGTAAATCCGCACGTTGGGATCGGCCTCCATCAAGCGTCGGACCCCTTCCGGGGCCGCGACCAGGCAGATCATGCGGAGGTCATGGGCCCCGGCACTGCGCAGCAGCGAAATGGCGGCACACGCCGAGCCACCCGTCGCCAGCATCGGATCGACCAGCACGACCGGGCCGGCGTCGAGGTCACGAGGGAGTTTGTTGAGATAGGCCTTGGGCTTGAGGGTGGCTTCGTCCCGGGCCATGCCCAGGTGCCCCACGCGGGCCTCGGGCATGACTTCGAGCACACCGTCGGCCATGCCCAGCCCGGCGCGAAGGATCGGCACGACGGTGATCGTCGAAGCGAGCCTTTGTCCGAAGGCCCGGGTCATCGGGGTGTCGACCGGCACGGGCACGGTGGCAAACGACCGCGTGACCTCGTACACCATCAGCCCGGCGATCTGGGCGAGCAGGGCGCGAAAGGCACGGTAACTGGTCGTGCGATCGCGCATCCAGGTCAGTTTGTGCTGGATGAGCGGGTGGTCGAAGAGTTGAAGATTCGGAAAGCGGGGGTTGCCGTTGGACATGCCCCCGATTCTAATGGGCTTCGGGCACCAAGGAGTTGGACATGGACGAACGTGATCGGCTGGATCGGCTGGCGCTGGAGGCCGCGATCGCTCAGGCGGAAAAGTCACGCCGCGAGGGAGGAATCCCGATCGGCGCAGCCTTGATGGACGCCGCCGGCGTGATCGTGGCGCTCGGACACAACCTGCGTGTGCAGACGAGCGACCCGACGGCCCACGCCGAGACGGTGTGCATCCGCAACGCCGGGCGGCGGCGCGACTGGCACACGCTGACCATGGCGACGACGCTGAGCCCGTGCGCGATGTGCTCGGGCACGGCTGTGCTGCACCGGATTCGGCGCGTGGTGATCGGCGAGAACGAAACGTTTCGCGGGCGCGAGGACTGGCTGCTGGCTGCGGGGTGCAAAGTGCGACTGATGCAGGACGATCGCTGCCGCGCGATGATGGAACGGTTTATCGCGGAGAACCCGGAACTGTGGGATGAGGACATCGGGGTGCCGGAGTGATGGAAACGGAACTATTTGCTCGCCCGCGTAACTGTGAAAGAAGATTGTCACGTCGTCGGTGGTCTGGATCGTGTCGAGGTTCAGGTCGGTCATCGGGTCGGCGTTGGTGAAGTCGATAAGGTAAAGGGCCGCGTCGAGGCTTTCGATGGCCCCGTCGCCGTTCCAGTCGCCGGGCAATGCCTGTTTCATCGCCATCGTGACGGCCTTCTGCGCATTGACCAGTCCGTAGCCCGTGTAGTCGTCGTAGCCGACCGAGGCCGGCGATGCCGCGATGTCCGTCGCCGTTGCTTCGAGGATGTACCGAACGTCGCTTGGCGTCAGGGCAGGGTTCATCTTGAGCATGAGTGCGACGACTCCCACAACCTGTGGAGCGGTCCACGAGGTCCCCTTGGCGTTGTCGGCCAGGCTTCGGTACCCAGTGCCCGGATCGTTGGGATCGTGATCTGGAAAGGTCGAAAACAGTTCGTCCATAGGCGCGCACACGCTCAACACCGGGAGCCGCTGACCGGGCTGGGTCTCGTAGAACGAATCGCAGCACTCGCTCCCATTCGGCAACTCGTCGCACAGCGGATTGACTCGCGAGCGGCAATGCCACGTTGTGCCGGAAGAGCACACCCCGCCCACCGTGATCGTCTTGGGGTGCAGGGCCAGCCCGTTGCTGATCACGCCCGCCGGAGTCCCGTCCCAGTTGCAATCCTCAGTCGAAGCGCACCCGTCGTCGCTGTTGCCGGCGATGGCGACGATGACCACGCCGCGGTCAAATGCCTCGTCGATGGCCGCCCGCACGTCGTTGTCGAGGTCGCACAGCCCTTCGTAGAAGGCGCCCTCCGACGCGATGGAAATGACGCGAGCCCGAACCTCCTGGTTGTATTGCCCAGTCAGCGCGTTCCAGCCGACCGCATAGCGAATCGCCTCTGCGATCGTGAACTCGTTGAACAAACATTCGAATGTGCCGAAAAGGGCGCTGCATTCCGATGGCGCGTGTTCTTGCGCAAAGACACGGAGCATCAAGATCGGACAATCCCAGCACACGCCCGCGAGCCCTTCGCCGTTGTTGCCCAATCCCGCCGCCAAACCCGACGTCTTGGTCCCGTGCCCATACGAGGGCAGGTCATCGATGACTCCGTAAGCAAACGCAGGACGCGACATATCGCAGCCACAGAAGTGGTTCGGACTGGACGACGGTCCATCGATCAACACCGAGTGACTTTCCGCGTGCAGTTTGCCGGCGAACTGCGGATGGTCAGTCTGAATCCCGGTGTCGATGATCGCGATGGTGGCGTTTGGATCGCCGTGCTGGACCGTGTACCCCAGGTGATAGCCCACAAGCCGCCACGCTCGATCCACCCGCGTCGTCCCGATCCAGTGCTGCCCAAGCGGGAACTGCGCCGACGGCTGGTACAGCGGGTCATTGGGCGGATAGGGCTGTGGGTCATACCCGATCTGCCCGCACCCCCCCCCTAACAAAGAAGGCCGCGCACAGATTCCCGGCGATGATTTGTGCGTTTCGTTGCCGACGGCCGGTCATCACAGTCTCCCAGTGGTAGATTCGAGGCATGGTTGCACACATGCGTCGGCGCCTTTCGTATACCAGATCCGCTGCTCGCTCGCAAGCGCACCTGCGGGGTCTCGTCGCGGCCGCTGCGATGGGGCCGTCCTGTTCGGGCGTCGCGTGGGCCGACGTGTTCGCGCGTTTCGACATCTGGGTCGAGGCGCCGGCGAGCGTTCAGGCCGGCGACATCGTTGATGTGCGGGTTTGGGCGCAAGTCTCGGGCCCGATGCTCGACGTCGGCTTGAACGCCATGGCCGGCTTCAGGATGGACCTGCCTGTCAACACGTCCGGCAACCTTGTTTCGGCAGTGGAGAATCCACGGTTTGGTCATCCTTATTTTAGATCCTGGTACGCAGAAGTCAGCGCTGCCGGCATTTTGGACATCGGTGCTTTCCAACTCGACATCTGGGACACGCCCATCTGGCTGAACAATCCGATTCTGCTCTTTTCGACGCGACTGCACACCATCGAGGGCGCCGCCGGATGGATCGAACTTGTCCCTGAGCGACACGATCCGGTTCCCAGCATCATCGCGTGGTGGGTGGATATTGACGATTACGCGCGGCCGGTCGTCGACGACACCGACCCGAACGCGGAGTTGAACATCACCGGCGCGACCATCCGCGTCATCCCCGCGCCGTCAACGTTGGGCGTGCTCGTACTTGCGTCGCTTGGCGTGGCTCGTCGACGGCGGTAGATGCACCGGCCGTTCAGTGGTTCTGACATGCGCGGCCGACCCTTGGCTGGGAGGTTGTTCAACGGGGAGCCCGAGAGTCTGCCTGCCGGCTGGAACATCCGCCCTGCAAGGCGCCACAGGCGGTGGAAACCGGCCCTACCTCGCGAGAAGGACGGTTGAAACAAGACGGCCCTACGCCATCACCTCGATCGACGCGATGGTCAGGTCGTCGGCCAGTGCGTCGGTGCCGGCGTGCCGGACCACTGCTTGGGCAAGGGTGCGCACGTCAGTCTCGGCGGAAGTCGAGCCAGCCAGCACCTCAATGGCCTTGGCAACGCCGAACTGCACGCCCGTGCGATCGGGCTGCTCGATCAGTCCGTCAGAGAAGACCACCAAGCGCGAGCCGGGCGGAAGGCTGATGCGCTCGGTCTGATACGCCTGCGCTTCCTGCACGCCGACGAGCAGTCCGCCGGCGCAGCGGATCGGCACCGGCTTCTCGCCCGGACGAATCACCAGCCAGTGGCCATGTCCAGCGTCCACGAATGCAAGTTCGTGCTTCACGCGATCAAACACGCCCAGCCACAGCGAGAGGAAGCGGTTGGCGGCCGAGTAGCGGAAGACGTGCTGATTGAGGTCGGTGACGATGGCGCCCGGGTCGCGCTCGACCCGCAATCCGCAGCGTAGGTACGTCTGGGCGATGGTCATAAGCAGGGCCGCCGAGATGCCCTTGCCGGCGACGTCACCAAGGAATGCGGCCGCGGTGTCGTGATCGAGCGGCACGAAGTCAAATAGGTCGCCGGCGACGAATCGGCCCGGACGGCGTGACAGCGCATAACGCAGAAATGCGCTCGAACCCGCGTCGGCGGGCATGATGACGTCCTGCACCTCGCGGGCGGCCTGCATCTCGCGCTCCATCTCGCGACGCTGACGCTCGAGTTGCCCGCGCCGAAGATTGCCGATGGCCATCTCGCCGATGCGGGCAATGGCGGCACAGAACGCGGCGGCTTCTTCGGCCACGGCGCGCTCTCCGCGGCGAGCGTCGAGATAGAGATAGGCCTCGACCGAGCGTTCGAGCATGAGCGGGGCACAGATGGCCGAGTGAATCCCCAGGTCGACGATGCTCTGCCCGAAGTCAGGTCGGGCCTCGCTGGTGAGGCGGACAATTTCGCCGGCCGAGGCGGCGGCCAGCAGCGAGCGAGAAATATCCACATGCAGTTCGTTGTCCATGCCCGGTCCGGCGTGGGCGAGCATTTCGACCTCGCCCGAGGCCGAGACCTGGCGGACGACGGCGCCGCGCGAAAAACCCGTGCCCTGCAAAGCGGTGTCGAGCATGACCCGGGCGAGGTCAGGCACCGAGGCGGCGGCGTTGGCCGACGCGGCGCACTCGAGGATCAGGTCCAGCCGATGCTGGGCGAACTCGTGGTGCGTGGCCCGCTGAATGGTCTCGATGCGGTGCCCGGAGGAATGGAAGTCGTTGGTGGTCGCGATGGCTGGGGCGACCGATCGCGGGTCGCGGACACGGAAAGTCCAGGGTCCGAAGCGGATGAGGTCGCCCGGGGCCAGGGGAGTGGGCTCGCCGGCGGGCAGTTGAACGCCGTTGAGGAATGAGCCGTGCCGGCTCTGCCGGTCGACGACCATCCACTGCCCGGCCTGGTGGACGAACAGGGCGTGCTCGCGCGAAACGGTGGCGTAGACGAGTTGGATGTCGTTCTCCGACCCGCGGCCAACGCGGCGCGGCCCGGGCGGTGTCAAGTCGATCGGCTCGGTCGCCGGCCCGGCGATGGGTTCAAGCCTGAGGTTTTCCAGCGGCTGGTCGGACATGGGGCAGTGGAAAGCGTAGCGATTCCGCAAGCCCGGCGCTCACTGGCGGCGCAAGAGAAAGGGCCCGGGTCTGTGTGACCCGGGCCCATGCGGCTTTCAACCGAGGCTCGGAGCGGCCCTTATGGGCAGCCGGCCGAGAACAGTTGCAGGAACAACTGGACGTCGAAGAAGTTGAAGATCCCGTCGTTGGTCAGGTCGGCGGCGGGGTTCTGGGCCGAGAAGGCGGCCAGGAAGGCTTGGACGTCGAAGAAGTCGAGCACCCCGTCGTTGTTGAAGTCGGGCGTGCAGTCCTCGATCGGGACGATCCCGATGAACTCGATGTCATCGATGTTCCAGCCGGGATACGTCACCGACGAGTCGGTGGTGCCCATGACCCAGCGGACGCGGACGGCACTCTGCCCGTCGGCGATGCTGGAGATGTCATAAGTGACCTGCTCCCACGCAGTGGGGCTTACGCTCCCGCCGGTGTGGTCCCAGATGACCGTCCAGTTTACCCCGTTGGTGCTCACCTCAACCGAGGCGTGGTCCCAGGTGGAACTCTCGATGGCCAGCCACTTCTGGAAGCGCAAGGACACGTCGGTGGCCTGCGAGAAGTCGAGCGGGCCGGTGGTCAGATACTGGCGGGTCAGGTTGTCCGGATAGTCGCCGGCCAGGTTGTAGCCATAAACGTTGGTCCCGGTGAAGCCCGAGTTGGGGTCGAAGTTGTGCGAGCCGCCGCCCGTGGGCTGTCCAAAGGCCCACTGCCCGGTGGTCGCCCAGCCGGGGTTGGTGTTGTCGACGAGGAAGGCGTAGATGACTTGAGGCCCGCCGACCGTGACGTTCACGGTGCCGGTGTTGGACTGGCCGCCGTCCGGAGGCGTGCCGCCGTCGTGGGCGTAGTAGGTGAAGGAGTCAGGCCCCTGGTAGTTGTGCTGCGGCGAGTAGTCCACGGTGTCGCCCGCGAGCAGGAAGGGCACCGCGTTGATCGGGGCGTTGGTCACCCCGTCGCGGATGGTGCCGTGGGCCGGCAGCGAGGCGACATAGAGGTTGAGCGTGCCGCCCGGGAGGCCGTCATCGGTGGCATTGAGCGTGACCTCAACCATGGCGTTGACGGGGGTCTGGACGGCCACATCACCGGCGCTGGGCGGGCGCGGGCCGCACCCGGCCGTGCTCGACAGGTCGGAGGGGAAGAAGTCGGGGTCGAGTCCGCCGCCGTTGGACAGACCGGCGATCCCGTCCAGGGACGCCATGCCGGCGTAACTGATGCGGATGCGCCCGTCGAAGAACATTTCGATCTGGAAGGTATTGCTGTTGGAGGTGCTGTATTCGGGCACGCCCAGCCAGGTGACGGCCATGCGGTCGGACAACTGCTTCCAACTCACCGATCCGCCGGTGCTGGGGTTGAGGTCATCAAACCAACCGCTGATGCGCTGGCGCGAGAAGTGGGCGTCGAGCGACTCGGAGTAGGTGCTGTCGCCGGAGCCGAAGGTGATGTACCCGTTGGAGCCGACGAAGAACGAGGTAAACAACTGCTCATACAACTGCACCGAGTTGCCGCCGGCGATGGTGACCTGGGCGCTCGAGTCGTCGCTCAGCGTCAGCGTGGTGCCGCCGGCCGGGTTGGTGGGCAGGGCGCCGCCGGGCAGAGGCTCGGCGCAGGAGACGTAGAAGTCGACCGCGCTGGCGTTGGGATAGAAGGTGACGCTCAGCCCGTTCAGGTCGCTGCCCGAGGTGAACTGCTGGGTGAAGAAGTCGGGCACCTCGGGAGTGGTGAACGTGTAGGCGTTGCCATTGTTGTCGTCGTAGGAGTTGTTTCCCGCGATGTCAGTCATTTCGACCGCGTAGTAGTAGGTCTCATTGTCATTCAGCCCGCCGATGGACAGCGAGTGCCCGGTCAGGTTCTGCACCGTGGACACGCTGTTGGTCATGCTGCCGGGGCTGGTGCCGTACCAGACGGTCACGGCCGCCGGCTCGTTGACCGTCACGCTCACCACGGCGCTGCGCGGCTCGACCTGTGGCGTGCTGGTGGCCACGAGCACCGGAGGCGTGCAGTCGATGACCAGCGAGGCCTCGACCTGCACGTTGCTGTGCCCGTTGCCGTCGTCCGCGTCGACATAGGTGACGGTCACCGTGTCGCCTTCGTTGACGAGCAGGACGCCGGGGGAGTTGACCGTGCTCACCGGGATGGATCCGTGGAACACCGAGACTTCCGCCCCGATCTCGGTGACGGTGACGAACTCGCCGCCGGGTTCAGAATCGCTGGTGACCAGCACCACCGTGCTGTCGATGACGTTGTCGTCGAGGTTGAGATCGCAGTCGATCACGTCGATGCCGACCACCGCGTCGCAGCCCAGGCGCGTGCCGTTGAGCCCGACAATGCCCGCCGAAGAGCAGGTGAACATCTGATTCGTGCATGCGGCGCCGACGATCTGCGTCGGACCCTGCGCGATGTTGTAGCCGGTGACTTCGATGCGATACGCGCCGGCAGCCGGAGCGAAGACCGTCACCTGCTCGGTGTTGTTGATCCGGTCCGGAGCGGTCCGCACCGCCGGAGCCGACGGGTTGGTCGGATTGAGCGTCCAGGGCAGGTACACCGTGCCGTCAGGCCCGATGACGCGCACGTCCACGTCGTTGATCAGCGCGTTGGTGGTCATCGGCGTCGCGGGCGGATCGTCCCACGAAATGGTGACCTGGAACGTGGTCTGCCCGGGTTGAACCACCGCCGTGTAGAACTGCGTCTGCCCCTGTGCCACCGGGAACTCGAGCACGCGGTTCTCGAGGACGGTGTCCACCGCGGGCTGCGCACGCACCGAGCCGTAGCCCGATTGGTAATCCGGTCCGACGTTGAGAATGTCCACCGCCGAGTTGGCCAGAATGGCCTTCAGCGTAGCGTTGCGCATGTCCGGCGATCCCGGATTGGACAGACGCCACTGTTCGAGGATGAGCGCACACACGCCGGTGACAGCCGGGCTGGCCATCGATGTACCGCACATGGTCGTGTACCCAGTCGCCGAGGTCGTGCACGAAGTCACGCCCTGGTCCTCGTTGCTCTGGCACCCGGGCCCGGAGATGTCTGGGCGCAGGCGCCCGTCGTCGGTCGGACCCCAACTTGAGAAACTCGTCATCGAGTCGTCGTTGGAGTTGAGCGCGCCGACGGAGATCTGGTTCTTGGCGGCCTGCGGGGGCGCGATCGAGTAGTAATCGCCGTAGCCCTCGATGTCGCAGCGCGAGCCCTGCCGCTCGTTGCCGGCGGCCCAGACCTGACGGAAAGGCGCCCCGAACGAGCCGCGCACGCCCGCGTCGATCAACTGCGACATCAGTCCGTAGTCGCCTTGCCACGAGCAGGTGTACCCGTTCGATTCCACGTTGGAGCCGATCGAGTTGTTGGAGATGGTGGCCCCGTGGGTGTTGATGGCCTGGTTGTAGTCGGCTTCGTAGTCGCCGGGGTCGGTGTAGAGGAAGCCGGGCTGCAGCCCGCCGGGAACATCGAACTCGTAGGAAATGATGTGCACACCGGGCGCCATGCCGCGGTTGGTACCGCCGGAGGCCACGCCCGTGCCGCCGATCGTGCCCGCCACATGCGTCGCGTGCGCAATGGCGCCGGCGCCGTCGCCCTGGGTCACGCGACCGGCCAGATCGTTGTGCGGATACACGCCGCCCGCGTCATACACCAGCACGCGCACGCCAGAGCCGTCCAGCCCGTAGGGCGGGTCGTTCACCGCCTGCACCCCCAGCAACTGACGCGCCGACGCATTGGTCGTGCTGAACCTGGGCAGCGGGGGCTCGATCCACAGTACGACATCCTCGGCCGCCAGCGCCTCGATGGCGCCGCGCGAGATGTGCACCACCAGCGAGTTGACCGACTCCACCAGCGAAATCACCTCGCCGCCGTGGCGCGTCACCGCGTCAAAACCGGCGCCCAGCACATCGACGTCATCGTGGAACGATACGTAGGCGGCCACCATTGGATTGGACGCCACCTTCTCCACTTCCTGTTCCGTCATGCCCTGCGAAATAGCCTTCTGACGCAGTTGCTCGACCGACTCGACGATCGCCCACTCGGCCGTCAGACCGGCGTTGAGATCGGGATGCAGTTTGCGACGGACCGTCAGTTCCTCGATGTTGCCGATCAGGCCCTCCGACGCGGCCGCCCGCGCGTTGACGCTGGGCTGAATCGCGACCAGGTAGGCCGTTCCGCCCAGCGACCGGAGCGGAGTGATTCCCAGCGATGCCAAGCGATCGCGCTCCTCCTGCGTCGTGGGACGGGTCAGTTGCATCACCGCGTGACGCACGCCCTGTGCATCGGTCAGATCACGAATGACACGCTCGACCTGCCGGGCCCCAAGGCGCATGGCCTGTGGCTGCGGGTCGGTGCGCCAGGAAACCTGAGCGTTGGCGAGCGGGGCGCACGCCATCGCCAGTCCGCACCCCAGCACGAGCGCGGAAATGTTGGACTTCCTCTGCCGGAAGCCCGCGGCACGCGATGTACTCATTGAGAATCCTCTCAATCCGACGGTTATAAGACCATGCCGACCCCCCACTGAGGTCGTGCATGCTCTGATGCTCGCGAAAACTGACTTCCATGTCAAGAGGCATGAGCCGGTGGAAAGTAGGAAGTCACACTCACCCCAGGTGCTCCATCGCTTCCTGAACCGATCGCACCACCAGCGGTTCGACACCCTTGGTCCGTTGCGGAAGTACGATCGGGGGCACGAGCACGCGACCAAACCCCAGTCGCGCGGCCTCCATGAGCCGCTGCTCCATCTGCGTCACGCCCCCAAGCCGCCCGGATAGCCCAACTTCACCAATGGCGCAAACGCCTGATTCCAGCGACTTGCGCCGCTCGGCCCCCGCCACCGCCAGCAGCAACGCCAAGTCCGACGCTGGCTCCACCACGCGCATCCCACCGACGACCTGTGCAAAAATGTCGCGATCGGCCAGCCGAAGCCCTGCGTGCTGCTCCAGCACCGCGATGATCATCGCCAACCGATTGGCGTCCAGGCCTGAACTCTTGCGCTTGGCCGCCCCGAGAAAACCAGTCGCGGTCAACGCCTGAATCTCGGCCAGCAAGCAGCGCGACCCGTGAATGACCGGGCAGATCACCGAGCCGGGGCACGCCTCGCCCTGCCCCACTTCCGGGACGCTCGACCGTTCGCGAAGCCCGTGTCCGGTCATCTCGAAAATGCCCAATTCCAGTGTGGCGCCAAACCGGTTCTTCACGGCCCGCACCAGGCGGGCCGCGTGCATCCGCTCGCCCTCGAAGTAAATCACCGCATCGACCAGGTGTTCGAGCAGGCGCGGACCGGCCAGTTGTCCATCCTTTGTGACATGTCCGACGAGGACCACCGACATGCTGGTGCTCTTGGCCAGCATCACCAGTTCCGACCCGCACCGGCGCATCTGCGACACGCTGCCCGGCGAACCATCGACCGACGGCGCGAAGATCATCTGCACAGAGTCAACCAGCAGCACGCGCGGACGGATCTTGCGCGCCTGCTCGGCGATGCGCTGGAGATTGGTCTCGGCCAGCAGGAAGAGTTCGGGCGGCAACCCCAGTTCCAGGCGTTCGGCGCGGAGGCGGATCTGCTCGGCCGACTCTTCACTTGAGACGTAAAGCACGCGCGCGCCCCGCCGCGCCCACGCGCCGGCCGCCTGCAGCAGCAGCGTCGACTTGCCCACCCCCGGCTCGCCCCCGACCAGCAGCACCGAGCCGGGCACGATGCCGGCCGTTCCATCGGGCGAGATGCCCAGCACGCGATCAAACTCGGCCAGCCCGGTGGGCAGGCGCGCCACCGAAGGCTCGGCGCCCACCTCCACGATGGAACGGGCCTCCGGAGCGGCGATGGACCAGTCGGCGCCGACCGCGTCGGGCGGGCCTGCCGAGCGGGATTCCTCCAGTGCATCCCATGCTCCGCAATCGGGGCAACGCCCCAGCCAGCGCGGAAAACTCGATCCGCACGTCCGACAGGTGAAGTTCGTTCTGGCCCTGGGCACAATGCGAGGATACCCGCTCCGCCTGCTACCATGCGTTCCCGGGCTGTTTCCCTGTTTATGGACTCCAAACCCGCCCAAGCACAAATTGGCGCTCCGCGTTGGCGCCGCCGCGCCCGCAGGACGGCGTTCATTCTCATTCTGCTGCTGGGGCTGCTGGTGATCGGCGTGTTTTTCGCAACGCGCGGCCCTCTCGCCCGCCAAGTGGTTCTCGCCCGTCTGCAAGCCATGGTGGACGGCGATGTGTCCATCGGCTCGGCGTCCCTTTCGTTCGACGGCACTGTTCATGTGCGCGACATCCGGCTGGGCGCTCGCAGCATACCCGGACCCGCCGGCGAAGTGCTGCACGCAGACTCGGCTCATCTCGCGTTGGCCGGGCTGTGGTCCGGAGCAATCGCCATTCGCGATGTCCGCGTTGAGAATCCGGTGGTTCGGGTCAGCCAGGACACCGATACGGGGGAACTGAATCTCACGGCTCTAAAGTTCCGCTCCACTGGAGGCCGGGCAGGCGCGCTGCCCGGCATCACGGCCACCGGTGGGGTGATCGAACTGGGAGAGCACTTCGGAGCGGACTACCAGGTACTCCGACGCCTGCCTGTGCGCGGTGTGCTGACGCCCGGGCAACAAAGCGATTCCTACGTGTTCGAGATCACGCACTCCGGGCCGGGTGGCGAAGCGGCCAGACTGACCGGCTCGATCACTGATACCGAACTGGACATCGTGGTCTCGGAGATGGACCTGGCGGCCTGGCCGAACAGCGCCGTGCCCTCACGCTATCGCGACCTGCACCGCTCGCTCGATCTGAAAGGGAGAATCCAGCCGACGCGCATCCGCGTGCCACGCGAAGGCCCGCTGGAACTGGCGGTCCGCCTCGAGGGCGTGGAACTCGACCTGCCGCTGGACCAGACGCCCGTGGCCCGCGGGCACATGACCGGCGTGATCGGCGTGCTGCTGGTCAGCGCCGACGGTGTCACCGCCGAACTGGCGGGCAATCTCGACGGCGTTCCGGCCCAGGCCTCCCTGGTCGCCCCGACACTCGACGCCGACACCCCTTTCCGCGCCGAAGTTCACGTCGACCGCATCCGGCTCAACGAAAACCTGCACCGGCTGAGTTATCTCCCCGAGTACGTTCGCGAGAAACTCGCGACTTTTTCCAATCCCACCGCCGAACTCGAACTTGACCTGGTGCTTCAGCGAAGCACCGGCTCAGGAGAGGTCGAGGCGAGCGGACAGTTCCGCCTCTTTGACGGCGTGGCATCGTTCGTGGATTTCCCCTACGAGTTCCGCAACATGAGCGGCGTCTTCGTGCTCGAACGCGACCGCCTGGAGTTCTACGACATCATCGGCACGGCCGAGAGTGGCGCGAAGTTGACCGCGTCGGGGTGGGTGGCCCCGCTCAACGATGCGGCCGAGGCGAGCATCAAGGTGCATGTGACCGACGTGCCGCTCGATGACCGGCTGCGCTCAGGATTCCGCGAGCATGATCGCGCTCTCTACGACGCCCTGCTCGATCGCGAGTCGTACCGGCAACTGGTCGAACGTCACCTGATCGCCGAGCCGGCGCAGAAGCGCCAGTGGCAGCGCGAGCGCAACCAGTTGCGGGCTGCCATCCGCGCCGATCAGGTCAGTGACGACGATGAAGCGGCCGCCGAACTGGCCCGCCTGGACGCGCTGGCCAGCCTGCACGAGTTTGCCATGGGCGGCGCCGGCACGGTGGACATCAGCGTGTATCGCTATCCGGGGCACGAGAGCAGGTGGGACACGGAGATCCTTGTGCACCTGCCCACCGTGGGGCTGCTCACCGAGCACTTTCCGATGCCGATTCTTGCCGAAGAACTGACTCTGCGCGTCTTCAATGGACTGGCACGGGTGACGGGAGGCACGTTCCGCGGACTGCAGGGCGGTACGGCGCGGGTGCAGGCCGCCGCCTTTCTCGATGAACCTGATCGACTCCCGCAGGTACACATCCAAGCGATCGACGTCCCGGTCACGCCGCTGCTGATTCATGCCATTCCTGGGCCGCGTGATGAACAGGCCGACGACACCATGCACGCCCGCGCCCTGCTTACGCGCCTCGGTCTGCACGGCTCGGTGAACTGCGAGGCACGCATCGGGCTCGACAACGAACCGGCTTTTGCCATCGACGTGACGCCCAACTCCATGTCCGCACGGCCCGGGGCGTTCTCCATGCCGGATTCCTTCGTCGCCGACGGTCTTGAACTGCGCGACATCTCCGGGTTGATCGCCGTGCGACCGGGCGATCTGCGCATGAGCCTGTCCGCCCAACTTCCCGGCGCCGAGTCGACCGGCGCCGTTCGGCTCGAAGTGGGCGCCGGCTTCGGCGACCGAATGGGCCAGGGCGTCGAGGTGCATGAACTGGACCTTCGCCTGACCGACCTCGACGCCTCCACTCCCATCGAGCAACTGGTGGCGGTCATCAGTCCGCCCGCGGCCGCCCAGATCGCACCGCTGCGCCAACGCTACCAGCCTGCGGGCCTGCTCGACGCCCACTTGGGCTATCGACCCGCCCAAGATGAACGCGCGAGCCTGAGCATTGATCTGACCAACTTCCGCCGTCCATCGCTCGCACTCTTCGATGGGCGACTGGCGATCGACAGCCCGAAGGGCCGCATCCGCATCGAACGCGGCGAGCATCTCGGCGCCCGCTTTGAAGGCTTCGCCGGCGCGGCCACCTACGAGTCCGAACCGCTGGGTGACCTGCGCATCGACGGCACGCTGACGCTGACCGACCAGGGCGCCGCCGGAAGCACCGAGATTTCGCTCACCGACGCCCGCTTCGAGTCGAGCATCATCGACAGGTTGCTGGCGGAGCGAGCCCCGGCGCTGGCCGATGTTTACCGCGACTCCCACCCGGTCGGGCACTTCGATCTGTTTTCCATCGTCGAACTCTCCGGCCAGGGCGAGGTGGAGCCGGTTTCCATCGTCATCTCTCCGCGCACGCTTTCATTCACCCGGCGCGGGGAACGTCTTGCATTCGAGGAGGCTGGGGGCCAGATCCGCCTCGACCGGCGCCTCGGCCTCGTGGACCAACTCGCCCTGGTTTCGCCGGACTTGGAGATCCGCGCGCACGGACGGTTCTCGGTGGAAAGTCCGGAGCATCTTGACATCGACGTGGCTTTCGAGGTTGGCGCCGCTTCGCTGCATGCCCGCGCTCGCTCGCTTCTGCCGGAGAAACTCGACGCCACCTTGGAGGGGCTGAAGATCGCGGTCGATGGGCCTGTGGCCTTGGAAGAGGGTCACCTGCTGATCGCCCATCGCTCCACCGGCGATCAGGTGGACGCGCTGGGGCGTGTGCGTGTGCGTCGCGGGCGTGCCTCCGTGGGCGTCGAACTTGACCAGGTCGATGCCTCGTTCGAGTTCGCAGCACACGTGCATCCGACGCTCCAGACCCCGCAGTTCCAGTTGGTTCTGCGTGCCGACTCCATGCGTGCGTCGGAGATCTGGCTCTCCGACGCACGGTGTGAGATCAGGTCCATTGACGGGAACGCCATTCAGATCGGTCCATTCGGCGCTACAGCGCACAATGGCCGCGTCGCTGGTTCGGCGCTGGTATGGTCCGATGTGGGCGACGAACGCCCGCGTTTCGACCTTCGGATCCTGACCAGCGGCGTGCGCTTCGCCCCGATCCTCGCGGACCTCGCGCTGGACACGCAGGCACCTGACCCGGAAGAAACGGCCGACGACTCGCGCGGCGTCGTGGACTCCCAGTTCACCGCCTACGGCATCGTCGGAGGACCTCGGCGCGGCATGGGGCAGGTTCAGGTCAGCGAAGGGCGCGTGCTGCGCCTGCCCCTGCTGCTCCCGCTCATCGAGGTCAGCAACCTGCGACTGCCCCGGGGCGAGAAGCTCGATCTGGCCGTCGCCCAGTTCTACCTGCGCGACAACTTGGTGAGTTTCGAGTCGCTCAGCGTGCTGTCCAGGTCGATCGAACTGATCGGCTATGGCACCATGGACCTGCCCGACCTGGCGCTCGACCTGCGCATCAACAGCCGTTCCGTCCGCCGCGTCCCGTTGCTTTCGCCGATGCTTGAGAACGTCCGCGACGAACTGCTGACCACGCGCGTCAGAGGCACCTTGAGCAACCCCGATATCTCCAGCGAGCAGTTCGTCGGCACGCGCCGGGCGCTGTCTTCGCTGTTCGGACAGGAGTCAAGCGAACAGGACCGCCTCCTCCAGGACATCAAGCAGCGGGCCATGCAGTATCGTGAACGATTCCGACTCTCCACCTCGGCCGTGCAGCGCGTCGTCGATGCGCTGCCAGATGGGCCGACCGATGAACAGCCATGAACAACGAACAGAGACGACAGGAACTCGACCCGCCCGCCTCGACGCAGCCCAAGGGCCTGAGCAGCGCTCCGCCGGAGCAGATCTCGCAGGTCCGCGCCGATGATGGAGAAATCCAAGAGCGCATCCGCGACCTGGTCCAGGACATCGCCCGCAACGCCGACGAATATGACGCGCGCCTCGTGCGCGAACTGATCACCGCGGCTCTGAAACTCATCCCCGACGGGCGCAACCGCGGCGAACTCAAACTCATGACCGCAGCCATGAAGGAACTTCGCTACGCCTTTCGCGTGTTCGGACAGTACCCCGACCCGCACAAGGTGACGATCTTCGGCTCGGCGCGCACGCCGCCCGACCATCCGGACTATCGCGCCGCCGTGCAGTTCGGTCGCATCATGGCGCAGCGCGGGTGGATGGTGATTACCGGCGCAGGCAACGGGATCATGCGCGCCGGGCACGAGGGTCCCGGGCGCGAAGCCAGTTTCGGCGTGGCCATTCGCCTACCCTTCGAAACAACGGCCAATGACATCATTGTCGACGACGAGAAACTGATTCACTTCCGCTACTTCTTCACGCGCAAGTTGATGTTCCTCAGCCAGGCCGAGGCCATTGTCTGCTTCCCCGGAGGCTTCGGCACCCTCGACGAAACCTTCGAAGCCCTCACCCTGGTGCAGACCGGCAAAGCGAGCATGATCCCCATCGTCTTTGTCGAGGGCGAGCCCGAGCCCGGTCAGACCGTGGCGGGCGGCGACCCCGACATGGCCATCGCCGGTTACTGGAAGGGCTGGAAGCACTTCATCGACACGCAACTCATGCGGCGAGGATGGATCAGTCCCGAAGACGACAACCTCTTCTACATCGCCACCGATCCGACCGACGCGGCCGATCACGTCCTGCGCTTCTACCGCAACTACCACTCCTCGCGCTACGTGCGCGATGAACTGGTCATCCGGCTCAACAAGCCGCTGCGCGAGGCCGACATCGAGGCCCTCAACGACGAGTTCTCCCACCTCGTCAACAAGGGCCGGATTGCCATGCGCCCGCCCTTCGACGCCGAGGAAGACCACCTCGACCTGCCGCGCCTCTCGTTCGCCCACACGCGGCGGGGGTACGGATTCGTCCGGCGCCTGATCGACCGGATCAACCAGTTCGATCCGGTCGAAGAGTAATCCGGTGATCGCTCGCCTCTCATCCCTGGCTCTCCTCGCCGCGCTGCTGATGCTGCCCGCCCCGGCCCGCGCCCAGACCAGCGCGCCCGGAACCCTGGGCCTGGAAATGCGCCTGGCGCCCGTGCGCAGCGCCGGCGGTGCCATCCCCTCGGCCCTGCGCCGCTACGAGTCCAACCCCACCGGCATTGATGAGGATTCCGACCGCCGCCTGCGGGCCAGTGGTCTGCGGGCCCTGGCCGTGCCCGTCGACCTCCTCGATCAGGCTCTCGGCTCGCTCCAGTCGGC
The DNA here is from genome assembly GCA_023382935.1 of Phycisphaerales bacterium. Taxonomy (GTDB): domain Bacteria; phylum Planctomycetota; class Phycisphaerae; order Phycisphaerales; family UBA1924; genus J022. Next base: position 329,837 of record JAHDXL010000003.1, read on the forward strand.
CGGGCCGATACAGCGCGAATGGCTCGGCAGCCTCGGCGCGTGGACACCCATCGTCACCGGGCCCTCCCTTTCCGACCCGGCCACACGTATCGACTCCGGCGAGATCAACCTCGGCGAGGGACGCTTTCGCCTTCTCGCACGCTGCTGGCTGGTGCCTGACCTGACCGACGCCCAGGAGTCCGGCCTCATTCACGCCAACCTGCGCATCGAACTGGTTCCCCAGCATCTGCCCGATCGCCCGCGCCGCCTCGAACGCCTCCTCGAACCCACCATCGAGGGTCGTGTGGCCGAAGGGCAGGTGCTCGATCGACTCAGACTCTCTTGCGACCTGCCTTCGCACATGGCGCTGTTGATCGTGCCAACCGCCGGGGAGGAGGAGTGGGACTCACCCCCGAGCCAGCCCGGCCCGGACGCGCCGCCCCCAGGCGCCGGAGCGGTCGGGCCTGATTCGGAGGCAGAACCGCCGCGACCGCCAACTTCTCCGCCGACCGACACGCTCCCGGCATCCCTGAAGCCGGGGTTGTCTGCTGTCGGCCCCACCGAACCGCAACCCCGCACGCTGGGGGAACAACTCCTGCGCACTCCGGGAGCAATCGAGCCACAGGGCGGTGACGACAAGTCGGTGCGCGTGCGACTCGAGCGTTCGATCGTGATCGTGCTCATGGCCCACACTCCCGAACGCTACCGCCTGGTGCCCTGAACGCCCGTCCGATAACCACTCTCGAGCGATCAGCGCGCGTGCTCGTACCGCGTCGGTCGAGCGGAGCGGACCACCGGTCCCGCCTGGCGGCCGGCCACCTCACGGCGCCGACAACCCGTCGCCCGCACGAACACGCGGAATCCGGAACGGCGCGTTTTTCTGTGGATCGGATCGCACCCGAGCAACGGCGCGGCCGATACATCGGTCGCGTGTCTGCGCGGAGTCATTCATGCTGCGATTGAGCACCTCACAGGCCAAACCGGGGATGCGGTTGGCGATGTCCATTTACCACCCCAAGCAGGGGTCGGCGATTCTGCTGCGCGCCGGCGCGGTACTTCAGGACAAGGTGATCCAGAGGCTGCGCGAGTTCAACGTCACGGAGATGTGGATCGAGTACCCCGAACTGGGGCAGGTGGCTGATTGCATCAGCGAAGAGGTCAACCGGGCCCGCGCCGAGACTATGCAGGTGCTGTCCGACGCCTTCAACGACGTGCGTCCGGAGATGGGCGCCACGCTCGACTACCGGGTGTTCCGCAAGGCGATTGTGGATCTCATCGACTCGCTCCTGCGCAATCCGAATGCCGCGCTGCTGATCGAGGACATGAATGGGTGCGCGCACCCACCGCTGCAGCATTCGGCCAACGTGGCGTTCGTGAGTCTGCTCATCGGGCTCAAACTGGATTTCTATCTGGAGCATCAGAGGGCGCGGCTGGAGCCGGCGCGGGCGCGGGAAGTCAGTTCGCTGGGTCTGGGCGCGTTGCTGCACGACGTGGGCGCGATGGATCTCGAACCCGACATCATCGAGCAGTATCTCCGCACCGGCGATGAGTATGAACTGAACTACCGTCGGCACGTCATCAAGGGTTTCGAGCGGGTGCGGGGGCACGTTGATCCCACGGCCGCCACGGTCGTGCTGCACCACCATCAGCACTTCGACGGCTCGGGGTACCCGGCGCGCGAGAGCGGCGCGGGCATCCACACGCCCGCGGGCACCGACATCCATGTGTTCGCCCGCATCGTCGCGGCCGCGGACAAGTTCGATTCGCTGCGGCATCCCCCGCAGCCGGTGGACGCGCCGGAGGGCGAACCGATGCCGACGGTGCGAGCCTTGCGTCTGCTTGGACAATCCCCGTACAAGGAGATGCTCGATCCGATCATCTACCTCGGGCTGCTGGCGGTGGTGCCGCCGTATCCGCCGGGCACGACGGTGGAACTGTCCAACGGCGTGATGGGAGTGGTGACGCGGTGGAACCCGGCCGACCCGTGCCGCCCGGTAGTGCGCGAGATCGGCGACCTGGAAAACCCGGATCGGTTTGCGCCGGGGCTGGAGTTTGACCTGAGCCAGCAGCCGGGCCTGATCGTGGTCAAGGCGCAGGGCCAGGACGTGGCCGACGACAACTTCTTCCCCACCGAGACCACACGATTTGATCTGCATGGGGTGGCGCGGGCGTTGATCAACCGTGCGGCCGATCAACCCGGGCACAACCTTCGTCAGGCTGGATGAGCCGGGCCCATAGACTTCGTGCGTGAGTGCAACGGGTGAGGCCATCCGGGCGGTGGTGCTGCTCTCCGGCGGGCTGGACAGCGCGACGGTGCTGGCGCTGGCTCGCGGCGAGGGGCGGCTGTGTCATTGCCTGTGTTTTGACTACGGTCAGCGACATCGGCACGAACTCCAGGCCGCCCGCCGCGTGGCCGCCGCACAGGGGGTCGAGGCGCCAGTGGAGATGCCGCTCAACCTCCGGGTTTTCGGGGGTAGCGCGCTGACGGACGACATCGAGGTGCCGCGGGCTGGCGAGAGCGAGGGGATTCCCGTCACCTACGTCCCCGCGCGCAACCTAGTATTCCTGTCGCTGGCGGCGGCGCTGGCCGAGGTGGTGGACGCGGCGGAAATCTGGATCGGCGTCAACGCGATCGACTATTCGGGGTATCCGGATTGTCGCCCGGCATTCATCGAGGCGTTTGAAAGAGCGGCGAACCTGGCAACCCGGGCCGGGGTTTGCGGAAGGCCGGTGCGTGTGCGTGCGCCGCTGATCGCTCTGAGCAAGGCCGAGATCATCCGTCGGGGCGCCGCACTCGGAGTCGATTACGCGCTGACGCACAGTTGCTACGACCCCGACGAGCGCGGGCGGGCGTGTGGGCGCTGTGACAGTTGCGTGCTGCGCCGGCGCGGGTTTGCGGAAGCGGGCGTGCCCGACCCCACGGTGTACGCGCCATGAGCGATCTGCTGCCCGTTGCCGAGACGTTCCGCTCGATCCAGGGCGAGGGCAAACTGACCGGCGTGCCGTCGTTTTTCGTGCGCCTGTCGGGGTGCAACCTGCGCTGTCGCTGGTGCGATACGCCCTATGCCAGTTGGAAGCCCGAGCCCGGGCAACGGAGCATCAACTCGCTCATCGACGAGGCGGTCGCCGGCGGAGCGGGGCATGTGGTGCTGACGGGCGGGGAGCCGCTGATCTTCGAGGGGGCTGGCGCGTTGTGCGCGGGTTTGCGCGCGCGGGGGTTGCATGTGACGATTGAAACTGCCGGCACGGTTTCGCCCGAAGTGCGCTGTGACCTGATGAGCATCAGCCCGAAACTGGGCAACTCGACCCCCTGGAACGACCCACGCGATCCGGACGGCGCATGGGCGCGACGGCACGAAGAGCGGCGGCTGAACATCGGCGCCATCCAGCGGCTGATGGCCCAGGGAGAGGATCGGCAACTCAAGTTTGTCGTGTGCGGACCGGGGGATCTGGACGAAATCGACGCGCTGGTCGGGCGGTTGAAGGGCATGCGGGCGGAGGACGTGATGCTGATGCCCGAGGGCGTGCGACCTCCCGGGCGTGGGCAGACGGACTGGGTGGTCCAGGCGTGCTTGGAGCGGGGGTGGCGGTACTGCCAGCGGCTGCACATCGTGCTGTTTGGAAACACGCGGGGAACGTGAGAGGCCGACTGCCCGGAACCGGTCGGCCCGCAGAGCCGATCTGCCCGGAACCGCCCCGGGAATATGATGGACCGATGACCTACCGGGTGTGCAAGTCGTTTGAGGTCGAGAGCGGGCACATGCTCAGCAAGCACCCGGACCGGTGCCGATTTCCGCACGGACATTCGCGCCGGATCGAGATTGTCGTTTCGGCGGCCACCCTGGACAGGAACGACATGGTATGCGATTTCAAGGTCCTGAAACTGGCGATTGGGGAGTTTCTGGACCAATTTGACCACGCGATGGCGATCAACAGTGCCGATCCGATGGCCGAGGCTCTGGGGAAAGTTGCCGGTTCGAGGCTGATCGTTTTTGAGGGGGTGGATCCCACGACGGAAGTGCTGGCCAGGCACATCTATGACTACCTGAAGGCGGAGGTCGGCTCAGGGCGGACCTACCGCGATCATCGCGGCACGTCGTACGCGCTGCGGAGCGACCTGGTCGTGGAGCGTGTGCGCGTGTGGGAGACGAGCAGTTCCTGGGCCGAGTACGCGGGCTGAGAGGCCCGTGCTTGGTTGATGGAGGCAGATATGCGCAAGTGGGTCTGGAGTCGGGCCGCGGCGATGGTGCTGGCGGGAGGAGTTGTTTTGTTGGGCGGGCAGGCGCTGGGTGCGCTGGACCAGCCCGAGTCTGTGGCCGAGGAGTTGCGGTATGCGCGCTCGCTGTCGAACGCCTTTCAGCATGCGGCCGAGCGGGTGGAGCCTTCGGTGGTGCACATCACCAGCCAGGCCCGGGTGCAGAGCGTTCGGCGCGACGTGTTCGGGCGGCAGTTGATTGGTCCCGAGCAGTTGAGGCCGACGGGGCTGGGGTCGGGCGTGATCGCCGACGCGGACGGGCTGATCATCACGAACAACCATGTGGTGCAGGAAGCCGACCGGTTGGTGGTGCGGCTGACGGACGGACGTGAGTTTGAGGCCAGCGTGGTTGGGACCGACCCGCAGCGCGACATCGCGGTGCTGAAGATTGACGCGCGGGATCTGCCCGCGGCGGAGTTTGGCGAGTCGGAATCGCTGCAGGTGGGCGAGTGGGTGCTGGCGATCGGGAGTCCGTTCGGATTCGAGAACTCGGTGACGGCCGGCATTATCAGCGCAACGGGACGCCGCGGGATCGGGCTGGTGTCGGAGCGCTTCAAGGACTACGAGGATTTCATCCAGACCGACGCGGCGATCAACCCGGGCAACTCGGGCGGGCCGCTGATCAACCTCGATGGCAAGGTGGTGGGGATCAACACCGCCATCGCGTCGCGTTCGGGCGGGAGCGTGGGGATCGGCTTTGCGATTCCAGCGCACCTGGTCAAGTCGGTGATGCGCAACCTTGTGGAGGCCGGTCGGGTCGGGCGAGGATGGCTGGGCGTGATGATGCAGGAGTTGACGCCCGAACTTGCCGAGTCGTTCCAACTGGTGGCCGGGCAGAAGGGCGTGGTGATCGCCAGCGTGCTCAAGGACAGTCCCGCGGCCGCGGCGGGCCTGGCCGACGGGGATGTGATCGTGAAGATCGGCGATCGTGCCATCGACAGCGCATCGGCGCTGATCACGGCGATCGAGATCATTCCGCCGAAGACCAAGGTGAAGGTGCAGTTCTTCCGGGGCGGCAGGGCGCGCGAGGCCGAGGTGGTGGTGGGCGATCGGAACGAGCGGAACACGCGGATGTTTGGCGGCAAGGCGATCGAGTCGCTCAAGGCGACGGTGGCGACGCTGGACGCGAGGGCGGCGCGGGAACTGGGGTATCAGGGAGAAGAGGTGAGCGGGGCGCTCATCACGGATCTGCAGGCCGGCAGCCCGCTGGCCCGCGCAGGACTCGAGCCCGAGGACATCATCTACGGCGTCGAAGGCTACCGCGTGAGCAGCGTGGATGAACTGGTCGAACTGATGTCGCGGGCCGACTTGCGGCGTGGGGTGCGGCTTCAGGTCATCCGCGGGGCGCGGCGTGGGTTTGTGATCGTGAGAGAGTAGAGTGACGAACTGAGACGGCATCAGAGCGTCTCGTGCAGGCGAGGGTCGCCTTCAAGGAACGCGGCGGGACTCGTTCAACGTTTCCCGCGTCATGGAGCGGTTTCGGCGGACGCGGGCTGAGACACCGGGCGCACACGCCCATTGACGTCTTCAACGGAAGCGCCCGGCTCGGGCGCGGAGTCGGCGGCGACCAGTCGCACGGTGAGGGGGTCGTGGGCTTCTTCCCAGTGCCCGGTCCATGCGGCCTTGATGACGCGACGGAAGTCATCGAGCATGAGCAACATGCTGGGGAGGATGAGCAGTACCAGCGCCGTGGCGGAGATGAGGCCGACCGCGATGGTGATGGCCATGGGAATGAGGAAACGTGCCTGGAGGCTTTTTTCGAGAATGAGCGGAAGCAGTCCCAGGACCGTCGTGATCGTGGTCAGGAGAATGGCGCGGATGCGGGCACGTCCGGCGGCGATGGCGGCGGCGGCGACGGGCATGCCGCGCCGGCGCTCTGTGTTGAAGAACTCCATGTAGATGATCGAGTCGTTGACGACCACGCCGGCCAGGGCAACGAAGCCGATCAGCGAGAGGAAGGTCATCGAGTAGCCCAGCAGCAGGTGTCCCCACACCACGCCGACGATGGAGAAGGGGATGGCGGCCATGACGATGAGCGGCTGCGTGTACGACTTGAACAGCCAGGCCAGGCACACGTAGATGAGACCAAAGGCGACCATCATGCCCAGCGGGAGCGTGGCCATGGACTCGGCGACCTGCTTCTGGCGACCGCGCTGGAGGATCTTGAGCCCGGGGTATTCGCGTTCGAGGGTGCGGAGGAAGGGTTGGATGGAGGCGGTGATGGACTCGGGGTTGGCGCCGGTGCCGCGGTCGACGTCGCCGGTGACGGTGACGGCGCGCTGACGATCGAGGCGACGGATGGAGACGTAGGCCTGGGCATCTTCAATGTGCGCGACTTCCCCGATCTGCACGGGGCGGCCATCGGGCGTAAAGACATACATGCTCTCGACGGCGTCCTGACTGCGGCGGATGCGCTCGGGCATCATGACACGGACATCCACGTCTTCTCTCACGCCGGCGAAAGTGAAGGCTTCGATGCCAAAGACCGCGGCCTGGATCTGGCGTCCCAGGCTGGCGCGGGTGAAGCCCAGTTCGCGGGCGCTTTCACGAAGGGTAAATCGCAGTTCGCGCTGCCCTGAGTCGACATCGGTGGCCAGGTCGTAGACGCCTACAAACTCGGCCAAACGGTGCATGAGGCGCTGGACGGCCTGGTCGATCTGCTCGTTGCTGGCGCCCGTGACGGTGAAGGACAGGGCCGAGCCGCCGGGTCCGCCGGAGACGCCCTCCATGCGCAGGCTCTTGATGCCGGGAAGCGGGCCGGCCTCCTTGCGGATGGCCAGCATCACGTCGTCGCTGTTGCGCAGGCCCCTGTCGGTGCGTTCCTCGACGGGGAGCAGTTCGAGGACGAGTTGTCCGACGTTGCCCGAGTTGGCTCCACCGCCTGAGCCTGAGAGGTCGCCGATAACGCCGGTCTGGGCGAAGACGGTGAGGACTTCGGGCTGAGCGGAAGCGGCCTTTTCCAGGACGCGCACGTAGCGGTCGGTTTCTTCGACCGGCGTGCCGACAGGCATGCGCAACTGGATATCCACGGTCTCGGAGTCGTCGGTCTCGAAAAAGATGAACTCGAGGCGTCCTCCGGCGAGCATGGAAAGCGAGATGGTGATGGCCGCGATGCCCAGGCAGAGGCTGATGTATCGGTATCGCAGCGTGACGCGGAGGATGCGGGCGTAGTTGGGGATGATGAAGCGGTTGAACAGCCCATCGCGGACCTTGTCGTAGCGGGCTTCGACGCGTCCAAGCAGGTGCGAGACGCCGCTGCGCTGGCGCGCGTCATTGGCGCGCAGGCTGTGGGCCATGTGGCAGGGCAGGATGAACAGCGCCTCGATGAGCGAGACGGACAGAGCGCAGGCGACGACGATGGGCAGGGCCTCCATGAAGTCGCCGATCTGCCCCTGGATCAGGGCGAGCGGAAGGAAGGCGAAGATGGTGGTCAGGACCGTGCCGACCACGGGCCAGCCGACCTTGGAAGCGCCTTCAACGGCGGCCTGGTTGGCGGGCACGCCCCTCTCATGCTCGGCCGTGATGTTCTCCGCGACCACGATGGCGTCGTCAACGAGGATGCCGACGACGATGATCAGCCCGAACATGGTGAGCAGGTTGAGCGTGATGTCGGTGACGCGCATGACCACCAGCGTGCCGAGCATCGAGATGATCAGCCCCGCTGTGACCCACATCGCCACGCGCCAGTTGAGCAGCAGGACGAGCGTGAGGAAGACCAGCGTGCCGCCCCAGAAGGCGTTGCGCGTGAGCAGTTCGAGGCGCCCGACGACAAAGCGGGCCAGGTCGGTGGTGGTCTGGATCTGCCCGGGCGGGGGGCCTCGCTCCAGCCCGAGTTGATAGGCCCGCACGCGATCGCTGGGTGGCTGATCGGAGCCGGGGCGGCTGAACATCTTGGCCATCTGCTCGCCGAAGGACAGTTTCAGCGGCTCCCCGCGCCGCCCCTTGACGTAGGCCTTGACGATCTCGGCCATCTTGACGATGTCCTGCTTGCCCTTCTTGAACACCGTGACCGAGACGGTGGGCCGCCCGTTGAAACGGAAGCGATAGTCCACGTCGGCAAAGCCTGAGGTCACGTCGGCGACATCGTCGAGTCGGACGACGCGCCCGTCGCCCGCGGCTTTGACAATGATGCCGCGAACCGCTTCGGCGCGTTCCTCGACCCCCACCGCCCGCACGCCGACGGTCTGGGTGGGCGAGCGCACCGAACCGCCGGGCAGTTCGAGCATGGCCGAGCGGATGCGGTCGGCCACGTCGGGCAAACTCAGTCCGTGCTCGAGCAGCGCCTCGGGAATGACCTCGACGGCGATTTCGTCGCGTCGCGTGCCGCCCACACTGGTATCGCCGATGCCAGGGAGTGAACGCAAGTCGTCATCAACCTGTCGCACCGCTTCTTTGAGCGTGCGCTCGTCGATGTCGCCGAACACGGTGACGATGATGACAGGCAGACGCGGTTCGAGTTTGACCACGGTGATGCGGTCGGCAGCATCAGGCAGATCCTGCAGCGCGTCGATCTCGCGCTTGACGTCGGCCACGGCCTGGTCGATGTCGGTGCCCTCCTCGAACTCCAGCAGCACGGTGGCGCCGCCCTCGGACACGGTCGAACTGATCTCCTTGACGCCATCGATGTCGACGAGGCGGTCTTCGATCTTGATCGCCAGGGCGCTCTCGACCTCATCGGGGGCCGCGCCGGGGTATGGGGCATTGACGATGACGAAGGTCGAGTCGATCGGGGGGAAAAACTCCCGTCGCAGGGTGACGCCGAAGATGATGCCCGCGACGATGATCGTGAACATCACCAGGTTGGCGATGACGGGATTCTCGACGCCGAAGCGCGGAAGATTCACCTCTCACCCCCGATAGACAGGTCGATCAGGGCGCCGTCAATCAGTTGATCGAGGTTGCTGGTCAGCAGGATGCGCTGGTTGAGGCTCGATCCATCGAGCGGCTCGACGGCCACCCACTGCCGCTCGTCCGGGTCGATGTCCGAAATTTCACCCTCAAGCGTGAAGAGCGGGCGCACCGGGACGGCCCGCACAGCCCAGAGTCGCTGGGACTGTTCGATTTCCTGGCGCAGCGAGGCAGGCAGATCCTCGCGCCGGGTCTGCATCAGCCAGGTGGCCACCTCGGGAGTGAGGTGGGCTGTCAGCACGCGGACAAACTGGTCTTCGATCGTCTGGGCACCCGAGTTGCCCATCCATGCGGCGGTCGGGCGCGCAACGGCGCCGGCGAGTTGCTGGGCAGCCTCGCCCACTTCGAGCCGGGTCGACTCGATCATCGATCGCGTCAGAGCGTCGGCCAGTTTGGGGTCCGACATGGACGGGTGAGCGCTGCGGACGGCGCCGCGCGACAGTGCTTCGGCGATGCGCCGGGCGACCGGCCAGATGGCCGCCTCGGGATTATCCGTCTCTGCGGCGATGTAGACGCGGTCGTCCACGATGGCGCGACGCGGCACCACGATGTGAGGTTCCGCGGTCGACGCCGACACCCGCCCTGCCACAAACTGCCCGGGTCGCAGCATGCGGCCGGCGTCCGGAGGCTGATCGATCTCGACGAAGACGGTGAGCGATCGCGTCTGCTCGTCGGCCTCGGGCGCGATGCGCGCAATCTCGCCGGCCCACCCTTGGCGATCCTCCTGACGAAGGCGGACATCTACCGGGTCTCCAACGCGCAGACGCTGACCGGCCGAAACCGGCACACGCAGCGGAACCTCCACACGCTCCAGGTTGACGATGCGGGCGACGACCTGTCCGGCCTGTGCCCATTCGCCCTCCTTGAGCGACACGCTCTGGATCACGCCGGAGATCGGCGCGGTGATGACGGTGCGACGGAGGTTCTCCTCGGCCTGACGCAGCGCCACGCGCTGGGCCTCGATCCGGGCTCTCAGTTCTGCACGTCGGCTGGGAATCAGGTCCACCAACTGGCGCAGGCCCGACTCGACACGCTCAGCCCGGCGCACGGCGGCCAGCCACTGGTCCAGTTCAGCCTTGCTCCCGGCGCCCTCGGCGATGGCGCTATTCGCCCGGTCGAAGTCGCGCTGCGAAACCCGGGTTTCCTCCTCAGCCAGCGCCAGTTGCCCGCTCAGCCGCTCTTCCTCGACCTCGAGCCCGGCCAGTTGTGCCTCGAGTGAGGCGATGCTCTCCCGCGCGCTGGCAGCGGCCAACTGGAAATCGATCGCGTCGAGTTCGAAAAGCGTCTGCCCAGCCTGGACGTGCATGCCCACCTCGGTGCTGCGCGGACGCCGCTGCACGCGGGCCGACACTTGCGCCGGCGTGTCGGCGCGTTCCATCGGCCGGACGGTTCCGTACCCCCACCACTGCGGTGCCACCGGTTGCGGGTGCAGGCGCACGCCGCGGACGAGCATGGGCCGATAAACCTCGGCCTTGAGTTCGGGTGCATGGCGCGTCGAGACCATCAACCCGAAGAAGCCGAAGGCGCCGGAGAGAATCAGCAGCCCGAGGAGAATTCTCAAAGCAAGTGATAGAGCGTGACGCACGCGAGGAACTCCAATGAGGCGAACTTCCCGGCCCCGTGGAGTGTAGGAGCCCCCTGTTGGGTGCTGTTCGCAAGTCCACACTCGCCCGGATGCGGCCCCTCCTCGCCTCACGCGGAAAGCGCACCATGCTGTGCGCCCCAGGCAGGCGAGGGCAGGTGCAGGTCAGCACAGAGCCGGGCGAGCGATCAGCGTGCCCTGGCGGGCGTGTTTCCAATTGCGGCTGGCGGCCATGGAGGGGATGAGGATCAGGTCGATCAACTGCCCGATGCCGAGCAAGCCCAGCGTGAAGAACCACAGCAGCCCTGTGATCCACTTACCCATATAGAAGCGATGCAGACCGCACAGCCCGAGCAGACAGCCCAGCCAGAGCAGGTATCCGATCGCAGGTTCACGCGGCGTGTGCATCCGCCAACTCCTTCTGGGCAGGCGCCCGAGGAGTCATTGGGAACGCTGCTCATCCGCTTTCGCCGGGCGAATCGAGCAGCACCCAGCCCCATTCAAGGCGCACCGCGTCGTGGACCGGCCCTCGCTCGCCTGGCAGCACGCGCAGTCCGATCTGGGTGGTCGCGTCGAGTTCCACGACGAATGAAGCCGAGGGAGTAACCGCGTTCAGACGCTGCTCCCACAGCACACGCGAGCCCTGCTCGACGCGCACCACACAGTCGGCCCACAGACTGTCAGGGTGCACCAGGCAGGCCGTGCCGGAGACACGCTGCCCGCGGCGGGGCAGCCGCCACTCGACGAACATCGGCCCGGACAGTTCGACGGTGGACAGGCCGAGCAGACCCGGCGGCGGCGCGACCGGCGGGGGAGTCCAGCGGCGTTCCCCCTCGGCCTTGAAGGAAAGCAGTTCGAGCGCGTTGAGCGGGATGAGCCATCGCGGCGCACACTCGACTCCCTGGAGCGAGCGGTCCAGGCCCGGGTCGATGGCGCGGACCTGCCCAAAGGGTTTCCAACCGTCCGGACCCGGCGCGATGGCTTCACAGCGCAGTCCGGCCAGGTCATCGCCGATCGTCGACTGGGCTGCGAAGACCGAGCCGTCGCTCATCCACAGTCGCATCGGCGCGGGCGACAGGGACGGGTTGACCAGTTCGACCGAGGCGACCGATTCGATGGGCGCGCGGACCACGCGGCCGCTCTCGATCTCCACCTGCGAGTCGATGCCCAGCACCGTGCCCTCGATGACGTCGGAGTTCGTGAGACGCACGCGGTCGGACGAGTCGGCACGCACGAGCGGAGGTGCGTCAAAGGTGATGCCGGCGATCACGTCGAGCGGCACATCGACGCGCCCGACGCCGCTGACCAGCAGGGCAACCTCTCCCTCCGGCGGATCGGGGAGCACCGCGGCCCGCCAGCGCTGACCATCGACCAGCGACACAACGCCCGTGCGCCCTTCGCCGGGCGACGATGGACGGACGCCGGTGGAGGCCGCTGACCTGTTTCCCGGATCGAGCATGAGCGCCAGGAGGTCGGCACGGCGCAGATCGAGCACGCGCCCTCGTGCATCGCGCAGACGCACCGACTCGGCGTTGATGCTGACCATTTGCCCGGCAACCGACTCAAGCCGCGCGTTCCAGGCGATCCATGTGCCATCGGGCGCGGCGGGCTGTGCGACGCTTGTGTAACCCAGTACCAGCAGGGCGGCGATCGACGGCACGGCAACCTCACTTCTGGAAGATGGGCAGATAGCGCTTGGGCATTTGCAGGATGATGAGCGCCATCGCCGAGCCGTAGGCGTCGCCCACGCTGCGGTCGAGCCAAGAGCCGTTGGAGAGCTGCTCACTCAGCAGTTCGGTGCGAATGGCCACCCACCAGCGAGCCCAGTGCTCGCCCCCGGCCAGGTAGTTGGCCTGCACCGCGTAGTAGTGACCGTAGAAGTAGTGGGCACGGGCGGCGTTGGTCTTGCCGGGCAGCGCGTTCTGATCGAGGTAGTCAAGCCCCGCATCGATGGCGCGGTCGTCATAGATGCCCGCGTAGAAAAGGCTGGCGATTCCAGCCGCCGAGCGAGGCCAGGCGCTCGGCCCGATGTCGCTCTGGTAGCGGAATCCGCCGTCGCGATTCTGGCATGCGCGGACGTACCGGACGGCCTTGTCGATGACATCCTTGTTGACCTCGATGCCGGCGTTGCGCGCTGAGCGCAGGGCCATGATCTGGCAGATGGTGACGCTGAGGTCGGCGTCGTAGGGCACCGGGTTGTATCGCCACCCGCCTTCTTCGTTCTGCGTCTGCTCGATGAGGCGCACCGCCTTGATAAGGGCCTCGTGCACACGCGCGGCGCGCTCGGTGTCGGCGCCCCCGCTGGTCATGCCGTGGATTTCGCCGAGAAACAGTGCGGCAAAGCCGTGCCCATACATGGGTCCATTGGCCGCGTCGGCGGCGATCAGCCCATTCTCGGCGCTATTGCGGAGAATGAACTCGAGACCGCGGTCGACGACATCGGCGTACTCGCCGCGTCCGGGCAGGTGGCCGTCACCCATGAACGCAAGGCAGGCCAGCGCCGTGATGGCCACGTTGCGCCCGAATCGCCCGCCGCTGAATGATCCGTCGGGCTGCTGCTGCGTGGCCAGGAAAGCCAGCCCGCGGGCGACGGCCGCGTCGAGTTCAGGCGTGATCTCGTCGGGCAGGGCGTTGTTCTCGGCCGAGAGGCTCGTCACATCGGGCGATGCAGGCTGCGTAGACGGCGCGGCTGTTGGCGGCGCAGATGTCGGAGCGCCGCCCGGCTGAGCGTCCTGTGCGGCGCTGTGCGCGAACACGAACAGGCCGATCATCATCGCAGCGAACGCGGCGGCTTTCATGGGCGATCCTCCGCCAGGCGCCGGTAATAGGCCTCGGTCATGCGCTCGTACAGCGCGCTGTACCGCTCGCTCAGGCCTTCGATCAGCGCGTCGCGCGTGCGCTCGGGCAGGCGTCCCCACGCCGCGGTATTGGCGGGGCGTACCGGCGAAAGATCGCCGTCCTGGCGCGCCGGACCCTCCTGCGTGTTTTCGGGGTTGGGGTTGTTCGGCTGCTGCTGTTGACGCTGCTGCTGCTGTTGTTGCTGTTGCTGTTGCTGTTGCCGGTTGCGCGAGGAACTGCCCTGGCTCTGCCGCTGCTCGGCCGCGGCGATCACCTGGTCGAGTTTGCGCAGGATTTCTTCCTGCAGGCGCTGGGTCTGCACACCCGAGTCGCCGGCGGTCATGCGAAGGGCCGCATCGCCCATCAACTGGGCTGCCTGTTCGAATCGCTCGCGAGCCTCGGCCGCGGTCAGGCGCCGATCCAGGTCGGCGCGCGTGGGATCGACCAATTGCGGCGCTCCGTCGGGCGAAGCAGGCCGCGGCGACATCTCCTCCAGGCCGAGCAGCTCGTCGAGGCTGGGCAACTCATCGGGCGGCGCGGCTTCCTGCGCGGGCGCGCCCTGCGCGAGGGCGGCCACGTTCCACACGAGGGATCCGAGCAGCGCAATGAGCCTTGGCGACCTCATGGCGATATGTCCCTTGGAGGCTGTTCATCTGGAGGCGGAGTTCGCGGGGCGTTGCGCTGCTGCATGCGCTCGATCAGCGATCGGGCCTGCTCAGCCAGTTGCTCCTGCACCCGCCCCACTTCGCCGGGCGCCTCGCCCGCGTCACCCAGCGAGCGCGTCTGCTGGGCCACCAACGCCTGCATCGACCGCAGGAGTTTGAGTTCGGCGATGGGCGGCAGGAGGCTCTGCTGACCCTGCGCGTTTGAGCCGCCCCCGCTGTCGCTTCCGCCCGCGTCGGCCGCCCCGGCGTCAAACTCGTTTTGCCCCAGCGAGGGCGCCAGCGCTTCGACGAGCGAGCGCAGCAGGGCGACCGATTGCTCCATCGAGTGGAGCGCGCGCTGATCGACCTCGCCCAGGCCCAGTTGCTCGGCACTGGCGGCCGTCAGGCTGCCCAGGCGACGGTGCGCAAAGTCGAACACCGCGGCTTCGCTCAATCCCTCGGTGCTCTTGAGCAGATCATCCAGCGCGTCGTGAATGGTCTGCTGGCGCTGGCCCAAGCCACGGGCCGAAGCGCGCTCACGCCGCGACAAGACGCGACCCGCCAGTTCCGAAGCCTCGTCGCGTACCACCACCTGCTGCTCAAGCTGCTCGCCATAGGCCTGGCGAAGTTCGCGCCGAATCCGCTCCTGCTCCTGTCGGCGGGCCTGTTCTTCGAGCCTTTCGGCCTCGGCCAGCGCGTCGCGCAGTTTGAGCAAACTCGTCTGCTCGCCACGCCCCGCCAAGTCCAAATCCGGCGGCGTGGAACGCAGGCCCGTGATCGCCGACTCCTGCGATGATCGCGCCTCCTCCATCGGCGTGCGCACCGCCGCCAAGTCCGGTTGCTGTGTCTCCGCCAGCACCGCCAGCGTGTTGTCGTGCAGCCGGATCATGCCCGTGTCAAGCCCGGTTGGACGCCCGGAAGCCCGCGCCGCCGTCAGCGATTCAATCTGCCCCTCCTGCGCCGCAATCAGCCCTCGCAATGACTCGATCAGACTGGCCAACTGGCGCAGCAGCGCCGCATTGCGGTGGCGCTGCGCATTTTCGAGTTCCTCGAGCATCCGCTCGAGCGATTCCAGCGCCGACTGTTGAGCCGATTGCGCACTCGACGTGCGGTTCTGCTGCACCTCCTCGGCCGCATGCTCCAGTTGCCGGGGAACCTGCTGCTGACGTCCCTGTCGCGCCGCTTCGGCCATGGCTCCGGCCTGTGCCGGATCGGTCTGGCTCAACTGCCTGGCACGCTCACCGAGTTCGTCGATCGCCTCAGCCGCCCGGCGCGAGGCCTCACGCTGACGCTCGGCGATCATGTCCAGTTCGCTGCGCTCCTGCGGGGTCAACTGGCTGGCGTCACGCCCGATCATGCCCTCGCCGGCCTGTCGCGTCTGCTCCATCAGCCGTCGCTGCTCCTCGATCAGCCTCTCGACCGACCGACGCGCCACCCAGCCGTCTTCGCCACGATCAAGCAGGTCGACCAGCCCGGCCAGTTCATCGCGCACCTGCCGCTGCCCGGCCTCGCCCTGCTCAGCCTCGTTCTGCGCGATCGCCTCGGACGCGCGATCCGAGGCCTCGGCGGCCTGTTGCAAGCCCCGCGACGCACCCTCGAGCAGACCGGCCAGCCCGGGTTCATTCAGCCCGTTGCGCGCCGCACGCTGCATCAGCCGATCGAGCGTGCCCTGCTGGGCCGACACACGGTCACCCAGGTCGGTCTGCTGCCCCGCTAGGTCGCGCGTCGCGCCCTCCTCACGCAGACGCTGCGCCAACTGCGCCTGTTGTTCATCCAGCCGCATGGCGGTCTGACGAAGTCCGCTCAGTTCGGCCTGCATCTGTTCAAGCAGTTCGCTCTCGGTGATGATGCGCAGCCGTCGCACGCCTGATCGCACCGGCTCGCGGCCGAGTCCAGCAGCCGCGAACGTATCGAGCGCCGTCGCAGTCACCCACACCTCATCTCCCGGCCGCACGCCAAGCCCGGCCAGTTCGAGCCGCCCCTGGACAACAACCAACGCCCCCGGCGATCCGCTCCACTCGGCAAGCACGGTCCACGGATCGTCCGTGGCCGGCGGAGCGCCTTCCGAGCCGCCCGGCCTGCGCGCCACCCGGTGCTCAATCGTCGCGTCAACCACGCCCAGGTCATCTCGGGCTTCTGCGCCCAGCGCCACCGAGGCCTTCGGTATCAACTGTTCGTCGCTCTCAGGCTGGCTGATCGTCGGTTCCGGCAGCCCGTCCGGCCGCACGTCCAGGCTGTAGACCGACTCCTCGCGGCTGCGGAACCCGTGCTCATCCTGGAGTTCCACCGGCAGACGCACGGAACGGTCAAGAACCGCCTCCACCATGATGCGATCGCCCTGCGTGCGCCACGCGAAGTCTCGCGAGGCCGCGGCCAGGTCGGTCAGCCAGCCCGGCGGTTCGTCCGACACGGGCAGCACCTTGCTCGACCGCACCACCATTTCGATGCGTGAGTCGGCGATGACGTCGCTCACCGCGGCCCGCGCATCGTTGCCCGGCCCAAGGTCGATGTCCGAACCGCGCGCCAAACCCGCCCGCTCAGCATCCGGCAGCGCATACTCCGGCGGGCGCACGCTCAGGCGCGCCTCGACCACGCGCGGGGGACGCACCACCTGCACTCGCTGAGTCACCGTCTGGTCATCTTCGGTGAAGAACCGATACTCAATGAAGCCCTCGGCGCCGCGCGCCGCCGCGATGGCCTCTCCCGGGTCGATCAGCCGTTCGTACAACTCGCCCTGCCCGCCGGCCTTGAGCCCCAGTTCACGCAGCGCTGTGCGCCGCTTCTGCCCGGTCAGCGCCGCGGCGCGCCAGTCGCCCGGCCTGTCGCCGACGATCGCGCGATACTCGACCCTCACCGGCGTGTTGCCCAGCGAACGATTCGACCGCACCACTGCCGCACGCATCGGCAATGCCTCGTCGATCGGATGCACATGGATGGGCGTCAGATCGACCACCAACTGCCGCTTGGGCCACTCGGCTCGCATCCACGGCGCAAGCATGCGCTTGGCGCCGATGCGCGCCAACGTGGGCTCCACAGCCACCAGTGCCGCCAGGCAGGCGGCCGTCACCGCCAGCACCAGCATCGACTGCACCGCCGGACCGGTCCGCAGCACACCCTGCCGGGCCGACCGCTTCCATCGCGCCAGCGCCTCGCCCATCGCCAGCGCGCGCAGTTCGGGCGACTCGTCGCGGTGACGCTGCTCGTCGGCCAGTTCCAGCGCCGATGCCAGCCACCCGCGCAGGTCAGCCTGGCCCGCCCGACGCTCCAGCCGCAACGCCAATTCGGACAGCGACGGACGGAACCTCAGTGCCGGCCAGACCGAACGCACCACCGCCCAGGTGCCCGCCGCGACCGCGCCGCCCAGCCCGACGACACGAATCGGCGTCGGCGATCGCAGCACATAGTCGATCGCCCCGCCGAACAGCAGTGCCGCCCCCGCGCAGGCCAGCCACGTCGCGACCGATCGAACCACCAACAGCGCTCGCGCCCTCGCCCGCAGCGCGCGCAGGTACCGCTCCAGTTCAGCCACGCTGCTTCCGTGTTGCCGCTCGTACTCCAAGAACCGCTCCACCAATCCTCTATGCGCCCGCGCCCCGTTCAGTTCCCCGGCCCCGGGCCAACCAAAACCTATCGGCTCTCCCTGCTGGCCCTCCCCACAGGCCCCGTCACCGTTCCGTCACGCCAGTCGGATCAACCTGCGACCCACCCATTCGAGCGTCAACAACAGCACCAGCACGATCAGCACCACCGGGCGATCCCACAGAGGCTGCACCTCCGGCTCGCCCGCAATGGTCAACTCCCTGTTGGGCAGCAAGTCTTCCAGGGTCTTCAGATTCGTCGGCGAAAGCACCGCCCCCCCGGTCCGCTCGGCCAGATCGGCCAGCAGCCCGTGATCGGTCTCCGGACGACGCCACTCATCATCGGGCAATCCCACCCGCACAGACCTGGCTGCTTCCACGCCCCCCAGCAGCGGGTCGCTCAGCCGCACCTCGAAGCGCCCCGGGCGATCAGGCGCCCACTGGGCCGCGTAGAAGCGCCCGCGGCCATCCGGCTGCGGCTCCAGCGGCAGGTCCGTCCGCGTCTGGTCGGGCGCGGTCACCACGGCCCGCAGCATCCCCGGGTGCGCGTCGATCAGCGACTGGTCGAGCAGTTCGGCCGAGATGCGCACCAGACGCCCCACCAACGCCTCTTCCGGCGTAACGCTCAGCAGCACGCTGCGCTGCGACCGTGCCACGCTGGCGCGGGCCAGTTGCCGGATCATCGGCACCCAGAATCGCTCGGGAAGTTCTTCGCCGCGCCCGTAGCGCCAACGCCACGTCTCGTCCGTGGCCACATAGACGGAGGCTCCCGCGCCGAAGCGCATCATCAGCACACCAGGCCACGCTTCGGCGCTGCTCGGCCTGCCGCCGGCGCTGGCAGGCTTCAACGTCGCCAACGTCACCGCGCCCGGCTTGACGCGCGACGGGTCAATCTTCTGCGCCCAACGCAACTGCGACCATCCGGTGTTCGGGTCGCTCAACAGCGCCGGCCAGCCCGGCTGACCCCTGCCCGGCGCTTCGGCCAGCTGCAGCAGCCCAAGCGCCTCGGCCGCCGGAGTGCTGGACATGGTCACCGGCTCGTCAAAATCCGGCATCGCCGCGTCGGAATCCATCACCACCGGGATCAGGTCGGCCAGCGGACTGTTTCGCCAGGCCCGGGGCAGTGCACCGGGACCGGCGATCCACACCAGCCCCGCGCCCCGGTCGGCCACGTGCTCACGCAACTGCGCCAGCGTCTCCTGCCCCAGCAACTCCGGACGCAGGTCACCGATGATCACCACGTCATAGGCTGCCCACTCCTCCACCGAGCGCGGCAACTGCACCACGTCGACATCACCTTCCTGCAGGTAACGCCGGTTAGCACTGAGCACCAGCGACGACGACCGGATCGACCGCTCGCGCATCAGCAGATTCTTCACGTATCGCTGCTCCCAGCGCGGATACCCGTCGATGTACAGCGCCCGCAACGGACGCTCCACGACCTCCACGCCGAACTCCTGCGCATTGTTGTCGGAGATCAGATCCTCCATCGTTCCGGCCAGCCGCACACTCAGCCGCCGTCGTCCGGGCTGGTCCAGCCGCACGCTCAGCGAAGTCGTCGCCCGCCCCGATTCATCCATCTCCGCCTGCCCGCTGTCGAGCACGGCGCCGGTGTCCAGATCGACCAGTTCGACCTCGACGGCGCCGGCGGCTGCCCCCGTCCGTTCCAACTCCACCGACGCCGTGACCACGTCGTCGGCAAACACCGCGTCGGGCGCCTTCACCGAGCGCACGGCCACGTCGGCAATCGGCTCGGCGCTGCCCAGTGGTACCGTGAACACCGGCACGCGCTGAGACTCCAGCGCCCGCAGCAAAGGCCTCTCCAACTGATCGCTCGACCGCCCGTCGCTGAACAGCACCACACCCGAGACCGGACGCGCGCTGACGCGCTGCAGGGCGCCCTCCAGCGACGCCCCGATGGCCGTGCGCCGTCCCTGCGCCTGCCCCAGCCAAGTGTTGTCACTTCCCGGCCCCGTCGTCTCGAACGTCCCGGCGTCAAACCCGAGCCACAGCACGCGCTTCTCGCGCCCCAGGCGCTCGAACACATCGAGCGAGGACTCGATCGATGCCCGCAACTGCGCATCGCGCGTCACGCGCTCCGCCTGCCCCGGCGCATCTGGAATCAGCATCGAGCGCGAGCGGTCCAGCATCACGATCACCCAATCTTCCTCGATGCGCTCGTGGTGCCGCGTCAGTCGCGGGCCCGTGGCCGCAAGCAGCAGCAGCCCCGCCAGCGCCATGCGCGCGCACGCCAGCATCACCCGCGCCCGTCTGCCCGCCAGTTGCCGCACATACGACAACGCTACCAGCACGCCCAGCACGCCCAGGAGAATCACCCACGCCCACGCAGGAATCGGGCGCGCAAAGGTCAGCACCGCCTCGGGGTCAGAGAATCCCAGTCCCTCCAGGCCGAACATCGCGTCGAGCAGCCCGCTCATGCGGCGCCTCCCACCTCGGCGTGACTGGCCAGCCGCGCGAAGAACATCTCGCACAGGCCCAGCAACAGCGCCGCTGCAAAGGCGAGCCAGGCCAGCCCCTCGATGCCGGGGCGACGTTCGGCTGCCTCCCCGCCGCCCTCCTGCTCTCCGCCGGCGTTCAGCGTCAGTCCACCCTGCGACAGCGGGCCGAGCCAACGCTCGATCTGCTCGGGCGTGCGTGCCCCCGCGCGTGCCCCCGCGGCGTCGGCATTGACCACGAGCAGCCCGCGCGACACGCCCTCGACATCACGCACCATCCACACGCCTGATCGCCGCAGCCCAGGTGCGCCCTGCTCGGGCAAACGCACGCTCCGGCCCTCGCCCACAGGCAGCAACTCGCCTCCCGGCGCATGGACCGGCGCCACGCCGCCGGCCACCATCGAACGCCCCTTCACCCCGCGCGCCACACCCTGACGCACCAGTTCCTGGAACAGGGGCACCATCATCGGCTTGGTGGGCAGATCGGTCCAGGACGGATCGATGGCGCTGGAGAACAACGCCACCGCGCCGCGCGCTTCCTCTGGCCTGGCCATGACCAGAAAAGCCTGTCCTGTGCTCATCCGCAACAACACATCCTGCTCGGGAGTTTCGATCGACAAGCCCCGAGAGACGTGCACCGAGCGCACCAGAAACGACAGTTCACCGGCCAGCACCCGCAGCGGTGAAGTTGCTTCGTCGCCGCCAGGCTCGGCCAGCGCCGGCGCTGGATCCCGTACCTGCGCCTCACGCGACAACGTCCATGGCAATCCCACCGACTGAATCATCGCGTCGATCCAGGCGTGCGAACTCGCCGAGGCCGGCGGAGCAATGATCACCATTCCGCCTTCTTGGACCAGGCGCGACAGCGCTTCCCAACCGCCCGCCCCCACCAGGTCCGCCCGCAGCACGATCGCCGCGTCCAGCCCCGCCAGACGCGAGCGATCGAGCGAACCGGGCTGCACCATCGCCAGGTCGATCCCGGCGGCTTCTTCCTCGCCTGGCAACAGCGCCAGGCGCACCCAGTCGGCTGCGTCAAACTGCCCGAGCCCGCCGGTCCCAGATCGCCCCGATGAAATCAGCCCCACACGCAACTTCTGACGCAGTTCGATCGGAGCACGGGCCACGTTGTCGTCCATCAGCGCGTCACGATCAATCTCCACGCGCAGCACACCCGAAGAGGTCAGCCCCTCCAGTGCCGACGGGCTCACCGCGATCGACGCTTCCGCCTCGGTCTGCCCCTGCGACCACGTCACGCTGGTCCGACCGACCTGCCGCGGCTCGACCAGGCCTCCGCCCGCGCTCACTCCGTCCAGCCAGGCCCCGACGCTGGTAATCTCCCCGTCGGGCAACTGCAGACCCGAACGCAGCAGCCGCACCCGCACCGGGCTGGCAAGGTCGGCCGGCCCGAGCCCCGAGACCACCAGCAGCGACCGCGGCGGCTGCACGTCGGTGATGCCGATGTTCTCCAGCCCTCCCCCGCTCACCTGCGCCAGGCGCCATCGCACCGCCCGCGACAGCGGCCTGACCGCCCGCTCAACCGGCGCCGAGCCTTCGAGCATCTGTGAAAACACCACGACTTCCGGCGACATCACCTCAGACTGCGAGAGCCAACTGTCCAGTTGGCTGCACAGACCTGTCCAGTCGGCCGCCGACTGCACGCCTTCGATCTGCGCGATCGCCCGGCTCACGCCCGCCAGATCGCTGCTCGGCGGCAAAACCAGCGCCTGCGACGGCGCTCCCAGCGTCATCAGGGCCGCCATGTCGCCCCGAGCCGCGTCCAGCGCGTTGATCATCTCAGCGGCGGCCGCCTTCGATCGGTCCAGCGCGCTGCGCCCCTCCGGACCCACCAGACCTGATGCAATCGAGTCGTCGATCACGATGACCAGCGTGCGCGCTCGCCCGCCCGCGTCGGCCCCGCCCCGCATCGGCCCGGCCACCGCCACACCGATCAGTCCCACCAGCGCGCACCGCAGCAGCAGCAGGATCAACTGCTCCAGTTGCAGGCGCCGCTTCTGCTTGCGATAAGCCTCGAGCAGAAACCGCATCGCTCCCCATCGCACTGTCCGCCGGCGCCGGCGCGTCAGCAGGTGCACCACGATCGGGATTGCGATGCACGCAAGCCCGGCGGCCAGAAGAGCAGGATGGGCCATCTGCAATGGCAAGCGTGAATCCGTTCACCCGTACTTGCGCTTCTTGATCTGCGCGTTGCGATGCGCGACAAAGGCCGCCAGCGTCGGCCCCAGCCAGTCACTCGTATGCACCTGCTCGTAATCAAACCCGAACGACCGCGCCAGCCGCGCGATCCGATCGTTGTGCTCGCCGAGCGCCTCGAGGTATCCCTTCCGCAGCGCCCGCGGATCGACATTCAGTTTCGCCTCGCCCTCCAGCCCCTCAAAGCGCGACAGCGACTCAAAGTCAAACTCGACCTCGGCCCGATCGAGAATCTGGAAAATGATCAAGTCGTGTCCGCGGTGCCTGATGCGGGCCAGCGCTTCAGCGATGTGCCCGGCATCGGCGAACAGGTCGCTGATCAGCGCGATCAGACAGCGGTTGGACACCTTGCCGAGCAACTGGTCCACCACGCGCGGCAGGTCCGTCGGGCGATCCACCGATTGGTGCGCCAGCGTCTCCACCACCTGCCGCCATGTGCCGCGCTGACTCGAACGCGCCACCATGTGCCTGATCTCGTCGGCAAACACCACCACCCCCACCCGGTCACCCTGGTGCAACGTGATGTACGCCAGCGCCGCGGCCGTCGCCGTCGCATGGTCAAACTTCGACCAGTACGATCGCCCGTCCGGCGAGGTCTTGCGCCCCACACCCGAAGCGTCCTCAAACGACCGCGAGCCGAAGTTCATCGAGCCCGACGAGTCGACCAGCACCAGCAGATCGAGATTGGTCTCCTGCTGATACTGCTTGAGGTGCAGTTTGTCCGTCCGCCCGTAGACCTTCCAGTCCAGGCGCCGGATGTCGTCGCCGGGCACGTAGGGGCGATGCTGGGCAAACTCGATGCTGACGCCCTGGTACGGCGAGCGGTGCTGCCCGCTCATCACCCCCTCGACAATCATCTTGGCGCGCAACTCGAAACTGCCCAGGCGCGCCAGTGTCTGCGGGTGCAGATACAGCGAAGCGTCCAGGCGTTCGGAGTCCGGTCGTTGCGACGGGCCGGGCATCGACAGATCCTACCGCACGCGCCATGCCGAACCAGATGAACTGGATGGCATGTTGAAGTTCCAAAAAACGCCGCCCGGGCGGAAGATCTCCGCCCGGGCATTCCCCAAACCCCTCGTGTCGGCTCGACCGGCCCCAGCGCCGGCCGAGCCGCTGGCGCCTATTCAGGCCCCCGCCCCCCGCGACGACGCGGAGCACCCTGCCCCTGATCGTCACGCGGCATCAGGCCGGGCTGACCCTGCGGACCACCGAACCCGCCCGGCCCAAAACCCGGGCCGCCCATCGGTCCGCGCGGGCCTTCACGTCCGGGCCCGAAACCCGGTCCGGGGCCCAGTCCGGGGCCACCGAATCCCGGGCCCCCCGGACCCATGCCCGGTCCCTGAGGCGGGCAGTCCACACCTGGAACTCCACGCCCCCGGAATCCACCCGGCCCACCACCGCCACCGAACAGCCGCCGGGCGGCATGCACCCAGCCCGGAACCGGGCGATCATCGAACGCACCCGCGTCAAGGGCTGCATCACGCTCACTGATGCTCAACTTCCCATCGCCGTCCTTGTCAAACTTCGCGATCAGATCGGCCCGCCACGCCTGCATCTCCTCCCGCATGGCCTCCCGGGCCTCCTGCCGCTCCTCGGGATTCAGCACCCCGTCGGCGTCGATGTCGAACTTGCCCAACAGTTCCTGATGGAACTTCTCGGCCTCGGCCCGGAACTGCTCCCGCGCCACCTGCCGCTCCTCGACGCTCAGCGAACCATCCTTGTCCGTATCGAACTTCTCGAGCATCCGGGCGCGAGCCTTCTCCGCACGGGCCGCCCGATGCGCCTCGGCCTCGGCTCGCTCCGCCTCGTTCAACACCCCGTCGCCGTCGAGATCGAACATCTCGACCACATGCTCACGAAGACGCTCACGCACCTGCCCGCCCAAGCGCCCGCCGAACTGCTGCCCCTGGGCGTTGGGGCCTGATCCATCCCGCAGCATCTGCCGCTGCGGACGCTGCTGCCCCTGGTTGCCCGCAGGCTGCGCTACCGCCAGCCCGGTCACCAACACCAGTCCGGCCACCGTCGCCCACTTCGCCTTGCTGTTCATCGCCAAGCCTCCGTCGAAACCCACCTTCGAAACCACCCCGCTCAACGTGCCCGCCCCCGGCGCCATTGCACCACCTCCCCCATTCTCACGGCACGCACTCCCCACCTCCGATAATCTCACACGATGCAAACCGATCGCTGTTCGGCTTCTGGAATCACCCGCGTCGGCATCCTCACCGGAGGCGGTGACTGCCCCGGTCTCAACGCAGTCATCCGCGCCGTCACCAAGGACGCCATCTTCCACGGCATGGAAGTCCTCGGCATCGAGGACGGATTCCTCGGCCTGATCGAAGACCGCATCCGTCCACTCAAGACCGATGATGTCTCCAACATCCTGGCCATGGGCGGCACCATCCTCGGCTCGTCCAACAAGGCCAACCCCCAGAAGTACCCCGTCGGCACCGGGCCCGACGGCAAACTCATCTTCAAAGACCTCACCGACGTCTGCATGACCCACCTGCAACTGCATGGCATTCAGGCCTTGGTGTGCATCGGCGGCGATGGCACCATGTCGGCCGCCAAGCCCTTCGCAGACCAGGGCATCAACTGCATCGGCGTCCCCAAGACCATCGACAACGACCTCTTCGGCACCGACATCACCTTCGGCTTCCAGACCGCCGTCGCCGTCGCCACCGAAGCCCTCGACCGCGTCCATACCACGGCCGCCAGCCATCACCGCGTCATGGTCGTCGAAGTCATGGGACGCAACGCCGGCTGGATCGCCCTGCACTCAGGCGTGGCCTCCGGCGCCGACGTCATCCTGCTGCCTGAAATCCCCTTCAACCTCGACACCGTCTGCGCCTTCTGCGAAAAGCGCTCACGCCGCGGCAAACGCTTCACCATCATCTGCGCCTCGGAAGGCGCCAAGCCGGTCGGCGGCAAGCAGATCGTCGAACGTGTCGACCCCACCAGCCCCGATCCCATCCGCCTCGGCGGCATCGGCAAATGGCTGGCCAACGAAATCGAATCACGCACCCACATCGAGAGCCGCTACGTCGTCCTCGGCCACGTCCAGCGCGGCGGCACCCCCGTGCCCGGCGACCGCGTGCTGGCCACCCTCTTCGGCGACCACGCCATGCGCATGCTCCACACCGGCAAACGCAACCGCCTGGTCGTCATGCAGGGCTCGAACCTAGCCGACATCGAGATCACCGCGGCCGCCAACAAGCAACGCCTCGTCCCCCTCGATCACCCCCTCATCGAAGCAGCCCGCAGCGTGTACACCTGCTTCGGAGACGAGTGACCACGTCGTGCCTCAGCCCCAGAAATCTGCTCCTTCTACGCCGTCACGCGTGTTGTGCAGGCGCTGGTGATCGAGCGGGTGGCGAAACGGGTTGACAACTGGTGCGGTTGCCCCGGCCGGAGTGCGGACCCGCACTGCCCCGTCGGCGGTGATCGCTGGAGTTCCCTCTGCCAAATCGTCCCCCACGTGTCGCGGCTGTTCGCGGAGAAACCCCAACTCCTCGTCCCAGAGCAGCACCTTGCCCGATGGATACCTCAGGCCGGAAACACGCTGCACCTGCCGATACTCCGGCCGCGCCGTTGCTCCTCCACGCCACAGCAGCGGAGAGCCAACAAAAGACGTACTGTATACATAGGAACTGGGAAAATCCTTCCGACGACTGCCCGGGGACATGAAGACCTCGGGCATCTGGTCGATGGCAAGGTAGTTGTATATCACTCCCGGCCAGACGGAAGCAATCTCCCAGTATGGCTAACCGATCCAGACCAGGTCACCGACTTGAAACATCCTCCCTTCGATGACTGCGGGATACCGACCATCCGAGTCATTTGCATATATTCCAAAAGTTGAGTAGATCTGACGGAGATTCGAACAACTCACCGTCCGACGCGCCGCGTCGCGAACTCCCGCCACAGACGGCAGGAGTATGGACAGCAGAATAGCCACGATCCCCACACAGAGCAGGACTTCTACCAGCGTCACCTCGCGCGCCTGTCGTACGCTTGCGTGAGTTGCCATGGCATCACCTGGCCGGACCCCCGTTCGGCTTCCATGGATCTTAGACCGGCGGATCCACCACCATCACACCGTCTGGCACGTCATACAACCGCGTTCGAATCAAGACCCACTCCTGCGTCCCCGGGTTATGTGCAAACTCGATACCAAGGGTTGCCTCGAACTGCGGACTATCTGCCGCGTAGGCGCGAAACAGCCCTTTCACACGCAACTCATATGACTCACTCGGTGACCGCGCCCACCCCGGGCGAGCCTCTGGTCGCTCACTCATGCGCATCGAATCGGCGTTCGCATCGGACAGAGCGGCGCCGCGGCTGATTCGATGCATCACTTTCGCGCTGGCGGGGTCGAACCTCGCGTCGGCAAAGCACCTCCGAAACGCCAGCCACTGCTCACTGTCGCCGCTTTCGCCCTTCCCGATCGGCTCAACTCCCATGGACTCCAGGTACCCATTGAATTCAGCGAGATGCTCCGAGAGATATGCCGTCATCACATCGCGCACCACGCCTCGGAATGAGTTCAGCGTCGCCGCGTCCACTCGCTCGGTTGCATGGATCGACCCCGCAATTCCCTCGACCACTGCCTCTGCCCCCGAGCCCGCCCACAACGGGTACTCTCCGGAAGTCTTGAGGGGATCGAGCACCGGAACCACCTGCGAGTTCTGTGCCGGACCGCGAGTCCCGGTCGATGATGGCCAGAACCGCGCCACAGATACGGACAACATCGCCATCCCGGCGCCCGCAATCACAACAGCCGCTGCGTATGACCACTTCATGGCGTTTCCTTCACCTATCGAGGAATCGGCTCCCAGTGGATGGTGTGACAATGAGTCAGATCTTCCTTGCAGAAGTGCGTCGCCGAGACGATGCAGGACGTCGTTTCTCCGGTCTTGCGTTTCAGAACATTCTCGCAGCAGTTCTTGCCCTCGGGGCAGGTCCAGGGCATCACATGATGGATGCCGTCGCAGTCGATCCAATCAAGTTCGCACTCCGCGTCCGAAGCAAGCGCCACCGATGCCACCGAACACACAACCGCGATGCAGATCCCCAACCCGCTGACCACACGGCTGACCTTCATTTGCACGGGTCGCCCTCTTTATATTCCGTTCCCTTTCCGTCGAGCGGGCGAGTCGAACAGGCCACGCCGCCGCGAACGCCGCCATCGCCAGAGGAAGATTTCGTCCGAATATTGCCATGAGAGGGTGACTGCCCCACTCAGGAAGACCGCAGCCGCAAGGCGTCAGGTCGTGGCGCAACCATTGCAACGCCGGGCTCGAAGAAACCGCGACAAGGAACAAGCCCGTGACAATGAGCGCCCCCCCTTGTGGGTAGCCCCAACAAGCCATGCAGCAAGCGCAATCTCAAGCCCGATTAACCCCCAGGCGACCCAAAGAGCGCTGGCTGGAGTCAGTCCCCAATGTGCGACGAGGACGCGGAAGGTGGGTCAACATCCCAAGACTTCGCAGCCGCCCCAGCAAGCAGGATCGCAGCGAGAAGGCACGCAACCAAGAACGCAAACGGAGGGCTTTGGGCCATAGTCCGACTCCAAAGCGCATGCCACCTTACTCATTCCTTGCGGACGCGTCAATCTGTTTTGTGGTGACAGTAGAGTGTGAACCCTGCGGCCAAGAGATGCGCCACTGCGTCAATACCGAGGCATCGAGCCTTCCAGACACGCACCAAACCCGTGCTTTGTCTACGCCTTCATCTCCGCGGGGTCCACGCCCTCTTCGATCGCGTGGATCTTCGCGACGCGTCGCGCGTGGCGCCCGCCCTCAAACTCGGTCTTGAGCCACACCTCGACGATCTTGTCGATGAAGCGCTCGCCGAGCAAATCGGCCGAGAGGCACAGCACATTCGCGTTGTTATGACTCCGCGACAGTTGGGCCGTCAGTTCGTCATGCACGACCGCGGCCCGCACGCCTTGAATCTTATTGGCGGCGATCGACATGCCGATGCCCGTGCCGCAGATGAGAATACCCAGGTCGGCCTGCCCCGCCTTGATCGCCTGCCCCACCTTCCAGGCCGGTTCAGGATAGTCGCACGCCTGTTCCGAGCATGTGCCCAGCCATTGCGTCTGGTAGCCCTGCGAACTGAGCAGTTCCACCAGGTGGGCCGTCTGCTTATATCCGCGATGATCCGAACCCAGCGCGATCCTCATGCCGACAACTCCTTCACCCGACGCTCGATCAGTGTTCGCAAGATGCGGCTCGTTTCCAGGTACGCCTCCAGCGGCATGCCCACCGGGTCAGCGATGTTCCCTGACGGATCCAGTTTCTGCACGCGGTCGCGGGCCGACGGCTCGATCTCCAGCACGCGCTGCAGGTGCGCGTCGGTCATCACATAGATCGCCGCCGCCCGTCGCACCAGTTCCCGTGTCAACTGCCGCGTCCGGTGCGATGAAATATCAATGCCCATCTGCGCCAGGGCCTCGACGGCCTCGACCGCCACGGGCAGCCCGTCGGCCGTCGCCACCCCCGCCGACAGCACCGTCGTCAGTTCCTCGGGTTTCAACATGCTCCGCGCGATGCCCTCGGCCATCGGGCTGCGGCAGGTGTTGCCCGTGCACACGAACAGCACCACGCGCTCCACCGCGTGCATGATCTCGGCGCTGCTCACCGCGCCTTCGCTCTCGACCTTGAACCCACCTCCGGCGTGCAGCCGCACCGTGGTCGCGGGCTTGCCGATCGAGAGCGCCCCCGCGTCGATCACGCACCCCACGCGCTGGTCATGCACCTCGCCCAGGCGCCGATCATCCTGCCCGCCGCGGCCCGCCCCCCAGCCGGCCGCCGCGGCCCGGATCATCACCACCGGCCGCGGCACGTTCTCCAGCACCGCGCTGCTGACCGCCGACCCCGGCACGCGTACCCGCAAGGCCGTCCCGTCTTCGATCACGCCGCGCGCCACGCCCAAACGCCCACACACCGCCGCCAGCACGTCCTCGGGCAACTCGATCACGAACCGCACCGGCCCGGGCAGAAACCGGCTCAGCAGCCGCCGATGCGCCAGCGCCGTCATCTCCAGCCCTTCGACCGCGGCCTCGGCCGTCGGCGCGTGCCAAGTCAGACTCCCACCCCCCGCACGCGACAACTCCCGCAACGCCTCGACCGAGCGCGGGTCGTCCGCACGCCCGGCCACGCCGTACACCGTGTCCGTCGGAATCACCACCAGTCGCCCGGACAGCAACGCCTCCGTCGCCGCCCGGGCCACCCGTTCCGAGGTCGCCCCCGGCACTCTCAGCATGGTTGGACTTTCTGCCACGAGCGAGTATTCGAGGTTGGCCGGCGCAAATCAATTCGCCACACCCGCCCAAAACGGGCCATCGCCGCGCCACCCCGCTCAGAACTTGATCTGGAGCCGGGCGAACAACCCCGCCTCGTTCAACTGCGCCTCCAGGTTGCGCACCTCGATCACCGAGTGCACGTACTCGTACCCGGCCGTCAGCCCCACGTTGTACCGCAGTTTGATCTCCGTTTCCGCCCGCAGGTCGAAGAAAGTCGCGTTGGAGATCGTGTGCGTGGAAACCCCCCCACGGAACTGCACCTCATCACTCGGGCTCCAGAACACACCCGTCCCCACCACCGGCACGGCCACCACGCCCCGTTCGTCGCGATAGGTCGTCGTCGTGTTGCCCAGCCGATCCTGCGACACGCTCACCTGCCCCACCTCGGCCCGGATGGCCCGGAACCCGGCCAGCAGCGAAAGCCCGACATCCTTGCGCTTCAGTTCCCCCAGTCGCACCGAGATGTCGTACAACTCGAACTCGCCGTTCGGCTCGGCATAGCCCGCGAGCACCTCCGATCCGGTCGGCCCATGCTCGCCGCCGATGCCGCCGTCACGCAACACCGTGTCGCGCCCCACGATCAGCCCCAACTCGGCCAGCACATTTCGAGGAGGGTCGAAGATCGCTGCGTCAGCCGCCGCGTCGAGTGTTCCCACCAGCGGGTAGCGCATCTGGCGCAGACCGCTGATCGGCTCGTGCTCCTCCCCTTCTCCTCCTGACCGAGGCTCCAGGGGCGACGTGCCGGTGCGCACCAGCCCGTCGAACGAGAGACTGACCGGTGCCGCGGCCGGCACGCGCTCGTCACGCTGCGCGGCCGCGGGAAAACCCAACGCCGCCATCGCAAGCAGACTCAGCATCATCGACCAGTTCTTCATGCCTCTCTTCCGCTCGCTTCCTCGACGCCCCGACGCAAAGCCTACCGCATCGGCTCCCGGTTGCGTACCGCTAACTTGCACAGCGAGTTATCGGCACAGACGCCCACAAAGCCTTCAACCGCACGCGCCATCGCCAAGAAGGCAGTGCTCTGTTCCTTCGCCCGATCAGGGGGATTGGGAACCCCGAACACATGATTCCCCGCCTGAATCAGGCACAATCGAGCCCGCTCGCCGCCTGCCCCAGCCAGGGCATGCGCCGCATCGACCGGCACCGTCTCGTCGGCCGTGCCATGCACCACCAGCATCGGCACTCCCGCGCGCGACACCTGCAACATCACGTCGTGCCCTTCCGGATCGTCCCACTGCTGCGCCAGCCAGGCGCTGGAAATCGACATCACCTGCCCCGTGCGCGCGCTGCGCACCGTCCGCGTGCCGGTCTGGAGCCAATCGTGCTGTTCCTCCGGCGACAGATCGCCACATCGCGCCGGCGACGCCAACGTCACCAGCCCCCACAGCCGCAGTCGCGCGCGATGTCGCCCCGCACACAGGATCGCCGTCGCGCCGCCCCTCGAGTGCCCGCTGAGTACGAGCGGAAGCCCCGCGCCGAGCAATCGGCCATCCTGGATCGCCTCACACACACACACAGCGTGTCATGCACCTGCGCGTTCCAGGTCTGGCGGGCAAACAAGTCGGTGCGCTCGAAGCGCGTGATTTGGTTGGTCACTCCAGAGTGCGCAAAGTTGAACCGATGCACCAGCACGCCGCTCGCGGCCAGGTGGGCGCCCAGAAGGGGGATGAACCCATAGTCCTTATAACCCATGAACCCGTGCAGCAGCACCACGCAGGCGCGCGGCGTCCGCTCGGGCACGTCCGTGTCGCCGAGCAGGTCGAGTCCATTACTTCCGGGAATGCACCACGCGCGCGTACCGGGCATGACCGAGTCTAGCGGGAGCGAATGCGCGGGTGATGCGCTTTCGACTCCCCCAAACCAGGCAACAGACCTTCAAGTTCACTGGACGCCCGGCCGAATGGGTTGGTTCGACGAAACGCAAGTTGGTCGATTGCGAAGGGAAGGGCTGCTAGCATCCCTTTTCCCGGGGAGTTTGTCGTGACGCGCTTGAACGGCAATGGAAAGGCATCGCGCTGGCGCTGGGGCAAGCGCCCGCCCCCCGGCGATGACTCCAAACTGCTCGAAGGTCCGAAACTCCGGCGCGACGAGTTGTTCCGCAGTGTGCGCATCTTCCGCGAGTTCATCCACGGGTTCCGGCAACTGCACTTCATCGGGCCTTGCGTGACCGTCTTCGGCTCGGCACGTTTCGATGAGGACCATCGCTACTACGCGCTGGCCCGCCAGATGGGCACCGCCTTGGCCCGAGCCGGACTGACGGTGATGACCGGCGGAGGTCCGGGCATCATGGAGGCCGCCAATCGCGGCGCCAAGGAAGCCGGCGGGCTTTCGCTGGGGTGCAACATCGAACTGCCCGAAGAGCAGCACCCCAACGCCTACCTGGACAAGTTCGTCGAGTTCCACTACTTCTTCGTGCGCAAGGTGATGCTCGTCAAGTATTCGGACGCCTTTGTGGCGCTGCCGGGCGGATTCGGCACGCTCGATGAAATCTTTGAAACCGCGGTGCTGATTCAGACGCGCAAGATCGCCGAGTTCCCGCTCATCCTCATGGGCAAGGACTTCTGGGAGCCGCTGTTCGACTTCGTCCGCGATCGGCTGCTCAGCGAGAACACGATCAGCCCCGAAGACCTCGACCTGCTCAAGGTCACCGACTCGGTGGACGAGGCGATGGACTGCATTCTCTCGGCCCTGGAATCGCGCAAACGCATCCCGCCGCGTCTGCATCGCGCGCCGACGCTGGCGGGGTGCGCCCCCGCGCTGCACGAGGCCTCATAGCGACGCGAGCACCAGTGACTCGATCCGTTCGGCCAGTACGTCGTGCGTCAGGCCTGCGCGCACGCGCCGCGCGATCTGACCGGACTGCTCCCGCTTCCACTCCGGCTGGCCCAACGCCCGCTCGATCAGGCGTTCCAGCCCGGCCGCATCGGCAAACGCCGTCGAAACGCCGGGCCCGAGCAGGTCTTCCGGCGTCCACACGTCAAAGGCGACGGTGAATCGGCGCATCGACTCGGCCGCCTGCGGATGCACCAGCAGTTGGTCGGGCAGGTGCAGCCCCAGTGTGCCGAGCCTGGCCTGCAGACCGGCCAAGTCGGCGTGCTTCGTCGTCCGGTACATCAGTCCGCCGTCGCGCCGGCGTTCGTCGGGCTCCGCCTGGCGCACCAACCGACACAGCGCCTTCTGACGCGATGCTCCAAAGACCGGCGATACCGCCCGGCACAGCGCCAGCCCGCCCGACAGCGCGCACTCCATCACGCGCTGATGCACCAGCGTGGTCATGGAGGCGTGCAGGTGAACTCCCGCAGCCTGATAGCAGGCGCGCAGTTCCTCCCCGTGTCCCAACTCCCCGGCTGCAAAGGGCGCCAGCGTGGGGTGTCGTTCCCACCCCCGGCCGAACAGACGCAAACGCCACCCTCGCCGCTCGCAGATCCGCCTGGCCCAATCCAGTGTCTCATGGCGTAATGTGCGTTCGAGCATCGGCACGAGATACTGATCGGTCAGTTGCGAAACCACGCGCGGCGTGGGCGACTGCCCATGCACGCGAGCCCACGCATCGCCGGCGATGGACTTGAACGCCCGCTCCTCCTGACCGCTCATGCCCACCTCGTAGCGTTCCTTGATCAAGCCGTTCATTGCCTCAAGCACGCGCACCACCGCCGGGTCGCCCGCCTCGGCGCACAGACGCTCGTGCATTTTCTGCGGCGTTTCGCTGTGGTGGCTCACATACGCCACCTCGCAGGCAAACTGCTCCCGCAGCGCCGCGTCGACAGGCGCGTCGTGAAACTTGCGCGGACTCACCGGCACCGGCATCGACAAGGCCCGATCCGCCGGATAGCCGAACTGGCGGAAGAACTGCGGGTACACATGCCCGGCCACGAAATCGCGCGGCCCCTGCCCGCGCCCCATCCGCTCGTCGAACAGGTGCGGCATCGCGTCCTGCACCCAGCACACAAAGGGCGTCTGCGTCACGAAGGCCGCTGACCTGGACGCCCGGGGGTAGTTGATCAGCACGATCAGGTCCGGATCAAACTCGATCTCGGCGCGGTGATAGGCCAGCGTCGAAAATCGCGAGTGTGTGTCCGGCTCGATGAGCACCCGAGCCTCCCACCCTCGCCCTCGAAATGCCTCGGCCAGATCCTCGCTGGCATGCTGAATGAACGTTGAAAACCGGCAAGTCGGAATCAGCACGCGCTTCGGTCCGCCCTGGCTCCACCGCGCTGTCCACCACGCCGAGTCACGCGCACGGTCTCGCGCCACCAGCGCCCCCTGCAGACGCGCGCCTTCCAGCCGCTGCTCTTCGCTCAATCGCGCCATGCGCTCGGAGAGCGCAGGCTTGCAGGCCTGGCGCAGCGTCGCCGACGGCACCACCGGGCCGGTCGCCTGACAGTCAAACCGTTCCCGCACGTGCGCTTCCCACCGCTCGGCCGCGTCCGAACCGGCGAACACCCTCGCCCGCGACAGCACGGCGCGCACGTCGGCCAGAGCCAACCCCTCGGCCAGTTCGCCTGCATCACCCTGCACGATCTGAAGCATCGGCTGGTATCCGTCCTTCAACGTCGGCGTGGCGCGATCCATCGCCAGCAGCAGCCAGGGCGGACTGACACCCTCGATGGTGATCGGGCCGATCGGTTCGCGCGCCGCGTGACCCAGATGAGCCCGACAGAACTCGCCAGCCGCCCGCACCAGGTCACCCACCCACTCGAACTTCGTCAGGTCGTCGGCCCCGCGCGGCACTCGCACCACGTTGCCGTCGGTTGCGCGGTGATACGCGACCCCCTGCGTCACCCACGCCTCGATCGCCTGCTCGACATTCACCCCCTCGATCAGACGCAGGTTGGCCCGGGCCTGCTCGATGAGCGCGCCAGGGTCCAGCGCCGGCGCCGGCCCGATGGTCGCTCGCAGTCGATCGCGCTGATCGTGCAGGTCCGGCGCTGTGAGGCGCTCGAGCACGACCCGCGCCGCCCCGCCCAGACCCAGCCCCGCCAGGGACCGGGCCGCCAGCAGGCGCACCTCGTCATCCTGTGGCGCGACGCGCAAAGCCTGCGCAGCCAGAGTCAGGAACATCCATCCGCCTTGCGTGCGTCCGATCTCGACGATGCGCGCGCGGGTGAAGCGTTGCGACGTCGGGGCCTGCGTCATGCCCCGGTCATCGTCGCATCGCCCCGAACAGGTCCAGATTCGGCAAGTTGGGCGCGTCGGACGGGCGGGCGCGCTCCCGCCCCCGGCAGTTTCCACACCCGACCGGCCGGGGGACGATAACGAGCCTCATGACCACGCCGCGCAGCGGGAAGATCCTCACGCATGCTGAACTGGTCGCCCGGCGCGACCGGGCTAGGAGCGAGGGGCGAACCCTCGTGCAGTGTCACGGGTGTTTCGACATCGTGCATCCCGGGCACATCCGTCACCTGCGCTTTGCCCGCAGCCAGGGCGACCTGCTGCTGGTCAGCATCACCGGTGACGCAGCCATCGACAAGGGGGCCCACCGCCCCCTCATTCCGCAGGAACTGCGGGCCGAGAACCTGGCCGAACTCGATTGCGTCGACTGGGTCTACGTCGAGCCGCGGCCCACGGCTGCCGAACTGCTCGACGAGGTTCGACCCGATGTTTACATCAAGGGTCGCGAGTACGAGTTCAACCGCGATCCTCGCTTCGCCGCCGAGCGTGCGGCCGTCGAACGCCACGGGGGCCGCGTGGTCTTCAGTTCCGGCGACGTGGTGTTCAGTTCGACCGCGCTGATCGAGGCAATGGAACGCTCGACCGAACCCTTTCAGAAACGCCTGACGCAACTGGCAGCCAGCCCCGATCTTGAACCAGGTGCGCTCGAGCAGTTGATCGAATCTTTCCGCGGCAAGCGCGTGGTCGTGGTCGGCGAAGTCATGCAGGACACCTACGTGTTCTGCGATCGCCCCGATGTGGCCGACGAAGCGGCCATGATGACCCTGCGCCCGGTGCAGCACCAGTACTTTGACGGCGGCGCCGCGATCATCGCGCGACACCTGGCGGCCCTGGGCGCCTCGCCCGTGCTCATCACCGCGCTGCCGGAAACCGAACTGGCCCTGCTCGTCACACGCCGCCTTGCCGGCTCAGGCGTTGAGGTGCGCAGCGTGCCGACTCCCTCGGCCCTGGCCGAGAAGCAGCGCCTGCTCGTCGGCTCGAGCAAGATGCTCAAACTCGATCTGGTCGAGCCCATCGTGCTTGACGCCCGGCAGCGCGATGCGCTGATTCACCTGGCCACCGACGCGGCGCGCGACAGCGCCGGCGCTGACGCGGGCATCATCGCCGACTTCGGGCTGGGGCTCTTCAGCCCCGCCATCACGCACGCGCTGTGTCGGGCGATGCGCCCCGACGTGGGCGTACTGACCGGGGCGGCCCGCGGGCGACGCAGCAACCTGCGCTCCATGACGCTCATGGACCTGCTCTGCCCCACCGAACCACAGGTGCGCGAGACCTACCGCAACTTCGACCAGAGCCTGCCGGCCGTCATGTGGGAAATGCTCGAAGAAACCAGCACACGGGCCGCAATCGTCTCACTCGACGCCGAAGGGCTCGTCGCCTTCAACCGCCTGCCCGAAGAACACGGGCCCTGGCAGTCACGCCTGCACGGCGAGCACATCCCTTCGCTCTGCCACAGCACGCTCGACGCACTGGGCTGCGGCGATGCCCTGCTCACCGTCGCGACCCTGGCCCTGGCCAGCGGTGGCTCGCTGCTCGCCGGGGCCTTCCTCGGCGCGGCGGGCTTTGCTGCCCACGGACGGCGCATCGGAAACGTCCCCCTCGAGCCATCGGACCTGCGGCGCGAAGTCTCGCGCGTGCTCGGCGCCCGCATCACCTTCACCCCGCCCGAACAGGCCGTCGTCGCGCGACTCGGACGAAGCACCATCACGCGCACCGCGTCATGATCTCCTACATCGTCCCCACCCGCGACCGTCCCGGCGACCTGGCCCGCACCCTCGGGTTCATCGGCCGCATCGTCGAGCACGACCAGACCGGCGCCGGGCGCGAGCCGGCCGAGGTCATCGTCATCGACAACGGCTCGCGAACCGTGCCCGTCGCGCCGCACCGGCTGCCCAACGGCGTGCCGGTCCGGATGATCGTGCTCGAGGGCAACCACGGCGCCGCCTCGCGCAACGTGGGCGCCAGCCGTGCACACCCCGACTCCGACTGGCTGGTCATGCTCGATGATGACTCACACCCGCTCGATGGACGCTTCATCGCGACGCTGCGCAGCGCGCCCGCCGACGTGGGCATCGTCACCGCCGACATCCACCTGCCCGCCCAGCACAGACGCGAGGACGGCGGGCTGCCCGAGGTGTTCGTCGGCTGCGGCGCCGCCATCCGGCGCCACCTGTTCGACCAACTCGGCGGCTACGACGCCGCCTTCGAGTACTACGTCGAGGAGTACGACCTCTCGGCCCGCGCCATCGGGCTGGGCTACCGCACGATGTTCGAGCCGCGCTTCCGCGTCGATCATCACAAGTCGCCGGGCGGGCGCGACATGAACCGCATCGTCTCGCTGCTGCTGCGCAACGGGAGTTGGGTCATGCAGCGCTACGCCCCCGATGCCGACCGTCGCGGACAGTTGCGGGAGATCCGGCGACGCTGCCGACTCATCGCTGATCTGGAACAGGCCCGCGAGGGATACACCCGCGGGCTGGCGCTGATGCGCCAGACGCTTCGCGGGCAGCGGCGCACTCCGCTCTCGCGGGCACACTTCGACCGATTCACCGGGCTGTGGCACGCCCGCGAGGCGCTGCGGCGCGCGCACGAGAACGAGCGCTTCTCCACCTGCGCCGTGGTGGCCCGCGGCAAGAACGCCTGGGTGGTTGATCGCGCCGTGGCCGAAATGGGCATCGAGGTCGTGCCCGTCGATCAGGCCGACGCCCTCGTCATCGGCACCATGAGCCCAGGCCCGATGCTGGACGCGCTGGGCAAGTTCGCCGGAAAGGGCCGGGTGATCGCACCCTGGTCCGCAGCCGACCATGCCCGCTGGCGCCTCAATGAGCCGCGACCGTGATGGAAGCGCTTTGCGCTCAGACGCGCTTCCGCAGCGTGCATGCGTGAAACGCACGCCCTTCCTCCCGGAACTTGCGCTCGAAGTTCGTGCCCACCAGTTCGCCCGCACCGGCCGACTCGGGACGATCGAACGTGAGCAAGTCGAACGGAGCGGCGGGCATCGCCGCACGCCGCACGCGCACCGCTTCCGGCATCGCTGGCACCAGGCTTCTCGCGCCCGCAAGGAGTTCCGGGTCGATGAACGCATCAGGCCCTTCCCGCGCGTGTGGGAGGGTCTGACCCTCGCTGACGCCTCTGGATCGGTTCCCCACCCACTGCTCGAAGTGGGCCATGTCCCAGGCCCACAGGTCCGCATGATCCGTCACCACGCGCAACTCGCCGCCGGGGATGAGCACCCGCCACACGTCGGCCAGCAGGCGGTGCTGGATCACCCTCTTCTTGTGATGCCGGTTCTTGGGCCACGGGTCGGAGAAGTACAGGTGCACGACGCGGCAGATCGTGTCGGGGCAGCGCCAGTGCAGAAACTCGCTGGCGTCGGTGTGCAGCATGCGCACGTTGAGCAGTCGACCCGCCGTACGGCGCCGGCGCACCCGGTCGGCCGCATAGGTGTAGAACTCGCGCGCCCACTCGATTCCCAGGAAGTTGGTCTGCGGCTGGAGCACGGCCTGCTGGAGAAGAAACGTCCCCTTGCCCGAGCCAATCTCCAACTCGAATGGGCGGCGCGGGTCGGGAAACCAGTTCCGCGGATCAATCCACCCCGAACGTGGGTCGCTGAGTATGTCGTCGGGCAGCGGGGGGAGTTCCTCCTCGCTGACGCCCACCCAGCCGGGGGCAGGATCCAGTGGACGGCCATGTCCGAGTCCGAACGACATGCCCAACTGTATCGTCGGCGTCGCATGATGCAGACCAGAACCGAACTGCGCACCTTCTCGGGCGTATGGACGTGGTGGAGGTGCAAGCCCCTGAATCGGCGGGCTCTGACCGGCCACAGGCGATTGGCGCGGCGCCTTTGCGGTTGGTCCTCGTCGCAGCGCGCGGTATTCTGCAAGCCGGTGCAACGCAGGACGATCGATGGGCCGATAGACCAGTGACTGCGCTCGCGAGCGAGCGTTGGCCCTGGGGGCCATGGCAGGCCCCGAGCGGCGTTGAGAGTGACGATGCGTGTGTTCGGGTCGACCCGCCCGGTCTTGCGCGGTCCCACCTCGGCCATGGAGGGCATGATGTCAGACAATGCCGCACGGAACGCCTCGGACCTGATCAGCCTGATTGAATCGCGACTGGACCGCCAGCGCTTCCAAGACCACCACTGGTCGGGCACGTTCTGGGATTATCTGGACCTGTGCGAACAGAACCCCGCGTTGCTCCGCAACGCCTACCAGCGCGTGTACGACGCCATCCTCTCGCGCGGGTTCGAGAAGTACAAACTCTTCAAGCGCCCCTGCGTGCGGTACCACTTTTTCAGCGACCCGTTTGACAGCGGGGCCGACGCCATCTTCGGTCTTGACTTTGCGCTGATGCAGTTGGTCGATTTCTTCCGCTCCGCGGCCGAGGGCTACGGCACCGACAAGCGCATCCTGCTGCTGCACGGCCCGGTCGGATCGAGCAAGAGCACCATCGTCCGCCTGCTCAAGAAGGGCATCGAGCATTACTCGCGCACGCCGGAGGGCGCGCTCTATTCGTTCAGTTGGCTGCTCGATTCCAACTGCGAGGTGCACCCGGTGGAGGGTTCCAGCCGCGAGGCCGTCCGCACGCACGCCTTCCCCAGCCCCATGCACGAGGATCCGATGATCCTGGTTCCGCGCGAGGCGCGGCAGGCGCTGCTCGACCGCTTCAACCAGAAGTTTGCTCCCCAGCACCACGGCGGGCGCCTGCGCATCTACGGGGAGCCCGACCCCTTCAGCCGCAAGATCTTCGACGACCTGATGACCTTCTACCAGGGCGACTGGCGCAAGGTGATGGATCACGTGCAGGTTCGCCGCGTGGTGCTCAGCGAAAAGGACCGCGTCGGCATCGGCACCTTCCAGCCCAAGGACGAGAAGAATCAGGACTCGACTGAACTGACCGGCGACATCAACTACCGCAAGATCGCCATGTACGGGTCTGACTCCGACCCGCGGGCCTTCAACTTCGACGGAGAACTCAACATCGCCAACCGCGGCATCTGCGAGTTCATCGAGGTGCTCAAACTCGACGTGGCCTTCCTCTACGACCTGCTCGGCGCCAGCCAGGAGCACACCATCAAGCCCAAGAAGTTCGCGCAGACCTACATCGACGAGGTCATCATCGGGCACACCAACGAGCCGGAGTACAAGCGACTGCAAAGCAACGAGATGATGGAGGCCTTCCGCGACCGCACCATCAAGATCGACATTCCCTACAACATCCGCCTCGACGATGAGATCAAGATCTACCAGAAGGACTTCGGACCCGAGCGGATCAGAAACATCCACATCGCTCCGCACACGCTTGAAGTCGCGGCCATGTGGGCGGTGCTGACGAGGCTGTCGGAGCCCAAGAAGGCCGGTCTGACGCTGCTGCAGAAACTCAAACTCTACAACGGCAAGAACATCCCCGGCTTCACCGAGGACTCGGTCAAGGAACTCAAGGAAGAGGCAACGCGCGAGGGCATGGAAGGCATCAGCCCGCGCTTCATCCAGGACAAGATCTCCAACGCCCTGGTCAGCCGCCAGGCCGTGGAAGAGCAGACCATCAACCCGTTCATGGTGCTCAATGAACTCGAGAGCGGGCTGAGCCACCACTCGCTCATCACCGACGAGGAGACCAAAAAGCGCTGCCGTGAACTGCTCAGCGTGGTGAAGGAGGAGTACGAGGACATCATCAAGGGCGAGGTGCAGCGCGCCATCTCGGCCGACGAAGAGGCCATCAAGCGCCTGTGCACCAACTACATCGAGAACGTCCGCGCCTACACGCAGAAGGAGAAGGTCGTCAACAAGTACACCGGCAAGGACGACGAACCCGACGAGCGCCTGATGCGGGCCATCGAGGAGAAGATCGATATCCCCGACTCACGCAAGGACGACTTCCGCCAGGAGATCATGAACTACATCGGCGCGCTGGCGCTGGACAACAAGAAGTTCGAGTACAACACCAACGCACGCCTCTACAAGGCCCTGGAACTCAAACTTTTCGAGGACTCGCGCGACACCATCAAACTCAAGAACCTGGTTTCCAGTGTCGTCGATGACGAGACCCAGCAGAAGATCGACGTGGTCAAGCAGCGCCTCATCAAGAACTTCGGCTACAACGAGGTCAGCGCCACCGACGTGCTCAACTACGTCGCCAGCATCTTCGCCCGGGGCGACAGCAAGCACTGAGCAGGCAGACAAGTCGGCTCTCCGAGCCGAACCAAGGCACGAAGGCAATCAGAGCCTCCCGCGCAAGCGGGAGGTTTCTGCCCATCGAAGCGATGTGCCCGCCTCCACCAGCACTTCGAACTCCCATTGGCTTTCTCGGTCGATCCCTCGCCTGCGCGAGAAGCCCTGATCGCGTCGCGCCTTCGTCTCCGTCCCTCAGTCTGTTCGTCTCTACACACACCCTTACCTTGCAGACCCCGATTCTAACCTTCCATCCTCATGCACCTCCACCCAGGCCGC
The DNA here is from genome assembly GCA_023382935.1 of Phycisphaerales bacterium. Classification (GTDB taxonomy): domain Bacteria; phylum Planctomycetota; class Phycisphaerae; order Phycisphaerales; family UBA1924; genus J022. The sequence continues at coordinate 371,221 of JAHDXL010000003.1, forward strand.
ACCGTCCGCCGCCGTCGTGAACCACACGCGGCTGGCGCGATGATCTCCCCACCGCACGTCCCCCACCCGGCTGCCCCCCGACGACTGAAGCACCACCGCCGGGTCCGCGGCCGCCAGAAAACTCATCGCCTCGACGCGGAAACTCCCGTGGTGCGGAATCTCCAGCACATCAGTCCGCACCTGCGCCACGTCCTCCAGCAGCCGCATCATCGCGCCTGGCTGGATGTCCCCGGTCAACAACACGCGCCTCTCGCCGGCCTGCGTCGGCACGCTGATCCGGCACACCAGCGACTGCTCATTGTCAGGCATCGCCTCGGCCGATTCGTCGGGCCAGAGAAACTCCAGTCGCCCGCGCCCAAATACCATCGCATCGCCCCGCCTCACCGGCTCAACGCGCGCGCCCTTCTCCGCCAGCAGCGCCAGCAGCGCCCGCTCGGGCTCGCCCGCATCGCTCAAAACGTGCGGCGACACCAGCACTCGCTCGATGCCCAGCAAGTCCACGGCCTCGGGCAGCGACGAGTAGTGATCGAGATTCCCATGCGTCACCACACCCAGCCGCGCCCGCCGCACGCCCAGCGCGGGCAGTGCTCTTTCGAGCACCGGCCGCAGGTCCATCCGCAGCGAGCCGCAGTCCCACATCATCGCTTCGCGCCCGCTGCGCACGATGTGACAGGTTCCGTCGCCCACCGCCAGCATGTCGATGCGCAGTACGACGTCGCGCGCCAACAGCCCGCGCGGCATCGGGCCCAGCATCTCCCACAGTACGAGCACTCCCAGGCTGGCGAGCACGCGCAGGTTTCGCACACGCCGCTCCGCCAGCCAGACACACAGCGCCAGCGCCGCCACCCCCGCCAGCAACCCCGACATCGGCAAAACCTCGAAAACCAGAAGCGGCGCGTCGGCAAGCCCGCGCACCGCCTCGCTCGTCTCCTGCGACACCCACGCCAGTTGATCGAAGATCCACGCGCCAGCCGCTTCGTTCACCAGCCCCACCGCCAGCGCGAAGTACCCGACCCCCAGGAGCAGCACCATCGCCGGCGTCACCAAGGCCGTCGCGATCGGGCCGGCCAGCGACAGCGTCCCCGTGTGCGCCAGCACCAGGGGCGTGGCCACCGCCCAGCACAGCACGCACACCACCACGTACGACCGCACCCATCGCCACGCCGACCTCCACCACGAGCGACGCAACCGCCTCAGCCCGCGAATCTGAGTCGGCGACACCCACGGGTGCCGAACGCTCGAGAGCCAGATTAGCAGCGCGGTGATCCCCACGCTCAGTTGAGCGCCCAGGCTGAACACGTCGAGCGGCCGCCACACAAACAGACCGCACGCGATCCAGCCCAGCAGCGTGAGCCGGTCATAACGCCGCCCGATCATGTCGCCGGCGAGCAGCGCCAGCACCATCACGCCGGCCCGCACGATCGGCACCTGCGCCGGCGTCAGCACCAGCAGCGCCATCACCAGTCCGCCCACCGCGATCGCTTCAAGCCGCCCGTGGTCGCCGGTCAGACGCACCGCCAGCACGCCCAGTCCGCACAGCACCGTCAGGTGGAAGCCCGAAATCGCGAGCAGATGTGCCGTGCCTGACTTGCGAAACGCGCTGCGCGTTTCGCGCAAGGCCGGGTCGATCTCGCCCAGCAGCAGGGCTGCGAGCATGGCGCGTCCCTCCCCATTCTGCCCGTCGCCGGCGACTTGCTCGAGCATCCGCCCGCGCACCCCCGCCACCAGCCGCACCCACGCGCCGCGCACGTCGAGTCGGCGCGGCGCCAATACCTCCATCAGTCCCCGCGACGCAACCAGCATCGACCCGACCCTTCCCTCCATGTTGGCCCACGGGCGGGCATCCCTTTCGCCGGGGTTCAGGCCCGCCCGTGGCGGCGCGTACCACCCCTTCATCCGCACGCGATCGCCCGGCCGGGGCAGCGCCTCCACCTCGCCCGGCGAAACTCCAACCGTGACGCGCAGGTGCCCGCACGCCGGCTCGGCCCTTCCGCCGCTCCACAGCGCCGCCAATTCGAGATCGAAACTCATCACCGGCTCGAGGCGCCGGAACCGCGCCAGTTGGTCCCGGTGCGGCCACGAGGGCCTAGGCACGCTCGTCACCAGCCCCTCGGCGTCAATCATCTCCCGCTCGACTGGCCCGAGCAGAACCTGCGGCGACCGCGCGCCGGCCGTCGCCGTTCGCACCTCCAGCCACCACGCGCCCATCAGCACCAGCGCGGCCAGCAAGACCCACCCGACGAACCGGCGCGGCGCCAGCACTGCCGCCAGCGCCATCACCAGCGCGCCCGGTAGCCACGCCGCCGGCGACCCCTCGAGTGCGCGAGCCAGCAGCGCCCCGCACGAGAGCGCTCCGACCGTGCTCCACGCGCGGCGTCGCGCCCGCCGGGGCGAAGGGTGGATCAACTCCGATGTGTTCGCACTGTCAAACGTCGCGTCCACGCGGGCCAGAGCGTACCGCGCCGATCAAAAACGAGCCGCCGAACCCGCGCCCGCGCAGGCGGACCGGTGGCGGCTCGTTCAGCATGACTCGTGAAATCTCAGCCCCCGCCGCCGATGACGATGTCGTCAAACTCGGCGATGATGTCGCGCGTGGTCGGATTCCCCTCGTCGTCGGTCAGCCGGGTTGACGGGTTGGCGAAAAAGTTCAGACCGTACTCGATGTGGTTACCCTCGTGCGCCACCGTCGAGAAGCCCTTGTCCTTGCTGCTCAGGTAGATTCCGTCGGCCCCGGCCGAGTGCAGCACAAACGCCCCGCGACCCATGCCCGGGAACAGGTTCTCGATGCTCGCCTCCGAAGGGCTTGCCAGCAACTGGTCCACCGCCTGCCCGCTCGGCGCCCGAGGCGCCGACACGCTGCCCAGCAGCCCGCTCATCGTCAGGATGCGATGCTGGTCGCTGGCGCCCGGGCCGAGCAGACTGGCCCGCTCACCCGGCTGCGGTGCGGGCGTCTGGTCATATCCCTTGCGCCCAAGGGCCGTCGAACGCAGAAACGCCGCGTTCGAATTCCAGTAGAACAGCGCCGTCGTGCTCGCCGACGAAATCTGCGCAAACTGGTCCTTGCTGTTCACCCGCGGAAGCGTGTAAGTGTCGGCCGACCAGAACAGCACCGGGCTGCCGAACGCATCCACCACGTCCAGCAACTGCACGTCCGTCTCGTTCGCCCCCGCATGCCCCGGCACACTGCTGATCTGCTGCGTCCCCGCGATCTGCGCCTCGTAATACTCACGGGACGGCGCAAAATACGACCCCTTGTCCGTCCCCATCAGCGGCGCACGCACCACCACCTGCTCGCGCGTGTTGTTCGTCGGCCCCACCGCAATGTCGCCCAGACTGGCGTTCAACGGGGTGTCAAACACGCTGCCGATGATCGCGCCCTGACCGGCCAGGTCGAGCATCGCGTTTTCCATGCCCGACATGCCGCGCGTTGCGTTGTCAGAACTGCCCATCTGGCGCTCGGAGAAGTACCCCGGGTTGCGACCCTGGTTATCCAGTTTGAACCGCCCCGCCGCTCCGGCGATGTCGCTGAGCAACTGCTGCGAGGCCAGGCGCTTGCCCGTCGTCCGCGCCCCGCTCAACACCGGGATGATGATCGAGATCACCAGCGCGATAATGGCGATCACCGTCAGCAACTCCACGAGGCTGAACCCTCTTGCTTTCATGTCCGTCCTCGAGCGCATGCTCGGCTCCTCGACCCGACCCGATACTTGAGTGATCCGCGCTCGGATGCTCCACACCGCATCCAACGCCGTCTGGGGCAGCACGAAACCTGCCCGCGACCAGACCAGCCGCGGAAGACGGCCTCCCACTATACGACCGCGATCCGCCCAGGATGCCCCAACCGTCGCAGCCCCCCACATTTCTTGACGCACCCCCCAACGGCTACCCTGCTGCCCGATGCCGGACTCTTCATCGACAGGCCCCAACCTGTTCACCCGCAACGCCGTGTGCGAGCACTGCGGGTATCACCTCTCCGGCATGCCGATCATCGACGAGTCGACCCGGTGCCCGGAATGCGGGAAACTGACCCACTTCCGCTTGCAAGCGTCCGATAAGCCTGTCCAGCCTCGTGATCGCGGGATGGGTTTCGCCGTCACCGTCGGGATCTTCCTGCTTGCCGTCGGCCTGCCCGTGTCATTCCTCGTGCCGACTTGGGCGCTGGGAGTGATCGTGTTAGCCCTGGCGGTGGCCGCGCTGGCCGTCGCCCCACGCATGGTCCGCCGCTGGATCGGGTTGTGAAACCAGACCTGAAGACCGCACCACTGTCCGGCGCGGCCACAGGCCCAATCCCGCTCACGCCTCGGCCCCGAAGTCGAAACTCATCCGGTACCCCGTGCGCCAGGCCGGATAGGTCAGGTCGCACCGATACCCGACGTAGTCAGCCGGGTCGAGCCCGTCGGCATCGAACAGGAGTCTGAGCACCTCGGGATAGCGGGTGTAGGCGTCAGTGCGGGCGCTGCCCGGCGCCAGCAGTTCCAGCCGCACCGGGTCGGAAAAGCGCGTCTGCCAGCGTTCGCCCACCCGGGTCGAAAAGTCCGGTCGCCACAGGTGATGATCTAGGCCGGGCAGACACTGGCGCGCCAGCGATCGGTGCAGAAACACGTCGAACAGCATCCGCCGCACCGGGAAGTTCACCAGCGCCCACACCTCTTCCAGCGTGTTGGTGCGACTGGCCGGGTGCGTCATCAACCCGCGCAGGCCGAAGAGCAGGTCGATCGGCAACTCTGGTGCTCCCGGCTCGCGATCGATCGTCTGCACAACGTGCTCGCCCGGCTCCTTTGAGCGCACCACCGGGAGCGGCTGGGTCGAAAACGCCCGGAGAATGGCATCCGGCTCACCTTTGAGCAGCGGGCGATACACGCCGACTTCATCGGGGTTCTCTGCACACACCTCGGTGCTGAAGACGTGAAACGTCAGGGGCACCGCATCGGGGCGCGCGTGGTGCCCCAGCAGCCCGTGCACACGCGACTGGATCAGCCGATCGGGCGTCGGCCCCGGTGTATAGACATGGGACGCCAGCCACAGGTGCGACCACCGCCCGGTCAGTTCCGCAGCCGCTTCGAACAGCCGCTGGCGCGTCGACCCATCTTCCTTTGCAAGCCTCCCCGGAGTCTGACTGGTCAGCCCGGCCAAACGACGAAGCAAGCCGCTGCGACTCCCACCCAAGCGCCGAATTTCGGCTTCGAGCCGTGCGATGCAATCCGCCAAACGCTGCGAATCGGACAGTGCATACCCGGCCGCCTCGATCGCCTCGAGCAACGTTCGCAGACCGCGCGGTCCGGGGAGCGCTTCGATCAATCCGAGACCCGGATAGGGGGACGTGACCGCCGACACCACCCTCTGGCAGGTGGTCCGCTCGACCCCGCTGGCTCGGCTCAGTCCGCTGGCGGTCTGCGCTTCGGGGGGCAGATCGCTCAACATGGCCCGCAGGGACTGGAAGAGCGCCTGGAGGGTCTGGTCGAGCCCGGCGGCCTCCCCCGGAGCCAGATCCGACTCGGCGGGCGCTTCCACCCGAATTGGGGAACTGCCCAGGTTCATGACGTACTTGCTCGACTTTCCTCTTGACATGGGCCCAGCATATGCTGAAACTGTGCTCAGCACAAGCGGAACACAGTTGCGTGTTCATGCGAATCCAAGGGCAGCATACTGAGGAGACGACGATGAAGCAGGCAATCTTGGCGTTGTTGGTGGCTGGCGGCGTGGCAAGCGCGGACGTAACCACCTTTGACTCCGGCACCGAGGGCTGGTCGGTCAGCGGGCGCGACAACCTCTCCCCTGTCGGCGGAAACCCCGGGGCCAACATGGACGTCGAGGTGATCGACGTGTTCGGAGCCGACATCCGCAACAGCACGGCCGCCTTCACCGGCGACTACCGCGGTCGAGGCCACCTCACCTTTACCGTGGACATCCGCATCGACTCGATCAATATGTTCGGCACTGAGGTGTCGCGCGACCTGGTGATCGAACTGCGCAACTACGACACCCCGAACTGGGGCGGGTTCACGTCCATCTACGCTCACCTGGGCACGCTGAGCAGCGCCCTCACTTCCGACTGGACCACCTTTCAGGCCGTGCTCGATACGAACGCGGTCGGCTTGCCCAGCGGGTGGTTCGGTGCCGGCGATGAAGACCCCAACACCTTCGAGCCCATCCTGCCGCCCGGCGTGAGCGTGCAGGACGTGCTGTCGGGAATCGACGAAATCTCGTTCACCACCTTCGTGCCCGGATACTTCTTCGGGTTCACCAACTTCATCATGGCGGTGGACAACGTGGGCTTCGTCCCGGCACCGGGCACGGGCGTGGCGTTGCTGGGCGCGGTGGGACTGGGTGCGCTCCGACGGCGCCGGTGAGATGGATGACGAATCTCTGGTTCCCTCTCCACGCCCGCTCGGCTCGCAAGGCCGGGCGGGCGTTGTTGCAGGCGCGAGGAATCAGGGTTTCTCGGCGATGAGTTCGTAGACGGTTGGCAGGTGGATGAACGAGTCCGGGTCGTTGGTCGCGTCGGCCCACGCCTGGTCGAAGGCCTGGTGTTGCTGCGCGGTCAGGTAGCCCGCCTCTTCGAGGCGCGGCATGAACGTTTTCCAGAACACCGTGGGCCAAGTCCACATCTGCTCGTGGGGGTGGGCAAATCGTTGGATGACCTCGCGGTGGATGATCCGGAGTCCGGCCTTGCGGAGCAGGGCGGGCATGCCGCCCATGACGTCGGGGTTGCCGCCGCGGTCACGCCAACTCTGCGCGACGGCCTGGATCCCTCGTGAGAAGGCCTCCCGGCGCGGAGCCAGCGACATGCACTCGTAGTTGAAGTAGTCCTGGATGACCAGCCGCCCACCCGGCTTGAGCAGTTCGGCCACTTGGGCGACCACGGTTCCGGGGTCTTGGACGAAGCAGAGCACCCAGCGGACGTAGCCCATGTCGAAGGGCGCTTCTCCGGCGGCGGCCAGGGCGATCTGGTGCACGTCTCCCGGAACGGCCGAGGCCCAGGGCAAACCGGCGGCGGACATGGCCTGATTGAACCACTGGACGTACCGATCGGACTCATCGACACCGAAGACCGAGCCGGCAGGGCCGACGATTTGGGCCATGTCCAACGAAGCCCAGCCCGGGCCGCAGCCGACGTCGAGCACGCGCCACTCGGGGCGGAGCCCGGCGCGTTCCCAGGCCTGGTGGGCGCATGCGGACCAGAGACGGTGTTGCAGGCCGAGGCGAATGCGTTCCTGCTCATCGGTACCGAGGACATATTCGGGCATGGGGGAAAGGGTAGAACGGTCGCGATTGAATCGCATCGGGGAGCGGGGAAGATTGCCTGCGTGGGGCCGAGGACAGGCCGCGATGGGAGACGAGAGTTCGCGACGATTCATTCCGTTCATGGATACGGGGTTGATGCCGTTTTCTTCGCGCGGCGTCCCGTCGATGAGCAGGCCGAACTACCGGCACGAACTGGCATCGAGCCTGTGCCTGCCGTGGGCGGTGGCGGTTACGGAAGGCACCGTGGTCGGGGTGATTGTCAAGAACGCCTTTGAAGGCGTGGTCAGCGAGACGGTGCTCAACTTCGCCGTGGCGACAGTGGCGGCTGCCCCGTCGGTGGCCAACATCATCAGTTTTGCTTGGGTGCGTCTGGCGCACGGGCGTCCCAAGGTGCCGTTCATCAACAGTCTTCAGATTTCGATGCTGGTGCTGGTGGCGGGGCTGGCACTGATCCCGCGCACGGCGCTGGGGCTGCATCTGCTGGTGCTGTCGGTGGCGCTGTCGCGGGTTTTCTACGCGGGGGTGCAGACGCTGCGCTCGACGGTGTGGGCGTCGAACTACCCGACGCGCGGGCGAGCCAGGCTGACCGGGCGGCTGACGACGGTGCAGTCTGAGTTCGTGGCCGTGGCGGGGCTGCTGATCGGGCTGTCCATGGAGTGGGATGCCCGGTCATACCACGTGATCACGCCGCTGCTGGCGATGGTGGGACTGGTGGGAGTGTGGCGGTTTTCGAGGATTCGGGTGCGCCAGCATCGGCGTATGCTGGCGCTCGAGCGGCAGGCCGAACTGCTCGACCGCCCGTCGTTCAATCCGGCGGCGATGATTCGCGTGCTGGCCGGGGACCGGGCCTTTGCCGGGTTCATGTGGTGCCAGATGCTGCTGGGCATGGGCAACCTGATGATGGGCCCGATCCTGACGGTGCTGCTCAAGGACCGCTTCGGCATGGGGTATGAGGGCGTGCTGGTGAACCACACGATCCCGCTGATCGCCCTTCCGGTGTTCATCCCGATGTGGGCCCGGCTGCTCGACCGGGTGCACATTGTCTGGTTTCGCGCGATTCACTCGTGGTCGTTCGTGCTGGCCATCGCGGTGCACCTGGTGGCGGCGCTTGAGGCGGATCTGTGGCTGCTGTACCTGGGAGCGCTGCTCAAGGGGCTGGCGTTCGGAGGCGGGGCACTGGCGTGGTCGCTGGGGCACCTGGACTTTGCGCCGGCCGAGCGGTCCTCCCAGTACATGGGGGTGCATGTGACGCTGACGGGGGTACGGGGGCTGCTGGCGCCGGCGCTGGGGATGCAGATGTACGTGATGATGGAGGCTTTGCACCCCGGGAGCGGTTCATGGGTTTTTGCCCTTGCCCTGGGCTTCACGGTGCTGGGGGCGATCGGGTTTGGAGTTCTCGGGCGGGCGATGTCCAGCCGCCGGGGCGGGCTGGGCAAGCCGGAGGGACCGATCGGGTAACTGTTTTGCAACAGGACTCGACGCGCGGTCGATCGGGGGCGAAAGTGTGCTAGCGTCTGGGCTGCCCGGCACATCGTCCGGGAACCCGGCAGGGTTCTAGAGTCAGTCCGGGGCGGGAGTTGGGTCGATTCACAGATTGGCCGACCGGCAGCGGCGGCCTCTGGACAGCGAGGATCGAAGATGTCACGACGAATCCATGCGATGATGCTTGCGGGAGTGCTGGCCGGTGTGTCCACGGTTGGGGCGGCGCTGCCTCCTCCGCTCCCGCCGCTGACCGAGACGGAAGCGGCGCTCAAGCCGGCCGCGTCGCGGATGACTCTCAGCCAGAGCGATCATGACTTCGGCACGATCATGGACAACGAGCCGAAGCGGGTGGTGTTTGAGTTCACCAACACCGGAGTGGATCCGCTGATCATCGGCGAAGTGAAGAGCACGTGCGGATGTACCGTCCCTGAACTGTCCAAGAAGATTTACCAGCCGGGAGAGAAGGGCGAAATCACCGTGCTGTACAACCCGCACGGCAAGCGCGGGCACGACGTCCGGTCGGTCACTCTGGAGACCAACGACTCGATGCAGCCGAGCGTGAAACTCACCATCAAGGCCCACGTCAAGCAACTGGTGATCATCGAGCCCAACCTGCTTCAGTTCGGGCAGACGGACAAGGGCAAGGGCAGGACGATGGAGGTTTTCGTGGCCGGTCGGACGGAGGATTTCCGCGTGACGCTGGCGACCACGACGATGCCGGACGTCTACACGGTGGAACTGGGCGAGACGGAGGTGCGGGAGATCGGCGTGGAGAAGGAGCAACTGCGCGCCACCAAGGTGATCGTGAAGTTGCGGGAGGACGCGCCGGTGGGGATGCACACGGCCGAGATGACGCTGCGCACGAATGATGAGCGCATCCCGGTGGAACGCACACAGGTGCTCTCGCAGGTGCTGGGCGACATCCAGGTGACGCCGCCGCGGATCTCGCTGGGACGGATTGAACTGGGGCAGTCGTTCACGCGCGAGTTCCGCGTGCAGAGTCGCTCAGGTCAGCCGTTCCACATCAGCCAGGTCGAGGCACGCGACAGCACGGCCGACGTGCAGTTCCAGTTTGAGCCCGAGGACGCCAAGAAGCCGACGAGTTGGCGGATCGTGATGAGCGGGCGCGCCCACCCGCAGGAGCGCCGCATCCTGGGGCAGATCCTCGTCCGCACCGACGTGCGCAGCGAAGAGACGATCGAAGTCCGCTACAACGGGTTCATCAATGTCCCTGGCACCGAACCGGGCAACTAGACTCGGCCCGGCGCTGGCGGGCGCCCTGGCGCTGCTGGGAGCGGCGGTGATCGCCGGCGCGGCACACTCGTGGGTGGTGCCGGTGACGCTGCGCCCGGACTGGTCGAAGAACAGCGCCGCCCGCGGGCCCGGGAGGCAGGAGTCGGGCAGCCAGATCCGGCCGGACGCGCAGGCGGGCATTCCGGACCAGGTGGCTGCGCCCCCCTCGGCTCCGGGCGACGACGGGCAATACATCGACTTGGCTACAGCCCGGCGCCTCTTTGTGGACGAAGGCGCACTGTTTCTCGATGCGCGCTCGAAGGAGGAGTATGACAAGGCGCACATCGCCGGGGCGGTGCACCTCTCGGCCGAAATGGTCAGTTCCGGACGGGCGGCCGGCGTGGTCGCGGACCTGGTGGCCAGTTACGGGTATGACTTTCCGATCGTGATCTACTGCCACGGGGGTGATTGCGACGCTTCGGACAACGTGGCCAAACTGCTGTTGCCGATGGGCTTCCACAACCTGCGCGTGATGACGGCCGGGTTTGCAGACTGGCAGAACGCCGGATACGAGGTCGAATGATGCGAGCGATCGAGACCGGGCTTCTCCTGTTGGTGCGGGTGGTGCTCGGCGTGCTGTTCATCTTCGCGGCGTGGATGAAACTGAAGAACCCGCAGGCTTTCGCCGATTCGGTGCTGGCGTTCAAGATCTTCGGGCGGGCCGATCACCTGGTGGTGCTCACCACCTTCGTAGTGCCGTGGCTTGAGGTGATCTGCGGGGCGCTGCTGGTGCTGGGCCTGTGGTCGCGGGCGGCCGGGATCGCGCTGGGCGCGCAGTTGCTCATCTTCACGGGCGGCATCATCTCGGTGCTGGTTCGCAAACTGGACGTGACCTGCGGGTGCTTCGGTGAATATGAGTGGCCCTGCACCGGCGCGGTGTCGATGTGCCACGTCGGACGGAACGCGGTGCTGCTGCTGGCGGCCGGACTCCTGGCCTGGCGCGGGGGCGGCGTAGCAGGATTGGATGGACTGCTGTGGCGGAGACCATCGCGGGGGGCCATTCCGGAGCCGTCCCGTTCATAACGAGAGCCGGCACCCGGCCATTCGACACTACTCTGGGATCGGCGTACGCTTGCTGGCAATCCCACCCGTCGCCCGGGCCGTACTCGGGCCGAACAGACCAGGACGGAGCATTCCTGATGAGTCGCTTCAATCGTTTCGGACCACCCACTCCCCAGGGCAAACTGACCAAGACCGGGGCCAACGGCACGGTCTACGTGGACTGGAAGGACATCGAGTCCCTCCGCCGCGCCATGAGCCCCAACGGGAAGATCTACGGGCGCAAGCGCCTGGGTACCACGGCCCGCGAGCAGAAGATGGTTGCGGCGGCCGTGAAGCGCGCCCGCTTCATGGGCCTGCTGCCCTTCACGTCCGCGACGCTCTAAACTGGCACCATGTACCGCGATTATCCGCGGATGGAAGAAAGACTGCGCGCGCTCAGGGGCTCGCGGGTTGACCGCATGCGCGGCGCGGCCGACGCCTTGTGGGACCAACTGGCCGACACCGGCGTGTCGTGGCTGGGTTTTTACACCGCTGAGCCGGGTGATGTGGAGATGATCCTGGGCCCGTGCCGCAACACGCCGGCATGCAGCCCGATCGGGCTTCACGGGGCGTGCGGGCAGTGCTGGACCAGCCGTCGCTCACTGGTGATCCATGATGTGGCGGTGCTGGGCGAGGGATACATTGCCTGTGACCCGCGCGATCGGTCCGAGTTGGTGGTTCCACTTTTCGACGATGGCGAATGCTGGGGCGTGCTCGACCTGGACAGCCACGAGGTCGGCGCGTTCATCGCCCGCGACGCCGAAGAACTTGAACGGCTGATGGTCATTGCGAAGTTGACCAGCGACCAGCCGCGGGAAGACCCGATCGAGTTCTGACACCAGACCACTGAAACGAGCCGCGACCCGTCAGAAAGCGGTTTTCGTTTTCCAGAGTCCCTCCGTCTCGGCCGGGGCTCGTCGTCAGAACGGCGCGTCGGAGCGCACCGTGACGCGGCGCAGCGTGTCGGGGTCGGTGATCGTCAGTTCGCAGGCGTGGAGCATGAGGCGCGGCGCGGGATACTCGGGGTCGTACAACTTATCGCCGACGATGGGACAGCCCAGGCCCCCGATGTCTCTCGAAGCCCACGCATGCATGCGGAGTTGATGGGTCTTGCCGGTGACGGGGCCGAACTCGACGCGGGTGTGCACGCCGCCATCTTGATCTGCCTCCACGCCGAGCACGCGCCAGTGGGTGATGGCCCTGGCCCCCTGTTCGAAGTCGACCATCTGGCGCGGGCGGTTGGACCAGTCGGCGCGTAGCGGCAGATCAACCACGCCCTCGTCTCCATTGGGTCGTCCCCGGAGGAGGGCGAGGTATCGCTTGTCGGCCCGGCGCCGCTGGAACTGGAGTGAGATGTGCCGCTGGGCGTCGTGATCGAGGGCAAAGACGATCAGCCCGCTGGTGGGCTGGTCGAGCCGGTGGCAGATCATCGGCCCCGAGGCCGAGGGGAACAGGGCTGCCACCTGCGAGCAGGCGCAGACCTGGTTCTCCGCGCTCCGCCCGGGCACGCTGAGCATGTCGGCCGGCTTGTCGATCACGACGAAGCGCGAGTGCTCGAAGAGCACGCGAACCGGCGGCCACTGGTAGGTTGGCGGGCTAACGTTCACTGTCGGACTGTAGAGTGCCACTTGTGAAAGGGGAGTGCTTCGATGCAACTGGTCTTGGCCGCGTGTGTGAGCGCTTTCCTCGGGCAGACCGACTGGGCCCAGATGGAAGCCCCGATCCTGACCGAGCAGGTGCAACTGACCTTCCCCGACCTGTTCGTCAAGGCGGGTGAGGCGTACTTCGCACCGTCGGGCAAGCACATCATCTTCCAAGCGACGCCGGTGCCGGCGGAGGGTCAGCAGCCGGGGCCGCACTACGAGATGTACGTGGCGATGCTGCGGACCGATGGAGAAGGCCAAAGCAGGTTGGAAATCGGACCGAACGGCGAACGCCGCGAGGTACCAAGTGATCAACTTCCGACGGGCGAACTGATGAGCATCATCCAGGTGAGCCAGACCGGCTCGGCCAACACATGCGGGTGGTGGCACCCGCTCCAGCCCGAGGTTGTGCTGTTCGGATCAACGATCCTCCCGCCCGACGCGCCAGACAAGGCGGGATATCAGCGCGACTCAGGGCGGTACCGCTGGCAGTTCCCGGCCGAGATGGAGATCGTGGTTGGGCAGGTTCGCCTGCGCCGTGGGCGCGGCCCGATCGCCTATTCGCCGATCATCACGCCGCTGTGGAAGGAGCCGGGCTACTCGGCCGAGGGCTCGTGGTCGCCGGACGGGAAGTTCGTGCTCTACACCTGGGTGAACCCGGACACCAGCGACCCCGACATATATCTGCGCGATCCTGCGACGGGATATGTGACGCCGATCGTCGAAGCCGAGGGATACGACGGCGGGCCGTTCTTCAGCCCAGATGGACACTGGATTACGTATCGCTCGGACCGCCGCGGCGACAACCTGCTGCAGATTTTCATGGCCGAGTTGTCCTTTGACAACCAGGGACGTCCGAACGGGATCAAGCGCGAAATCCAACTGACTGACAACGAGTACGTGAACTGGGGCCCGTTCTGGCATCCGTCGGGGGCATTCCTGGTGTACTCGACCAATGAGGCGGCGCCGGAGGCGCACAACTACGAGGTGTTCGCCATCGATGCCCGCGCCACCAGCGAGCATCCGAAGAAGTTGCGGCTGACGTTTGCCGAGGGATTCGACGGTCTGCCGGTGTTCAGCCGCGACGGCTCCATGATGATGTGGACCAGCCAGCGCGGCTCGCCCACCAAGCCCGGCGAGCGCCCCAGCAGCCAGATCTGGCTGGCCAAGTTCAACTTCGAGGCCTTCATCGAAAAATTCAGCCAGGTATCGGCCGCGCCGGCCCCGGCAGCAAGCCACGGCGACCATGATTGAGCCCTCGGACTATGGGCTGAGCGCCGCGGAAACCCTCGCTCGCGTGGGTGACCCCACCCGCGCGCGCGATCACAAGGTTTTCTGGACGCAGTGGTGGCAGGCAGTCACCAGCGCCCGACCAATCCTCGTCGAGCGGCGCGAGCACGACCGCAGCGACCCGTCGGCCACGCACGAGTTTGAGAGCATCCGGCATGTGCGCATCGGCTGCCGGTTTGTGCGGCCGGAGGGCACGCTCAAGGCGATCGTGGTCATTACGCACGGATACGACACGGTGCCGAGCCTCGAGGAGCAGGCTCGCCAGCACGCGGCTTTGGCGGCCGAAGGACTCGGGCTGTTGCTCGTGCGCGTGCGGGGCTTTGCTGGCTCGCGCCTGGACACCCCGCAACTGCCCGAAGGCGGCAGGAGCGGCACGGGGTGGATCACCTGCGGGCTGGACATCCCCGGCGAGGGTCCAACGGCGATCAACCCCTGGGTGGTGCCGCAGGCCGTGGCCGACGTGGTCAACGCCTGTCGCGCGGCGCGCAATCTGCTGATCGATGAAGTGGGAAGCGAAGCACACGTCGGGCTGATGGGCGAGTCTCTGGGCGCGACGTTGAGCGTCGTGTCGGCGGCGCTGCTCAACGGACGACTGCCCCACGACCCGGTGGTCGAGCGCCTGGTGTTCGGGCTGCCGACCATGAGCGACTGGCCCTGGCGCCAGACCCAGCCGGCGCCCACCACCGGCACAGGCGCCGAGATTCAGCAAGCGCTCGATCGTGCCACCGAGGCCGACCGGCAGATGATGCTTGATCGCCTGCGCGTCATGGACCCGGTGGTGCATGCAACCCATGTCCGCTGTCCCGTGCTGTGCAAACTGGCGCTGCGCGACGATGTGGCCCCGGCGCCCGCGGCCGCGGCGGTGTTCAACGCTCTGGGCAGCGACACGGGACGCAAGTGGCGTTTTATCGTTCCCTACGGACATTTTGACGGGGGGCTGACCAACGCGCGCCGGCATGCGCTCTTCGATCGCTGCGCGGCCGACTTCCTGCACCCGGGCGTGCATCCGCGTGATTCCATGCGGCGCTGGGACGGGACATTCATGGCCGGTGAACGCTTGGCCGATCCGGCGGAGAAGGCATGACTCGATCGCTGCACACGCTGCTGGAAGGGCTGATCGACTACGCGGGGCTGTTTCCACCGGCCGGGCTACCGATGGACAAGGCTGTCGAGAACTACGCGCGCTACGCGATGGGCGAGCATGCCTCTGCTCTGGGACGATTCATCTGCCCGGTGTCGCGCCTGGAGGAGTTCTCAAGGGCTGCTGCGCCCCTCATGCCCGGCACCTTTGCGACCAGCGGTTACCGGGAGATGGCCGACGCCCCGGCGTGGCGGCTCTCGGCGATCATCGACGCCCCGCTCGACGAGTGCATGGTGAAGGTCGATGCCTTCAACGAGCATCACGAGAAGGAGGAAAACGGCAAGGCAGGGATCGAGACGATCGAGTTGAAGGTCGACGACGCCGACGCGATCGACGAGGCGCTCGACCTGCTGCCCAAAGACATCACGCCCTATTTTGAGATCGCCACCGGCCGCGACCCGCGGGGATGCATCGCGGCCCTTGCTGGAGAGAGCGCGGGGGCGAAGATCCGCTGCGGGGGTGTGACACCGAGTGCCATCCCTCCGATCGAGGCGGTGGCGGGGTTCATCGCGGCCTGCGCGCTGGCCAACGTGCCTTTCAAGGCCACCGCCGGTCTGCATCACCCGGTGCGGGCCGAGCAGGCATTGACGTATGACGCCCACCCACCGCGCGCCGTGATGCACGGATTTGTCAACGTATTCCTCGCCGCAGCATTCCTGTTCGATCGAGCGCTCGATGAGTCCGCCGCGCGGGCGCTGCTGGCCGAGAACGACCCCAAGGCCTTCGCGTTCACCGACACCCACGCGCGCTGGCGCGAACGGACGATCGGCATCGACGCGCTCGCCAAGGCGCGCTCGCACCTGGCGCTGGGCTACGGCAGTTGCTCGTTTGAGGAGCCGATCTCCGACCTGCAGGCGCTTGGGTGGATGGGCTAAAAAGCACGAGAAGAGACCAAAAGGCGCAAGGGGATTGAATCAGAGCCCCGCGCCAGCGGGGGTCTTGTTGCGCCGGTCGAGAGGAACAGGAATCGTGCCGGCAACGTCCGTCGCCGGACGTTGCCGGCGTTGGTCAAACGTCCGCACGAAAGCAGCCACCTTGAGATCAAGGTTGCGGGCACCCGCTCGAGCGCAAACCCGCGTCAGTCCGATGGAGTAGGAAGGGAATCATGGCGCGCCCACGCTTTTCAACCATGCTCGCCTTCACCGCCGCCGGTGCGCTGGGCGTGGGTGCGTCGCTGCTGGGCTATCACCTCATCCGGGCGGATGTGGCCGAGAGCGTGTACCGCCAGCGCCTCGAAGACATCGCCGGGCGTTACGAGAGCCTGCGCGAGCAGTACAACGAGGCAGTGCGACGCACAGCCGTCACTGAACTGCTGGTACGTGACGGCAGACTCAGCGTGCGCATCTGCAACGCCGCGGGCGTGGTCAAGGAAATCCCGACTGACTTCAACCCGGCAGGCGAGATTTACGTCGATTACGCGATCGTCGATGGGCGGTTGTGGATCCGCCGAGTCTTCGACGCCCAGACCCCCCCGGCGCGAGGGCTGCTGGTCGATCCGTCCCTGGCGAACATCGACTGGGACGGCGGGAGCGCCACGTTCGGCAAGGCCGTCTACCGCAGCCTCGGCGAAGGGCGCTGGGTGGTCTCAGCGAGCGGTGACGGGAGCCTGGAACTGCGGCAGGCCGGCAAGGAGCCGGCCGTGCTCTCGCCCCCGCCGCGCCTCGGGACATTTGACGAGATCGACTCGGAGTTGCGCCGACGCCTTGACGACATTGGGCCCGGCGACGTGTGGAAGCAGTTCTGGGGCACCTGACGTTTCCTACACTGCCCGCGATGACCGAACGCCCGACGCACGCGCCGGCTCCATTGGTGCCCGTCCCCGATCGCGGGGTGACGCAGGTGCGCGTCCGCTACTGCGAGTGCGACCCCATGGGCGTGGCCCATCACGCCAGTTACGTCCCGTGGCTGGAAATGGCCCGAACCGAAATCCTGCGAAACGCGGGCGTCACCTATGCCCAACTCGAGCAGGCAGGCGTGTTCCTGGTCGTCACGAAACTCGAGTTGCGCTATCGGCGCCCGGTCCGATACGACGATCTGCTGGAGATCCGCACGCGCGTCGTCGGCGGCAGCCGGATCAAAATCCGGCATGAATACGAGGTATTGGTGATCGAACGCGGGGGGCAGGCACCCAACCCCCACGATCCTAGCATCCCTCTGGACGGCGTCTGTTGCGTCAGTTCAAGTGAACTGGCCTGCGTGGACCGAAGCGGACGCCCCCAGGCGCTGCCGGAATGGCTTATCCCTGCGGGCGAATAGTTATTGATTCCTTGAAGATCCGAATATCTTGAATATCATCCTCCCTACGCGCATTTCTCAGCGGGAGGTGATTCGTGCTGGCATTGGCCGTCCTGTGCACCGGACTCGCGTGCGGGTTGGAAACCACGGACGAGGCGCGGGCGTTTGAGCGCGAACTGCTCGGGCAGGCCGGTCGCGACAAGATGTTCTATGTCGAGCAGCCCGGCGGACCCAAACTGAACCTGGGTGGGTACATGCAGTTCCGCTACTACGGCGTGGTCGGAGGCGACCAGACGCCTGAGGATGTGACCAGCGGTTTCACGATGCAGCGGACGCGCCTGCTCATCAGCGGCAAGTTGGCCGAGCCGAAGATCGAGTTCCTGATACTCCCCTCGGCGGGGCCAAACGGGAAGGTCAGCGTGTTTGATGCGTGGACGAAGTGGAACATCAACGACCAGTGGTCGCTGACGATCGGTCAGTTCAAGTTGCCGCTGCTGCGCGAGTGGCTGGTAGCCGAGCGATACCTGCTCGCGATCGAGCGCTCAGTGGTGAACACGACCTTCTGCACGATCTACTCGCAGGGTGTGCAGGCCGAGTATAAGGGCGAAAGTCTGCACTTCATGGCGGCGGTGTCCGACGGCATCCGCGGGTTCAACACGCCCTACGACGCGCCGGGCGAGGCGGACTACGCGCTGACCGCGCGATTGGAAGCGCTGTTCGACGGCACTTGGGCCCAGTTCGGCGACATCACCAGTTTGGGCAACGAGCAGAGCGGACTGATGGGGGGCGTTGCGATTCACCACCAGGGACACACCGACACCTTCGCGGCCGTGCCGATCGACACGCTGACCGAACTGACGCTGGACCTGTCGTGGGAAGGGCGGCGCGCCTCAATCATGGCCGGGGGAGTGGCGCGATACGTGGAACGCGACGGGGGCGACGACTCGGTGGACTGCGGCGTGCTGGTGCAGGGCGGCGTGTTCGTCAGCGACACGGTCGAGTTGTACGCGCGGGGGGCGATGGTCATTCCGGACAGCGATTCGAGCGGCGACGATCCGTTCCCGGCCATCACCGGCGGGCTGACGTGGTACATCGCCGGGCATGCCCTGCGCTTCAAAGCCGACGCGGAGTGGTTCCCAAACGATCTGCCCGACACGGTGATCCTGAACTTCGGACCCGACACCGGCTCGGGGCTGCTCGGCCCCGGGGGTGGACAGGTGGCTGTGCGGGCCGAGTTGCAGTTGGTGTTCTGAGAGAAGGGACGAGAAGACAAAGCGGGATGGAGTCTGAGCCGCGCGCGCCAGCGAAGGGTTTCACGCCCGCCGCACGGAACGGGAAGCTTGTCGGCGATGTCCGTCATTGGACGCTGCTCGAGTGGTCGCCCGTTGGCGGAGGCAGCAACACTGCGGACGGCTTTCCGGCATGGCTCCTGATGGCCACATGCCGGTTGCGGCTCGCTCAATCCGCCGGCACGCAGCGCCCCCTCGCCCACCGGCGGAGGGCTTGGACGCGCTCGGCCATTGTCACCGCGAGCGGTGGGCTGGTGCGAAGGGACTCCAGCACGTCGCGCTGGGTCAGGTGGCGCTGTTCGGCAAAGGCCGCGTGCAGCCCGCTGAGCACCGCCTGCTCGATTTCGGCCCCGCTGAAACCCTCGGACGCGTCGGCCAGTTCGGACAAATCAAACTTCGCCGGATCCTGCTTGCGCCGGCGCAAATGAATCGCGAAAATCTGCCGCCGCGCCGCGTCGGTGGGCAGATCGACGAAGAACACCTCGTCGAAACGACCCTTGCGCAGCAGTTCCGGAGGCAGCGCGTCAATGTTGTTGGCCGTCGCGACCAGGAACACGGGCTCACTGTGGTCCTGCATCCAGGTCAGCAGCGTACCGAACATGCGCTGGCTCAACCCGCCGTCGGTTGACTGGGCGGCCGCCGAAGCAAATGCCTTCTCGATCTCGTCGATCCACAGGACGACCGGGGCAGAGGCCTCGGCCTGACGCAGCGCCTCGCGCAGGCGCCGCTCCGATTCCCCGACAAATCGGTCGTACAAGGCGCCCGGGTCCATGCGCAGCAGCGGGCGCTTCCACGCCGTCGCGATGGCCTTGGCGCACAGACTCTTTCCCGCGCCCTGCACCCCAAGCATCAGCACCCCGCGCGGGGGCAGCAGCCCAAAGTCGCTGGCCGCGTCCTCAAACGAGCGCTCCCGCTGCGCCAGCCACGTCTTGAGTCGGCCCAGCCCGCCGATGTCATCCAGACTGGCCGGCGACTCGACGTATTCGAGGACGGTGCTCTGCGACATCAGCCGTCGTTTCCCGGCCAGGACGTGGTTGATGTCCTCGCAGTCGAAGCGCCGGTCCTCGATGACCACCTCGCGCACCACCTGCTCGATCTGGCGTGTGGACAGCCCGCCGAGGTTCTTGATGATCAGTTCGTACTGACGGGTGCTCAGTTCGATCTCGATCGGGCTGCGCCGGTGCAGTTCCTTGAGCGTGCGGCGCACGATGTTCTCGATCTGTTCGCGCCGGGGAAGACTCATCTCGAACGGCGTGACGTGGGCCTTGACAACCGGCGGCAGCGCGTCGGCCGCGTCGCAGAGCACCACGCACCCGTTGCAGCGCCTGGCCGACTCGAGCAGGGCGCGCAGGGCCCGCAACGTGTGCGGGTCGGAGAGGTGCGGGCCCAGATCGAGCAGCAGCATCACGCTGGGCAACTCGCGCCGGGCCAGATAGAACATCGCCCCGGCTGGGTTGGTCGTGTCGCTGCTCGGCTCCGAACCTGCGCTGAGCGGGCAGCGCAGTCCCCCGATCAGATCCCATTCCCACAGGAAGTCCCCCCGCTGTCGGCAGTGCGTGCGGACCATCTCGACCACCTCGGCCTCTTCGGTCGAGGTGATGGCCACGGCGGAGTGTCCGCACGCGAGCAGGCGGGCGAATCGATCAATGTGCTGATCAGACATGTTCGCCCGATGGTACCTCAGACCGGCTCCAGCCCGCAGGCGCGTCACGCTCCCCCCTCAAGAGTTTGCTTCCTGCCTGCAACCGATCGGTTTGGCGCCGCGTATCGGCGGGCACCTCGCCTCGAATGCCCTGTTTGGGCTTTTCACTTGGTCGTCTCGACCTGCGGGGAGTGTGGCATCTGGAAGGGTCTTCATCGCGCCTGTGTCCTGATCGGGCGTCGGGCGTGATCGCAAGAGTGGCGGCCTGCAACGATCGCCCGGGCAGTTCGGAGGGGATTGCCCGGGCGACCGGCCGCCCACTCAACCCGTTTCGGGCCCCCGTCGATGGGATGATGCGGATGAGGCGATCTTCCACCCGGTTCCTGCGAGGGCGTGCCTGCGCGGCGGGACTGCTCGCCTTTTCCGCAGCATTGGCCAGTGCTGGCCACGTCGATCAGTCGAAGTCCGAGAACCTGGCGGGCACGCGCATGCTCGCGCCGATTCCCGGCGGAATCGTGGAACTGGAGGTCGAACGTCCGGCAGACAGGTTCAGTCGGGCGGGGATTCGCGTCTCGGGCGCTCGCGTGGCGGGGGCGTCTGAGCCGCTGATCCTCTCCTCGAGCCTGATCGTCGATGCCGATTCGGCTCAGTTGCGTCGCCTGGTGGGGCGGCGGGGGGCGGTGCGACCCGGGCCGGCGCGCGGATTTGCGGTCGTTGAAACCGGCTCGGTCGAGCAGGCCGTGGCGCTGGCGCACCAGATGATGCGCGAGCCGGGCATCGGGTCCGTGGAACTCGACGTCGAGCAGTCCCGAGCGCTGCGCGTGCCGAGCGACCCATTTTTCCCGGGGCAGTGGACGCTGCGCAACCTGGCCGATCCCGCAGCCGACGTGAACGCGGTGCCAGCGTGGGATCTGGGGTACACCGGGCTCGGAGTGGTGGTCGGAGTGGTGGAGTTCGCCTGGCAGGTCGATCACCCGGACCTGGCGGCCAACTTCATTGCCGAGGCATCGATGCCTCCGGCCGGGCTCAACTCGCACGCAACCTCGGTGGCCGGTGTGATTGCCGCTGACAACGACAACGGGCTGGGCGGCGTGGGCGTGGCGTATGACGCGGGGCTGGCGCGGCTGATCTATGGCACCAGCGCGCAGACGGCCTCGGCCCTACTGCACCGCAACGACCTCACCGACATCAAGAACAACTCGTGGGGGCCATCGGACAACAACCGCGTGTCGTACATGTCGGCGGTCGAGCGTGCGGCGATCGCACAGGGCGTGGCCGAGGGTCGCGGCGGGCTGGGCGAGATCTACGTCTGGGCTGCGGGCAATGGCGGCACCAACGACCGCCTCGACTACGATCCCTATGCCTCGAGCCGTTTCACCATCGCCGTCGGAGCCATCGGCGACCAGAATGTGCGGGCCACCTACAACGAGACCGGCTCGTCGATGTTCGTGGTGGCCCACTCGAGCGGAAACGTGCAGGGCGTGTTCAGCACGGTCCTCAACGGGTACACGACGGCCTTCGGCGGCACCAGCGCCTCGGCCCCGCTGGTCTCCGGCGTCATCGCCCTCATGCTCCAGGCCAACCCCGACCTGACGTGGCGCGACGTGCAGCACGTATTGGCGGCGACGGCCTGGCGGGTTGACCCGGACAACGAGAGTTGGGCCATCAACGCCGCGGGCAGACATGTCAGCGAAGACTTCGGCTTCGGCGCGGTGGATGCCCATGCCGCGGTCGTGGCATCCGAGTCGTGGGTGAACGTGGGGCCGGAGGTCCATGCCGACTCCGGGCGGATCGTGATCGAACAGGCGGTGCCGGACAACAACCTGGTGGGGGTCAGCGCGTTCGTCACGCTCGATCGGCTGGTTCGCGTCGAATCGGTGGAGGTGATCGTCAACGTTCGCTGCGATGCCGCGGGCGACATCCGCCTGGAACTGGTCAGCCCCGGCGGAACGGTGAGCACGCTGTCGGTGCCGCGCTTCGACGGGACCGACGACCTGGTGGATTACGTGTTCACCACCACGCGCTGCTGGGGCGAGTCTTCAGGCGGAACGTGGACTGTGCGCCTGTCAGACGAGCGCGCCAGCCAGAGCACCTACTGGAACGACGTGCGCGTGATCGCCCACGGGTCGGCGTGGTCGTCGGCCTGCCCGGCCGACCTCAACGGCGACGGAGCCCTGACCCACGTCGACGTGCAACTGTTCCTGGCGGCCTATCACGCCGGCGACCCCGTCGCTGACATGATCGCCGACGGGACCATCAACTTCTTCGACCTTCAGGCCTATCTGAATCGCTTCTCCGACGGGTGTCCCTGATCCACGGGCGTATCGTCTGGCATGGCACACGCGCTGACCCGCCCCACCCTGCCGCTGCTGGCCGGGGTGGCGCGGGACATCAAACTGGCTCACTCGATCTTCGCACTGCCCTTTGCGGTGTTCGGGGCGTTTCTGGCGCGGCAGCCGGACGCGGCGTGGAGCACGTTTGCGGGGCAACTGGGGCTGGTCGTCCTGTGCATGGTAACGGCGCGGACGTGGGCGATGCTGGTCAATCGCCTGGCCGACCGGCGCATCGACGCCGAGAATCCGCGCACCGCGGGACGGCTCTTCGCCGCAGGGCGGGCCGGGCTGCGCGAAGGTGTGATCGTCTGCGGGCTGGCGGGGCTGCTGTTCGTGGTCTTTGCCTGCGGATTCGGGTTCTTCTCCGGCAACTGGCTGCCGGGGCTGCTGGCCGTCCCCGTGCTAGCGTGGATCGCCCTGTATTCGTTCACAAAGCGATTCACATGGGCGTGCCACATGTTCCTGGGCGGGGCACTGGCGGCCTCGCCGCTGGCGGCGTGCATCGCCGTCCGGCCTGAGTTCCTGCTCGAGTCGCCGTGCGCCTGGTGGCTGGCGGGCATGGTCGCGCTGTGGGTCGCCGGCTTTGACGTGATCTACGCCCTGCAGGATCTGGATTTTGACCGTGGCGCCGGGTTGTTCAGCATTCCCGCGCGGTTCGGGCCGGACGGGGCCATCTGGATCAGCCGGTTCCTGCACGCGCTGGCGTTCGCGTCGCTGCTGGCGTCGTGGTGGGCGGACACGCGCCTGGGGGTACTGACGGCAACGGCCCTCGTGGCCGTGGCGGGGCTGCTGGCGGCCGAACACGTCGTGCTCGCTCGTCGCGGACAGGCGGGGCTGGAGATGGCTTTCTTCACGCTCAACGGCGTGGTCAGTTGCGTGCTCGGGCTGCTCGGCTCACTGGACACCTTGATCTAGAGACTCGGACGTGCTTTATGATCTGTCCGCCCTTTTGGGAAGGACACCCGCTTGCCCGGCTCACTCATCGCGTACGAGTATCAACTCAATCCGGGTTTCACGCTCGAGCCAGCCAGTCCGCGGCGAGACTGGATGGACGAGTTTCCGTTCCGCGCTCCGTACAGGTGCCTGCCGCTGGTGATGGCCAATCAGGCCGGATGGGTCATCCGCACCCCCATCGCGTTCACCGTGACGTGGAAGGGCAAGCCGGGGCTGGCCAGCCTGACGATCGACTATCCCGAGCCGTTCAGCGATCCATTCAGGCAGAAGTCGATGGAGCGGTGCGTCAGTTCGCACTTCGGCGGCGGGATCTTCACGATCATGTTTCCCTGGCTTTTCCGCACCGAGAAGGGCATCGGGCTGTGGGTGCATGGGCCTGCGAACCAGCCGCGGCACAACGCCCACGCGCTCGAAGGCATCGTGGAGACCGACTGGGCGCACACGACCTTCACTATGAACTGGCAGGTGACCAAGCGCCAGACGCCGGTGTACTTCAAGAAGGGCGACGTGGTGTGCGTGCTCACTCCCTTCCCCCTCAGTCTCCTCGAGTCGATCGAGCCTGAGATTCGCTCGATCAGCGAAGAGCCGGAATTGCAGCGCAAACTCGAGGCGGCCGCAAGGGAACGCCAGGAGACGCTGTCGCAGTATCAGCCGTTGCTGGAGACTGAGGGTCGGTTCGAGTTGAACTACATGCGTGGCGAGACGCGCGACCAGAACGTCAGGGCCGAGGGGCATCGCACCAACTTCAAACTGCACGACTTCGTCGACCGTCGCACCGCGAAGTGAGCCCGATCAGGGCGTGGACGCAGGTACGGGGGTGGGCACAGGTTCACCGGGAAGCCGATAGATCTGCTTGTCGTGCGCGCGTTGCAGGACTCCGGCGAGGAAGGCGCAGTCCGCGTCTCCGGCCGGCTCGGTTGCCGTCACGACGATCGGTTCGGTGGCGTTGCCGGTCACGTCGAAGCTCAACTCCTCCCACGTTTCGGGCGAGGAATAGACCGGGACCATATTGTCTGAAACTCCGCCCTGCCGGTACAGGCGAACCCGCACGATCTCCTTGCCGGCGGGCATGCACAGTTCGGTGCTGAGGTGCGGATAGCCTGCGCGCAGGAGCAGTCTTGATTCCGTGTCGGGTTGGGCAGTTTCGCTCGTCGGCGTCTCCTTGCCGTTGCGCACCAAGAAGATCGTCAGTTCCTCTCCCTGCCAGCGCATGATGGCCGTCGTGCCGATCGACCCGGCGTCGATGTTGCGCACCCAGATCAGAGGCCAGCGGAACGTGATGAACGACCAACCCACATTATGGCGCATGCCGGGCCCTCGCGGACCCGGCTCAGGCGGTTGCCCATCGGTCTCGTTCTTCGGCGTCATGTAGAACTTGGCGCCCGCATCGCCGCTGTTCTCGATGCCGCACAGGACGTGGTACTCGCCCAACTGCCCGTCTTCCTCGAAGCCGATGCAGTAGTGCACGGCGTTCTCAAACCCGGCAGCGCTGACGGTGGCGAACCTCATGTCGATGAGCCGGCCGGGAGGCCAGCGCACCTTCAGGGATTCGCCCACACACTGTCCGTCCACCCCCCGCCCGCCGGGTGTGGGAGCCCTGCAACCGCCTGCCAGCAGGCAGCCCACCGTCAAGATCGCCCACGCCACCTGCGTTCTGTTCAGGATTGCTCCGCCCATGCCCCGGTCTCCTGATTTCAGTCGATCTTGTAGAGCCCCTGCGAACACGCCGCGTCAAGCACTTCCTGCAGGAACTCGTCGCCCTCTACCAGAATCGCGCCCGCGCTCGACCTGGTGATCTTGAGCGGTGTTTCTGATGACAGCGTGGTGCCGGCCACATGCCCCTGCTCGTTCCGCTCAATCTTGTAGGAACGGCGCACCCCCTGGCAGTCGGTCGGCAGCGCCACCGAGGTGCTGCCCGCCACACCGGCCACCCGCACGTAGAGCCGCGCGTTCGGGTCGGTGCAGTCGGGCGGGCGCACCGGCTCCTTGGGGTTGTTCTTGTCGAGTTTGTTGAGCACCAGGTACAGGTCAACCTTCTCCGGCGTGGCGCGGACCACCGAGGTCGTTCCGATCGAGCCGGCATCGATTGACTCGGTCCAGATCAGAGGCCAACGAAACGTGATGAACGCCCAACCCGTGACAACGCGCAGGCCGGGGCCTTCGGGATACTGGATGTTGGGCGTGCCCGTGACGCTGTTGCGCTTGGTGAGCGTGATGCTGGTGGCGGCGCCGGTTGAGCCGTAGATGATCTCCAAGTCGCGCGGCTGGTTGTCGGCGGTGGCATATTTCACCTTGACGCGCTGCGCGGGACCATCGGGCGCCGCGGCGCCCAAGGCTGTGTCATTGCTCGAGTTGGTCCACGTCACCGGCGGCTGGGCGGAGATGGGCGGCGGATCCATCCGTCTTTCTCCCAAGCCGGGCAGGATCGATCCCGCGGCAATCATCGTTGCGATCAGTATGGCCAGCGAATCCATCGTCTTCCCTCGTGTCGCCGGATCTCACGCTTGCAACGGCCTTGGGAACAGGATACACAGGAGCCCGCTCACCCACAGGGCGAACAGCCCGAGCAACGGCACCATGAGCACGCCCCACACATGCAACGCCACCAGGCTGACGGCGACGAAACACGCCGAGACCGCCACCAGGCACCCCACCGACCAGGCCCGGTGCACCGTCGAGGGCATGAAAAGCAGGAGCGACCCGAGTACCGCCCCGATCAGGATGTGCCAGGCCGCCATCTCTCGCCCTGCCCCGCGGATGGATGTTGACTTTGCCCATGCGCCCTCGGCGTCGCGCGCCGCCCCGTCGCGCAGCGCCCCCTCCAGCCAGGTCGCCCACAGGTACCCCTTGTGAAACTCGACGCCGTCGCGCGTGGTCGCGGTGTCTTCTCCTGCTCGCAGATCAATCACGATCACCGTCTTGCCATGCACCCACTGTCGCAGGCGCTCGATGGGCCACTCATCTTCCCGCAGCACTTCCTCGATCAGTTGCGTGTGCGGGGGGCGCTGGCTCAGAGCCCATTCGTCCAGTCTCACGGCCGCGCTGGAAAGCAAATCGCCCTTGCTGACCAGCCTCTGCTCGTCGGCGTCTGCTGGCCCGCTTTCCACCTGCGTCAGCAAGTCGTCGGTCGGAGCGCCGCGTGGGCGCCCGCCGGGCGGATCCAGGTAGTTGATGCTGACGCCGGCATCGGTGATGTTGATGCCATAACCGATCGCGTCAGGACGTCGAGACGCGGCGAATATCGCCGTTCCCAGACTCGGCGCGCCCGCCTGCGTACCCGCCTTGACCATGCCCAGGCGCACCACGAAGTTGCCCGGCGTTGACTCCGACACCGCAATCGCCCCCCACCCCCAGGCCGCGTTCACCACGTCGTCGCACACTTCGCCAGGGCGTTCACGCACGCGAAAGAAGGCCTGCGTGCCCACCACAGTGCCCACGCCGACGGAGCGCAGTTGCTCCATGCCATCGACCAGCCACTCGGCCTGCGTACAACTGATGAAGCGGAAGTCAAACCCCACCGCGCGAGGCTGGCACTCGGCCAGTCGCTTCATCAGCAAACCGTACGCAAAGCGCCAACTGGACGGATCCCGCGGATTCACCGGCCCCGCGCCCGCCGGCCCGGCCAGATCGGCTAGCGCGGTCGGTTCACGCAGCCCGATCACCGCCACATGCACCGGCTCGATGGACGGCGCCGGAGCGGTCCCGGTCAGCCAACCTGCGTAACGAGCCGCCATTCCGGTCCACTGATAAAGCAGTTTCGGGCCTGCCAGCATCGATACCGCCATCCCCAGCAGCATGATGGCCGCACCGGTCACATGGATGTTCTCGTGCTTGGCGCGAGACAGCGCCTTGCGCAACCGGTAGCGAGCGGTGTCGCGTCGCGCATGCACCGGGCGACCGCGCAGATAACGCTCGATGTCATCAGCCGCCTCCCCGGCCGACTGGTACCGACGCGGGCGCTCCTTGGCCAGCATCTTGAGCAGAATGGTCTGCATCTCGTCGCTGAACCCTCGCCGCACCTGCGTCGGCAGCGTGGGCGGATCGTCGCAGATCACCCGCATCGCCTCCAGCGGCGAGCGGCGCGAAACCTCATACGGCAGCCGCCCACACAGCAGTTCATAGAGCACCACGCCCAGCCCGTACACGTCGGTGCGCGCGTCGATCAGTTCGCTGCGTCCCTGCACTTGCTCAGGCGACATGTACTCGGGCGTGCCCACCAGCCGCCCCTGTTCAGTGACGTGCGAGCGCTCACCCGCCGCCCCCAGCACCTTGGCCACGCCAAAGTCGATCACCTTGGCCACGCCGTCACCGTCGACCAGTATGTTGCTCGGCTTGAGGTCGCGATGCACCACGCCTCGCCCGTTGGCGTGATCGACCGCGCGGCACACGCTCACGAACAATTCGAGTTTCTCCCGCTCGCTGCGGTCCTTCGCGTACGCCGTGATCGGACGTGCGCCGGGCAGATACTCCATCGCGATGTACGGCGTCTCGACCCCGTCAATCTCCTCGGTTCCCGCGTCATGCACAGCCGCGATGCCGGGGTGGCGCAGACTGCCCAGCGCCTTGGCTTCCTGCTTGAGCCGCGCGACCGTCTCCTCGGTCACCGACTCGCCGCGGATGAGTTTGAGCGCCACGTCGGCGCCAGTCTCGCAGTGCCGGGCGCGGTACACCACTCCCATGCCCCCGCTGCCGATGCGCTCGCCGACGATGTAGCGCCCGATGCGAAGCGGCGGCGCGCCGAACAGCCGCGCGTCGCCCACCGGCGCCGTCGTGCGTTCCTGCGCCGTCAGGTGTTCATCCTGCCCCTCGGACATGAGCGTTGGATCCTTCCAGAATCGCGCCCAGTGCACTCATGCGCGCCTCTCTCGATCGTTCATCAGCCTCGCAGACGTTTACGTGACCGATCTTCCGTCCCGCACGCGGTTCCTTCCCGTACAGATGGACATGCACCGACTCGTCCTCCAGCAACCTCTCGAGCGGAGGCGCCGTTCCGACGAGGTTCAACATCCCCGCCCAACCCCGCGCCTCGGTCGAACCGAGCGGCAGACCCAGCACCGCACGCACATGGTTCTCAAACTGGCTCGTCCGGGCTCCATCCACTGTCCAGTGAGCAGAGTTATGCACCCGCGGCGCCATCTCGTTGGCCAGCAGCAGACCGCCCGTCTCGAAAAACTCCAGCGCGATCACCCCGACGTACCCCAGCCGGTCGAGCATGTGCTCCAGTTGCCTGCGGGCCAACGCCAGCGTCTTCGCGTCCACCGGGGCCGGCGCCCGCGACGTCCACAAGATTCCCTCCCGATGCACGTTCTCAATCGGCGGATAGTGCACCGTCGTACCATCGCTCCCACGCACTGCTACAAGCGAAATCTCGCGATCGAACCTCACGCCCTGGTCCAGCAGCAGCGGATGCCCGCCGAGTCGTGCCCATGCGGGCTCCACGTCCGCGACTGACCGCACCCACGCCTGGCCCTTGCCGTCGTAACCGAGCCGCCGGGTCTTGAGCAGGAGTGGTTTTTCTCGCCGCGCGACCGCATCACGCAGATCCTGCAGGCTGTCGATCGCCTCGGAAACGGGCGTGGCGAAACCCGCCCGGCCCAGCACGCCCCGCTCGTGCAGCCGGTCCTGCGCGATGGCGATGCTCTCCAGCCCCGGGCGCAGCGGCACATGTTGTCCGGCGATCTCCGCCGCGCGCACCGGCACATTCTCGAACTCGATTGTCACGACGTCGAGTCCAGCACAGAAGCGCGCGAGTGCCGATTCATCTTCAAACGAGCCACAGACCAGTTGGGCCACGTCGCCAGCGCAGGCGTCGGGCGCGGGGTCATAGACCCGGCTGCGCACGCCCAGCCGGGCCGCCGCCAGCGCGAGCATGCGCCCCAGTTGCCCGCCGCCGAGAATGCCCAGCACCGGTTTGCTCACGCCTGAACCCTCGGATCGCTCGACTTGAGCACCTGCCGGGTCTGCTCGGCGCGTCGCGCCTCCAGCGCCTCGGCCACGCGTGTATCGCCAGTGCCGATGATCGCCGCCGCCAGCAGACCCGCGTTGGTGGCGCCGGCCCTGCCGATCGCCAGCGTTCCCACCGGCACGCCCGCCGGCATCTGCACGATGGAAAGTAGGGAGTCAAGTCCGTTGAGCGCCCTGCTCTGCACCGGCACGCCCAGCACCGGCAGCGTCGTCTTGGAAGCCACCATGCCGGGCAGATGAGCCGCGCCTCCCGCGCCGGCGATGATGACCTTCAGCCCGCGCGCCCGCGCTGAGGCGGCATATTCGAACATCGCGTCCGGCGTGCGATGCGCACTCACCACCCGCACTTCATGCTCTACCCCCACCGACGAGAGCGCTTCGGACGCTGCCGACATGGTTTCCCAGTCCGAACGCGAGCCCATGATGATGCCAACCAGTGCGCCCACGCGTCATCCTCCACTTTCGCTGGAAAATCTGCAGGCCGCGCGCGACGGGCCAAATGCTTCACATCCACTTCGATCCGACTGTCGATCCCATTTTCCATGCACTGAAGGCCCGACCGAAAACGTCCGAATTGAAGATGGATA
This sequence comes from Phycisphaerales bacterium, assembly GCA_023382935.1. Lineage (GTDB taxonomy): Bacteria > Planctomycetota > Phycisphaerae > Phycisphaerales > UBA1924 > J022. The sequence goes on from JAHDXL010000003.1 coordinate 401,360, forward strand.
AACCTGTCTGTTTGTCTGGAGTCTTGTAGTGGTCATTCCCGCTTGCGTTCGAGTCGCGAAGACGTAATCATTCCCACAATGTCGGAGTCGGGCCGGATCCAAGTCGTGTTCTGTCTGCGCAACATTGATCGCGCCATCTACGACGCGCTCAAGTCGCTGGCGCAGGTGAACCCCGAGATCAAACTCGAACCGGCCGGTTGCCTGTGCAACTGCACCCGATGCTTCGAGGTGCCCTTTCTCCAGATCAACGGGCGCATCATCGAGGGCTCGACTCACCAGGAGATCCTTGAAGAAGTCCTCGCGGCTCTTCAGACCTGATTTCACCGGACCCCCGCCAGTTTTCGGACCGTGAAGTCGAAGTTCCTCACCAGGTTGGCGCGGATCCCGTACACCACGCCCAGGTAGATCATCGATGCCGCGATCGAGCCGATCAGCAGCCCCACCCGCGCCCCGTTCAGTCCACCACCCCCCGTCACAGTGTCAAACATCGCGTCGGCAGGCGTGACTGCGGCATAGATCAGCGTCACCGGCGTCAGCGCCGTCATCACCGGCCCGATCAACTCGATCGACGAGCCCGACTGCCACCCGCACAGCCCCAGCGTGCCACCCACCACCCCCACCACCCCCACCGTGCCGATCACGCTGCTGATCGTGCCCCTGCTCTTGAGCGACCACTGCAGACCCACCATGACGCAGAAGGCCGTGAACGTCAGCAGCACCGGTGCGGCCACCAGACCGGCCTCGGGCACGATGACCGGCGCCTGTCCACCCGCCACGCCCCCCACCGGCACCATCACGCCGCCGGCGCGCCCAAACCCACCAAAGGCGACGTAGATCCCCGCGATCACGAGCGTGGCCACCGGCACCGCCAGCAGCGGCGCCAGGTACTCCACCAGTCCGCGCAGTTTTCCCGACAGGTACACGCTCGGTGTGATGGGCGTGGTCAGCAGCAGGTCCAGCGTTCCATCCTCACGCTCGCGACTGATGGCCGTCGCCGCCATGTTGATGCCCACCAACGTGATCACCGCCACCTCGGTCCACACCGTCGAGAGCAGCGCCAACTGAAAAGTCGGTGCCGCCAGTTTTCCGAAATGAAAGAGCCCGACCAGCAGCAGCCCGAACGCCCCGCCGACGGCACAGAAACTCCACCTCGCCAGGATGCGCCCAAAAGTCGCGTTGCGGGCCGTCGACTCACGCCATGCGATCGGATTGCTCCCGACCGGCCGGGGGGGGCGGTGCTCGGCATCCTTCCCGCCCAGCCCCATCATCCGCCGATACCAAGGCACGCCCGCCCGCACGCTGGCAAACTGGCTCAGCCCGCCTAGGCGCACCGTCAACGCGCTCAGCCCGAGCAACACCACGCTCAACCCGCCGCTCAGCACGCACCAGGCCGTCACCGGGCTCTCGAGCATGAACGCCCGCAGCCCCGTCATCGAGCCCGCTTCCGCCCTCGGGTAGGACGACGGGTTCAGCAATGCGTGCAGCGCCAGAAAGGGATTGAGGGAGGTCAGCAGCGTCACGCCCCTGCCGTTGATCCCCTGTCCAAGTCCGACCTGCCGCAGCCACTGGTCTAGGGCCGCCGTCACCGCGATGTACGACACCACCGCGACATAAAACGTGAAGACGGCGCGCTTGCCCACCAGCCGACTGACCGACAAACTCACCGCGACCGTACCGACGAGAAGGGCAGCACAGCCCGCGATCAAATAACTCACCAGGATCGACCGCCCCGGCACCCCGCCGAAAAACTGCGTCATCGCAAACAACGGCAGTGACGCGCTCAGCAGCGCCAGCACAAAGAACAACCTTCCGAACAGGTTGCCCAGCACGATCTGCACCGTGCTCAACGGGGAGACCAGCAGTATGTCCCAAGTGCGCGGGTCCGACTCCTGCGCAATCGCGCCGGCCATGAACACCGGCGCCAGTACGCAGATCAACCCGATCTGGAGATACGCGATCCAAGTGAAACTGCTCGCCCCGGCCTGGGCCAGTTCGCGGTAGTTCAGCGCTCCAGAGTTGGTCTTGAGCAACAGCAACCACAGCAGCACCAGCATGAGCACCGCCAGGTAGGCCGCCCGAACGTACATGTGTTTGCTGCGGCGCGACCCATTCTGCACGAGACGCACGACGATGGGGTTGAGCGGACCGAGGGCAAGCACCCACCGGAGGAAAACAGGCATGGGCACATGCTACCAGCCTGCCCGCGCCCAAACACCAGGTACCATCGACGCTGCGATGAAGCGCCCCGGTCCCACCACGAGTCAGGATGAACTGCTCGCCGCCGCCCGGCGAGGCAATCGTGACGCCCGGGGCGAACTCGTCCGCCGGTTCCAAAAGCCGGTGCTCGCGCTGTGCGCCCAACTCGTCGGCTCGCGCGAGGCCGAGGATCTGGCCCAGGACTCCCTCACCCAGGTGCTCTCTCGCCTCGATACCTTCGCCGGGCGCAGCGATCTGGGAACCTGGATCTATCGTGTCACTACGAACACATGCCTGACATACCTGCGCCGACGGAAACGCTCCCCCATTCAGAGCGACATCGGCGAAGTGTCCCAGACGATCCGGGAACCCGGCGGAGACTCGGGCGTCCAAACAGGTGAAGGCCGCGGATCTATCCGCCGGGCGTTGGACAGCCTGCCGGATGAACACCGGGTCATCCTGATTCTCCGCGATGTGCGGGGGATGGAGTACGAGCAACTGGCCGACGTGCTAGGAATCGCGCCCGGAACCGTCCGCAGCCGCCTGTTCCGGGCCCGTCGCGCCCTTCGAGAGGCACTCGGGCCCGAATTTGAAACCAGATGAGCAAGCCGCTGCCCCAACTCGATCCTCATGAAGAGGCCTTGGCGCTCGAAGCCATCGAGGGGACGCTGGCACCCGAGCAGCGCGGCGCCCTGGAAGCCCTGCTCAGACGGAACCCCGGATTGCGGGAGCACATCGCCGCGATGCGATCGGACCGGTATCGTCTGGCCGATCTGCCCATTGAGTTGCCGTCGGAGGTCGATCTGGTCGAGGCGGTTTTGGCGCGTCTGGAGCCGGAAGTGCTTCCGTTGCGCCGGATGGATGTCCCGCGCCGTCGGCGTGACGGGCTCTGGTCGCCGGCGACGGGTCGGCGCGCGGCGTTGGCCGCCGCCGTGCTGCTCATCACCGGGTTCACGGCCGCCTACGTGCGATCGCAGATGCACAAGCCGAGCACGCACCCGCCCGTGGCAGTGGATGCACCCGAGACCATTGTGCCGCCAATGCTCGTCGCCGAAGGGTCCGGCACGGAACTTCCCATGGCGTCGACCGAGGATCCGGTCGCGTCGGAGGAACTGCTCGTGGCGGCCGAAGGGTTCTGGGAAGCCGATCGCGCGCTGGAACCCGATTTGCCTCGGGCCGTGCAGTTGCTGGGCGAGGGGCGTCTGGCCATCCGCGTGCTGGCCCGGTCGGAGCACGCGGCTCGCGCGGGCCTCGATGCGATGCATGCGGGCCTGGCCTCCCGCAGCACCGCCTGGACACTGGCCGGGCGGCTGGATGCCAGTTTGTGCCGGCGCTGGGAGCGCATCGCCTCGCAACAGCCGGTGTGGGCGTTCGACCGGCAGACTGACGACCTGATCGAGGTGCCGCGACCGATGCTCGTCGAAGTCTGGTCGGCCGAACTGCAACTCGACGCGACCGCCCTGGCTTCGCTCGTACATGCGCTGTCCAAACTGAACTGGCGCGTGCACCTCGAGGAAATGTCGCGACCCGTCGACATCGAGCCCACCTCGCTGGAGTCGGCCCTGTGGTGGGATCAGCCGCCCTCCACCTGGCGCCCGACCGGCAGCGTGCCAATCGTCATCGACGCGCTGGTTCGCCCCTGATCGTCGCGTTCAGCCCCGGAAACTCTGGGCGTCGAGTTTGCGTTGCTCGGCCTGGCGATAGCGCATGCGCACCACGGGCAGCAACCCGCCCATCAGGCCGGCGGCGATCACGCCGGGGCCGACGAACGACACCCACACCCACCAGGGCTGCCCCATCACCAACGCTGCCAAGCCGACGGCCACCAGGGCGACCCCCACGACGATGCCGAAGACGAAGATGCCCAGGACAAAGTGTTTGGCCTTTCCCATCGCTGCCAGCGGGCCGCCCACGCCGCCGCCGATGCCGCCCAGCACGCCGCCGACGCCCGCGCCCAGCAGTCCGCCCACCATTCCGGCCGTCTGTTCGTCAAACCACGGAGTCATGCGTCCCCCTTTGCCTGGTTGACTCGCTCGTCGGCCAGCGACGCGATGCGCCGGGCCGTGTCCACGTTCATGTGTCCGCGTTCGATCAGGTCGGCCAGGAACTCGCGCAGCGGATCGGGCCGACGTCCCTGCATGGCCAGTTGCAGGCGATCGATGACTCGATCGAGCCGCGCCCGGATGGTCGGGTAACTGACACCATACACCTCCGCCAACCCCTTGAGCGAGCCGGACTGGAGCACCAGTTCGCTGACCAGGGCCAGATCCTCGTCCGACAGGCTCAGGAGTGGGTGGTCGTGCCGGCCGGCGAGGCGCGTTTTCGATTCGTTGATCGACACATGAATATTATTCACTTCATCTTGAGTATTGTCAAGTCACATTTCAAAAAAACGAAGATGGTGCGATCGGGCAGGTTTGCCGGGCAAGTCCTGTAGAATCAGAGATGATCCACCTCGGCGTAAACATCGACCATGTGGCCACCGTCCGGCAGGCCCGGTATCCCGATCAGCCCGACCTGGGCGAGCCAGACCCGGTGCGGGCGGCCCACGAGGCCGAGATGGGCGGGGCCGACGGGATCACCGTCCACCTGCGCGAAGATCGGCGTCACATCAACGACCGCGACGTGGAACTCATCCGCCGCCTGTCGCGCGTGCGGCTGAACCTCGAGATGGCCGCGACCGACGAGATGATCGATATTGCGCGTCGCATCCGACCCGACACCTCGATGCTGGTGCCCGAGGGTCGGCGTGAGGTGACCACCGAAGGCGGGCTCGACGTGGCTTCGCAGTTGGCGCGTCTGAAGGAAGTCGTCGCGGCCCTGCGTGACGGGGGCATGATCGTCAGCGCGTTCATTGATGCGGATCTGAGACAGGTTGAGGCCGCGGCCGAGGCAGGCTTCGACGTCTGTGAGGTCCACACCGGGCCCTACGCCAAGTCGTTCTTCGAGTGCGGGGGCGACATGCGGCGCGGCAACCTTCGCAGCGAACTGGACCGCGTAGCGCTGGCCGGGCGGCGCATCAGCGAACTGGGCATGCGCTTCAACGCAGGGCACGCGCTCAACTACCACAACGTCGGACCCATCGCGGGCCTGCGCGGTGTCGCGGAACTGCACATCGGTCACGCGATTGTCAGCCGGGCCGTGTTCGTCGGACTGCGCGAGGCGGTGGCCCAGATGAAGCGGCTGATGGTCGAGGCGTGCGGGAGTTGGTGAAAGCGGTCAAGATCCACGAACCCCGACCATGAGGGAGGGGTCTTGCTTCGATCGACCAGACCCGAGTTCCCAATACTTGCGCCTGATTTCCCGGGTTCCGGCGATGGCTCCTTCATGGTCGCGCCTCATGGAAGTCACGGTGCGCGACCTCATCCCCCCCGCGGCCTGACGCGCCCGCGCATCTGCCGCGGCGGGAGTTTGCTTGGCACGATGCCCCCGGGGAACTTGGCCTTCAGTTCATCTTCACTGAGTTTGCTCGTCTCGGGCTTGACGTCGGCCTCAAAGCGGCTGCGCGAGGCGGCCGCGGGCACCCCCTCGATCTGCACCACATTGGGCGACACCGGAGCCTCGTCCTTCCAGTCGGCCGGCTTCTCGCGGTGCTCAAAGTCCGGGTAGTCGAGTTTGGGAATCTCGGCGTTGATGAGCAGTTCGATCTCGGTGAGCAGCCCGCCCTGCGCGGGCGTGACAAGGCTCCACGCCACGCCGTTACGCCCCGCGCGTGCGGTACGCCCGATGCGATGCACGTAGATGTCGGGATCCTCGGGCAGATCGTAGTTGACGACGTGCGTGATGCCCTCCACGTCGATGCCGCGGCTGGCCAGGTCGCTGGCGACCAGCACCTCGAGTTTGCCGTGGCGCAGACGCTCCATCACGCGGTTGCGCTGCGACTGGTTCATGTCGCCGTGGATTGCGTGGGCCTCGATCTCCTTGCGGTTGAGATACTCGGCCACCGAATCCACCGTGCGCTTCATGCGGCAGAACACCAGCGTCAGCGCCGGCTCCTCGTGCGTGAGAAGATGCGCCAGCAGCCGGCGCTTGTCCCACGGCTGCACGGTCAGGTAACGCTGCTGCACCATGTCCACGGTCAGCGCGCCAGCCGAGACGATCAACTTCTCCGGGTCGCGCATGTGTTTGCGCGCCAATTCCTCGATCTCGCCGGAGATGGTGGCCGACACGAAGATCGTCTGCCGCTCGGTTGGACACTTGCGCAGAATCTGCCGGATGTCGTCACGGAAGCCGATGTCGAACATGCGGTCGACTTCATCGAGCACGGCGAAGCGGACGTTGTCGAGCAAGAGGAGGCGCCGGTCGATCATGTCGAGCACGCGGCCCGGCGTACCGACGATGATCTCCGGGCCTTCCTCAAGTTTGCGGGCCTGCGTCGAGATACTCTGCCCGCCGTAGATCGCCACGCAGCGGACGCTGGAGTAGCGCCCGAGTTGGGCGAAATCCTGCTGGATCTGGATGGCCAGTTCGCGCGTCGGCGCCAGGATGATGGTCTGAAAGCGCACGCCCGCCTCGGCTAGGTGCAGCAGCGGAAGCGCAAAGGCGGCCGTCTTGCCGGTGCCCGTCTTGGCCTGTCCCAGCACGTCGCGGCGCGTCAGCGCCAGCGGCACCAGCGCCGCCTGGATCTTCGTCGGGTGTTTAAATCCCGCGGCCACGCAGCCGCGCACGATGGCCTCGGCCAGACCGAGATCGGCGAAAGTCTTGTCCGTGTCAAAGACCGAGGGGTCCCAGTGCCGATCCTCGGCCACCCTGGGCTCGGGAATTTCCTGAGTCGGGTCGCGTTCTTCGGGCGGGCGTGACTTGCGACGACGGCGACGGCGCTTCTTCTGCGGGCCCGGCTCCTCGCCGGAGGCCGGGCGATCAACGGGCGCGACCTGTTCGGTCGCTTCGGTGCTGGCGGGCTTTCGTCTGCGACGGCGCGGGCGCTTTTGCTCGGCGCCGCTTCCCTGATCGGTCGAGTCGCTCATGCAAATCCTCGGACGCCTGCACGCCCCGGCTCAATCAGTCGGGGCGATGGCAGTCGGAAGACAATACTACGCACCCGGCCCATGCGGGCCGTCTTGTTCCCCCAGTTCCAGCAGGATGATGTGTTTCATCAAGGCCCCGGCTGCCGCGGTGCCCCCCGCCAGCCAGCCCGGCACTCCGTCACGCCATCCCTGCTTGAGCACCACCTGCTTGAACATCGCCCCGGGAGGCGAACCGATCAGCCGCATCAGACTGCCCCGTTCTCCCGCCCGGTGCAGGCTCTCGGCCGCGATGCGCGACAAAGCCAACTGCTTGCCCAGATGCTCTGCAAAGGTGAGGAACGACTCATGCCGCAGCGTGCCGGGCAAATTCACCACGCGCCCGGCTCCGGGGTCCAGTTCGAGTCGATCGTGCGGGTCGGCCCCTGCCCAGCGCGCCAACCCAGAGACGACGTGCTCGCGACGCACCAGGCGCAATCGCCACTCGGGCTGCCAGGCATGTTCGAGAAAACGCCCGCGATACCAGATCTTGCGGTTGACGCGCGCCCCGCTCACACCCGGCTCGCATCGCTCGATGAACGCGCCGATGGATCGGGCCAGGTCGGGTTCGACCGGCTCATCGGAGTCCAGGTGCAGGATCCATTCCTGCGTGCAGGCTTCCAACGCCATCTGCTTGGTCGCCACATGCCCCTTCCACTCTGTCTCGATGACACGGGCCCCGCGGGAGGCCAGCAGGTCGAGCGTGCCGTCGGTCGAGCCGGAATCGACTGCGACGATTTCGCCTGCCAGACCGGCCACCGAGTCGAGCACACGCTCCAGGCTCTGCCGGTTGTTGCGGCAGACAGTGGCGATGGAGAGCGGCAGGGTCATGCCGAGATGGTCAACCCTCCGATGCGTGCTGTCAACCGGGCGCGATGTACGCCGCGCGGGCAGGACTGGCCGGATACGCTGCCTGCATGCCCGCCCCAGCCGCTGAAGAACTGGCCGTCGTGCGCTACGCCGAAGGCTGGGGCTATTCGGCCCGGGAATGGCAGACCGCCCTGCGGCAGGTCGACTGGGTCAACCCTGACGCCCCGCGCGGGGCTCGACGGCTCAAGATCCGGCGCGACGGCGACTGCCGCGTGTGGCAGATGCGACTGCTCGTCGGCGAGCACGAACGCGACGTGGTGCTCAAGGTGGAGCCACTGCCCACCCCGTGGGCATTGGTTCGATCATGGCTGGGGCTCACTCGACACGCGCGACAGTGGCATGGAGCCGAGTTGCTGATCGCCCGCGGCTTTCAGGCGGCCCGTCCCCTGGCCATACTCCGCACCGGCGCGGCCACATCACGCTGCGAGGTGTTGATCATCGAGTGGATCGCCGGCCAAAGCGTTCTGGAACTGATGGGCCCGGGACTGCCCGTCAAGGACCAGCACGCCCTGGCCGGGGCGGTGGGGCGCCTCTTCGCCCGTTTCCAACACCAGGGGCTTGTGGTACGCGATCCCAAGCCTTCGAACCTCATCGTCACCGGTTGGCATCCGCTGAGCCTGGCGCTGGTGGACACCGTCGACGTCCGCCGCGGCTCGATGGACCCTCTGGACATCACCAAGGCCTACTTCGAGCCGACCGGGATCGGTCTGAAACCCCGCCGCACGCTGATGGCGCGAGCGCTGTTCGCACTGGTCGACGGGTGCGCCGACTCCAACGCCCCCCGCCCGCACGATCGCCGGCAGCGCGTGCGTCGCCTGTGGGCCCGAGCGTCGGAGCGCGTGAGTCGGCACGGGAGTGCCACGCCCGCGGATCACCCCCTGCGGACGGACCGAACCGGGGCGCCACCTTCGCCCTGACTCACATTTCACCAAAGCCCGCCGCGACCAGGTCCGACAGCGCCTTGACGCACTGGTCTGCGTCGTCTCCCTCGGCGACGATTTCGAGCACCGTTCCCTGCGTGGCGGCCAGCATCATCATCTCCATGATCGACTTGCCGCTGACGCTCTCATCGCCCTTGGTGACCGTGACCTCGCTGACAAACCCACTGGCTACGTCGACAAACTCGGTTGCGGGTCTGGCGTGCAGCCCAAGCCGATTGGCAATGGTCACCCGGACGGTTGCTCGCTGGGCCATCACGTTTCTCGGGTCGGGGGACTCCGGGGGTGGTCTTACCCGGTGAGAAGTTGGTCGTCTGCTTCCCTGAGCAGGTTCATAACCTGCTCGGGCGTGCTGGACTGCCGCAGGAAGCGCCGGAAGGTATCCTTCCGCAGGTTCTTGAAGATCGTTTCCATGGCCTGGAGGTGTTCCTCCGGGCGGCCTTCGGGGCTGAGGAGGAGGAAGATCGAGTAGACCGGCTGCTTGTCCAGCGCGTTGAAGTCCACACCCTTGTGGCTCAGCCCCACCGTCGCGACCAACTGATCGATGGATGGGTGCTTGACGTGCGGCACGGCCACGCCCCGGCCGAAGCCCGTCGAACTCATCTTCTCTCGATCCAGCACCTTGCTGACCAGATGGTCACGCAGCGAAGGGTCGATCTTGCCCGCTGCGATCACCGCGTCCACCAGTTCGGCGATCACGTCGTCGCGCTCCTGGCTGGCCAGTTCCGCGACGATCGCCCGCTCGACCACCAACTCACTGAGTTTCATCTTCACGCACCCGTGGCCTGTCGGCCCCTTACGAACGCTTACCCTGCTTGAGTTTCTCTTTGTAGTCCGTCAATTGGCGCTGACTCTTGCCCACCGCCAGATCCAGAGCCGTGTACAGATCCTCATTGTCGGCATGGCTGATCAGATCTTCGCCCTTCTCGACATCCACCACCAGTTCCACCCGGAAGAGATGGTGGTGATCGGGCTTGGAGATGGCACAGGTGATTTGCTGAATCCCGTCGAAGTAGCGCGTCAGTTTCTCGACCTTCCCCTCGGCGTGCGACCGCACCGCGTCGCTCACGTAAACCTGACGTCCCACGACTTCCACTCGCATGCGCTCTCCTGTCGTCTGGCCACGCCATGCATCGACCTTCTGACGCCCTGAGCATAGACCCAGCGCCCTCGCCCGGCCCGATCAGCCCGGCAACTCCTCCTTGGGAGGCTTTTCGGGCTCGGTTCCAGGGCCGAGAACTCCCCGTCCCTTGGCCTGGGCCTCGCGCACCTTCTCGGGCGTGAGCACGCCTCCGGTCAGGACGAACCGCAGTGCTTCGTCCACCGGGATGTCCACGCGGTGCACCAGTTCCTTGCGCAGGTTGATCACGAACCCCGTGAAAGGCGTCGGCGAAGTCGGGACGAACACGCTCACCACGTCCCCGCCGGCGATCTCATCGATCACCTTGAACGACTCGCCGGTCAGGAAACCAATCGTCCACGCGTTCTGGATCGGATACTCGATGACCACCACCGTGTTGAACGCCATCGCCCGCTCACCCAGAACCAGGTCCACCACCTGCTTGACGTGCGGGTACACCTGCTTGAAACCGGGGATCCGGGCGATCAACTTCTCCAACTTGAGGTACAACTGCCGTCCGACGATGTTCCCCAGCAGCAACCCCGCCAGATAGATCAGCAGGACCGCGATGAAGAGCCCGAGGATCTGCAGGTACCACTGGTCCTGCCAGAAGTCGCGCAGCCGGTCGCGACGGATCTGCTTGATCACCGCGCTGCGGCGCTCCTCCATTGTCTGCTGGACCACCTCCGCATCGGCCGGCGCCGTCCGGCCCGCGGACAGTCGCGCCCGGATCTGGTCCTCCGTCACAATGAACCACTTGGGCGGGTTGTCATCATTGACCACGAACGGCACCGCCCACACCGTGGCCGCCCGCAGCCCGGTGTTGATAGGCTCGGCCACGTTCTTGAGCAGGAATGAGAAGGCCTGCCACAGCAGCCACAGCGTCAGCACGCTGGGCAGCAGAATCGCCAGCCCGCGACCGAAGAAGTGCCGAAAGTCCTTTCCGAAACTCTTGTCCTTGCGTGCCATTGCCCATCATCTCTCTTGGCGCGCCGACAGGACGTCGCGCCCACCACCCGCTGACGCACCACCCGCCCCCGTTCATCCCTGGTCATCATCGAAGTATGATTCCGCCTCGTCCGACTCGTCGGCCAGCAGTGCGTCCATGTCCAGCGTCTCCGGATCGAACGCCAGGGCCGAATCGTCCGTCGAGTGCAGGTGGCCCTTGCCGCGCCGTCCGGCCGCACGTCGCTCGTCCCGCGCCGCGATCTCCTCGGCCCGGCGCTTGCTCCGGTAGATCACCTTGACCGGCACCTCCTCAAACGGAAGTTCCTCGCGGAAGCGGTTCATCAGGTAGCGCTCGTACCGGACCGTGAACAGTTCCGGGCGGTTCACCACGATCACGATCGTTGGTGGGTTGGTCCGCACCTGCGCCGCGTAATACACCCGCGCCTGGTGCCCAGCCGGATTGGCCGGGCCCTGTCGCTCCACGATCGTCTGCACGATCCGGTTCAACTGCCCGGTGCCCACCCGCGTGGACGCCTGCCCGTGCAGTTCAAACGCCACGTCGAGCACCCCGCGCACGTTCAGCCCCTCCTTGGCCGACATGAACGCGATCGGTGCAAACGCCAGTCCCTTCAACTCCCGGCGAATGTACTTCTCGTAGTCCTGCACCGTGATCGGCTTGCCCGTCGGACCGGCTCTACCCTGGGCCAGATCCCACTTGTTCACCACGATCACCACCGGCTTGTACGACTCGACCACATAGGCCGCCAGTTGCTCGTCCACCTGGCTGACCGGCTCGGTCGCATCGATGAGCATGAGCACCACGTCGGCCCGCCCGATCGCCCGCTGGGCGCGATCGAGCGCGTACCACTCGATCTGGTTCTGGAAACTCTTCTTCCGCCGCAGCCCGGCCGTATCAATCGCCAGGATCGACCGGCCGTCGATCTCGAAGCGCACGTCGATCGCGTCGCGCGTCGTGCCGGCGATCTCCGAAACGATCACCCGCTCCTCGCCCGCCAGCCGATTGACCAGCGTGCTCTTACCCGCATTGCGCTTGCCGACAATCGCCACCTTCAGGTCGGCCTCGGGGTCGCGATGCTCCACCAGCGGCACCATCTCGTACAACCGGTCGATCAGGTCACGACGCAGGTAGTTGCTCATCGCCGAGCACAGCATCGGCTCGCCGAAACCCAGCCCGGCCAACTCGAGCGCGTGCGACTCCCACTTGGGCCCGTCCACCTTCGTCGCCACCACCTGCACCCGCACCGGCTCGCCCTGCCGCGTGCCAAACTTCTGCTCCCGAAGCATTCGGGCGATCTCCCAGTCGGCCGCGGTCGGACCCGCCTGGGCGTCGACCGCGAACAGGATCAGGTCAGCATGCGAAACCGCCTCGCCGATCTGGAACTCGATGTCCTTGGTCAGGCTGGACAGGTCTGCCCCGATTTCGTCATAGCGCCCTCCTTCGGCGACGTAGACGCCGTACCCCCCGGTGTCTGTCAGTTCCACCGGCTTGGGCGGGCGACGCCCGTCGGGGCTGTCCAGATCGACCACGATGGACACCCGGTCGCGCGTCACGCCCGGCGTCGGGTCCACGATCGCCACCCGCTCGCCCGCGAGCATGTTCAACAGGGAACTCTTGCCGACGTTAGGTCGGCCCACAATGGCGATGCGAGGGACTGGCATGGTCCTGATCCTACGGGCCCCGCCGGCCCAAGCCGAATTGTCCGGTATCCTGACACCATGCCCCTTCGGCTCGCATGGCTCTTCCTGCTCCTTTGCCTGCCGACACCCGCGCGCGCCCAACAGCCTCTCCCGTCCGAGGCCTCCTGGCTGGACACCCACGCCCTCCGGCTTAGGTCCATCCATCCCGAGTACGCCGACGACGCCGACCTGGATCAACTGGTGCACGAGATCGGCGACAAGCGGATCGTGGTGCTGGCCGAGCGCAGCGCCGGAGACGGCGCGACGCTGCTGGCCAAGACCCGCCTGAGTCGCCGACTCATCAAGACTGGCGGCTTTTCGGTCATCCTCTTCGAAGCCGGTTTCTACGACTGCCGGGCCATGAATGCCCAGTTCGCCGCCGGCACCGACTACAGCGCCTGCGCCCCGCTCGGGCTGCCCGCCGACTGGGCGCAGTCGGGACTGATGAGCCCACTCTACCGCCAGGTGTGGACGAGTTATTTCGGCAAACGCCCGGTCGACGTGGGCGGTTTCGATCACCGCGCCACCGGGCGACGCACCGCGCGACAACTCCCGCGCGAACTGCTGGACTACCTCGACTCGATCGACCCGCACCCCTTCGACAAGGATCAGCGTCGTCACATGCTCACCGTCCTCGAACGCCTGGATGAGGCCGCCAGGGCACAGGACGACAAGGCCATTGTCCAGGCCTGGCAGGATCTGCACCAACTGGCCAAGGCGCTCAGCGCGCACGCCGAAGCGCTGATCGCCGCGACCAGCCCGATGGAACACCTCATCTGGACTCACATTCTCGAAGATCAGATCGAAAACGCCCGGGCCGCAATGGCCTTTGAACCTCCCGCCGGCACGCTGCGCGACGACAACCGGCGTCAGGCCCACATGGGCGACCGCCTGGTCTGGCTGGCCGGCGAGGTATACCCCGATCGGAAGATCATCGTCTGGTGCTCGTCACTGACCGCCCTCCACGATGCGGCCGACATCCGCCTTGACGTGGATCAGGATCGTTTCCAGGGCTTCCTTCCCGCCGGCGCCAAGTGGCGCGAGGCGCTGGGCGAGCAGATGTACGTCATCGGCTTCGACGCCGCCCGGGGACTCACGGCCCGATTACGCGAACAACCCCTGCCCGAACTGTCTGCCCGAGCCGGCTCACTCGAACAGTACTTCGCTCGCATCGACTGGCCTTTCCTCTTCGTGCCGCTGCACGATCTCGAAGGCTCAGGGCTCGATCAGGCCATGCCCGGCAATCTCATCTGCGTCGACGAGTTACTGCCGGCCGACGACGGCTCCATGCGGGCCCACGTTGCCACCGCCCGCTGGAGCGAGCACTTCAACGCGGTGTTCTTCATCCGCACCATGTTTCCCAACTCCTTCGACAAACCGCCCGAAGGGGCTGTTCACACCGTTGACACCGAATGACCCCGCGCATCCCCGTCATCGTCGGGCCCACGGCCGGGGGCAAGACCGACCTGTCGCTCCTCGTCGCCCAGATGGTCTCGGAGCGCACCGGACGGGCCGCGGAGATCATCAGCGCCGACTCGGTGCAGATCTTCCGCGGAATGGACATCGGCTCGGCCAAGCCCACGGTCGCCGAGCGCCGCGGCATTCCCCACCACCTCATCGACATCGTCGAGCCGGGAGGGGCCTACAGCGTCCACCAATGGCTGGAAGACGCGGAACAGACCATCGACCAGGTGCGGGCGCGCGGAGGGCTGCCCATCGTGGTCGGGGGAACGCATCTTTACATCAAGGCTCTGCTTGACGGGTTGTTCGAGGCGCCCGAGCCTGATCGGGGACTGCGCGAGCGACTGGCCGCACGCGGCTTGTCGGAGTTGCGGGCCGAACTGGAACGGGTTGACCCCGCCGCCGCGCGGCGCATTCACCCCAACGATCTGCGACGAACGGTGCGCGCGCTCGAAGTCTTTCACCAGACAGGCACACCCATTTCGGTGCTTCAGTCGCAGTGGGATCGCAAACACCCGCGCCGACCGGACCTGCATGTCTTTGCCCTGCTGTGGCCGAGCGACCTGATCAACCGTCGCATCAACCAGCGGGTGCGGCGCATGATGGAGATCGGGCTGGTCGAGGAAGTCCGTAGGTTATCCCCAGTATTGGGGATTCAGGCGAGAGAAGCCTTGGGATACAAGCAGGTGTTGGCGGCCTTGGCTGGTCAAATGTCACTGGAGGAGGCTTTCGAGCAGATCAAGATCGAGACGCGGCGCTTTGCCAAGAACCAGCGAACGTGGTTGAAACGCCTGGCTCAACATCAGAACTACACGGGATTTGCGCTCTCCGAGACACCTGGGCCGACGCAGGCGGCTCGCATTGTCGAGCAGTGTCTGGCATCGTCTTGAGCGGCCTTCGTCCGCCAGGTTTCCAAGCCCCGATTCCAAAGTCGGGGACAAGGATCGACCGAGAGATTCCTCCCCGGGCGGCGCTTGACTCGCCCCTGGCGACCGTCTTCTCTCAGGCACGACCAGGGACCGACATGGCCAAGAAACCCGCCTCATCCCGCAAGAAGACCCCGGCCCGGCGTGCCCCGCGTCAGGGCTACAAGCCCGGACAGGCGGCCGGCAAGAGTCTGGTCATCGTCGAGAGCCCCAGCAAGGCCAAGACCATCAATAAGTACCTCGGGCCTGACTACCTCGTGATGGCCAGCGTGGGGCATGTGCGCGATCTTCCCTCCAAGGCGAAGAAGGGCGACAAGTCACCCGTTCCCGGGGTGGACCTGGAGCACGAGTTCTGTCCCTCGTACGAAGTTCTCAGCG
Source organism: Phycisphaerales bacterium (assembly GCA_023382935.1). Taxonomy (GTDB): domain Bacteria; phylum Planctomycetota; class Phycisphaerae; order Phycisphaerales; family UBA1924; genus J022. The sequence continues at coordinate 416,898 of JAHDXL010000003.1, forward strand.
GGAAGGAGCAGGTCATTCGCGACCTGAAGAAGGCTGCCAAAGAAGCCCGCGACGTCTGGTTCGCCACCGACCTCGATCGCGAGGGAGAGGCGATTGCCTGGCATCTGGCCGAAGTGCTGGACATCGAGCCCGAGCAGGCGCGTCGCGTGGTGTTCGCAGCCATCACGAAGGGCGAGATCGAGCGGGCGTTCGCGCATCCGCACCCGATCGACATGGACCGGGTCAATGCCCAGCAGGCCCGGCGGATCCTTGACCGGATCGTGGGGTACCAGGTCAGCCCGCTGCTGTGGAAGAAGGTGGCGCGGGGACTGAGCGCCGGCCGCGTGCAGTCGGTGGCCGTGCGACTGGTGGTGGAGCGCGAGCGTGAGATTCGCAGTTTCATTCCCGATGAATACTGGCAGATCCAGGGCAAGTTCGCACTTTCTGAACAGGCGGCCCGCTCGCTGGAGACGTCGTGGGTGAAGTTCAACGCCCACAGGGACGAGAAGGGCAACACGCCGACGATCAAGCAGCAGAATGCCTGGCTGAGTGATCACGAGGCGATTCGTGCCGAACTGGTGCGCGTGGGGGGCGAGGAGTTTGATCTGCGTCTGACGGCCGAGGTATGGCAGAAGGCGGGGGGCAAGCAGAACAAGAACCCGATCGACCTGACGCCCCGGGTGAGCGAGGTCGCGGCGTTGGCGGGCCTGAAGAACATCCAGGCGCGCGCCGAGGAGAACCCCGAGGGTCGCGGACCGGCGCGGTTTGTGCGCACGGTGGCAGGCGAAGTCGATCCGGCGACGCCGTACCGGATCACGTCGATCGAGACGAAGCGGACGAGCACGAGGCCGGCGGGTCCGTTCATTACGTCGACGCTGCAGCAGGCCGCGTCGAGCCGGCTGGGATTCGGCGCGCAGCGCACGATGCGGGCGGCGCAGGCGTTGTATGAGGGCGTCGAGATTCCGGGCGAAGGGCCGGTAGGCCTGATCACCTACATGCGAACCGACTCGACGCACATCGCCGGGGAGGCACTCAGCGCGGTGCGAGCGCACATCGAGCGCACCTATGGCGCGGACTACCTGCCCGAGAAGCCGAACTTCTTCGGGTCGTCGAACAAGGACGCGCAGGAGGCGCACGAGGCGATCCGTCCGACCTCGCTGGAGTATCCACCGTCGCGGGTGAAGAGCGCGCTGCGCGAGGATCAGTTCAGGTTGTACGAACTGATCTGGAAGCGGTTTGTCGCCTGCCAGATGACGGCGGCCGAGTGGGACTCGACCACGTTCCTGATCGAGGGCGGGACGGACCCGGCAAGGCCGGTGACGTTCAAGGCCAATGGTCGCCGGCTGGCGTTCGACGGGTTTTACAAGGTCGCCGGCGTGCCCAGCGGGGGCGACGACGTGGTGCTGCCGGACCTGCGCGAACAGCAGGAACTCCGTCCGTTTGCGCTCGACGCGCAGCAGAAGTTCACGAGCCCGCCGGCCCGCTACACCGAGGCGAGTCTGATCAAGACGCTGGAGAGCGAGGGCATCGGGCGGCCTTCGACGTATGCGTCGATCATCCAGGTGATACAGGACCGTCGCTACGTCGAGCAGGTGAACCGGGCGTTCTACGCGACGGACCTGGGCGAGGTGGTGACGGACAAGTTGATCGAGGCCTTTCCGCGCCTGATGGATGTCGGGTACACGCGGCAGATGGAAGGCGAACTGGACAAGGTGGAGGAAGAGCACCTGGACTGGATCGAAATGCTGAAGCGCTTTTATGAGCCTTTCAGCGCCAGTCTGGGCCGGGCGCACGAAGAGTTGCAGCACGCCAAGGCCGAGACGCAGCCTTCGAAGTATGACTGCCCCAAGTGCGGCAAGCCCCTGGTCTACCGATTTGGGCGGAACGGGCGGTTCCTCTCGTGTTCGACCTATCCGGAGTGCGCGCATGCCAGTCCGGTGGATCGGCTGGGGCGGCCTCGCACGGCTGAGTTCGTGAACATCCGCTGCCCCAGGACCGGGCGTCCAATGGTCAAGCGGACAGGACGGTTCGGGCCATTCGTCGCGACTCTGTTGGAAGAGGGCGAGGATCAGAGCGTCGGGGTGATTTTGAATATTGATAAGAAGGGGCATGTGACCGCGCCGTCGCCGCCGCCGCTGGAGACGGACATTCCATGCCCCAAGTGCAGCGCGGAGCCCGGGCTGAGCGCCGACGAGATCAACTACCTCTATCTGCGCGACGGCGTGCGGGGGCCCTGGCTTGGGTGCAGCGCGTTTCCCAAGTGTCGCGGTCGCGGGAAGTGGACCGATCAACCCGAAGAAAAGCGGGCCTTGCTGGAGAAGCAGTTGGCGGCCCACATGAAGGCCAATCCCATTCCGATCATCACGACACTCCAAGGCGTGCCGCTGACCGATGCGAAGGGGCGTCCGCTCAAGGACGCGCCGACGGTGGATCAACTGGTCTTGGACGAGGATCCGACGGCGTCGAGCGCGGCGGCCAAGCCGCGACGGCGGAGCGAATCGGCGGCGTGAACGAGGAGGCATGAGAACCCATCATCCCTCTCGCTGCACTCGGCTCTTTTCTCCCCCCAGACACTCACGCTTCCCTTTCCCCCTGAGCACGCGGCCACTTGATCTGGCCGCCATCGGCTTGGGCTGTCCAGCCGCTTCCTTGCCGGCCCGCGTCCATGCGGGAAGGTGGCCGGATCGTCGGTGGTCAGCACGCGCTCAGGTTCAGGCTGTTCGATGAATCTCCAGTCATGGTCGAAGCAGGCTCGCGGCGGGCGATGTAAACGCTTACAATCGGTGTTTCCCCGGCGAACGGTCGCCGGCAGGAGCCCTCGCATGGCTGCCCGATCGCATATCACCGCCGCCCGCGACCGCATCCCGTGGATCCAGATGCTCGCCTACGGCTTGGGCGGGTTCGTGCCCATCGCCCTGTTCAACTCGGTCGGCCAGTTGTCTGGTTTGATCGTCAACGTGGGGCTGGGAGTAAGCGCGATCCTGGTCGGGGTGGCCCAGATGGTGCCGCGCCTGTGGGACGCGATCACCGATCCGATCATGGGGCACATTTCGGACAACACGCGCACACCCTTCGGGCGCAGGCGGCCATACATCCTCGTCGGCGGGTTCCTGGTCGCGGCGACATTCGTGGCGATGTGGTCGGTGCCGCGCGAGTGGGGCGTGATGCCGCAGTTCTGGTACTTCCTGGCGATGTCGTTGTTGTTTTATACGGCCGTGACGGTGTTCGAGATTCCGCACGGGGCGCTGGGCATGGAGATGACGGGGGATTATCACGAGCGCACGCGCCTCTTCAGCGCCAAGAGTTTCGTGGGCAACGTGGGCGCGATGATCACGCCGTGGTTTTACGCGATGGCCAACATGCCGCTGTTCCGGGGCGGCGGCGATGAAGTCGACGGCATGCGTCACGTCGGTTACTTGGCGGCCGGCATCGTGGTCGTCTTCGCGGTGATGTGCGCGCTGCTGTGCGAAGAGCGTTATGTGGAGCGTGTGGCCAAGCAGGATCGCATCCCGCTGTGGGCGCAGTTGAAGATGACGATGCGCAACCGCACCTTCCTGATGCTGGTCGCCATCGTCTTTGCGACCGTGCTCGGCTTCAACCTGGTCAACAACTTCGCCAACTACATCACCATCTTCTATCTGTTCGGCGGCGACAAGCAGACGGCCTCGAAACTGATGGGCTGGCTGGGCACGACGTGGGGCGTGACGGCCGTGATCGCGGTGTTTCCGCTCAACTGGGTATCGGCGCGCATCGGCAAGACGCGGACGCTGCTGCTGGCGGTGGGAATGATGCTCGGCGCGCAGGCGAGCAAGGTGCTGTGCTATAACCCGGATTTCCCGAAGTTGCTGTTCATCCCCACGGCGATGCTCTCGGCCGGCATGCTGATGTTCTTCACGCTGGCCAGTTCAATGATCGCCGACGTGTGCGACGAGGACGAACTGAACACCGGGCGGCGCAGCGAGGGCAGTTACTACGCGGTGTTCTGGTGGTTCATGAAGATGGGCATGGCCGGGGCGTACTTCGTCGCCGGTGTGCTCATCTCCGCGACGGGGTTCCAGGAAAAGGTGGACGTGCAGACGCCGCAGACGCTGCTGATCATGCGTGTGTTCGAGATCGGTATCCCGATCGCGCTGGGGCTGGTGTCGCTGGTGCTGATCCGCAGGTACCCGCTGTCCGAGAAGCGGGCGTACGAGATCAAGAACGCGCTGGAAGGGCGCCGGCCCGAGCAGAAGTGCGAAGACTGCGACTACGACCTGCGCGGACTCGACCCGGCGGCGGCATGCCCGGAGTGCGGGCGAGCGAGCCAGCAGGTCGAGTCGCCGACGACGTGAGGCCCCCGCTTCCGGCGGATGCGGCTCACTGCCTGTGGCCTGTCGGCCCGGGCGGTCAGGGCGTCAAAGCATGGGCCACTGCACATTCTGCGCGGTTTCGAGCCGCGGAAAGGGGCGCTTGCGCCGCGCAAGAGGTGTCTCGCGCCGCGCGAGACCGCGCTTGCGCGACGAATGACCGCTCTGGCGCCGCGCGAGAGCGCTGTTGCGCCGCGCCGCAGCGGTGTTGCGCCGCGCGAGAGAGCGCTCGCGCCGTTCCACAGCGCTCTCGCGCCGCGCCGGTGCCCACCCGCGCGCCTCATTTGTGCTTGGGCGCAGCCCACATCCGCCCTCGCGAGCCTGAGAACTGCCTCGGACCTTCCAGCGCCGGACTTTCTCACCCTCGGCGCAAGTCCCGCGCGATCCCATCACGACTCAATCCTCGCTGGTCCCTCTGACTTGAATGAAAACGAAAAGATCCGACGGCGGATACGCGGCCCGGATGCCTTTTCCCAAGTACCTACGGTGTCACGGCTCCGCAACGACTGGCAGCGAGCCCATGGGTTCTCGGCAGTTTCGATGCCTGAGCCGCCGCCCCGCCGGGCTGCGGACCGCGAAACGCGTGCACTTCGTCAATAGGAAATCCTCCCTAATGACTCCCCAGAATAGGCCAACCCCGCTTAGTCTGTTCGCACCCTTTCGTCCGAGTTGTTCGTCGCGTTGCGTTCCGCCAGTATCAAAAAAGGGCACGCTGCTATCGAAGTTTCATCGAGAAGGGAACACCATGCACGGTCAACACCTGCGTCGCTCACACACACCCCCAAAGGCCCCTTGCACGCAGTTTGGATCGGAGTTCGTTTCTCCACAATCGTGCTCACCAATGCGGCCAGCGGGCAGGTTTGTGCCTTCACGCGGTGCGTACGCGCCGGGGCGGAGGCCAGGCTTGTGTCGGAACCAGGCTTTGGCGTCGGCTCCCAATACTCCTTCGCATATGGAGCCGCAGGTGGAACGACTCCCGATTCGGGCGGCTGCACCCCCAGTGTCGTGCTTTTCGAAGACGGAGAAGCGGACGACACGTATGGCCCTGGATCGACATTGGCTAGTGGACGCGGATTCGGCCAGTGTGATCGCTGGGCTCTGGCCGTCAATGCGGAGACGGAGACCATTGGTACTCAATGGCTCGCTGCGGTTGAAGCGGACTCTTATACTCACCTTCAAAACGAGGGCGTGTGCTGCCCGACCTCATTCCTGAGCGCCACTATCCACCTCGCCCATATTGACTTTACGGTGGACCAGGAAACTGAATGGGCGTGGAGTGCGACCGTAGCCGTTTCCTGCAACCTCATCTACCCCGGCGCTGAGAGCCGCGACTTCGCTGCCATTCGTACTACCATTGGCAACGCGCGCAATGTACTTCAGCATGACGCAATCCTCATCGAAACCGCGCAGGGCACCGCAAGTTCTGGCTGGGAGCCAAATGGCTTGGGGCTCTACGAATGGGAAGGTCAAGGCTCTCTTTTCGGATCGGGATTCGCCGAGGTACAGTGCTTCACGGGCAATGACGCGAGATTCGATCGCGACGGCGACGGACGGTTTACTCAGCTGGACCTAAGTCTGGTGGCTAGCATCGTCGGTACGCCTGATGCAACTGATCCCGACGAGTTGCTCGTCTGGGACTTCAACGACGATGGGGTCATTGACGAGGAGGATGTCGAAGGGGTGCAATTCGCGATCAATGCGGGCGTCGGCGCCGGCGTTCTGGGGGATCTCGATCAGGACGGCGACATTGACTGCGACGACTTTGACCTGCTTCCGGCTTCGCCCAATTACACGATCGGCGACGACGACCATCTCGCCCAACTCGACGCTGACCTTGATGGAGACAACGACGCCGCTGACCGGGCGGTGGTGTCCGAGATTCTCCAGCCGGCTGACTGGGACAACGACGGCGACGTGGACTACGTTGACACCCAATCCTACCTGGCAGACTTTTCGGCGCAAGTGTCCGCGGCCGACCTCAACGGCGACCAGCCATGGGACTTCTACGACGTGCAGATCTGGCTGGCTTGGGTGTCCGCGGCCTGTCCCTGATCGCGAGTATCTATCAGCAACCGGACGCACCCTATCGACAAGCAACCTCCCGAGCGGGGAGGTTGCTCTATTCGTTTCTTCGCTCGTGTCACCCGCCCGCGTGCTTGCGGTCCTTGACCAGGTCTTTCATCTTGTTGACGTAGTTCACCGTTTCCTGCCACACGCCCTTGTCAACGATGACGCCGGTGGGGCGTCCCTCGGCAAACTTGCTCGGGATGCCCTTTGTGGGATCGATCATGCCCGGCTGGTACATGAGCAATTCCATGAGTTCCCCGCGATTCATGTCCCATTCCTGCCCGGTCTCCGTGCAGCGAATCGTGACCATCTGAGACAACTTGTCCATGCTGTCCGGCGCCGATTGCGAGCCTCCGCGGACATAGAAAAGGACCGCGACTCCGATGGCCAGCAAAGCGATGGTCCAGGCGATCCACGGCTTCGAGTTCAAGACTTCGCGAACGCCCATTCGAATCCCCCCATTCAGTCGCTGTACTTGTGACCCCACGCGTAGAACGGCGTATCAGACCCGTACTTGTCGGGGAGCAACTTATACTCCGCAACGACCATTTCCTGGACGCGAAGATCGCCTCGCAGGAGCATGCTGCTTCCCATGGTGTTCTGATCGTCGACTCTCTCCCACGCGGGCGAACGGTGACGCGGAATCCAATCGACCGCGTCGATGAAGAGCACGAGTTCTTCCGGATGCCGGATTGCACGCAAACTTTGGCCGGAAACACCCGAGTCGGCCGTCCCGTTCGGGTCGTAGTACCAGTCGTTGGCCCAGTACTCACTGAACTCCTCTGTACCGTCGAGGTCGTAGTCGAGCACCTGGACGCGGGCGCCGTACTCCATGGACAAGCGGGTCTGGCGATCCAGCACGCTCGAAGCGCCGCGAGCGCTGGGGCACTCGAAGATGCCGTTCTCAGAGTTTCCCGAAAGATAATCCTGCAGCACCTGCATCGGCACCCAGCGATGGGCCCTCATGTCATATCGCCCGGTCACGGGATTCACCCGCTTCCCCTTCAGGGGAGGATTGCTCGAAGCCGGGTTGAGAAACGGATACATGTCCATCATGCGTTCGTCGCCATCCGGCTGATCATCGAGATACATCTGCGTGGCCATCCCGATATTTTTCAGGTTGTTCATGCAGATGATGTCCTTGGCCGCCTCGCGCGCCTTCGCGAGCGAGGGAAGCAGGATGCCGATCAGCATGGCGATGATGGCGATGACGACGAGCAGTTCGATGAGCGTGAAGGCCGGGTGCACACACCGGGCTTGTCCTTCTGGGGCAAGTCGGCTCTTCATGATGGGCTCCTGGCGCCGGCGCGGGCGCCGATGACGGTGACCGGGGACGTCGGGCGGTCCCACGAAACGCGAATGTGGACTTCTCCTGATGCAGGCAGATTGGCTTCGGTCAGCACGCACCCGGCGATCGGCGAGCCGTCGGCGGTGCTCAGCACGGGATCGACGGCCGGATCGAACGCGGCAGCGTCGAACTCGACGGTGACGGTGCGTCTGCGCCAGAGGCGCGAAGCGCGCACACGGCCCATCGAGGGGAACGGGCACGGGTCGATGCGCAGGCCTTCCCACGTGGCACGCAGCCCGACGATCCACTCGAGGCTGACGCGGTTGAGCCACGCCGCCGAGCCGGTGTACCACGTCCAGCCGGCGCGGCCGGGGGTGGGCGACAGCGGGCCGTCCACGTTGCCCGGCAGCGCATAGGGCTCGGCGAAGTACGCATCAGCGTCGAGACAGCGCAGCGGCGGAGAGATGCCGCGCCAGATGCGTTCAACCGCGTCGACGTCGCGGCGCTTGCACGCGGCGGCCAAGGCCCAGGTCGCGGCGTGCATGTAGACCCCGCCGTTCTCGCGGGCGCCTGGCGCGTAGCGCGTCAGGTATCCGATCTTCGGATCGGGCACGGTGTACGCCGGCGCCAGCAGCAGCGGGCCATAGGGCGTGACGAGTCGATCGAGCACCGATTGCCACGCGGCGTCGGCGCGCTCGGCGGTGGTCGCGCTGGTGAGGATGGCCCAGGTCTGGGCGTTGAGGAAGATCTGCCCCTCGGTGCAGTCTTTCGAGCCGAGCCATCGGCCATCAATATCCGTCGCGCGGCGGAACCACTTGCCGTCCCACGCCAGTTCATCAACCGCGCGTATGAGGCGCAAACGCTCGGCGTCGTAGGCGTCGGCGGTGGCGTGGTCGTCGATGGTGCGCAGCGCGCGCCCGAACTCCTCGAGCACGGCAATCATGAAGAAGGCCAGCCAGACCGACTCGCCATCGGTCTCATTGCCGAGGTTGGACAGCCCGTCGTTCCAGTCGTTGTCGCCGATGAGGGGAAGCCCTCGCCTGCTCATGCGCGACATGGCACGCGCGATGGCGCGCCGCCCGTGGTCGGCCAGCGTCGTCGGCTCGGCGTCGTCGACGAAGCGGACGCGCTGCGCGAGAATGCCCACGTCGCCGGTGTCGCGGATGTACGACGCGGTGATGAAGGGCAGCCAGAGATAGTCGTCGCTGCACGCGGAGCGCAGACCCGTTTCTGTGATCGGGTTCCACCAGTGATAGACACTGCCGTCGGCGAACTGGTGGGCGGCGTGGTGCAGGATCTGGGCGCGGCAGCGAGCGGGATCGCGGAGCAGCCAGACCTGGGAGTCCTGCAACTGGTCGCGATAGCCAAAGGCGCCGGACTGCTGGTAGTAGCCGGTGCGCCCGAAGAGACGCGCGGAGATGGCCTGGTAGGCCAGCCACGTGGAGTTGAGCAGGTCGAAGTCGGGCATGTCCGACTTGACCTGCGACGGCGTGAGCAGGCGCTGCCAGAAGGCTTCGGAGGCGTCCAGGGCCGCGTCGACGGCCCGCGGGTCGGTGTAACGGTCGAGCAGGGCTCCGACAGCCTCGGAGTTGTCGTCGATGGCGGTGAGCAGGCAGATGGTGCGCGAGGCCCCCGGAGCGAGTTCAAAGTCGCCCCCGAGCCCGCTGCAGGCGTCGTGGAAACGCCCGAAGACCCCTTCGACCGGCTCGCGCAGGGCGCGCGGGTCCGCCTGCGGGGCGTAGCGCCCGAAAAAGTCGGTCTTGTCGGAAGTGGCGAACGGTTGATCGAGCCCGACGATCGCGCACGCAGCCGCGTGGGGCCAGGGGCGGTTCCAGTGATCGTCTCGATTGCCGAACGGCGCTTCCCAGAGATTCTTGGTGGCGATGATGGCGTGGCGCGAGCGGTCGTGGACGGTCGTGAAGAAGAGTCGGTGGAACTCGCGCTTCACGTCAGGCGCGGTGCCGCAGCACCACTCAAAGAACGACGCCAGGCGCAGGCGGCGCGTGCGCGGCGATTTGTTGCGGATGGTGATACGCCATAGTTCAATCTGGTCGGCCGAAGCGACGCCCATATCCCAGGTGGCGCTGATGCCGTGGATGTCGGTGTGGAAGGAGGTGCGCCCCGGACGATGTGTGCACGTGAAGTGGTCGTAGTTCGGGCGGCAGGGCTGGGGAGAGAGCGACCAGGTCACGCCAGCGTCGAGGTCGCGCAGGTACACCCAGCGGCCGGAGTCATCGCGGACGTGGTCCATGTTCCAGCGCGTGATGACGTTGAGTTGGCAGTGATCGAGGAAACTGAAGCCACCGCCGTTGTGACTGACGACCAGGCCGTAACGACCGTTGCAGATCACGTTGGTCCACGGCGTCGGTGGCTCGGTGGAGGTGATGTGGAATGAACGGCCATCGTCCGAGAAACGGCCGTACTTGTTCTTGAGCATGCCGTCCGTCCTCGCGCCGGTAGAGCGGCGGAAAGAAGCCGCGTCATGCGGCGCGCGTTGTGCGAGACTGAAAGGGGAGTCGCGGCGTTTCGACCGCGATTCCCGTGAACCGAGCCGGGGTAGGCCCCGGGCTGCACATCAGCGACGGCGGCGCAGAGCCGCCAGGCCGGCCAGACCGAGCATGCCCAGCGCTCCGGGGGCGGGGATGGCAATCTTGCTGAAGTTGACGTCCACGACGCCGGTGGTGCCATTGGGCTGGTTGATCTGGGCGCCAACACCCAGGAAGAAGTCGAAGAAGGAGGGGATGCCGCCCTCGAGGGTGGTGAAGTCGATCTCGCCACTGGAGATCCAGCCGGTGCCGGTGGTGTAGTTGTTGTACATGTACTCCATGGTCGAGCGGACGGCGCCCATTTCCGCGTCGCCGGGGCGATGGATCATGCGCAGCCCGAGCACATCGCCGACGGTGTAGAGCCCGCTGCCGAACGAGTGGAACGGCAGGATCGAGCCGAAGGCGGCGATTTCACCGTTCCAGGTCAGCACGCCGAACAGGCCGAAACCAAACAGGTCGGCCTGAAAGCCGGCTTCGACGTTGCCAACGTCGGTCGCCTGGTTGACCTGCAGGGTCAGGCTCATGTCCCACCCATCACCGAAATTGAAGTCAACCTTGCTGGGTCCGTTGCCGAACCAAGCGGCATGGCGGTTGGCCCACCCGCCGGGTCCGTAGTTCTGCTCGTGGATATACAGCGAGCCGTTGCTGGCGCTGTAGTTGCTCATGTAGATGAGCGAAGAACCGGAGAAGTCATTGAACAGGCGCGGCTGATCGACGTAGTTGGTGATGTCACCGACGCCGCTGGCCAAGGCGGGCGCGACGAGAGCGCCGGCCGCGAGCACGAAACTCAAACGCGTGATCTCCCTCATTGCAGTCTCCTTCTCTCGAGTGCGTTGGTCCCAGTGAACCGGCGAGAGCGAAATCTCCTGACCGGATCCTCTGTAAACGTTTTCATCTTCCTGAACTGAACTTCTGTTGTCAACACCTCAAAGCGGGATTCTGTCAATTTTCCGGCGTTCTCCGGAACGCGGTGGCCGGAGACAGCCGCAGACGATCGAGACCAGACCGTACCGCCGGGTGGTCCGAGAACAGACGCCAGATCATTCCGGATCGGGCGTTTTCAATCCCCAGAATCAGTGGCCCTTGGTCGATTGCCACGAAATCCGTCGCCACCCAAGGCTCCCCGGCCTTGGTGTCGAAGGTGTAGGCATCGAGGAATCCGTAGCCTCCGGCGTCGGGAGCACGCCAGACCAGCGGCTGCCCGTCTGAGCCTGTCAGTGCTCGGTAGTGCCGCAGGGCTTCGAGCGCCAATTGCGGCTCGAACATGATGGCCGAGCCTGCCGAGTAGGGCGCGATCACGCCGTCGTTCCATTGCTCGACATAGGAGTGGTTGGCGGGCGGGATGTCGTAGTCATCGCGTGCGCCGGGCAAGGGGATGCGGTCAGGGTGGAGGTGGGCGACGTAGTACCCGCCTGGCCCGTCGCTGGCCGAAAGCCCCCAGGCGGACGGGCCGGGGGTGCGCAAGTTGAGCGGGTTTTCCATGGCCTTGGCGCGGTGCATGAGCACGTGCCGGCGCGCATCTTCCCACCAGTTGATGCGGGCTCGCTGCGGATAGCCGAACGAGGCCGGGTCGTCGGGCGCCAGCGCGCGGTAGTCGATCCAGCAGTGGTCGGTGATGGACGTGAACAGCGCGCCCGAGTAGGGGAAGCAGAACATGGGCCCGATGTCGCGGTACTGCCCGAGCGGACGGCGGAGTTGGTAGTAGCGCTCGGGGGGGAGGCGGTGGCCTTCGACCGTGGCACAGGAGCCGAGGAACGCGATGAGTCGGTGCTCGCCGCCGGCGTCAGCCCAGTAGAGCGTGAGGAGTTTGCCGCCCTCTTCCAGATGGCGCGGGTTGTTGGCTTTCCAGCCCAGACTCATGAACCCGCGATAGGCAGGGTGCTCGGTGTCCGGCGCGAGGAAGGCGGTCCAGTTCGCGTCGGCGAAGAGCGCGTCGGCGACCTGCGCCACCTCGCCCTGAAAGTAGACCGAAGCGGTCAGGAGGCCGGCAAAGAGGATGGCCGAGTCAATGGTGCTGACGACGTGCTCGTAGGCGTCGGGGTGCGGGACGCCGGTCGGGTCGAGGAAGTGAAAGAACAGCCCCTCGTGCCGGTTGGTCGGGTGATCGCGCAGACTGGTGACAACCTGAAGGGCGCGGGCGTAGCCCTGCTGGCGTGTGATCCAGCCACGTTCGACGCCGATGGGCAGGGCGCTGAGTTGGAACCCGACTCCGGCAACGCTGACCAGGTCATTGCTGGTGCGGTCGAGCACCATGCCGGTGTGTTTCGAGACGGCGTTCCAGAAGAAGAGGAAGGCGGCTCGCTGAATTTCGTCGAGGAAGGCCTCGTCTTCGGCGGAGAAGGCAAACGGGGGGACGGGCGTGCTGGGCGCAATGTCGATGACGACTTGCGAAGCATCGACGATCGGCTCGATCCGGTTCTCGGACGGGGTGGATTGGCAGGATGCGAGGGCAGGTGTCCACCCCGCCAGCAGAAGGGCGGCGAGTTTGCGGAAACCGCTTCTCGAAAACGTTTTCATCGCTTATCATCATGCCTGATGAGTGGGGGCAAGGCAAGCGGCACCGAAGGAAGTTCACCCGAGCGGGTTCGCGGCTCCGGTGTGCCGGATCGCAACGGCGGGGTGTCGATCAAGAGCGTGGCCGAGCGAGCCGGGGTGTCGATCGCCACGGTCAGCCGGGTGATCAACTCGCCCGAACTGGTGGCGCCGGAGACGTCACGGCGTGTGCAGAAGGCCATTGACGAGGTCGGTTACAGGCCCAACCTGTTCGCCAAGGGTCTGCTGACGCGGCGCAGCCGGGTGATCGGGGTTTCGCTGCCGGACATTCACGGGCAGTTCTATTCCGACCTGATGCGCAGTGCCGACGAGCGCGCGTGCGAACTGGGGTATCACCTGCTGGTCAGTTCCAACGCGCATCGCCCGGACGTGGGCCCGGAGAGCAGTTTTGCCCTCGACCTGGCCGACGGACTGATCGTGATGCTCACGGAGAGTTCGCGGGCCGACCTGGATGCGATTGCGCGCCTGTCACTGCCGACGGTGGTGATCGGGGCCGACAAGCCCGGGCTTGGGCTGGAGACGATCACGATTGACAATGCCTCGGGCGTGCGCGAGGCCGTGGAGCATCTTCTGGCCGGTACGTCGGCCGAACGGTGTTGCTTCGTGGGTGGGCATCGGGGCAACATCGACTCGGACGAGCGCTGCGCGGCCTTTGTCGAGACGCTGCGGGCACACGGGCACGAGCCTGCGGTCGATCAGGTGGCGCTTGGGGAATATGGGTTTGACTGGGGCTGGGAGTGGGCAACCGCGGCCCTGAACGCCGAGCGGTTGCGCGGCGCCGCGGTGCTGACCGCCAACGACGAAATCGCGATCGGCGTGGCGTCGGCGGCGCGGGACGCCGGGCTGATGATTCCGCGTGACGTACGGCTGGTCGGGTTTGACGATTCAGCACTGTGCCGGTTCATGCGTCCCCCGCTCTCGTCGGTGCGCGTGCCCATCGACGAGATCGGCCAAGAAGCAGTCAACGCGCTGGTGCGCCGGCTGGAGAATCCCAAGAGCACGCCGAGGCGGGCGTGCCTTCAGACCTCCCTGGTCGTGCGCGAGAGCAGCGCGGTGGGGAGAACACGATGAAGATGGCGTCCGCGAGGGCGCTGGCGGGCGCCGGGCTGGCGGCGTCGATCGCGGGGGCTCAGCCGGTCGTCGAGCCGTGGGCCAGCGGCGCGGCGGGCGCGGTGGACTCGGTGGCGGCGGCTGAACTGTCGGGCTGGTACGCCGCAGCGAGCAGCACGGACGACCTGGTCGAGATTCGCGACGTGCGCGGGGCGCTGATCCGGAGTCTGACCCGGGCCCAGATGAATGCGCAGGCGCCTTGGATGACGCTGGACGCGAGTTTCGACGGCCCGTCGGCACTGGCGTGGAGTGACTCGGGGCGCCTGCTGTTCATCGTGGTGCATGACGACATGACGCCGGGCGACGGGCAGCCGGGCGACGTGGTGCTGCGCTACGACGTGCCGCGGAACCAGTTGACGCTGTTCGCACGCATCGAGGTTTCCGACCAGACCAACGCGCCGGTGCGCGGCGCGGCGCGGCACTTCGGCGGGCGGCTGTTCGTGGGCACAGACACGCAGGGCGTGCGCGTGCTGAGGGCACAGCGCGGCGACACGGTGGGAGTTCCTCTCGGTTCCGGTTCGCTGGGCGGAGCGGCTGTGCGCGGGTTGGCGGTCGATCGCGTGCACAACGTGCTGTATGCGGTGAGTCCAAGCGGCTTTTTCCGCGGCACGGCCGGCGCCACGCCTGGATTCATTTTTGTGGGGAGTCTGAGCGACGCGCGGGCAGTGACATATAGCGATCACTTCGGGCCGGCGGCGAAAAACGGGGCCTATGTGCTGTGCGGCGCGGGCACCGGCGCGACGCTGCTGTTTGTCAACGACTTCCAAGCCCAGGGCGCCATCGCGTTCTCACCGACGACCTATCACACCTGGAGCGGGCCAGCGCACGACGTGGCCGCGACAGCGTGCGGGCGCCTGCTCGCCGGGCTCGACGGCGGGGCCGAGGTGATCGCCGATGCGGGCGATCCGTCGCTGAGGTTCGAGGATTGGCTGGTGGACGAGTTCGAGCAGGTAGTTGCGTTCGGGCGCGGGCTGATCTCGCCGGATGGAGAGCCGGACGGATGGGTCATCGACGGTGACGTGGCGGCCGGAGGATCGCGCTTCCAGCCCGCTTCGCCCGATGGGGCGGCGTGGGTGGTGCTGCTGCTACTGGCCCACGACGCGATGTTCGACGACCCGAGCGCGCAGGCGGACGTGCGCCGCATTCTCGAACGCTACGCCGGGTTGGCGCTGGATGGCATCGTGCCCGGCCGCAGCGCCGACGGCATCTATCGACACTGGATCGACCCAGCGACAGGCGGGGTAGCCGCGGGATGGGACGGCGAGTTCGCCACCATGAGCACGATGAAGATGGTGCTGTCGGCTGAGCGAGCCAGCGCTTTCTACCCTGACGATCCGCGCATCCGCCGTGCGGCGCAGCACATCGTCGCCGGTGTGAGGAACTGGGACGCCTACACCGAGCCGAACTCGCTTTTCCTCAGGTCGCTTGCGAGTGGCGGACCGGAGAGCGGGTCGGCCGCCGACGGATATCACGAGGGCATCCTGTTCGTCGAACAGGCCGCGGTGTACGGAGCGTCGGTGGGCGACTATGCCGCGTGGCTGAACCGCGCCAATTGGCCCAGCGCGATCTACGTGACCGGCATGCCCGTCACCAGCAACGCGCCAGCCACCTTCCAGGCGGCCTTCGTGTCGCTGTACGCCCAGATCGTGCAACGCGGCACGCGCGACATCGCCGCGTGGCGCGATCACGCCGTGGCGCTGCTTGCGTCCAACGCCGCGTGGACCGACGACGCGCAGGCCCGCTTCATGACCGTGTTCAGCGCGGGCGCGACCAAGACGATCTGGGCGCCCAGCGGCTACAACGCCGACTCGCTGTCTGGACATCCCGGTGATATCAGCACGTTTCCCTCGCTCATGGCCTTCGCCTCGCGCGGCGACACGGCGCCGGCGGTGAGCGCCTACCACGCCTATCGGCATGGGTATCGGCAGACTTTCGCCAGCGGAGCGTCGATCCTGTATCGGCGATCCAATGTTGATCCGGCGTACGCGCCATCGGACGCCGGCCTGCCCGACGTGGCGCTCGGGGCCCTGGGCCTAGCCGAGTTGATCCAGCCGGGCGTGGTGGATGCGGTGCTGGCGCGCGCGTTTGCTCAGCATGTGCCTTGCCTGGCGGAGATGGCCCCGCCCGCCGGCACGCTGGACTTCTTCGATGTGTCAGCGTTTCTTTCGGCCTTTGCGGCCCACAGCCCGGCGGCCGACTTTGCCGCACCCTACGGTACCTTCGACTTCTTCGACGTGTTCGTGTTCCTTGGCGCGTTCAGCGCCGGCTGCCCGTGACGGCGCACGCCAGAACAGGCAAAGGCTAGGGCAGGCGTGAGCGGCTCAGAGTTTCTGCGTCCGGCGGATTTCCTCGAAGCGAGCCAGCGTGGCCGGGCTGACGTGATGTTCGATGCCCTCGGCGTCGATGGCGGCCGTCCTGGGGTCGAGCCCCAGCGCCAGCAGAAACCCGTACACGATCGCGTGCCGCTCCCTGCAGTGCCGAGCCAGCCTCAGGCCCCTGGCGGTCAGTTGGATCGGCTTGTACGGCTCGGTGACAACCAGCCCGTCGCGCTCCAAACGCTGCACGATGCGAATGACCGTCACATGCGTGACGCCGAAGCGAGCCGACAGATCGGTCACGCGGCATTGCCCGTTCCGCTCGACCAGGTCGGCGATGGCCTCGACGTAGTCCTCGCCCGTCTCGGCGGCGTGATCGCGCCGGGTGCGGGCATGGGCGGAGGCGTTGGGCGGATTCTTCATCGTGAGCGTCGCGAGCGATAAGCGGCCGGGCATTGTAGCACTCGCCACATCGACGTTTGATCACCCCTGGGAGCGCCGACGCAAAAAGAAGGCCCCTGGCGGGGCCTCTGGAAAGCGGAGAGGGGGGGATTCGAACCCCCGTCGACGGAAAACCGCCGAACCGGATTTCGAATCCGGCGCATTCAACCACTCTGCCACCTCTCCGGCAGGTGACAATCGTTGGAGGTTGGCGAGGCCCGATCAAGCGCGGGCAGGGTTCGATCCCAGACCCCGGGCGATCTGCCTCGGCATGGGGAGCCGGGATGCCCCGGGACAGCAAACCCCTCCATCTCGGCTGCTCGTGCACCTGCCCCGGCGGCTCAGAATCCACTTCTACACAAGTTGCACCTGGGCCGACAGACGGCCGTCGCTCTTGGGTGCGTGAAAGCGGAAGCCCACCGAGCGGAGCAGTTGCACTACCCGGGTGTTCTCCGAGTCCATCTCGGCCGTGAGCGTCTTGACCTTCATCTTCCGTGCGATTTCGACGGTGCGTTCGGTGAGCAGGCGGCCGAGCCCCTTGCCCTGCCAGGGGTCAGCGATGAGGATGGCAAACTCGGCCGAGTCGAGGTCGGACGATCCGACCACGCGCCCGACGCCGGCGAGTTTGCGGTCCTCTCCCGAGCCGACCTCGGCCACGATGCCCATCTCGCGGTCGTAGTCGATGAAGCAGAAGCGCGAGCCGAGGCGGTGGCTCCAGGGGTCGACGGCCCCGCCGAAGCGAAAGTGCATCGACTCTTTCGAGCAACTGGCGAGCATGTCGTGCCACATCGGCTCGTCTTCGGGGCGGATGGGACGCAGGAGCACGTCGGAGCCATCCTTGAGATTGGCCCGGAACTCGAGTCCGGCCGGGTAGGGGCGAATGGCCAGGTGGGCGTAGGTTCCCGGTTCGGCAGCCACTTCGGGCGGCTGGATGCGGATGCGTGCATCCAGTGCGATCACCCGCGTGGGCGTGGCCAGCAGCGGGTTGATGTCCAGTTCGGCCACTTCAGGATGGTCGGCCAGCAGGTAGGACAGACGCACGATCGAGTGCACCAGTTCGTCCACGTTGACCGGAGGCGAGTCGCGATAGCCCTTGAGCAGCGGCCAGATGCGCAGGCTTTCGAGCATGCGCCGAGCGAGGCGCTCATCGAGGGGCGGAAGTTCGACGGTGCGATCGGCCAGCAGTTCGGCCATGGTGCCGCCCGCGCCGACGAGCATGACCATGCCGAAGACCGGATCGCGTTTGGCGCCGATGATGAGTTCGACTCCTGCCGAGGTGTCGATCATGGGTTGCACGGTGACGCCGTCGATCTTGGCGTCGGGGCGCATCTTGACGGCGCGGGAAACGATGTCGCCGTAGGCCTCGCGAATGGCGGCGGAATCCTTGAGGTTGAGTTTGACGCCGCCGACGTCCTGCTTGTGCGTGATGTCGGGCGAGTGAAGTTTGAGGACGACGGGGTAACCGATCTTCTCGGCGGCGGCGATGGCCTCGCCGGCCGAATGCGCCGGCACGGCCTCGGTCACCTCAAACCCGTATCTGGCCAGCACGCCCTTGGCATCGTGCTCAGTGAGCATGCCGTCCTCGGCCCTGGGACGCTCGATGGGTGCATAGCGCGACTTGCCGTTGGTCCCGAACTCGATGGGGATGTCGCGCGGGGTGTCGTAGAGCACTTCGAGATTGCGGGCATAGGCGACTAGGTGCATGAAGGCCTGCACTGCCTCGTCAGGCGTGCGATAGGTCGGGATGTGAGCCTTCTCGAGCATCGCGGCGCCCTCACGCACGCTGGGCCCACCCATCCACGAGGCGATCACCGGCTTGGTGGACTTGCCTGCGACGTTGATCAGCGCCCGGGCCACATCGTTGGGCGAGGTCATCGCCTGCGGGCTGAGCACGGCCAGCACGGCGTCGACACCCGGATCGGCCAGCACCGCCTCGCACGCCTGCCCGTAGCGCTCGGCGCTGGCGTCGCCGAGGATGTCGATGGGGTTGCCATGCGACCAGTCGGCCGGGAGGAAGGAGTTGAGTTTGGCATTGGTCGCGTCGCTGAGTTTGGCCAAGCAGCCCTTGCGCGCCAGCAGCGCGTCGGTCGCCACCACGCCGGGCCCGCCCGCATTGGTCACGATCGCCAGTCGATCGCCCGAGGGACGGCGACCGCGGCGGAGCAGGGCAGCGCACTCGAACATGTCGCCGATCTCGTACACGCGCTCGACTCCCGCGCGGCGGAAGGCGGCGTCGTACACCGCGTCTTCGCCTGCCATGGCACCCGTGTGGCTGCGCGCCGCCGCCGCGGACTCGGCAAACCGGCCGGCCTTGTAGGCAATGATGGGCTTATTGCGAGAGAAGGCCCGCGCGGCCGAGAGAAACGCCCGCGCGTCGCGCATGGACTCGATGTAAAGGATGATCGACTTGGTCACCGGATCTTGCGCCACGTAATCGATCAGGTTTCCGAAGGTCACGTCGAGGATGTTGCCCACCGACACGAAGTAACTGAACCCCACCCCCGCGTCCACCGCCCAGTCGAGCACCGAGGTGCACAGCGCGCCCGACTGAGAAATGAAGGCAATGCTGCCGGCCTGCGGCATTGCCGGGCCAAACGTGGCATTCAGCCCCAGACCCGGCACCATGACTCCCAGGCAGTTGGGACCGATCATGCGCATGCCGGGGAACTGGGCCATCGTGGCCTTGAGTTCTTCGCGCAGGTCCATGCCCCCGCCCGCGCCCTCGCCGAAACCGGCCGAGAGCACCAGCAGCCCCTGCACACCAGCCTCGCCCGCCTGGCGCACCACCGTGGGCACGGTTCGCGCCGGCGTGCACACCACCGCCAGGTCGGGCGTCTGCGGCACGCTGAAAATGTCCTTGTACGCCTGCACGCCGCCGACCGACTCGTGCTTGGGGTTGATCGGATACACCACGCCGCGGAAGCCCGAGTCGAGCATGTTGCGGAACACCGCGTGCCCGACACTGCCGACGCGATGGCTGGCACCGATGACCGCGACGCGATACGGAGCGAGGATCTTGTGAAGATTGTGAATACTCATACAGAACTCCGCAATATCGTAGGGAGGTGTTGCCTGTTGTCACGCACAAGATGGTGCCCAGCCTGCACTTGAAATTGATTTCGTGTGCATCGGGGGAAAACCCCGCGCATCGCGTACGCGCGTGTTTCACCCAGCGCTGCGCGCGCGTTCACCGGGACGCAAGATGTTCGCACAGCGCGTCAACAATCTGTTCCGGCTCGCTCATGCGCCCGGCGCCCACATGCCGGCACGCCTGCCAGCCTTCCCCCGGCCCGACGATGTGGAAACCGTCCTCGGCCAACCGCCGCACGTTGCGCTGGGTTGCGGGTTGGTTCCACATCTGAGCGTTCATGGCCGGTACGAGGAGGACAGGAGTTTTCCTGAGATCCACGGCAGAGAGGATCAGCGTGACCACGTCTTCCGGGATGCCACCTGCCAGCCGACCCAGGCAGGCCATGGTGCAGGGCGCCACCAGAGCCGCATCGAGACCGGTGGCCAGCGAGACATGCTGCGGATCCTTCGACTCCACATGCTCCCAAGTGGATGTGTAGACGTGCCGCCCGGAGAGCGCCTGAAAGGTGATCGGACCGACGAACTTCGTCGCGGCCTCGGTCATGGCGACTGTGACTTCCGCGCCAGCCTGGGCCAGCCGGCTGACGATGGTGCAGGTCTTGTACGCGGCGATGCCACCCGTGACGCCAACAAAAATACGGCGTCCCCCGACGCGCTCTCGCAGCGCCGCGGGGTCGAGCGGGTTGAATGCCTGGCTCATGGCCGACTTCCGCGTCAGAGGAGCAGGTCGTCGCCGGCGTCGACGGCGGCCGGGGCAGTCTGCGGCAGATCCTCGACGAAGGCGAGCGTGAGTTTGCCCTGGAGGATCTCTTCCATGACTACCTCGAGGTCGGACCGTCCCTCCCGGGCAACGAGCGGGCGGGCTCCGTCGAGCAGTTGGACCATGCGGCGCTGGATCAGGGCACAGAGTTTGAACCGTCCGCCGGCCTTCTCGATGATCTCGTCACTTTTCAGGGCTTCAATCATGTGCTATTCTCTTCCGGGGCCGCCGCATCCCGCTCCTCTGGCTTCCCATCGGAGTTGGGACAGGTTGTTGCACCATGCAGCGCAGATCGGATGTTAGGCTCGGGGGCGTCGTCAGGCAACGGCGTCGGCGGGCGTGTCGTCCACCCGGGGCCCAGCGAGTGAAAGTGACCCACATGAGTCGAGTGGAATGGAAGCCCGGAGACCGAGTCATGCACCGGGCTCGCCCGGAATGGGGCGTTGGTTCGGTCACCGAGGCCCAGAAGTCGGTTCAGGATGGCGTGCAGTGTCAGCGACTGACCGTCCGCTTCGAGCACGGGGGACTCAAAACCGTCTCGACCGCCTTTGCCGAACTGCATCGGGTCGAAGGTGTCCTCGGCACGTCAGGCCCCACACACAATGTCGCCACCGCCAGCCATCGCAACGGGCAGGAGGGGCGACGCCTACCAGTGGCCATCCAAGCCGAGGACGCAGACCTTGCGCAGGTCCGCGAACGTCTCGGCTCGCTGCCCGACGAGGCCGCCGATCCCTTCCGCCCGCTCGCGTCGCGTCTGCGAGCCACGGTCGAACTATATCGGTATACGGACCAGGGCGCGTCGCTGCTGGCCTGGGCGACGGCCATGACCGGGCTGGCCGACCCGTTGTCGAGGGTCAGCCGGCACGAACTCGAACAGGCCTTTGCTCGCTTCGAGGTGCTGCGTGATCGCCATCTTGCCCAGTTGATGCAGGCGGCCCCGCGGGAGGGCATCGACGCCCAGTCGCTCATCAAGGCCATGCCCGTCGATGCTCAGCGCGCGTTGCAGCGGAGCAACCGTCGGCGTTGACCGCGGGCAACAGTCCCTCCAGACCCTACCCGTCTTGATCGGGATCGCGACACGCTGAACGCCCTGCGGCCTCTCCGCACGGGTTCTTATCAGACGCGCGGCACCGCAGGTCCGCCTGTCGAGAGTTGGCCCGCCGCTTGATCGCTCATCTCCTGCCGCCCGGTCCGCGGAGAGAGAACTTCGGCCCGCGCCTCAGACCTTTTCAGATCAGGAGGAGAGTGATGAACGATCAGGACTTTCAGGCCAAACTCGCCGAACTGCTCGAGCAGATCGAGCAGTTGCCTGCCGACCAGCGTCCCAAACTCGAAGAACTGGCCGAGGAGACCCGCCGTCGTCATCAGCGGATGCGACAGACGCTCTCGGAACTCCAGGAGAGCCTCGACTACCTGCGTCTCTCGGTCAAGTACCTGGTGTTTGATCTCGAAGCGACCCGTCGTGAGAACAAGTACCTGCGCAGCCTCCTGAGCAAGGAGGATGGGCAGGAAGAATGAGCCACACTCCTTCCTGATGCGTGCCTCGTTGGCCGCTGCGGCCGGGCCGCTCTCGCAGGGGAGCGGCCCGTTCGCGCGCGCACCGACGCGCCGCAATCGGAGTCCGCTCTCCGACGCCCCGCCTTGGTGATGTCCCTCGCCTCGGCGAGCCGCGACCAGGGGAAGCGGTCCTGATTCAGCGAGCCGCGACCGTGAGGGAGCGGTTCGAACCCGCGTCCACCCGACCGCCGGCGCGTGCGCCCCCGGAGCGTTGTTCGGCCCCCCCGGCCGGGCTATCGTGATTCCCGCCGGAACGGTGCCCGAGAGGCTGAAGGGGCCGGATTGCTAATCCGGTGTACGGGATTTACCCGTACCGAGGGTTCGAATCCCTCCCGTTCCGCTTGAAAACACCGATCGCGCTCCCCCACCGGATCGCGTCGGCGTTCCTTGTTTTGTACTCGGCTACTCCGACTGCCTCTTGCCCAGCCGCTCGACAATCACGGCGATCGCCGGCGGCGGTGTGTCCTTCTCCGCCCCGCTCGCGAAGTCCACGGGCGTGCGCCGGATCAGCCCGCGGTGGTTGGCTTCGAGCACCACCTGATCGTCCTGCGAGCGCGCCAGCGCAGATTCGAGCGGCACGACGCCGTCGCCCAGTTCCTTCGCCGCGGCGCGCAGTTGCCCGGCCAGTTCGGCCACGCGCTCGCGCCCCAGAAGTCGGCGCAGCAGGGTCGATTCTTCAACCCACGCCAGATCCTCAGGCTCGGAAGACGTCAGTCGCCCCGCCACCAGCGTCAGCGCCAGCGACTCGGGCACGGGGCGCTGCTTGAGTGATTCGATCAGTTCGGATTTCTCGGCCAGTTCGTCGCCGGCCTCGCCCAACCCGTCGTTGCGGAACTGCAGCAGCGGGCGCACGTCCCACGATTCGTTCATGTACCAGCGCTGCACCTGCTCGCGCACCTCGGTGATGGCCCGCAGCCTCGCCCACGGCGATCCGTTCCACGGCGTGCCCACCGCGATCAGTCGCGTCACGCGCGGCAGACCGGCTCCTCCACTGGCATCGCCCGCGTAGCCGTCGGCACGCGTCATCGCGTCGAAACTCACCAGTCCGCCCATCGAATGGGCCACGATGCTGATTTCCGTCACACCCGCCGATCGCGCCCGGCGCAGGTGCTCGATGAGCAGGGCGCTGGATTTCTCGACCGGCTGGTCGTTGGGGTACTCAAATCTTGCGACGCAGTGACCGGCCTGGACCAGAGCCGGCGCCAGATCACACCAGATGTCGCCCGGCTCATCCAGCCCGTGCACGAGCAGCACGAGCGTCGCAGGCGCTCCCTCGCTCGGCAGGGCGACCCACTTGGAAGGCAGGGTGCCGGCGCTCTTCGCCCCGGGCTCGGCAGGGATGAATATTCCTACCTGCGGGCGGGCGATTTCCCGGGCTTGCTCGATCTGGGCCGACAGGTCGTCGAAGGCCCGCTCGAAGCGCCGGGCCAGTTCGTTCCAAGTCACCTGAGCGGGGACTTTCGCCGCCGCGAGCCCGATGGGCGCGAGCGACACGAGGACGTGCAGGAGCCGCATGTGAAGATTGTACGGGGAGAGGATATCTCACTTTCGCGGAGAGCAGGTCCGGAAAGCACCACAACTGTTCCGGGCTTGCGCCGCACCCGGCTACCATATGCCCACCCCGAAGCGCCATGCCTTCTGGTTGTTGGCTTCAACATGAGGCCCGGGCGGCGCGGCGGGAGCGTGCGAGATTGACATGCCCTTTCCGAAGGACTTCACATGGGGGGTGGCTTCATCGGCCTACCAGATCGAGGGTGCGCGCAAGACCGGCGGACGCGGGCCCAGTGTTTGGGACACTTTTGACGCCATTCCTGGACGGGTGTTCGAGAACCACACCGGCGAGCACGCCTGCGACCATTATCACCGCCTCGACGCCGACCTTGACCTGATCGCCGCACTGGGCGTCAAGGCCTACCGCTTCAGCATCTCCTGGCCTCGCGTGCTGCCACGGGGAACCGGCGCGGTCAGCGCCGAAGGGATTGGATTCTACGAGCGTGTGGTCGACGGGCTGCTGCGGCGCGGTGTGCAGCCGTTCGTCACGCTGTATCACTGGGATCACCCGCAGGCGATTCAGGATCGCGGCGGATGGCTGGCTCGCGACAGCGCCGACTGGTTTGCCGAGTACGCCGGCGTCGTGGTCGACCGCCTGGGCGATCGCGTCACACACTGGATGACGCTCAACGAGCCACAGATATTCATTGGACACGGGTTGATTGACGGAACGCATGCACCGGGGCTTCGACTCTCCCGAGCCGAAAGCCTGCTGGCAGCCCATCATGCCATGTTGGCGCACGGGAAGGCAACACAGGTCATTCGCTCGCGCGCAAAGAAGAAGCCGCTGGTGGGGTGGGCGCCGGTGGGCGACACGGTTTTCCCAGCGGACGACGGGCCCGAATCGATCGAAGCGGCACGACGATTGATGTTCAGCATCCGCAACCCGACCGGCAACTGGGCCTTCTGCAACACCTGGTTCGCCGATCCGGTCGTGCTTGGACACTATCCCGAGGATGGGCTGCGCCTGTTTGGCGCCGACGCGCCCAGGCCCAGGCCCGCAGACATGGAGCAGATTCGCCAGCCGCTCGACTTCTATGGCGTGAACATCTACTCGGGCGTGCCCGCGGCCATGGGAGCGAACGGCCCGCAGATCTCCTCCTTCGCCCCCGGCAATCCGCGCACCATGTTCAACTGGTGCGTGGATGAACGCTCGCTCTACTGGGGCCCGCGCTTCATACACGAGCGCTACAAGGTACCGATCTACATCACCGAGAACGGCCTGGCATCGATGGACTGGGTGCACTTGGACGGGCGCGTGCACGATCCCGGACGCATCGACTACGCGGCTCGCTACCTGCGAGCGCTGCGGCGTGCCATCGATGACGGCATCGACGTGCGCGGATACTTCCACTGGTCCATCCTCGACAACTTTGAGTGGGCCGAGGGGTACCGGATGCGCTTCGGTCTGGTGCATGTCGATTATCAGACGCTCACTCGCACGCCCAAGCAGTCGTACCACTGGTACCGGCAGGTCATCGAGTCCAACGGCGCAGGGCTGTAAGAACTCGGCGGCTGGCAATCTGGGCAACCTGGTTCTTTCCGGAACAGTTGCGGAACCCCCAGTTGGGGGAGCGGCGGAACATCGGTGTCGCGGCGCGTGGATCGGAACCATTTCGCCCAGCAATGCTGGGAACTCCGCCGACAGGGAGATCGTGCCCGGAATTCCGCAAGACCTCTTTACCGGCGGGTCTGCTTCCGGTACGCTACCGAAACAGTTACTGTCGCCCGATCGTCCGGGGACTGACACAGAGGAGAAACACATGGCCAGTCTTGCCCGTCGTCTTGCCCTTTCGAGCGCGGCCGTGGCGCTCGCCGCCGCACCAGCGCTCGCCCAGGAGATTCTGCTCAATCCGAGTTTTGAAACGCCCGGACCGGGCTTCGTGCTGTTCCAGAACTGGGGGCAGTTCAACAACGTGTTCGCCGACGACAACATCGAAGTGCCTGCCCAGAACGGGAGCCGCTCGGTGAAGATGTTCGGGCAGTTCATTCCCGGCGGACAGAGCGACAACGGCGTGTACCAGATGGTCAACGTCACCGCGGGCACCGACTACGTGCTCTCGTGCCACACCTACACACCCAGCGGCGACGCGATTCAGCCCTTCGTGACTGTTCCTGCTGCCTACGGGCACCTGCCGCTGCTCATCATCGACTTCAAGAATTCTGGCGGCACGACCATTTCGTCGGCCCAGACCAACGCCTTCGAGCCCGGCATCGATCCGACGGACACATGGGTGTTCAAGAGCATGACGGCAACGGCTCCGGCCGGCGCTGTGCAGGCACAGGTCACGCTGCTCCTGATCCAGTTTGACCTGGCGCCGGGTGCCCTGTTCTGGGACAACGTGTCGATGACCGAAGACGACACGCCTCCCGGCCCGTGCAACGCCGCCGACCTGGCCGAGCCCTACGGCGTGCTGAACTTCTTCGACGTACAGGCCTTCCTGCAGTTGTTCAGCGCCGGCTGCCACTGAGCCTCGCCTGGAATCCTGACCAAGCCGCGACGCCGGACGGAGCACCCGCCCGGCGTCGTTGCCTTTCCGCGGCGCGAGATTCAGCCTGCTGCCAGCAGTGCGTCGTGGGCGGCGTCGCTGATACGCGCCACGGCCTCAAACATGAACTCGGCCCCGGCAACCACGCACTGGCGCTGCGTGTCGTCCAGTTGCAGCGCATCCAGCGCCGCCCGGAAGGCCAGCCAGCGATCGCGCTGCGCGGGGCCATAGGGGTCCCAGTACGACAACCCCGGAACCCCCGGCGCCCTCCCAAGCGCCTGGGCCAGCGCACGCACGATGAAGCGGTTGCCGTTCATGCTGCCTTCGAGCACGTAGAGTGCTCCCAGCGCAAACCACGGGTCGGACTGGGAAGATGCAAGCAGACGATCAGCCTGGGCACGAGTCTCTTCCAGCACCTCACCTGCCCCACCGAGCGCCTGAAGGTCGGCCTGGACGTGGCGCGAATGATCGCACGTCAGGGACTGGAAATCGGCCAACTCAGGCGTGGCCGACGCCCGCTCCAGCGCTTCGTGCAGGCAGCCCAGTTGCGCCAGGTAGACGCACAGAGTGCTCGCGTCGGCCCGCCCGGAGGCTAGGGATTTCTGCAAGGGACGGGTCTCGGCAAAACGGTGCATCTCGGCGGTGTGGGTTTTGAGCAGGTCGGCCAGGGACATGGGTGCTCCAGTCAGTTGGTCCGCACGCGGGGAGTGATTGGTGTTGTTGCGACTGAGTCTCAATCGCGACAGAGTGTACCCTTCGGTTCACTTGACGACCAGCCCGCGGGGCGAAAAACGCCCGGCGATAGACTGACCAATCCCCGCGGGGAGAAAGGCGGCAGAGATGCGGCTGTTCGTGGCGGCGGCGGTGCTGGCGTGGTGTGTCCTGAGCGTGCGAGGCTGGGCCAGCGACGGGGCACTGCGGGCGG
Organism: Phycisphaerales bacterium; assembly: GCA_023382935.1. GTDB lineage: Bacteria > Planctomycetota > Phycisphaerae > Phycisphaerales > UBA1924 > J022. The sequence goes on from JAHDXL010000003.1 coordinate 443,915, forward strand.
TCAGACTCCGCTGCGAGCACCGGTCGAACCCCATCGGCGTGGGTGAGCCCGCTCCGCGCCTGAGTTGGGTGCTCCAGGCCGACCGTCGCGATGAGCGGCAGACAGCGTACCGGGTGCTGGTCGCCAGTTCGTCCGAGCGGCTGGCTGGCGACGACGGCGATCTGTGGGATTCGGGGCGTGTCGAGAGCGCCGGGAGCGAGGTCGCGTATTCCGGGAAGGCGCTGACATCGCGGTCGCGCTGCTGGTGGAAGGTGATGGCCTGGGATCGCGACGGCCGCGCTGGCGATTGGAGCGAGGTGGCGACGTGGGAGATGGGGCTGCTCGAACCGGGGGACTGGTCGGCCGAGTGGATCGAAGCGGGGGCGAACCCGGCCGAGGTGGTCATCGAGAAGGCTGAGTACGTCACGCTCGATGGAGCCGTGCGTAAGGACGTGACGGGGGCGGTGCGCGAGATGCTCCATCGCGGCGAGGTGATCGTCGCGAGCAACGAGGCGCTGGGTGGCGATCCGGCGCGAAACGTGCGCAAGAAGTTGGAGATCCAGTATCGCGTCGGAGAGGCACGGCTGCGCGCAGAGGCTGCGGAGAATGGAGCGGCGGCGTTGGCGCGCGAGCGGCAGCCGTACCTGCGCCGGGGATTCCGTGTTGAGCGCGAGGTGGCCAGCGCGCGGTTGTACGCCACGGCGCTGGGCGTGTACGAGTTGCACCTGAACGGGCAGCGGGTGGGCGACGAGCACCTGGCGCCGGGGTGGACAGATTACCGCCGCCGCGTGCAGTATCAGGCATATGACGTGACGGACCTGGTGGTGCGCGGCGAGAATGTGCTGGGCGCGATGGTCGGACCGGGGTGGTTCAGCGGGCGGGCGGGGCTCTTCCACATCCGCGAATTCTACGGCCAAACGCCGGCGCTGCTGGCGCAACTGGAAATCACCTACCGGGACGGCGCGGTCGATCGCATCGTCTCCGACGGGTCATGGGTGCGCCACGACGGGCCGATCATGGCGGCCGACATCATGGACGGGGAGATCTACGACGCGACCGGCGCACTGGAGAACTGGAGCGTGGCGGGTCCACCTGCGGACAGATGGACGCCGGTGACGGTGCGCGAGGAGAGCCGGATTCTGGAAGCCCAGCGTGACCCGCCGGTGCACGTACTGCGGAAACTGCCGTGCATCGCGGTGCACGAGCCGGCGCCCGGGCGGTGGACGTTTGATCTCGGGCAGAACATGGTGGGCGTGGTGCTCCTGCGCGTCAGCGAGGCGCCGGGCACGGTGCTGACGATTCGGCACGCGGAGATGCTCAACGCCGACGGGACGATCTACACCGAGAACCTGCGCGGTGCGGCGGCGACGGATACGTACATTTGTCGTGGGGGCGGCAGGGAGGAGTGGCAGCCGCGCTTCACGTTCCACGGGTTTCGGTATGTCGAGGTGACGGGGCTGAAGAATGCGCCGGTCGTGTCGATGGTGACGGGCGTGGTGCTGGGGACCGACGTGCCGAAGGTGGGCGAGTTTGCATGCAGCGATGAGCGGCTCAACCAGTTGCAGTCGAACATCGTGTGGGGCCTGCATGGAAACTACCTGAGCATCCCGACCGACTGTCCGCAGCGCGATGAGCGGATGGGATGGATGGCCGACACGCAGGTGTTCGTGCCCACGGCTGCGTACAACAACGACATCCAGGTGTTCATGAGCAAGTGGATGGTGGACGTGGACGATGCGCAGCGTGAGGACGGGGCGCACGCGGATGTGGCGCCGGTGACGCGCGGGCTGAGTTACGGCACGCCAGCATGGGCCGACGCGGGCACGGTGGTGCCGTGGGCGATCTACCAGTTCTACGGCGACCAGCGGATCCTAGAGCGTCATATCGACGGGATGATGAAGTGGGTGAACTGGTGCCGCGAGCACAGCACCGACCTGATCCGCGACCGCGATCGCGGCAATGACTACGGCGACTGGCTGGCGATCGGATCGAACACGCCGAAGGATCTGATCGGAACGGCGTACTTTGCGCACTCGGCCGACATCGTGGCGCGATCGCTGCGCGTGCTGGGGCGCGAGCGCGAGGCGGCAGGGTACGAGCAGTTGTTTGAAGAAATTCGCGCAGCGTTTCAGAAGAAGTATGTCGAACGCGACGGGCGAATCTTCGGCGATACGCAAACGTGCTACATCCTGGCGCTGCGTTTCAATCTGCTGCCGGAGCAGATGCGCGCCGGCGCGGTGAACCGGCTGATCGCGGACATCGCGTCCAAGGACTGGCACGTGTCGACGGGTTTCGTGGGCGTGTCGATGCTGCTGCCGGTGTTGAGCCAAGCCGGACGGACCGACGCGGCGTATCGCGTGCTGATGCAGGAAACGTTCCCGTCGTGGCTGTTTTCGGTGAAGCACGGGGCGACGACGATCTGGGAGCGCTGGGACGGATGGACTCCGGAGCGCGGCATGCAGGACGCGGGCATGAACTCGTTCAACCACTATGCGCTCGGATCGTGCGGGCAGTGGTTCTACGAAGGCATCGGCGGGATCCAGCGCGAGGAGCCGGGATTTGCGCGGTTCACGCTGCGCCCGGCGGTGAGCGGGCCCCTGACGTGGGCGTGCGCCGAATTCGAGTCGCCGCACGGGCGGATCGAGTCGGCCTGGAAAAGGCGCGAGGATGGGCTGACCTATCGCGTGCGCGTGCCGGTGAACACGCTGGCGACGGTGCACGTTCCGGCGGGCGAAGGATCGCTGGTGACCGAGTCGGGCGTGGCGCTGGACCGGGCTGAGGGCGTGCGCGTGGTACGGCGCGAGATGCGGGAAGTGGTGCTGGAGGTGGGTTCGGGGGTGTACGAGTTTGACGTACAGCAGCAGGTGGAGGCTGCGCCGGAAGAAGGCGCCGCGGCGCGGCGCTCGGGCAACCCGATCTTCGAGGGCTGGTACGCCGATCCGGAAGTGGCCGTGTTCGGCGGTCGTTTCTGGATCTACCCCACGTATTCAGCGCCGTACAACGATCAACTGCATTTCGACGCATTCAGTTCGCCGGACCTGGTGCAGTGGACCAGGCACGATCGCGTGCTGACACGGGAGGCGGTGCCTTGGGTGTGGCGGGCGATGTGGGCGCCGTCAGTGGTGGAAAAGGGTGGGAAGTATTACTTCTTCTTCGGGGCGAATGACATCCAGAAGTACGGCGAAGTCGGCGGCATCGGCGTGGCGGTGGCCGACAGGCCCGAAGGTCCGTTCAAGGATTACCTGGGCAGACCGCTGATCGACAGGTTTCACAACGGCGCGCAGCCGATCGACCAGTTCGCGTTCCGCGACGTGGACGGGCGGTGGTACCTGATGTATGGCGGGTGGCGGCACTGCAACATCGCGCAGTTGAACGAAGACTTCACCGGCTTCGTGCCTTTCGATGATGGCGAGGTCTTCAAGGAGATCACGCCCGATCAGTATGTTGAAGGCCCGTTCATGTTCGTGCGGGGCGGGAAGTACTACTTCATGTGGTCGGAGGGCGGGTGGACGGGCCCGAACTACTCGGTGGCGTATGCGATGGCCGACTCGCCGCTGGGGCCATTCGAGCGGGTGGGAAAGATCCTGCAGCAGGATCCGAGCGTGGCGACAGGCGCGGGGCACCATAGCGTGCTCAACGTGCCGGGGACGGAGGACTGGTACATCGTGTATCACCGGCGCCCCCTGGGAGAAACCGACGGCAACCACCGCGTGGTGTGCATCGACCGCATGGAGTTTGACGCCGAAGGCCGGATCAAGCCCGTGAAAATCACGTTCGAGGGCGTGGAGGGCGTTCGTTGACGTGATCGCAGGCGCAGGGTCGCGCGTTCCCGACCGCCTCGCACGAAACTCAGCGGTCGGGGTGCCGACGGGCACGGGAGACTATTGACGGATGCTCGATTGGCTCGGCGAACATCAGGCGCTGATCTATGCGCTCAGCGGCGGATCGCTGCTGGTGTTCATCGGCACTCTGATCGTGGTGCCGGCGATGATCGTGCGCATTCCGGCGAACTACTTTGCACATGAGCATCGGCCTCATGAGCGGCGCGGGCGAGGGCTGGGCTGGTGGCGCCTGGCGTTCCTGGCGGGCAAAAACGTGTTGGGGTATCTCTTCATGCTGGCCGGACTGGCGATGCTGGTCTTGCCGGGGCAGGGGCTGCTGGCGATCTTCGTGGGGTTCATGCTGGTGGACTTCCCGGGCAAGTACCGGGCCGAGCGATGGCTGATTTCGCGGCGATGGGTCAGGCAGCCGGTGAACTGGCTTCGTCGGAAGCGCGGGCACGAGCCGCTGACGAACGATTGTGGAAATGAATGAAAACCCCTTATTTGACCCCCGATACTCACACTTATCTTGTAGCAAGACTACTATCTCACTACGACACTCACGTCACAGGAGACTTGGGAATGGGACTGAGCAGAGCGGAGATGGACCAGAAGATCGACGAGCACTTCGCATTTGAGGCGGCCGACGACGTGGAGGGGGTGTTGGCGACGCTGACGCCGGACGCGGTGCACGACATCGTGGGTTGGCCGGGCGGGCCTTCGCGCGGGCGGGCCGGAGCGCGGGCGTTCTACGAACAGACCTTCAAGGACTTGGCGGAGAGCAAGGTCACGGTCGTACGAAGGTTATACGGAGAGAACTTCATGGTGGACGAATCGGTGTGAGAGGGGCGTGCGCCAGGGAGGCCGTTCGGGATCGAGGGGCACAATCGCCCGCTGTCGTTCCGGCTGCTGCACGTGGTGGAGTTTGCCGAGGATGGACGGATCAGTCGCGAGAATGTGTGGATTGATCTGGCGGCGGTGATCGCGCAGTTGTCGCAAGGGTGAGCAGCGAGTTCCGAAGACAGGAGGCCGTGACGCTCGCCAAGCGGCGGCGCTTGGGATTGATCACAAAACTTTTCCGGGGAGATTCACCGCATGGGCATCGAACTGATTGCCGCTCGTCCTGAGCACCACGAGGAACTGGGGCAGATTTGTCACCGGGCGTTCAACACGCTGCACGAGCGGCACCGCGTGCCGGCCGACGTGCCAACCAAGGAGGTCGGGCACCTGATTATCGGCGGTGTGCTGCATCGCCCGGACTACGTGGGGGTGGTGGCGGTGGAGGATGGGCGGATTCTCGGGTCAAACTTTCTGCTGCTGGCCGACGAGGTGTGCGGGGTAGGCCCGATCACGGTGGATCCGGGGGTGCAGGCGCGCGGCGTGGGCCGGATGCTGATGCAGTGGGTGATTGACGAGGCGCGGAAGCGGCGCGGGGCCGATGCATCGGTGCGGCTGTTTCAGGAGGCGGTGAACACGACGTCGCTGTCGCTCTACACGCGGCTGGGATTCCACTGGCGCGACTCGGCGGCGCTCATGCAGCCGGCGCCGGCGTCCGACGCGAGCGTGCGGGCGATGACGAGTGACGATCTTCCCGAAGTCGAGCGGTTGTCCATGCGGCATGGGGGGCACTCGCGTGTGAACGACGTGAGGCAGTTGCTGAAGATGGAGTTTCCGGCGTTTGTGCGCCAGCGCGAGGGGCGCGTGGTGGCGTACCAGGTGGCCACGCTGTTCGGTCACACGGCCGGCGAGCGGAACGAAGATCTGCTAGCGATCGCATCGCACACGGCCTCGGTGCTGCCGGGGCCGATGGCGGTGGTGCTGCTGCCGTTGAGCCAGAGGGCCTTGTTCGGAGCGGCGCTGTCGGCGGGGTATCGTGTGAGCAAGGTGCTGAACTACATGTCGCTGGAACGGTTCAGCCCGATCCCGAGGCCGATGATGCCCTCGATTCAGGTGTAGCGAAAGGTCGGGTGATGAAACGAGGCGGGGTGAACGGGCGGACGAACCAGAGGCGGCGGACGCGAAAGGATCTGCTCTCGGCGGCGACGCAGTTGATGAAGTCGGGTCGCACGCCGACGATGGACGAGGTGGCCGAGGCGGCAATGGTGTCGCGTGCGACCGCATACCGATATTTCCCGAGCATCGAGGCGTTGCTGGTGGAGGCGCCGCTGGACGGGCAGACGCCCGAGCCGGGGGCGTTGTTTCAGGGCGACGACTCGACGGACCCAGTGGCGCGGGTTGACAAGGCCGAGGCCGCTCTGCACGAGATGGTGTGTCGCAACGAGGCGCCATTGCGGATGATGCTGGCGGCCAGCCTTGAGCGGTCGGCGCGCGAAGGGGCAGACGACGTGCCGGTGCGGCAGAATCGGCGAACGGCACTGATCGAGGCGGCGCTGGCGCCAGTGCGCGACCGGTTGAGCGATGAGGCCTATGAGAGGCTGTGCTTGGCGCTGGCGACGCTGTTCGGCATCGAGGCGATGGTGGTGTTTCGCGACGTGCTGGGCGTGGATGAGGAGACGGCGCGCAGCGTGAAAAGTTGGGCCGCCCGCACGCTGGTGCAGGCAGCCCTGGATGAGTCCGGCCGATCGTCGCGCGAGTGAAGATCAGTTGACGCGGGTGCGCCGTGAGCGGCGCTTCGTTGCCGGGGCACCTTCGGAGTTGGAGCGACCCTTGCGATGTCCGCTGCGGCCGCCGGCGTCCGACCCATTCGTCGCCAGAGGAGCCGGTGCACTTGAGTTGCTGCGCGGTCGGCGACGCCTGGTCAATGTGTTGGTGTGCTCAGCGCGGGCGTGCGGCTGCGGCGAGCCGGCATGCACGTGCTCCTGCTGCGATGGGTCAACGGGCCGAGCGACGACCGGTCGCTCGGCGCGCGGCAGGATGCGGGTCTCCTGCACGGGCAGGCGCAGCCCGGTGAGGCGTTCGATCGCCTTGAGGTGGCCGCGTTCTTCGCGATCGCAGAACGAGATGGCGATGCCGGCCGCTCCGGCACGCCCGGTGCGCCCGATGCGATGGACGTAGGCCTCGGGCTCGTTGGGCAGGTTGAAGTTGAAGACATGGGAGACGCCGTCGACATCGATGCCGCGGGCGGCCACGTCGGTGGCGACGAGGACGCGCGTGCGCCCGGCGCGGAAGGCGTCGAGGGCACGCTGGCGCTGATTCTGCGACTTATTGCCGTGGATGGCTTCGGCGCGGACGCCGGACCGGGAGAGAATCCTGGTCAACTTCTCGGCGCCGTGCTTGGTGCGGGTGAAGACCAGAGCACGCTCGACCTCGAGATCGTCGAGCAGTTGCTCGAGCAGCGCCGGCTTGTCGGCGTGATCGACCATGTAGAGCGACTGGGCGATGCGTTCGGCCGTCGAGGCGACGGGCGTGACGGCCACCTTGACGGGGTTGCGCAGCAGAGAATCGGCGAGGCGTGCAATGTTGGTCGGCATGGTGGCCGAGAAGAGCAGCGTCTGTCGCTCGATCGGCAGGGCGGCGCTGATGCGACGGATGGGATCGATGAAGCCCATGTCAAGCATGCGGTCAGCCTCGTCGAGGACGAAGATGCGGATGTTCGAGAGGTCGACGCAGCCCTGCTGCATGAGGTCCATCAGTCGGCCGGGCGTGGCGACGATGATGTCGACACCGCCGCGAAGCATGCGGACCTGGTTGCTCTGGCTGACGCCTCCGTAGATGGTGACGACCGAGAGCGACGTGTGCCGCCCATAGGCGGCGAAAGAACCGGCGATCTGGACGGTCAGTTCGCGTGTGGGTGAGAGGATGAGGGCGCGGGGCTTGACTGGGCCTCGGCGCAACTTGTCCACGGGCTGGGCGTGAAGGTGATGAAGAATGGGAAGGGCAAAGGCTGCGGTCTTGCCGGTACCGGTCTGGGCACAGCCAAGCAGATCGCGTCCTTCGAGAACGGGGGGGATGGCCTTGGCCTGAATCGGCGTAGGCGTGGAGTAGCCTTCTTCCACGATGGCGTCGAGAATGGGCTTGGCAAGGTTGAGTTGATGGAAGTGCTGCAAAACGGACGTTCTCCTGTCCGCGGCAAACCGCGGCATGGGTTTGGGCTTCCCTGCGCCAAACGATTGGAACAAGTGTGGCCTGTGCTGGTGAAACGCCGTCGCGGAGTACGCCGCGGGCGCCGCCAGCAGATTCCCAGCCCTTGCCCGCGGCTCCACGCGGAGCCGACCCGGGCGGCTGAGGCCACCGGCCATGGACGAGTATAGGCAGGCTGATCGACCGGGCCTCTTGCCCGAAGCGGAGCCCCTGCCAGTGTCCTCATCGGAGATTCGAGGGCCCGACTCGATCCGAACTCGAAAACGGAGTCGGAGAGCAGGCGGGGTATTACCATGCACCCATGTTCTCATGCGGAGTTTCCACATCCTTGCTTCGTGCTCCCCTGGCTTGGCTGGACCGATCGCTGCTGCGGGTGGTGCTGGCGTGCGTCGTTGGCATGGTGGCGGGCTGCCCTCTGGCGGCGGCAGACCCTCCAGAAGCGGGCTGGAGCGCGCTGATCGAGCGCGCCGAAGCAGAGCACGGGCAAGCGGGGCGGCGCGCGGCCGAGTTTCTGCTGGCACACCGCCCGGAGCGGGATGTCTCACTCGATGCCGAACTGCTGTGGAGCAACCTTGATCTGGCGATGAAGGCCCGGGCGGAGTTCGTCTGGGGGCGGCAGGTGCCCGAGGAGTTGTTCCTCAATGACGTGCTGCCCTATGCGGTGCTGGATGAGACGCGCGAGAACTGGCGGCCGATGTTTTACGAGCAGTGCCGTGCAATCGTGAAAGACTGCGCGACGGCAACGGAGGCGATCGGCGCGCTCAACCGCGAGTACTTCAATCTGATCAACGTGCACTACAACACGGGGCGCAAGAGCCCGAACCAGAGCCCGTCGGAGTCGATCGCGCAGGGGCGGGCGACGTGCACCGGGCTGAGCATCATTCTGGTGTATGCGTGCCGCTCGGTGGGAATTCCGGCGCGTGCGGCCGGAGTGGCGTCATGGCACGACAAGCGCGGGAATCACACCTGGGTCGAGGCGTGGGATGGGCAGTGGTACTTCACCGGGGCCGACGAGTACGACGCCAATGGGCTGAACCGCGCGTGGTTCGCCGGTGATGCAGGCAAGGCGGTGCCGGGCGATCCGGTGTACGCCGTGTGGGCCACTTCGTGGCAGGAAACGGGACATCACTTTCCGCTGGTGTGGGATGAAGCATCGCGGATGGTGCATGGAGTCGACGTGACGGCCCGCTATCGCGCTGATGAGCCGGAAAGTGGCGCTGGCAAGGCAGTGCGGCACCTGCGGACGTGGGTCGGCGGGGAGCGCGTCACGGCCAGGGTGCGTGTGATCGACGCGCGCGGCGGCATCATGTGCGAGGTGGAAACCAGGGCGGGCACGGCCGACCTCAATGACATGCCCGAAGTGGCGCTGAACCCGCACTCGTCCTATTGCCTGGAGTTGGAGCGCGGCGGGCGGGTGTATGCATTGACGATGCAGGCCGCGGCTGCGGGAGAGGAGACGGTTGATCTGCGACTCGACGATCGCTGGCTGGCGCTGAACGAAGAAGAGGCCAAGGCGGCGATCGAAGAAGCGTGGAAGCGGGTGGCCGAGGCGATTGCGGCAGAGAAGGAGGCACGCGAGGCGGACACTTTCTCCTGGAACGGGCACACGATGAAGGTGCTCGAGAAGACCTTTGGTGAGCCGACACAGGGGGGACGGCGGCTGTGGATTTCGATGCACGGGGGAGGCGGCGCGCCGACGGAAGTGAATGACCAGCAGTGGCGCAACCAGATCCGACTGTATGAACCCGAAGAGGGCATCTATGTGGCGCCACGTGCGCCCACGGACACATGGAATCTGTGGCATCAGGACCACATCGACCCGCTGTTTGACCAGTTGATCGCGACTTATGTGGCGACGCGCGGGGTCAACCCGGACAAGGTTTACCTGATGGGATACTCGGCGGGGGGCGACGGGGTATATCAGTTAGCGCCGCGCATGGCGGACCGTTTCGCGGCCGCAGCGATGATGGCCGGTCATCCGAACGAATCACAGCCGCACGGACTGCGTAACCTGCCCTTTGCAATCTTCATGGGCGGAAAGGACGAAGCGTACAACCGCAACAAGGTGGCCGCGGAGTGGGGCGCGCGGCTCGATGAACTTCAGCAAGCCGACCCAGAGGGGTATCCGCATCGCGTCACGATCTATCCGGACTTTTCGCACTGGATGCAGGGGCAGGATCGCGAGGCGTTGCCGTGGATGGCCGAGAAGACGCGGACGATCTGGCCGAAGCGCGTGGTGTGGCGGCAGGACGACGTGACACACACGCGGTTCTACTGGCTGGAAGTGGCGCCGGAGCAGGCCGCGGCGGGGCGGCAGGTGGCGGCGTGGGTGGACGGGCAGACGATTTGCGTCGAGAGCAGCGACGTGAACGCGGTGCGGTTACACTTGCGCGACGAGTTGATCGACCTCGACCAGCCTGTGCAGGTGACTGCCAACGGACAGGTAGTTTTCGAAGGGAGGGTGCACCGGACGCGCGAAGCGATCGACCGCTCGCTGGCGCAGCGGCGCGACCCGCGTGCGGCATCGATGGCCCAGGTCGATGTCGCGTTGCCTCGACGGTGAAGCAGGGACAGTTGAAGACTGTTGATCGCGCGCCAGGGCAAGCGCATTGAAATGGCGGCGCGGCGTCGTACACTTTGTCGTCTGCGCGTTGGGGAGTAGCCGCCCGGCGATCCGGGTGCGCTCATCGTCAGGACGGTCGACGCCGACGGCGTCGTCGACCCGGTGACGCAGGGGCAATGCCTCTGGCAAGACCTTCGCGACTGCGGCCGACCGGCCGCGGTTGTCCGTTGGGGCCCCGATGCGGAACCGCTCATCATGCTCACGTTTGCTCTCGAAGTCGGTATCTCGCCCTGGATGTTTGTCGGCTTCGTCGGCATCGTCATCGTACTTCTGGCGCTCGACTTGGGGGTATTCCATCGCAGAGCGCACGCTCCGAGGATGCGCGAGTCGCTGGCCTGGACGGCTTTCTGGATCTTGCTCGGACTGGCGTTCGCGAGCGTGGTGTACTGGCTCTATCAGAATCATGTCGGCGGCCTGGGGCAGCACGTGCCCATCGTGGGCCGACCGGGGCAGACCGAGACCGTGCTCGGAGGTGAGGCCACGAAGGTCTACATCACCGCCTACCTGCTCGAAAAGTCGCTCTCGGTCGACAACCTGTTCGTCATCGCGATGATCTTCGCCTCGCTGGGCATTCCTCCGGCCTACCAGCATCGCGTGCTTTTCTGGGGCATTCTCGGGGCGTTGATCACGCGCGGACTGATGATCTGCGTGGGCTCGGCCGTGGTCGCCTCATTCGCGTGGGTGGTCTACGTCTTCGGCGGGCTGTTGATCCTCTCGGCGATCAAGATGATGGTCTCTGAGCCCGGTTCGGGAGATCCGCGCGAGCACTGGGCGGTGAGGCTGGCGGGCAGGGTGCTACCCATCAGCGCCAGTATCGAAGGTCAGAGGCTGCTCTCGCACGAGGGGGGACGCTGGCACGGCACCCCTCTGCTGGTCGCGCTGGTCGTCATCGAGGCCACGGACGTGATGTTCGCTGTCGACTCGATCCCGGCCGTGTTTGCGCTGACGGGCGACCCCTTCATCGTCTTCACGTCGAACATCATGGCCATTCTGGGGCTGCGATCGCTGTACTTCTGCCTCGCGTCGGCCATGGCGCACTTCCGGTTCCTAAAGGGCGCGGTGATCACGGTGCTGCTGTTCGTGGGCGTGAAGATGTGCCTGGTGCACACCGACTGGAAGGTGCCGACCGAAGTCTCGATGGGCGTGATTGTCGGTCTGCTGGCGTTGGGGGTAATCGCGTCACTGGCGCTTCCGAAAAGGAACGCGGAGCCCGTCTTCCCCCGTGACCAGGGGGATCCGCGAGGCTAGATGCCGAAGGTCAACGGGAATCAATCGAGGCGAGTGCGCGTTGACCCGATTTCCACAGGCGGTGGATTGTCCTCTGGAGCGACTCTGCGGATGTGTGTGTCCGTATTGGCGGGGCGAAGCACGAGCCCAGTCCCGAAAAGTGATCGGTGAAGGGTCTGGTGTGAAGAGAATGGGAATCAGGCTAATACACTCCGTCGAGCCATGAGGACTGCACGCCGCCAACTTGCAGGCTGGTTGCTGCTGCTGATCTTCAGCATGCAGGCGATGGCGCCGGGAATCAGCGCTCGCTGGATGCTGTGCTTGGGATGCGAGGAGACGGGCTTTGCGCTGGAGGTGCGTGCGCCCGCGTTGGTCGAGTTCGTTGAGACCTGCTGCACCGGCGAGGGTTTGGGCGAAGAACCGGATCTTCGAGTACCGGACTGCGAGTGTCTGCGCCTGGCGATCGAAAGCGCGGGGCCGGGCTTGTGGATGGGATCAAGGGCGGCCCGGTTCAATGCGGACCTCACGCTGATGGCGATGGTGTGGTCGCGCGAGACGTTGGTTCCGGGCGGGGGCGGGTTTGGACCACGAAACCCGGGTGCCTGTGAGGCCCCACCCAATGTTCGCTCGCTGCTCTGGCAGCGAACCTGTCTGCTGATCTAGTTTCGGCCGGGCTGGGAGTGGGGCCGCGCGCGGTTCCGCGATCTTGCGCGCCGTTCACGGCGCGCGGTCTGGCACATGGCTGGAGCAGATATGCAATGGATGCGTGGATGGCGGGTGGCCATCGTCCTGGCCGCCGCCGGCGCCGCCGGTTGTGCGAGTCGGTGGACGGAAGACGACATTCTGAATCGACTGGAGCGGAGCGGCATTCGGCTTTCTGATGCCGAGACTGCCACCCGGTCGCAGATCGAGCCCGTGGCAGGCGTCGCGCCGCGTCAGAGCGTGGTCGGGCTGGGCGAGTTGATCTCACAAGCCGATCGGGTGAACCCGGAGATTCGCGCAGCGCGTGCCCGCGTGGGCGTCGCGGCCGGTCGGGCCTGGCAGGCGGGCTTGTATCCGAACCCGTCGATCGGGCTGAGCGCAAGCGAAATCGGTTTTGATCGCGGCACGTCGAACACCGTGGTGTCGGTCAGCCAGCCGATCGTGCTCGGGTCGCGTCTGCAAGCGGGCGTGGCCGCGGGCCAAGCCGAGCAGGCGGCCCGGCTGGCGGACGTCGAGCGTGTTCGGCGTGCGGTCGCGGGGCGCGTGGGCGAGGCTCACGCTCAAGTGCTCGAACTCTCGGCCCAACTCGGGCTGGTCGACGAACTGGTGACAGTCGCCGAGCGGACGCTGTCGATTGCCCAGACGCGATTTGAGGCCGGCGCGGTTTCAGAAGTCGACGTCATCCGTCCGCGTGTGGAGGTGCAGCAACTCCGCGCCGATCGTCATCGCCTGGCTCGCGAACTGGAAGGGGCCGAGCGCCAACTCGGGCTGCTGCTCGATGAGCCTCCGATTCGCGCTGGGCGTTTGTCGGGTGAAGTCGTGATGGATCCGCCGGTGCTTGACGAGGACTCGGTGCGGCGGGCCGTGGAAGAGGGGCATCCGGCGATGTGGGCGGCCGACCGCGCCATCGAGGCGGCCGAGGCGGCGCTGGAGCGCGTTCGTGCCGAGCGCAGGCCTGACCTGATCATCTCGGCCGGTGTCGGATACAGCGAGGAAGGCGACCAGGGCATTGCTCAACTGGGCGTTGGGGCCGAGATGCCGCTGTGGGACCGGCGACAAGGCGACGTGATGGCCGCCCGATTCGAACTGATGCAGCGCCGCCAGGAGAAGATGGCGGTGCGAAACGACCTGCTGGCGCGGCTGGCAGAAGAACTGGTGGGCTATCAGGCCGCCCGGGATCAACTGGTGGTGCTGCGCGACCAGATCGTGCCCGACGCGCAGCGGGCCTTCGAGCAGGTGGAGCAGGCGTACCGCGCCGGGAACGCCACGTTCATCGATCTGCTGGACACGCAGCGCACGCTCATGCAGTCGCGGCGCACGCTGCTCGAACTGGCGGGGCGCGCCTCGGTGGCCCGCGCACGCATCGCGGGCATTGCGGGGCTCGACGTGCTCGCGATCCAACTTTCGGAACCGGGTCACGCACCCGTCCCTGCGCGCAGGGCGGGGGCCAACCAATGACGTTGCATGGAGGATTCCACATGACAGTGCTCAAGGGACTTGCATCGGTCGTGCTCGTGCTGGCATGGAGCGCGTCGCCCGCGGCCGCCCGGCAGGACCACTCGGGACACGACCACGCGGACCATGACCATGCCTCCGAGCCGCCCCGAGCAGCCGAGGCGTGTGCACACGGGATCGCCGAGTCCCGTTGTCCGTTTTGCACGCCCTCGCTGGTGCGCGATCTGGGCATGTGTCGCGAGCACGGCGTGGCGGAGGCGCTCTGCGTGATGTGCAGGCCGTTCCTCGAGACGGCCTTCGTCGCGGCGGGCGACTGGTGCGCCGAGCATGCCCGGCCGGAATCGCAGTGCGTGCTGTGCGGCAATGGCGCCGCCGCGGAGGCCGCTGCCGGAGCAGTGCGCCGGTTCAAGCAGCAGCCCTCGCCGGGTTGCACGACCGCACAGACGACGGTCACGTTGGCTTCCCCGGCCGCGGCCCGGACAGCGGGCTTTGAGTATGCCGACATTCGTGCGACAAACCTGTCGCGTGAAGTCGTGCGCAACGCCGAGATCGTCTACGACGCCAGGCGATACGCGCGGCTGTCATCGCGCGCGCCTGGCGTGATCGTCGAGGTGCTTAAGGATCTGGGCGACCGCGTGGAGATCGGCGACGTGGTGAGCGTGGTCGATTCCATGGCGCTGGGATCGGCCAAGGCCGAGTTGCTGCAGGCAGTTGAGTTACTATCGCTGCGGCAGGGCAGCGCCGACCGCGAGATGTCATTGATGCAGAAGGGTGCGGGCACCGAGCGGGCCGTGCTCGAAGCCCAGACGCACCTGGCCGAGGCGCGCATCGCAGTCTCGCGGGCCCGGCAGCAACTTCGAAACCTCGGGCTTTCGGATGAGGACATCGATCTGGTCATCGAGCGCCGTGACACGGACTCGCGGCTGCGCATCACGGCGCCCTTCGCCGGCACACTGGTCGAGAGCGCGGCCGTCACGGGAGAAGTGGTTGACCAGCGCGACATGCTCTTCGCCATCGCCGACACCGGCACGATGTGGGCGATGATCGACTTGACCGAGTCCGACCTGGCCAACGTGCGGGCGGGGCACGAGGTGACGTTCCGCTCCGACGGGCTGCCTGATCGCGTGTTCGCGGGACGGCTGACCTGGATCAGCACGCAACTGGACCGCAAGACGCGGACCATCCGCGCCCGGGCCGAACTGGACAACGGAGGCGCGGCGCTCAAGGCCTTCATGTTCGGGCGGGCGACTATCCGGGCCGGCATGGGCGGGCAGGCGATCACGGTTCCCAAGTCGGCGGTGCAGTGGGAAGGGTGCTGCAACGTGGCATTCGTGCGCGTCAACCGCGAGGGCACGATCTATCAGCCAGCGCGGCTCACCCTGGGCTTCGACGCCGGTGATCGCTACGAAGTGCTGGCGGGGCTCTCCGGGGGCGAGACGGTGGTGACGCGCGGGAGTTACATCCTCAAGAACGAGATCCTCAAGGACGCGGTCGGCGCGGGCTGCTGCGAAGTGGACCACCTGGCGAAGTGATGCGCGGCCAAGGCGCCGGCGTGGGAGTCGTGCATGTTGAACTGGATCATCGGCTGGTCGCTGCGCCACCGGCTGGTCGTGCTGCTGGGCGCGGTGGGCTTTGTCATCTGGGGCGGATATTCCATGTGGCATCTGCCCATCGACGCCTTCCCCGACACCACGCCTGCACAGGTGCAGATCAACACCGTCGCTCCTTCGCTGACGCCGGAGGAGGTCGAGCAGCAGGTGACCATTCCGGTCGAGACAGTTCTGTCCGGGCTGCCCGGGCTGCTCGATGTGCGTTCCATCTCCCGCTTCGGGCTTTCGCAGGTCACGGTGACCTTCGAGGACGGCACCGACATCTACTTTGCCCGGCAGGTGATCGCCGAACGGCTCGGCACAGCCAGACTTCCCGATGACATCGAGCGCCCCCAGATGGGCCCGGTGGCCACCGGGCTTGGCGAGGTGTTCCACTACGTCGTCGTCGGCAAGGGCGATCGGCCGGCAAGTTTGACCGAACTGACCTCGCTTCAGGAGTGGGTCATCGCGCCGCAACTGCGGCAGGTGCCCGGCGTGGCCGAGATCAACACCTGGGGCGGTCGGCGCAAGCAGTACGAGGTCATCATCGATCCGTCGCGGTTGATCGAGTATGGGATCACCCTCGACGAGGTCGCCGACGCGCTCCGCCAGAACAACAAGTCCGTCGGCGGCGGATTGATCACGCGAGCGGGCGAGTCGACGCTTGTGCATGGCGTGGCGCTGACCACCAACATCGAGCAGATCGCCTCGATCGTGATAGGGGCGGCCGGCGGAACCCCGGTGTATCTGCGCAGCGTGGCCGACGTGCGCCAAGGCCACGAGATCCGCCGCGGGGCCGTCACGGCGCAGGGCGAGGGCGAAGCCGTGCTCGGTCTGGGCTTCATGCTCATGGGGGAGAACAGCCACCAAGTCACGCGCCTGCTCCGCGAACGGCTCGAACAGGTCCGCACGACATTGCCGGAGAATGCCGACGTGCGGGTGGTATATGAGCGGACCAAGTTGATTGATCACGTCATCCACACCGTGCAGGAGAACCTGCTTTTCGGGGCGGTGTTTGTGATCGCCGTGCTGTTCGCATTTCTCGGGAACATCCGCGCGGCCATCATCGTGGCGCTGGCCATTCCGCTGGCGATGCTGTTCTCGTTCAGCATGATGGCCCAGTTCGGCATCGCCGCCAGCCTGCTCAGCCTTGGCGCGATCGACTTCGGTTTGGTTGTCGACAGTTCGGTCATCATGACTGAGAACTGCGTGCGACGGATCGGGCAGGAGAACGAACACGGGCGCAGGCGGCCCATTGTCGATATCGTCCGCGACGCGGCGGTCGAGGTGCGCAAGCCGACCATGTTCGGCGAACTGATCATCATGATCGTCTTCGTGCCGATCCTGCTGCTCGAGGGCGTCGAAGGCAAGTTGTTCCGCCCGATGGCGCTGACAGTGATATTCGCGCTGGCCAGTTCACTGGTCTTCTCACTCACGCTCACACCCGTGCTGTGCAGCCTGGGCTTGGGGCGCAAGGTGCGGGAGCGCGAGAACGGGCTGGTGCGGATGGTGCAGTGGATCTATCGCCCGTTCGTCCGGTTCGCACTGCGCTTCCGCACGACGACGCTGGCCCTGGGCGCGGCGGTGATCGGAGTCGGCGCCGGGATCTTCTCCCAACTCGGCACGTCATTTCTGCCTCGGCTCTACGAGGAGGCCATTGCCGTGAACCTGGTGCGTCTGGCCGGCGTGGCGCTCGACCAGTCGACCGAGTACAACACGCGCATCGAGGAACTGCTGCTCAACGAGTTTGCTGACGAGATCGAGCACATCTGGAGCCGCGTCGGCACGGCCGAGGTAGCCACCGACCCGATGGGTCTGGAGATGACCGATGCGTTCATGACGTTGCGCCCGCGCCAGGAATGGACGCGGGCCCGCAGCCAGGCCGAACTGACCGAGCAGATGGCGGCTACGCTCGAACAACTCCCCGGCGTGCGTGCGGTCTTCACGCAACCGATCGAGATGCGTATGAACGAGATGGTCGCGGGTGTGCGCGCCGACCTGGGCGTGAAGATCTACGGCGACGATCTCGACGTTCTGCGGGCGCTGGCGGCGCAGGTGCAGAGCGTGCTCGAGTCCATCCCCGGCTCAGCCGACGTTTCAACCGAACAGATCACGGGCTCTCCGCTGCTTTCCATCCGTGTCGATCAGCAGGCCATCGCGCGATTCGGCATACCGGCCGGGCATGTGCTCGAAATCGTCGAAGCCCTGGGCGAAATCCGCGTGGGACAGGTGCGCGAGGGGCAGCGGCGCTTCGACCTGACGATCGAACTCGACGATCGCCATCGCGAAGATCCTGACGCGGTCGCCGACATCCTGATTCCCGCGGCGGGCGGCGAGCGCGTCGCGCTGGGTCGGCTGGCCAGCGTGCGGCAGACCGAGGGGCCTTCGGTGATCAACCGCGACTGGGGCAAGCGGCGCATCGTGGTGCAATGCAACGTGCGCGGGCGCGACCTCGGCGGGTTTGTCAGTCAGGCCCGCGAACGCATCGGCGCCGACGTGGTGCTGCCGCCCGGTTCGTACATCCGCTACGTCGGCCAGTTCGAGCACCTCGAGCGGGCGGCTCGGCGCCTGACCATCATCGTGCCCATCGTCGTCGCGCTCATCTTCACGCTGCTTTCCTTCAGCATCGGGTCGCTGCGCGATGCACTCATCGTGCTGACGGGCGTGCCGTTCGCGCTCGTCGGCGGGGCGGCCGCGCTCTGGGCACGCGGGCTGGACCTCTCGATTTCCGCGGCCGTGGGCTTTATCGCCGTCTCGGGCGTGGCGATGCTCAGCGGACTGGTGCTGGTGGCCAGCATCCGCCAGCGCGTGGCCGAGGGCATGTCGGTCGATGAAGCCATCGAGCGCACACGGCTCATGCGGCTTCGCCCAATCCTGATGACGGCGCTCGTGGCGTCGCTAGGCTTTGTGCCAATGGCGGTGAACACGGGCGTAGGCGCCGAACTCCAGAGGCCGCTGGCAACCGTCGTTATCGGCGGCATCATCGCCGACAACCTTCTGACGCTGTTCATGCTGCCGGCGATGTACTCGCTGTTCGGCGCGGCACGGCGGGCCGACGCGACACCCGTTTCGTGAGCCTCGGCCCTCTCTCGGGCGGGCAGGTCACATCCTGCACGATGATTGCGCCAAATGCCCGGAACGGGCGTTGAAACCCGAGAGTGAATCGGGGTGAGAGGATTTGAACCTCCGACCTTCTCGTCCCGAACGAGACGCG
>JAHDXL010000004.1:0-148111 GCA_023382935.1 Phycisphaerales bacterium
GACCTTCTCGTCCCGAACGAGACGCGCTACCAAGCTGCGCTACACCCCGTGGTCAGGGTCGATGATACGCCGGGCCGCCGGTCGGCTCCACCGGTCTGGCTGTGCCCCGAAACCGGGCTTCTCTCGGCATCCGTCCCCAAGTCTGATGGTGCCCGGCCCGTCGCCCGGGCGGGCAGACGCGAAGGCACCGACGCGCCTCCGGGCGTCTCATCCGGCCGTCACCGTTTTGCATCGAAGGAGCGGTTCTCGGACGCCTACCTACTCAGCGGTGGTGCGCGGCTTGGTCGTGTAGATGTTGTCCGTCAACGTGGACGGGTCGCCATCGTCGCCGGCCGAATAGAAGTAGGGCTTGGGAGAGGGGCACACGCCGCCGTCGGAATCACCCACCAGGCTTGAGTTGGCCGTACGGTCCGCATCGGTCAGGAAATTCCGTCGCACCTGCGTGATGGCCAGGTCGTTTCGCAGAGTCTGGTCCTTGACTGGGCTCGCGGCCGGGTTGCGCAGGTCGATCGCGCTGCCCAGCGTGCCCACCGCGCGGGGCGCGCCGGTCCATGTGCCGTCGAACGTCGGATGCACGAAGCGAACGGGACGGTCGAAGGCGTCGAAGACCGTGGTCAGTTCGGGCTGGGGGCCGTTGCCATCGGGGTCGTAGCGGCGGACGTACTTGTCGTTGATCTGGGCGATGGCGGCGCCGACGCCGCCGGTGCCCTCGGCCTGCTGGATGAACAGCCCGACCGAGTTGATGGACTTGTCGGTGCTGGTGTCCTTGCCGTCGATGAGCGGGAAGACGTTGACGTTGGACCCATTGACCAGCGGCACGCGGGTCACCGGGTCTGGGTTCCTGCCCACGCGGTTGATCAGTTCTCCCAGGGCCGCGTCGAGAACGCGGATGGTGTCGGCGGTGGTCGAGCCCTTACCGCTGCTGGCTACCTTGGCCCCCACCACCACGGAAACCGCGATGAGAATGGCGATGATGCCGATGACGACGAGCAGTTCGATGAGTGTGAATCCCGGTCGGGCGCGTGACATCATGACTCCCCAGTGAGCACGAGAAGCGACAGAACGCGGCTCGACCCGACAAGCCGACGGCGGGGCGGCCACCCGCCCGCTGCAAGCGTATACGTCCCAAACACCCGGGATGATCCGCCAACCTGGTCCCACCCGCCCTCGAAGGGCTTTCAGGCGTTCCGCTGACCCGGGTTGTCAAAACCCGGTCCGGTGATCCCGCCTCCGAACATTCCCCCGCCCAGCGACGGTGCGGCCGCCGGTTTCGGGGCCGTCGGCCTGATCTGGGGCGGCGGAGCCGGGCGGCGCATCATTCCCTCGGGCATGCTCGGGCGGATGCGGGCCTTGAACACGTAGTCAGTCACCCGGTCGCGCACATTCTCCATCATGTTGTTGAACAGGCGGGCGCCCTCTCGCTTGTAGGCGATGCGCGGATCCTGCTGGCTGAACGCACGGAAGGAGATGCCGTCTCGCAACTGGTCCATCGCGTACAGGTGCTCGCGCCAGGCGTTGTCGAGCATCTCGAGCAGGATGGTTCGCTCGAAATGCAACTGCTCGGTGCGCAGCAGGTTCTCGACCCGGGCCTGGATCGCGTCGTTTCGCTCCTCCGGTTCGAGGTAGCGCATGCGCTCGGTCACGCCCACGCCGAAGCGGGCGGTCAGGTGGGCGTCCAGTTCTTCCTCGGTCTGGCACGCCAGCGCCGCGGTGATTTCCTTGCCCAGTCGGTCCTCGGCCGCGAACTTTCTGCTCTCTTCGAGCAGACGGTCGCGCATCTTGGCCGGCGGGGTTGAGCGGATCTCCTGCTCGGTCAACTCGATGCCGAAGCGGCGCCGGGCCCAGATGCTCAGTTCGCCGAGCGCCATGCTCGGGTTCTCGCGCGCCAGCATCATGGTCAACTCCATCATGAAATCGACGGGGTAGAAAATCTCGCGCTCGCGGTACAACTCGCGCGCCTTCTCGAGGATCAGGTCGCGCACCTCGCGGCTCTCGTCCTGCTGGGCCGCCACAATTTCCTCCTGCGACACCTCGAAGGTGAACTTGTTCTTGACCCACTCGGCCAGGCGACCGGCCCCGTAGTTCTTCTGCACGTATTCGGACAGGCCGGACAGATCGGCCTGGTTGATTTTCTCGAAGGCGGCCTGCTCGAGCATGTTGGCCACCCGCCGGCGCTCCTCGGCCCCGCCCTGGCGCAGCTCGGCGGCGTCGAGGTCCACGCCAAACCGGCTCTTGGCCCAGCGGATCAGCCCCGCCGAATCGAAGTCCACAGAAATCTCCGAACCTTCCACCGGGATGTACTCTCCCAGCGTCACGTCGATCATCGATGCCGCGTCTTCCCGCGCCTGCTTGCGGATCAGCATGTCCATCTCGTCGACGGTCTTGCCGCGCAACTTGTCGGCCATCACCGAAAAGTCCAGCTTCTGCCGCGCATATTCGGCCGCGCACTGCGAGGCGTAATCAGGGTCGAGGAACTCGGCGATCGCGTCGTCGATCGCCTCCTCGATGTACTCGAAAATCAACCCCTTGACGTCGCGCCCCTCGAGCACGCGCTGCCGCAGCCCGTAGAAATTCTGACGCTGCACCTCGGCGATCTCGTCATACTCGAGAATATTCTTGCGGATCTGGAAGTTGCGCTCCTCGACCTTGCGCTGCGCCCGCTCGACGTTCTTGGAAAGCCATGGATGCTCGATCGCGTCGCCCTCCTTCATGCCCAGGCGGCTGAGCACCTTCATCGTCGTCTCGCCGGCGAACATCTTCATCAGGTCGTCTTCAAGACTGACGAAGAACCGGCTCGATCCCTTGTCACCCTGCCGCCCCGAACGCCCGCGCAACTGGTTGTCGATGCGCCGGCTCTCGTGCCGCTCGGTGCCGATCACGTGCAGCCCGCCCAGGTCCTCGATGTCGTCGAACCAGCGGATCCGGTGCAGGTTGAAGCGCCCGCCCGAATCGAGAGCCTCCATCAGTTCGCCCGCGCTCATCCCCGCGATGCGATTGGGACTCACCCAGGTGTATTGTTCGGCCCAGCGGCGCAGCAGCATCAGTTCCAACTCGGCAAAGGGGATTTCATCGAGTTCACGCTTCCTGTGCCCCTGCTCCTTCAACTCGGTCTGGGCCACCTTGCGGAACACGTTCTCTCTCAGTTCTTCCTCGCTCGCCTCGACCGTCAGTGTCCGCGAGGCGATACCGCGCCGCAGCCAGTGTTCGAGCAACTGCTCGCGCGTGCACGAGCCCAGTTTGATGTCGGTGCCGCGGCCGGCCATGTTGGTCGCGATCATCACCGCGCCCAACTGGCCCGCATCCTCGATGATGTGCGCCTCGCGCTCATGCTGCTTGGCGTTGAGAATCTCGTGCTTGATCCCGTGCTTGCGCGCCAGCATCTGCCCGAGCATCTCGCTCTTCTCCACGCTGGTGGTGCCCACGAGGATCGGGCGCCCCACGTCGTGGAAGTGCTTGATCTCGTCGACAATCGCGTCCCACTTGTCCTTCTGCCGCAGGAACAGCAGATCGTCGTAATCGCGCCGGATCACCGGCTTGTTGGTCGGAATCGAAACCACGTCCAGGTGGTAGATGTCGTGAAACTCCTGCGCCTCGGTGTCGGCCGTGCCCGTCATGCCTGACAAGCGCTTGTACATCTTGTAGAAGTTCTGGATCGTCACCGACGCAACAGTCTGCGTTTCCTGCTTGATCGGCACCCCCTCCTTGGCCTCCACCGCCTGGTGCAGCCCGTCGGACCACTGCCGCCCGATCATCGGGCGACCCGTGTTCACGTCCACGATGACCACGCTGGCCTCGGTCTTCCCAGTGAACCGGTCGGGCACGTCCATCACAATGTAGTCGCGATCGCGCTGATACACCGCGTGCGCCCGCAGTGCCTGCTCGAGCAGGTGCGGCACATCCATGTTCTCGCCCACGTAGAACGACCCGATGTTGGCTACACGCTGCGCCTCGGCGATGCCCTCGTGCGTCAGGTGGCTCTGCCGACGATCCAGTTCCAGTTCGTAATACTGCACGTGCTCGTCGCGCTTGCGCTCCAGTTCGGGCAGTTCCTTCCTGGCCGCCTCGAGTTGCTGCTGCAACTGGGGAATCTTCGCCTTGTCGCGCACCTGCCGGATGTCGCCCTCGAGCCCCTTGATCCGCTCCTTGCACGCACGCACCCGATCCTCCACCTGTTGCCAGGGGCGCTGCTTCTCCACCAGGTGCCGCGCCAGGCGGTCGGCCAGGTCGTAGCGAGGCTGATCGTCGTGCGCCGGACCCGAAATGATCAGCGGCGTCCGCGCCTCGTCAATCAGGATCGAGTCCACCTCGTCCACGATCGCAAACTGACGCTTGCGCTGCACCTGCTGATCGACCGTGCGCTTCATGTTGTCGCGGAGGTAGTCAAACCCGAACTCGCTGGTGGTCCCATAGACGATGTCGCACCGGTACATCCGTCGCTTGATGTCCTCACTCTGCATGTGCATCGGGTGGATCGCTCCCACCGTCAGCCCAAGAGCCGCGAAAAACGGGAACGTCCAGTCGCGGTCTCGCTGCACCAAGTAGTCATTGACCGTCACAACATGCACCTGCTGGTGCTGGCACGCGGCCATGTACGCCGCCAGCGGCGCCACGATCGTCTTGCCCTCGCCCGTCTTCATCTCGGCAATCTTGCTCTGCCCCAGCACCATCCCGCCGATCAACTGCACGTCAAACGGCCGGGCCCGGAAGGGCGGACGGCTTTCTGGGTACAACTCGCGGATCGCCTCGTACAACTCCACGGGAAACTCGACCAGCAGCCACGTCGGCACCGGCTCGGCGCACCCGAGGAAACGCCCCTCCGGCTCGGCCGGCTGCATCGACGCCGCCTCGGCCCGAGCCTTGTCGAACAACTCGCGCGCCCGACCGCTCAGACGCGACGGATCGAAATGGTGCATCGGATTGAGCACGTTGCGGATGCCCACCGCCCGGTCCATCGCCTCGCGCGCCACCGCGTACACCTCGACCAGCAGGTCATCGGGGCGCGCCCCTTCTTCGATGCGCCGCCGGAACTCGACGGTCTTGTTCCGCAACTCCTCGTCCGTCAGCACGCGGATCTGCGGCTCCAAGGCGTTGATCGCCTCCACACGCTGCGTGTACCGCCTGACGAATCGCTCGTTCCGCGTGCCGAAAATCTTGTTGAGCACCGGACCGACAAATGGAATGTCCTGGTTCTTGGCCATGGAATCTGCTTCTTTCGAGGGACGCGCATCGGCGCGTTCAGAAATCGGAGGGGCGCAAGCCCGGGCGGGAGATCCCGGCCGCGGGCTATGTTCATGCGGGGTCAGACGCGCCCGGGAACCGGGGCGCCAGACGACTCAGGCACGCCCATGCGCTGGCGGCGGCAGGTTCAGCAGTTCGCACCGCAGCGGCGCCAGTGCCCCGCCCGGCAGCCATTCGCACCGCTCGCCCGGCTCGCGGGGCGCCGCCACAGGATGGAATCGTCCAGTTCGCTCGCACTCCGCCGGCGTGTGGGCTTCCAGTTCGCCCGCCGAAGCCAGCAGCCTCACCGCGGCATGGGCAACCATCGGCCGAAACGCCGGCACCACGTACGCCGCGTCCAGCACGCGCACCGACAGCGTCAGCGCGATCAGCAAGGTGATCCCGCCCAGCAACGCCCGCGGCCGGGCAGATGTCTCCGGGCCGGAAAGGTCCATCCCGCCAGAAGTATCGACCAGAACGACCCGCCGGGCAAGTGTCATCCACATCGACTGGCCGAAACAGGGGACGTCTGCGATTGTTGAGCGCAAGACGAGGGCAAGCCCGATATTCTCGGTGCCCGGCTTCGGCGGCTCCGCCTGGGTCGGCTCGGGCTACAGTGCCCGCGATGGACCCGATCGGCCAAACCAAGCCCCGCGTCAAGGAGGATGCTGAGCCCATGATCGCGACCCGCCGCAGTCTGCCCTCCACACGTCATTCTGTCACGCACAAGTTCAGCGTGAGCAACTACGAGGGCTACTTGACCGTGGGTCTCTACGAGGACGGCACTCCCGGCGAAATCTTCATCAAGGTCGCCAAAGAGGGCTCGGCTCTCTCCGGGATGTGCCAGGCCTTCTGCCGAGCCTTCAGCATTGCCCTCCAGTACGGCCTGTCGGTCGAAGACGCCGTCGTCCGCTTCAAGGGCATGCGCTTCGAGCCCATGGGACGCACCAACAACCCCGAAATCCCCGACTGCCAGTCCATCGTCGACTACGTTGCCCGCTACCTCGAACTGCACTACGGCAGCCGACTCAAACTCCAGCGTTGAGCGCACCCTCGCCTCGATTTCCGCCAGACTCGACAGTCAACAGTCGACTTCTCTGCTCACATCTTCAACGAGCCGCGACCGTGATGGAGCAGCCAGATCCGTCGGCGTGCCTGTCGGCTCTTCGCTTCGACCAGATCGCCAGCATCGCGCCCGCACCCAGTGCCGCAGACGTAATCGCGTTGCGCGTCAGGGTGTCCGCCCAGTCGGCCATCGGTGCCGACCACATCCCGCACCCGCACGAGGTCGGCTCGGGCGGAGGCTGCACGACCAGGCCGGCCGCGTAGGCCGCGAACCCGGCGAACAGGGCCGAATCCAGCACCGGAACCAGCGCAGTGACCCCCGGGCCTCTCATCAGGATCAGGCCGAGCCCGAACACGCCGACGCCGACCTCGACGCTGGCCATTGCGACGGCGGCCGCTTCCGCGGCCGCACCGCTCAGCAGGCGGTGAGACACGATGGTCGCCCGGAAATGCTCGATGTCCGACCACTTTTCCAGTCCGGCATACAGGGAAATCAGCGACACGGCAAGTGCGATCAAGACGAGCCCGCGCTCCAGCACAACCAACTTCACCGGGTGCTTCATCGCCGCCGAGCCGTTCACCTGCCGGCCCTCGATCGCCAGAGAGCGATAATCCCCAGCCCCACGACAATGACTCCGATGACGATCAGCGGCCAGCCGGCGCGACCCAGGCGCGTCCGCACATAGGGCGCACGCTCCGAAGAACCGTCCGAAGTCGCGTTGGAGTCCGCGATCTGGGCAAGGCGATACTGCATGCGAATGCGGGCGTCGGTGGCCAGTGCCTCGACCGCCTCGATGCTGAACAGTTCCGGGCGACTCTGTGGATAACACTGAACATCAATGAGTTTGGCCGGCAGCACATTCGGGCTGATCTGCCTCTGCCGGACAACAGGCAGCCCCGGCGGCGATTGCGGCTCGATCTCGAACTCGTAGGACTCCTCCCCGCGCTTGGTCGTGGGATCCGCCTCGGCGTATGAGCGGAGCGGATTGCCCTCGGAATCAAAGGTCACACTGAAAGCCCGCTTCAGGTTCGGGTCCGCTGTTCGGCCCTCGTACCTGATCACCCGGTTCCCGTCTGGATCCCGCTCGATCGCGCGGAGGCCCGTGGACGTGATTCTCAAATTCACAATCAGCGCCAACGGGATGTATCGGCACGGCCCACTGGACACATGGACAGGCTCCTGATCAGGCGATGCTTGACCGGCCAACGGAGCGGAAAATTCTCCGATGGAAATGGGACGGCCGCTCCCCGGTCCACAGGTCACGCCGTCTGGCGTTCGCCCTGAGGCGCCCAGCACGTGATCGGCGACGAACGACGCGCCAGGCGCAGCATCAAAGCCAATCGTGCGCCTTCCCGCACATCTTCCGTCGCGAGTCTCCCACTCGTACGTCAGGAGGACAGATCCCAGGCCCGCAGACCAGGACTCGGCAATCGCAAGGAATTCCTCACGGGTGACTTCCTGCGCCCAGGCCCAGGAGCCTGAAAACCACAAGGTCACCATCCACACCGCCGCCCTGATCAACACTTGAACCCTTCCTCTTGATGTGTCAGAAATCATATTCGAGGCTCGCTTGTTACCCGGGGATGATCGACACACAGTTCCCGGAACAGCGCGGAATTTGGAACGGCTGCGGCGTCGACAAGACTTCCATTTCGTCTGGATCTCCCACGATGTAACAGCATTGTCCATCGGGCAACGGCACGCCCACGAGTCCGATCCATCCGGCGGGCGGCGGCAATGCGCAATCCTGATGAACAAAAGTTGCGTCTCCCGTCAGCGTGATTTCCCAGCAGTGGGGCGTGAACACATCGCCCCACCTGCGGGCCATGGGATCGCTGAGTTCCGCTCCGATCGAACCGGTCGTGCAGAAACTGGCGTGCGTGCCCGCGCAGGCGCCGTCCGGGTTGCCTTCCTCCGGCCAGATGCCGATGAAGTTGCAGCAGGTCGGCGCCACCTGTGCAACTGCCCCGCACGCGATCAATGAACCCGCCGCCGCCATCAAGGGCCGCTGCTGCCTGCTCATCGTGTCGGTTCCTTTCGAGTCGAGATTCCCG
The DNA here is from genome assembly GCA_023382935.1 of Phycisphaerales bacterium. GTDB lineage: Bacteria > Planctomycetota > Phycisphaerae > Phycisphaerales > UBA1924 > J022. The sequence goes on from JAHDXL010000004.1 coordinate 8,338, forward strand.
CGCTCACCTGTCCCTTCCCCGCACGCCGAACCAGGTCGAAAAAACCGGGCCCCCGATACTGTGCTCCATGCACAGCGATCGCCGCCGAGGAAGTCGGCCGTGGTCCCGCTGCACGCCGACCCATCTGAAAACGAAACCGGCGCCTCCCACAGGGGACGCGCCTCCCCGCAACAGAATCCGTCGACTCCGTATTCAACCCCCACGGTCACACCATCGTGCTGGCGAAACGTGAGCCCTTTCCCGCTGGGGTAAAGCACTTGATGCGTCCGCGTCGGCCTCGATCGCTGAAAGTCCATCGGAGGCACCTGCCCCGGACGCATCTTGTCGGCGTCGTACACCATCGCGAGTGAGATCATGTAAGAGAATTCCAGGCCCCCGGGCGTAATCGGGATCCATGTCGGCGAAAGCGTCCACATGCCCGCTTGCAACCATCGGACGCACCCAGTCTCCTGCAACCCTGTAGAGGTGACCCGTGAGCCCGTACAGATAGGGATGGGTCTCCTGAAAGTCGGCCGCGTACATGGAGATCACCATCGCTTGGTGGCGCACCAGCGCCTTGTCTCGCATCAGTCTGGCGCGTGAAATGGCGTTGCCCAAGGCCGGGGCGACCAGCCCGACCAGGATCATGATGGTCCCGATGCAGATGACCAGTTCGATGAGGGCGAACCCTCCCCCGCAGGCGCGATGCGAGCGGCGACCGGCACAGACCCTCCGGCCCATGCCCATGCTCATGCCCAGGAAGATTCAAGACGCAAGTCTCGCCGTCAATCCAACTTTTTGGGTTCCGTCAGAGATTGGTTCCAACCCCGAGGGCCGACGGGCGTGACGCCCTTTCTTCCCCCCACCCCCCACGCGACCGCGGCTGCCCCCTTCGTCCCTTGTGCGCGCACAAAAAACCCGGGCATTGGGCCCGGGTATTGAAGCGTCGCTCGACCATCAGATCAGGACACCATGTCCTTGAGGCCCTTCATCGGGCGAACCTTGACGACGTTGCGGGCCGGCTTGGCCTTGAAAATCGTTTTCTCCTTCGTGAACGGGTTGATCCCCTCGCGGGCCTTGGTCGCCGGCTTGCGCACCACGGTGATCTTCATCATTCCCGGCACGGTGAACTGCTCGGCCTTGCCCTTCTTCAGGTCCGCGGCGATCATGGCGCCCATGGTGTCAAACACCGCCGCCACGTCCTTCTTGCTGATCCCCACCGAATCGGCCAGCGTCGCGTAAATCTCGCTCTTCGTGCGAGGCTTGTCGGCCGAGACGATCTTGGTCGGCTTCTTGGCAGTGGCTTTCGGGGTGGTGGTCTTGGCGGTCCGTTTTGCTGTTCTCTTGGCCATCTCTAGACTCCGGTTCTGGTGCTCCGTCCATCGATCGAAGCAGGTTTGTACCGCAACATTATCGGATCAGCAAGCCGAATTCCCCTGCTTTTTCCGCTTCACCCGCGATTTCCTTCATTTTTCCCGCCAATTTCCAGTTCCACCACCAGCGCCGCGTGGTCCGACAGCCTCTCTCGACGCTCGCGATGCGAGTATTCCACACGCCTCACGCTCTCCGCCAATGCCCGCGAAACGAACGCGTGATCCAGCCGAAATCGCCCGCCCGTGTGGCTCTGCCACGACCACGCACGCCCCTGCGGCTCCCCGGCCCGGTACGCATCCACGTACCCCATCGTCGCCAGCCGACCCAGCAGCGCCGTGCCCGTGAACGTCGACTCGGCCTCATCCAGCCGGTGCCGCCCGGTGTTGAAATCCCCGATGATCAGGTGCCTCTTCTCCCGTCGCTCCGCGGCGTGCTCGAGCAAGCCGACCCACGACGCCGCCTTGCGCCCCACCGCCTCATGGTCTCCCGCCCGTGCGTCGGGGATGTGCACCGCCGTCACGATCAGCCCACCCTCCACCTCGACGCACAGCCCGCGCCGAGGCTCGGGCACCGGGCAAGGCCCCGGCTCCATCGCCACCCGCGACAGTATGATCATCCCGTTTCGCCCCTCCTCCGCCGGTGTGGCGTGCTGGTGTCGCCACCCGTGGTCGGCCAACACCCCAGCCATCTGCCCGCCCATCATGGTGCGAAACTCGCTCAGCACGATCACGTCGGCCTGATGCTCCAGGATTGACAGCACGATCCCCGGCGTTCGTCGCGCGCCGCCCCCGTGCAGGATGTTCCAGGCCAGCAGCCGCACGCTTCTCCCGCCCTCCCAGACGCCTTCCAGTCTACGGTTTGCGCATGACTCTACCCGCTCTGCCCCGCGTGGCCGTCACCCGCAAAGTCCCCGGAGAACTCGTGGTCCCCGGTGCCCGGGTAGACATCCTGGGCGACAGTTTGCCGCAGAGGGACGCGCTGCTCCGCTTTGTCCGCGGCGCCCGCGTGCTCGTCCCCATGTTCACCGAGCGCGTCGACGCCCAACTGCTCGACGCCGCCGGGCCCGCCCTGCGGGGCGTCTGCAACTTCGCCGTCGGGGTCAACAATATCGACCTGGCCGCCTGCCAACAGCGTGGGCTGATTGTCACAAACACGCCCAACGTGGTGACCGAGGGCACCGCCGATCTGGCTTGGCTGCTCATCCTCGCCGCCGCCCGGCGCCTGATCGAAGCCGACCGCTACGCCCGCAGCGCCGAATACCCCGCGAAGGGTCCGCTCGGCATGGCTGAGTGGCTCGGACGCGACCTGACCGGGCGCACGCTGCTGATCGTCGGCGCCGGGCGCATCGGACTGGCCACGGCATTGCGCGCCCACGCCTGGGGGATGAAAGCCCTCTACGTCGCCCGCTCGAAACACTGGGAGTTTGAACTCGCCCCGCTCGCGGCAGAGCGCGTCGAACTCGACGAAGGACTCCGGCGCGCCGACGTGGTCTCCATCCACACCCCCCTCACTCCCGAGACGACTCACCTGATCGACGAGCGCCGCCTGCGCCTCATGCAGCCGCACGCCATCCTCGTCAACACCTCGCGCGGCCCAACCGTGGACGAAGCCGCCCTGGCCCGTGCCCTGCGCGAAGGACGCATCTGGGGCGCCGGGCTCGACGTTTACGAAAATGAGCCGGTCATTCACCCCGAACTGCTCACCGCTCCCAACACCGTGCTCACCCCGCACATCGGCAGCGCCGAGGTCCGTTTCCGCGAGATGATGACCCAGATGGTGGCCGACAACGCCCAAGCCGTCATCGAAGGACGGGAGCCGCCCAATCGAGTGATATGAGCCTGCTACCGAGGACAGTCTTCCGGCGGGGGGATGAGTTTGCCGTCAGGGCCAAAGATTGACATGTGCCGGCGCTCCGATGCATAGTCGGGGAAGAACCGCTGGCGCCGAGCCTCCCAACCAGGGTCTTGTACCTCGCCAGGTTGCGGCTTCGAGTCACCTTCTTGGGGTTCTTGGGGTTCTTCCTGCATGAGCGCCTTCACAGTTGCCAGAGGCTGCTCGCCCAAGTCAGCCCGCCGCCGAACGCAACGAACATCACCTTCTGCCCGTCGCGGACGCGGCCGGCCTTGCGCAACTCGTCCAGGCAGATCGGCACCGACGCCGCCGAAGTGTTTCCGTACCGCTCGATGTTCACGTACAACTTCTCGGCAGGAATCCCGAACCGCTCGCGCGCCGCGTCGAGAATCCGCACGTTGGACTGGTGGCACACGAACATGTCCACGTCGTCGGCCGGTATCGACGCCTTTTTCAACGTGTCATCGATCAAGTCGCAGAAGGTCTTGACGGCAAACTTGAATACCGCACGCCCGTTCATGTGCAGCACCCCGATCATGTCGCGGTCTTCGGCGTCCTCCGGGAAGTCGCGTTCCTGATACGGCAGGTACAGATCCTTCCACCCCGAACCGTCCGAGTGCATCGCCTGCGCCAGGATGCCGCGCGACGGATCGGAGCAGGCCTCGAACACCGCCCCGGCCGCCGCATCGCCGAACAGGATCGCCGTCCCGCGTCCGCGCGTCGTGTATTCACAGAACTGCGTCAGGTGCTCGGCTCCGATCACCAGCACACGCTTCATCGATCCGCACCGGATCATGTTGTGCGCCAGGTTCATGCTGTATACGAACCCGGAGCACGCCGCCACCAGGTCCAGCGCGCCCGCGTTCCCGCCGCCCAGGTCATCCACCACGCGGCAGGCTGTGGCCGGACAGGTCGTCTCCGCCCCCACCGTCGCCAGAATGAGCAGATCCACGTCCTGGATACTCAGACCCGCGTCCCCCAGCGCCGCACGCCCGGCCTCCACCGCCAGGTGCCGCAACGACTGTCCCGGCAGTGCCCGGTGCCGCTTCGAGATGCCCGTCCGCTGGACAATCCACTCATCCGACGTGTCCATCAACGCCTCAAGATCGCCGTTGGTGATCACGCCCGGCGGAACGTACATCCCCGTCCCTGCGATCTTCACGCCGATGCCCGACAATGCCCTCGCCTGCGGGGAAGTCGTGTTCATGGCTCTCCCGTCGGACACGGCCCGTCCGCGCTCGTGTCGTTCGCTTGATCGGCTCGCCTGTGCAGCCTGGGGTCCAGATTCGACCCCAATAGTAGCGGTGCCGCTCCCGCCGCCGAGGGCCTCCACGCGACCGTCCCCACGTCCGAGAACCTGAATCTGGGTGCTCCGGTTGCAACTGTGGGGCCCGCGCGTGAGAAAACTCTCACTCCCGGCGCTTCGAGGGTTGTCGGCTACCCACGAATCGGGTAACACCTATCGGTACTCCGTGTAGTGTGATGTGGCCAAGTGGGAACCAAGCCCCGCCTGGTCAGAGAACCCTTTTTCCGGGAGAGAAGTGATGAAGAGGATTGCTGTTCTTGTCGCCGTGGGTCTGTCTGCTTCCGCTGCGATGGCGACCGATTTCAACTTTGAGGACGTGCCGGACGGGCCGATCTTCGGCGACACCCTCGTGCTCACCTCGCAGGGCGTGAACGTGACCTTTTCGGCCACTGGGCTTCAGATTCGCGACTTCGGCGGCGCCTTCGGCAACGCCGGGCACGTCCTGTCCAGCGCGTCCGACGCCGGCCCGATCACCGCAGTGTTCAGCCAGGCGGTCCTGTCGGTTACCTTCGAGAACCTCATCAACGGCCGATACAGCGGCGAAGTCGACTTCATCGACGGCTGGGCCTACGACGCAAACAACGATCTCGTTGACAGCGTCTCGGGCAGCGCCGCCGACTTCCTCACCCTCTCCGGCCCCGGCATCGTCCGCGTCGTCTGGCAGGAGGCCAACCAGTTCGAAGGCTTCGTGGTTGACAACGTGTCGTTCACGGTCCCCGCTCCGGCGTCGCTCGCGCTGGTCGGCTTGGGCGGACTGGTCGCCCGTCGCCGCCGCGCCTGATCGCGCCTCGTCCAATCGCGAGGAGCGTTCCGCTTGGAACGCTCCTCTTTCGTTTTGTGCTTGTTGCGCTTCGTTCAGGCCCGCTCGACCACCGGACCCATGCGGCTCTCGATCTCGGCGAGGCGAGCCACAATCGCCTCGTTGGTCGCGGTGCGCACGAACGCCTTGCTGTTGCGGATCGCGGCCGTGATCGTCCGCGGCTGGCTCGATCCGTGCGCAATCATCATCGCCCCGTTCACGCCCAGCAGCGGCGCCCCGCCGTACTCGTGGTAGTCGTTCTTGGCGTAAATCTGCTTGACGATCGGCTCAAACTGCAACGCCAGGTTCGCATCTAGTTCGAAGATCTCCTGCGCGATCGCTTCGAACAGGCTCTTGGCCATGCCCTCGGCCATCTTCAGGATCGTGTTGCCCACGAACCCATCGGTCACGATCACATCGGCGACCCCGGCGAAAAAGTCGCGCCCCTCGACGTACCCGATGTAGTTGATGTCCGGCGTCTCGCGCAACAAGTCGCGGGCTTCCTTCACCAGGTCCGAGCCCTTGCCCTCCTCCGACCCGATGTTCATCAGCGCCACGCGCGGATGGCGCGTCCCCAGCACATGCTTGGAGTACGTGTCGGCCATGATCGCGTATTGCCACAGGTGCGTCGCCCGCGGCTCGGGGTTGGCCCCCGCGTCGCACAACACGATCGGCCCGTGAAAGGCCGGAATCGTCACGGCAATGCCCGGACGATGCACGCCTGGCAGACGCCTCATGTGCATGATCGCCGCCGCCACGCACGCGCCCGTGTTCCCCGCGCTGAGAACCACGTCGCACGAGCGATCGACCTTCTTCGAGCCCAGCAATGCCATCCGAACGATCGAAGAGTCGGGCTTGCTCCGCACCGCCTTGGCCGGCGACTCGTGCATCTCGATCATGTCCGGAGCATGATCAATCGTGATGCGAGAGTCTGACACCCCCCACTCACGCATCATCTCGGTGATCAGGTCGGTCGGTCCGACCAGAACGAGTTCGTCATCGGCCGCCAGTTGACCCAGCGCCCCGATGCACCCCTTGAGCACCGCTTCCGGGGCGTGATCGCCACCCATCACGTCGACAGCCAGACGCATCGACGGCTACCCCCGCCCTTGTGAACCGCACTTGACGTGCTTAGTCCTTGGCAACTCCGATTCCGAGTTTCTTCACACGAATGACCAGCCCGGGACGCACATACCCGCTCTGCGCACAGGCGCGATGATGCATCTTCGGCGTGCCGCTCAGAGGACAGATGGTCGGGCTCTTGGGCGTCAGCGCGTGATGCGAACGACGCCGGCGCGAACGCCCGTGAGATTGACGATGGGTGGGTTGCATTCCGAACCACTCCTTCGAATCACCGATCGGCTCACAGGCCACGCGGTCCGGATCGCCCGAACCGTCTCAACCGGCGCATACCAAACCTACATGCCCGGATTTACCCGTTCCGGAGCAGCGGGACGGTAGAACCGCCCTCCCCCGTTGTCAATCCACCGCCCAGCGGCAGGCCGGAGCGGGAGCCACCCCACTTCGAGTCGTTCCAGCACACGCCTCGGTGTTGTTTCCCCGCCCCCCGACCTTTGCCACGCCCCTTGCCGTGCGCTAAACTTGCCTTTGTCGGCCTCTGACCGAGGCCTGCGCCTCCGTAGCTCAATTGGTAGAGCAGCTGACTCTTAATCAGCGGGTTGAAGGTTCGAGTCCTTCCGGGGGTACTTTTTCTCTCGCCGCCAGCCCGGACTCTGTCAATCGCCCGATCCCTCGCCCGATGAATCCCCCTGAAAGCGAGGCGCGGTGCCGAGAGTCGTTTGTCTCTCCTGTTCCAAGGAAATCCCCGAAACCGACGTCAACGTCGGGGAAGGGATCGCCTTCTGCCGCGCGTGCGGGCATCTGAGCAGGCTGGTCGAAATCCTCGACACAATCCCAGAATCGGGGGTTCTTGCCCACCCGTCCGAGCCTCCGACCGGGTGCCGAATCCTCGACGACGGAGTCGAAACCCGGATCATCGCGAGCGCCCGCTCCAGCAAGGCGGCAGTGGGTGTCTTGTTCGCAACCCTGTTCTGGAATGGCATCGTTTCGGTGTTCGTCCTGATCGCCCTGGGTGGCACCGTTCAGGCGATTGCGGGATCGCTGCCTGCCTGGTTCCCATCCCCCGGGAACATGGGAATGCCGGTTGGGATGGTGATTTTCCTGTGGATCTTCCTGCTCCCATTCATAGGGATCGGGCTGCTGCTGTTTGGAAACCTGCTGACAACTGTGGGCGGCCGATGTGAGGTTCGATTGCGCGGCGGCGAAGGGTTCATCTTCACCGGCGTGGGCCCGTTCGGGTGGAAACGACGCTTTGACGCCGGGCAGGTCAAGTCGGTGCGCCTCAGCAAGACCACCTGGTCAAAGAATGAGGAGCACCAGCCCTGCATCCTGATCGAGGCTGACAAGACCCACCGGTTTGGGTCGTTGCTGGCGTCGGAGCGACGCGTTTGGATGACGTCGGCACTCCGGCAGTTGATCGCAAACTCGTAGACTCAGCACAGGGGCGTCCAAGGGATGGCGTCGAGCAGGTGGGGTCGGTCTTGAATCCATCCCACCAGCCAGCGGAAGGCGTCGACGAGACCGGGTCCGGGCTCGTGAAATTCCCGGCCATCGACAAGGGCGACCCGTCCGGTGCGTGCAGCCGGGAGATCCAAGAACCACGGCTCGGCGAGCAGGGGCTGGACCAACTCGCCAGCCCGTTCCAGAGTGACGCCGGGAAGGGCGAGGATCACCGAGTCTGGATGGGCGTCGGAAATGGATGGGGTAGAAGTGGAAATGGGTGGTCCGGCGCGGCGTTGGGCCTGCTGCGGCCCGGCAGCCGCTCCGGCGCCATGCGACGGCACGGTCGGGTTCCACGGATGTTCCCCCCCGGCTCGTTCGATCATCTGCACCCGCCAATGACCAGCCAAGACCAGCGGCGAGCACCATTCGAGGAAAGCGACCACCGGCCGACGCGGCTCGAACGAGGCCACGTATTCCTGGGATGCGTACATGCGGGCTTGGAGAAGGACGGCGAGGTTTTCGGCCTCCGGCGTTCGTCCGCAGGCTTGTCCGATGCGGAGCACGTTGTCGAAGGTGTCCTCGATGGTGCGGGCACGCAGGCGCAATACGACGGGCAAGCCAGGGGTGCGGCTGGGGGCTTGATCCATCGCGTGCCGCATCGCGTCAGGGTCGATCAGGTCGTCGGAGAAGATGACCAGATCAGGTTCGAGTGCGGCCAGTTGGTCTGTATCGAGTGTGTAAAGCGACTGGCGAGGCGGGCGAATGTCGCGTACAAGCCATTCGTGGATGAGCAGATGGGACTCCGGGCCGGTAGGCTGGGCGGTCAGACGGGGAAGGTGGCCGTCGGCCCGGCAGAGGTGAGAGCAGGCGACCAGGTCATCATGGGCACCGAGCAGCGTGAGGGTTCGGGTGGCCGATGGCATGAGCGAGGCGATTCGCATTGAATCTGTTTCCGGAAGTGGGCGCAGGGGCTACGGTAGCCGACCTTGGAGGGCACAGCGGTGGTCGAGATGAACAGGCATGGGCGGGTGGGGCGTCTGCTGGCGCTGTGCGGGGCGGCTCTGGTGGCGGGCGGGCCAGCACTGGGCCAGGAGTTTGACGAACAGGGCGAGCCGATTGCTCCGGTGCTGATCAGCGGACCTCGCCCGGTGACAACGCCACAGACGGGCCGGGGCGAGCAGCCGGTAGACCACGGGGAGTCGGTATCGTTCGAGGCGTTTTCCGAGCCGGTGGAGTTGTCGACGCTGGTGGATTACGTCGGCTCGACGCTGGGCATCAACATCGTGGTGAAAGGAACGTTGACGGGCACGGTGATGTTCAACGCTCCGGTGGACGTGCCGAAGAGCGAGTTGCTCAACCTGCTCGACGCGCTGCTGGAGCAGTATGACTACACAATCTCGCAGGACCGGAGCGGGATCTACACAGTGCAACCCAAGGCCAACGTGCCGGTGTCGTTCGGGGGCGAACGCCCGACGAGCAAGATCATTGACACGGCCGGACTTCGCCCGTCGGGGCTGCAGAATGCGATCCAGACGGTGCTGGGTCAGCAGGCGACGGGTCCGGGGCAGAGTCTGCAGAACATCGCGTACATTGACGAACTCGGCGTGATCGTGATGACGGGGCCGGCGCGGAACATCGCGCGGGTGGAGGAACTGATCGCCAACCTGCGTGACCGGTACCAGGAGTCGCGGTTCAGCCGGATCGAACTGGAGCACGTGGCCGCGCCGGTGGCGCGCGAGCGACTGGTGCAACTGGTGGGATCGGGGACGACGACGGGGACGTTCGGGCAGGTCAGCCCGCGTGCCCAGCAGCAGGGGCAGGTGCCCGGACAACCGGTGACGGGCACGTCGGGCAGCGCGCTGGACAACATCGCCGACCGCCTGACGGTGGACGCGCAGTCGAACGCGCTGATCTTTCGGGGCAACGACTCGGAATTGGCGCAGGTGCTCGACGTGATGCGTGTGATCGACGTGCCTAATTCGATGCAGCACCGGCAGTACTTTGCTGGGTCGGCGGTGCTTCAGATCGCTGACCTGGCGCGGCAGCGCGGGCTGGGCGAGGTGATCACGCTAGAGGACACCACCAACCAGAACAACCAGTTCAGCAACGTGATCCGCTTTCAGCAGCAGCAGCAGCAGGGCCAGTTCGGGCAGACCAATCAGCAGATTGTCGGCGGTCCGATCATGGTGGTGGACGCGCGGAGGCAGTCGATCATTTACTACGGCACCGAGTCACAGCAGGAGGAACTGGCGCGTTGGATCGACCTGCTGGACGTGGGCGAAGACATCATCACGCTCGAGTATTACAAGTTGAGCAACGCCCGGGCCGAAGACGTGGCGTCGATCATCCAGGGTCTGATCACAGGGCAGTCGCAGACGGGCGAGTCGCCGCTGCTTCCGGGTGGCGGGCAGCAGTTTCTCCCGCAGTTTCAGCAGCAGCAGCAATTCACGGCGCAGGGAGAGGAAGCGGGCTTTGCGCCCGATCCCAACCGGGTATTCGTGATCGCCGACGCAGCCAACAACCAGGTGATCGTCAAGGCGCCCAAGAAGCAGCAGAACGAGTTTTCCAAACTGGTGGGCCGGCTCGATCTTCGGCGGCCTCAGGTTTACCTGCAGGTGCAGATCGTGGCGGTGAGCGACCAGCGCGACTTCCGCTTGGCGGTCGAGTCGCAGTTGGCGGCCGGGCAGTTCCAGGCACAGAACCTGTTCGGATTGAGCACGGCGGGAACCGGAGGTTTCCAGGCTCCCAGAACGGTGTCGCCCAACTTGGACGGCTTCACGTCAGCGCTGATTCGCTCGGACATGATTCCGTTCATCATCAACGCGGTGAGGACGGACACGGACTCGCGAATTCTGTCATCGCCCCAGTTGCTGGTGAACGACAACGAAGAGGCGAGCATCGCGGCCATCGATCAGGAACCGACAACAAGCACCAGCCAGGGTGACAACACGACGATCACGAGTTTCCAGGGTTACGAGTCGGCGGGCACGGAGTTGACGGTGACGCCGACGATCAGCGAAGCCGGGTACATCAGGCTCGAGTACGAAGTGAAGTTGTCGAGTTTCACGGGTCAGGGGGCCAACGGCATTCCGCCGCCGAAGGCGGAGAACACGGTGACGGGTATCGCAACGATTCCATCGGACGCGTCGATCGTGGTGGGCGGGATCGAGGTGGACAACACGCTGAACACGGTGGTGCGCGTGCCGCTGCTGGGTGACATCCCCATCGTGGGGCACCTGTTCCGCGACACGAACAAGGGTCGGACGAAGAGTCTGCTGTACATCTTCATCACGCCGCGAATTCTGACGGATCCGAACTTTCAGGATCTGCGTCTGCTGACCAGGGGTCCGCAGGCCAAGTCCGAACTCGATCCGCTGACGCCGCGGCTGTCGCCTTCTCGCATCGAGACCGTTTCGCCGCCAGCGCGGCGGGCGGTCGAACAAGGCAAGCCGGAGGAGTCCGAGCCGGTCATCGACGGAGATTCGTAAATGGCACGTCGGAACGGACAGAGCCAGGCGATTGTGCCGGCCGGGACGCCTGCGGGCGGACTGGTGGAAGACTGGTCGCGCGTGGCGTCGGTGATGGGCGCGGGGCTGAAGGTTCCGGCCGAGCAGTTGGCGCAGTTTCCCCGCGCGCAGGGATCGGACTCTGAGCCGTGGGACGTGCTGCTGCAACTGCTGGCGCTGGATGAACAGACGGGCCTTCAGAAACTGGCCGAGCGGACGGGGCTGAAGTACGTTCCCGAGCCGCGGCTGGAGGAGTCGGCCAGTCGTTTCTATGAACTAGTGCCGCCGGACCTGGCGCGTTCGCACTCGGTGGCGGGGCTGGAATCAGACGGGCACGTGCTGACCATCGCAACTTCGCAGCCAATGGTACCCAGCGTTTTCAGCCTGCTGGAAGACCGGGTGGACATGCCGATCCGGCTGGTGCTCAGCCCGCGCGGGGCGGTGGCGAGCATCATCAACCGCGGGTATGAGCAGCGTGGCGACCTGGTGACCGAGATCGTCGAGGAGATCCCGCTCGACGAGTCGGCGCTGCAGGCGGCCGCAGGCTCGATCGGCGCCGGCAACGACCTGCTGGCGCTGGCGCGGCAGACGCCCGTGATCCGGCTGGTGAACATGATCCTGTTCGAGGCGCTTCGGCGTCGGGCCAGCGACATCCACGTACACCCGCAGGAGAACCGGCTGGTGATCCGCTTCCGCGTGGACGGAATGCTGTACGACGCGTTCACGCCGCCGATGACGCTGGCACCGGCCATTTCCAGCCGTCTGAAGGTGATGACCGAACTGGACATCGCCAATCGTCACAGCCCGCAGGACGGACAAACGACGGTGCGGATCGGGTCGAAAAAGGTCGATATCCGCCTGTCGGTGATTCCGACCATCTACGGCGAGCGGGTGGTACTGCGCCTGCTGGACCAGAGCCAGACGCAGTTGAGCCTCGACGCGGTGGGTATGTCGAAGAAGATGCAGACGCATCTGATGGACATCATCGACCGCCCCAACGGCATGCTGCTGGTAACCGGGCCGACCGGCTCGGGCAAAACGACCACGCTGTACGCGGCGCTGGGGCGGATTGACCGCATGAGCCGCAACGTGATGACCATCGAAGACCCGGTGGAGTATCGGCTCGACGGCATCAGCCAGATGCAGGTAAACCCCAAGCGCAACGTGACGTTCGCCACGGGCCTGCGTTCGCTGTTGCGACAGGATCCCGACGTGATCCTGATCGGCGAAATCCGCGACATGGAGACGGCCCAGTTGGCCGTACAGGCTTCGCTGACCGGGCACCTGGTGCTCGGGACGCTGCACACCAATGACGCACCGAGCGCGATCCCGCGCCTGGTCGACATCGGCGTCGAGCCGTATCTCATCACATCGAGTTTGCTGGGCGTCATGGCCCAGCGCCTGCTGCGGCGCACATGCCCGACCTGTCGCGGCTCGGGTCTGAGCGAGGGTCGCCAATGCGAGACCTGCTTCGGCACGGGCTACAAGGGGCGTCTGGCGGTGTACGAGATCATGCAGATGACCGACACGCTGCGCCGGATGACGGCCGAGAACCGCGACGCGGTCACGCTCATGGAGGCGGCCGTGGAGGGCGGGTTCGAGCCGATGCGGGTGGACGCGGGCGAAAAGGTGGCCATGGGGCTGACCGACGAGGCCGAAGTGTTCCGCGTGCTGCACTAATGAAAGCAGACCTTCATATTAAGCTGGTCGCTTGTGACTTCTTTTCCATAGAATGGCAAAGGGGTTTTTAGTTCCCCGGGGGAGGGAGGTTCTCTATGCAGCGATCGCTAACGACCGTGGCCCTCGCGGCCATGGCGGCGGTGTTTTTGTCTCAAGGCGTCTCGGCGGGACCTGTTTCGGTGTCGGTGGACGGAATTCCCGACGCGTTCATGCAATGGGACGTGCCGTTGCTCAACCCGGGGGAGTCCTGGACGCGGGATTTCCAGTTTCACGGACCCGACGGCTCATCGCGGGCTTGGGGGACCATCGAAGCACGGTGCTGGAATACCGGCGGCTGGCTGATCCTCACGGATTTCGGCCTCGAGTCTGAGGGTCACGCCCGGACACTCGATTTCGAATTCAACGCGCGGATCGAGTACGGCTTCTCCGCTGGCTGGAAGAACGCATCCCAGACGTTCGACGCCGACCAGAACATCAACTCTGCCAACGCGAGCATTGTCTGGACGAAGGGAGCGTCGTGGAACGGTCACGTGCTTCCTCCGCTGGACGGGCTCTATCGGCCTTGGGATCCGCTCAACAGCAGGCTATACGGGAACAGCGGACGCTTCATGTACGTCGCTTCGCCGGCCACGCTCGTCAGCGCGTCCTTCATCCAACTCAACGCCGGTACGCAGTTTGATGGCGTCTACCTGCCTGATAGCGCGTTCGACATCGTACCCGCACCTTCGTCGCTGGGGGTCGTTCTCGGAGTGGGCTTTGTGGCGGGGTGGAGACGACGCCGGTAGGCGGTAACGTGTTCCGGTGGCCGGTTCGTTCTCGAATGGCGGGCGGTCCCGCGGAAGCCCCCAGAATCTGCAACTCCGCCTGAGTTTGGCGGTACCACTCACTGGGTTATCGTGTCGGCGGGGTTTCCATGGACCGGGTACAGGAAAACGAACTGATCCGCCGGGCGGCCGCGGGAGACCGCGAGGCGGCGGCGATCTGCATTCGGGCTCATCAGGGCTCGGTGTACTCGTACATTCTGCGAATGTCAGGCAGGCCTGACGTGGCCGAGGACGTGGTGCAGGAGGCGTTTGTCCGGGTTCTGAGCAATCTGGACCGGTTTGATCCCCGATATCGCTTCTCGACGTGGGTGTTCACGATCGCGCGGCGGGTGTACCTGAACATGGCCCAGAAGCGCCGCCCCACGCCGGACACCGAGGCGGTGGACCGGGCGATGGACTTGGGAGCATCGCCCGAGGCGGGCGAACAGCGAAGCGACCTGTCCAACGCGCTCGACCAGGCCCTTCGGCAGTTGAACGAGACGCAACGGGAAGTGGTGATTCTGTTTCACCAGTTTGACTGGACCATTGCGCTGATCGCCCGGCACCTCGATCTGCCGGAGGGCACGGTGAAGAGTCACCTGCATCGCGGGCGGCGGCGGTTGCGCGAACTGCTGGCCGAAAGCGAATGGCTGGACCAGCGCAGGGGGGACCTGCACCCATGAACATGAATGAGCCGAATCGGGATGCTGTGAACTTGGATGAAACCATGGATCGTCTCTTCGACCGGGAGATGTCGAAGGAGGAGCAGGACCGTCTGGCCCTCGATCTGGAGCGCGCGCCGGAGGCGCTGGCGATGTTCCGCGACACCACCAACATTCTGCTGGCGCTGCGCAAACCGGTGTCGACGCCCGATCTGACGGACGCGGTGCTCAGCCGCCTGCCGGTGCGCCAGCGCATGGCGCGCGGGCGGCGGCGGCTCAGCCCGGGGCGGGTGGCCGTCGCGGCGGCGGTGCTGCTGGCGGGCGTCGGACTGGCGCTGCTGCAGCATCCGGGCAGGCCGCGGACAACACCGATGAGCGTGCGCAGCATCGAACTCGATCCGGTGCTGGCGCGCCTGTTCGACCGGCAACTGGCCGAACTCGAAGTGGCCAGCCTGGGAATGGAGAAGGGCGAGGCGACGCCGCGGGTCGCGCTGATCCACCAGCGCGCCACATTGAATGCGCCGCCCATCGTCTTTGAACTCTCGCCGGTACAGTCGCGCGCGGGCGCGGGCGACACGGCGACGACGTATGCGCCGCATCTCCAGGCGCTCGAGGATGACTTCAAGAACTGGCTGGCGAGCAACGGGCTGACTCTTCCGGGTCTGGAGGGGTCCATCGGCAACGAAGCGCCCCGGGTGCTCGGCCCGCGGATGCGGGAGCCGAACCTTCCGCCGATTCTCATCGGGATGCAGAATCCGGAGCATTGGCTCCTGGCCCCTCAATCGCCGCCCAGGACTCCCGACCGCATGCTCCTGTGGCCGGAAGCGCTCGAACTGAGGCTGGATCTGTCCGAGGCGAGGCGGTCGACGACGAACTTGAATCAGTGAAACGGGCGTTCAGGGGCGTCGGCGCGAACTGATGAGAGCCAGACCAAGCCCCGCCAGACTCACCGATCCTGGGGCCGGCACGGCCACAGCGAAGAGTCGCACGTTGTCGATTCCCCACGATTCGTCATCGACGTTGTTGCTGCTGGGCAGCCCGATGAAGTCGATGCGGACGGTGTCGACGTCAAGCGCGAGTGAAAACTCGATGGTGATGTCGCGGTAGATGGAGTCGACATATCGGGAGTTGAAGCCGAGGTGAACAGGCCCGACGGTGGGCGCCTGGAAGTTCTGCTCGATTTTGACTGAGTGCATCGCTTCGTGGAGGAGATTCTGTCCGTTGACGGAGACGGCGAAGTAGTCAGGCCCATACTGCCCGGGGAAGCCGCCATCCCAGGAATCGAGAAGGTACAGGTCGAAGACGAGGGTGTAGTTCACGGAGTTTCGGTCCGTGCTGGGCGAGTCGAGCCCGTCGCCGGCGTTGCCGCCAGAGCCACCGGGGTTGGTGCCGCCGCCGGTGTCATCTCCACCGCCTCCGCCACCGCCTCCGCCACCGCCACCACCACTCCCTCCCCCGCCGCCGGAGCCACCGCCGCCCTGGTCGTCGTCACCGCCCCCCGAGCCGCCGCCCCCGCCGCCCCCGCTGCCCCCGCTGCCCCCGCTGCCTCCGCCAGATCCGCCGCCGTTCCCGCCGCCACCGGGTTCCGGTCGATAGGCGCCGAGGACGAGGGTGTGTCGTTCCTGTGCGAAGCGTCCGAGGAAGCCGCCGAAGTTGGAGGCTGTGTTCCACTGAGGAGCCGTGATCCACTCCGGGCCAACCTGTGTGCGTGAGGCGAAGTCGTTCTCATACACCTTGACCACGTCGGCGATGGCGGGCGTCGCAATCGCAGCGGCCGCGAACACAAGAAGCGGGCGTTTCATGCTCTTCTCCTGGGCGAGTGGTCCGGATGCTTCCCCGGAGTCGCTGCTGTGAATACACCACATGACCGCGGGTGCGGCCACCCGCGCCAGGTGTGCGGGCGCTGGTGAGCGTCGGGCGTGCGATGCGGGCAACATGGGAAAGAGCCGGGGCGGTGCCGTGGCGTCCTATAGTTGACGCTGTTCCACGAACGCTCACACCCACCTGGTTGAACCCATGCCCGACGCATCGGACAGTGTGTCATCTCTGCGAAACGTGGCGATCATCGCCCACGTCGACCACGGCAAGACGTCGTTGGTCGACCAGTTGCTTAAGCAGTCCGGTAACTTCCGGGCTGGCGAACTGGAGAAACTCGCGGGCGGTCAGCACGACCTGATCATGGACTCCAACCCGCTGGAGCGCGAGCGCGGGATCACGATTCTGGCCAAGAACTGCGCAGTGACCTACGCGGCCTCGGACGGTCGCGCGTACCGCATCAACATCATCGACACGCCCGGACACGCCGACTTTGGGGGCGAGGTCGAGCGCGTGGTGCGCATGGCCGACGGGTGTCTGCTGGTGGTCGACGCCTACGAAGGCCCGATGCCGCAGACGCGGTTCGTGCTCGGCAAGGCACTGGCCGAGCACTTGCGACCGGTGGTGGTGGTCAACAAGTGCGACCGACCCGACGCCGATCCCGACCGCGTGGTCAGCGAAGTGCTGGACCTGTTCATCGCGCTGGGGGCCGAGGACGACGCCATTCTCGACTTCCCGGTGCTGTACGCCTCGGCGAAGGAAGGATGGGCGTCGACGGTGTGGCCGCCTCAGGGCGCCAAGGACATGCGTCCGGTGTTCGAGGCGATCGTGCATCATGTGCCCCATCCCGACGTGTACATCGAGAAGCCGCTGCGGATGCAGGTGACGACGCTCGACTATTCGGACTACGTGGGGCGCATCGGCATCGGGCGTGTGTTCCAGGGGACGATCTGCCAGGGCCAGCCGGTGGCGGTGGTCAAGCACGAAGCAGGCGGCTCGACGTCGGTGCGCAAGGCGAGAATCGTGACGCTCAACGGGTTTTCCGGGCTGGGGCGTGTGCCGCGCGATCGCATTGAAGCCGGGGACCTGTGCGCGATCTCGGGGGTGGATGAAATCGACATCGGCGACACGATCTGCGATCCGGACCATCCCGACGCGATGGACGCGGTCACGATCGACGAGCCGACGATTTCGATGACCTTCCGCGTCAATGACTCGCCGTTTGCGGGCAGGGAAGGCGAGTATGTCACCAGCCGACAGATCAAGGCGCGTCTGGAGCGCGAACTGGAGCACAACGTGGCGCTGCGCGTCGAGCCGGGGCGCGGGGCTGACGAGTTTGTCGTCTCCGGGCGCGGCGTGCTGCACCTGGGCATCCTGCTCGAGACGATGCGGCGCGAGGGCTATGAACTGGCCGTGGGTCGCCCGATCGTGATCGAGCGCATGATCAACGGGGAGCGCTGCGAACCGGTGGAAGAGGTGGTGATCGACTGCCCGGAGGCAACGGTGGGCGCGGTGATGCAACTGGTGGGCGAGCGCAAGGGCATTGTGCGCAAAATGGAGTCACGCTCCGACGGCATGGCCCACTCGGTGTTCGAGATGACCAGCCGCGCCCTGATCGGGCTGCGCGGGCGCGTGCTGACGGCCACGCAGGGACAGGCCGTCATGCACCACACCTTCGAGCGCTTCGCCCCGGTGAGCACCGAGCAGATCCGGCGCATCAACGGTGTGATGATCTCGACTGAATCTGGCCAAGTGACGACCTACGCCTGCGAGCAGTTGCACGATCGCGGCGTGCTGTTCGTCCGCCCGGGCGACCAGGTCTACTCCGGGCAGATCGTCGGTGAGCATAACCGCGACAACGACATTCTGGCCAACATCTGCCGGCTCAAGCACCTGACCAACATCCGCAGCGCCAACAAGGAGGCCACGGTGACACTCAAGGCACCGCGCCTCATGAGCCTGGAGCAGGCCCTGGAATACATCGAGGATGACGAACTGGTCGAGTTGACCCCCAAGTCGATTCGGCTTCGCAAGTGGATCCTCGACGAAGGGGCGCGGCGACGGGCAGAACGGTCGGCCCGCGATCGGTTATCGCAGTAATTCGGGCGATTTCCCCAAGCCGTGGTTGGTCTGAAGGCAGGTCCGGTTCTCGGATGGGCAGTCCATCCAAGCGCATGTCGTCGGGTGCCAGGCACTTTCGTGAATCCGGACCTGCCCGCCCTGCGGATGGTCCGGAGAAGTCTCGATCACCGGGGTCGGGGTATGCGTTCGAGCCTCGACCTGCTATTCTGCGCTGAGCCGGTGTCTTTGCATGTTCTGGGATTCTGGAGAGAAGCCATGTCGCTCTGGTCGTGCGTTCCCGTGGTTCTGTGTGGTTCTCTGGCGCTGGGCGCGGTGGGGCCTCAGCCATCAAAGGCGCAGCCCAGGCCGGTGGAACTCGATTCGTTCCAGACGCTCCGCGTGAGCACGGCCGGGCAGATCATCCACGATGTCGATTTCCGCGGCTTCGGGCCGCGCAGTTGTCTGAATGACGCCTCGCACACCGATCCGACCTTCAGTTCCACGCAGTGGACGGCGCAGGCGGGCTTTGTGCAGAACGAGGTGGCCGCGGCCACGTACACGCTGCCGGCGTCGGCCTTCCCGATCAAGATCGAGACGCTCAAGTGCCTGTTCGTCACGTCCAACACAATCGTTCAGACCACGACGGAGTGGAGCGTGCTGGTATGGGACGGCACGCCCGCCAGCGGCACGCTGGTGGCCGAGTTCTCCTCCGACGGACTGATCCTGCCGCACCTGGTGATGCCTCCGGGCACGAACGGCACGCTCATCGAGTTGTCGGTTGACCCGGGCGACCCCGAGCAGATCTACATCACCAACGCACATGGAACCAACAAGTTCAGCATCGGTTTCCGGATTGACAAGCACAACTCGCAGTCGGGGGCCTGCTCCACCCCGCCCTCCAACCGCAATGCGTTCCCGGCCACCGACCGCGACGGGCTGGCCGCCAGCGGCGCCAACTGGCTGTATGCGATCACCTGTCCGTTTGCGTGCCCGGGCGGATGGCACACCTTTGCCGGGCTGGACCTGGCGTGCCGTCCGACGGGTGACTGGGCCATGGCCGCCACATGGTCGAGGGTCGGGTGCGTTGAGGGCTTTGGCGCCTGCTGCCTGCCCAACGGCACGTGCGAGATGATGTTCATCGACAACTGCATCGCCGCGGGCGGAACCTACCAGGGTGACGGGGTGACCTGTGCAGCGACCAACTGCCCGACGCCGACGGGGGCTTGTTGCTTCCCGACGGGTTTCTGTCTCGTGCTGCCGCAAGCCGACTGCGCCGGCGCGGGCGGCACCTACGCCGGTCACGGCACGACCTGCGCCGACAACAACGGCAACAGCCAGCCCGACGCCTGCGAGAGCGCCCCTTGCATCGCCGACCGCAACGGCGATGGACAACTCAACTTCTTCGACGTGCAACACTTCCTCAACAACTACTCGGCGCTGAACGCGTCGGCCGATATGAACAACGACGGGCAACTCAACTTCTTCGACGTGCAGATTTATCTGAACCTGTTCGCAGCCGGCTGCCCATAGCCCGATGGGCGGCGGCCGGTGGCATTCAAGGCCGGGTCGATCACCCGGCCTTTTTCGTGCGCCGACGCGGGGGCTCGCGACCCTACCGTTCAGCCATGAGCACCGTCATCGATCTCCGTTCCGACACCGTCACCCAGCCCACCGAGGGCATGCGCCGCGCCATGATGAACGCCCCGCTCGGCGACGACACGCTGGGCGACGAGCCGACCGTGCGCCGTCTTGAAGAGCACGTGGCCGATCTGCTCGGCAAGGAGGCCGCCGTCTTCGTCCCATCGGGCACGATGGCCAACCTGCTGGCCATCCGCTCGCAGACCGAGCCGGGAGACGAGATCATCTGCCATCCCGATTCCCACATTCATCACTACGAGGGCGGCGGCTACGCGGCTGTCGCGGGCTGCTCCATTCGATTTGCGCCGGGCAGGCGCGGCATCTTTTCCCCCGATGAGGCACGCCCGCTCGTGCGCCACGGCGATCATCACTTTCCGCGCACGCGACTGGTGTCGATCGAAAACACGATGAATCGTGGGGGCGGGGCGATCTGGCCGCTCGAATCGCTGCGGGCGATCGACGAGTTTGCCCACAGTCTCGGACTGCGCGTGCACATGGACGGGGCGCGGCTGTGGAACGCGGCCGTGGCGATGGGCGTCGCGCCTTCTCAACTCGCGGCCCATGCCGACACGGTCAGTTGCTGCTTCAGCAAGGGGCTTGGTTGCCCGGCCGGGAGCGCACTGGTCGGAGATGCGAGCGCGATCGCGCGGGCGCGGCGATTCCGCAAGATGCTGGGCGGGTCGATGCGCCAGTCGGGCGTCTTGGCGGGCGCCGCGATCTATGCCCTCGAACACCAGTACGAGCGTCTGGCCGATGACCATGCGCACGCGCGCTTGCTGGCCCATCACATCGCCCACACGCCGGGGCTTCGCTGTGACCTGGAGACCATCGACACCAACATGGTGTACTTTGACGTCGAGCCGAAGATCGGCACGGCCCCGGCGCTGTGCGAAACGTTGGAAGCCCTCGGCGTGCGCGTGCTGGCGGAAGGACCGACTCGCATCCGGGCCGTGTGCCATCTGGGAGTGTCACGAGAAGATGTTGAAGAGGCGGGTAGGCGGATCGCCAGCGCCGTGCGCTGACACTACTGTGCAGCAGGTCCGGGGAAACCCGGGTGAATCTGGGGCGGAGGGCTGGTCATGTTCATGTCAATGCTCGCCTGCGCCGCGATGTTGCGAGAACCGCAGCCTGAACTCAGGCCACCGATCCCCGGGTACACGCTCGCATGGCACGATGAGTTTGAGTGTTTGACGATCGACGCGACGAAGTGGAAGCCTTGGGCGCTCGGGCCTCGGCGCGACGCGCTCAACGTCGCCGACGCGGCCACGCTTGATGGTGACGGCTTCCTGCACATCAATACTCGCCGCGTCGAAGAGAACGGCGCGACGCGCTACGAGACCGGCGGCCTGTGGACCAAAGACCTCTACGAGCCCACCTTCGGCTACATCGAGGCACGCATCAAACTGCACACGCAGATCGGGCACTGGGCCGCCCTGTGGCTGAACTGCTCGCCCATGGGCGACCCGGTCGGCGACCCGGCCACGGGGGGCGTCGAGTTGGACGTCATGGAGTTCCATCACCGCATGCGCGGTGGAAACACCATCCAGCACAACATCCACTGGGACGGCTACGCCGAGCACCACAAGTCGCGCGGGCGCGAAGTCACCGTGCACCATCTGGCCGACGGATTCCACACCTTCGGCCTGGTCTGGACCAGCGCGGAATATGTCTTCTTCATCGATGGCGTGGAGACATTCCGCGTGACAAGCAGGGACGGTGGGCCCATCAGCCATCGCCCCGAATACATCATCCTCAGCCTCGAAGTCGGCGACTGGGCGGGCGAGATCAGGAACGCGGAGTTACCCGACGGCATGGTGGTCGACTGGGTGCGCGTGTGGCAGAAGGCCACGGACGAGTCACACGCAGACTGAGAGACGCGCGCGAACCCCGGGACAAGAGGGACACCTGAACAACCATCCCACGCGGCGGGGGACGGTTGTTCAGATGTCCTTACTCTTTTTTCATTGCGAAGTACCGCTACCGTCCACCCATACAGGTCCAGGTGAACCCATTGCCGCGCCAAACGAGGGCGTTGACTTCATGCTCGCATGGTGGGACGACGACGACGCAGGGAGCCATGTCGCGGATGGCGATGGCGCGATCACCGATCTTCTTGCATGAAAAACCCCCGGCCTGCGCCGGGGGCTCCGATTCTCACACAAGTTCTCTACGATTCCCTGGCTTCGTACAACCGCTCAATCCTTCAGCGCCGCCTGCGCCGCCGCGAGGCGGGCGATCGGCACGCGGAATGGCGAGCAACTGACGTAGTCAAGCCCGACCTTGTGGCAGAACTCGACCGACTTCGGGTCGCCGCCGTGCTCGCCGCAGATGCCGACCTTGAGTTTGGGGTTACCCCTGCGCCCGCGCTCGAAGCCCATCTGCACCAGTTCGCCCACGCCGAGCCTGTCGAGGGTCTGGAAGGGGTCGCTCTCCAGCAGTTCGCGCTTGAGGTAGTCGGGCAGGAAGGTGTTCACATCGTCGCGCGAAAAGCCGAACGTCATCTGCGTCAGGTCGTTGGTGCCGAAACTGAAGAAGTCGGCGATCTGACCGATCTGCTCGGCCCGGATGGCCGCACGCGGAATCTCGATCATCGTCCCGATCTTGACGTCGAGTTTGCCGGCGTACTCCATGTCCGTGCGTACTCGCTCGATCTCCACTTCAATTTCACCGCGCAAAACCTCGAACTCACGCCGGGCTCCGATGAGCGGCACCATGATCTCGGGCATGGCCCGCACACCGCGCGAGAGGCAGTCGATTGCGGCCTCGACGATCGCCCGCACCTGCATGCGCAGAATCTCGGGATAGGTCACCGACAGGCGGCACCCACGGTGTCCGAGCATCGGGTTGGCCTCGTGCAGCGCATGTACGCGCGAGCGGATCTTGGAAACCGGCACTCCGAGGCTGTCGGCGATTTCCTGCTGCGCATCCGCTTCGTGCGGCACAAACTCGTGCAGCGGTGGGTCGAGCAGGCGGATGGTCACCGGCAACCCGTTCATCGCTTCGAAGATGCCTACGAAGTCAGCCCGCTGCAGCGGCAGCAACTTGGCCAGTGCCGCTTCGCGGTCCTCGACCGTCTCGGCCAGGATCATCTCGCGCATGGGCTGGATGCGCCCTTCCTCGAAAAACATATGCTCGGTGCGGCACAGGCCGATGCCCTGTGCGCCGAACTCGCGGGCACGCGCCGCGTCGGCCGGAGTGTCGGCGTTGGTGCGCACGCCCAGGCGACGGTACTTGTCGGCCCACTTCATCACGCGGGCGAAGTCGCCGGAGATTTCCGGCTCGACCATCGGCAGACTGCCCGCGATCACCTCACCCGTCGAGCCATCGAGAGAGATCATGTCCTGGCGCCCGAAGGTGCGCCCGTTGACGACGAACTCTCCGGCGGCCGCGTTGATCTCGATTGCGCCAGCGCCGGCGACGCAGCACTTGCCCCAGCCGCGGGCCACCACGGCCGCATGGCTGGTCATGCCGCCCGTGCTGGTGAGAATGCCCACCGCCGAGTGCATGCCGTCGACGTCCTCGGGGCTGGTTTCCTTGCGGACGAGGATGACCTTCTCACCGACTCTGGCCCTTTCGACGGCTTCCTCGGCCGTGAATGCTGGGCGACCCACGGCCGCGCCGGGCGAAGCAGGCAGACCGCGCGCCAGCACATCGGCGCCGTCACGCCTGCTGTGGTCGAAGTGCGGCAGCAGCACCTGGGTTAGGTCGTTGGCCGGAATGCGCAGGATGGCCTGCTTCTCGGTGATCAACTTTTCCTTGACCATGTCGCAGGCGATGCGCAGAGCGGCGGCGCCGGTGCGCTTGCCCGTGCGCGTCTGCAGCATGTACAACTTCCCGCGCTCGATGGTGAACTCGATGTCCTGCATCTCGCGATAGTGCTTCTCGAGTTTGTGCTTGATCGCGATGAGTTCCTTGTAGACTTTCGCGTTCCACTTGTTCATCTCTTCCACGGGGCGCGGCGTGCGGATGCCCGCCACCACGTCCTCGCCCTGCGCGTTGACGAGGAACTCGCCGTAGAACCTGTTCTCACCCGTCGACGGGTTGCGCGTGAAGGCGACGCCCGTGCCCGAGTCGTCGCCCATGTTGCCGTAGACCATCGTCTGCACGTTCACCGCCGTGCCCTTGAGCCCGGTGATGCCGCTCAGTCGGCGGTAACTGACCGCGCGATCCGCGTGCCAACTCTTGAACACGGCCTCGATCGCCAGTTCCAACTGCTTGAACGGGTTCTGCGGGAACTCGTCGCCCACATGGTCGCGATAGACCTTCTTATAAGCGCCGCAGAGTTCCCTCAGCCCATCGGCCGGGACATCGGTGTCCAGTGCGGCGCCGTACTTGCGCTTGATCTCTTCAAAAGCCGTCTCGAAGTGATGATGGTCGACGCCCATCACCACGTCGCCGAACATGTTGATCAGGCGGCGATAGGCGTCATACGCGAAGCGATCATTGCCCGTCGCACGTGCGATGCCCGCGACGGACTCGTCGTTGAGCCCGAGGTTGAGGATGGTGTCCATCATGCCGGGCATGGACACCGCGGCCCCCGATCGCACCGACACCAGCAGGGGGTTGTCATTGTCGCCGAACTTCTTGCCGATTTCCTTCTCGAGCACCGCCATGTGCTGGTGCACTTCGTTCATCAACCCGTGGGGAAGGCGCTTTCCCGCGTCGTAATACCTGGCGCAGGTCTCGGTCGTGATGGTGAAGCCGGGGGGAACCGGCAGCCCGATCGACGTCATGTCGGCCAGGTTGGCACCCTTGCCGCCGAGCACCTGCTTCATGGTCGCGTCGCCCTCGGTGCGCGTCTTCCCGAAGTAGTAGACCATCTTGTTGTCGCGGGGGCGGCGATCCGGTGCGCTCTTGCCGGCCTTTTTGGCCAGGCGTCCACCCGTCTTGACGCGCCCGCCGCCGACATGCCGCTTGGCGCCTGCCGCCGGCTTCCTCGCGCTGGCTGTCGCCGACTTCTTCACTGACTTCTTCACGACCTTCTTGCTGACTCTGCGTGTCTTCTTGGCCATGACGCCCAGATCTCCGGCACTCATGCGATTGTCCCTGTTGGTAGATCCCCCGCCGTGCGCACGAGGGAAGGAAAGTCTATCGTGGATTGGCGCCCTGATCGACCAACGCCCGCGTTTCGCCCGGCTATGCCCGAGGTTTTCACCCATCTCGACCCCTGGGAACTCGTCCGCCGCTGGCCGCACGAGCACCCCCTTGGTGTGTGGTTCGATCGCCCGCCGGGGCATACGACCCCCATCCTGCGTGTCGGTTTGCCCCACCCGGCACAGCCGCTGAGGGCGCCCCACAAGGTGTGCCTCGATCTCTGGTGCCGACCCGGCAAACACTGGCGTCTCTTCTATCTGGCCTATGAACTGGGACGGCAACTCGAACCGAACTGCGGTCTGCCCCAGCACCCGCGGGATGACCGGGGTTGGCCTCTCGGGCGAGCGGCAGATTTCCCCTGGACGATCCGCTTCGATCTGAGTCGGGGCACCCATGACATCGAGGGAGACTCCGGTCAGGCGACCAGCCTCCTGGCGATGGCGACCGGTCCGGCTCGGGGGTATGACCTCCACCTCTCTGATCCTCACTCCCAACGGTCCACGTTTCAGTCGGCGGTGAAACGGGTTCTCTGCTATATCGCGGCTGGGGACGTCTACCAGGTGAATCTCACCCATCGGCTCTCCGGCACACTTGTCGGGTGCCCCCGGTCGTTTGCCGCCGACCTGTTTGCCTCGGCGATGCCTTGGCACGGGGCCTACCTGGAAGCGCTCGACACCGAGGGACGCCAGCGCGTCATCGTCTCGGCCAGTCCGGAGATGTTTCTGCGGTTCAACGCGGCGACGAGTCGGGTCATCACTCGTCCCATGAAAGGAACCCGACCTCATGGCGGGGACGAGCGCGAACTGGCTTCGAGCCTGAAGGACCGGGCCGAACTCAACATGATCATCGACCTGATGCGCAATGACCTGGGGCGGGTGTGTCAGCCGGGCAGCATACGGGTGGAGTCGGCCTTTGACCTGGAACGTCATGGACGAAGCGTCATCCAGTCCACCGGCACGGTCTCGGGAACGCTGCGAACCGGGTGTGGTCCTGGCGACCTGTTTGCGGCCTCCTTTCCGCCCGGATCAGTGACCGGGGCTCCGAAGATCCGGGCCATGCAGATCATCGAGGAACTGGAGGTGGTGGCTAGGGGGCCGTATTGCGGGTGCATGGCCAGCGTCGGGCCCGACGGGTCGATGGTCGCCAATGTCGCCATCCGCACCGCCCTGCTCACGCAGACGGAGCGTGCGGATGTGTGGACTCTCGACTTTCCGGTGGGCGCGGGCATCGTGGCCGACTCGGACCCCGAGGCGGAGTGGACCGAGACACTGGCCAAGGCCGACGTACTTCTGCGCCTGGCCCGAGCCGGCGCGGACCGGGGCGCGTGACCTCAGGTGGCCGAACGCTCGGCCGAAGCCCAGCGTGCGGAGCGGCGCGGAGCCAGCGCGAATGCCAAGCACCCGATCGAGCCTATGACACCCACCGACGTGACCGGCAGCGCCCAGCCGGCGCTGGTCAGAGCATCATTGCGGAAGGACCGGTTGGGCGCCTTACCCGCGGGGATGACCGTCAGTGCGGCGTACCACTCCCACGAGTCTTCGGCCAGTTCATCGGGGCTGCGCTTCGGGGTCGGCTCGCCGGCGCGGGCGGCGGCCAGCACGCGGCCGTCAAAGGACCGGGCGCTCTCGGGATAATGCCGCGTCCACTGCCGAAACCCGCCCTCGGGCAGCAACTCGAGGAAGCCGAAGGTCCATCGTTTGCGCATCACCTCGCCGTACTCGCGACTGGATTCGTCCACCTCGATCCCGAAGCGGCTGTCATCCACGCCCGGATTGAGGTGACGCGAGACCAACACGAGACGAGGGGTGATCTCACGAGCCTTCACGGCGGCACGGAACTGCTCGTAGGTGCGTCCGCCGGGCTCACCGACGATAAGCACGCGCAGCCAGTCCTCGTGTCGTGCCAGCCCGGGCAGAGGCAGGGGGTTGGGCACGCCCACCTCGATGGCGGCTGAGTCGGACCCGTAGTCCACCACAACCTGACCGGTGCCGGCAACATCCAGTTCGTCGCGGATCGCCACCTCGCGCCCGGCAAACTCGAAGTCGGTGACGTTCACCTCGATGAAGTACGGGTGCTCGCGCGGGTGGTCACGGTTGTAGGCGGCAATGCGCCGGCCCGTGGTCCACGCACCCACCACAAGCATCAGGAAGGAAAGCGCGAATCCGCTCCACGCGATCAGGCGCGGCTGCTTCATGATCTCGGCCCCGGCGCCCGCGCGGCGCTTCAGTGCCCGCTCGACGAAGACTCGCCTGCAGGCAATTCCCCGGCCGGCCCGTGCCCGCCCGAACGCAAATGTTCGAGCGCCCGGACCGCCACCGGGTCATGCTCATCGTAGAGGTGCGGGGTCACGCCGACGCGAGAGAACGACCGGTTGGCGTCGGGAAGTTCCGCGCCTGCTTGTCCATGCTTGTGCCCCGCGAGGTGGTGGGCCATCTCCGCGGCCCACTTGGCTTCGCCGTCAACTCCCATGGCGTTGTACCGGTCGATGTACCGCTGGCGGGCAAACTCGACCATGCTTTTGCCCATGGTTGTCTCGTAGCGGGGCCCGATATCGGCCTTGCCACCCGTGAGCGTCACAGACTGCGCGTCGCCGCCCGGCTTGATGGTGCCCTTCTTGAAGCCGTAGATCGCGTCGCGCTTGCCGAGATCAAGCGACGTCAGGCCCAGGAAAATACCGAATGCCAGCAGACAGAACAGGAAGATCATCGTGTTCAGTGGCTTGTCGTAGCGCAACTGCATGAAGAACATGCAGACCAGCGAGGCCTTGATGACTGCGATCGACAGGGCGCCCACCACGTTGACCCAGTGAGGAATGTGGATGGCAAACTCGCCCGCCACCCACTGCTCGAGCGTGGCGAAGGTGGTCGTCAGCGCGGTGAAGAAGAGCAAGGCCAGCAGCACGCCCAGCAGGATGCGCCAGTCGACGATCACATGATCGCCGTGGCTCTTGCCCTGGAAGCCGTGCGGGTCCATCTCGTCATACGCAGCCGTCTGTGCGTGTGAATGGCTCATGACCGGTTTTCCTCAGTGAATCAGGTACAGCAGCGGGAACAGGAAGATCCACACCAGGTCGACCAGGTGCCAATACAGGCCACTGGTCTCGACCATGGTGTAGTTCTTTGGCCCGTAAATGCCCTTGTATGAACGCACCAGCACCCAGGTGAGCAGCCCGGCGCCGATGACCACGTGCAGGGCGTGGATGGCCGTGCCCCCGTAATACACCGCCCACCACAGCGGCTCGGCGTAGTGCTGGGCGAAGGGATAGTCGAAGAAGGCTCCCGGGCGCTTGCCCCCGTAGCCCTCGACGAAGTGGAACATGCCCCACAGCGCCGTCTGTCCGCTCTTCTCGTAGTGCCCCAGCGTCGGATCTAGGAAGAAGAAGTAGCCCGACCATTTGGGGGTATATTCAAAGAGGAACTTGATGAGCAGGAACAGGCCCGCGCATACCAGCGTGATGTACAGGTTGGTCCGCAGCCAGAACTGCTGGTTCTTCTGCGCGCATCGCACCGCCATCGCCACCGTGAAACTCGAAATGAGCAGCACGACCGTGTTCAGAAGCCCGAACTTCACGTCCAGGTAGCCAGAACCGATGGCAAAGGCTTCGGGATAGAGCATGCGGAACATCGCGTACGCACAGAAGATGCCCGCAAACAGCAGCACCTCCGTGGTCAGGAACAGCCACATGCCCAGTTTGGCCGCGTCAAACTCGTCAGCCGCCGAGCGCCAATGCGCCTCATGCTGGTAGTTCTCCCAGCGCGCCTGCTTCCTGCCCGACTTGGTCTGGATCGTCGTCATCGAACGAGGTCTCCTCAACTCACAGACTTGGGCAGCGGGTAGTCCTCCTCGCTGCAGTGCGGGGGCACCACCGACTCAAAGTCGTAAGGCCCGTGCTTGACCAGGGGCTCATGGTGGAAATTGTGTGCAATCGGCGGGCTCTCGGTCTCCCACTCGAGCGTCAAGCCGCCCCACGGGTTCGGTGGGGCCTTGGGCCCGGCCACCAGCGAGTGCAGGAAGTTGGCCAGGTGCACCAGGAATCCCACCGCGAGAATCCACGATCCCACCGTCGAGATCTGGTGCAGCAACTGGAAGTGCTCAACATAACTGGCATACCGCCTCGGCATGCCCTGCGTGCCCAGGATGAACTGCGTGAAGAACGTCACGTTGAAACCGATAAACACGAGGGCGCAGCCCAGCATCCCGATCTTCTCGTTGTACATCCGCCCGAACATCTTGGGCCACCAGTGGTGCAGACCGCCGATAAACGCGATTACCGTCCCGCCCATCATCACGTAGTGGAAGTGGGCCACCACGAAGTACGAATCGTGCAGGTGCAGGTCGGTCGCCAGCGCGCCCAGCGGAAGCCCCGTCAGCCCGCCGATCGAGAAGAGAAACAGGAACGACAGTGCGTACAGCATCGGCGTGTTGAGCGCGATGGAGCCCTTGTACAGCGTGGCGATCCAGTTGAACACCTTGATGGCCGTCGGAATGGCCACCAAGAACGTCAGCGCGCTGAACACCGCGCTGGCCAGTTCGCCCATGGCCGTGAACATGTGGTGCCCCCACACGATGAAACTCACCCCGGCGATGCCCAGCGAACTGAACGCGATGGCCCGGTAGCCGAAGATGTGCTTGCGTGAGTGCACCGCCAGCAGTTCAGAGATGATGCCCATGCCCGGAAGGATCATCACGTATACCACCGGGTGCGAGTAGAACCAGAAGAAGTGCTGATAGAGCACCGGGTCGCCGCCCATCGACGGATCAAAGATGCCCACGCGGAACAGCCGCTCGAAAATCAGCAGCAGAAGCGTGATGCCGATTACCGGCGTCGCCAGCACCTGGATGATGCTCGTCGCGTAGATGGCCCAGATGAACAGCGGCATGTCGAACCAGCCCATCCCCGGCGCCCGCAACTTGTGCACCGTCACGATGAAGTTCAGCCCGGTCAGAATCGAACTGAACCCAAGGATGAACGCGGCCCCCACCATCAGCACCACGCGGTAGTAGTCCGCGTCGGTCTGAATCGAATACGGCGTGTAGAAGGTCCACCCCGTATCCGTGCCGCCCATGATGAGCGCCACCACCCCGAACAGGCTTCCGACAACATAGATGTACCAACTGAGCAGGTTGAGTTTGGGAAAGGCCACGTCCTTGGCCCCGAGCATGATCGGGAGCAGGAAGTTGCCCAGCGCCGCCGGCACCGATGGGATGATGAACATGAACACCATCACCGCGCCGTGAATGGTGAAGATGCGGTTGTAGGTGTTGCCCGCGCCCGCCGCCGTCAGCGTCCGGTCACGCACCATCTCGCCCGTCTCGGTCTGCACCAGTTTGCCGGCGTTGAAAAGCACGCCTTCGACCTCGTTGGCCGCATTGACGGTCATCGGCTCGAAAAGTTCCAGCCGCACCGCCAGCCCCGCGACGCCCCCAATGAAGAACATCGTCAGCACCGCGACCAGGTACATGACGCCGATCTTCTTGTGATCGACCGTCGAGGCCCAGTCCCAGATCGTGCCCCAGAAGCCCAGACCCCTGTTGTCCAGGAACGAGCCTTCCTCGTGCCCGTGCCCCATCACGTCGTGTGGTCTGTCCATGACAGTCATCGCTCACTACCTCGTTCACCGTGCTCGGTGCCTAAAGCCCCGGACATCCCGCCTCAGCCTCCCGTCGAACTCCCACCCGCAGCGGCCCCTGATTCGGCCGGCGCCGCCTCACCCCCGCCCGCCGGCTGACTGCCCAGGCTCTTGTAGTAGCAGATCACCCCGGCGATCTCTTCGTCGGAGAGGACACCCAGGAACGGCGTCATGTTCTGCCCCGAGAACCCGGCCGCACGCTTGGCCTGCGGATACAGAATCGACTCGCGGATGTAGTTCTCGTCAATCAACACCGACCCTCCGCCCTCCAGCGCGCGGGTGGTGCCAAACGCGCCCAGCCAGGTCGGACCGATGCCCGAACCGCCATCCACCGTGTGGCACGAGATGCAGTTGTTCTTGTACACCAACTGCCCCAGTTCCTCGCAACTGAGCGAGCCGGCGCTCCAGTCGGTCAGGATCTTGTCGTAGTCGGCCTTGCGCACCACACGGAAGATCCCGTACATCTCCGAGTGCTGATCGCCGCAGTATTCGGCGCAGAAGATCCAGTGGTCGCGGTACGTCTCGTCGTCCCTCAATTTCTCGGTGTGGAACGTATACGTGGTGTACCGGTTCGGGTACAGATCCATCTTCGTGCGATAGTCGGGCACCCAGAACGCGTGGATCACGTCCTTGCTCTGCATCAGCAACTGGATCGACGTGTCCTCGGGAAGAACGAAGATCTTGACTGCCTTCTTTGTGCCCATCGGCAGCGAATACGCCGACCTTTCGCCGTTGGGATACGTGATGTTCCAGTCCCACTTGATCCCGGTGACGTTCAACTGGATCGCGTCCGTCGGCGCCACGACCTTGGACATGTACCCCCGGAACCCGGCGATGAAGATCACCAGCAGGGCCGACGACGGCACCACCGTCCAGAATATCTCCAGCGGACCGTTGTGCGAGGCGCTGACCGGCGCAGGCACCCCGGGGCGGCGACGGTACCTGATGACCCAGTAGACCATCAGCCCCATCAGCAGCACGAAGAAGAACACGCTAAACCAGAAGATGAGCAGGAACAACCCGTCGGTCATGACGGCCTGCACGTTCTGCCCCGCCGAGCGGAACAGCAACTGCTCCAGCGCCCCGCCCTCACCAGCAATGAGGTTGAGTTGCTCACTCTTGAACGGCGCCAGTGCGTCGGGCGCCTGCGATACCGTGTTGGCCGCGTCCTGAATCATGGTCAGTGTCCTGCCGGCCGGGGATTGCCTTGCTCCCGACCGCTCCAAGAGGAAACCGGCTCGCGGCTCCCCGGGGTTGTCTCAAACTGCGACTGTCCCGCCATCCGTCGACGGCGCCGGCGCTCGCGGAACAGCAATCCGCCCACCAGCCCCGCCAGAAACACCACCGTCACCACGCCGCCCAGTTGCATCACCCGCAGCGCCTGGATCGTGTAGGCCCCGGCCGTCGGATCAAACTGGAAGCAGAAGTGCAGCACCCGGTCGCCGATCGACTGGGCCACCTTGCCCTCGCTGGCGTCCAGCAGCGCCAGTTTCATCTGCCGCGGCGGATAGTCGTACCCATAGAAGTACCGCGTCACCGTGCCCTCGGGGCTGAGCACCATGAACGCGATCGGATGGGCAAACTCCCCGTTGGGCAACTTCTTGTACCGGAACCCCACCGCCTGCGCCACCCGGCGCACGCTCTCGGCGTCGCCGGTCAGGAACGCCCAGTGGTCCGAGACCTCCTGCCCGACCCTGCGGGTGTACTGCGGGATGATCTCGTTCTTCTTGGCCCGCGCGATTGTCGCGTTCTCCTGCTCGTCGAAACTCAAGCACACGACGTTGAACTCGCTGCCGATCGCGTAGTCCAACTGGTTGAACGACGCGACCATCTGCTCCATCACCATCGTGCACACCACCGGACAGCGGTAGTACACCAGCGCCAGCACCACCGGACGCCCGCCCGCGAACGAGGCGGCCAGCGGCACCGTCCGCCCCTGCGAATCCTGGAAGGTCAGTTCCAGCGGCACGCGCGCGCCCAGGTGCTCCTCCAGCCCCACCTCGTCCAGAAATGCCGGGCGCTGGTTGACCTGTGCCGGCGCGAGCGGCGACGCCAGCGCCGGCATCATCGCCAGCACCATCCCCATCCGCCCCGCGTTGACACGCGCCGCCAACGGCATGCTCAGCCCTGGCCTCCCCCGCGTTCGGCGACCACCTGCTGCATGGCCCGCTCGATGGGCATGCGCACACGGTCGTGGTCGACCCAGCCCCAACTCTCCAGCGCGCCCAGGGCCGCAGCCTTGTTGTTTCGCGCTACAGCGCCCATGCTCGTAGTCTCTTCCACCGCGGCCTTGTACTTCGAGGTGTAACTGTTGAAGAACGCCATCAGCACCAGCACCACGAACAGGGTGCCGAACACCATCGCGATGAGGGTGACCAGCATGGCCTTGGGACTGGCGTGCGCGCCGTGCTCCTGCTGCCCGTGCCCCTCGCTGGGCAGGTGACGGTGCCACGAATCGGGCGTCTCGTGCTGATGCTCCAGTTTCTGATTGCTCATGTCGTCTCGTCCTGTCGTGCTTCGGCACGTTCGTCGTTTCGTCTGCTCACCCTTCGGCCACGTCCCGCCGGCCAGAAACCCGCAGGGGCATCACCCCGCTCACACGTAGTTGCAGTGCTCCAGCGCATGCTCCATCCGAGGATCCTTCATCGGGACCAGCGCCACCGACGACGCCGCCCGCAGCATGAAGAAGCCCAGCACCCCGAACACCCCGAGCACGGCCGCCACGTCCACCCACCAACTCATCGGCGCCAACTCCCCGCTGGCACCGACCGCAGGCTTGATGATCCAAACCATGTCGAGAACGTGCGCAGCGATCAGGATGAACGCCAGCGCCCCCAGCACCTTGGGGTTGCGCTTGGGCACACGCGAGATGAGCAGGAAGAAGGGCACGAAGAAGTGCACCGCGATCAGCACCTGTCCAAGAATCGCCCACCCGCCGGTCTTGCGGAAGATGAAGTAGGCCGTCTCCTCAGGGATGTTTCCGTACCAGATCAGGAAGTACTGCCCGAAGGCGATGTACGCCCAGAACACGGTGAAGCCAAACATCAGTTTTCCGTGGTCGTGCAGGTGCTCACTCTCGACCAGTTCTCCGAGTTTGCCGCGCGTCTTGAGGAAGGCGAACATCACCGCCAGCGCCGCAAGCGAGCTGAACGCCGCACCGGCGAAGTAGTACACCCCCCACATCGTGCTGTAGAACCGGAAGTCCATCCCCATCAGGAAGTCGAACGCGAAGAACGCAGTCGACAGCGCAAAGGCCAGCAGCCCCCAACCGGAGTTGAAGCGGCAGCGCCGGCTCAGCCAGCGATCCCCGCTGGTGTCCTGCTCGACGCTCCACCCGCGCAGGCGCAGCGCCAAGAACGACCAGAGGCCCGCGTAGACGGCGAAGCGGATGACCAGGAAGGTCGTGTTGAGGTACCCGCTTTTATGATGCAGCAGGTGGTCGCTGTGAGGGTCCATGCCGATCCATCGCAGCAACACCCCGCCAGACACGATCTCGATGACCAGCGCCACCGCGACCATCGCCATGCAGATGGGCAGCATCGAAGCCAGGTTCTCGTACTGCCGGCGCAGTGTCACCGACCAGCCCGCATTGGTCATGTGGAAGACCATGACGAAGAACAGCGCCCCCAGCCCCATCGCTGTGGCCGCCAGCACGCCGATCTCGTAGGCCGCCAGCGCGTGACGGATGTCATACACGAACCCGCCGACCACGGTCAGCCCCAGCCCGACAGCCCCGACGCCCAGCAGCAGGTGCTGCATCGAAGCAAACTCGCCGGGACGAACGCGAGTGAACTGTTCACCAAGCGCCGGGTGCCGGGCCAGCCGGTCCAGACGCTCCTGGTATGCCTCGTCGCTGATGGCCGGCTGGTGCGGCCCCATGTGTGCGTGCGCCTGGGTCACTGACCACCTCCCTGGGCCCCGCCTCCCTGGTTTGCTCCCTGATCTCCGACAGGCGCCGGGGCCTCAACCGGCAATGGCCGGGTGCGCATCATCGCGTCCAACTGTTCCTGCGGCACACCGTCCAGTGACGCCGCGTGAGACTTCTGCAGCGCCCGCACGTACATCACGATATTCCATGCGTCCTGCACGCCTACCGAGTGGGCATAGCCCGGCATGTTGCGTACGCCATTGCGGATTACCTCAAAGATGTACCCATCCCGCGCCGTTCGCTGCACCGGGTCGGTGTAGAGGTCGGCGTGCAGGTTGGCGGGCGGCGCGATGAACTGCACCGCGACCTCGCCCTTGCCGTCACCCTGATATCCGTGGCAGGCGGAGCAGAAGACGTTGAACTGCTCCTGCCCGCGCCTGATCCTCTCGAGCGTGACCGGCACGGGGATGTAATCGAGGTACTCATCACCCACCTTGCCCCGGTACACCGCGTCGTTCTCGCCCAGCAGATCCTGCCGCTGCTGCATGAACGACCTGGCCCACCCCTCGTTTCCGAACGCCACCGGATCGAAATTGGCGCGCCCGAACGCGACCGCGTTGGGATCGGGAACCCGCGCGCTCGACCCGTTCTCGTAGAACGGCGTGTCGGCCTGCGGATTCCACCTGGCCTGCTTGTCCATGTCCGGAAAAAACTCGCGCGGCGCCTGGCTTGTTCGATCGCCCCGGCAGCCGCCCAGCAGCACGCAGCCAGCCGCCGCCAGAGGCATCGCCACCCGCATCGCGCTCGTGCATCTCGACGTCTTCACGCGTCGTCCTCCACCAGTTCAATCGAACGAGCCCCCGCGCCCTCCAGCAGGCTCCTGATCCGATCGGCGTCGAAGCCCGCATCCTCGGCCTCGATGCACAGGAAGAACGTGTCATCGCTCACCGAAAGGAATCGCTCCCTGGCCAGCAGCGGATGGTGGAACCGTGGAAGCCCGTTGAGCATCAACATGCCGAACAACGCCGCAAACGCCGAAGGCAGCACGCCCAGTTCAAACATGATCGGCACGAACGGCTCCCACGCGCCGTAGGGCTTGCCCTGCACCACCAGCGGATAGGCGGCCGCGCTCACCCAGTACTGGAACAACAGCCCCAGCCCCGCCCCGCTGAAACCGATGGCGGCCACCAGCAGCGGCAGAAACGTCCGCCGGAAACCCATCGCCTCCTCCATGCCGTGGATCGGGAACGGGCTGTACACGTCCCAGCGTTTGAACCCGGCGTCACGCACCTTCTCGGCCGCGTGATACACCGCCGCCGGCGTCGCAAACTCGCCCACGATGCCATGCACCGGCTGGCCGCGCTCCGAAACAAACCGCGCCGGAGGACGGGCAAAACCGGGCACATACGTCCCGAGCGCCATTGCGATGTCGCGAGCCCACGTTCCGGGCTTCATCTGTGCATCGCTCATGTCAGTGTCCCCCTCCATATCCGGGATGTGTACCCCCGCCCGGGTGCTCGCCGTGCACCCCGCCCGGGCCGCCCCCCACCGCGTACACCGGATCGTGACCTTCGTGGTGCACCGACTCTTCGTGCGGATCGGCCTGCGGCAACACCGCCTTCAGTTCGGCCATGGCGAACATCGGCAGGAACTTGGCGAACAGCAGGAACAGCGTCAGGAAGATGCCGCACGAGCCGGCGAACGTCCCGATGTCCACCCACGTCGGCCAGAACATGTGCCACTCGCCCGGCAGCCATGCCCGGTGCAGCGACGTGACGATGATCACGAAACGCTCAAACCACATGCCCACCGTCACCGCCAGCGACACGAACCAGATCACCCACGGGTTCTGGCGCATCGCCCGGAACCAGAACAACTGCGGGCTGATCACGTTGCAGGTGATCATCGTCCAGTACGCCCACCAGTACGGCGCCCTGGCCGGGTTGGCGCGGTTGTTGATGAACACGCTCCACTCGTACTCGTTGCCCCCGTACCACGCGATGAAGAACTCCATCCCGTAGGCAAACCCAACCATCATGCCTGTCACCAGCAGGATCTTGGCCATGTTCTCCAGGTGCCGAAGCGTCAGAAGGTCGCTGAAGTTCGGCAGCACCGCACGCAGCGGGATCAGCAGCAGCAGCACCATCGCGAACCCGCCGAAAATGGCGCCCGCGACGAAGTACGGAGGGAAGATCGTCGTGTGCCACCCCGGCACCACCGACGTGGCAAAGTCGAACGACACGATCGAGTGCACGCTGAGCACCAGCGGCGTCGATATGCCCGCCAGAATCAGGTACGCCGCCTCGTAGCGATGCCAGTGACGGCTGCTGAACCGCCACCCGATCGCTAGCAGCCCGTACACGACCGCACGGATCCTGTCAATGTTGACAAACTTCAACTCGACCGTGTGCCCGGTCGGAAGCATGAACAGGCAGGGCATCTTCCGACCCGTCGCCAGACGCCGCAGCGCCCGGTCGCGCAGCGTCGCCAAGTCGGGGATCATGCCCATGTACCAGAACAGCAGCGACACCGTCGCATACGTCGACACGGCAAACACGTCCCACAGCAGCGGGCTGCGGAAGTTCGGCCAGATCGCATTGGAGTTGGGAATCGGGAACAGCATCCACGCGAACCACACGCGACCGACGTGAATGCCCGGGAAGATACCAGCGCAGATGACCGCAAAGATCGTCATCGCCTCGGCCGACCGGTTCACCGCCGTACGCCACTTCTGCTTGAGAAGGCACAGAATCGCCGAGATCAGCGTTCCCGCGTGCCCGATACCGATCCAAAACACGAAGTTGGTGATGTCCCACGCCCAGTCGACCTGGTTGTTCAGACCCCACACACCCACGCCGGTGATGATCAGGTACGGGATCATCACGGCCGCCAGCAACGCCGTCGCGCTGGACACCGTGATCGCCGCGTACCACCACAGCGGCGCCGGCTGCTCGGTGTAGCCGCACACTGTCTCGGTCACGTCCTTGAAACTGCGGTCGTTGACCACCAGCGGCGCATACACCGCCGGGTCTTCGATCAGCGTCCCGTCGCCGTGCGCCAGGGCGACGGCACTGACCTGTCCCGCCAGCCGCTCGGCGCTGATCTGGTCCGGTGACTTTCTCATCATGCCTGCACTCCCAGCACACGCAGGCTCATCGCATACCCGCGGTCATGCATGCTCCGCTCCCTGTCCATGAACGTCGAACCGTGTGGCTGCGAGCCGTGGTCGGCTCCGTGCCCGCCGTTGCCTCCGTGCGAACCATTGCCGTGCCCCCCGCTGTGTGCCAGCGGGTCTTCGTGATCGAACACCCCGATCTTTTCGTTGGGGTTGCGCACCCGCAGGGCATAGGTCGTCCGCGGCCGCGTGTTCAGATACCCCAGCAGCATGTATGACCGGTCCGACGCGCGCGCCTGACTGACTTTGCTCTTTGGGTCGAGGATATCGCCGAACACGATCGACTCGGTCGGGCAGGCCGCCTGGCAGGCCGCCTTGAAGAACCCGTCCGGAATCGGCGCCACCTGGTCGGCGCTGGTCCAGATGTTCCGCGCCTTGACCTCCTGCTTGGCCCGGTTGATCCGCTGGATGCAGTAGGTGCACTTCTCCATCACGCCTCTCGAACGCACCGTCACGTTCGGGTTGTGCTGCATCTTGGTGATCTCGTCCACCTTGGCACGCAGTCGCGGAGGGATCAGGTTCTGGTTGAACTCGATCCCGCGGGCCGATCCCCTCGCCAGCGACTTGCCCACGTACTGCGCGTCCAGCCCGCCCTTGAACTTGGCCACCGCGTAGTCGAAGAAGTTGAACCGGCGCACCTTGTACGGGCAGTTGTTGGCGCAGTACCGCGTGCCGATGCATCGGTTGTACGCCATGTTGTTCGTGCCCTCGGGGTCGTGCGTCGTCGCCGTCACCGGACACACCGTCTCGCAGGGCGCATTCTCGCAGTGCACGCACGCCACCGGCTGCATGTACACATGCGACGGATTGTTCAAATCCTCGCCCGCAAAGTATCGGTCCACGCGGATCCAGTGCATCTCGCGGCCCTTGGCCACCTCACGCATCCCCACGATCGGAATGTTGTTCTCGCTCTGGCACGCGATCGTGCACACTCCGCAGCCCGTGCAACTGGCCAGGTCGATCGACATGCCCCACTGCGGGCCGCGCGAATACGCCGAACCGGCCGCAGCGTCCTGCTTCGAGGCATTGAGCGGGTTGTTGTAGATCGATACGTTTTCGGGCGTGTGCGACAACTCACCCAACTGCTCGGCCAAGTTCAGCCCCTGATCCGATCGCGCCGTCCCGTACACCGTGTCGGGCCGCTTGACCACGCTGCCCGCGTGCTCGGCCCACCACTTGCGATCGATCGCCCGCACGATGCTCGTCCGCGACTCCATCGACCAGTGGTTCTGCGTGCTCGCGACCGGGTGCGTTCCGCGCGCCTTCTCCAGCGTCGCCCCCGTGGCCGTGGCCGCTCCGGCCGCACGCACCGCGTAGGTGTTCCAGCCCACGCCGTCGCCCACCAGACCGGCCGACGTGCGCCCGTAGCCCAGCACCAGACGCACCGTGTGATCCGCCATCCCCGGCTGGAGCCACACGGCAATCTCCATCCGCTTGCCGCCGACGTTCAGCGTTGCCATCCGCCCCTGCGGAATCTGCTGCTTGGTGTATGGATCTTCGCCGCCGATCGGCAGCAGCCCCAGTTCACGGGCCGTCGCAGGGCTGACATACGCCGGGTTGCCCCACACTACCTTCGACGCCGGATCGGGCAGTTCCTGCAACCACCCGTTGTTGGCCCCCCGTCCGTCACCCACATACCCTGTCGCAAACACCACTTCCATCGACCCGCTGGCCGGAGCGGGGCCGAGTTTGAACGACCGCACTGCGTCGGCCACCGCGTCCATCCGGACCGACACCGCCTCGGGCCGCCGTGTCGTCGACTCAAGCAGTCCGTTGTGCAGCGCCCGCTTCCAGGTCTTGTCAAAGGCCGCCGAATCACGCCCCAGCGCCAGCCGGTCGGCCCACACGCCGGTCACCAGCGTGTACCCGTCGGGGTTCTGCTCGCCCATGAGCAGCGCCAGCAACTCGATGTCGCTCAGCGCCGGCTCATACAGCGGCGCGATCATAGGCTGCACAGGCGAGATCGTTCCATCCCACGCTTCCACGTCGCCCCACGACTCGAGATAGTGGGCCCCGTTGAGCGCCCACGTCGCGGCCGTCGCGGTTTCCTTCAGCGGAACCGACCAGCAGATGGTCGTCTTCACCTTCGCAAACTTCTCGGCAAAGCCCATGCCCGCCGGCGCGTCATACACCGGGTTGGTGCCGATGCACACCAGCGTCTGGATCTCGCCGCGGTCCATCTTCGCCGTCAGCGCCGCCATGCCGGCCCCGGCATCAGAAGCCAGTTCCGCGTCCAACGGAGTCGTCCACGCGATCGGGTCGCGATCGCGCACCGCGCCCAGCGCCACGTTCATCGCCCACACCAGCGCATGGACCTCCGGCGGCTGCGAGCGACCGGCGATCACCACCGCCCGACCCTTGTTGTTGATCAGGTCGTGCGCGATCGCCTCGACATGCGCCCGCTCCACCCCGGCGACACTCGCTCCCTCCATCGCCGCCAGCGCGCTCTTCAGCCCCGCCCCGCCCGACGGCGGCTGCGACTTCATGATCTCGTGCGCCACCGCCAGCGCCAACGCGCTGATCTGCGACGGCGCCAGCCGGAAACGATGGTCGGCCAGCGAACCGGTCGACGTCGGGCTCGACTCGGCCGCATAGAAGCGACTCATCTGGTCATCGCCGCGCGACACGCGCCGCGTCGCCGCAAACGCCCGGGCGCGAACGATCGACTCAGGCCCCTCGTCGGCAAAGTTCGAGTCCAGCGACAGCACCGCGCGCACGTCGCCCAGGTTGTAGTGCACCTTCTTCGGACTGCCCAACGCCAGCCGCGTCCCCTCGACTTCGCCGCGGAACTCGGCCGGATCCCACGCCAGCCACACCGCGCTTGGCCACATCGCCAGCACGCGATCCCGCATCGCGTTCCGCGTCGGGCTGGACTTCTTGTCCACGATGAACGCCAACCCCTCGCCCCGACGCTCGGCATAGTCCTTGAAGTGCCGGTACGCGAACGCCTTGAAGTCGTCCCACGTCGCCGGCAGAGGCCCGCGCGTCGGATTGTTGTAAATCGGGAACTTCAGGCGATCGGGGTCATACAGATCGAGAATGCTCGCGATGCTGTACACCGACGCCGCCCCGCGGTTGATCGGGTGCAGCGGGTTGCCCTCGATGTTCGTCGGACGCCCCGAGTGCGTCTCGATCAGCAGCCCCTCGGCCCCGCCGCCCGGCAGCGCGATCGCGGTGGCGTAATACAGCGGACGCCCGGGGATGATCTCCTCGGGCACATCCTTCGAGTACGGCATCACGGCGCGCTGCGGCCGCCGACAGCCCGGAATCGTCGCCGCGCCCGCCAGTGCCAGGCTGGCCCCCATCAACTTCACGAACGAACGGCGAGACCCGGTCAGCAGTTCGCTGGCTCCGGGCGGAAACTCCCGCTCGACAAACTCACGGAACTCCGGCGTGTTGGAGAACTCCTCCACGCTCCGCCAGTGCTTCATCCCGCTCATCCCGCTGGATGCCTCGGACGACAGTCCGCTCTTCGATGGACAATGATCGAGTGTGCTCATCGCTTCGCTCTTGCTCCAAGCCGCGATCGACCCGCAGCGCGCATTCGTCTAGTGGTGGCAGGCCGCACAATGCGTCGGAGGATCACGCAACAACTGGCCACGCAACGTCTCCGGCGTCATCCCCTGGTACCGGCGCTGTTCCACAGGCTTGCTCAGCCACTCCTGCTCCACCCACACCAGGTCCGTCACCTTCTCCTTCGGCACCAGGTTCGGCGTCGGGTTGCGGTGGCAGTCCAGACACCAACTCATCGACAGCGGCTGCACCTGGTGCACCACCGGCATCGCCGTGATCTGCCCGTGGCAACTGAAGCAACTCACCCCAGCGTTCACGTGCGACAGGTGCGGAAACTGCACGTAGTCCGGCAGAATGTGGATCTCCGTCCACGCAATCGGCTCGTCGGCCGCATACGCCGCCCGCACGAACCCCACCTTCTCCTCGGTCGGCAGACGCATGCGGTTCTCGGCGTGACATCCGTAGCAGGTCGCCACCGGTGGCACATTCGAGTGGCTCGACGTCTCCACGTTGGTGTGGCAGTAACGGCAGTCCATGCCCAACTTGCCCGCGTGAATCTGGTGATTGAACCCACTCACCAACTTCTGCGACCCGGGCTGGATCGGCGCATACCCGACTTCCCAGTACGCCGGCGTGAAGTAGTACCACACCCCGCCGACCACCGCGGCCGCCAGACCGGCACCCAGCAGCCCGAGCACCGTCGGCAGCGTGTTCATCCAACGCGGAAAGAGAGAGGGCACTCGTGCGACTCCTTCCCAATCTGACCCAAATCACCAGGACTTCCCCATACGGCCACCCCGGCGACCAAACCGGCCCGCCGTATGGCCGGGGAGATTAGCACAGTCGATCCGCCTTCGTTGCTGTGTAGCCGAAATTTGTGCCCGTCAAGCCTACTCTGCACACGTCTCCACACTGTTTGACCGTAACTGAGACTCAGTCTCCGTGGCCGCCGATGGCGAACTCCTCAACCGCCCCCTCCACCCGCGCTGCCGCACCCGCCCTCGTCACCGGCTTCGCCTCCGCAGCCGCAATGTGGACTGCCTGGTATGTATTCCACCTCCCTGGCGTCCACATCCCCTCGCATCTGTCCACCCCGATCCTGCTCCTAATCCTCTGTTTCGGGTGTGCCTGGGGCGCCCGCGCTGCCTCCGCCGAGCGGCGCGCTGCGGCCTGGGCAGTCGGGCTTTTCGCCGGTCTGGTTGCCGGCATGGTCAACCTCCTGCTCCTCGGCTCGCGCGTCGTCGAACAACCCCAGTCCACTGGCGAGATGATCGAGCAGGCCAACCGCCTGAGCCCTCAAGCCCCCACCATCATCCTCGGCTTCCTCGGACTGTGCGCCACCGTCGGACTGGCCGGTGGATCGCTGGCAACCATTGGGTCAGCAAGGATCTACGCACCGATCCCGTGGCGATCTCTCTTCGCCGTCGTCACCGCCTTCACCCTGGTGCCACTGGTCATCGCCGGCGGGCTGGTCACCAGCACCGAGTCCGGCATGGCCGTCCCCGACTCGGTCACCACCTACGGCTCCATCCTGGTGCTCTTTCCCCTCAGCCTTATGGCCGAGCCACGCATCTTCTTCGAACACACCCACCGCCTCTTCGGCACCTTCGTCGGTCTGACCACCATCGTGCTGGCGTGCTGGTCGATGCTCGGAGATCGTGCCTGGAAAATCGCCGCCCTCGTGGCCCTGGCCATTGTCGCAGTTGTCTTGCCCTTTGCTCTCGAACTGGTCGGGCTGCTTCCCCTCGCTCCCACCATCGCTTGGCTGGCCATCGCGGCGATGGCGGCCCTGGGAACCCTGATCTGGAGCGTTCTGGCGGCCCGCCTGCCCCTGGCGGCCGGGCTCCTGCTCCTGCTGGTCATCACCCAGGGACTGCTGGGCGCCCTGCGCGTGAGCGAGATTAGCACACCCTTGGCCTACGCCCACGGCGTGCTCGCTCAACTGGTCTTCGCCGGAGCCGCCGGACTGGCCGCGGCCAGCATCGGAGCCGCACCTTCTGGGCCCGAGGCCCTTTCGGAACCCACCCGAGCGGCCCTCCGCCTGGCCCGGGCGCTCGGCCCCTGGGCTGCCGCAGCCGTCATCGTCCAACTCGTTCTGGGAGCAGGCTTCCGGCATACGTCCAGTTCGATCCTTCTTTACAGCCACGCCTTGTTCGCCGCGGTGGTCGCCGCACTGACGCTCATGCTGGGCGTCGGGATGTCAAGCGACGAATCCCCTGACGGACGCCGCACTCGCCGCTTGGGACATCTCCTGCTCACCGCCGTGATTCTTCAGGTCGGGCTGGGCATCACGGCGTTTGTGCTGGTCTCTGGTCGATCCGCCCGCCCGATCCCAACTTATGAGCAACTGTCCACGGCCCATGACCTCCCCTTCTTTGAGGCCGCCTTCACCACTTCGCACCAGGCGCTGGGTGCGGGCCTGCTTGCGCTGACCGTGGCCATTGCGGTCCTTTCCCGCGCCCGACTGGCCCGAAAGCCGACCTGACCCGGGCAATCCGCGGCCCCACCGGGCGTTGGACCGAATCGGAAGACGCTGGGACGCCAGGCGATCGTGTGGTACCGTGGGCCCAGTTCGGCCGGAGCACCCCCATGCCCCTCGCACCCGAAGATCGACTGCCCGCCAACCTCAAGCCCCTCAAGCCCGATCGCTTCGGATATCAGCAGGCGCGGCATCTGCTCTGGCGCGCCGGTTTCGGCGGCACCCCCGAGCAGATCAACACGCTCGCCTCGTGGGGCCCGCAGCGGGCCGTCGACTACATCGTCGACTTCGACCCGATCGACTACCCCGCCCCCCAGCCAGAACAGTTCGACGCCGACATCATGCGCCCGCTCACGCCCGACGAGCAGCGCGAACTGCGCCTGGCCCGGCAGCGGCAGGATGAAGAAACCGTCGCCCGCTTCCGCCTGCGCGAGCAGCAGGCCCAACGCGAAGATCGGCTGCAAATCCGAAAGGTGCAGCAGTGGTGGCTGGCGCGCATGATCGAGTCGCCGCGCCCGCTCGAAGAGAAACTCACGCTCTTCTGGCACGGGCACTTTGCCACCAGTTACCGCACCATCGAAAATAGTTATCACATGTACCTGCAGAACCAGTTGTTCCGCGCCCACGCGGCCGGCAACTTCGGCGAACTGCTCTTCAAGATCATCCGCGAC
Organism: Phycisphaerales bacterium; assembly: GCA_023382935.1. Taxonomy (GTDB): domain Bacteria; phylum Planctomycetota; class Phycisphaerae; order Phycisphaerales; family UBA1924; genus J022. The sequence continues at coordinate 52,765 of JAHDXL010000004.1, forward strand.
CCGGCCATGCTCGCCTACTTGGACAACAACGACTCGCGCAAGGACCGGCCCAACGAGAACCTCGCCCGCGAACTCATGGAACTCTTCAGCCTCGGCGTGGGCAACTACGACGAGCACGACATCAAGGAGGGCGCCCGCGCCCTCACCGGCTACTCCTTCGAGGACGATCAGTTTGTCTTCAACCAGAACAACCACGACGCCGGCGGAAAGACCATCCTCGGCAAGAGCGGCACGCTCGACGGCGACGGCTTCGTCACCGCTATCCTCGAATCCCGCGCCTGCTCGCGCTTCATCTCCACCAAACTCTACCGCTTCTTCGTCAAAGACGTTCCCCTTGAATGGCGCAGCATCCCGCGTGAGTCACGCGACGTGATCACCGACATGGCCGACGCCATGCTTCGCGCCCGCTACGACCTCAAGCCCGTGCTCAAGCGCCTGTTTCTCAGTGAACACTTCTATCACCAGGCCATCGTCAATGAGAAGGTCAAGAGCCCGGTCGATCTCGTCGTCGGCGCGGTGCGCTCGCTGCACACTCCGGTGCGCGACCTGGGCATCCTGGTCGATGCCCTCGACCTTATGGGCCAGGACATCCTCTTCCCGCCCAGCGTCAAGGGCTGGGACGGCGGACGCTCGTGGATCAATACCTCCACCCTCTTCGTCCGGCAGAACATCCTCGCCTTCCTGCTCACCGGCAAGAAACCCGTCGGCTACGACGCGCTGGCCGACAGGCAGGTCTTCGAGAGCGAAAAACTGCTCACCTGGCTGGCCGAGACCGACCCCGCGGCCGCCCGCGACCCCGGCCGCGTGATTGACTTCCTGCTCCGCCTCACGCTGGGCGCCTCGCCGCCCGACGTGCGCGAAACCCTCGAAACCTTCGTCCACGAGCACAACGGTTCACTGGGTCGTGACATGCTCACCGCCCTCCTGCTCATCATCACCGCGATGCCCGAGTATCAACTCTGCTGATGGAGACGACCGCGATGTCGCTGCACCACAATCCATCTGACGCACGCGCCTACACCCGGCGCGACTTCCTCAACAGTTCGCTCATCTTCGCCTCGGCCGCCTTCACCGTGCCCTCGTTCATCCAGCGCTCGGCCTACGCGCTCCCGCAGCCGTCCGCCGGGCTCTCGTCCATCCCCGGCGTGCCCGAAGACCGCATCCTCGTCGTCGTGCAACTCTCAGGCGGCAACGACGGGCTCAACACCGTCATCCCCTATCTCGACGACGCCTACTACCGCGCCCGCCCCGGCATCAGCCTGGCACGCGACCAGGTGCTCTCGCTGGCCGGCAACAACGGCGCCGATGTCGGGCTGCACCGCGCCCTCGAACAGGTCAAAGCCCTCTACGACAACGGACGCTGCGCCGTCCTCCAGGGAGTCGGCTATCCCAACCCAAACCGCTCGCACTTCAAGAGCATGGACATCTGGCACACCGCCGACATCTCCGGCACCGGCGACGGCTGGCTCGGTCGCTATGTCGACGCCGAGTGCTGCGGCTACGGCAAGGGCGAAAGCGGCACGCCCGACGGCTCAGCCCCCGTGCAGATCAAGGCCGTCGAGCCCCCCGTCTCGATCGGACGCACCGCGCCGCTGGCGCTGATGGGTCGCACCACCAAACCCGTCTCCTTTGAAACGGCCGACCTGTTCCGCTGGACCGGGCAGGACGTGCACAAGGATCTGCTCGATCCCTATCGCACCATCAGCCAGCGCCCCGTGCCGCCCGAGACGGCCGAGCACTCGACCGCCGCGTTCCTCATGCGCACGTCGATGGATGCACAGATCGCGTCAGACTCGATCCGACGGGCCGTCTCCGCCCGCCCGCTGGTGCAGTACCCCAACTCCGACCTGTCTCGCCAACTCGAAATGGTCGGCAAGATGATCCGAGCCGGCATGAAGACGCGCGTCTACTACGTCAACCACGGCGGCTTCGACACCCACTCGGGCCAGGGCGGGCCCTTCGGACGCCATGCCAATCTCCTCCAGCAGTTCGCCGAGGCCGTCGGCGCCTTCTACCGCGATCTCGAACAGCAGGGCAACGCCGGCCGCGTCCTGACCATGAGTTTCAGCGAGTTCGGACGCCGAGTGGCGCAAAACGCCTCGCAGGGCACCGACCACGGCACGGCCGCCCCGATGTTCCTCTTCGGGCCCATGGTCACCCCCGGCGTGATCGGTAGCCACCCGTCGCTGACCGACCTCGACCAGGGCGACCTCAAGTACGGGCTCGACTTCCGCTCGGTCTACGCGGGCATCCTCGAAGACTGGATGGCGGCCGACAGCAAGGTCGTGCTCGAAGGGACGTTCCGCCCGGCCAAGGTGATCCGCGGCATCTAGACGCCCGCCCGGTCTTGCAGGCCCCACACGCCTCGGCCGTCCGAGAACGGTCCGCGCCGCGGCGCCCCCGGAGAACCGCTCCCCCGCGGCCGCGGCTGGTTGATGCACAACCTCACCTCGGAGGGCCCAGGCCCACCGCCGGCTTCCAATCCTCCCTCGCCACGCCCGGCGCCGTGCGTCCCCAGGTGTTCCCGTGCCGGTCGGGCCTGCCCGTGAAGTGCCGCACGATCATGCGGTGCAGCATGTCCATGTTGGGCAGGATGCCGTGAAAGCCGGCCAGCCGCGTGAACACCTTGTCGCCCACTTCCCAGTAGCCGAAATCATCGGGAACCACGCACACCAGGTTTCGCTCCTCGAGAAATGGCGGGATCGCGCCCGCGAACGGCACCGTGCCGTCGCCGGTGATCCGCCACTGGTCGGGCGGAACCTGCTTGTCGCCCCAGTAGTTGCGCCGGTCCTCGCCGGTCAGGACAAACTGCGGATCGCCAGTCTTGGGTTTGGACCTCTTGACCTGCAGACGCACCCGCGTCGTCGCGTCCACCCCCACCACCGCCAGCCAATCCTCGGGCGCAAGGTTGGCACGCTCGAGTTTGAACCTCTCCATGCGTTGCCGGTGCTTTCCCGCGGCCCCGAGCATGGCGCTGAACAGATCGCTCGCCTGCGCCTTCGGGGCCTTCTTGTGGAGCCCGTGGGTCCTGATCCACTGGGCGATGGTGTCAACCACGTTCGACTGCCACAGGTCGGCGTTGAAAAGCGAGTCCGGCAGGCCCGCGTCCGGCTCGATATCCAGTCCCTGTTGGAACGAGGGGATCAGGTAGTACAGCGCCGGCGTGAGCCGCGCCGCCTCGCGCTCGCGCGAACTCGGGGCCCCGGGCCCCAAGTCCGACGTGCCGGTGATGACCTTGATCACGGCCTCGAAACTCCCTCGGAACGGCGTGGCCAGCGTGGCCACCTTGCCCACCCGCGCCTTGGCGCCCAGCGTGTCCAGGCACCCCGCGATGACCAACCCGCCCATCGAGTGCCCGACGAGATTCACCTTCGGCTCGCTGGTCCATCCGGCCGCGTCGTAGTGACGCAGCAACGACGTGCGGCCGATCACTTCGTCGATGAAAGCCGCCAACTCGGCCTCGGTCGTCTCCAGCGGTTGGCGCCAGTCGTAGGCGAAGGGAAACACCGGCACCACCTCGTCGGGCTTCTCGGGCAGATCGTGCCGCAACTCGGCGATCAGTTCCTTGTACGCGACCTCGAAGAGTTCGCCCGGCTCGATCCGCGCCGGCTGCACGGCCTCATACGCGGTGTTGTCCGGGTGCATCACCACCCGCTCGTAGGCCTTGCTCAACACCCCCCATACCGACTCCGGCGGGAGCCGGTACTCGTCCCGCAAATGCGTGGCCGTGATGCCCGGAACCACGATCACCGGATTCGTCAGGCGGCGCGGCATGTCAACTCCTTCCACACATGCGACGAGGGCGACAGACGCCAGCGAACGAGTCCATCTTACGGCAAGGGCCGTCACTCCTCACGCACATCGCCGCTTTGTGAAACCCAGTAGATCCGGAACGGCAGACTGCGGCGAAGCCACTTGACGCGCTTTGAGAGGTTCAAGTAGGTCTTGAATCCTTCGGGCAAGGCTATCGCCAGTTCCGCAGTCGGACTTTCATCCCGATACGAAACGACGTCGAATACGGCTCCGGAGAACCAATGCCTCGCCTGCGTTGGCGCATTGGTGCGTGCTGTGCTATCTGGGAATCCTTTGACGCTGACCCACAATACTCGGTCGTCAAGTTCGGCGATGACATCCTTCCCCGACTCCCGCGACGCCGTGTTCGCCGAACTTCGGATCTGCCATCCATGGTGCATGAGCCACGCGATCAGATTCGACTGGACGTTCCCCTCCCATTGCCAACTACGCCCTTGAGGAGCGGGCATCGGAGCATGTGGCCCCTCAATGACCTCCGCAACGATGGGCCCCGACTTCAGATTGCACACTTTCGGGGAGCGGCAGCATGAGCAATCTCGCGATGAACCTCGGCGAACTTGCCCAGCGTCAGCCAGCCTCCGACATTCCATGTTGATTGACTGACGAGGCGTGATGCCGGTCCGAACAGAGAGGCAGTCATCGCAGATGGGGCCTGTCGCCCTCGCAAGAAACGCCAATATCGTGTCCTTATGCGACATTGGAGTCGCTCCAAGCGGGCTCAACCGGCAATGGCAATCGATCGATCTTGTCTCCAGTCCTGATGCCTAATCTCCAATCGCCAGTGCCTTCCTCTCAAGACTCCGTCTGGCTCGGCGCCCGCGGGAACGGGATCACGCCGCATAAATTGTTACCGCCCTGGCCGTCGGCTGGGGCACCGGTTCCTGATGCGAGCGAAGCGACTCGATGTGCAACCGCACGGCCTGACCAATCTCGGTGGCGGCCTCCTCCGGTGAATCGCCGCACGCGACGCACCCGGGGAGATCGGGGACATAGGCCGAGTAACTCCCGTCGGGGGCCTTCTCAATGACGACGACATACTCCATGCCACGTTCCTCCGGCGACCAAGCCATTCTACTTCAGCCCGGCCTGTTTGAGAATGCTATTCAACGTGCCCGGAGGGATGTCGCGTGAGGCCTTGCCACCGCCGGGGAGGGTAACCGTACCCGGCTTGGTCGGGTGGCGCAGTTGAAGGTGGCTCCCGACGGTGCGCTCGACCTTCCAGCCGTCGGCTTCGAGGATTTTGAAAACCTCGCGGTACTTCATGGGGACGAGAATACCAAATCAGCAAGCGGTCGTTCGGAGTGCGCCACCCCCCCGGACTCGACGGTCACGGTCTGTCTCTCCTGTCGCCTGTTGCCCTCTCCCAAGTCCCCTCCCCTCAGAACTCCGCCTGCTTCGGCGCCCGCGGGAACGGGATAACGTCGCGGATGTTCTGCATCCCCGTGCAGAACTGGATCAATCGCTCGAACCCCAGCCCGAAGCCCGCGTGCGGCACCGTGCCGTACTTGCGCAGGTCACGGTACCACCAGTAGTCTTCCTTCTTCAGTCCCATCTCCTCGATGCGCCGGTCGAGCACGTCGAGACGTTCCTCCCGCTGCGAGCCGCCGATGATCTCGCCGATACCGGGGACGAGCACGTCCATCGCGGCCACGGTGTCCCCGGGCGCGCCGTCGGTGCCGGGCGCGTGCAGCCGCATGTAGAACGCCTTGATCTGCTTTGGGTAGTTGACCAGCACCACCGGCTGCTTGAAGTGCTGCTCGGTCAGATAGCGCTCGTGCTCGCTCTGCAGGTCGAGCCCCCACCGGACCGGGAACTCGAAATGTGCATCGCCCGACGCCTGCGCCCGTTCGAGAATGCCGATGGCCTCGGTGTACGGCAGACGCCGGAACGAACTGCCGACGATGTGCTTGAGCCGCTCGATCAGCCCCTTCTCGATGCGCTGGTCGAAGAACGCCATGTCGTCGGCGCGGCGCGTCAGCAGGTCGTCGAGCAGGTACTTGAGCATCTCCTCGGCCAGGTCCGCGTCGGCCGCCAGATCCGCAAACGCGATCTCCGGCTCGATCATCCAGAACTCGGCCAGGTGCCGGCTGGTGTTCGAGTTCTCCGCCCGGAACGTCGGCCCGAAGGTGTACACGCGGCTGAGCGCGCAGCAGTACGTCTCGACGTTCAACTGCCCCGACACCGTCAGGTGCGCCTCGCGCCCGAAGAAGTCCTGCGAAAAGTCGACGCCGCCCTCCGGCGTCCGCGGCGGGTTGAGCATGTCCAGCGTGCTGACGCGGAACATCTGCCCGGCGCCCTCGCAGTCGCTGGCCGTGATGATCGGCGTGTGAATGTAGAAGAAGCCGCGCTGGTCGAAGAACCGGTGAATCGCGCACGCCAGCGTGTGCCGCACCCGCGCCACCGCCCCGAAGGTGTTGGTCCGCATCCGCAGGTGCGCCACCTCGCGCAGATACTCGAACGTGTGGCGCTTCTGCGGCACCGGGTAGGTATCCGGGTCGTCCACCCAGCCGACCACTCTCACCACCGACGCGGCCACCTCCACCGCCTGCCCCTGCCCCTGGCTGGCCACCAGCGTTCCCTCGGCCTCGACGGCGCACCCAGTGGTCACACGCGCCACTTCACTGGCGTAGTTGGGCAGATCGCTCCGGGCCACTACCTGGATCGGATCCTGGCAGGTGCCGTCATGCACCTGGAGAAACGACAGCCCCCCGTCGGCCTTGGAGTCGCGCCGCGTGCGGATCCACCCCTTGATGACCACCTTCTGCCCGGGCTGGGCCCGCAGCGCCTCGCACACCTTCATCCACGCCATGACCACCTCCCCTTCGGGTGAGCCGGATGGTATGGATGCCGCCGTTCGCCTGCGGAGTGCTCAGTTCCGGGGGTTGTTGATCCACCCGAACCGCCCGAGCGAGGCCGAATACACGCGCTTGTACCGCTGGGCGTGCACCCAGACGTAGATGTCGTTGGCCACCCAGTCCGTGCCTTCCTGCAGCGGCTCGTCGTTGTTCTTCGCGTGCGGCACGAAGCGTTCCACCGAGCCGTCCACGAACCCGAAGTACCCCCCGCGATCGTGCCGGTTGGTGATCTGGTCGAGATTGCCCCACCGCCCGTCGAAGATCAGCCCGTTGTACCAGTATGAACTCTCCTCGGCGAAGATCGGGATCGAACGGAACGGCGTCAGCCACTCGGCCGCCTGCTCTTCGGTCAGCGAGACCGGGCTGGTCCCGCCGTCGTACTTCTCGACCCGGTCGATGTAGTACACGATGGTCTGGGCGGCCAGCGAGGCGCCCTGCGTGCCCTCCACCATGCAGTAGTCAAAGTCCAGCGCCACCGTGCCGTCGGCGAAAATCTGCGCCCCGTCGGTGCGCCCGTACGGATTCTGCCTCTTGTTCTTGGGACACTCGGAAATCTCGTCCAACTGCTCCACGTAATCGTACAGGTGCCCCGGGTACACCCAGTTGGTGCTGTCGACCCGCCGGGCCCACTCCGTGGTCGTCCAGAACTTCGACTGGTTGTCCTGGGCGTACAGGATGCCCGCCAGCGTGATCTGCTTCATGTGGTGCGAGCACATCACCGACTGGGCCGTCTCCCTGGCTCCCCGCAGCGCGGGGAGCAGAATCGAGATGAGCAGCGCGATGATCGCAATGACCACCAGCAACTCGATCAGCGTAAATGCACGCCCAGCGCCCGACGATCGCCTCAGCATCGTCCAAACCCCCTTCGCCCGGAGCCATCACGACCAACCGCAACTGTAACAGTTCCCGCCGGGAAATGAAAGTTGCAGGTCCGGTTCTGGGCCCCGAAATCGCGTTTCCGGGCGGTCGTTCGCCCTCCGCCTACCATCGCCCCGGCATGAGTCCGCCCGACTGCCCCATCCTCGACCCGCTGGGCATGACCCTCGACCAGTTCCGCCTCGCCGCAGCCGGCCTCGGCCTTGGTCCTCACCAGGCTCTGCACGCCTACCGCCGCATCTTCCGCGAGAACCGCCCCGCCACCACCGCCGGCCGCCTCTGGGCGCAGGCCAACCCCGGCCCCATCGTCCACGCCCTCGAGGAACAGACTCCCGAAGGCCCCACCGTCAAGTTCCTCCAGCAGGTCAGCGGCGTGCAATCCGGCACCCTTTCCACCCGCCCCGGCTTCGACACTCTCACCGTCGAATCGGTGCTCATCCCCATGATCGGACGCTTGGGGAAGCGCTCGTACACCCTCTGCTTGTCCAGCCAGGTCGGGTGCGCCATGGGCTGCACCTTCTGCGAAACGGCCCAGATGGGGCTGATCCGCAGCCTCACAGCCGCCGAGATCGTCGCCCAGTGGTTCGCCGCCACCCACCTGCTCGACCACGCCGAGGCACGCGACATCCGCAACCTCGTCTTCATGGGCATGGGCGAGCCGATGGACAACCTCGACGCCGTGCTCCAAGCCATCCGCGTCCTGTGCGATTCCAACGGCCCGGCCCTGGGGGCCAGCAATATCACCATCTCCACCGTCGGGCGCATCGACGGCATTCGTCGCCTGGCCGAGTTCACCCGCGAACTGGGCTTTCACCGCCTCGGGCTGGCCATCAGCATCAACGCCCCCAACGACCACATCCGCTCGCAGATCATGCCCATCAACCGCTCCAGCCCGATGGCCGAACTCCGCGACGCGCTGCTCGCCTATCCGATGCGCTCGGGCGGCAAGTTCTGTTTCGAGTACGTCCTCATCCCCGGCGTCAACGACGGGCCGGAGCACGCGCGCCAACTGGCCGACTACCTGGCCCCCTTCGGCAAGTGGACCCGCGACACGCTGCCGCTGGGCGTGCTCAACCTGATCCCCTACAACCCGCGCCACCGCTCGCCCTGGCCTGCCCCCACCGAGGAAAGTGTCGAGTCCTTCCTCGCTCACCTGGTCGAACTGGGCGTCTACGCCAAGCGCCGTCGCACCAAGGGCCGGCAGATGATGGGCGCCTGCGGGCAACTGGGGGCCCGGCACATTCGCTCGCGCCGCGTGGTCGAACCCACCTCGGACGGCGCCCCTATCCGCTGATTGCGGTACATTGCTTCACGGGAGGCCGACGGTGGACCTGGTCGAACGCGACGGATTCCTGCACGTCGGCTCGCTGCGCCTGGCCGATCTGGTCGATCGCGTCGGCACCCCCTTCGTCCTCTACGATGCCGACGCCATCATCGAGCGCTTCTACCGCTTCGTCGAGGCCTTTGCCTCCCTTCGCGCCATGATCTGCTTCGGCGTCGATGCCTGCCCCAACGCCCACATCATGCGCCGACTGGTCAAGCGCGGCGCCGCCCTGCGCGTCCGGTCGGCCACCGATCTCGAGCGTGCCTGGATCTGCGGGGCTCCCATCAGCCGCGTGATCTACTCCGGGCTGGGCAAGACCGACATGGACATCCGCGCCGCCCTCGACGGGCTCTACAGCCCTCTGTTCCAGGCTGGACGCCTCGTCGACGGAAAACCCCCCTACTACCGAGGGCCGGTCGGATACTTCAGCATCGAATCCGGCGCCGAACTCGAACAGATCGCCCGCATCGCCGGCGGCGTGCGCATCGCCTGCCGGGCCCTCATCCACGTCTGCCTCGACTGCTGCCAGCAGAGCCCCCTTGGCGTCTCACCCGCGGAAGCCATCGACCTCTTCGAACGCTTCGGCAATGAGCCCCGCGTGCGTCTGGCCGGGTTGCGCATCCATCTCGGCGCGCTCGGCTTCTCGCCCGACGCCATGCGCGCCGGCGCCCAGCGCCTCTGCGAAATCGCCCAGGCGCTCCTCGACCGCGGCGTCAGCCTCGAAGCCCTCGACATCGGCGGCGGCTTCGGCTGCGATCTCTTCGATCCGGCCGCGCCCTCGCCTGAAACCTACGCCCGCGCCGTCGAACCGGTGCTGTCGCCTTGGGTCGAACGCGGGCTGAAGATCATCGCCGAGCCCGGATGGTCCATCATCGGCGCGGGAAGTCTGCTGGTCACGCGGGTGCTGTCCAGCCGAGCCTGCGAGCACGGGCGCCTCGCGGCCGCCGAAGCCGTCCCCGGCGAACCCACCGCCGCGCTCGCCCCCGCCCGCCTGCTCACCCCCACTCCGCCGCGCCCCGGCGGCATCAGCACCGTCGCCGGCGTCGACCACTCCTCCCGCTGCGTTCAGGTACCCATCACTTGCCAGCCCAGTGACCTGCTCGCCTTCCCCGGAGGCGGCGCCTATGCGCGGCGCGACAACCCCGCATGCGCCGAGATCCTGCTCGAACAATCGCGCGTCTTCGTCATCCGCCCGCGCACCACACCGCTCGAGGCCATCGAGCCTGAACTCGAATCGCACGAGGTTCTCCTGTGAGCCATCGCCGCCGGTGGACCCGACTGGTCCTGCCCGCCTACATCCTGCTTCTCCTTGCCTCGCACCTAGTCCAGCGGCTGGGCAGCCCGGCGGAGACACTCCCTTCCGCCCCGGCCGACGCCACCTTCATCGACATCCCGGTGCCGCACGCCACCGGACCAGATCCCGTTCGCACCATCCGCCTGGCCTTCATCGATCGCGGTCCGGTCTCCAGCCCGCTTCCGCCCATCATCCTCCTGCACGGCTCGCCCGGACAAGCCTCCGACTTCCTCTTCAGACGCCATCCCGAAACGCCGAGTTTCCTCGACCACCTCGGCACCCATCAGCGCCGCGTCCTGGCCGTCGACCTGCCCGGCTTCGGCCGCTCGCAGACCTGGATCCCCGATTACTCCTCGCGCGCCGCCGCCCGCGCGCTCGTCTCGCTGCTCGACGCGCTTGACCTCGATCGCGCCCACTTCGTCTGCTGGTCCAACTCCGGAGCCGTCGGAATCAACCTGGCCGACCTCGCACCCGATCGCATGGCTTCGCTCACGCTTCTGGCCGCGATCGGCGCTCAACAGACCGAGGGCTCGGGCAGTTACTGGTTCGAACACGCCAAGTATCTCGTCGGCCTGCCTCTGGCGGTCGGGCTGCCCGAACTGCTACCCCACTTCGGACTGCTCGGCTCGACCGGGCAGCGCCATGCCTTCATCCGCAGTTTTCTCGACAACGACCAGCGCCCGCTCTCGGGCATCATGGCCCACACCCGCGTGCCCACGCTCATCCTGCACGGACGCCACGACTTCCTCATCGCCGACTGGGCTGCCGAGTATCACCACCACATCATGCCCAGCAGCCGCCTGGTCATGCTCGATGCCAGCCACTTCCTCCCGTTCTTCCAGCCGCAGGAATCGGCCAGTTTCATCCTCGCCCACGCGCAGCGCCACGACACGCCCGGCGTCCAGCCGCTCACCGACTCTGAGAACCTCGCCCCGCGCGTCGAGCGCGCCGGACCGGCACGCTGGATCGACTACCTCGGTTCACACCTGCGCCGCTGGGGGCCGATCACCCAGATCCTCCTCATCCTCCTCCTGGCGCGCTGGAAGCCCGAGTCGGCCACCCTGCTGGCCGCCCTGTTCGTCGCGCCCGGCAATCTCGACTTCGGCGTTGCCTTCGCGGGCCTCCTGCCCGGACGCCTCTGGCGCGGACCCGAACTGCCCGACCAACGCCGCAACTTCCCTTGGATCGCAAGCCAGACCGCCTGGACGCTCGTCGCGCTCGCGCTGGCCTCCGTGGGCGCCGGGCTCACCGACCCGCTCGCACGACAGGCCGGCGGATGGTTGCTCATTCCCGTCTTCGTCTCCGGCGTGCTGCTTCTTCGCCTCGTGCGCCACCTGTGGACCTGGACGGGCCGGCGCCGCATCCAGGCTGCCATCGCACGCGCGCTCCACCATGAATGGTGGCCGATGCTCGTCTTCTACACGCCCGTCTGGCTCTCCATCCCCATCATGCTGCTGCGCCGGCGCGGACGCCTGGTCTTCACGGCCACCAACCCCGGCATCGAAAACGGTGGCGGCTTTGTCGGAGAATCCAAGTCGGGCATCCTCTCCCGGTTCCCGTCCGACGAACCCACCGTGCTTCACGCGCGACTGATCGACGGCTCACAGCCCGGCGCCGCCCGGGCCGCCCTCGATCTCCTGGCCACCGATCCCGCCCTCGGCGGCTTCCCCGTCGTCCTCAAGCCCGACGCAGGCCAACGCGGCGTCGGCGTCACGCTGGCACGCAGCCCCGACGACGTTCGCGCCTACTTTGCACGTCAACCCGGGCCTGCCCTCCTCCAACGCTTCCACCCCGGGCCCTGCGAGTGCGGCGTCTTCTGGATGCGCAAACCCGCACACCTCGACCCACGCCCCGTCCACCAGCGCGACGGCTTCATCTTCAGCGTCAACCGCAAACTCTTCCAGCATCTGGAAGGCGATGGAACAAGCACCATTCGAAGACTGATCTGGGCCCACCCGCGCTACCGCTGCCAGGCCCGGCTCTTCCTCGCACGCTTTGCAGACCAACTCGATGAGGTGCTGCCCGCCGGACAACGCCTCCTGCTCTCCTTCGCCGGCAATCACGCGCAAGGCACCTGCTTCGTCGACGGGCCCGAACTCATCACCCCCGCCTTCGAAGCCGAAATCAACCGCATCGCACGCTCCTTCCGCGATGACGGCTTCGACTTCGGACGCTTCGACCTTCGCTACGAAAACGACGAACTGCTCGCCCAGGGACGCGGCTTTGCCATCCTTGAACTCAACGGACTGACCAGCGAGTCCACCAACATGTACGACCCCAATCGCTCGCTGCGCTGGGCCTGGTCTATCCTGCTGGCTCAGTGGCGCCACGCCGACCGCATCGGGCTGGAACGCGCTGCCGCGGGCACGCGACCCCTCCGCCTGGTCGACTTCCTCCGCCTCGTGCTCGGCTGACCGAACCGCCCGGCCGCTCCTCACGGCTGCAACCGCGTCGCCTTCCACACGCCCCCACGCATCCCCGTCGGCGTCGACTCCAGCGCCCGCTCCCAGCGCGCCCGGTCGTGCACCCGCCCGGCCCCGGACACCCAGCACTCCACCGCCGTCGTCCACAATCGGAACCCGCCCCAATACGGAGGCCGCGGCACTTCGACCCGGTCCCCCGCCAGCAGCAAGGCCGGAAGCGACAACCCCAGATCCCCGATCTTGGTCATCACCTTCTCCAACAACGCCGCCCGCGACGCAATCGGCTTCGACTGCTCGCTCGCCCATGCCCCGACCCGACTCTCCCACGGACGAGTCGCAAAATAGGCATCGCTCTCCGACGTCGGCGACCTGACCACCACGCCCTCCATGCGCACCTGCCGCTCGGCGTGATCCCAATGGAAACACACCGAAGCGCGGGGGTTGGCCTCTAACTCCGCCCCCTTCCGGCTGCGGTAGTTGGTGTAGAACACGATGTATCCGTTTTCGGTGTCGATCTCCTTGCACAACACCATCCGCACACTGGGAAACCCGTCCGGCGTGCAGGTCGCCAAGGCCATCGAGTGCGGGTTCGGCTGCTGCTTGCGGGCCCAAGCCTCGTCCAGCCAAGACTTGAAGATGGGAAACGGGTTGGTCGGAAGGTTGTCGGGAAGCGGGCTCTTGCCCTCAAAAACGTCGGCGATGCTGCGCATGGCACATGGTAGGGCATGGGGAGTTTCTGACGATTGCAGACACCTGCTCCCTCGCCGCCAGCGGGCGGCAGATAATCGCCCCCTGTGACTGCCAACTTCGCCCGACGCCCCGAACGTACGAACACGCTTTCCGAGCAGAGCCTCGGCAAGTTGTTCGATCGCCTGCCCCCGCACTCGGTCGAGGCCGAGATGTCACTGCTCGGCTCGATGCTGCTCGACCCGCAGGTGATTCCCGACGTCCTTCCGATCGTCAGCCGGGGCGAGCAGTTCTACAAGGAATCGCACGCGGCCATCTTCGCCGCCGTGATCGAAATCTACGACCGCTACCACTCGGGCGATCTGGTGCAGATCGTTGAACACCTGCGCGGGCGCGAACAACTGGAACTGGTCGGCGGCCCGGAATACCTGGTGGACCTGGCCGAGTCGGTGCCCAGCGCCGTGAACGCCCCGCACTATGCGCGCATCGTGGCCGACCGGGCGCGCCTGCGCCGTCTGATCGAGGCCGCGGGCACCATCCTCTACGACGCCTACCACGCCGGACAGGACGCCGAGGGCGCCAAGGAGGTCATCGACCAGGCCGAGATGGCGATCTTCGAGATCGCGCAGGAGGAGCAGATCGGCGAGCCTGAACGCCTGAAGGAACTGCTCCAGCAGCAGATCGAACTGATCGAGCAGGCCGAGGGTCGGGGCATCAGCGGCCTGGCCACCGGTTTCGACGATCTCGACAAACTGCTCAGTGGTTTGCAGCCCGGCGAAATGGTCATCATCGCCGCACGCCCGTCGATGGGGAAGACGGCCCTCATGCTCAACCTGGCCGAGCAGGTCTCCTTCGGCGGGCGCACCCCGTGGTCGCCGGGCAGGGGCGGAAAACCCGTACCCGTGGGCATCTTCAGCCTCGAAATGGCGCGAGGCTCGCTCGCCCAGCGCCTGCTCAGCGCCCGCTCGGGCATCGACACTCACAAACTCCGCACCGGCAATCTGTCGATGGACGAGTGGCAGAAACTGAGCGACGGGGCGGCCGAACTCTACGAAGCGCCCATCTACATCGACGACACGCCCGGCATGACCGTACTCAACCTGCGCGCCCGGGCCCGGCGCATGGTCGCCAAGCACGGGGTGCGCTGCATCTTCGTCGACTATCTCCAGTTGCTCACCGCCCCCACCGCCGCCCGCGAAAGCCGGCAGATCGAGGTCTCGACCATCAGCCGTCAGATCAAGGCGCTGGCCCGCGAACTGTCGATCCCCGTGGTGACGCTGGCCCAGTTGAACCGCGGCGCCGAGCAGCGCGAACGCAATCGTCCGCGCATGAGTGACCTGCGCGAGTCGGGCTCCATCGAGCAGGATGCCGACGTGGTGATGCTCGTCCACCGCGAGGCCTACTACCACAAGGACGATGAAGAGTGGATGAACGACCCGGACAACGAGGACAAGATCAACCTCACCGAACTCATCATCGCCAAGCAGCGCAACGGACCCACCGGCGTCGTCAAACTCACCTGGGATGAAGCCACCACGCGCTTCAAGAACTACGACTGGCGACACTCCAGTTCCTACGACGCCGGCTACACGGGCGGCGGCAAGCCCGCCACCTCGTACCCGGGCGGGTACGCCGGGGGCGACGCCGGGCACACGACCTACGCCTCCCCCAGCCATGCTGCCGAACCAAAGCCGCCGCGCCAGGGCTTCGCCCCCGGACAGCAGTCCGGCCCAGTGTCCGATTTCCGCGACGGCGGAGGCCCGGACGACGCCTACGACGACGAGCCGCCGTTCTAGACCACACACCTTCGCGCGTTGCGCCCATCATCACGTATCAACGAGCCCCGACCGTCAGGGAGGGGCGCAACTGCAACCTCCGCGCGACCCCTCCCTCACGGTCGGGACTCGTTGAACCAGATGAACCCGGGCTCGCCTGCGCCAAACCAGCATGCGACTTGTCCTCCCGCCCTTCCTTGGGTAGTTTGCTCTCCGAGGAACGTGCGTGCGCGACACACTGCGGATCGAACTGCTGGAGACCACCTGCGACCGCCGCTCGGCCTGGCGCTGGCGCCTGTGGCGCGAGTGGTGCTTCATCCGCACCGTCTTTCACGTCCTTCGCTACCGCCTGCTCGTACTCTTCAGCCTGCTGATCGGTGGCGGGCTGCTGTTCCAGCACCTAGGCGACGATCGGTCACTCAGCCTGGTCGAGGCTTCGTATTACACCTGGGCCTTGGTCTTCGGCGAGGCGCCGCAGGCCTTCCCCGACCATCCGCTGCTCGAACTGATGTTCTTCGTCGTCCCGGTCATCGGGCTGACCATCGTGCTCGAGGGGCTCATCGAACTGGCGCTGCTCGTGCGCGATCGTCGCCGCAGCGAGCGCGAATGGTGCAAAGCCATGTGCAAGGCCATGAAAGACCACGTCATCCTCGTCGGGCTCGGACGCCTGGGCTATCGCACCTTCACGCTCCTGCGCAAACTCGGCGTGCCCGTGGTGGTGATCGAGAACAGCCCGACCAATCAATTCCTCGAAGACGTGCGCCGCGACGGCTCGCCGCTGCTCATTGGCGATGGGCGCCGCGAGGCGCTGCTCATCGACGCCAACGTCGCCGAGGCGCGCAGCATCGTGCTGGCCACCACCAACGATCTGGCCAACCTCGAAATCGCGCTGGACGCCCGCAAACTCTCGCCCGACATCCGCGTGGTGCTGCGCATGTTCGACCAGAACATGGCCGACAAAATCGCCGGCGGCTTCAACATCCACCTGGCGATCAGCCAGTCGGCGATCAGCGCGCCGGCCTTCGCCCTCGCGGCCCTGGAGCCCGAACTCATCAACTCCGTCGTCGTCGAAAACAAACTCATCGTGATGAAACGCTGGACGGTGCAGCACGACGGCCCGCTGGCCGGCCTGAGCGTGAGTGAACTGATGGACCGCTACGAACTGGCCGTTGTCGAGCATCGCCCGCAGTCCGGCCCGACGCGCCTGTTTCCACCCACCGCCACGCGCCTGGCGCCGGGCGACCAGGTCATCGTGCAGGGCGCCTTCGAGGCGCTGGCCAAACTGCGCATGGCCCCGACGCCCGCTCCGCAGGACGCCCGCACACCTCGTTCCTGACAAAACGAAACCGGGCGACCCCTGGGCCGCCCGGCACGTATCACGCGCTCACCGCGTTCGCACGCTCAGGCCGCCTGCGTCACCGGCGTGCCGTTCACGATGCCTTGCGGACCGACGTAGACGAAGGGGTTGAAGCCGCCGAAGGGAAAGGGATAGACGACGCGGTTGCCCGTCGTCGTCTGCTCGCTGACGGTGCTCGGAGTCACGTTGTTGCCCGTGGTGGTGTTCACCGGCGTCGTGCCGACGAACGGCACCGTGCCGTTCCAGAAGTTCGGGATGGTGTACCCGAACGGAACGCTGAACGGGGTGTACCCGTAGTTGAACGGGACGATGCTGCCGAAGGGCACGTTCCAGTTGTACGGGGTGCTGTTGAAGATGTTCGAGTACCCGCCGGACGTGTTGCTGTTGTACCAGTTCCACGGGGTGATCGTGTTCGAGTAGTAGTTCCACGGAGTCACCGTGTTCCAGTTCCACGGCGTGAAGACGTTGGAACCCGTGAATCCGCTGAACGGAGTGGTGTTCCACGAGTTGAAGTTGTTGAACCAGTTGAAGGGGGTCGTGTACGGGGTCGAGTGGAACCCGTTGAAGTTCTGGAACGGGACGTAGTTCGACCCGTTGCTGAACGGGGTGCTCCAGTTCTGGAAGCCGGTGCCGCAGGTGTTGCCGGTGTAACCGAAGGGGACATTGCCGCCCCAGGTGTTCCAGTTGCTTCCGAAGGGGAAGGTACCGAAGCCATTGAACGTCGAGCCGAACGGGAAGGTGTTGATTGTCATGCTGTCATCTCCGCTTTGTCCATATGGGTGCACGCCGGGCACGCGCCCGCCGCCTGCTCGAATCCAGGAGTCTGGGAATTCGATCTCCCCTCCTGATCGAGCCGCCCACACCTTGGGCCCTTCACATCGACCGGACCGAGGCGCGAGATTGGAGAAACCGCCTCATCTCCAAAGTCCCACATCGCCCCATGCTTGAGCCGTGCAGAACTTGCGCACCCGGTTAGACTCTGTCGACAAGAGGCCCACTCGTTTCGGGCTTGCCCGCCGGAGGCTCGCGTGTCACGCTGGAACCTTTTGGAGTCCAACTACGAGCAGGTGCGCGCTTCGAGTTATCAGGTCGCCGTTCTACCTCTGGGCGCCACCGAGCCGCACAACCTGCACCTTCCCTACGGCACGGACACGATCGAAGGAGACCTCATCGGTCGCGAGGCCTGCGCCCAGGCCGCCCGGCGCGGCGCCGAAGTGGTGCTCCTGCCCACCATTCCCTATGGCACTGAGACCAACCTGTCGCGATTCCCCTTGGCCATGAATCTCCAGCCTTCGACGCTGCTGTTGGTGATCCGCGACCTGGTCGCCTCGGTTCGCGCCAGCGAGATCCGCAAGATCGTGCTGCTCAACATGCACGGGGGCAATGAACTCAAGAGCGCGCTGCGCGAACTGTTCAACGCCTCCGATGCGCACCTGTTCCTGTGCAACTGGTGGGAGGTCATCGCCGACGAATATGCGCAGATTTTCGAGCACCCCGAAGATCACGCGGGGGAGATGGAGACGTCAATTATCCTGGCGCGCCGCCCGGAACTGGTGGCTCGCCGAACGGATGGATCGCTGGCGTGCGCCGACGGGCGTACGAACCCATGCCGATTTGAGGCCGTGCGGCGCGGATGGGTGCGCATCTCGAGGCCTTGGCATGCGCTGACGGAGAGCACCGGTTCGGGTGATCCGCGCGCTGCCAGCCCCGAGAAGGGCGAGAAGGCGCTGGCGCTGCTGACATCACGCCTGGCCGACTTCCTGGTCGAGTTGTCCCAGGCCGAGATCGACGCCTCGTTTCCGATGGTGCCCGGGGAGTCTGGGCCAGGTCCACAATAACGCATGGACGAGTCCGTTTTTGGGCCGATATCGGCCCTGAGCAGGTGCGCGCGGCTTGGGTTTTTCGGCGCGATCTGGTACACTGGTGTCGGGCCCCCTGCTTGCGGGGCGTGCCCTTCGGCAGCGGCATGCTCCAGGCCGCGCCGGTGTCGGAGTGGAGCAGGCGCTCGGGGGCGAATGAATCGCCCGCGATCGAGGGAGTCATGATCCGACCCATCGATCGAAACCGGAGTCCCGCGTCACAGGCCCAATCAGGCTGGAAGTTGAAAGACCCGAGGGCGGGCGTGCGCCACCCTCACTGGTCTCTTTTTCGGGAGGTTTCCATGAGAGCCAATCACACGCAGGAGCACTGGTTCGTCACCGCGGACAACCGTCGGGCCACCCTCTTCCTTGGGAAGAAAGACGAGAACAACCGCCTGCGCGTCGAGGAGGATCGTTCTGTCGAGAACATTCATGAGAGGGAGCACGAGCGCGGGCGCCCGTCGGCGCTGGGGTCGAGCGGATCGGGGGCTCCTTCGTTTGCGTCCTTCGGGCACACCGGCGACGAGGAGCAAAAGCGTTTCGTCCGCGAGGTGTGCGCCTGGCTCAAGCAGGCCGCCGACCAGCACCAGTTTGCGATGGTGACGGTTTTCGCGCCGCCCGAGTTCATCGGGCACCTGCGCCCTGAACTGAACGGGCTGAGTTCGCGCGTGGAACTGCGCAAGGCCGAACTGACTCGGCTGCGCCCCGGTGCTCTGGCCACGCATCCGGCCGTGCTCGAGGAGATCGAAAGACAGATCAAACCCCTGAACAGGAGATAGCGGAATGGCACTGCGCCTGGCGCTGTGGCTGGTTTCCATGTGCCTGCTGAGCGCGTGTTCGGCGCCGTTTCTCCACTCGGCGGTCGGCACCGATCAGGCGCTTGCGGACCCCGGCATGGTCGGGGAGTGGCGCCTGGTCGCCGAGGAGGGCGACGACACGCAAATCTCGGCGACAGTGACCGCGAGCCCGGGCGACATCTATCGCGTGGCGCTCCACATCGCCGGGAAGGGGCAGACCAAGACGGACCTGGCGCTCGATGTGCGGCTGACGCAGATCGGGCGGGGAACCTTTGCGGATCTGTACCTAGCCGAGGCGCAGCGCAAGAAACTCGCCGACGCCTATGGCGGGCTGGCGCTGCCCGTTCACCAGTTGCTCAGGTACGAGCGAAAGGAAGATCACCTGACGATCTGGCAGTTTGACGCAACCTGGCTGAGCCGGACGGTGCAGAGTGCGGGCGTTGCGGGAGAACAGGTGCTCATCGGCGGCGGCGGAACGACGCTGGTCACCGCCCCGACCGAAGCCATCCGCACACTGATCGAAAAGCACGCCGACTCAGACCAGGCGTTTCATGATCCGATGGTGTTCCGCCGGGTGAAGTGATCACGCATCACGGGCTGCGGGCGAGTCGCCAGACTCCTGCCGCAGCCCGTACTTTCTGATCTTGTTGTAGACGGTCACGCGATCGACTTCGAGGATGCGGGCCGCCTGCGTGATATTCCAGTCGGTGCGCCTCAGCACATCGGAGATGTGGGCCCTCTCGACACTGTCGAGCGATTCGCCCCCGCCGGCGCCGGGGCTGGCGGACGGCCTGCGCAGGGGCAGATCGTCGGGCCTGATGCAGGGCGGGGCGCCGACCACCATGGCCCGCTCGATGGCGTTGGACAGTTCGCGCACATTCCCAGGCCAGTGATACTCGGTCAGCATTTTCATCGCCTCGGGGCTGATGGCGCTGATCTTCTTGTCCATCTGCTGCGCAAAGCGGTGGAGGAAGTGCTCGGCCAGAAGGGGAATATCGCTGCGCCGCTCGCGCAGAGGCGGGGCGGTGATCGTGAACACGTTGATGCGGTAGAAGAAGTCCTCGCGGAAGCGTCCGTCGCGCACATGCGATGACAGGTCTTCGTTGGTAGCACAGATGACGCGGAAGTCGGAGTGCACCGGCTCGCTCCCGCCCACGCGCATGAACTCACGCGTCTCCAGCACTCGCAGCAGTTCCACCTGCATCTTGCCCGAAATGGAGCCGACTTCGTCGAGGAACAGAGTTCCCCCGTCGGCCATCTCGATCTTGCCCTTGCGACGGTGCGTCGCGCCGGTGAAGGCTCCCTTTTCGTGTCCGAACAGTTCGCTTTCCAGAAGCGACTCGGGAATGGCGCCGCAGTTGACGGGCACGATGGGCAGGTAGCGGCGCCGGCTGTTGGCGTGGATGGCGCGGGCGATCAGTTCCTTCCCGGTGCCGCTCTCGCCGACGATGAGCACCGTTGCGTCGGTCGGCGCGACGTGATGGACGAGTTCGAGCACCTTTCGGATGGCCGGGCTGTCGCCCACAATGGCGTCGACGGCGACGAGTTCGTCAATGGTCTGGCGCAACTGCGAGTTTTCCACGCGCAGGCGTTTCTGCTCCAGGGCACGCTGCACGAGGTGGCTCAGTTCGTCGGGATCGACGGGCTTGGTGATGTAGTCAAACGCGCCGTCCTTGAGCGCTCGCACCGCGCTGTCGACCGAAGCAAACGCGGTAATCATGATGACGGCCATGTCGGCGTCGCGCTGGCGAAAGCGCCGCAGCAATTCCAGCCCATCCATGCCCGGCATGCGGATGTCCACCACCGCCACGTCAGATGGGCGCTCGGCAACGATGCGCAGGGCCTCGGCTGCGTTCTCGGCCTTCCGAACCTCGTGCCCGTCCTTGGACAGCCAGGCGCCCAGCGAGTCGCGGATGCTGAACTCGTCATCGACGATCAGGATGCTGCCGCGCTCGGTGTTCATGGGCAACCTCCTTCGGCTGCGACCGCCGTGTCGGCGCTGCCAAGGGCAATCTCATTGCTCCGCGGCGGCGGACGGCGCGGCAGGTGCAGGTGAAACGTCGAGCCGACGCCCACCGTGCTTTCCACGTCGATGACACCCCCGTGCCGGTTCACAATGCCGTACACCACCGACAGTCCCAGCCCCACTCCGCTCGACTTGCCCTTGGTCGAGAAGAACGGCTCAAAGATGTGCGGCATGAACTCGGGCGGAATGCCCACGCCGGTGTCGGAAATCTCAATCTCCACCGAGTCCAGGTCGCCCGACAGGCGCACGCCCAGGCACAGGTCGGGCGAGCACGAGGCCTGCATCGCCTCGATCGCGTTCATCATCAGAGCCAGGAAGGCCTGTTCGATCTGCCCAGGGTCGGCCACGATGGTGCTGTCGCCTTCGAGCGGCTGGTGCTCCAGTCGCACCCCGTGCATCTCCATGTGGTGGCGAACGAGCATGATGCTGCGGTCGGCGATTTCGTTGAGATCGACCGAGGCCATGTCGGCCCCCTTCCGTCGCGCGAAGGTGAGCAGATTGTGGACGATTGCCCCGCAGCGAGTGCTCTCCCTGTCGATCAGCGTGAGATAGCGCTCGATTTCCTCACGGGCGCGCGGGTCGATCGGGTGATCGCGCAGTTCACGCTTGACCAGTCGTGCATAGGTCAGGATGCCGGCGATGGGGTTGTTCAGTTCGTGCGCCACCGTGGCTGACAACTTGCCCAGCGAGGCCATCGTCTCCATGTGCAGCACCTGCCGCTGAGCCTGCTGGAGTTCGGCCGTCTTGGCCTCCACCCGCTGCTCGAGCGTGGCCGACCAGCGGGTGATGTCCTCTCGCGCCGAGCGCAGGTCGGCGACCATGTGATTGAAGGCCTCGCCCAGGCGAGCCAGTTCATGCGCGCCGCGAACGTCTATGTGAGTCTCCAGATCGCCGGCGGCGATGCGGCGTGTGCCCGCGTGCAGGGCCCTCACCGGGCGTTGGACCACTCGGCGCACGAACAGGGCCGCCAACCCGCCGCTGACCCCCACCAGCACCAACGTGGTCCAAAGCAGTTGGGTGCGGGCGCTGACGATGGCGGCCTCGTAGGGCTCCATCGACATCTCCACGTCGAGCACCCCGATCACTTTCTGCTCAGGTGGATGCACGTGACAGGCGGCGGTGCTGCACGAGGGCTGATTCTCGATCACCGTGAGCCGGCTCAGCACGTCGTGCCCGCTCTCGGCGCGCAGGCGCTTCTGGTGCTCAAGAAGCGCGCCCTCCTTTTCCTCGCCACTCTCGTGGCAACTCAGGCAGGTGTCCGACTTCATGGACAGTGTCCGCCCCAGTTCGCCCGGGTCGGCCGAACGGGCGATGCGCCCGTCCTTGTCGTACACCCGGATCGCGACGATCTCCGGCGCCCCGGCCAGTCGCTCAATGGTCGCCTGCACCTCCTGCGGGCGGTCGAGCAGCATGCCGTCGTGCGTGGCGCCCATGACCAGTTCGCTGCACCGCTGCACCTCGGCCTCGACGAGTCGGGAGAAGTGGGCCTTGGCGGATCGGAAGCCCAGCAACGCATGCACCGCCAGCACCAGCGCGATCGTCAGGCACAGCGGCACGACCAGGCGGATCTCGAGCGAGCGGAGGAACGCCCCAAGCCTGCGGCTCATGGACAACTCCCATTCCGGATACACAAGGCCTATATAGAGGATAGCCGGGCGCGCCGAAGATCCAAACGCCGGCGCTGAAAGAATCAACACCTCGCGCCCTCACAAATCCACCCGCGCGTGGGGGTTTGTCTTCACTTCAGGCCGCAAAGGCTTGGTCCCTGCCTGGTTCCTCATTTGCAGGAGAGTCAGGCGGTTCCTCCTGAGACCTGGGCCAGCAGGCGACGGGACATGGAGTTGGGCGCCACCCGGCAGCCTCGAGGCTGCGGAGGGCGATGATGATTTGCGTCGCGGTGCCTCTGACGATCCATACGGGCGGACGGACCTGTGTGTGGATGGATGCCGGGCTTCTCGCCTACCGGCTGTGCGATCGTGGGTTTGACTGTGAGCACTGTCCGCTCGACGCGGCGATGAGCGGGGCCTGCCAGAGGATCGATCCAGTGGCACGGCGTCTGCCGGCGGGAACCTGTCCAGCAACGACGTTTCCCGATGACCGGCGCTACGCGCGGGGGCATACGTGGGTGAAGCCGATCGACGATCGAGAGGGGCGCGTGCGCATTGGTCTCGACGGGTTTGCCGCGCCCATCATTCGACGGCCGGTGAACTTGCATCCGGGTGTTGGGGCGGCCGCACGCCGCGCCGGCGACCTGCTCGGGTCGATCGAGATCGAGGAAGGCCAGGTTCCAATCGGAGCCCCGGTGGGGGGGCGCGTGGTGTCGTGGAACCCAGCGTTGACGGATGAGCCAGTGCTGGCGGCCTGCGACCCGTACCGCGCGGGCTGGCTGGCCGAAATGATCGGCGTGCCGCGGGGGGCATGGCTGCGGCTGCTCGACCCTCAAGCGGCTCGTCGGCAGGGGCAGTTTGACGCGCGCCGGTATCGGCGGCGGCTGGCGTACGAACTGCTCTCGGACGCGGAGGAAGGTGATCGGCCCGCCTGGTCGGAAAGCGGAACGGAACTAAGCCGCCTGCTGGGGCCAGCGCGGTACTTGGCAATCGTCCGCGAGTTTGTTCATTGAGTGTTGAGGAGTGCAACAGTGGTGTTGCCAAACTCTGCGCGCCACGGGCCGAGTGGAAATAGGGAATGTTGTTCAGTGAACACAAGGTGTTGTCAGTTGGTGGGTTGGATGCACACGATGGGGCCCATTTGTTTGGTCCTTCCGTTGCATGAGTCTTCGCGCAGGAGACCGGGCTTGGGGTCTCCGGGAGGCGAAAAATGATCGAGGCACCGATTCAGGACCAGTGGAGGCCGAGGGAGTGGTTGGGGCCGGTCGCCATGGCGATTGCGGCGGTGGTGTGCCTGCCCGTGCTTGGGTTCCTGGTCTTTGCGGCTCGATCGGCGCTGCCGGCGGCCATCGGCGCGCTGCTGGTGCTGATCGTCCTGCGGGTGGTGTACCACAAGCCCATCGGCGAGTGGTTCGCAAAGCGTCGTGCGGCGCGCGAGAACTATCGCGGGGTGCGCCTGCACGAGGACGTGGCGCTGGACCCTGGGCACACTTGGGCGTGGCTGGCCGACGAAGTCGTCGTCGGGGCCGACGACTTGGTGCCCAAGGTTTTGGGACCGATCGAGCGGGTGGAACTTCCGGCCGAGGGTCGGCACGTCGAGCGAGGACAGACGCTCTTCAGCGTGAGGCACGGGGATCGCGTGATCGAACTGCCGGCGCCGGTGTCGGGAACGGTGGTGGGCGTCAACGCAGCGCTGCGGGAGCACCCGGAGTTGATCAACGCCAATCCGTTTGAGCAGGGGTGGGTGGCGCGCATCCGCTCGGAGAACCTGCCGGAGGATCGACGGCACCTGCTCATCGGGCGCAAGGCGTGGAGGTGGTTCCGCGACGAGGTTGACTTCCTGTTCCGCTCGCTGCCGGCCGGCGAAGCGTCAGACCTCTATCGGCGGATCGACGACTCTGCGTGGAGCACACTGGTGCGTTCGCTGGACGCGCGCCGAGTGGCGTAAGGGAACCGGCATCCTGACACGAGCGGCGGGATTCAAGCCATGAACTCTCAGCAATCGAACTACGCCCCGCCACAGACAGCCGGGCACAGCCGGCGCGACTTCGTGCGGCTCTCGACGCTGGCCGTGGCGGCGGCGGCGACCGCGGGAACGGCCTCGGCCAAAGACCGCGGGTCACACCTGAACAGTGACCGATGCGGGGTACTGGTTGACTTGACCGTGTGCGTGGGCTGTCGTCGCTGCGAGTGGGCCTGCAACGAAGCCAACAACAACCCCCACGGACCGCTGTCGGAGTGCGACGACCAGTCGGTGTTCGAGCGCACGCGGCGCCCGATGGCGCGGCAGTACACGGTGGTCAACCGCGTGAAGAGTGCTGATGACGCCAAGACGATACACCTGAAGATTCAGTGCAATCACTGCGAGAAACCGGCGTGCGTGTCGGCGTGCCTTGTTGGGGCCATGCAGAAGGACCCGCGCGGGCCGGTGTTCTATGACGCCAGCAAGTGCATCGGGTGCCGCTATTGCATGGTGGCCTGCCCGTTTGAGCGACTGGCGTATGAGTACGACAAGAAACTGACGCCCGAAGTCAAGAAGTGCGATCTGTGCCGCGAGCGCACGCGCCTGGGCCGGCGTCCGGCGTGCGTCGAAATGTGCCCGGTCGAGGCGCTGACGTTCGGCACGCGCGAGGAATTGCTCACGTTGGCGCACGCGCGCATCGGGGCGCATCCGGGCAAATACGTCGATCACGTCTACGGCGAGAAGGAAGCCGGCGGCACCAGTTGGCTGTACCTCTCCAGTGTGCCGTTCGATCAACTTGGGTTCCCGACGCTCAAGAGCAAGAGCCCGGCGCAGACGACCGAGGCGATACAGCACGGAATCTTTGCCGGATTCGCCGCCCCCATTGGGCTGGCGACGCTGCTGGGTTCACTCAACTACTTCACGGGCCGTCAGTCCAAAGGGAGTGCCCACTCGTGAACACGCACTCAGACACCATCACGGGCGTCAAGCCCCGGTTCATCACCCCCGGCATGATGGTCGTGCTGGGCATCGCCGCACTGGGCTGGGCGGTGTGGGTCTATCGCATGGCCTTCGGGCTGGGCGCCACGACCAACCTGTCGAATGCGTACCCGTGGGGCATCTGGATCGCGATCGACGTGGCGTGCGGAGTGGCGCTGGCGGCCGGCGGGTTCACCACGGCGTTCCTGGCCGAGATTCTGCACCGCGGGCGCTACCACGCCCTGCTCCGCCCGGCGTTGCTGACGGCGATGATCGGGTACACCTTCGTGGCGCTGGGCGTGATGACCGACCTGGGGCGTTTCTGGGCGATGTGGCACGTGATGCTTCCGCCATACTGGCAGCCCAACTCGGTGCTGTTTGAAGTGGCCGTCTGCGTGATGTGCTACCTCACGGTGCTCTACATCGAGTTTCTTCCCATCGTGTGCGAGCGATTCGCGGGCAAGGTGAACCTGCCGATGCGGCTGGGCGTTCTCAACGGATTGGTGGATCGCGTGCTGCGCCTCCTCGACGCGACGCTGCACCGCGTGATCCTGGTCTTTGTGATTCTGGGCTGCCTGCTCAGTTGCATGCACCAGTCGTCGCTGGGCACGCTCATGGTCATCGCCGACGAGAAACTGCATCCCCTGTGGCAGACGCCATATCTCCCGCTGATGTTCATCCTGACAGCCTTCAGCGTGGGATATCCGATGGTGATCTTCGAGTCTCTGATCGCATCGCGTTCGTTCGGCCTTGAGCCGGAGCGCGGGCCGCTGTCTGGCTTGGCGCGCTTCACCCCGTTCGTGCTGAGCGTGTATCTGTGCGTGAAGGTCTTCGATCTGGTCAATCGCGGGGTCGTCGGGCTGTTGTTCGACGGGTCATGGCAGAGTTTCTGGTACATGTTCGAGATCGGTGTCGGGGTGATCGGTCCGATCGTGATCTTCGCGTCGCCGAGGCTGCGCCGGCACATGGGCTGGCTGTTCGCGGCGGCGACGATGGTGATCGTGGGCGTGGTGCTGAATCGGCTCAACGTGTTCCTGATCTGCTACACACCGCTCGAAGCGGGCGCGAGGTACACGCCTTCGCTGGGCGAGTACGCGGTGACGGCCGGTTTCATCGCGACCATTGTGGCACTGTACCGCTTCGTCGTGCTCAACTTCCCGGTGATCGAGGGACTAGAGCACGTGAAGGCACATGCGGCCGCGTCCCATCCGACCGACGCTGCCGGGTCGCCTCCGCGGGCGCGCCGGCCCAGGGTTCGGCGCGAGAAGGCCCTTCATCCTTCGGTGCGCCCCAGCCCTGCGGGGGCAGTGCTTCCGGCCGAGCCCTATGCCTGACTGGAGTGTGCGCGATGGACAAGTGGACGTTCGGGCTGCTGATCGCGGTGTTCGGAATCGGGAACGTGCTGGTGCTGCCGGCCGCCACCCGCGGCGCAGGTTCCCAGGCACAGCCGGCGGCGCTTCCTGCACCACCCACCAGTGAACTTCCGGCGCCTCCCGCGCCGGACACACCTGCTGAAGAGCCAAGGGACCAGTCCAACTCCAAGGGACCGAGGCTCGCAGACCCGGGGCCGGACGTGGTCATCATCGACCAACTGGCCAACCACTACGGCCCCGTCGTCTTTGATCATGCGTTGCACGTGGGCATGTGCAACTTCGGTGGCAGTTGCACCAACTGCCACCACGAGGCGCCCGACAGCCGCGAGATTGCCGCGTGCAAGACCTGCCACGCGGTCAACGACCCTGAGCACCACGATCAGCCCGGGCTCAAGGGCGCCTATCACCGGCAGTGCCTGGGGTGCCACCGCGACTGGGCAGCCGAGAACGCGTGCGGGTTCTGCCACGAGGAGGCTTCGGCCTCGGTGGACCGCAGCAAGCCGGTGATCGACCGCAGGGCGTTCGCATCGGCCCAGCACCTGCGCGTCAAGCCGACCTTCACCTACATGACCAGCCAGCAGGGAACTCCGGTCGTGAGTTTCCATCACGCCGACCACACCGACTTGTTCGGCGTCAGTTGCATCGAGTGCCACAACGGCGCCTCATGCAACGAGTGTCACGGACCGGCGCCCAAGGTTCCCGCGGCCGACCGTGAGGCCCAGTGCCTCAAGTGCCACGCCGAACAGCGCTGCACGTTCTGCCACAGCATCGAGCCACGCGGGCGTTTCGAGCATACGCGCTCGACAGGCTGGAACCTGGGCGAGAATCACCGGGATCTCAAGTGCGCCAAGTGCCACGGCCAGACGACCAGATTCTCCAACCCACCCTCGGACAACTGCCGCGCCTGCCACCGCGGGGGGCCGAGCCGCTCATTTGACCACTCGATCACCGGCGTGCCCGTGCTGGGCAGCCATGCGTTCTTCGACTGCGTGCAATGCCACCACTCCGGTGGGGGCGAGACCACCGCCTCGTGCGAGAAGTGCCACGCGGATCGCAGTTATCCCGAGTGCGTTCCGGGGCTGCCGAGCGTCAGTTCGCGCCTGATCGGGCTGTGGATCTCGGCCGAGGGCGAGGTCGCGCCTGGCGTCGGCGAGCCGAAAGCAGAACATCCGGACTGAAAGCCCGATCCTCGCGTGCACGCGACTACTGTTGCGGGAAAGCGCCGCACCCACGAGGACGACTATGCTCACGCTCGACCAACTGGCCAGTGACTGGCTGCGCCCAACCCGCGAAGAGGACTTCAGCCTGCCGACCATCACCAGCCAGCGCGGCATGGTGCAGGCAGCCTGGGACGTGGCGGGCATTCAGAACTGGACGTGCGCGCCGACCGGTTTCCCGACACCGACGGCTCTGCTCTTCGTCAGCGAGGGCGGCCGCATCCGCCGATTCCCGCGGGCGGTGGAGTATCGGTGGAAGGCCTATGAGATTGAGCGGCGCGCCGACGGTGTGCATACGGCTGTACGGATGCCCGCCGGCACGCCCGGCGTGATCGAACGCATGCGGTTCGAACGGGCGATGCGCGTGCACTTGGTGTTCAGCGGGCTACCGCGGGTGTGGAGATTCACGGACTACTGGAACCTGCCACCCGAAGACGTGCCGATGCTCAACGTGGCGGCGGCGGGCGATCGCTTCGTGCTCGAAGACACCAAGACCTTCGGACGGGCGGAGTTTGTCACGCCCGGCGACCTGAGGGTGTACCAGGATCTGTGCGCGTGGCTCGACGGCGAGGCCCCGGTTGACCACGGGCGCATCGGTGTGGCAACGATCGATGTCAGGCCAGGTGAGGTAGTGACCTGGTACGGGTTGCAGGGCACCGAAACGTGCGGTTCACTCGACACGCACGCAGCATGGGAGAGCGGCCAGCGCGAGTGGGAGCACATGTGGCACAGCGCCTTTGCGCCGGGTAACGACGTCTTCTCCGGACATCTGCCTGCGCGGCGGGGAGACCTCGAACGCCTGTACGACATGTCGGTGCTCACACTGCTGATGACGCGGCGCGTACTGCCGGAACTTTCGGGACGCGCCGGGGTCGCCACGGGCGGACAGTGTATCTGGAACGAGGAGCCGCGCCCGCTGCGAACGGCTTACGTCGTCGGCGGGCCGGAGGGCGCTCCGACCACCAGTTTCCTCTGGGAACTCGAGTTCCAGGCGCCGATGCTGGCACGGCTCGACCCGGCGGTGCTGCGTGAGCAGATGGAAGCATTCATGCGCGTCGATCTGCACCACCACTGGGGCGTGGAAACCGTCAGCGGGCGCGGCGCGGGCATGGGCTATGGCATCAACGCCGGCGGGTTCCTCTCGTGCGTGAGCGACTACGTGCGCATCACCGGCGACCGCGCGTGGGCGCTGCGCCACCTCGACTACCTGCGCACGTGCGCGCGCCCCGAACTGACCGACTACGGGCACTACCAACACATTCTCGAGTGTGTGAGCACCTACGAACACACCATCGCGAGTTTCAATGCGCTCAACGCCGCCGGGCTGCGCTTCCTGGCCGATCTGACCGGGGAAGACACCTACCGGCGCCAGGGTGATGCGCTGGCCCGCAAGGTGCTGGGTCTGTTTGCGGGCGGCCCGTTCGCGTGCCTCCAGCCCGACGGGTCGCGGCGCGTGGTGCGGTCGATCCTCGATTTCATCTACGTCGGACGCACGCTGCATCGCGACCTGAGCCGCGAGCAAAAGGACGCCATGCTGGACTTTTTCCGCCGAGAGTTGCAGACCGAGGACTGGCTCTACGCGCTCTCGCCCGACGACGAGAACGCGCTGACGCGCGATCTGCCGAGCTTCCAGACCTTCCGCGCCGATCACCAGGCGACGGGGTCATATGACGGGTGGCCGGCGCGGGCCGCCTCGGTGCTGGCGCGCTTCGGCAGGCGCGACGAAGCGATTGCATGGCTGCGGCGGCTGGAAGGACTGACGCGCGAAGGTCCTTTCGGACAGGCCCACTTCATCCACGCCGACGGAACCCGCAAGGCAAGTTTTTTCAACGGGAACATGTACTTCGCGGCCGCGGGCTGCGGGTTTGCCAACACGCTGCTGGAGGATCTCGACTCCGAGGATTCTCGCTGAGCAGGCCGCGGGCGCAGCATCATGACGAGCGAAACGACCGACAACCTGCACCAGCGATGGAGCATCCGCGGCCAGGTGCAGGGCGTGGGCTTTCGACCGTTTGTGTACCGCATTGCGACTGCGCACGCGCTGCGCGGCTGGGTGCTCAACCACACGGGGGGCGTGACGATCGAGGCGTGGGGCGAGCGGACCGCACTGGATTCCTTTGATCGCGATCTTCGGACAACCCTTCCACCGCTGGCGCGGGTGGATCAGATCGAGCGCGAGACGGTGCGGCCGGCGGGGCGAGCGCCCGTTTCATTCCGCATTGTCGCGTCGGAATCGACGACGGCCGCGCGGGGGCGCGTCACCGTCGACAGCGCAACGTGTTCGGACTGCCAGCGCGAGTTACTTGACCCGGCCGACCGGCGCTATCGACACGGGCTGATCAACTGCACCAACTGCGGGCCGCGCTTCACGATCGTGCGCGACCTGCCCTACGACCGGGCGGCGACGACGATGGCCGGGTTTGCGATGTGTGCGCGGTGCGCCGGCGAGTATGCCGACCCCGGCAACCGGCGCTTTCATGCGCAGCCGATCTGTTGTCACGACTGCGGCCCGAAGGTATCGCTGCGCCTGGCCGACGGGCGAGCGGTGGCCGGAGAACCGATCGTCGAGGCGGCTCGGCTGCTGGCGGCCGGCCGAATCGTGGCGATCAAGGGTCTGGGGGGGTACCACCTGGCGGCGCGCGCCCGTGACGAAGTCGCGGTGCGCGAACTGCGGCGGCGAAAGCAGCGAGATTTCAAACCATTTGCCCTCTTGGTGCGCGATCTGGCCGAAGCGCGGCAATTGGTGGAACTTTCTCCACTCGCTGAGGCCGAACTGCCCTCTCCCGCGGCTCCGATCGTGCTGGCGCGGGCACGCCAGGGCAAAGGCATCGCGCCGAGCGTGGCGCCGGGGAGTCATCGCCTCGGCATCATGCTGCCCGGCACGCCAATACAGCACCTGCTGATGGCCGAAGATGTCGGCCCGCTGGTGATGACCAGCGCCAATGCAAGTGATGAGCCGCTGGTGAAGGACGACGACGAGGTCGAGCGCCGGCTGGCGGGCGTGCATGACGCGGTGCTGTGGCATGATCGCCCGATCGAGCGCGCGGTTGATGACTCGGTGCTGCTCGACGCCGGCGACAGACTGGTGATGTTCCGCCGGGCGCGCGGGTACGTGCCCTCGCCGGTGACGATGCCGGTGCGATCGCCCCGCCCGGGTCTGTGCGTCGGGGGCGAGATCAAGAACGCGGTGGCGTTGGTCGATCAGCACATGTGCGTGCTCAGCCAGCATGTGGGCGACCTGTCGCAGGCGCTCGCATACACGCGGTTTGTGCGCACGATCGACGACCTGCAGCGCCTGTTCGACATCGAGCCGGCGTGGATCGCGTGTGATCGGCACCCGGCGTATCTGAGCCGGCGTCTTGCGCAGCGGCTGGCCCGCGAACGCGGCCTGCCGCTCATCGAGACGCAGCACCACCACGCGCACGCCGCCTCGCTGCTCGTTGAACACAGGCGCACCGAACCGATCATCGCGATTGTATGTGACGGGGTCGGATATGGCGACGATGGTACGGCGTGGGGAGGCGAAATCCTGAAGGCGGACTTGTGCGGTTCTGAGCGGCTGGCGCACCTGCGCCCGCTGCGCCTGCCGGGCGGGGACGTGGCCGCCAAACGCACCGGGCGGTGTGCCATGTCGTGGCTGGTCGATCGCTTCGGCGACAGTGCGTGGGAGCATCCGCTCAGCGCGCGAGTGCTGTCGGACTTGGCCGAGCGCGAGGCCGTGGGGCTCATGCTGCGGCGGAATCTGAACTGTCCCGTCAGTTCGGGCGCGGGTCGGCTTTTCGACGCGGCGGCCGCCCTGCTCGGGCTGTGCGCGTTCAACCATCACGAGAGCATGAGCGGGCAGATGCTCGAGTCGGCAGCGTATGGCGCGAGGCAAAGGACAGGGCTGGAGGAACGGCTCTGGTCTCCGGCCCCGTCCTTCTCGCAGGAGGGCGAGGCGGGCGCAGGTCTGCTCGGGCAAATTGACCACCGTCCGCTGCTCGATCGGCTCATGGAAGGGTTGGTTCGTGGCGAGCCGGTGGAGGAACTGGCATGGGTGTTTCATGACACACTGGCACGGGGGCTGGCCGAGGCCGCCGCGGCGGCGTGCGCGCACACCGGACTGCGCACCGTCGGCCTGACGGGAGGAGTTTTCTGCAACGAACTGCTGACCAGCCGCATCTGTGCATGGTTATCCACGACTGGTTTGGAAGTGATCATGCACGCGCGAATTCCGGCTGGCGACGGCGGATTGGCGCTGGGTCAGGCGGGTATTGGCGCTACTATTGCATGTGAGGTGTAGCCATGTGTCTTGCGATTCCTGCGCGGGTCGAACGGGTCGAGGACACGGCCGCCTGGGTACGCCTGGGCGACGCGCAGGTGCGCGTGCAACTTGACATGACTCCGCAGGCCGGCGTGGGCGACTGGGTGCTGGTGCATGCGGGTTTTGCAATTCAGCAACTGGACGAAGACGACGTGCGGGCGATCTGGGAATCGCTGGGCGAACTCGATGCCGCACGCCTCAACGAAGGAGCAACGCCGTGAGCACGCTCCGCCAGAGGATGAGCGCCCTTCTGGCGGTGCTGAACGCCGAGGCCGATCGGCTTGATCGTCCTGTGAATTTGATGGAAGTGTGCGGCACGCACACAGTGGCGGCCTGCCGCAGCGGTATTCACGCGCTGATGCCCAACAACGTACGACTGCTTTCCGGCCCTGGTTGCCCGGTCTGCGTGACGGCCCAGCGTTACATCGACGCGCTGGTGCGGCTGGGGGCGCGGGCGGATGTGACCCTTGCCACCTATGGCGACATGGTCCGCGTGGCCGGCGAGGGCGGCTCGCTCGAACTGGCCCGCTCGAACGGCGCCGACGTGCGCGTGGTCACCAGTACGATCGAGGCGGTGGACATCGCGCAGCGCGAGCCGCAGCGCCAGGTGGTCTTCGCGGCCGTAGGCTTTGAAACGACGGCGCCGGCCAGCGCTGCATGCGTGCTCGAGGCGCAACGGCGCGGGCTGACCAACTTCGCGATCCTGCCGTGCCACAAACTGGTGATCCCGGCCATGCGCACGCTGCTTGACGACCCGCAGACCCGCATCGACGGGTTCCTGTGCCCCGGGCACGTGAGCGTGGTCATCGGCTCGGCGGTCTACGACGAAATCGTCGCTCGCTACAACCGCCCGTGCGTGGTCGGCGGCTTCGAGGCTCTGCAGATGATGGAGAGCGTACTGGCACTGGTGCGCCAACTGGTCGCGATGCAGGGCGGCGCGCGGGCCCGCAACGAGAATCTCTACCCGCAGGTGGTGCGCGCGCAGGGCAACCCGCACGCGCGGGCCCTCATCGACCGGGTGTTCGCGCCGGGCGATTCGGCATGGCGCGCCCTGGGCGTGATGGAAGACAGCGGGCTGGACCTCCGCGAGGAATTCGCCGATTTCGATGCGTTCCGGCGCTTCGGCATCGTCCTCGGCGACGATCGCGAGCCGCCCGGCTGTCGCTGCGGCGAGGTCATCACCGGGCGCTGCGAACCGAACGACTGCAAACTCTTCGGCACGGTATGCACGCCGATTTACCCCGTCGGCCCGTGCATGGTGTCGAGCGAGGGTGCCTGCCAGGCCTGGTTCAAGTATCGCCGCGCCCGCATGAAGATCTCAGCCCCGCGGCGCGAGGAGGTGACGGCATGAGCACCGTCGCCGCACGCATCCATGCGCACAAGCGGCAGATCGTCCTTGCCCACGGCGGGGGCGGGCAGATGACTGACGAACTGGTGCGCGATCTCATGCTCCCGCGGCTGACCAACGACGCGCTCGCTCGGCTGGGTGATGCGGCCGTGCTCGACGTCGGCGGCGTGCAACTGGCCTTCACAACCGACAGTTCGGTGGTGCATCCGCTCGAGTTTCCGGGCGGCGACATCGGGCGGCTGGCGATTTCGGGTGCGGTCAACGATCTGGCCGTCTGCGGCGCCGAAGCAAGGTGGATCTCGCTCGGGCTCATCCTCGAAGAAGGGCTTTCCACTGAAGTGCTGCGGCGCGTGGTCGACTCGATCGCCGCGACGGCAGCCGAGGCCGGCGTCGAAGTGGCCACGGGCGACACCAAGGTCGTCGCACGCGGACAGGCCGACGGACTGTACGTCAACACCTCCGGCATCGGCGTGGTGCGCCCGGGCCTGCGGCTCGGCTTCGAGTTCGTGCAGCCGGGCGACGTGGTGCTGCTGAGCGGGACGATTGCCGACCACGGCATGGCTGTGATGCTCCAGCGCGAAGATCAGAGTGCGCTGCGATCGCAACTGGAGTCGGACGTGGCCCCGATCAACAGACTGATCCGCCTGCTGATCGAGGCCGCCCCTGACGTACGCTTCATGCGCGATCCGACGCGGGGCGGGCTGGCGGGCGTGCTGGCTGATCTGGCCGAGCGGACGGGCTTCCGGGTCGAGGTGGATGAAGAGTTGATCCCGATGCGCAAGGCCACGCTGTATGCGTGCGAGATGCTGGGCATCGACCCGCTGGATGTGGCCAACGAAGGCAAAGTGCTGGCGGTGGTGCCGCCGGAACAGGCCGAGGCGGCAGTGGAGGCGATGCGTTCGCACGAGCGCGGTCGCGAGGCGGCGGCGATCGGGCGAATCGGGGAAGAACGTGACGGTGTGTGCGTGCTGACGACCGACGTGGGCGGACAGCGCGTGATTCAGAAGCCCTACGGCGAGCAGTTGCCGCGCATCTGTTAGCCCGGGCGCGAGGTGTTGCATGTGCGAAGCACTGGGACGCGCAGTTCGTGAAGTGTGCGGCGCGCTGGACAACGACCCGACACGCATGGTGGACATCGTGCGGGGCGTGCAGCAGAAGATGGGCTGCGTGAACGAGGAGGCCATCGATGCCATCGCTCACTGGACCGGCGCACAGCGCGTCGAGGTGGCCAGTGTGGTCGACTTTTACTCGTTTTTCAGCCGCGAAAAGCAGGGCAAGGTGGTCATCCGCCTGTGCGACGACATCATCGACCGCTTCTCGGGCTTCGCGGCGGTGCGCGAGGCCTTCGAGAGCGAACTGGGCATCACGCTCGGGCAGACGACGCCCGACGGACTGATCACGCTCGATCGCACGCCGTGCATCGGCATGTGCGACCAGGCGCCGGCAGCGCTGATCAACGACGTGCCGGTGACGCACCTCTCGACGGACAAGGCACGAAGGATCGTGCGCGAACTGCGCACGCACGGCGATCCGAAGAAACTCGTCAAGCGCGTGGGCGATGGCAACAACGCCCACCCGCTCATCCACTCCATGGTCGAGAACAACGTGCGCCTCGAAGGCCCGGTCATCTTCACGCCCGAACGCCGCGGGGAGGCGATCACCAAGGCTCTGGCCATGACTCCGGCCGAGGTCATCCGCGCCATCAAGACCTCGCGTCTGCGCGGGCGCGGAGGCGCGGGCTTCCCCGTGGGCATGAAGTGGGAGTTCGCCCGCGCCGCCCGAGGCGAGCGCAAACTGATCTTCTGCAACGCCGACGAGGGCGAACCTGGCACCTTCAAGGACCGCGTGATCCTCACCGAGCGGGCCGACCGCGTGTTCGCCGGAATGACCATCGCCGCCTACGCGGTGGGCGCGCGGGAGGGCATCATGTATCTCCGCGGCGAGTATGCCTATCTGCTCGCGTTTCTCGAGGCCGTGCTCGAGCGACGGCGAAAGGACGGGCTGCTCGGACACAACATCATGGGCCGGCATGGCTTTGACTTTGACGTGCGCATCCAGTTGGGCGCCGGCTCCTACGTGTGCGGCGAGGAAACCTCGCTGCTCAGTTCGTGCGAGGGCAGGCCCGGCGAACCCAAGACCCGCCCGCCCTTCCCGGTGCAGAAGGGGTACCTGGGCTGTCCGTCGGTGGTCAACAACGTCGAGACGCTGGCATGCGTGACCAAGATCCTCGAAGAGGGCGCCGCGTCGTTCGCCGCCTATGGCACGCAGGCCAGCAGCGGAACCAAACTCCTGTCAATCTCAGGTGACTGCATGAGACCGGGCATCTACGAAGTGCCCATGGGCATCGCGCTGCGCGAGGTGCTTGACCTGTGCGGGGCCGACGAGCCCTCGGCCGTGCAGATCGGCGGACCCAGCGGACGCATGGTCGTCGCGCCCGACGACTTCGACCGGACGATCTGCTTCGATGATCTGGCCACGGGCGGAGCGGTGATGGTCTTCGGGCCCGAGCGCGACCTGCTGGACGTAGTGGCGGCCTTCATGGACTTCTTCGTCGAGGAGAGTTGCGGCTACTGCACGCCGTGCCGCGTGGGAAACGTGCTGCTGCGTGAGCGCCTGGAAGTGATCCGCCAGGGCCGCGGCGAGCCGAGCGACCTGAAGTATCTCGAAGAGCTGGGCGCGATGATCAAGGCCACCAGCCGCTGCGGCCTTGGGCAGATGTCGCCGAACCCGATCACGACCACCCTCAAGAGTTTCCGCTCGATTTATGAGGCTCGCGTCAGCCCGGGGGCCCACGGGTTCCGCCGCTCGTTCGATCTCGAAGAGGCCGTTGCCCAGGCCGAACGCATCGCAGGACACGAATCAGTGCACCGGCAGGAGGTCACCCATGAGTGAAGTGATCTTGCCCACGAGTGAAGTAATCTTCACCCTTGACGGAGTGACGGTGACGGCCCAGTCGGGCCAGACGGTGATGGAGGCCGCCGAGGCCGTGGGAATCTACATACCGCGACTGTGCCACAAGGAAGGACTCGAACCCTACGGCAGTTGCCGCGTGTGTACGGTGACAGTCAACGGTCGCCCGGCGTCCGCATGTACCACGCCCGTGGCCGACGGCATCGCGGTCGAGAGCGAATCCGACCAGATCCGCGCCTGGCGCCGCACCGTGATCGAAATGCTCTTCGTCGAAGGCAATCACTTCTGCATGTTCTGCGAGAAGAGCGGCAACTGCGAACTGCAGGCCTTGGGCTATCGCATGGGCATCGTGGCACCCAGGCTCCCGTACCTGTGGCCGAAGCGCCCGGTCGATGCCTCGCACCCCGACGTTCTGATCGACCACAACCGCTGCATCCTGTGCGCCCGCTGCGTGCGCACCAGCCGCGACGTGGACGGCAAGCAGGCGTTCGCATTCGTGGGGCGTGGATCCAGGCGCCACCTGGCCGTCAATCCGGGCTCGCGCCTGTGCGACACCAAACTCGACGTGACCGATGCAGCCGTGGACGCCTGCCCGGTGGGCGCCATCCTGCGCAAGCGGCGCGGCTTCGAAACCCCGATCGGACGACGGCTGTACGACCATGTGCCCATCGGGACGGGCGTGGAACAGCCAGTGGAACTGACCATCCGCGAAGGGAGCCCGTCATGAGCAAGCCCAAGGTCGCCACCTGCTCGCTGGCCGGGTGCTTCGGATGCCACATGTCCTTGCTCGATATCGACGAGCGCATCCTCGAACTGGTCGACCTCATCGAGTTTCACAAGACCCCGCTGACCGACATCAAGCGATTCACGGCCCGGTGTGCCGTGGGCCTTGTCGAGGGCGGGTGCGCCAACGAAGAGAACGTCGAGGTGCTGCGGACTTTCCGGCGTCACTGCGACGTGCTGATCAGTTTGGGAGACTGCGCGACCATGGGCGGAATTCCGGCCCTGCGCAACTTCGTCCCGCTCGAGGACTGCCTGCGCGAGGCCTATCTCGCCGGGCCCAGCGTCTACAACCCCGGCGGCGACGTGCCCAACGACATCGAGTTGCCCTTACTGCTCGACAAGGTGCGCCCCTGCCACGAGGTGGTGAAGATCGACTACTTCCTTCCCGGGTGTCCGCCGTCGGCCGACACCATCTGGGCGGCTCTCAAAGCCCTGCTCAGCGGCGAGCCGGTGGAACTGCCCTACCAATTGATCAAGTACGACTAGGAGGTCGAGATGTCGGCGACAAACACATCCACGCGCGTGGTCATCGAGCCCGTGACGCGCGTGGAAGGCCACGGCAAGGTAACCATTCTGCTCGACGAGGCCAACCGTGTCACCCAGGCACGCCTGCACATCGTCGAGTTCCGCGGGTTCGAGCGCTTCATCTGCGGAAGACCCTACTGGGAAATGCCCGTCGCGGTGCAGCGCCTCTGCGGCATCTGCCCCGTCAGCCACCACCTCTGTGCCGCCAAGGCGATCGACAAGATCGTGGGCGTCGATCAACTCACCCCGACGGGCGAGAAGATGCGCCGGCTGATGCACTACGGACAGATATTCCAGAGCCACAGCCTGCACTTTTTCCACCTGGCCAGCCCCGACCTGCTGTTCGGCTTCGATGCCGACCCGGCCATCCGCAACGTGGTGGGCATCATCCAGCAGCACCGCGATCTGGCCGTGCAGGCGGTGCTCATGCGCAAGTACGGGCAGGAAGTCATCAAGGCGACGGCCGGAAAGAAGGTGCACGGCACCGGGGCCATCCCCGGGGGCATCAACAAGAACCTCTCCACCGCCGAGCGCGACGCGCTGCTGGCCGACGCCCCGCAGATGCTCGCATGGGCCAGGTCGGCCGTGGAAATCGCCAAAAACTACACGCTCGAGAATCTCGAAAAGGTCAAGGACTTCGGCTCGTTTGAATCCACCTCGCTCTCAATCATCCGCGACGACGGCGCGATGGATCTC
Source organism: Phycisphaerales bacterium (assembly GCA_023382935.1). Lineage (GTDB taxonomy): Bacteria > Planctomycetota > Phycisphaerae > Phycisphaerales > UBA1924 > J022. The sequence goes on from JAHDXL010000004.1 coordinate 91,554, forward strand.
TACAACGGCGGGCTGCGGGCGGTGGACAAGGATGGGGGCACCATCTTCGACCATGTGCCCAACGACCGCTACCTCGATTACATCGCCGAGCAGGTCAAGGACTGGTCGTACATGAAGTTCCCCTTCATCCGCTCGATCGGGCCCGATGACGGGTGGTACCGCGTCGGTCCGCTCGCTCGCCTGAACACCTGCGACTTCATCGACACGCCCGAGGCCGAGGAAGCCCGCAGGGAGTTCAAATCGCTGACCAACGGCCGGCCCAATCACATGACCATGGCCTTCCACTGGGCCCGCATGATCGAAACCCTCCACTCGATCGAGAAGATCATCGACCTGCTGCACGACCGCGACCTGCAGGGCACGGACCTGGTTGCTCGCGGGCAGCGCCGGCGCGAGGGCGTGGGGATCATCGAGGCCCCGCGCGGCACGCTCTTCCACCACTACCGCGTCGACGAACATGACCTCGTGACCATGTGCAATCTCATCGTCTCGACCACCAGCAACAACGAGCCGATGAACCGCTCCGTCCGCCGCGTGGCCGAGCAGTACATCTCCGGGAGGCCGCAGGTGACCGAGCCGATGCTCAACGCGGTGGAAGTGGCCATCCGCGCCTACGACCCCTGCCTCAGTTGCGCCACCCACGCTCTCGGGCAGATGCCGCTGGAAATCGAGTTGATCGGGCCCGACGGCGGGCTGATCGACCGGGGATCAAAGGGATGAACGCTCGCCCGTCTACGCTGGTGATCGGCTACGGCAATCCCGGGCGTCGGGACGACGGACTCGGCCCGTGCGCCGCCGAAGCGGTGGAACTGGCCCGCATCCCCGGCGTCGACGTCCTGAGCGACTATCAACTCAACGTCGAACACGCGGCCGACGTCAGCGCGCACGACGTGGTCGTCTTCATCGACGCAGCCGTCGGCACGACGGGTCCGTGCTTCCTGCGGCGGCTGCTGCCGCGATCGTTCGGAACTTTCAGCACGCACACCATGCGCCCCGAGGCTGTCCTCGCGCTGGCGCAGGATATCTTCGGCTGGTCTGGACGCGCGTTTCTGCTTGGAATCCGGGGATATGCGTTCGAAGATTTCGGCGAAGACCTGAGCACCCAGGCCGCGGAAAACCTCGAAAGAGCCTGCGCCCTGCTGCTGGCCGCCCTGCGCGCCGGTTCGCTCGACGCACAGGTGACCGACGGGCCGACGTACGATTCCTACACCCCTTGTCACGGTGGTGAGCCATGCACGAAGGCAAGCATGTGATCCTGTACGTGGACGACGACCCCGATTACCGCTATGCCATGCGCCAACTGCTGGAAGCGAATGGCATGACGATGATCGAAGCCGCAGACGGCGAGGAAGGGCTGCGCGCCTACCGCGACCACAGGCCTGACCTCATCCTCCTTGACCTGATGATGGAAGAAATCGACGCGGGCGTCAATCTCCTGCGCGAACTGCGTGCCGACGGGAACAAGGCGCCAGTGTATCTCATCAGTTCCGTGGGCGACGCCATGTCCATGACCACCAACGCCGCCGAACTGGGCTTTGCCGGGGTCTTCCAGAAGCCGGTCAACCCCAAGGCGCTGCTCGCCGTGCTCCAGTTGCGCCTGCATCACTGAGCGCACCGCGTCCCGCTGCGCCGCTCTCGCCCGAATCGAACAGGACGAGCCAAGGGAAGGCGCCGCCCACTCGGCCCGATGAAGGCAACTCAACTTGAAAACTGTGCCGGGCTGCGACGGCAGGCCGGCAGTTCCAGCCAGAAGGTGCTGCCCTCTCCGGCGCCGCTGCGCACGCCGACCGTGCCGCCGTGCATCTCCGCAATCCGCCGCACCAGCGACAAGCCCAGCCCCGCGCCCCTCACCTTGCTCGTGTGCGGATTGCTCCGCCCCAGGCGCGTGAACTCCTGAAACAGCCGCTTCTGGTCCGCCGGGCTGATGCCGATGCCGTTGTCGCTCACCTCCAGCCGCACGCGCCCCTCGCGCTCCAGCACCCGCGCCACGATCGTTCCCCCGTCGGGCGTATACTTGATCGCATTGGTCACATAGTTGACGATCGCCTCCTTCAGAAGCCGCGGCACGCCGAACACCATCGCCGCTCCCTCGCACGGCTCGACCCGCAGCGTGTGCCGGTGAGCGGCCGCCAGGTCCGCGTGCTCCTCGATCACCTCGTCGAGCAGGAAGGCGAACGACACCTCGATGCTGTGCTCGGCCAGGTCCGTCGTGTCCAGTTCGCTCAGCAGGCGCAGATCCTTGAGCAGGGCGTCGATCCCGCCCAGTTGCTTGAGCGCCCGGTCCAACTGGTCCTGCTGCCGCGGATCGAGCGGCCCGCACAGCCCCTGCCGCATGTTTCCCAACAGCATCGACACCACCCCCACCGGAGAGTTGATGTCATGCAGCGCCACCCGCAGAAACTCCTGTCGCATCGTGCTCAACTTCTGCAACTCGGCCGCCTTGTGCTGGTTGTCAGCCTCCGCCCGGCGCAGCGCCTGCACCAGGCTCGTCAACAACAGCCCGACCAGAATAAACAGCGTCGGATACACAAGCACCAGCGTCAGCACGTAGCGCCAGTCGATCGGCCCGCCGCCCAGCACCGCGCCCACTGGCACGCGCGCGGGGATCAGCCCGAAATACTCGCTGAGCACAAGCCCCGAAAGAAGCACCGACGCCATCGCCACCGCGATCATCGCCGTCAGCCGCGACAGCAGCAGCGATGTGATCACCACATGGAACAGGTAGAACGCCAGGAACGGGCTGCGCGCCCCGCCCACAAGCCACACCGCCAGCGTCAACGACAGAAAGTCCAGCACCATCGCCCCGCGAAAGAGCCGCCGCAGCGTCCGCCGATGCTCGGCCGCCCGCGCCGGGTCACACCTCGGCCAGGCAACCTGAAAAATCGCGACGTTGTACGCCGCGATGAAAATCGCCAGCAGCGTCAGCGAACGCACATCCAGCCCCTCGATGCCCAGCACCGAGTGCCCGATCACCACTCCCGCGATGATCGCCGGCGCTACCACGAACCGCGCCTTGATGTGCAGCAGCAGTCGCTGACCGAGCAGGCGCTCGTGGGTGAGCAGCGCGGCCGCCGCCTCCACCGCTTTCCCGCCCTGCGATGATGCAGCCTGCTGATCCATGCCGTCCCCACACGCCCAACAACCCAGTCTACCGCGCCATCCGGGGTTTCGCACGCGCCGAGTCATACCATTCGCCGGGACCACGCCATGCACGAGGCAGCCATCACCCAGGCGTTGATCGAACAGGTCCGGGCCGCCATGCCGCCCGGAGCCCGCCTTCAACGCTGCGCCGTGCAGGTCGGCGAACTCGAACACCTCGATCCATACGTGATGCAGACCATCTGGCAGGCTTCTACCGCCAACACTGATCTCCGGGGGGCCGAACTGGTGATTGAGCGCGTCGCTCTGCGCGTGCGCTGCGGCGCCTGCGCACGGGAGTTCACTCCCGCCGACCGCTCCATCATGCTCTGCCCATCGTGCGGCAGCGTGAAGCCCCAACTTCTCTCCGGTACCGGCATCATCCTGCGCAGCCTGGAAGTGGAAAGGACGTGACATGGAAATCAAGGTTGTTGCCAACGTCCTCAAACTCAACGACGAAGTGGCCGCCCTCAACCGCCGCGCGCTGGCCGAAGCAGGTGTGGCCTGTCTGAACATCATGGGCTCGCCAGGTTGCGGCAAGACCGCCCTGCTCGAGGCCACCCTCCCGCGCCTGCGCCCCGCCCTGAAGATCGGCGTCATCGCCGGAGACATCGCCACCACCCGCGACGCCGAACGCCTGGCTCACCTCTGCGACGGCGTCACCCAGATCAACACCGGCGGTTCCTGCCACCTCGACGCCAACCAGGTCCGCCAGGGCCTGGCCAACCTCGACCTGCATGCCCTCGACCTGGTCATCATCGAAAACGTCGGCAACCTCATCTGCCCCGTCACCTTCGACCTGGGACAGGGCGCCAAGATGGGCCTGTTCAGCGTGCCCGAGGGCGCCGACAAACCGGCCAAGCACCCTCGCATCGTCCTCGAGGCCGACCTGCTCGTGCTCACCAAGACCGACCTCCTGCCCCACGTCCCCTTCGACAAGACCATCTTCGACGCCGACCTGCGCTCCCTGCGCGACGACGTGACTCTGATCGAAACTTCCGTCGTCAGCGGGGCCGGGCTGGACGCGTGGTGCCAATGGGTCAGGCGGTTCGTCGACGAACGGAAAGGCGTTCAGGCGCGCCAAGTCTCACAAAGCCGCACGGAGTGACCTCCCTCGGAATCCGGCCCCAGCATCGGACTCCGTGTCACTCCGTGCAACTCGGCGGCAGGAGAGGTCTTCTCTTCGATCTCTCGGGCTCAGTATCTCAGTTGCACCCACCGGCGAACGTGCACAGGAACGCCTGCACGTCGAAGAAGTTCAACACACCCCAGGGTTCTGCGAAGTCGGCCTGATTGCAGCAGTAGTTCAGCGTGATGACCTACGCGCCCATCATGTACGAATGTCCGATGATCACGCGCCCGTTGGCCGAAATCGCCGCGCCACGTCCAAGTTCAGCCCGCCGGGCACCGTCGCGCCCAGGGCGGTGACATAGTCCTTGAGAAGCACCAGCGGGCCCGTGCCATGTGGCTGAATCCACGCGCGCCGGTTGCCCAGCAGCATGTCAAAGCCCACGATCGTCCCGTTGTCGGCGATGTCGAACGCATGACCAGCCCATCCGTTGATCAGCGAGCCGTTGCCCAGCACCTGCACACCGCCCCCGGCCGTCCACTTCACCGCGTCATATACCCCGTCGGGCGCGCCCGTATACAGCGTGCCGAGCACAATCTGGCCGTCGTTGCTGATCCCGTGCCACTGGCCCTGCGCATCGCCCGTCGCGTCCAGCAGCGTGCCCTCGAGCGTGGCTCCGTTCCACATTGCCGGCGTCCGGTTGAATGTGCCCTGCGCAAAGCCCGCGCTCACCGATCCGTCAGCCGAGCACACGCTGGCGCGATTTGCGCCTCGGGCCAGATTCTGAAGTTGCTGCATGCCCGTCGCCGCCGTCCACCGGAACCCGCGCCCGGAGCACCCGTCCCACGACCACCCCACCACCGCGGATCCATCGGCGGAAACTTCATAGGCGTCCGATCGGCTGGGACACACCCCGGCGTTGGGCAGCCAGCCCAGCCCGACCCACCCGTCCTCGTCAGTCCACTTCGCCGCCTGGTTCGAATAGTCCTCGATGCTCGTCTCGGGAATCTCGCCCACGACCACCGAGCCGTCGTCCGCCACGGCAACCACCGCGTCCCCGCCCGTGGCAATCGCCAGACTGGAAATAACCGTGAATGCGCCGGTCCAGCGATCCCAGCGGTACCCGTCGTCGGGGAAGAGGTTGCCGTCGGTGTCTAGGCTGCCGGCGACGAAACGCCCATCAGGCGTCAGGTCGTTGGCCAAGAGCACCCCGGGGATGAACTCAAAAGTCGCCGACACCTGCGCGCCGGCCACCCCGGCGATCCACAGCGCGATGCCAAGGCCCGACTGCTTCGATCTGCGCATGATTCCTTCCTCCTGCTGTTGGCTCGCACAGGTACACACCGCACGCCCGACGCGACGGGAGTGGAGCGGCGCACCATCTCGATGCCCCGGTCCGGAGAAAAGTCATGTACAAGTCACTCAGCGACGACGACGAAGCCCCAGCACCGCCAGCCCGAGCAGGGCGCCGGTCCCAGGAGCCGGCGCCATGTCCCACGTAGCGTTGTCCATCACCGTGGTCGGGAAGAACCCGAAGCCGAGAATGCGGATCTCGTCGAACGTGTCGTCATTCATCGCGGTGATGTCAAACCAGGTGTCACCCAGCCCGCCCCACGCCGGCGTGTGACCCCACGACGCGCCGACCTCGACCCCGTCATTGAACAGAATCACCGCCAGTCCGACGCCCATGAACGTCGGCCGGCCCGAGGGATCCCGGATCTGGGCCGAAAAGTCCGTCAGCCCGTTGCTGAAGTTCATGAACACGCCCCAAGCGCCTAGAACGAGTTGCCCTGCCCCAGCCCCCAGCCGGCGAACATGTCGTTGTCGCCGACGATCGTTCTGCCTTCCCCGGACTGGAGAGAGGCCAAGCCCAGCCCGGCGAACGAGTCCGGCGCGATCACCCCCACCGGCCCGCCGACCTCGTCGAAGTTCAGGGTGGTCGCATAGGTGGGTGCCGGAGCCCCGGTCTGAGTGATGGTGAAACCCCCGCCTGAGCAACACCGGCTCCCCACACCACCGCCGCGCCCCCCACAATCAGAGTCTTTTTTGTCGCATTCTCCTTCTCTCGCGATTGCGGGCCCGACCATCGGTGCCACGCTCCGGCGCAGATAGTGGGACTCGGATGATCACACAAGTTTCCATATGGAAATCTTTGCAAAACTCCTTGGCCGCACCTCCACCCTTCGCCAGCGCCTCGCGATCCTGTGTCGAGGAAGCCTCCGATGCCCCCGAACACCACCACCGGCTTCGAATCCGACTGCCGCGAGCGCCTCGACGCCCTTCGCGCCTCCCTGATCCGCCTGTACGCCAGCATGGGGCTGGATCCGGAGAGCCCCTAGGACATCGCGTGGGCGTTCAAACTCAACAAAACCCTAACATGGAAACTGTCGAAGGTCATCAATGCCTCGTACACCCTGACCGGCGTTTCACATGTTCCGGGCCTGAGTGCGATGGGGATCTTCCTCGACGCCCTGGAGAGTTGGGGGGCCCAGCAGCTTGATCTGCAGGCCGTTCGGGACGCCGCCGAACGGTTCGAAGAGGTCATTGAACTGCATGTGGGTGATCGCCCGACGCTGCAACTGGTGCTGGACGGGCTGGCGCCCGGGGCCGCCGACCGGCTCGAGATGAGCCGCAAACTCGCGTTCCGGGACAACAGCGGGATCTATGGCGTGCAGGCGCGCACACGGATGGCGTTGCATGTGCTGGCCCCCAACGCCGACGACCCGGGCAAACTCGACCTGGCGATGGTGCGGGGGTACATCGGGTTCCGGCGTCTGCGCCCTCTGGTGCGCTGGCCCATGTTCCAGATGCGTGCGTGGAGCACCGGCGACGACCAGATGATGACCCACCAGCGCTGGGAGCCGATCGAGGCTTCGGGCAATGGCCAACAGACCTGCCTGATGCCTTCCTTCAGTTCGGCCAACTTGCTCGAGATCTGCACGGAAACGACGCCGGAGGGCATCGACATCGTGGCCATGCCCGGACCGGTGGGCAACTTCGGAGCCATCGACTGCATCGTTGGCGACATGATGCGATCGGCCGTCAGTCGCTATCGCAGCGCCGACGACGGCACGGGTGAACTGGGAGCGGCCATCACGGTTCCGGTTGAGACACTGGTCGTTGACCTGGTCGCCCATGAGGACCTGGCCTTTGCCCTGACGCCGAAGGTGGTGGTGTTCGGACATGTGGCCCCGCACGGCCGACCCAGCGGGCGCGAGGATGCTTTGACGACGCTTCCGATCATGGACGAGGTGCGCGAACTTTCCGGCCGCCCGCCGGCGATGGCGACTCCGCGCGTTCCCAAATACTCCGACCTGGTCGTGCAGGTGTGTAAATGGCTCGGGTGCCCGCTGGACAAGATGCGTGCGGTGCGTCTGGAAATGAAGTACCCGCCGCTGGGCGCCAACGTGGTGTTTCGGTTTGAGTTGCCGGATCCGCCGCAAATGTCATAGAAGCGCGAAGGCCGGTCGCTCACCTCCGTTCACGACCGCGTCGACGAACAGGGCCAGATGCGACCACTTGCCGCCCTATCAGGGACGGTGCCGCGGGAAGGAGCGGTGACGTCGCGTGTGAAACGCCACTGCTGCGCCGCGAGGGAGCCCCGGCACCGACTTGCGTCTCGAGTGGCGGCGAGCCGTGGCACCCGGCAGTTCAACGTCTCATTCGGGGCACCCGGCCCACCTTGGGAGTGTGGCTGCAACGGTGTCCAGCCGCAAGCCGAATCCGGGACTTCAGGTCAGGTCGTCCGCCGATTGAGGCCGGGGTGTCCGCATCTTCATGGCCTGCGGTGCACGTTCACGCAATCCTTTGGTCCGAGGGGGAGTTGGGGTACACTGTGCCCCGTGTTTGAGCACATGAACAGCCAGGATGCGCACCGGTGCCACATGCTGGCCGGGGAGTGTCGTGAACTGGGGGCCGACAGCGACGGGTGGCGGGTGCACCTGATCGAGGGGCTTCGGGCGCTGGTGGGGGCGCGCGTGGTCATCATGGCCGAACTGGTGAATCTCGGGCCCGATGCCGAAGGCCCAATGAAGTCGCTGGCGACGCATCGCGTGGGGTGGGCCGACCCGGTGTCTGAGGCACGCTGGCGCGAGTATGCCCAGTCGACGCCGGTGCAGCGAACGCCGGAGTATCCGTACATCAATCGCTTCGCCGGCGATCGCCTGACGCTTTCGCGCGATGAAATCTGGGGGCGCGAGAGTTGGTATCGCTCCAAGACATTCAACGAGATTCACCGCGCCTGCGGGATTGACGACTACGTGATGTCGATCCGCGCGACGGACATTCCCGGACGCTCGCTGTCGATGTGGATTCACCGCGAGGTGGGCGAGCAGGGGTTCGGGGCGCGCGAGCGCGGGTTAATTTGTCTGGTGCATGACGTAATCAGCCGCGAGGTGGGCGGATTTCTGGCGCGGGCCGACGAGCCGAGGCTGGCACCGCTGACTGAGCGCCAGCGCCAGGTGCTGGCGCGTCTGCTTCATGGAGATTCGGAGAAGGAAATCGCGTTTGCATTCAATTTGAGTCGCGCCACCGTGCATGACCATGTGCTGGCGCTGCACCGGCATTTCGGCGTTTCCAGCCGCGGGGAGTTGCTTTCCCGCTTCATTGGGCGCGCCAGGCCCCGGCTGGGCGAACGCTGATCACCCCTTCATCTCGATCACCGCCAAGCCCACCGAACAGTGGGGGCGGTTGTGCAGTGCGCCGGGCGAAACTGAATGTTGTTCGCAGGGCGGGGTGCCCTGCGGCTCCGGGATTGCCCTGAATGGGAGAAGCAACATGAGAATCGCAAGCGCCCTTGTGCTCGCCGCGTGCGGGCTTTCCAGTTCGGTGATGGCCGAGGAACTGATCGTCACCGGGCTGTCGGGGCTGGTGCAGACAATTGACTTGGACACGGGGGAGGTCGGGCACCGCGGGGTGTGCACCGGCGCGGTGAGCGCGATGGCTGTGGCCGACGGGGTGCTCTATCTGGGCGGTTTCTTCGGCGATGTGTACAAGTTTGACATGACGACCAACCAGGTGGTCGATTCGTTTTCGATTCCCGGCTCGACACACGCAATGGGGTGGGACGGGGCTCGCCTGCTGATCGCCAACTCGGACAGCACGATCATCACCATCGATCCGGCCAATAACTCGATCGTCGAGACGAGGAACGTGCCGACCAGCGACATCAGCGCCATGGGCATCGACGCGGGCGGGCTGTTTGTCGGCGGAGAAAACTCGCTGGCGTTGCGTTCCCCGATCGGACGTGACAACTTCCAGTTTTTCGCGGCCTGTGGTTCGCAGATCAAGGCCATGGGCTTCGGGCCTCAGATCATGTACCTGGCCGGCGCGACCTTTGCGGGCAACGCGGGCACCGTCTACACGTTTGACAAGTTCGTGGGCGGGGTGACGTATTCAGGGACGTTCTCCACGCCAAACGTGCCCACGGCCGTGTTGGCGCACAACGGCAAGTTGTACGTCGGCGGCACCGACGGCATGGTGCACGAGATGGACCCGGTGACGGGGCAAATCTTCCGCTCGTTCGACCTATTCATCGAGGTGCGAGGCATCGCGCCGACCGAGGGGCTGGTCAGTTGCCCGGCCGACTATGACATCTCGGGCGACCTGAACTTCTTTGACGTGATGGCCTTCCTCCAGTTGTTGTCGACCCAGCGCCCAGCCGGGGACACGAACGGGGACGGGGCCTTTGACATCCACGACGTGGTGTTCTTCCTGGACATGTTCCACGCCGGCTGCGATTGAGACACACCCTTTTTCAGCGCGCCAGCGCGGTGTGCCGCCCCGGTGTGTGCTCCACCGGGGCGATCTCATTTTGTCAGGGTCGATCTCAATCAGGCGGGGCGGCATGTTCAATGCTCGCCCACGGGCGTGCCACTGCGCCAAGCCCGCCAGCCCACCACTCATGCACCGAAGGCACGCGACTGGTGCGAAGCGCCCGGATGGGCAATGATGAGGACGGCGTCGAAGCGAGCAACGCAGTACCCGCCGGAGAGGACACCCCGATGACGAGCGACAGCATTTCCCGTCGTGCATTCATGCAGGCAAGCGCGGCCGCGGGCGTGGCGGCCTGGGCCGGACCGAGTTTCGCTCGCGCCCAAGCGGACACGCGCCTGCGCGTGCTGTGCATCGGCGTCATCGGCACCATCGGCGAGGCCGACCGGCATCACGTCGCTTCGCATCCGCTGGTCGATATCGTCGGCCTGTGCGACGTGGACGCCGCGTCGCTGGCCAAGGCGGCGGGTGAACATCCCAAGGCCTTCACCTGCGCCGACTATCGCGAGGCCTTTGACAAGCACGCGGACAAGTTCGACGCCGTGATCGTCGCCACACCCGACCACTCGCACTGCACGATCATGACGACGGCCCTGGCGCACCACAAGCATGTGTACGGTCAGAAGCCGCTGGTGCAACAACTCGAGGAACTGGAGATTCTTGAGCAGGCCGTCCACGCGCGCCCGCACTGCCAGACACAGACCGGGGCCCAGCGCATCGAGCACGCGGCTCGACGGGCTGCTGTGGACATCCTCCGCAGCGGGCAACTGGGCAAGGTGATCGAGGTGCACGTCACCTTCGGCAACGGCGCGCTGGCTGGCGGGTACTACTTCGCCGACGGCGTGTTGGGCGATCCCATCGAGCCGCCGACCGGCTTTGACTACAACCTGTGGTTGTGCGGGGCCCAGGAGGAACCCTGTCGTCCGCAGATGGTGCAGCGACAGTGGCGCAGTTGGTGGAAGTATGGCGGCGGGCAGATCACCGACTGGGTCGTGCACCTGACCGACGTGGTCTTCTACGCCTTCCCCGAACTGACCAGCCCCGTCCAGGTGTGCTCGCGGACGCCCTCACGCAACCTGACGCACTTCCACGCCGACCGGGTCAGTTCGACCATCACCTATCCGGTCAACAGCGACAAGTTCGCCAACACCACCTGCAACTTCTACTTCTATGACAGCAACATGCGCCCGGACCGCGCCCAACTGGGCATAGGCGAAGGCGACTGGCCCAGCGGCATCGTCACCATCGTCGTCTGCGAGGGCGGCACGCTTGTGCTGGCACCCGAAGGCCCGCTGGAGATCTGGCGCGACAAGCAGAAGTCTGACGGCATGCAGTGGCCGGGGTTGCCCGCGTATGAGTCGTTCAACCACTGGCACGCATGGGTTGACAAGGCCCTGGGCCGCGACACACCGCACCGGTGGATGCCCTTCGAGATCGGCTTGCGCTGCACCGAGCCGGGCCTGCTGGCGGTCAAGGCGGCCAAGTACCCCGGACAAGTCCTGCAGTGGGATCGCAGGAACCTGGTCTTCCCCAATCATGCCGGAGCCACCAGGACGCTGGTGCGGCGAGAATACCGCAAGGGCTTCGAGCCGGTCCGCATCAAGCCGTGATCGTGCCGCAGTCATGACCGCCACCGCGTCGGCCTCGCTCCCGTCCTTGCGATGTCGGGGTATGCTGTGGCTTGCGGATTGAACGGAGGTGGGGCATGCTGAGCGCACTGGCGTGTGTAGTCGGTTCGCTGGCGCTGGCGGCGGACATCGAACTGCACGTCGGGCTCAAGGACGCCGCGGCGACAGGGCTGTCGGTGCCGCGTCTGGCCGACGTGCCGGCACATCTGCGCTCCCTGCGGGCGGAAGGTCGCACCGAAGCGGCCGTCATCGTGCTGCACGAGGCGCACCACGCGCTCGATGCCCCACTCGTGCTGACACCGGACGAGGTGGGCGAGGGGCTCTCGTTCGTCACCGGCGACGGCGTCGAAGCGACGATCAGCGGCGGCGTAATGATCTCGGGCTGGACACCGGGCGATGACGGCCAATGGTACGCGAAGATCCCGGCGGCGGTGGAAGGAGCGTGGTGGTTCGAGGAGTTGTTCGTCGATGGGAAGCGCGCCACGCGGGCCCGCGAGCCTGACGCTGAAGATGCGCGCGTGGTGACAGCGGGTGCGGACAACCGCACCAGTTTCACCTTCGATCCGGTGCAAGTCGACGCGAGCGGAGTTGACGAATCCTGCGAAGTGGTGTTGCTGCATGACTGGTCGATTTCGCGCGTGCGCATCGCCAGCATCGACCGCGAGACGCACACGATCACCGTTGCCCATCCGATCGGCTGCAAGGCGCCGCACTTTGCCATCACCAACTTCGAGCCGCACCCGCGCTTCTTCATCGAAGGCGGGGCGCGCCTGGTGGACGAGCCCGGCGAGTGGGCTCTGGTGCGACGGACCGGCGAACTGATCTATCGCCCGCGGCCAGGCCAGTCGCCGGAGACAACGAAGTTCATCGCCCCGCGCGCCGCGGCGCTCGTCGTCGCGTCCGGCACGCCGGATCGGCTGCTCGCGCCGGTGTCCTTCACCGGCATCCGCTTCGCCCACGTTTCGTGGCCCATCCCGGACTACGGATACGCCGAGGGGCAGGCCGCGTTTTACGAGCAGCGCGGTGACTCAGCCTCCGACGGCACGCGCGATGCCGTGCCGGCCGCCATCACGTTCACCTGGGCCCGCGCCCCCAGACTCGACCGCTGCACCATCGAGTCGGTCGGCGGCACGGGCGTCGTCATCGGCGCCGGGTGCCGCGACGGACTCATCGTCGATTCGATCATCCGCGACTGCGGCGCCAATGGCGTCATGCTCGGCGAGAATACAGCGCGGGAAGCCAAGGGTGGCCCGTGGTGGCAGACTGCTCCACAACAAGTCGCCACCAACAACGCCATCGAATACTGTCTCGTCGAAAAGTGCGGGCAGCGCTTCTTCGGGGCCGTGGGCGTGTGGGTCGGACTGGCTGAAAAAACGCGCGTTGAGCACTGCGAGGTGCGCGATCTGCCCTACACCGGCGTCTCGGTGGGCTGGCGCTGGGACGAGACGCCCACGCCCTGCCGCGAAACTCTGATCGCCGGCAACCACATCCACCACGTCATGCAGGTACTCTCCGATGGCGGCGGCATCTACACGCTCGGGCTCCAGCCCGGGGCGATCATCCGCGGCAACGCCATCCACGACGTCCGCGCCAACGTCGGGCGGGCGCCCTCGAACGGCATCTTCCTCGACCAGGGCACGACCGGGATGGTTGTTGAGCGCAACATCTTCTGGAACATCGATCGCACGCCGATCCGATGGCACTGGACCTACCAGAACACGGTGCGCGACAACCTGTTCGTGCTGGCAGGGGGGCAGGAGATTGCCAGGTACGACCGGGCCCGGCCCGAGGACATCGCCTACGAGAACAATGAGATAGTCCCGGACGTGAGCATGGTGGAGAAATCGGTCGAGGCGATCACGGCGCGGGCAGGGCCCCGCCCCTGAGTGCGCACCACGCCCGACCTACCCTGTGGGCATGAACTCAAATGACACCTACACCAGCCCGCTCGCGACGCGCAACGCCAGCCCGGAGATGCTGCGCCTGTGGAGCCCGCGGCACAAGTTCAACACCTGGCGGCGGATCTGGCTGGCGGCGGCGGAAGCCCAGCACGAAGTGACGAAAGACCGGGGCAGCCCGCTGGTCACCGGGGAACAGGTCGAGGAACTTCGCGCTGTTGTCGAGCGCGGCATCACCGACGAGGAGATCGCGCGGGCCGCCGACCTCGAACGCGATCTTCGCCACGACGTGATGAGCCATGTGCACTGCCTGGGCGAGCAGTGTCCAAAGGCCAGAGCGATCATCCACCTAGGATTGACCAGCCAGGATGTGGTGTGCAATGCGGATCTGCACATCATCTACACGGGCGCCGACCTGCTGTGGCTCAAGACTCTCCGCGTCGCCGTCGCTCTCGGCGAGATGGCGCGCCTGCAAGTCTCCATTCCGTGCCTGGCCTTCACTCACTATCAGGCCGCCCAGCCCACCACTGTCGGTCGCCGCTGCGCCCTGTGGGCTGCAGATCTGCTGGAGTCACCCCTGATGATGATGTCGGCATTGCCGCTCGGCACCTATCGCGGTCTTCGCGGTGCGACCGGCACCCAGGCCGCCATGCTCCACTTGCTCAACGGAGACACCGAGGCGGTGGACACCGTTGAGCAGGTGTTCCTTGAGAAGTACGCTGGCCGTGCGCGCCCCTGGGCCATGAACATCCCCTATTCACCGGAACTTTGCGGACCGGAGACTTTCTCACTGACCAGCCAGACCTATCCGCGTTCCGTCGATGCCGTCATGCTTTCTTCGTGCGCGGTCACGGCTTCCGTCCTCCACAAGATCGCCACCGACATCCGCCTGCTCTCCAACCGCAAGGAAGTCGACGAGCCGTTCGGCAAGAACCAGATCGGTTCGTCGGCTATGCCCTACAAGCGCAACCCCATGAAGTGCGAACGCATCTGCGGACTGACGCGCTTCGTGATGAACCTCGTCGGCAACGCCTACGACACGGCCGCGACGCAGTGGCTCGAACGCACGCTCGACGATTCGTCCAACCGTCGCCTCTCGCTGCCCGAGGCCTTCCTCGCGCTCGACGGCGCCCTCGACCTGATGCATGAGGTCGCCAGCGGATTGGTGGTGCACGAGGCGATGGTGCGCAAAAACCTGATGGCCGAACTTCCGTTCCTGGCGACCGAGAACATCCTGATGGAGGTTGTCAAGGCCGGCGCCGATCGGCAGGAGTATCACGAGATCATCCGCAGGCACGCCCAGGCCGCGGGCATGCGCGTCAAGCAGGAAGGGCTTGAGAACGACCTGCTCGACCGACTCCAAACCGATAAGGCGTTCTGGTCGAAGGCCCGCGGCGGCCCGCTCGCCCGCGAACTCGACTGGTCCGACCTCATGGACCCGATGAAGTACGTCGGCCGCAGCGTCGAACAAACCGAACGCTTCCTCAAGGAAGTCGTCGAACCGCTGCGCGAACACTACGCGGACGAACTCAATCAACTCGGATCGAGTGATCGCGGCGTTTGATGCTCAGGAAGCCACGATTCCATCGGAACGGCCGGGGGACGACAGCATGCCCAAGCCTCGCGCCTTTGTTGCAACGATCCAATCCGCCGGGGGCGGCGGCGCCTACGTCGATATTCCCTTCGACGTCGGGAAGGCGTTCGGATCCAAACGCCCAAAGGTCTGCGCCACCTTCGACGGCGAGCCGTACCGCGGCACGGCCGTGCGCATGGGCGCCGACTGCCACATGCTCATCATCCTCAAGTCCATTCGCGAGAAGATCGGCAAGAGGCCCGGCGACCGCGTGAAGGTCACGATGGCACTCGACGGTACACCGCGCATCATCACTCCGCCCAAGGACTTCTCCGCCGAGATGAAGGCCGTGCCCGAGGCCGCCGCGTTCTGGAAAGCGCTCGCCTACACGCACAAGCGCGAGTATGTGAAGTGGATCGAAGAAGCCAGGCGAGAGGAAACTCGGCAGCGCCGCATCGCCAAAGCGGTCGCCATGCTCGCCAGAAGCGAGCACCGCTCGTAACCGGCTTGCGGCACCACTTCCGCCACGCTCGCCTGAACGGCTCAGTGCAGTCGGGACTTGATTTCGTCGATTTTGGGGGGTGACGACGGTGCCCGGTGCCCGTCCGGCGCGTCAGGGCGGGGGTCAGGGCATGTTCCGTTGTCCCAGCAGTGTCAGGGTGCGGGTCTCCGGCTCGATGCCCCACAGGTAGGCGACCCGTCCGTCCGGTGAGTGGCTGACCTCGTAAATGGTCAGCCCCTGGACGAACTGCCCACGCCCAGGCCGACGCACCTCGGACTGGCCTATCATCAAACTGACCGAGCCGACGGTCGCGGTGCCGACAAGCAGACCCAAAAGAAATCCAAATCTCGCTCGTGCCCGCATGGATGTCGGCCCTCCCTGGCCCGTCGATCGGGGGGCATTCACCGCCGCCTCAAGGATCTATCGGCCGGACGCAACCGGCGCCGCCAACAGGCAAAGAGGCGCGGGCGACCCCGGTGTCCCACCCGGGCGGGCCGCATCCCCATGCTCGGGCAAATTTGCCCCGGCTTGACGAGAAGCGGGCCAGAGACGAGACTTGCCCCTGCGAAGGCGCAAAGATGCAACCCCGGAGGTTTTTCCGTCGTAGCGCGGAAAGCCCTTCGCGGGCTCGGGCGGTGGGAGCAGCACGAAGGGGTGGACGAGGGTCGTCCGCCGCGGGCCGAGAGGCCCCGGACAATCGGATCGGAGCAATTTGATGGCCGGTCGAACGAGCGCAGGTGTGGGTGTCGGGGTTGCGATCACGGTGCTGGCGGTGCTGTGCGCCCTCTTGTTCGTGCTGACCATGGTCTTCTATTCGCAGCGGCAGGCGGCCGAACGCGAAATCACCGCGCTGCGCGAAGGCAACGACGTGTTCATACGCCCACACGAGCGTGAGACGCCAGCGGTGCGCGAGGTGGTGACCCGGGCCGGTCGCGACAGCGCCATCAGTTACCTGATGAAGAACCAGCAGCAGATCATGCGGACGGTGGCCGGTCGCCCCGACATGCAGTTGGGTGACCTGGAGCAGCAGTCGGGCAGTTTGCTGTCGCAGGGCGAGTCTCTGCTGGGCAAGATCCGTTCGCAGCAAGCCCAGTTGCGCGACTTGGAGGCCCGTCTGGCCGCCGCCGAGGCTGCCCGTGCCCAGGCCCAGCAGGACGCCCGCGCCGAAGCCAATCGCGTGCAGAGTATCGAAGACACCGCCCGCAAGGCCACCGATGAACTGCGTGCGGAAATCGGCGATTATCAGCGCCGCATCGAGGAATACCGGCGCAACGTCGACCGGCTGGAAGGCCAGATGCGCGAGCAGTTGGCCAACCGCACCGCCGACCACCAGCAGCGCGAGGCCGAACTCTCCAGCCGCATCAACGTCCTCAGCGAAGAGAACCTAGTGCTGATCGACCAACTCAAGCGTCTGCGCGGCGAAAGCGGCGACGCGCTCAAGCCCAAGGATGAATACGCTCTGGTCGACGGGCAGATCATCGAGATCCGCCCGGTGGCCGGCGAGGTGGTCATCAGCCTCGGGCGCAAGCACCATGTGGTGCTCGGCCAGACCTTCTCGGTGTACCGTGACGCGGCCGCCCTGAGCCCCAACCTCGACACGGGGGAGTATGCCGAAGGCAAGGCCGTCATCGAGGTCGTCGATATCGACACTAACACCTCGCGAGCCCGCATCGTGCGTGAGTCGCGCGGCAATCCGATCGTCCGCGGCGACGTAATCGCCAACCCAGTCTACGACCCCAACAAGATCTACCGCTTCCTGGTGTACGGCAACTTCGACACCAACCGTGACGGCATCGCCTCCAAGGAAGAAGCCACCGACCTCGAGGCCATCATCCGCGAATGGGGCGGGGTCATCGAGACCGAACTGACCGGCGGGGTGGACTTCCTGGTGCTCGGACAGAAGCCCGTGCTCCCGCCGCAGCCCGGACCAGAGGCCCCGCTGGAAGTTCTCCAGGAGTACGTCCGTCTGCAGCGCATCGTTTCGCGGTACGACGAACTGTTCAGTCGGGCCATCTCGGCAGCGGTTCCCGTGCTCAATGAGAACCGCCTGATGACCCTGATCGGCTCGATTCCGGACTGAGCACGTGGGCGACCATGCCCCGGCCGTCGTCGACGCCAGGCCTCGCGACCGGAAAAAACGCCGGGCGCCGGTTTGGACGCATCCTGCGCTCTATACGCTGATCCGCGCGGCGACCACCATGCCGCAGGTCGCCGGCATGGAGCCTTCCATGCGCGCTGCCGCCGCCCTTGGACGCGCCTTCGGTGCCGCTCGCTTCAACCGAAACCGCGTAGACCGCGCGACCGAGCGCGTCCGATTCGCCCTCCCCCACTTCGACCGCGCCGGCGCTCGGGAACTGGTGCTCGCCAGTTACGAGCACCTGTGCCGCGTGGCCATCGAAATCGGGTTCATCCCGCGCCTGCTCAACGACGACGGGTGGATCCAGCACGTCGGGTTCGGGTCGTTTGCCGGCTCGCTCGACGCGGTTTTCCAGGGGCGCCCCCTGCTCATGCTCACCGGGCATGTAGGCAACTGGGAGGTGCTCGGGTACACCATGGCGGTGCTGGGCTTCCCCATGCACGTCGTCTATCGCCCTCTGGACATGAAGCCGCTCGACCAGTGGGTCCGCCGCACGCGGGCCAAGCGCGGGCTGACTCTGCTCGACAAGTTCGGCGTGGCCGACGAACTCCCGCGCCTGATCGACTCGGGCATCCCCATCGGCTTCGTGGCCGACCAGAACGCCGGCGACAAAGGGCTTTTCGTTCCCTTCTTCGGGCGCCTGACCTCGACCTACAAGACCATCGGGCTTCTGGCCATCCGGCACCGGACCAACGTGGTGTGCTCGATGGCCCGGCGCATGCGCCCGGGAGAAGAGACCCTCGGCTGGACCGTTGGCGTCCACGGGCTGTGCTACCAGATTGACATCGTCGACGTCATCCGCCCGGAGGACTGGGAGAGTCGGCCTGATCCGCTCTTTTACCTGACCGCCCGCTACCGCCATGCCCTTCAGAAGATGGTCGAGGCCGCGCCGGAACAGTACCTGTGGATGCATCGGATCTGGAAGAGCAGGCCGCGGCACGAGAAGGCCGACCAACCAGTGCCGCCCGCCCTGCGGGAGAAGTTGCGATCACTCGACTGGCTGACCGAGGCCGACGTCGAGGCGATCTGCGAGCAGAGCGAACGCGACCGGCGTTACCTGGCCGAGCAGGGGCTCAGCCGACTGCCGTAGGATGACCCAGGAGAAGACGATGCCCAGGTCTGACCAGCGACTGATCGACGTGCGGGTGCTCATCGTCGATGACGATCGCGACGTGCTCGAGTCGATGACCGCCGCCTTCCGGGCCGAGGGCGCCGAAACGCTCACGGCCGCGGACGGCAACACTGCCGTGCATCTCTGCCAGGAAGAGGAGCCCGACGTGGTGATCCTCGACATGATGCTCCCCGGGCGATCCGGCTTCCTGGCCCTCGAAAAGATCAAGGGTAACGAGGACAGCCCCCTGGTCGTCATGGTCACCGCCAACGAGGGCAAGCGCCATCAGGCCTACGCGGAATCGCTGGGGGTGGACGCCTACCTTCTCAAGCCGGTCCCCCTGGAGCGCCTCATCGCGACGGTCGATGAACTGATCCAGAAGCGCGACTTCGAGGGGCAGGACGAAGATTGAACAGGAGTCTCGATTGGCCCGGAAACGTCAACTCGCTCTGTTCTGCCTGAATGACCCGGGCGATCCGGCCTCGGGCTATGCCTCGATGGGCAGCGAGCGCGAGTTTCTCCAAGCCCTCTCCCGCTTCAACACCGCGCCCGACGGCTCGCCCCGGCGCACCGTCGGCACGGAGGTTCTGCACGGACCGGGCCTGGCGATTGAATACGCCAGCAATCAGAGCGAGATCCGCCAAGCCATCCTGACGGTGATCGAGGAAGACCTCGCTTGGCCGGTCCTCAGCCGCATCTGTCGCACCCTGCACTGGAAAATGCAGGACCTGGACTCCGGCCAGACTTTCGGGTGACTTCTCCGGCCCAGTGCGAGCCCCGATTGTGACGGGGGTTCGGTCGCGACTGGGAGAGACCTTTCCTGACGTTTGGGGCTCGCGTTGCGGCCCGATCGCCGACTCAACCGAGGTTCTTCTCCCGCTCCAACTCCTCGTTGAGCGCGTCGGCCAGCATCTCGTACTCGCCCATGTGATTGTACAACTGGGCGCTGATCCGCATCACGCGGGGTGTCACCGGGTACATCTCCCACACCGGGATCTGGATCGCGTGCCGCTCGTTCATGATGTCTTGCAGGCAGTCCTCGTAGCAGGTCGGCCGCGTGCGGTCCGGGTTTTCCGGCAGCATCACCGAGGCCATGGTCCCGATCATGTGCTCCGGCGCCATCGCCTGCACCGGGCAGCGGGCACACAGCATCGAGCGGGCCTCGATCACCTTCGCATGGTTCGACGCGATGATTTCTTCCCACCCGCCGGGCAACTGGGCCCCCATGTGCTCAATCGCATCTGGAATCACCAGGTTGGCGGTGTAGTCGCCGGTGCCGACGTAGTCGGTGTCGCACAGGAACGACTTGCGAGCCCGCTTCAGATGCACGCGACAGGACTGCACCATCGACCGCACCCGGGCCTGCACCGACGGATGGGCGTACAGGAAGCCCGAGCCCTTGGGGGCGTTGAGCCACTTGTGGCAACTGGCAGCGTAGAAAGTCGGTGCCAGGTTCTCGATGTCGATCTTCACCTGCCCGGGCGTATGCGCCCCGTCGAGCAGCACCTCGATGCCCCGCTCGCGGCAGAAGCGGCTGATCCGCTCGACCGGGAAGATGATCGCCGACGCGCTGGCAATGTGGCTGACCACCACCAGTTTTGTCCTCGGCGTCACCGCCGACGTGACGGCCTCGAAAACCTGATCGTCGCCCTGCACCGGCACCCTGACCTGGGCCTTGACGATCTTCACCCCGGTGCGCCCGCTGATGCGGTTGAGTTCGTTGATCGTGGCCGAGTATTCGTGATCGGTGACCACCACCTCGTCGCCCGGGGAAAATGGACAGGCGTTGAGCGCCACCGCCATGGCGATGGTGCCGTTGCCCATCAACGCGATGTCGTCGGCCGGGGCGTTGATGAGATCGCCCAGCGCCGAGCGGGCCCGATCACTCAACTTCTCAAGGTCCACCTTGAAGAAGCGGGTGGGATCGCGCTCCATGCGGGCACGGATCTCATCCTGCCGCTCGAGCACGTAGGCCGGGCAACTTCCATAGGATCCGTGATTCAGGTACGTCCGACCGGCGCCCAGGGGCCAGACGACGCGACGACGGGCGGCCAGATGCGACGAAACCATGGCGGTGCTCATGTCTACTACTCTCGGCTCAGCGGGGCTCCCGGATTGAACCGTTCATCTTCGGCAGACGCGGACGCAGAGTCGAGCGCCGCGCGCGCTCAACGCCTCGAATCGCATCAAATCCCGCGACATCGCTGCAAAACAGCGCTCGCCGAGCGCTGGTTGGTGAACGCTCACACGCCGTAGATCGGGCGCAACTTGCCTTCCAAATGCCTCAGCAGCGGATCGGCGCCCAGGGGCTTGCCGGTCACACGCTCGCACAACTCGGCAGCCTTGAATTGCCGTCCGGCCGAGTGGATGTACTTCCGCAGCCACGCCAGCAACTCGCCGAACTGCCCGCGCCGGATCTCGTCCTGAAGCGTTGGGATGTCCTGGTTGATCTTCTCCCACAACTGGGCGGCGTACAGGTTGCCTAGCGCATAGGTTGCAAAGTACCCGAACAGCCCGAAACTCCAGTGCACGTCCTGCAGGCACCCCTTGGCGTCGCTGGGAACGTCGATCCCCAGGAAGTCCTTGAATCGCCTGTTCCACTCGCCCGGAACGTCGTCCACCTTCATCTGCCCGTTGAACAGCGCCCGCTCGATGCCAAACCGCAGCATGACGTGCAGGTTGTACGTCGCCTCGTCGGCCTCGACGCGGATCAGGCTCGGCTTGGCCGTGTTCACCGAGCGGTACACGTCGTCGACCGTAAACTTCGACAGCACGCCGCCGAACTCCTCGTTCACCACCGGCAACGCCCACTCCCAGAACGCATGGCTGCGCCCGACAAAGTTCTCCCACATGCGGCTCTGGCTCTCGTGGATGCCCAGCCCGGCGTCGCGGGCAAGCGGCTGCCCGAACAGGGCACCCTTGGGCAGCCCCTGCTCATACAGCCCGTGCCCGCA
This sequence comes from Phycisphaerales bacterium, assembly GCA_023382935.1. GTDB lineage: Bacteria > Planctomycetota > Phycisphaerae > Phycisphaerales > UBA1924 > J022. Next base: position 113,336 of record JAHDXL010000004.1, read on the forward strand.
CTCGTGCATGGTGCCGAACAGGGCATCGGTCCATCGCTCCTCCCGGTAGCGGGTAGTCAGCCGAGTGTCGCCTGGCGCAAAGCCCGAACAGAACGGGTGCGTCGTTACGTCCAGTCGCCCCGCGTCAAGGTCAAACCCCAGGGCCTTGATCACCCGAAGCCCCAGGCTTTTCTGCCGATCAGTCTCAACCTTGACATTGAGCGGGGCTTCGCTCGGACCCTTCCCACGCCCCAGTTCGGCGATCAGCCCGCTCAGCCTCCCCCGCAGCGGCTGGAAAACCTTCTCGATGTCGGCCGCCCGCGCGTCGGGCTCGTATTCGTTCAGCAGCGCGTCGTACAACTCCCCGCCCTTCGGAGTGCCGTAGCACTCGGCCTTGCGCCGGGTCAACGCCACCATCTTCTCCAGCCACGGCTTGAAGATGGAAAAGTCGCTCTTGGCTCGCGCGTCCTTCCAGACGTGCTGACTCTTCGAGCCGACCTCGGCCAATTCCTTGACCAGTTCCGGCGGGAGTTTGGTCGCCAGGTCGTAGTCACGCCGCATCTCGCGGATGTTGGCCGCCACACGCGGATCAGTCACCAGCGACTTGTCCGCCTCGCAGGTCGCCAGCAGATCACCCAGTTTCCGGCTGGTCTCACGCTCGTGGACCAGTCCGGCCAGCAGCGCGCTTTGCTCGGCCCGGTTGTCGGCCGCGGCGTTTGGCATGTAGGTTTCCTGGTCCCAACTCAGGAGGCTGGACACCGCCCCCAGAGTGGCCGACTCGCGCTTGAGTTCGCACAGTTGCCGATAGTGCTCGGGCATGGTGGCGCTGGTCATCGGTGATCCTCCCTTGTTTTGAGTGAAAATCCTAGCCGACGCCCCCGCCGACTTCCCCTGTTCCCGGCAAAACCCCGCCCCATCAGCGAGCCGCCGTCTCCAGGGCGATCAGCGCATAGGCCGTGATCAGCACCGAATCTCCCTCCATCCAGCGCTGGTCCAGCACGCGGAACGAACCATCCGCCTCCTGGAGTTCGCCCAGTTTGCCGATCAGTTCGAGGCGCCAGTCCACTTGGCGCGGAGGCTGCCCGTCGTTGACCCGAACGGAAATGGTGGGCTCCCCCCAGGCGTCCAGGGCACGAGCCATCGCCAGGTAGTAGTAGTACTGCCCTTGGGCCCCCATGCCCGGGTTCTCGTCGAGCGTGTAGTGCCGCTCGATCCAGCCCCGGGCCGCGGTCACGCGCGGATCGTGGCGCGGCAGGTCGGCGTAGATCAGACTCTTGAATCCGACGTAGGTCATCGACCCGTAGGCCCGCAGGCGACTGCCAGTCGAGCCATCCTCGAGTTCCTCTTCCACCAGACCGGCCATCGACTGCCCGGCCCGCCCGTCCACGCTCTGCGCGTTGGGGACGGTCGCGTAGATAAACCCACCCTGCCGCGAGCCATCGGCGTAGGGCATGTCATTGACCGAGTCGAGCATCTGCGTGCGGGAGAGGAAGACGAGGGCGCGCTGGAAGGCCTCGTCGCTGCTGCTCACGCCGCTGTCATGCAGGGCGTCGAGTGCGAATCCGAGGTTGGACAAATCGGGGCGGCCGTGGTTGCCATAGCCGATGCCGCCGAAGTACGGGTGGTCTTCCGATACCGGCTCGTTGTACGACTGGGCGCCCTCGGGCACTTCAAACTGCCACTGCATGGCGCGCAGGGCGGTCTGAGCGCGGGCAGTGGCCTCGGCCGAGTCGCAGGTCCGCACGCGGGCCAGCATGCTCAGGCAGATCGCCGTGTTGTAGGAAGGCACCACGCCGTCGTGGATCGTGCCGTCGGGCTTGCGATACCCGAGCACGTAGGTCAGGCCGGCTTTCACCGCTGGGTCGTTCTGGTCGATGCGCGGATCATCGAGCATGCCAGTGAGCACCAGCGCGGTGATGGCGGGAAAGTTGGGTCCGTCGGTGCGATGGGCCCACCCTCCGGTGGTCGCGTCCTGCCGCGAGCGCAGATACGCAATGGCCTGATCGATCACGGGGCGGGCCAGTGCGTGTCGATTGTCGGAAGCCCACGCACACGCCGCCGCACAGCCCATCCATGCTGCCGCGATCTGCCCTTTCATGTCGTTCCCCTCCGGAAAGTGCTGAGCAGAAGCATACCAGAGGCGCCGACCACGGCCGCCGTTTCCAGGCGGAGAACGTGCGGGCCGAGTCCCACGATGGGAACCTGCCTCTCGGACAACGTTGCCCGTTCGCGCCCGCTCCAGCCTCCCTCCGGCCCGATGAGCAGCGTGATCTCATCCGCCGGCGGCAGGTTGCCGAGCGGCCCTCCGCCCGCGTCGGCCGCACAGACCAGCCCGCCAGCGGCGCACCAAACCTCATCGAAACTCGCCGGAGCGAGCAGTTGCATCAGGTGGGCGCGTCCGCACTGCTTGGCCGACTCGATCGCCGTGCGCTCGAGTCGGTCCAGACGGCGCGGCTGGCGCTCGGCATGGTCCGTCCGAAGAAGCCCCCACGCGGCCGCCCCGACCTGGCTGAGTTGATCGATCATCCACTCCAGCGCATCGCCCTTGGGCGCCGGTGACCGTACGACGACGCGCGGGCGAACCGGCTCCCTTGTGTGCGTTTCGACGATCTCGACTTCAAGCCACGGTGACTTGCCGCGCGTTTCCGCCCGCAGCACCACGCCCTTGGCCTGAAGACCCCGTCCATCAAAAAGCCCGACGTGATCTCCGGGCGACAGCCTCTTGACCCGGCCCGCGTGGTGCGCCTCTTCCCCGGAGACGGTGATCCGGTCTTTCCCGTGGAGATCGACGTCCGGGGTGTAGATGCGATGCATGTTGAACCAATCACTTGTACCGGGGGATGCGGGATGGCGGGGCTTGTACCCCAGCCCGGTGTTTCCGGTAAGTTATTGCGCGCTCAAGGCCGATAGTCTTTCAGTTGTCGTTCGTACCTTCCGATGTTCCGCCTGGCTCTGGAAGCATCGCATGGAAGAGAAGGTCGAGCAACAGACCGAAACTCGTGACATGACCGAGCGGGTCGAGGAGATGCTCTCGGCCATCGACTCGGCATGCTCGGAGATCGACCGACAGACCGAAGGCGAGCGAGCCCTGACACCCGAGACGGTGGCCGACGTGGGTGCGCAACTCGCGACTGATCTTGCCGGCGAGCCTTCGAGCGAACCCGAGCCGTCGGGCCTGAACGAAGTGGACGCGCTGAACACCGAGCAGAGCGAACTGGCCGACGCCGACGCGGGTTTCGTGCTGGAAGACCTCATCGAGCCGTCGGAGCCGGAGGAGGCGGTGAACGCCGCAGCCGAAGCATTGAGCAGCGCCGTCGAGAGTGCCGAACACTTGTCCAATGACATCGCAGCCATCGCCGACGCGCTGGCCGATCTGAAGACCGGGGAACAACCCAAGGACGTACCCGCGACGGACCAACCGCAGCCCGTCGCCCCGGAAGGCACGGTGGCGATGCCGACAACCTCGGTATCGGCGAACCATCCGGAACCGCAAAGCATCGACGAACTGGATTCTGAACTGGCTTCGCTGGCCGAGGCCGCTCTCCAAGGCACCTTCGAAGATCCGGGCGGGCTTGCCACCGAATCGGCCGCGTTGCCGCCCCAAGCCGTGCCGGCGGCGGTGAATGTGCCGCCCGAGCCACCGTCACCGGCAGTCGAGCCCTCGTCGATTGGAGTGCCTGAGGCTTCGGTTCCAGCACCCCAACCAGAGTGGAGCGCGCAGCCGATGCGCCCATCGGTCGCGGCTCCACCGCCTCCGGGCGCCCCACCCGCGCCAGAGCCGACAGAGCAGGTGGCCCAGCCGGAGCCGGAGTCGAACCCAATCGCTCCAAGAACATCCGCACAGACGACAACAGCAGCACCAGGGAGACTAGCGGCCTTGTCGTCCATGGCTCGCGTGGTCGAGCCGGGCGCTCGCAAGATCTGGCTGGCAGCCCGCCCGGCGCTGGCGTCGGCGGTCATCGCCATGAGCAAGCCGGCCGAGAAACTCTCGGCCTCGAAGCGCGACACCATCGGCTGGTTTGCGGTGTACACGGCCTTCCTCGCGGTGTGCGTGTGGGGTTTCCTGCTCCTGTTCCGCAAGCCCGCAGTCCCCCCGCCGACCTCTGACCCGGTGGGCATCCTCGGCGAACCGGCTGCTTCCGCAGACTCCTGAATCGCAGGCCCGGTCTACCGTCTGGGCTGGCATGTCCCTGCGCATCCTGCACATCTCGACGCGGCTCATCCTCGGCGGATCGCAGGAGAACACCGTCCTGAGTTGCGAAGGGCAGGCCCGACTCGGACACGCGGTGCACCTGGCCTATGGCCCGATCTACGGACCCGAAGGCTCGATGCTCGAGCGCGTCGCGTCCTTCAACCAGCGCCAGCGCGACACGGGCGGGCAGGCCATCGTCACGCACGAAGTGCCGCACCTGATGCGACAGGTCAGCCCTGTGTCCGACCGTGCGGCGTTGCGCGAACTCAAGCGCCTGATCGCGAAGATCGAGCCGGACATCGTGCACACCCACTCGTCCAAGGCCGGCATTCTCGGGCGACAGGCCGCGTGGGAGCATCCGCGCGGGCCTCGGGGCGTCGGCGTCCGTCGCCCGGGCGTGGTGCACACGATTCACGGGCCGCCGTTCATGCCGGTCGAAGGCGGGTGGACCTCGCGTGCGAAGATACGTGCAACCAACGCGGTCTATGCGGCGCTGGAGCGGCATGCGGCGCGGCGCTGCCACCTGATCGTCTGCGTGGCCGACGCGATGCGCACGCAGTTTCTCGATCGCAATATCGGCCGTCCCGAGCAGTACGTGACGGTGCGCAGCGGGATGGAGATCGAGCCTTATCTCTCGCCACGCGCCGGTGCAGCGCGCGAGCAGGTGCGGGCGCATCTCGGGCTGCGCGATACGGATTTCGTCATCGGCACGGTGGCGCGGCTGGCCGAGCACAAGGGGCACGATGACATCCTCGACGCGATGGGGCAGACCATGCGCTCGCGCCCCGAGTTCAAACTGCTTTGGGTGGGCGACGGGTGGTGGGCCGATCGCCTGCGCCAGCGGATCGAGGCCCTGGGGCTGCACGATCGCGTGGTGCTGACCGGACTGGTCAATCCCGAGCAGATTCCCGGGCTGGTGCGGGCCATGGACGTGCTGTGTCATCCCAGTTATCGGGAGGGGCTGCCGCGCACCGTGCCGCAGGCGCTGCTGTGCGGCGTGTGCCCGGTGGCCTACGACGTCGATGGCACCGGGGAAATCTGCCGCGAAATGGAAACCGGGCGATTGGTCCGGCCGGGAGATGTCAACGGGCTGGGCGCCGCCATCGTGTGGCTGGCCGATCACCCAGCCGAGCGCCGTGAACTGGCTGCCCGCGGGCGGGCCGAGTGCATCGACCAGTTCGATGCCCGGCGCATGGTGAGCGAACTGGAAGAGGTCTATCGGCGTGCACTCGATCAGGTCTAGATGGCTGGCCAAACAGGCGACGGGCGCGCTGCTGCTCCTGGGCGTGGCGCCAGCCTCGGCGCAGATGCTCGACCTGGGTGGCAGTCCGGCGCCGGTGATCGATACATCCACCGCCGCCGGTGAACTGGCCTCCTTCCTTGAAGCGCAGGGCGCCGAGATCGCGTCACGCGCCCGTGAGCAGCCGGCGCTGGCGTGCTCGGCCGGCCTGCGCCTGCTCGCGGCCGCCATGCTGCGCGATGGACTGGAGAAGGGCGAGGCCGGCGCGACACGCCTGCTCGCGGCCCGCACGCTGGTGCGCCTCCTGCCCGAACTCGACGCGGCGCTGGCCGACGGTCGCGTGCCCGCGCCGATGGGTCGGCTTGCGAGCGAGGATCTGTCACGCCTGGCGGCAACGCTGCCGGGCACACAAACTTCGCTCGACCGCGCGCTGCGTGATGCGCTGGCGCCGCTGACCAACGCGCTGGTCGCGCCCTCACGCCCGGCGACACTGCCGTCACTCGAAATTGAGGCGCAGAACTATGCCGGCATTGAGGCCGGGCCCTTCGCTCGGCTCGATGAACTCGTGGCCGCCGGCCTGACCTGGCCCTCACACGCCGACTCGGCCGCACGCACACATGAAACCGTGCGACGCGCCATGCGCGTGCTTGCCGCTCCGGGGTGGCTGGAGGCGCAGGCTCGCCGGTCGCTCGCTGCCGGGCTCACGCAGAGCGTGACCGATCTGGCCGATCGTCAGGCTGCTGACACGGCCCTGCTTCAGATCGATCGCCTGGCCCTGCTGTCCGACCTGATCGCGCTGGTGGATGAATTGCGCGACGGGCCGCTGCGACGAACAGCCACCGCCCGCGTGGCCACGCTGGCACAGACCATGCAGACCGATCCGGCCGGCGCGGCGCGATCGGCACGGGCGCTGCTGGTGGTCTTCTCCGCACCGGGCACCGGGCCGCTGGAGCGCCTGGACCCATGGATGCCCACACCGGTGCGCGTGGCGCTGGGGCACGAACTCAAGGCGGTGGAAGAGGCACGCCAGCGCCTGCTCTCAGTCGGGCTGGAGTTGCAGGATCGCTCGGACCCGATGATCGAGCCGGCGATGCTCAGCGCTCTGCGGGCCCATCGGCAGGCGCGACAGAGTGTGCTCGACCTGCTCTCCATCGGAGCGATGCTCAGCGGTGAAAAGCCGATCGAGGGACAGTCGCCCCGCACGCGCCCGCGCGTCTTGCGCGAGTATCGCCGCCTGGCGGCGCCGCTGCTCGAGGCCGGGCGTGATCTTGCTGACCCGGCCAGAAGCGAGCAGGCCCGGGTCTTCATCGCGTCCCTGGCGGGCATGGCCCGGGCGCTCGAACCGACACCGGACGAAGCATCGCTCCGACAGGCCATCGACCCGACCTCGAACGTGCCCGAGGAGGCGCGGGCTCTCTGGCACACGTTGACGGGAAGTCGCGCCACCGACCTGCTAAGTCGCATGGACGAAGCCCGACGTCAGGTCCGCACCGCCCTGGGCGAGGACAAGCCGGTCGAACAGGCGGCCGCGGCGGCCGCAGAACTCGGTCGCATCCGCTCGTTGCTGCGCTCGCTCGCAGCGGCCCACGACGTGTTGTCGGGCGGGTTGCAGGCACTCAACGCATCACCCGTGCTCGAACTGAGCGAGCACGCGTGGAACGCGGGCTTCGGCCAACTGGAGAATCTGTCGGCGAATGCAACGCGGTCGGCGCTTGAAAACAACGCCATCGCCGACGACGACTTCGCGCTGGCACGCCTCGTCGCCGCCGTGGCCGGACCCGAAGCGCCTTCGCCATTCGACGCCCTGCGGCACCTGGGCTTGGTCGACGAGACCGAGTGGCCCGGAACGCATCGCACGCCGCTGGCGGGCATCTGCCGCAATCTCGAAGAACTGGCCTCGGCTCGCCTGCGGGGTGAAGCAGATCGCGCCACGCGGCTTGAAGCGGACATCCGCTCGATCGCCCAGCGCGTGCTCGAAGCCAAGCCAGACAATTGATCTTCTCGCATCGCCCGCAAGGACGCGAGAAAACGCAACCTCCCGCGGGCGCGGGAGGCTCAGATTTCAGGATCTCACGAGATATTGAGCGTGGGACGGTTCTGCCCCAGTCGCATCGACGCCAGCGCCATCTGCTTCTCCAGGTTGTCCACGACCTGTGCCAGCGCCCTGGGAATCTGGTCCCCCCCGGCCGTCCGCGGATCAAAGTTGGCCGAAGGATCGCCCGCATCCGAGTTGGCCCGCAGCGCCATGTTGATCGGGATGGCGCCCAGGAACGGAATGTTCAGCCGCTGGGCCATCACCTCGGCCCCGCCACGCCCGAAGATGTCGTACTCCTTCCCGTCATCCCCTATGAAGTAACTCATGTTCTCCACCACGCCGAGCACCTCGACGCCCAGTTGCTGGAACATCCGCACGGCGCGCACCGCGTCGTCCTGCGCCACCTTCTGCGGCGTGCACACGATCACCGCGCCCGTCAGCCGCAGACTCTGCGTCAGCGTCAGCGGCACGTCACCCGTACCCGGCGGCAGGTCGATCACCATCGCGTCCAGGTCTCCCCAGTCCGTCCGCTCAATCAACTGCTTGAACGCCCCGTGCGCCATCGGCCCGCGCCAGATCAGCGGCTTGTCGGCGTCCACCATCTTCCCGATGCTGATCGCCTTCACTCCGTGCACCAGCATCGGCTGAAGATTGCCCTGGTGCACCTGCTGGTCCATCGCGTCGAGCCCGAGCATGGTCGGCAGCGACGGGCCATAGATATCGCCGTCGAGCAGCCCCACTGCCAACTTCCGTCGCGCCAGCCCCACGGCGATGTTCACCGCCACGGTGCTCTTGCCCACGCCGCCCTTGCCCGCCCCCACCGCGATGATGTACCGCGCGTTGACCGCCGCCGTCAGATCCTCGCCCTGCTGCGGCTGCCGGGCCGGCGCAGGTTCCTTGTTCTGCTCGTCGACGAACTCGACCAGCACGCGGTCCATCACCTCGTCTTCCCCGGCCGCCAGCGTGTGCACCGCCCGCTCGATCGACCGGCGGACGTCTTCCCGGACCCTGCGATCGGCCCCGCGCGGGAGCGACACCTTGATCGAGACGTTGGACTCGCACGTGGCCACCCATTGCACTATGTCGGCGCTAACAAGATCACCCCCGCCCAGCGGGTTGGGAACGGCCGAAAGCGCCTCGAGAATCTGGTCCTTGCTCAATGCCATGCCTGGTCCTTGCAAGATCGGGCGGTTGGACCGATGCTAGGCGAAGCGTCGTCCCCAACTCGTCGCCAGGAGGCAATGCCGGAACTCGGGCGCCGTTGTCATGGATGGCAAAGGAGGTTTCCTATGCATGCATGGACTGGTTTGCTCTGCCTGCTCGCAGCACTGGCCGGGGCTGCCCCCGCCCAGGCCCCGGCCGCCGAATCGCAGGCCGCGCTTCTGGCCGGCCCGCGCGTGGCCGAAACCAACGTCACCGCACCCAACTCAACCTTTGTCCAGCCGGAAAACCAGCGTCAACGTCTTGGGGCGGGCGTGGACCCGCGCGTGCTACGGCAGTTCATCGCCGAGTTGCGCGAGTCGAATGATCCCAATCTCCGACTAACATCCGAACAAGATGCTGAGATTGGCGAGATCGCGCGAGACTACCAGGCGCGAGCATCCGCGTTCGAGCGCAGAGGACCAGGCGTGGCACGCCGTCTGGGGGGCCAGGGGGACCAGCCCGCCGATCGCGGGCAGCCAGATCGGGTCGCTGATCCGATGAAGGACGAGCAGCCCACAAACCCCGGGCAGGTGATCTCAAAGCCCTCCGCAACCCTCATCGCCGGCTTGGAAGGCGGGCGCCCCGACTCAACTGAACTCCAAAAACGCCTCCGGGCAGTGCTCAATCAGGCCCAGCGGCAGGCCCTCGACCAGCGCATGGAGGCCGTGGCCAAAGAACGGCTCGAGCAGAGGCAGATGGAGCAGATCCGCAAGGAGGTGGCAGCGCAGATGGCGCGCCAAACTCCAACCCAGATCAACCTCGATCGGCTGCCCCCTCGCATTCGTCAGCGGATTGAATCGCTTCCTCCCGAGGAGCGGGCGGTCGCGGTTGAGCGGTTCCTCGCCCAGTTCGCCAAGCGTGAGGGAGCGGGGCGACCATCCCCCGAAACCGAGAAACCGGCGCCGAGCATGGATCATGTGAAAGTTCCGCGCCCGGGCGGTGGATGAATGTGGACGGGTCGCGGAGAGATCCTGCATGGCCGGTGACGAACGCCCAGCACTGGCTTCCCTTTGGCCGCTTCACCCGCATGTCCATGCCCTGTTGAGGCTGCTATCGAAATCCGAATAGTGGACAGAATTGCGTGAATTATGGCAGTTTGGGCAAAATATTCCCGGGAACAATTGGTCCACGAAGCGCAAAGAGCCGAATAAGTCGTAATATTCTCTTGATCTCTCTCTCCTCCAGCGGGGCGCTTTTGCACGAGGCGCCCTGCTTCTTTTTTCTTTCCTATCGCCCGCCGCACACGCTCCGGGGCCCCGGTCGTAGAGTCAGAGCCCTACTGGAGCGCTCATGAACACCCATCGCATCCTGGTCACCGGGGCGGCCGGCTTCATCGGCTCGCACGTCGTCGAGGCCCTTCTGGCTCAAGGACACGAGGTCGTCGGTGTGGACAACTTCGACCCGTTCTATGAAAGGTCGATCAAGGAGCGGAACCTCCGCGATGCCCGGGCAGCCTCGCAACGGGTCGGCGTTCCGTATCGCTTCCATGAACTGGACTTCTGCGATTCCGCTGCTCTAGCCGACGCCTTGCGGGGCGTCGAGGGCGTGATCCATCTCGGTGCCAAGGCCGGCGTGCGCCCCAGCATCGCCGACCCGGGCGGCTACGTCCGCGCCAACCTTGTCGGCACCACCACCGTGCTCCAGGAAGCCCACCGGACCGGGTGCCGGCGCGTGCTGGTCGCGTCCTCGAGTTCGGTGTACGGCGACCAACCCAAGGTGCCCTTCTCCGAGGATGACCGGGCCGATGCGCCCATCAGCCCATACGCGGCCACCAAGCGCTCGTGCGAACTGCTTGGACACGCGCACCATCACCTGACCGGACAGCCGGTGGGCATGTTGCGGTTTTTCACGGTTTACGGGCCGCGACAGAGGCCGGACCTGGCGATCTCGCTGTTCATGCGGCGCATCGCCGCGGGCCAGCCGATCAGGCTCTTCGGTGACGGGCGCTCCAGCCGCGACTACACCTACATCGCCGACATCGTGCAGGGAGTGCTGGCGGCCTATGAAAACATTGACCGGTTCGGGTTCCGTGTGTGGAATCTCGGGAGCGATCGCCCGACGGCGCTGGATGACCTGGTCGCGACTATCGCCGAAGTCGTCGGCAGACGCCCGATCATCGAGCGGGCACCCATGCAGCCGGGTGACGTGGAGCGGACGTGGGCCGATCTGACACGTGCGCGCGCGGAGTTGAATTACAACCCCGCCACGCAGTTGCGTGACGGGGTTGCCAGTCAGTGGGTCTGGATGTCCGAACCGGGCGAAGCGTGAAGTTACTGGCCGCCGACGGTGAACACGCCGGAGATTGCCTGGTTGTTCCCGCCCGCCGAGGACTTGCCGTTGGCCACGCCGCCGCCCGAGCCGCCGCCGGAGCCGGGGGCCAGTTCACGGACGGCCGGGGCGAGACGCTGCGAGACCATCGCCTGCAGCGCGTTCCACTCCGAACGAGTGCCGATGCCTTCCCAGAGGATCAGGCCTTCAGCACCGGCTTCCTGCGAGACGCTGATCGCCTGACGGATGTTCACGTCATTGAGCCAGAGTCGCTCGGGCCATTGCATGTAGTAGCGCAGCGAGATGATGGGCAGCACCGGCTTGCCCTTGGCCAGGCGACGGGCCTCGGCCACGTTGGAGAAGATGAACTCATAGTTGGCGCGATCGCGATTCTGCCGGTTGAGCGGCATGTCGGAGCGGAAGTTGTTGCCGAGCACCGTCCACTGCTGGGGGTAGATGCTGGGAACGACCACGTCCATTTCGTCGTAAAGCGCCTGGCACTTGTCGTTGATCTGCGAGGCGCGATGGGTCAGGTTGCCGTAGCCGATGGTGCCGCGGGGAGTCTCTTCCGCGCAGTAGTAGCGCAACTTGGGGAAGTTGAAGTAGGTCCACTTGGCGTTCGGACGCAGCCGTTTGCACTCGCGGAGCGTTTCCAGGTAAAACCGCAGCGCCATCTGGTCATAGGTGTCGTAGACGTACTGGAGCCGCTGGGCAGCCGGCACCGCGTTATACTCGTCGCGCCGCGTCTCCCGCACGGCGTCGCGCCAGTCAATCAGAAAGTCGAAGTCCTCCGCGTCCACCGCCCCGGCGTCATTGCGGATGTTGCGCGTCCGCTCCCAATACGGGCGCCAACGCTCGTAGTCGATCACCACGATGCCCGTGAAGTCCTCGGGCACGTAGCGATCCATGTCCCGCCTCAGTTTCGCCCAGTGTACCTCCCACAACTCCGGACGCAGTTCGAACATGTGGATGCCGGCCTTGGGAAACGCCCCGACCTTGAACTGCGTCAGAAAGATCAGGTCGCGGCTGATGCCGGCGCCGTCGAAACTCAAATTCGACTGCCAACTGCTGTCGGCCAGTTCGCCGAACATACACACGCCCCAGTACACCGTAAAGTCTTGGGACTGCGATTGCTGCGGCACCATGCTCGCGGCCTCGGCGGACGGCGCGAGCGGCGAAAGTGAAAGACCGACGGACGCGATCAATGCTCCAAGAACGTGCTTGACTGACATGGTGAATGCCTCGCGTTGGTTCAGACCCGTACTCGACCCGGCACATTGGGCAAAACAGATCAACCATGAGCAAGCCCACACCTCTGGCATCCTGGCTGAAAGGCGCCGTCCGCAACGACCGTGACGCCTGTGCAACCTCCCGAGGGCTGCGGCGACGTGTTACCAGGAACTTCGCCAGCGCCGCCGGAGTGCTTGTGCTCGCAGGTGCCGCCCTCGGCGTCACCCCGATCCGCGGTTGGATTCCGGAAATACTCAGTTCGCTGCTCCCGCCGCTGGGCGCCATCGGGCTGATTCTGCTCATCGCCGCGCTGTGTATCCGGACCCGCGCCGGGCTGATCGCCGCGGTTCTTGCCACGCTGCTCGTTCTCGGCCGTCTGGCACCCGGCGTCTGGATCCGTCGCATAGAGACAGCCTCCCCAGGCGACCACCGGCTCAGCCTGCTGCTCGTCAACGCCTGGTCGCTCAACGTCGATCCCGAATCGCTCCTGGGGTTCATGGACCAGCAGCAGGCGGACGTGACGATCATCAGCGAGCCGTCACCGGGAATCATGAAGCCTCTGCGGGCCCTCGAAGGAGACCCCAACTTCTCGGACGTGCTGCTGCGCTGTCCGCCAACCCGCGGCGAGCACTCGTGGATCGTGGTTCGATCACGCTTCCCCGCCGCACTGGGGCCCGAACCACGCGATGGTGTGCTCGAGTGCATCCTCCAGACACCCGGCGGTCCCGTGCGCTTGATCGCCTGCCACCTGCTCTCGCCGCGGACACCGGCCCGTTTCATGCTGGCCAGCGCGCAAGTCGATCGCATCATCGAACAGGTCGATGCGGTCGTGGGCCCGATCGTTATCGCGGGAGATTTCAACGCAGCCCCGACTTCGCATCTGTCTTCGCGCGTGGCGCAGCGAACAGGCACGCGGCGTGCCAAACCGCTGTTTGCCGGAGGAACCTATCCGGCCAACCTGCCGGGACCTTTGCGGGTCGCGATCGACGACGCGCTGGTGTGGCCGGGATGCCGCGTGGTCTCCTGGGAGACGCTGGGTCTGCCGGGGTCCGATCATCTCGGAGTACGGATGGAACTGGCGTGGCCCAGCACCCCTTGATCCGGGCATGTCTTGACCTGCGAACTCTCCACCGACGTCAACATATGGAGCAGATCGGAGGCCTTAGTGGATTGCGCCCGGACCGGGCTGATCCGTCTGCGGGCAAGGCCCGATCTATGCTCTGTCTCTTGCGCCGCGCTGATTGAGGGGGTCTTGCTCCGTGGATCGCATCCAGATGTATCTGGACATCGTGCCCCTGCCCGTGCTGATGGCCATCGGCCTGATCGGCGGCATCGTGGTGTTGATGATCCCCTCGTCCGTGCGGCTGACGCTGTTTCTGACCGGTCTGCCCATCTGGCTGGCGCTGAGCCGTTTCCCAGCCCTGGGCCCGGTGCAGGCGGTCAGCAAGGCCACCGGCATGTTCTATTTCGCGGTGGTGGCTTTTGCAGCGTTTGCTCAGCCGGGGCCGAAACGACACGTCCCGGGGATCTTGTGGCTCTACCCGATTCTGGGCTTTTTCAGCATTTTCTATGTGCTCGGAGCCCAGGACCGCGCCATCGCGATCATCCTGCGCTTTCAGTGGCTGTTTCTGACGCTGGCGGCGATCATGGTGGTGCGGACGATCACAACCGAGCGTCAACTCAAGCGCGTCTTGCTGACACTGGCGATCGGCGAGGCTGTCGCGACGTTCATCTCATTCCTCGCGGTGGTTAAAGACCCCGGGGCGGCGTTTGCGGGGGGGCTGGGGCGCGTGCAGCCATGGGGCGCCAATCAGAATCACGTGGGCCCGATCTTCGTGCTTGGCGCACCGCTGGCGCTCTACTTCGGGCTGCGGATGCGCGGACAGTTCATGCGCCTAGCGGCGCTGGGCTCGGCGGGCCTGGGCTCGCTGATGGGGCTCCTGACCGCCAGTCGCTCGGTCGTGTTCCCCCTGGCTGGTCTGCTCGCGGTGGTGGGCTGGGAACTGCGCCGCAAGCCCGTGGTGGTCATCGGTGCCGCGGTGGTCACCATCCCGATTCTGCTCTACGCCGGCGGCTTCGTCGCCAGCGCCAACGTCGATCGACTGGGAACGCTGGAAAGCGAACGCTTTGAACGCTGGCAGAGTTACCTGGGCGTCATTATGGAGCACCCGGTCTTCGGCATCATGTTCGAGACCGACGAACTGGCGGCCAGCGAAGAAGACATCGGCGGGCACGCACACAACGCCTATCTCGACGCGCTGCGGGTCTACGGCCTCTCGCTGTGCATGCCTCTGTTCGGCCTGGGGCTGTGGAGCAGTTGGTGCGCCTTCAATGTCTGGAAACGACGCAAACTGTTCTGCTCTGACAGACTTCTGATCACGATGCTGTTCGTCTTCATGGGCATGGTGTACATGCACGGCATGGTGACCATCGTCATCTACTACCCCAACTACACATGGTCCTTCTTCCATGTGTTCCTCTCGGCTCTGTTCATCACCATGGCTTCCAGCAGGGGCCACGAACTGGTTTCCGAGTCGCCCCTGGCCTCTCACTGGGACAGAATCGACAACGACACGCTGCCCGAGTGGAGCCAGCCCTACCCGCCCGAACCGGCGCCCGCGGGAGACTTCAACCGTTGATCGATGCGAGCAGCGGGCGCAGCGCTTCCTGATCGGCGCCGACGGCCTGGCGGATGCGCTCCACCGTTTCTTCGCTCGGGGGCGCCGGCTTGGGCGGGGCCTTGGGCAGCACCCTGCCACGCACGCGGTCCTTGATGTCCGACGACAGCAGGGGGCGAATCAGTTTGCGATACAGGGGATTGTGCGCCACCATGCGCCAGGGCCCGCGCATCACCGGCTTGTTCTCGCTCTTGTTGAACACCTTGTCGGTCTCGATCAGGTCGCTGCGCGGCTCGACGCCCAGCAGACGGCAGATCTCCTCGCACCAACCCACGCGATCGGACACGTAGTCCTCGAAGCGGATGATGCGCACGCGCTCGGACCCGAACGTCTCCAGCCACGGCTGCGCCTGCATCGCGTAGAGCGAATAGTTGATCAGGGCGGGAAAGTCGCGCACCGCCTGATCAATGTCGCCGGGCATGTTGCCGCGCGCGTACTCGTGAAAGTGATGGCTGACGGCCCGCTTCACGGGGTCACGCACCAGGTAAATGATCTTGAGATCGGGCCCGCAGACCCGCAACGCCCGCCCGGCCATGCCCTCGAAGTCGGGGCGCTTGGTGTAGGCCGTGGACGCCTCGCCGCAGATCTGTCCCGGCTTGGCGCGCGCGAACAGGGCTTCATAGCGCTGGCGTCCTTCAGACGAGAGCACGTCGTCGCGGCAGAGGTTCTCCGGTTCCTTGTCCAGTGGGAAGAAGATGCGCGGGTTGGTCTCCAGGTCGCGGAAAAGTGTCGTGCTCCCGCACTTCATGCCGCCGATGATGAGGAAGCCAGGGACCGTCATGTCGATGCTCGCTCGATGAAACGCTTGTACTGGTCTTTCGGCCCGCCGGTCGAAGTCGGCGGCGGCGGGGCAATCTTCAGCCCGGCGTGGATCAGCGCCTTGCGGT
Source organism: Phycisphaerales bacterium (assembly GCA_023382935.1). Taxonomy (GTDB): domain Bacteria; phylum Planctomycetota; class Phycisphaerae; order Phycisphaerales; family UBA1924; genus J022. The sequence continues at coordinate 129,048 of JAHDXL010000004.1, forward strand.
AGCCATGCACCGGGTCGGTGGTGGTGCGCCAGTCATCCAGCACCTCGGTGCTGCCCTGCCGGTAGCGGTCGATGTGGGCCGGATCAGTGGCATCGCGGAGGGCGCGCGTCAGGTCGTCAAGGTCGCCGCTCCTGAACAGTCGCCCGTTCTGTCCGTCGCGCACCAGTTCCACGGCCGCCCCGACAATGTCGCTGGAGACCATCGCCAGCCCGCACGCGGCCGCCTCGTTGATGACCAGCGCCCACGGCTCGTAGATGCTCGGCAGACAGAGCAGGTCACAGGCCTTGTAGATGGCCGTGACGCGACGCTGCTCGTCGATGAAACCGGGCCACAAGAATCGCCCCGTCAGTTCGGACGGCACGCGGGCCTTGAGATCCTTCTCCAGCGGGCCCGAACCAACAATCACCACGTCCCACTCCGGACGCTCGCCCGCGATGCGCACGAAGGCATCAATAAGCAGGTCCACGCGCTTGACCTCGGCCAATCGGCCCATGAACACGATGCGGCGACGGCCTTCGAGCAGTCCGAACTCCCGCTTGATCGCCTCGACCTCCCCCGGACCGACGGACGCGATTTCGTCATAGTCCGGCTCCTGCGGGACGTAAAACGTCGCCTCCGGCCGCGAGCCGTAACGCTGAAAGTAGCGGTCGCCAAACTGTCCGCAACACAGCACTCCCGTGGCACCGCCGATCATGCGCGTGAGGAAGAAGGTCTTGAAGGTGCGGGCCAGCCCGGTGGCGCGGTCGCCATGCACGTTGCTGTCGCCGAAGATGTAGTGCGGGATGCGCCGCGCGCGGAGGTAACGCATGGCACGGAAGCGGGCCGCATCGGCGAAACCGATCAGCACGACGACGTCCGGCTTCTCCCGTTTCAGCCACTCGATGATGCGCCCGCCCCGCTTCCACTCACGGGGGAATCGCTTCGGGTTGCTGCGCCCCTTGGCGTATTCGCCGAGTCCGAAATGCTGTGCGTGAATCTCCGGAGCATACTCCAATTTCCACGGGAACACGTTGTATTCGTGCGTGAAGATGCTGTGCAGTTCGACTTCGGGAATCTCGCGCGCCAGCCGCTTGTGCTGGTGCAGCCGATAGGGGCTGGGCGCGTTGGCAATGATCGCAAGTTTCGGCCTGCCAGTGCTCATCGCCCCTTCCCCCTGACCCGATCGTACATCTCTTCAAACCGCGACGCGATGTTCTGCGGGTCCAGGTGCTCGAGCACCCAGGCCCTTCCCCGCTCGCCCATGATCCGGCGCCGCTCAGCGTCGGCAAGCAGGCCCGCGATGGCGTCCGCGAAGCCCTCGGGCGTGCGCTCCGCGATCACCGCGCCGCCCGAAGACTCCAGTTCGCTCCAGATGTCCACACCCTTGGTCGTCACCACCGGCGTGCGGCACGCCAGCGACTCGGGGAAGACAAATCCGAAGTTCTCCTGGCTGGTCGGGAGCGCAAACACGTCGGCCCGCTCGTAGAGCGACACCTTCTTCGTCCCGGTCACCAGCCCGAGCAGACGCACCTGGTCGCGCAGCCCCGACTGCTCGATCAGGCCGCGGATCTCCCGCTCGTACTCCGGCTCGCCGGTGCCGGCGATGAGCGTGCGGCATCGCACGCCCCGCTTCTTGAGTTCCCCCGCCGCCCTCACCAGCACGTCCACGCCCTTCTTGAAGTGGATGCGGCTGAGAAACAGCACCACCGGCAGGTCCGGGTCGATGTCGCCCGTGCCCACCGGACCGAACGCGCCGTCGGCCAAGTCAGGCCCGGGGAGCGTGCGATACGGCTCGAGGTCGAAGATCAGCGGCACCACCACGCCCGTGCCGCGCGGATACCACTTGCGCGACTGCTCCAACTCGGCCTGGGCCGTGCAGTGAACCAGCGCCGCCTCCTCGAGCGTGCGCCGCCCACCCAGGGCCAGGTACACCTTTTTCTTGGGCGTCTTCTGGGCCATGCACCAGTCGTCGAGCATCCCGTGGACGCTGAGCACATAGGGCCTGCCCATCGCCCGGGCCATCCGCGCCAACTGGTTGTTTGAACTGGTCCAGCACGCGTGCAGGTGCACCACGTCGGCCTGGCGGATCAACGGGCGAATGTCCTCAAGTTGCGACTTCTTGTACAGGGCCGCCGGAAGAGCGGGCGGGGCGATGACACGCACGCGCGGGGTGCCGGGCGCGCCGGCCTTCCACTCGGCGGGAATGTCCGTGTCGTCGCAGGTGAGCAACTCGACCTCGTGCCCCCGAGAGGCCAGCAGCGCGCACATGTCGAGCACGGCGCGCACCACGCCCCCGTCGGCCAGGTTGAAGCGGGTCAGATAGTGCAGCAGTCTCATGCCTGGTCCCCACGCCTCAACTCGGCGCCTCGCCGCGATCGGCCCGGCGCATCTCCTCCATCTTCAGGCAGATCTGATACTCGTACAGCGCCTGCAGTGTGCAGTACGTCAGCCCCGGTCGCCCGTCGAGAAAGCCCAACTTCACAAAGTACAGCAGCACAAACTTGATCAACGGGCGGAACGGCAGACGGAACGAGAGGTTCTTGGCCTCCAGCCGCCGAGTGTTCGCGTCGTTCGAGAACAGCGCCGCCCAGTTGACCGGACGATCGCGCAACGCCTTCATCTGCTCCACGGCCTCATAGGTTGAGTAGCGGTTGTGCCGCTCGAGCCACTCGGTGATGCCCTTGCTGAAGTTGTAGTGAATAAAGTGCTCGCGCAGGTATCCGTGCTTCCCGTTGATGGTCGGCGTCGGGTTGACCATACGTTCGAACCGGATGTGCTCGGGCTTGAAGAAGCGCATGATGTTTCCGGGCGGCATCGAGCGCCGCAGCCAGCGCCCGCGAAACATGTTCCTGCGCCCGCAGTAGTACGCCACACACTTCTCCGCCGGATCGCTGGCGATGCGGCAGATCTCCTCGCGCAGTTCGGGCGTCATGTGCTCGTCGGCGTCGAGGTAAAACACCCACGGGTGCTTGAAGTGAATGTGCTCCATCGCCCAGTTCTGGTGGGCTCCGCGCCCGTCATACGCGCGCTGGAAGAACCGCACCCCCCGTTGGCGGCAGATCTCCTCGGTTCGGTCCGAACTGATTGAATCGAGCACGACGATGTCATCCGACCAAGCCACGCTGTCCAGACAACTGGGCAGGTTCTGCTCCTCGTTCAGCGTCTGGATGAAGATCGAAACGCTCATGCGGGGGGGGTCGACGACACGGCGCGGAACGCGGTCCCAAATATAGGGCTCAGGGCCAGGTGAATGCTCGCCCCTGTTACGTCGGCCCATTCACTGGGGTTTTCAAGTGAACCGTGGGCCTAGAGCCCGTATACTCTGCCCGCATGCGTCCGAACCCGGCCTTCAATCTCTTCAGACTGACCGGGCTGCTCGTCCGGCGGCGCATGTGATGCGTCCCCAGTTTCGCCCGCGCGCGAGGGGCTCCGCGTCCGGCGGAGCCTCGGTTCGTTTGTAGACTCCTCACCCCCGACCCGGGTATCCACATGAGCAACGACGCGCCATCTCCCACACCGCCTCAGGCGCCCGTCGACGGGCATCGCTACTCCCCATCCCTGGCCGGGCAGATCGAGACCCGGTGGCAGGAGTGGTGGGACCAGCAGGGTACCTATTACATTCCGAACCCCGGAGAGGAAGGTTTCGACCCTGCCCGTCCCAAGTTCTACTGCCTGGACATGTTCCCATATCCGTCGGGTGCGGGGTTGCATGTGGGGCACCCCGAGGGGTACACCGCCACCGACATCGTGTGCCGCTACAAGCGCATGAGGGGCTTCAACGTGCTGCACCCGATGGGCTGGGACGCCTTTGGGCTGCCCGCCGAGCAGTACGCCATTCAGACCGGGGTCCACCCGGCCATCACCACGCGGCGCGCGATCGACAACTTTCGGCGGCAGTTGAAACGGTTCGGATTCTGCTACGACTGGTCGCGCGAGTTCGGCACCATCGACCCTGACTACTACAAGTGGACCCAGTGGATCTTCCTGCAGATTTACAACGCCTGGTTCGACCCCGAGCAGCAGCGGGCCCGCCCGATCAGCGAACTGGTCGCGGAGTTTGCCCGCGGCAGGCGGCGCGTGCGGCTGAATCCGGCGGCGGCCGAGTACGCCGGCGCGGGAGACCTGCCGGGCGGCACGCGCATGGCGCCGTGGAACGAACTCGACGCCGACGTGCAGCGGATGATCGTGGATTCGTACCGGCTCGCCTACGCGGCCCACCAGACGGTCAACTGGTGCCCCAAACTCGGCACGGCACTGGCCAACGAGGAAGTCATCGACGGGCGCAGCGAACGCGGGGGATTCCCGGTGTTCCGCAAGCCGATGCGTCAGTGGATGTTCCGCATCACGGCGTACGCGGATCGGCTGCTTGATGCGCTTCCGGACATGTCGTGGCCGGAGTCGACCAAGACACAGCAGGCCGAGTGGATCGGGCGCAGCGAAGGGGCAGAGGTGGATTTTCCGATTCTGGATCCGGGGGGGCATCTCTCCGGCCAGGCGCTGCGCGTGTTCACCACGCGCCCGGACACGATCTTCGGGGCGACGTACATGGTGGTCGCGCCCGAGCATCCGCTGGTGGACGAGGCGATCGAGTATCCGACAGACGGGACCGATGAAAGGAAACTTCGTGAGTACGTCGCCTGGGCTCGCAACCGCTCCGACGTGGAGCGCATGGAGAGCAAGGACAAGACCGGCGTCTTCACCGGGCGGCATGTCAGGAATCCGGCGACCGGGCAGCCGATTCCGGTGTGGACCAGTGATTACGTGCTGATGGGCTATGGCACCGGCGCGATCATGGCCGTGCCGGCGCACGATGACCGCGACTGGGCGTTCGCCCGGCAGTTCGGGCTGCCGATCGTGCGCGTGGTCGAGCCGGCCAGCGGGCAGGCGGCCGGGGACCAGCCCTTCTGCGACGAGGGCGTGGCGGTCCACTCGGCCAACGAGGCGGTGTCGCTCAACGGGTTGCCGACGCGTGAGGCCAAGAAACTGACCATCAAGTGGCTGGAGTGCAAGCAGATCGGCTCAAAGCGCGTGAACTACCGTCTGCGCGACTGGTTGTTCAGCCGTCAGCGCTACTGGGGCGAGCCGTTCCCGATCGTGTGGGACGGGCGGGGCAATCACCACGCGGTGTCGGAGGACCAGTTGCCGGTGACGCTGCCCGACATGGCCGATTATGCGCCGGTCGAGAGTGACGATCCGCAGCCGTTGCTGGCCAAGGCCAAGGACTGGCTGGCGACGACGGCCGGCGCGGTCGGAGTGGAGGAACTCGATCCGGCGACGCCCGTGACGCGCGAGGCGAACACCATGCCCGGCTGGGCGGGCAGTTGCTGGTATTACCTGCGCTACTGCGATCCGAAGAACCGACAGCGTTTCGTGGGGGAACAGGCCGAGCAGTACTGGATGGGCGGTGCCACGGAACGGCCAGGCGAGGGCACAACCAGGGGCGGCGTCGATCTCTACATCGGCGGCTCGGAGCACGCGGTGCTGCACCTGCTGTATGCGCGCTTCTGGCACAAGGTGCTGTACGATCTCGGGCATGTCTCGACCGATGAGCCGTTCGGGCAGTTGTTCCATCAGGGGCTGATCCTCTCGCACGCCTATCAGCGCAAGGACAAGTCGCTGGTGGCCATCGACGCGGTGGAAAACGTGGGCACGGAGGAGTCGCCGCGGTGGGTGGAGCGCGGCACGGGCGAGCCGGTCAGCGAGATCATCGCCAAGATGTCCAAGAGCCTCAAGAACGTGGTGAACCCGGACGACGTGATCGCCGAGTACGGGGCCGACACGTTCCGCCTGTACGAGATGTACATGGGCCCGCTGGAGGCGAGCAAGCCCTGGAATACACGCGACATCATCGGGCTGTTCCGCTTCCTGCAGCGTGCGTGGCGCCTGTGCGTCGATGAGGGCAGCGGCAGGGTGCGTGTCGCCGATGCGTGCGATGCAAACGTCGAGAAGATGCTGCATCGCACGATTCATCGCGTGGGGCGCGACGTCGAGAAGTTGAGTTTCAACACCGCCATCGCGGCAATGATCGAATTTGTCAACGCTGCGTCGGCGCTGACGGAGGACCAGATCGACCGTTTCGCCCGCGTGTTGTCGCCGTTTGCGCCGCACATGGCCGAAGAAATCTGGCACCGCCTCGGCCGACAGTCCATCGTCGGCTCGGTGGCGCTGCAGCCGTGGCCGGAGCATGACGAGGCAATGCTGCTCGACTCGGAGATCGAGATTCCGGTCCAGGTGCTCGGCAGGTTGCGCAGCAAGATCACCGTGCCGGCCGACGCAGACGAGGACGTCGTGCGAGAGAAGGCGCTGGCCGACCCGCGCATCGCCGAACTGATCGCCGGCAAGACCGTGCGCAAGGTCGTCTTCGTCCCGGGTCGCCTGGTCAACATCGTGGCGAGTTGAAGCAGTACGCAGAGGAGACGAAGACTCGAAGAGGGATTTCATGATCGCCTCTCCTCCCCGTCCTCTGCGTCTCTCAGCGTCCTCCGTGTATCTCCTGAACGAGCACCACGCAATGCACTTCGATCGCCCTGCCCTCGCCCACGGCGTCGACCCGCTCGTGCGTCTTTCCCTTGACGTTCACCCGGTCGAGCGGCATGCCCAGCAGGCGCGCGATGCTGGCCCGCACCTCGTCTTTGCGCGCGCTCAACTTCGGTCGTTCGAGAATCACCGTGGCGTCGAGATTGACCGGCGCATACCCGCGTTCTCGGACGAGGCGCAGCGCCTCGCGCAGGAAATCGGCCGAGTCGCGCGATTCGCATCGCGGATCGTCGTCAGGAAAGACCTGCCCAATATCAGGGAGCGCCATCGCCCCAAGCAGCGCGTCGGTGAGGGCGTGCAGCAGGGCGTCGCCGTCGGAGTGGCTGACTGGTCCTCGGTCGTGCTCGAAGCAGACGCCACCAATGATCAGCGGGCGACCCTGCCCGACAGGGGGCATGGGCTCGAGGCGATGGAGGTCGTAGCCGTGCCCGATGCGCAGGATCGGCGCGAGGGCCTCGGCGGGTGGTTCCCCGGGGCGTGGGGTGTGTGCAGGCATGGGTGAAGTCTACCGATAAGTCGGGAGTGAACGTCCCCCGGCGCGGGGGCGTATGCTCTTCGACACTGGAGACGCTGATGAAGAACTTCAACGTGATCCTGGGGGCTGCAGCCCTGTCCTGCCTCCTGCCCGCGTGCACTTACCGCCCGGGCGGGTCGATGATGAGCCTGGATCGGTTCACCTACGAGAGCACGGTGTATGAGCCCAAGACGCTGACGCTGATCGACACGCGCACCAGCGAGATGCTGTGGACGATGGAGGTGCCGGTGGGGCAGCGGGTGACGGTGGAGTTCTACGAGAACAAGTCGAAGGGCTATGCGGACTACCCCGACGTGATGCGTTGGGAACTTCAGAAGGCCACGGCGACGGACTCGGTGCTGCGGAGCCAGATCTCCGTGCCTGACCGCTGGTCGCGCCGTCTGGACATGACGCTGCGAGCGGCGCCGGAGTTCTATCCGGGGGCCGAGGCCAGCGTGACGCCTTGATGGGCACGATCCGTCATGGACGCCGGCGTCTTGCACCCACCAGGGCGCCGCAGAGCATGGGAGCGACGGTGGCACATCCTGGAACGGCCAGAGAGTGATCAAAGATGGCGCTGACGGTGATGGGGAAGCCGCTGTAGAAGTGGACGCCCACGGTGTCCCAGGCGCCCGGCACGACCACGGTGCCGGTCGAGAAGGTGTTGGTCATGCCGCCGATGACCGTGGTGATGTAGTCGGAACTCTGTCCCCAGTGGTCGAAGTCATGCTCCGGCCCGGGGGCGATGCGCCATTCAAAGACGATGACGAGGGTATGGAGCACCGGTGGGTCACCCGGGTCACCGACGTCGGCGTGTGTTGCGAAACCGAAAAGGCTGAACTGCGTGGCCGCCCCGGCCCCGGCGGTGTTGGCGAACTCGAAGTGCGTGCCGACCGTGCCGGGAGTTGATGTGAAGAAGAGCGATTCGGTCTGTGCTTCGGCCGGAACAGTGATGCCGGCGACGAGGAGGAGGGACGCAGCAAGGGAACTCTTCATGATCAACTCCTTCAGAATGGGCGAATGGGATCGGAGAACTGGAAAGATGCGACGCGCTGGCCGCCATTGGAATCTGGAGGATCAGGACCGGGCGAGGCGGCTTGCCGACGCGCCGAGTCAACTCATGAGCGCGCCACATGTCCCGCCGGGGTTTACCCGCACATGATCGAGGACATGGATGCTCTGACCGAAGGGTCTGGAATCTCTCAGCAGAGGTCGAGCGAATGTGTGGGTGGGGTTGCCGTCAAGCCAGCGCCGCGACGGCGCGGCCGACGTAGGCGGGGCTTGCGGGGTCCACGCTGAACTCGGCAATGTTGGCCAGGGCCGGCGAGAGGTCGCCCGGAGTCAGATCCTTGCGCGCATCGAAGTGCTTGAGTTGCACGCGGTCGGGCCCGTGGACGATGGCGGCGAACTTGGCCATCTGCCTTTCCGCGTCGGCGAGGAGTTTCTTGAGGTTGCGCGTGCTCTTGTAGGTGTGGCGCGCGTGCAGTGGGCGCACGCCGCCGCAGCGCGGGTCGTAGCGGTCGGGGTGCCAGGGCTTGCGGTCTTCGCGGCTGCGCCAGGCCTCGCATTCCAGCCCGTGGCGCAGAAGGAACACGAGGCGCTCGGCGATGCGGTCGGTGGCCTCGTCGTCGGCTGACACAACAAACACGTCGGGGCGCACCGACGCGGGCCTGCGGCTGACGGCCATCGCCAGTTCCGGTCCCTGCGGGATCAGCCCCTTCTCTTCGAGCAGCAGGCTGAGCACCACATCTCCCATGCCGAAGCCGACGGCCGGGGTCGGGGGCCCGCCGAAGAGTTCGATCAAGTTGTCGTAGCGTCCGCCGCCGCAGATGGCCCGCTCTCCCTCGGCGATGAGTTCGAAGACGGTGCCGGTGTAATACGCCAGGCCGCGCACGATGGACAGGTCGAACTCGACCACGCCGACGAGGCCGTGGCGGATGAGCGTGCCGAAGAGCGGGCTGACCTGCTTGAACACGCCGATCTTCTGCTGTCCCTCGTCGCCGACCTTGATGACCGGGGGCATGCCGGCCTTGAACAGCCAGGCGAGTTTGGGGTCCAGCCCGAGTTGCCCGAGGCGCAGGGCGATGGTCTCGACCGGGAGTTTGGAGGCCGCGTCGAGCAACTGCATCACCGGGTCGAGTTGATCGGCGCCGACTCCCTTCTCGGTCAGCCACTGGGCGATGGCGCCGCGATGACTCACCTTGGCGGCAAAATCCTTGTCCGAAAGCCCGAGCGAGCGACACAGTTGGACCGAGCAGCCGATGACCTCGGCCTCGGCGGCGGCGCGGGCCTCCTGCGAGCCGTCGTCGCCCAGGAAGTCGATGTTCCACTGGAGAAACTCGCGCAGGCGCCCGCGCTGCGGGCGCTCGGCCCGGAAGTACGGCCCGGCGGTGAACCACTTGCACGGCTTGGGCAACTGCTGGGCCCGGGCGGCGTACATGCGGGCCAGCGTGGGCGTGAACTCGGGGCGCAGCGCGTAGGGCGCCCGACCCGTTTCCCTGACCTGGGCGACTTCCTCCTCGGCCTTGCCGCTGAAAGCCTGGAACAACTCGCCGAGGATGCCCTCGCCGCTCTTGACCGCGTACAACTCGGTGGTTTCAAAGGTGGGGCCTTCGATTTCGTCGAACCCGTGGCGGATGGCCACATCGCGCCAGGCCTGCGTGAGGTAGCGTCGGGCGAGCACGTCGTCGGGGTACAGGTCGCGCGTGCCCTTGGGGGACTGGAAGCGGAAACTGGGCATGGCGAAGAGTAGGGGAATGGGCAATGGGGAGTGGGTTCAGAGGGCCAGATAGCAGAGGGCCAGAGGGCCCGAGCGGAGGGGGCTTCCAGATGGCGAGTCTCTCTGGAAATCTGGCCATCTGCCATCTGGCTCTCTCCCTACGCCACAGACGAGGCTTCGTGTGCGACGGATGAGGGCTTGTGGATGACAGACGAGGCCTCGCGGATGACAGACGAGGGCACAAGCACGGCCAACGAGGCCTCGAGCGCGGCCGATGAGCCCTCGTTTGTGACGGACGAGCCCACAAGCGCCGCAGATCAGGCCTCAAGCGCGACAGACCAGGCATCGTCCGCGGCACTTTCCCGCGCTTCGGCCCCCCATTGCCGTGGCCCGGCAGCGTTTGAAACCGCAGTGGCAGAGCGTGGGCGGGGTTGGGCGTCCGAGAAGAGCGAGCGCGGTCCTTCATCATTTGCGCGGGTCTCGCCCGTTGCGGCGCCATCGCCGCTGACTTCGGCGAAGACGGAGCACAGACTTGTGGAAAGGACTTATGGGCGGTCACAGGTTTGTGTCTTGCTGCACATCCGTCGCAAAAGGTCCGGATATGGCTTGTTTCAGATTCGAGCGTGTGGCATACTGCCCATTGGTCACTCCGACCGCGGCGTGCTGGGCACCGAGCGGTGAGACGGTTCCCGTGTGGTGAGCGCTGAAGCGTTCGCCGGGTTTCCAAATTCCATTCCGGGGAGGTGTGTGATGTCGTATGTGGCGATGCGCGATTGGTGCGTTCAGGCTTTGGGTGGCATGCCCACGCTGTCTTCAGCGCGGGCATGGGTCGCGATGGCGGCCTCGACCCTGGCCACAACGGCGGCCCTTGCCGGGCCGGTGCCGGACTACGGACACGACTTCGTCGTCATCGGCGACCCGGGAAATCGCCCGGTGAACCAGGAAGAGGGGCCGCGGTTCTATCCGCCCTATGCGACCGAACCGCTGTCCGTCGGCAGCGTGAATTACCGCTATCGCATGGCCCGCACCGAGGTGACGGTCGGCCAGTGGCTCGATTTCGTCAATGCCTACGCGCGGTACTACGACGGGCCGACCAACTGGAGCGAGTTCACCAGTACATGGATTGTCTATGACCACGGATCCGAGCAGTATCGGGCGCTCGCGGGCACCGAGAATTATGCCGCCAACATGGGCTGGCGATACGCGGCTCGATACTGCAACTGGCTTCAGAACGGACAGTCGCTCGATCAGGCGGCGTTCGAAAGCGGCGCGTACGACACCTCGACGTTCGGCGAGAATCCGGACGGGTCCTTCACCGATCAACTCCACCACAGCCCCGATGCCCTTTTCTGGATTCCCACGCTGGACGAGTGGACCAAGGCCATGCACTGGGATCCATCGAAGAACGACGGCGAGGGCGGATACTGGCGCTACCCGACATCGAGCGATGGGGCTCCGATTCCCGGTGCACCGGGCTCGGGTGAGACCAACGCGGGCACGGGTGAGTTCTACGACGTTGGTGCATATGCCGACGCGATGAGCCCGTGGGGGCTACTCGACGGCTCGGGGGGGTTGTCGGAGCTCTTGGAAGACACAGAACAACAGCGGCTTTCTCGCTACGCCAGAGGGTCGAGTTGGTCTCGTTCCGTCTACTTTGACCAGATTGATGCGTTGTTGACCGACAGTGTGGGCTTTTCTGGCGATGGTTTGAGATTGGCGTCCGCTGTACCGCCGCCGCCCATGTCTGGGTGGGGAGTCGCGCTGATTTGCCTTTGGATCGGAAGACCTAATCGAAAGGAGTAATTTCATGCGAAAATTTCATGCGAAGCGCCCTGACGATCGGCTTGATTGCGCAGACGCTGGCTCTGGCCACCGCCAACGCGCAGGTCTGCCCATTTTCCGTGACACACAACGCCGACTCGCTCAACGTTACCTGCACCGAGGTGTCATCGGGAGTGTGGGACTTGAAACTGACCATCGTTGACGATGGGACGCCGACCGTTACGGTTACAGTCAACGACATGTCTGGCGGAGGGTCTCCGACAATCAGGGACTTGGTCTTCGATCTGACCAATAACTCTGGGAACGGGCCGTATGTCAGCGCAGTCGTCAAGGGGCCGACTGGGGACGAACTCAACCTAGCGGGTCTCAGTTCGGTCACCGTGGACACTGACACTGGCGGCGAGTTGTATCTCGTCGATCTTCGAGTTGGTGGAGACCTCGGCTCGGTGACTGCCCAACGCCTTGACAGCCTCAGAACAACCGGAGACGTCACCGGAGACATCACCATACTTGAGGTTGCTGGCGTCTTTTCTGGTTCGATCGGAACGCTGGTGGTGGATGGCGACTTCCTGGGCTCCATAGATTTTGATCCGAACGACACGGGCAGCAAGATCGATACGCTCTCTGTCGGTGGAGACATCGGCACAAGCATGTCACCCGTGTCAATCAGCGCATCGGCAACCATCGGACTCATCTCGTGCGACACACCTGTACGGTGATGTGGCGACGCTGCACAATGGGACCATTCGACGTATAGAAACGTCTGGGGTGCTGCAAGGCAACATCCAGTCGGCGAAGATCAAGACGGTCGCTGGCGGTGGCGGCAGCGGTGACCCTGGTGTCTTCATCGGAAGCGGCGACTACAAGGACACATTGGCGTGTACCATCGAGTTGGCCGGCGACATCGACATACCCGGAAACATCGGCGATGAGGCAACTGTGCAGGTGGCCAGCATCCCGAGCGGTTACAGTGTCACTGTCGGCGGCGACGTGGAAGCGGGCGGAGAGGTCCAAGTATTGGGCGATCTGGCCGGAACTCTGGATGTCACGGGAGACATTGGCGGGACGGTCACGATCTATGACGGCCTGTCAGGCACCATCACGTGCGGCTCGGCTGGCCTTGCGGCGCAGATTCTCGTCAATCAGCAGAACGGCTCAGCAGAGTGGTCCGGCGACGTCGTCATCGGGTCGACCACGCTCGGCCCCGGCGAGACCGGCGACTACCAAGCCCCCTACTACGGCGTCCTCAGTTCCACGCTCGGCGGCGGCGCCGTCGGGCTCGTCCCCTTCAACTTCCACCCCAAGGACTCGGCCCCCGACCACGACAGCGTGGTCACCACCGGCGCCCTCTCGACCGTGCAGATCGCCCACTACGGTCCGGTGTCGGTTGCGTCGGGAAACGGCGTCCGCGTCTTCGAGGGATCGTGGGCGATCCCGATCGGATACTCTGAGTACAACGAAATCCCCCTGTGCTCCGGTCCGGCATACTGGGACGAGTGGGACGGCGAGGGCGACTTCGACGTTTCCGTCAGCGGGCGCGTCATAACCATCACGGGCGATGAGCGGACGTTTACCACCGGCAAGGCCTATCAGATCATTCCCGACGGGCTCGTGTGCGCCGGCATCCCCGGCACGCCCGACGTGGTCTACATCTCCAACTGGTTCGGCGCGTGGGACGAAGACAACGATGAGTTCTGCGACGGCCTGCCCGAGACCAACGGCTACGGGTTCGTGATCCCCAGCAAGTTCGACCTCAATCTCAGTTTGGAACTGGAGACCGGCGACGTCGACACCTGGCTGACCGAGCCGGTGGACCTTGACGATGACGACGACGCCGATGTGCTCGACCTGGCTGCCGTGATTGACGCGGTCGTCAACGGCAGCGATGAGTAGTCCAGCGTGCACCCGCGCACCGTGGGGTTCCAAGCACAATCATGGCGAAGGGCGGGGAGCGGCAAGTGGCCGCCCCCATTTCGTTGGGCCGCGATCGCTCGCCAACCCCACCCTGTTTGGCCCAACCCGGTGCGTTGCATCTCTCCGCGGCCTCCGCTCTCTCCGCCACCTCCGCGTACTCCTGAAAGCGGGCCCCGGGCGTGGGCCGACCTCCCGAACGCACCCCCCTATCATCTGCCCACAGCCCACGGGCCAGAGCGTCCGGGGGCGGTGCGGTCGGCTCGGGGAGCCGAACTCCCCCGCTTCGGAGACGTCATGCCGAGCATCAAGGTCAACGGGAAGGTCTGTACGTTTGAGAAGGGTGAGAAGATCATCGACGTGGCCTTGCGGTCGGGCGTCGAGATCCCCCACTACTGCTACCACCCGGGGCTCTCGGTGCCAGCGCAGTGCCGCATCTGCCTGGCCGAGATCTGGGCGCCCAACCCTCGCAACGACAACAAGTTGGAGCCGCTCATGGGCGGCAAACTGCTGCCCACCTGCGCGACCGACTGCACCGACGGGATGGAGGTCTACACCGACAGCCCCAAGTCGGTGGCCAACCAGAAGGCGGTGATGGAGTACCTGCTCATCAACCACCCGCTGGACTGCCCGGTGTGCGACCAGGCCGGCGAGTGCACGCTGCAGGATTACAGTTACCGATACGGGCGCGGCACCAGCCGGTTTGAAGAGGTCAAGGTCAAGCAGGCCAAGAAGGACCTGGGGCCCAACGTCTACATCTACTCGGATCGGTGCATCATGTGCACGCGGTGCGTGCGCTTTGCCCGCGAGATTCCCGGCACCAGCGAACTGATGATCGAGGGGCGCGGAAACATCAGCCAGATCGACGTGTTCCCCGGCGAGGCGCTGGACAACCCGCTCTCGGGCAACGTGGTCGACCTGTGCCCGGTGGGCGCGCTGCTCGACAAGGATTTTCTGTTCGCCCAGCGGGTGTGGTTCCTGAAGCGCACGCCTTCGATCGACGGGATCACGGCCTCGGGAGACAACATCTGGATCGAACACAATCAGGGACGCATCTATCGCCTCAAGCCACGGAAGAACATGGCGATCAACCGCTGGTGGATCAGCGACGAGGTGCGCTACGGGTGGAAGTTCGTCCACTCCGAGAATCGCCTGACCACACCTTTGCGGCGCCAGCACGGGGTGCTGGTCGAGAGCGGGTGGCAGAAGGCGATCGACCAGATGATCGCAGGAGTGGCGGCCGCAAGCAGCGACGTGGGCAAGCGCGTCGGCCTGCTGGTCAGCCCAATGCTCAGTTGCGAAGACGCGTACCTGCTGGTGCAGATGGCGCGGAAACTCGACCCGCAGGCGGTGATCGCGATGGGTCCGGTGCCGGTCGATGGTCAGGACCAGATTTTCCCGCCTGGCACGCCGGCTGAGGATCCAAAGTCGTTCCGCATCTGCGCCGAGAAGGCGCCGAACGCGCGGGGCGTCAAGCGCGTGCTGGACACGTTCGGCGGGCGCGTGGGCTTCGAAGAGTTCGTCGGCAAAGTCGCGTCGGGCGAAGTCGGGGCCGCGATCGTCACCGGCAACTACCCGAGCACGTGGGCGACGGAGAACGTCGTTGGCGCGCTCGACAAGGCGTACCTGGTCGCCATTGATTGTCTGGCCAGCGACCTGACAAACGCGGCCGACATCGTGCTGCCAGCCGGCACGTTTGCGGAGAAGGCGGGCACGTTTGAGAATCACGCGGGCGTGTTGCAGGCCTTTGAGCAGGCGATCCCGGTGGTCGGGCAAAGCAAGCCCGAGGCGCAGATCGCGCTGGACGTGCTGGCGGTGCTCGACGGGCAGGATCTCGTGCGTCCGCAGGCCGGATACCACGACATGATCGTGGATGAAGGTCCGGGGCAGGTGCCGGCGGCCACGGCGTCGGTGGCGGTGCCGCGGGCGCGGCTCTACAACGCGGCCGACACGCGGACGCAGATGGCCGAGACAAACGGGGCGCTGGGTGTGTTCGTGAGCGACGTGAAACTGCCGGTGCAGGCCGAGCACGTCGAGACGGACATGCCGCTGGTGGAGTTGTGAGTGTGCCAGTGACCTCGGACTTCCGAGGTCGCTGACCGCGCAGGTGTGGGTGGAAAACAGCAACCTCCGCAGACGGAGGTTGCTGGCACAGACACGAGTACCAACGAGCCCAGACCGTCAGGAAGGGGTTTCTGTCGATTGTGGGCCGGCCGCCTGCTCAGGGTCGCGGCTGGTGTTGCTCCGGCGTGTGGGGCGTTCCCAGTCCCACGCCACGGCGGTGCGCCAGCCGTTGCGCACGGCTTCGGCCGTGTAGGCGCGCCCGCACTCGGGACAGGCGCCGGTTGGCTCGTCGTGCGGCAGCGGATAGCCGCAGCCGATGCAAAGCAGGCCGTCGGCGGCGCGAAGTTCGCGTCGCACAAGGATACCCCGACGTGCCACCATTCCCGTCGCGATCAAGTGAACGACCAGCACGACCCACGGCCCGATGAACGCAGGGCGCCACGAAGTGGTCTTGGTGGCAATGATCCAGACCGGAAGCGAGGCGAACAGCACAAGCGCCGGAACACCAAGCCGGAGATAGGGCCCGAGCATCCACCACATGGTCGCACGGCGTCCTCGCATCGTGCGCTTCATGCTTCCATCATTCGCAAGGATCTTCTGTCTCGTGGCGAGGTCCGATCGCCTCGTGCATCGCGCTGCCTGCTCGGGCACCCCGCCCGCATGTGCTGCCGTCATACGCGATGGTGGATCGCCACTTTTCACGCACCGCTTCAATGTCGTACATGACGCCGCACCCGGGGCAGTGGCCCACATCGGGGCTGTGGGCCAGATCATTGCCACATTCGAGACCAAACCGGGCTTCGTTGCTCCGGAGTTGCTCACTCACGGACCGATCCACCGACCTTGGATGAGAAGGACAACCCAAGTGACGACGGCATAGCCGCCCACCAGCAAGATGGCGCCCTGCCAACCGGCGAGGGATGCGGGGATGAGCAGAATGAGCGCGGGAACTGGGGGTAACGCGCACCATAGGACGGGCCTCACCAACATGGACTGTCGGCTCTGCACGCTTGCCTCCTGCAGGATTCGAACTCCACACTGCTCCAAGTCCAATTGCAGATGTCGCAATGCGGCCTCCATGGCATTGAACAACTCCGCGGCACACTGCGCAGATGTCAACAGCCGGATCGCCGCCGGAGCCGCCTGCCGCTGCGATCAAATGGCCCCACCACCGATCTCCACATGCTGCGGACGGCGCGGATCTCGTAGGACCGTCCACACTCGGGGCAGCAGCCGATCGATTCAAGGCCGACGAGGCTGTGTCCGCAGTGCAGGCAGAAGCATCCATGCCCCGACCGAAGTTCACGGCGCACTCTTATCACGCGCCAAAGGACCAGGCCTTGGGCGCACGCAACCACGCCGACGACCACAATTCCTGCGCCGACGCGCTCGATCCCAACTCCGGGTTGCGATCCGAGGCCGACCGCTCCCCACAAACGCCAGGCCGCAAGCGCCGGCAGTACCAACCAGACGTAAGGACCAACAATCCACCAGATCGTGGCTCGGCGTCCGCGCACACCGGTCTCCGAGGCTAGAGGATGCGTACCCCACACAACGCCAACTCCTGCTGCAGCGTGCCCCAGCATGCCGCCAGGGCTATTGCGAGGGCATCCGCACAGTCACTCATGTCGATCAGAAGCCCGATGGTGCAGGCCGCGGCACAGATCAAACTGAGGATCCAGGGCAAGGGAGCGACAAGACCAATGCCGGCACAAACGAGCATGCAGACGCCAAAATCGCGAATCGCACGAGCAATACAAGTCGCCGCTGTGGCACGAGCCGCGGCCGCACATGAGTCAAAGCGGGCCTTTGCCTCTTCCACGCACTCAGGGCCAACACCGATCGGCCCTGGGTTGCCGCCCGGTGTTCCCTGGATCAGCGTCGAGGGGTCAAAGCCGGGAAGCCAGAGCGTCATAGCGTCCGGATCGAGCGTTTCGAGCGAGCCGGCCTCGTTGGTCGACATGTTCCACACCTGCATCCCCTGCTCCAGCAACGCCGCGTTCTGGAACGTGGCGAACTCCGACTCAGAGAGAATGTCACACACCATCAGGATCGGTCCCTCGTCCAGCGTCAGCGTCCCAGTCTGCACGTCCCCGGCGCGTGGCGCTTATACATCGCGCGGAAATGAGCGGCGCCAGGCATCTTGCACCGCCGGCATCTCGTACTTGACGCCACATTCGGGGCACGTGCCGGAGCCCGGGTTGTCGGCCAGATTATATCCACACTTGATACAAAACCGCTCCTCGTTGTTCCGCAGATCGCGCCGGATGCGCATCCATGTACCGGTTGCAATACTCAAGCTCGGTATGAGCACGATACACAGCGCGCCGCACATCCAAGCGACATCAGTCCAAGACCTATGTGGCATGGCAACAAATATCAACACCGGAACGAGAGCAAGTGCCACCAGCCACAAGACCGCTCGCAATTTGAGAGAGCGCAGTCCAAGCACGCTTTGTTCATCCTACAAGACGCGAACGCCGCACCCCAGCAAGGCCAGCCGAAAGCGGGCATGGGCCGCCTCCATCGCGTTGTAGAGTTCTGCCGCGCAGTAGCCCAACGCCGCCGCCAGCACAACCGCGGCGACCGCGATGCACGCCAGCCAACCCCAGATCGGTGCGACCAAGGAAGCAAGGAAACACTCACCCGCCATGGCGGCAGCGAAGACAATGCTGGCCGCCGCACAACATGCTGCCGCGTTGGCTCGTGCCTCGTCCATATCTATCGACAAGTTTCCGTTTGCGATGGCCACTCACACATCGATGCCGTTTCCCCCTGGGTTGCCGCCCGGCGTCCCCTGGATCAGCGTCGAGGGGTCAATGCCCGGAAGCCAGAGCGTCATCGCGTCCGGATCGAGCGTTTCGAGCGAGCCGGCCTCGTTGGTCGACATGTTCCACACCCGCATCCCCTGCTCCAGGGCCGCCACGTCCTGGAACAGGTCGAACTCCGACTCAGAGAGAATGTCGCACACCATCCGGATCGGTCCGTCGTCCAGCGTGAGCGTCCCGGTCTGCATCACGATCCCGGCGATCGGCAGGTCACCCCCGTCGCCTGACATGAGGGCGATGACGAACTGGGCCGTGACGCCCTCGGCGACCAACTCGGGCGCTTCATTCTCAAGATCGGCCGCGACGGTCCAGACGACGTCGAGTTCGATCGGGCGTTCGTCGTAGGTCTGACCCGTGTAGAAACCGGGCTGATCGACGGCGGTGTCCATCGCGTACGCGGCACTGGGCTCAAGCCCGTCGCCGAAGATCGCTGTGTTCACCGCGCACTGCATGTCCACCCAATCCTGCACCTCCGGCGGCACAGAGAGCGTCTGCGTGCAACTGGTTTCCGTACTGGCGCTCGCACTGGCGCGGACCAGTGGAACAAGGTGGAAGTTGAGCATCAGCCCGATGCCGGCGCCGAGCCAGAATGGACGCTGTGCAAGACGCATGATGATTCCGAGCATATCACAATCCTCCTTGCGTTTAGGTCTGCCGTTCGAGCGATTCGGCATAAGTTGGGGGGGGGGGGGGGGGGGGGGGGGGGGGGGGGGGGGGGGGGGGGGGGGGG